>NZ_JBPFGO010000003.1:0-1477085 GCF_053470305.1 Nostoc sp. DSM 114160 | reverse complement strand
AAGCAGCTAGTTATGTGAGTCAACCTGATGCACCTTTTGTCAAGCTTCCCCCCATGCTGTCAAATAATTCGGGAAACATTTATGCAGGGCCTGGCGATCGCGTCATGAATGATGTGCTGCGAACCAGACAACAAGGATGGCCAGCCCAGTTGGTAATTCCACCCAAACAAAGCCGGATGTTAATGAATCATCCCATTCCTGTGCGGACTTTAACGCCGCCATTGAATGGACGTTCTACTTTGTTACGTTTGTATAGCGATCGTCCTGTTTATCTGGCGAACCTGGCCATGTTTGCCAAACCCAATGCCGATGGTAGCGAACGAGCGCCTACTTTAGAAGAATGGGAGAATTTATTAGAAAATGGTGATTTTGCAGGGCCCCGCGAACCTGCACCCAGTCCTCCAGATCGGCTTGCAGGGGCAACAGAAATTTACGGACGGGTAGCAGGGGTAGCTATTGGCTCTCGTTGGCAAGCACAAGTTACCGACTCTAATAGTTCATACCTGACAATTCCCGGATCGGGACAAGCTTTTTCTTACGGTTTAAGTACCCTCTTGGCTGGCAAAATGGGTACTGGACAAAACCAAACTGCTAAACTCGTAGCGCGTTATCCTGGTACTGCTTACGAAGCTCACGGCAACTATGGCATTGAATACAACATCTCTCTACCATTATTCAACAATACGGATAAGCCGCAAACTATAAATGTACTTTTTCAAACGCCTATTAAAGAAGATGAGTTAAGTAAACCAGGGCTTCGCTTTTTTTCACCACCCGCACCATCTGTCTTTTTCCGAGGCACAGTTCGTATTCGCTACAATGACGATAATGGCTTACCCAGAACTCAATATTGGCATTTAGTTCAACAACGGGGACAGATGGGAGAACCGCTGGCTCAATTAAAAATATCTCCTGGACAGCACCGACTGGTAGAAGTGGATTTTCTCTACCCACCTGACGCTACGCCTCCTCAAATGTTGACAATTCAAACTGTAGATCGAAATTAACAATTTAAAATTCCAGAAGTATTGTATGGAATACAAGTCTTGATTTGAGTGCAATTTCTGATAAAACAGATGTTGTTCTGAATCTACTGGGGCAAAATAGAAAACATGACGATTGAATCCAATTCCTCTAATCTACCAACCCCAGAAAACGATTCGCAACCAGATGACTTTGACGGTGGCGCAGCTGAGAAGAACCTAAACTCAGAAGTACTAGCAACACCACAAGCTCTAGCGGCGATCGCGTCTTTAAAATCTCCGCAATATACAACTGCGCTACAACAAACTCGTTCGGAAGTCAAGCACCCTACTACCAAACAATTCACAGTTAAGCCCAGGGCATTGCTGATTACTCTAATCGCGATCGCCACCACCTTCATTGGAATTATCCTTAATAACTGGATCGTTGGCATTATCGGAACGCTGATGGCTTTGCTGCTATCACTGGCGATATTATTGCCTTGGTTGCAAGAAGTTTTAGACGAATGGTTTTCACCTCAAGAACGCACTCTGTTTGTGGCTTTTTTGGGATTACTAGTAGCCATTATCGGCACGATCAGGTTCACAGGTGTAGGCGATCGCTTGCTGCTTTTAGGACGCCAAATTAACTGGGACATTGCTGGAACCCTCGCTGATTGGTTTGGCGCTTTGGGGCAAATTCTCATCGCTATCATCGCCGTTTACGTAGCATGGCGACAATATGTTATTTCTAAAGACTTGACAATTCAGCAAAACCTGCTGACAGTTCAGCAAAATATCATCACCCAGCAACAGACAATTGATTCCTACTTCCAAGGCGTTTCCGACTTGGTATTAGATGAAGAAGGATTATTAGAAGATTGGCCCCAAGAAAGAGCGATCGCGGAAGGACGCACTGCGGCAATTTTAAGTAGTGTCGATGGTAGTGGGAAAGCGAAAATTCTCCGTTTTTTGTCACGTTCCAAGTTACTGTCACCCCTAAAACGCGATCGCTTGTTAGGTCGAGCCATTCTTGATGGAACTGGCGGATATGCAGAAGACCGCCTCGAAGGTGTGCGCGTCATCGATTTAGGCGTAATGCTAGCCGCAGCCGACCCTTTCTGGTACTGATTTACGTTGGACTGATCTGAGCGAAGCTAATCTTGTCCGCGCCAATCTGAGCGGTTGTGATTTAGTAAAAGCCAACCTCTCCCGCACAATTTTATATGGTGCGAATCTCAATGATGCTGACATCAACGGGATTCGCCTATTCTATGGTGTAGTAGATAAAGCCTCACCCCGCAGTCGCACCCAAGCACCAGATTATGAAACCGGCGAACAAACCGGCGCTGTGGTAGAAAATGCCGATTTCAGCAACGTACAACGAATGTCTGAGTCTACACGTAACTACTGTTGCACTTGGGGTGGCGAGAAAACTAGAGGTACTATTCCTGGTGGTTGTGAAGGTATTCCGAATAAGTTGGGAAGATAATTATAAGACTAGATAAAAAATTAGTTAGCCGCATTAAAAATCTGCTGTGCAGTTAAATTTAATTGGGGAAAGGTAGGTGATGAAATCGCGGTGTTACCTTGAAACGCTGTCATTTGATATTCACCATCAACTAATTCGCATACAAAAATAGTGGGTTGTTTGGGATTACCGATGAACTTTCTTGCACCCAATGCAGCATAATCAGCAATCCAATATTCGGGAATGCCCATTTCTTCATAATCTCCAAATTTATTGTAGTAATCATCTCGCCAGTTGGTTGAAACAACTTCGATGACTATTGGAACCGATGCAGCTTGGCTTACTGTTGACTGTTTTTGAAAAAGCGGTTCATTGTCGAGATTATCAAGATTTAGCAGCAACACATCAGGCGAATAAGCGGATTCGGCAGAAGCAGTTTGGAGCAATACAGTTTTGGGAATTCCGTAGGGTAAATTGAGACGATCAAACTCCACAGTTAATTTCCGCGACAAAAATGCAATAACTTTTTCATGTGTTCCGGTTGGAGGCGGCATTTCAATAATTACTCCTTTGTGCAACTCATAGCGTTTTGCATCATTGGGATACCATTCGATAAATTCATTAAAGGTGAGTAATTTGGGCAACGCTTGGATCATAATCTTACCTCCATATATGTTTTACTTTATCATCCAATAAATTTTGATTAGGACTTACGCATTGACAAAGTGATAAAAGAGTATCATATTGTACAAAAATTCTTGACATTGCCTACAAGTATTAATTTGCTTGCAAAAGTTTAGACAAAATGCCAGCATTCTAGAAATTTGATTGCTATATTAGATTAAATAACTATTCTGGCAAGGGTTGAAAAGCTGTGCGGGATGATTTACAGGGATTGGAAATTAGTCAGAACGATCTGCAAAAGCTGACTAATTTACCTGTCAATGAGGAACTTTTAATCATTACAAATCCTCTCAAGAGATTAGTAAATGTATATATACAAAAACTTCAAAGCTCTGAAGGAGCAACTGTGGTTTTTATTGGATTTTCTACATTTATTTTTATCTATATTTTATTCGATTTAATTATTAAAATGTTTGTGACGTGGATAACAATTCCATCATGGATATTATTATTTTTTTTAGGACTTTGGGCTGGTGGTCTGACGCAAAGCATTTTATATTTTGTCTGGAAAAGTAAAAGTAAGCTTGTTAAAGCTAACATGACAAAATCTCTGCAAATCCTGTTAAATGAGGTTAATAGATATAATACTGTTATTAGAGTTATAGATATCAATGACCAAATAGAAGAAGCTGGTAATCCAGAAGTGATTATAAAGGAAAGGGAGGATGTAATCGAAGCGCTTAAACTCACCAAAGCTGATTTAGTTCGCGCTTTGAAGACAGAAAGGATTTTAAGAGAAAATAAGAATTTTATCCTCAGTAATACAGAACTATTTATCAACAATTTAGCAACGTTAACAGCGATGCAAGTAACAGAGGAGGCTACTGAACATGGAAGGTTACTCAATGAAGCATTACAAATTGCATTAGATGTGCAATACGAAATGAAAAGATTACAGACTCAACGTTAAGATAATTCGTAATTAAGTTTTGTAATAGGAATTTAGAAAGCACTCGTAAATTCACTCGGTACTCAGTCAGAGTGAGAGAAAGCGTAGATGCTACTGATAAATCCATAGAGGTTACTGGGTGAGTTAGCTTCCAATCTGCTAGTAAAATATTCTTAATGGCTTTTTTCCATAATCTTTCCCACGGTTGCAATCCCCGGTCTACCATAAAGAATAATCGTAAAGCGATCGCTTATCCGTATGGACTGGAAAGAAATTAGAGGGAACTGGGTAATCATTCCCCAAAATCCCATAGGTATCGTTCATTTTTTAGGAGGTGCATTTGTCGCCACTGCACCACACATCACTTATCGCTGGTTGCTCGAACAACTGGCAAGTAAAGGCTACGTTGTAATTGCTACGCCTTTCGTCAATACATTGGATCATACTGCGATCGCAAAATCCGTGCTGTTAAACTTTGACCGCACCCTCGAACGATTGCATGATTCTGGGGCATTACGCAAGCTTTACTTCCCTATCTACGGCGTTGGGACACAGTATGGGCTGTAAACTCCACTTGCTGATTGGTAGCCTGTTTAAAGTAGAACGTGCAGGAAATATTTTAATATCCTTCAACAACTACGCCGCTAAAGAAGCTATCCCTCTAGTAGAGCAGTTCAATTCTACTTTTGCGATTGAATTTACCCCCTCACCGTTGGAAACTAACAAACTTGTCCAAGAACATTACAATATCCGGCGCAATTTATTAATAAAATTTAGTAATGACACCATCGATCAATCGGCAGCTTTAACCAAAATCTTACAAGAACGTTTTGATGAGATGGTGACAGCGAAAACGTTACCAGGAAATCATACAACACCTTTAGGTCAAGATATCAAATGGCAAACGGGAACATCTTTTACCCCCTTTGATGCTTTAGGGCAATGGTTCAAACAAGAAGCATACCGCGACTTAAACCAGTTAAAAAGCAACATTCTTTTATGGCTAAATCCTTTGGGAACGCCATAATATTTTATGACTCTTAAATAGTCGTAAATTTGATGAGTAAATAGAAATGAGTTATAGTGCTTCTTTCTCATTTGAGTCTAATAAAGACCAAACTCTCAACTCCTTACGCCTGTTACCCCAACGTCAGGTACTTTCTCTTAAAAAGAGAGAGTAGTCAAAGTCTATTGCATACATAGACACGTAGCGGCTACTTTACGAGTTATCTGTTCGTCCTAGCGTCTCCCCTTCTCCCAAAGGGAGAGGCTAACGCCAAGGGGGAAGGAGTACCCGCAGGGTACGATAAGCGCTATAGCATCTCTGTATTGATACTACTAGCTTATTAGCTCATATCATATTTTTATTTTCTAGTTTGACAAAAAATTATTAATGAGTGTTTTCAAAAAATTTATATGTTTCAAATACTAATAATTGATGACGATCATTCAATAAAAATACTCCTGAAAAGGATGTTGGAAAAACAGGGTTATGAAGTAGTTACTGCCAGTAGCGGCGAGGAAGGAATAGAAAAGGCATTAGTTTATCGTCCAGCACTAATTATTTGTGATTGGATCATGCCGGGATTGAATGGTCTGGAAGTTTGCCACCACATTAAGACAGACCCAAAATTTTTCACCACATTTTTTATTTTATTAACATCCTTAGATTCCGTTGCCGATTGCGTCAAAGGTCTAGACGCTGGTGCTGATGATTTTATCTCTAAACCTATTGAGCATAATGAATTACAAGCACGGGTAAGAGCAGGATTACGCCTGCATCAATTGAGTAGAGATTTGCAGGCTCAAAAGTTGCTTCTAGAATCAGAAATGTCAGAAGCAGCAGAATATGTGCGATCGCTGCTACCTCTTTCAATGACTGAACCCTTCAATATAAATTTTCGATTCATTCCTTCACGACAACTCGGCGGTGACTGTTTCGATTACTATTGGCTCGATGATGACTATCTAGCAATTTACCTACTCGATACTGCCGGACATGGACTCAAAGCTACTCTTCCTTCTGTTTCAGTGCTAAATCTGCTGCGTTCCCGTGCGCTCAAAGGTTTCGATTACTATCAACCTAGTGATGTATTGAAAGGTTTAAATGACACTTTTCAGATGAATTATCAAAATGATAAATACTTTACGATTTGGTACGGAGTTTACAACCGAATCAACCGCCAGTTAATTTATGCTAGTGCAGGTCATCCACCAGCAGTTTTAGTAACCGGCACATCTCCAAGAAAGTCTGAAGTTCAACTCCTAAAAACCCCTGGTATGCCAGTTGGCATGTTTCCAGAGGCAAAATATATTGATGGGTTTTGCAATATTGAAAAATTCAGTACCCTTTATATTTTTAGTGATGGCGCTTATGAAATAACTAAATCAGACGGCACACTTTGGAGTTTGGATGCTTTTATTCAGCTACTAGTTAGCTTACAAGATCCTGTTGATAGCCAACTCGATCGCGTACTCAGTTATTTAATAGCTCTGAACTCCAAAGATGCTTTTGATGATGATTTATCTATTTTGCAAATTAAGTTTGATTAATTACGTGTTAGAGACTAAAACCTGATTAAATGCGTCTTGGCTGGGAAAGATTTCAAATACTTTATCCATATTAGTCAGTTCAAATAATATCCTGACCTGCTCATTAATTGAGCAGAGAACAAGCTTAATATCTGCGGCTCGCAAGGTTTTAAAAGCTAATACTAAAGCTCCCAAACCCGAACTATCCATAAACGTTACATCTTTAAAATCAACTAACACAATTTTCGCACCACTTTCTAGAATATTTGTGATATTTTGCCGAAAGTCTTGTGAAGTTGTGGCATTCAAATTACCACTGAGCTTAATAACTTTTACTTGTTCTCTCATAATTATGTCACTCTGACTTATGTAAATAATACTCTGATTTCGCTATTATAGAACATTTAAAAATGCTTGTAAAATAAAATTTAAGATTAGAGATGGAATAATTATTAATCATTAATCAGGATAGAGAAGGATTAATTATCAAAATTTGAATCTATTTTCTTGTAATTTTAAAAAACTATTAGTTCAATTAAATATAGTTTTTTAACTATAAATAGATCAGCTATAAATCAACCAGTTAAGTAAGCTCGCATAATAAACAACTAGTAGATTTAGTTTTGTAAAGATGTTAAAATGACCAATTTATAAGCCGTTCGTTGATTTGATGTTCTATCATATATGTTGATTTTTTGACGACGACTTATTTGCATCTTATCGATTTAGATATATACTTACTTATATACAAGCTGAAGTTAGTGCTTTTCAGATTATTTCCCAAAAATTTTTGCAAAACTGAGATTCTCCAATCAATCTCACGATCGTAGCTGTCATTAAGCAATTCAAAATTCAAACAGTCTGAGCTACACTTACGTATAGCTAAACCTGGTCTAGCAGCAGCTTTTCCTCCGTGAGTATTTATGATAGTAACTAGGATCTACATTTATTTATGTCCAATTACTTACATAATTGAAAGAATTTACCTCTGGACTACCGCTCTAGAGCCAAAAATTTAGGTTTCAACAGCGCCAAGCAAGCTAGAACCGACACCAAGGCTTTAAAAGAAGTTTTCTCAAGGCGATCGCCTTTGCTATTTTAGTATTCCCAATATCTGTCATTTATCGACAAACAATACAAAAAGTAAAGAGTTATGAATTTGTTACTCCTAACTCCTGGAAAGACTTGGGTTAATCGCGTCTCTATTCCTCACGCTCTCAAACAGGACTCACTTTAGCTCTGTAAAGCAACTTCTCACCTTGAAGGTAGCCAGTGTAGCGTACTTTGACTGTTTCTCCAGGTTGTGCAGTTCCCTCCAGCAATTGGTGCAGTTGGGGATCGTAAGGTAATTCTGCTCCCACAGGGGCGATCGCTTCCACTCCCCACGCCTGTAATAGCTTTTCTAGGGGTTTCTGCACCAAAGGTACTATTTTGACTGCTGCTAGCTGGGGATTCTCCTGCGCTTTCTGTGCTGCTGTTGGCCATTGCAATAATAAAGACTCCAGCAGTTGTAAACTCGACTGCTGGAGTTCTTGTAGTAATAATTCTCGCTGTTGTTCTAATTGAAGCTGCGAGCGATCGTACTCTCTTCTTAAATCTGTAATTTCTTGTAACAATTCCTGAGTAGGCGCTGTTTTCTCTTGTAATAACTCTACGGTTGAAAAAGTTGCGATTAATTCATTCAATGGCATCTGTAGCACTGGCGAAAGCTTAAGCAGCACATCTACCCGCATCTGCTCTAACTTTCCTTGGCGTAAGCGTAAAAGTTGACGCTCTGAGACACCAGCAGCGCGACTCAGCCCTTTAAAACTAGAAATACCTACCTGTTGCATTAAATCTTGCAACTTTTGGGAATGGAGCATTGGAAATGGGGCATTGGGAATGGGGCATTGAGAATGGGGCATTGGCGATTAAGTTTTTTCTCTGTTCCCTATTCCCTATGCCCTATTCCCTATTCTTTATTCTTCCAGTAAACTTCTCAACATCCAAGCTGTCTTTTCGTGTACTTGCATCCGCTGAGTCAATAAATCGGCGGTAGGTTCGTCGTTAACTTCCTCTATCACCGGAAAAATAGACCGTGCAGTTCTGACTACAGCTTCTTGTCCTTCCACAAGTTCGCGAATCATCTCCACAGCTTTTGGAACTCCGGGAGTTTCTGGAATCGAACTTAGTTTGGCATATTCGCTGTAGGTTCCTGGTGCAGGATAGCCAAGCGCTCTAATTCTTTCGGCTATTAAATCAACTGCTAAGGCTAATTCTGTATACTGGGTCTCAAACATCAAATGCAATGTTTGAAACATCGGCCCCGTTACATTCCAATGGAAGTTATGAGTTTTCAGATACAGTGTATAAGTGTCAGCTAACAGGTGAGATAAGCCATCGGCAATTTTAGCCCTACTCGCCTCGTCAATGCCGATATTTACATTTTTGACTGTTACTTTCGATGACATAATTTTCTCCTAATTAGGTTATATGTAATGGGGGATTGGAAATTGGGCATTGGGCAGAAGAGGCAGAAGTTCTAAAATGTTTGAATTTTGAATACTTCGGCTACGCTCAGTACAAGTTTTGAATTTTGAATTGATTTCTCCCCTGCTCCCTCATCTCCCCACTCCCATTCTCTATGCCAAGTGCATCTTCAAAACGCTACGGGGTGCTTTACGAACTCTGGCTAAAACGGTTTCTTTGCCTAAACGCTGGCAAGCTTCATACCGATGGCAACCAGAAAAGCCATAATATTGTCCATCTACTTCTAGGACATCAATAGGTTCTTGCTGCCCAATCTCCGCAATCGATTCCATTAAGGCTTGTACTTTATTTGGATCGTTTGTACGCGGCAATGGCCGTTTTATCTGATTTAATGGAATTTCTTGGACTTTAACCATAAAGAGTTTATCCAACTAGTTCTGTTTTTTGTCTCTATATAAATCATAGTCATTATGACTTCGTTTTGCAACTAGTATTTAGGGCAAAATTGGTAATGGTATCATTGGAGCATTCATGCGACAAAAAAACCGCACTACAAAGCAATTGGAAAATCAGCTCCAACGACGCATTAAGGGGCAGAAGACGCTTGAGTACTCGCTATCGCTTCCCTATCAGATAGCCATGAAATTTTCGTTTTGGCGTTTTCCCCACGCTGTGCTTACAACATTTTGTCTATTGGGGGACTGACTGCTGCATCAGGGCCTGAGAGCAACATCCAGGATATAGAACTGAAAATTGGGATTGTGCAGCGATTTGGCGCCGAAGCCACAGCCAAGCTGCAACTCGAACCGATCAAAGGCGATCGCTTAAAGCTAAAATTTCAAGTAGGCAATAAGCAGCAAGTCCTGTTTACGAAAAATCCTGTAAAGCTGGAAACAGTCATGCAAGCTTTACCCCAGTCAGCAGTCCAAGAAGTAGTAGTTTTGGGCACATACCGTACTTTTGAAACTGCGGAAGACAGTGCTAATAAATGGCGTTCTCAGGGAATGGAAGTGGAAATAGCCCAGCCAGAACGCTGGCAGGTTTGGGCTAAACGAGATGTTTACAGCACCCCTTTACTGCGACGCTTGTTATTACAAAACATCCAAGCTTCTACTCAAGATAAAGTATATCTTGATACTAAAATTTTGAAGCAAGTGCCGCGAGTGAGCTGGGTAGTGGATGGTAATCGCTATAGCCCAAATAACTTGGAAATTAGCACTGATAAAAACTTGATTCGGCTAAATAAAAGCGAAAAACCAGAGTTTGCTCGTCTTTATGCCGGTCGAATGAATTTGCAGCCAAATGCTTATGGCACATACACTCTCGTTAATCAAGTACCTTTAGAAACTTATTTGCGTGGGGTTGTACCTTACGAAATAGGAACAGATGCACCAAAAGCGGCGCTGGAAGCCCAGGCAATTCTCGCCCGGACTTATGCTTTGAGAAATTTACGTAGGTTTGCCGCCGATAACTATCAGTTGTGTGCTGATACTCACTGCCAAGTTTATTATGGGCTGAAGGGAGCAGCGGCCAAAACAGACCAAGCGATCGCCTCAACTAAGGGTAAAGTACTAACTTATCAAAATGAACTCATAGACGCCCTGTATTCTTCTACCACTGGTGGCGTCACCGCTTCCTTTAGCGATGTCTGGAATGGCGAAGATCGGCCCTATCTGCGCCCTGTACTGGATGCTCCGACTAATTTTTGGGACTTGTCTAAGCAGAATTTAGCAGATGAAAAGAACTTTCAGAAATTTATTAATACGCAACAAGGATTTAATGAAAGCAAGTGGGATATGTTTCGTTGGCATAAGGAAACGCCTTTAAAAGATATTATCAAGGACTTGCAAAAGTTTTTACAGGTGAAAAACAGTCCCCATGCCAAATTTAAGACAATTCAGGCTATGGCAGTAGTGGAGCGCAGCCAGAGTGGACGTATCCTAGAACTTGCGGTTAAAACCGATCGCAGTACTTTTATTTTGCACAAAGACGAAGTTCGCAGTGCTTTTGCCGCTCCTACAAGTACGCTTTTTTACATCGAACCCCTGAACAAAGGCAAACCAGAACTCTGGGGATACGCTTTTATTGGTGGTGGATTAGGACATGGAGTTGGCTTGAGTCAAACTGGCGCTCAAAATTTAGCTAAACTAGGTTGGTCAAGTCCAAAAATTCTCCAATTTTACTATCCTGGTACTCAGATTCAAATTCTCAACAAAAAAACTAAGCTTTAAGCTTATTAACATTTAAGTTGCATCTTTCGCTAGGAGTCGGGAGTTAAGAAGAGGTAAAAAATAGAGAGCAAACTCATACTTAAAAAATTAAGCAGGAACACAGTAAATGTTGTGTTCCTGCTCAACACAAAATTAGACTTTTTGTCAAAGTCGCCTTCAGAGGTACACACGGCATTGCATTGCCAGGGTGTTAACTCTAGATATCCTGTTTGTATTTTGTCAACATTAGTAACTCTTGCAAGAGGTTTATGTTTGAGCCGCTTAACTCTTAATAAAGGTCTTCTTCTTTGTGAGTTTCGATTGTTACGTCAGAGGTTGGGTAAGCGACACAAGTCAGTACATATCCTTTTTCTATTTGTTCATCATCTAAGAATGACTGATCGCTCTGATCGACAGTACCCTTGGTGAGTTTACCTGCACAGGTCGAGCAGGCACCAGCGCGGCAAGAATAAGGCAAGTCAAGACCAGCTTCTTCAGCAGCATCTAGAATATAGGTATCGTCTTCAACGTCAATTGTTTCGTTCAGCCCTTCAGCCTCGTTGATTAGTGTGACTTTATAACTTGGCATTGAGTAATCCTCTCTTTTGCGAACGGCAGTATAAGTTATCTTAAGGCAAAGGTCACGGCTGTTCTGTGGAATTAGCCGTTGGTTCAAATTTGCTTCAATTCTGATACTACGAGAAAAATTAAACGATGTGACTGGAAATTGAACGCGATTAGTAATGAAATTTAGTTACTTAATCCCGATAAGTTTTGTTTATATTATTTTCGACCCTATTCAGGTTGTAATTAGAAAAAATTATATACCTAAAACATAAACATGAGTAAGGTTAATGTTACCGAGATGTTGTAGAACTTACGTAGAAAAGATTCCCTGGCTCCTTGAAAAAATAGGGCTGTTTCATTTTCTAATCTGATTTAAATGCGCCCGTTATAACAGTAGAGATGTAATTTTTCTTTTGCCATTTTTTTGCTCATAATATTGACAAATTTCTGAGATTATGGATAAAAAAAGGCTTTTGTTTTGAAGTCTTCATTTTTGAGTACACGTAATTTTATTAAATAGGACTTACGCACTGAAGCCTGAAACCCCGATCCCCCTTAAAAAAGGGGGGAACCTCTAAAGCCCCCTTTTTAAGGGGGTTGGGGGATCTGAGTGCGTAAGTTCTATTAAAGTCTTATCGATCCTTGAGGAGGTAGGACGAATGTTGTAAAGTCTAGACTGGTGAACCCCATGAAGAGAGAATCTGACTACTAGAAGCGTGGGAAGATCGAGAACAGAACTAATGAGGATCGTGTATAATTCAGAAGCAGCTTTGGAAAAAGCAAGAGTGCGTGTAGGTTTGGTAGGTACTGGGTATGCGGCAAAGTTTCGGGCTGAGGCATTGCTCCATGATGAGCGATCGCACATAGTCGCAGTTGTTGGTCATACAAGAGAAAAAACCGAAAGCTTTGCCAAAGAGTACCAGATTGAAGTCTTGAGTACTTGGCAAGAGCTAGTAGAGCGTGAAGATATAGACCTAGTAGCGATCTCCACTATTAATCGAGATCATGGGGCGATCGCTCGTGCAGCACTTACCAACGGCAAACATGTAATTGTAGAGTATCCTCTTTCGTTGGATGTATTTGAAGCCGAGGAACTGATTGCCTTAGCCAAAACACAACAAAAACTCCTGCACGTTGAACATCTGGAACTTTTGGGTGGTTTGCATCAAGCTTTGAAGCAAAACTTAGACAAAATTGGTGAGGTATTTTATGTTCGCTACAGCACCATCAATCCTCAAAATCCTGCACCCCGCAAATGGACTTATAACCACGAGTTGTTCGGCTTTCCCTTAATTGGTGCCTTGTCTCGCCTACATCGCCTGATCGATTTATTTGGTACAGTATTTACTGTTAACTGTCACCAGCGATATTGGGAAATAGAACCGGAATACTACCAAACCTGTTTCTGCAATAGTGAACTGTGCTTTAACAGTGGACTTTTAGCCCAAGTAGTGTATGGCAAAGGCGAAAGTATTTGGCAATCAGAGCGGAAGTTTGAAGTTCACGGTGAAAAAGGTGGTTTAATTTTTGATGGCGACACCGGAATATTCGTGCAGCCAGGGGAAACAACACCTATAGAGGTTGGGCCTCGCCGGGGTTTGTTCGCTAAAGATACGAGGATGGTGTTAGACCATCTTTTTGACGGGACTCCTTTGTACGTTACCCCAGAGGAAAGCTTGTATACCCTGCATGTTGCTGATACTGCACAAAGAGCTGCACAGACAGGGTTAACTATGTTTATGAAAGATACTTTAGATAAAAGTTAATGAAAACTGAACTAATTGTTATTTTATCCCAACGAGAAATAGAGAAAATGCGTCAAGCTGGGCGTTTAGCTGCTAAACTTCTCCAGCATCTAGAACCCTTTGTGAAACCAGGGGTTAGCACTCTCGAACTAAATGATGAAGCCGAACGTTGGACGCAAGCGCATGGAGCAAAAAGCGCACCCCTTGGCTATAAGGGTTATCCTAAATCGATTTGTACCAGTGTAAATGAGGTAATTTGTCACGGCATTCCCAACGCCAAGCAAATTCTTAAGGAAGGTGACATCATCAATATTGATGTGACGCCAATTGTTGAAGGTTATCACGGCGATACATCCAAGACATTTTTTGTTGGTTCTCCTTCCCCAAAAACGAGAAAGCTGGTAGAGGTGACAGAAGAGTGTTTGCGTCTAGGTATTGCTGAAGTTAAACCTGGGGCACGCATTGGCGATATTGGTGCAGCCATTCAAGAGTATGCTGAAGGACAAGGCTTTTCTGTAGTGCGAGATTTCGTTGGCCACGGCATCAGTAATATTTTCCATACTGCGCCGGATGTTCCCCACTATGGCACACGCGGTAAGGGCAAGCGTCTCAGACCAGGGATGGTTTTTACCATTGAGCCAATGATTAATGAAGGTACTTACGAAGTCGAAGTTCTGGGCGATAAGTGGACGGCGGTAACGCGCGATCGCAAGCTTTCTGCTCAATGCGAGCATACCTTAGCTGTAACTGAAGATGGGGTTGAAATCCTTACCTTACCTGAAGGCGAGAATTACTGGGCTGTATGAGTAACGAGAAAAGAAAAGTTTTTGCTCCCCTCTCCTGGTAGGAGAGGGGCTGGGGGAGAGGTCAAAATAGCACTCGTCGAACTCACATTAACATGAGTCCCTTTTCCCTAAGAGTGCAAAAATATATTTTTGCAAGAGACTCCATAAGTGGAACTCACAAGGAACAATGAAAATACTTATCCGGTTTTGCAAATTGTCGTTAAGAAACTGGTGGCGAAGTTTCCGCAGTGGAGTATCGCTTGCGTAAATGGGATGCTGGTGAATTAGGAGGAGTAGTGAATCAATACAATCGAGAAGAGTTTTGGCTTGCTGTTTAATATCCAGATACCCTTGTCTAGAGCGTTACCCGGCAATGTAGTTAACTTGATGACACCTCAATGACATTTTGGGCAAAGCTTTTATAAGCATCGCCCATTTGTTTAGCTATCGAGTCAGGAAAGACGTGAAAATCCCCAGCTTTGAGAGCTTTTATTATCCCGTCTGCCACAAGTGCAGGTGACTGTGCAACCTCACTCATTCCTGCTGCATCGCTCATATCCGTGGCAATCGGGCCAGGGTGAACACTTAGCACAATCGTGCCCTGCTCACTCAATAGTTCTCGTAATGCCTGGGTGATTGAATAGGCCGCAGCTTTTGAGGCACAGTAAGTAGCAGAGTCGGAGAAAGCCTTGAGCGAAGCAACAGAATTGATTTGGGCAAAGACACCACCTCCATTGGCTTTGAGTACCGGGGCAAACGCCTGAGCCATGTAGATCAATCCATATACATTGATGTTCATCTGAAATTCGAGAGCGGCGATCGCATTCTCAGCTAAGGGAGTTCCAGCTTGAAAGACTCCTGCATTATTGATAACAACTTGCACATCTGGGGCAGTTTGAGCAGCAGCAACAATAGATTGGCGATCGCCTAAATCAACCTGAATTGGTACTACCCGTAAGCCGTATTGTTCAACCAATGAGGAGACACTGTTGAGCTGACGAACAGCCGCATAGACTTTGGTGGCTCCGTGTTCAATAAACGACTCAACTATCGCCTTGCCGATGCCGCGATTTGCGCCCGTAACCAAAATGGTTTTGTCTTTGATGTCGTAGTTCATTGGGATTTTTACTTATGGTTTTTCACGATCTGAAAAACCTTGGACAATCGCTCTAAGTTAGGGCAAAGAAATTTAGCTGCTCTCTTGAAGAAAGACTGCGGCTTCCACCGCTCCTTCTAGCATGGTATCATCATCCATCATGCGAATCTAGCAACACCAATTTTTTAGCCTTCTTGAAAGTTTGTGCTTTTGGACACCTCGTTTCAAGCCTCTCCTTTATGGAGAATATTTAAAAAAATCATTATTGAAGCCTCTTCTTTAAAGAAGAGGTTAATCCTTGCATCCAAAATCGACGTGACCTTTCAAAACTTTTCAAACATCCTCTTAGAGCTTAGTATTTATTAATAGTAGTGTACAAACTATTGCACCAAGCATATAAACCATAGACGTGTCAGCCTCTTTTAAAAATAGAAGATAAAACATAGACAACACTACAAAAATAAACACTGTTATTTTCAACATAAAACCTAACAATTTCAACTATAACTACCAAAAAATACATCAAAAATATATCTTACGTTTTTTGAAATTGTTGTTTGCAGAAAATAGTTCAATTTCTAATAACATTTAAGACTTTATACCGTTTCTTTGTAAAGCTGCATATATTTACCCCCCAGCTACGCTGTCCCTCCAAGGCATCGGGGGACTACAGGGGGGTCTTATTATGTGCTTCTTCATGCAGAATTAGTATTAGCGTGAAAAAATTATTGAATCACTATTCTTAATATATTTCTCAAGTAATTATTTACCTGATTGTAATTATGACAGTTTTTTTTGTGGTAGTAACTAATCTAGACAAAAGTACCGATACCAAGTACTTTTATCTGTCTAAGTTAAATCTTGGTCAGAAATATGCCGTCTCTAGCATTATTTATTTTATTCTCTGGAAGTCCCTTAGTTAGATAATCTAAATAGTGTGAGCTTCTTTTTATTTTTCAGCAACCCCTAAATCATTGTGTCTTATTCGTTACATTAAGTTCGTTTTGGCTGAGGATTTAAAAATGGGGGGATGGGGGGACACTCTAGCGTCATGGCGATCGCTCTGAGTAAATCTGCTTCTGAAGAAGTAACTTTGTTATCTAATAGTACTGTGTGGGCGCAAGCATCAACAATAGATTGTTTGAGTTTGGGAGTGGCAAGACGCAGACGCTCAATACTTTTCTTTAGTTCAGTAAAATTACAACTTAATGGCATTTCTGGTTTTTCTTGCTCTCCGGCTTTGGGAAGTCGAAAAACTCCAGAACGAAAAGCATAAGCGATGTCTTCAGTAGACGCATCAGGTTGGGAGTGTCCGACACGAGCAATTACGGACAATATTAATAGACTATCTGGCCAAATCTGTTCGATGGAGGTGAATTCTACGGTTGTAGTAGATGCAGGATTTATACTAGGTTGCAGACGATACCACAGTATTAACTGCAACACAAAATGCCACAGCGATAAACTTCCCGTAGCTACAACTAAACCGTGAACGCATTTGCATAGCCTTTGGCATTCTTTGGCAGAGTTTTGGCGCAATATAGGCACTGCCAAATCCACAAGCGGCAAGCGAATTCTGGAATCTAACTGACTAATTTCGCTACTTAGTTCCAAGGTTTTGTCTACCAACTCAGCAGACTGCACCTCGCGTAACCAAGCAATTTGACGTTCTTGAATTTGGAGATTTTCCGTATCTAAAGTTAGTGCCAAAGCGATCGCCATTGCACTTTGTTGCTCCCGCGCACCCAAACGCAAGGATTCTGGTAACTGCGATAACAGCGCTTGAGCATGGGCAAAATGCTCTGGTGTAACGCTTCCAACTTGGTTTACAACCTGTGATGGTGTGGTGTTGCCACCACCAGCAAAGCCCATTGTTAAGGATTCTTGGGAAGGGGAACGCATTTGATTGGGAGATGGCATTGCTGCTAAATTTCTGACGTTCAAACCCCCAACGCGGCGGATACGTTCTGCTAAGGGTGGGTGGGTAGAAAACATATTTTCCCAAAAAGAGGGGTTGAGGGCATTGCCAAAAAACATGTGGCTAGAGGCTTCTGCACGTGGCGATATCAGGCGTGAATCCATCTGTTGGAGTTTTTGAAAGACTCCGGTAAGTCCGTTGGGGTTGCGAGTGAACTGTACGGCTGAAGCATCAGCGAGAAATTCGCGTTGGCGAGAGACGGCAGCTTTAATCAAGCGTCCGCAAAGTAATCCGATACCACCAATGGCCATTAATGCCAAACCAAACGCCCAGATAGGTAAACCCTTGTCTTCCTTTCCGAAGCGGAAGCTACCACGAAGGCGCCACAGCAATTCCCCGGTTAAATAAATGAACAAAATCCCGTGCAGTAGTCCCACCAAACGCAAATTCAGTCGCATATCTCCATTGAGAATATGACTGAATTCGTGGCCGATGACTCCTTGTAGTTCATCCCGGCTCAAGTGTTCCAAAGTTCCACGGGTAACTCCAATGACAGCATCATTGGGCGTAAATCCGGCAGCAAAGGCATTAATGCCGGTTTCTCTGTCGAGGAGATAAACTTGGGGGACAGAAATACCAGAAGCGATCGCCATTTCCTCGACAATATTTAATAGTTGTCGCCCTTGTTCATCGGCTATTTCTGGTAGCAGGAGTCTTCCTCCTAACTCTTGGGCAATGACGCTTCCGCCTTGACGGAGACAGGCAATTTTATACAAACTTCCGACTGCGATCGCAACTATTGTAATCCCAGCTACGTAGAGAAATAACCCTGGATGCCACCAAACACGAGGAGCCATGCGAAACAGAAATAAACTGGCAATATAAATTGCCATAATCATGACTGCGATCGACAGGGAAAATAACCCAATTAATTGTTGCGTATTTTGGCGTGCCCGATCCTGATGTTCAAAGAAGTTCATAGACACCTAAAAAGATACGCGTGGAGCATTTCTTATTTCTGGGGTAGCTTCAGGGAGCAATTCTGCAACAGTAAAGTTAAATGTATTTGCCACCAAGTTGCTGGGAAAAGATTCGCTCTTGGTGTTGTAAAGTGTCACCGCGTCATTAAAAGCCTGACGGGCAAAAGCAATCCGGTTTTCGGTGGAAGATAATTCTTCCATTACCTGAGTCATGGCGCGATCGGCTTTCAATTCTGGATAAGATTCTGAAAGTACCATCAACCGACTTAACGCACCCGTTAGCGCCCCTTCAGCATTGCCCAACTGTTGCATCGCTTGGGGATCGCCAGGATTTTGTACCGCCCGACTGCTAGCATTAATTGCAGAATTTCGGGCAGCAATAACTGCTTCTAAGGTTTCTCGCTCATGTTTCATGTACCCTTTGGCAGTTTCCACCAAGTTGGGAATTAAATCATAGCGGCGCTGTAATTGAACATCGATTTGAGAATAAGCATTTTTGTAACGGTTGCGATACTTAACTAAATCGTTGTAGGCATTAATGATAATTACAGCAACAATGGCAACTAAAGCAACAGAAAATATTAAAAGCCCCATATTTTTAGATTATTTCCATCAGGTACTTACTTTTTTGCAGATTTACCAAACACGGTAATCCTGATATCCAGCAAAATTAGTGTGGATATAAAGATGAGTCTACTTGTAGCAAGTTGGCTTCGTCGTCTGTAGAATTAGTTACGCAAGTTTACTGATGTAGGATTTTTAAATAACCGCAGAGGCGCAGAGAATGCAGAGTGAAATAATTTACAACAATTCCAAACTATTTGTGTCTAAGTATTTAGGCATAAATAAATTAAAGTTTGTAGTAAGGACTTGAGTCCTGATAATCCTTGTTCTGAGCGATAAATCACTCACTACAAATTAACAGTTTATTTTATTGTATTTAATTATGTCTACCTATTTACCTAATTATCATCTCTCTTTTCTCTGTGTACTCTGCGCCTCTGTAGTCGATTAAAAATTATAGCCAGATATATTACCTATGAATCTGCATAAATAGGGAATAACCACTGACAGCAAAAATAAAAAGGATGGCGGCAGGAAAAATTACTACATCCCTGACAATAAATAAAATCCAATCTTTTCTTAGTTCTTGTTTAAACTTGAGTTCTCGCAGTTTTCGCTCAAGTTCTACATCTTCTTGTGGCTGCAAGTTGACAGGTGACAAACTTAGCGGATTATCGCCTTTGCTGGCAATTCTTTTTGATAAATCTGTTATATCTGTCATACCGTTGAGATACTGATATTACTTAGTGTCTCATAAAAAAGAGCCAGAGAGTTCTAACTCTCTGGCTCAAAGCTGGAGACAAAAGAATCATCAAATAAAGGCTAACTTGGGTAAGAACCTAAATTCTTCCCAGGTTATGCAGCCCTAAAATAGCACCCACTCCTAAGATATGACCAAAGGCGGTAGTTGCTAAAAGGGCTGGTAAACCAAAATTACCAAAGAAATTGGCTGAGGGTAGTTTTGGTTCGGCATTGGGATACTTGATGCTAGATTTGCCAAAGGCAATGGCAATGATATTAGCAATAATCATAATCAGTCCAACTGTAGGACTCCATTGCAGAGGTGTAGTTGCAGCAGCGAGTAAGGTTGAGGTCAACACCTAGATTTGCTCCTGAGATTTATTAATGGTTGAAAACATAATCTGAAACTTTCCGAAGCAAATTCAAGAAATTGCCCGATTTTGCATCAATATTTAACAGTTATTCTTACTACTTAATACAATATGAGTTCAATGCGGCGAGCTGATTGTGGTAGCTAGTTTGAATTTCAATGTCTGAAACAAACGAACTGTTAGTATTGATTTATACTTACAGTAAAATTCAGGACTAAAATACGCTTTATATCTGGGTAACAGACTTAATTTGCGTACCTCCCGAACTTGAAATCTGCTGTAATAAAAGTGATTCCGATAAAATTATCCCTAACTTTTTGAAGGATACAGTTGAAGTCAGAAATTTCAGGAGCGGATTCACCTTTCGGTAGATTTAGACAGAATCATCAAAACTGTATATTTGGATGGAATAACATATAATTTGCCGCAAAACCTCATGCCAAATCAGTAATTTCAAGAACGACAGATGAAATTTTGATTGAATCTAGTTAATTTGTTCCTTAAGTTCCTCAAAAGCCATGACATCCCCTGAGCCTCAAACTGATTTGGGAGAAAAAGCTCCAGAAACGTCATTTGAGCCACCTTCTGGAAAACGGCGGTGGCTTTGGTTGAGTTTAGCCGGACTCCTATTATTAGGAAGCGGAGCAACTCTATGGCGTTTACTCACTCCACAAAATTCAGCACCTTCAAATGCTAACGCTCAACCTCAAGGGGTAAGAGTCAAAATATCAACAGTACAAAGCGGCATAATTGAGGAAAGTTCAGATTTTATTGCTAGTCTAAAATCCCTGCGCTCAGTCACGCTTCAGCCGAGAATTCAGGGTCAAGTTACCCAGATACTTGTCAAATCTGGAGATCCAGTTGTCCAAGGAGCGCCAATTCTCCAAGTAGATTCTACACCACAGGCAGCGATCGCTAGGAATAATCCTGTGCCTCAAGCATTTTTAGTGCAACTGGCAAATGCTCGCGCCACGCTCAAATCTTTAGAAGCAGAACGACCCTCCTACGTTGCGAATGTGCAATTGTACCAGCAGAACTACGAAAAGTTTGTCAGCCTAGCTGAACAAGGAGCCGTGTCTCGACAGACTAGCAATCTGTTTGCTAATCGTCTTGCCAATGCTAAGACAAGTCTGGATGCAATAGATTCCAGAATTCAAGCACAACGAGCCACCATCTTGCAGGCTGAAAAATCTTTGCAGCAATCTAATGTAAATCCTCAAACACAACAGCTCCAGTCTGACAAAATTACCGCTCCTTTTAGTGGCACAGTTGGTAACATCCCTGTGAAAGTCGGTGATTTAGTTAATACTTCTACACCATTAGTTAATATCACGCAAAATCGACCTTTAGAAGTGAATATCTCTGTACCAGTACAACAAGGGCCCCAACTGCGTAAAGGTATGCCAGTAGAGGTGATGAACACACAAGGTCAAAAGCTTGGTAGAAGTAGGATATTTTTTATTGCACCTAATGCTAGCAATGAAACACAAACGATATCGATCAAAGCACTTTTTGACAACAAAAACGGCCAGCTACGTGCAGATCAATTGGTTAGGACTAGAGTGTTCTGGAATCAGCGCCCCGGAGTTTTGATTCCCACAACAGCAATGACTCGTATAGGTGGAGACACTTTTGTTTATGTAGTTGAAACAGAGATATCTCCCCAAGGTGTATCCCAACAAGTAGCTCGGCAAAGGCGAGTAAAGCTAGGCGAGATCAAAGGTAATAATTACCAAGTTATTGAAGGATTACAGCCAGAAGATAAAGTGATTATTTCAGGGTTGCTCAATCTCAGAGATGGTGTTGCGATCGTTCCAGAATTTTAATTGAGGGGAGTAGCACTTCTCTACGAGACGCTGCGCGAACGACTCATTTCGGCTACGCTCAATGACCAACGCTCAGTGACCGAGGAGCAAGAAAGAAGTCTCAATCTTGTCTCCTACCAATTTTCACCCAAGAGCGTTACTATAGCGATCGCTCTTTGTTAGAGAACTGGCAAAATAGTCTCTAAGTGTCTATCTATGCAATACACTCTGAACTCACTTCCATTGTTTTCTCGTACAAAAAAGCATTCATGACATTTTAAGATATAACTCGTTTTGTCAATAGTGATTACGCTGTAAATTATCTATGCTATCGAGTATCTAATTAAGCTTTATACTAAATTTTATGGCAAGGATGACCGATGTTTTTAAATATGCGTAGGCGTAGCTAGTCTTGTCTATGAAACGCTATGCGAAGGCATCACAGGCTGGAAATTTACGTTTGTAACCTCGATTTTGACTAAATTTAATCACCACTACTTATTGGCAAATGGTTAACGATCTTAACCTGTCACCAATGAGTAAAAGTAAGCAATTACTTGATTACGTAACAGAGGCAAACAATTATGTCAGTGAAAATCATCCAATCTAAGTTTGGTTTAGTTTTAACTTGTTTACTTGGACAAATAATGTTGTTGGCTGCGCCAGTACAAGCTGGAGTGGAGGGCAAAAGCTACGATGTCAATGTTCAGTCAAGTCAGGGAGATAATTTTACTGCTTGTTTTGAATTTAACGCCAATGGTAACAGCCTTCGCTTTGTTGGGCTAGATGCTACTTATAGCCGTACAAATCTAGGTCGGGATCAGAGAAATTGGCAAGCAGTAACAAATCCAGGTTCAGAAGTAAGTATCGCACTTAGCGGTCAAGTAAGAGGAGACTTTATTCCAGATCGGAGGATAAGTGGTAATGCTATCAATTCCAAGAACACTACTTATACATTTAATGGAACACTCTTATCTGAGCCAACGTGTCCAATTGAGAATGAATCCGTGATCGGTTCAGAAAATCCCTTCTTCAAATAATTTAATCTACGCAGATACGATCGACCAGATGAGCTTCAATACTTGTCGGGTTTTGGGGAAAAGGTTATGTATTGTCCCCTTCCCCTTTAACCTTTACCCTTTTCCCCAAGAGTGCAAAAAGCACAAATGCCAAGAGGTCTAATATTCGCCAAGCCGTAGCAAATCTTAATCTGCTGTGAAGATGCCGCCAAGAGGGCACGTATCTTTACCTTTTGCAAAGTATTTTCATTTCTCCCGCCTGAGAGTTACTTGAATTCACTGGCGGGATTTTAGCTGGAATCAAGTCGGAAGTTTTAGCAGCGATCGCTAAATTTAACCTTGGAACAGTACTGTAAAAGCAGATAATCACTTTGGTGAACCAAAATAAAACTCGATTAATCTATGGCATCAATAACCGGAAAAGTTGCAATTATCACTGGTGCATCGCGGGGAATTGGACGAGCGATCGCACTCAAGTTAGCTGGTAATGGCGCATCTATTGTCGTTAACTATGCAGGCAATGCAGGCAAAGCACAAGAAGTTGTTGCAGAAATTGAAAAGTTGGGAGTAGAAGCGATCGCTATCCAAGCTGATATTAGCAAAGTACCCGACATCAAAAGGTTATTTGAACAAACACTTGAACGTTTTGGTAAAGTCGATATTTTGGTCAACAATGCTGGAATTGCCTTCTATAAACCAATTACTGAGGTGACAGAAGAAGATTTCGACGCGATTTTTGCCATTAATGTCAAAGGCACTTATTTTGCTTGTCAACAAGCCGCGCAACATATATCAGAAGGCGGGCGGATTATCAATTTTTCCTCATCTACTACGGCGATGATGCTGCCAACTTATAGTGCTTATGTAGGAACCAAGGGTGCTGTTGAACAAATCACGCGGGTACTAGCTAAAGAATTAGGTGCAAAAGCGATCGCAGTTAATGTTATTTCTCCTGGTCCCACCGATACAGAACTGTTTCGAGAAGGCAAAACACAAGAACAGATAGATCGTTTAGCCCAAATGGCTGCTTTTAATAAACTGGGAGATGTGCAAGAAATCGCCGATGTAGTAGCGTTTCTCGCTAGCGATGAAGCTAGGTGGATTACTGGGCAAAACATTCGTGTCAACGGTGGAATTGCGTGAGGAAAAACTCTCCTCATAAAAGCGATATTCCCCCTTTCAAAACCTCAGCCAGTAATGTGCAACGCCGTAATAGAAATTTAAGCCATGAATTCCAATATCAATCTTTTCACACCAGTTCAGCTTGGCCCTTACACCCTACCAAACCGAATCGTAATGGCACCGATGACGCGTTTACGGGCAATTGCAAGCATCCCCAACTCGCTAATGGCAACTTACTACACCCAACGCGCCAGTGCTGGGCTGATCGTTACTGAATGTACAATGGTTTCACCTCTGAGTTTAGGATACATTAACTGTCCAGGAATTTACTCAGAAGAACAAGTGGCAGGATGGCGGTTAATAACTAATGCAGTACACGAACAAGGGGGCAGAATTTTTTTGCAACTTTGGCATTCTGGGAGAGTTTCTCACTCAGCTTTACTTAATGGAGAATTGCCAGTTGCTCCCAGTGCGCTCGCAGGGATTGGCTCACTCCACACACCCATAGGTAAAGTATCGTTGGAAACTCCCCGCGCTTTAGAAACTCCAGAAATTACTGAAATTGTCGAGCAATTTCGCAAAGGTGCCGAAAATGCTTTAACAGCTGGTTTTGATGGGATTGAACTTCACGGTGCATTTGGCTATTTAATCGATCAATTTCTCCAAGATGGCTCGAACCAGCGCACAGATGAGTATGGCGGTTCAATAGAAAAGCGTAGCCGATTCCTCTTAGAAGTTGTGGAAGCAGTCGCTAGCGTTTGGGGTGCAAACCGGGTTGGCATCAAACTTTCGCCAAGTAACACTTTTTATGGAATGCATGACTCCAACCCTCAAGAAACTTTTGGTTATGCTATCAATGCTCTTAACTCCTTTGGACTTGCCTATCTTCACCTGATGGAACCGAACGAAGTCGATTTAGCAACCCGCGAAGTCATGAACCCAGTTACACCCTACTTTCGGCAAATATTCCAAGGTACTTTGATTACTAATGGTGGCTACGATCGCCAAACAGGAGATAGCATTCTTGCTAGTAGCAATGCAGATTTAGTTTCTTTTGGCAAGTTATATCTTGCTAATCCTGACTTACCAAAACGCTTAGAACTTAATGCACATTTGAACGCTCCAGATCCAAAAACATTTTATGCCCCTGACGCTACAGGATACACCGACTATCCATTTTTAGAACTTCAGACAAATTAAAGCAATCACAGTCATCTCTAAATCAAAAATATAATTTGTCAGTTGCACAATTTTTCGGTTTTATAATTGTCCAAGTAAGAGAACACAGCCGTGCTAGCTTCCGATCGAAACAGATTGCTTATGGGATGACAAAGTTTGTATAAAGCATTTATTACTTATACAAATAACGGCTTCTGTATCCGGTTGTAGAGTCTGTGCTTTTGCACTAAACATCACTTATCAGGCATTAAAAAATTATGGATTTGTCCAACTTTACTACACTTCAAAACCTAGAAGCTGCCTTCGGTGGCGAATCGATGGCAAATCGTAAGTATCTGTTTTTTGCTGAGGTGGCGCGTCAACTTGGGTTTACAGACTTGGCGAAACTTTTTAAAGAAACAGCAGATCAAGAAACTGAACACGCTTTTGCACATTTTAAGTTACTACATCCAGAACTTGTAGTAGAAAATGCAGCTGCTTTAACTGATGAACAAAAGCGGGAAATTGTATCTCGCTGTTTATCTTTGGCAATTGAAGGCGAGACTTACGAATATACTACAATGTATCCAGAGTTTGCCGCAGATGCCCAACGCGATCGCGACAATCCGGCAGCTGAAGAATTTCTCAAACAAGCTCAAGAATCTACCGATCATGCCAATACATTTCGGGAAGCTGCACACCGTTTTGACTTGTTAAAATTCATCGAAAATTACCACGCCGATCGCTACGCTGAAGCCTTAGAAGTATTAAATGGAGGACAAGCAGCAACTAGAGTTGCTGGTGAAGAACCTAAAACTCGGAAATGGATTTGTAAGCAATGCAGCATGATTTACGATCCCGTTGCTGGCGATCCTGATTCGGGAATTGCGCCAGGTACACCTTTTGAAGAAATTCCTGAAGACTGGGAATGTCCGATTTGCGGTGCTAGCAAAAAAACCTTTAAACCATTTGAGGAAA
The DNA here is from genome assembly GCF_053470305.1 of Nostoc sp. DSM 114160. Lineage (NCBI taxonomy): Bacteria > Bacillati > Cyanobacteriota > Cyanophyceae > Nostocales > Nostocaceae > Nostoc > Nostoc sp. DSM 114160. The sequence goes on along the minus strand of NZ_JBPFGO010000003.1, from coordinate 1,451,019 downwards.
AAGTTGCAGCTTAAGACGACAATCAGTTAGGCAATCTTTTTTAGCAACTAAACGCGAAGCGTCTTAAAAGATACTTCGCGTTATTGATTTTTTATACGTACAAATTAAATGCGTAACAGCTGAGGTAATTCGTAATTCCTTTAGGAAGTGAGAGTCTTCTCAATGCGACGGTCAGGAATCAGCCACATGATTGCGACTAAAACGTACAATGCACAAGCAAACCATGAGTTCACAAAGGCAAGTGGAATTCCCACAGCATAGACAACTACTGATATTTTTCCTTTGAAGTCTTCACCAACTGCGATCGCTAGAGTCGAATCTTTGCCGTGGTGAGAAATCAGCGTGCGGGTAAGAATGAAGTAAGCGATCGCATTCAACAACAATACCGTACCATAAAGGGCAACAGGCATGGCGGCAAAGTGATTCTCGCCCATCCAACCGGTGACGAAGGGGATTAGCGACAACCAAAACAGCAGATGCAAATTCGCCCAAAGGATACGCCCATTAACGTGTCGGACTGCTTGTAGTAGGTGATGGTGATTGTTCCAGTAGATGCCGATATAAATAAAACTCAACACATAGCTCAGAAATACTGGGATTAGTGGACGTAGCGCGGCTAAATCGAACCCATGCGGCACTTTAATTTCCAGCACCATGATGGTGATAATGATGGCAATCACCCCATCACTGAATGCTTCTAATCTCCCTTTTCCCATGTACGCATTCCTTTTCTATTTACTTGAAACTTAGTTGCAATCCTCTGTACTTTATCGTACAAAGTAGTTGCCATTGATGAAGATTGTCTGCGTTGGCGTAGCTTGCCGAGGGCATCGCAAAATCAAAATCTTTAATTCTCACTCGCCAATTTCTGGCGTAATTCCCGAATAACAGCGCTAGTATTGCGCTTGTAGGAAATTTTTAGAGCTAATTTGTAAACTCAAGTAAAGTACTTGTCTTGCAAGGATTTCAGGAATTTGAGTCAAAAAAATACTTATTCGCTGAAACTCAGACCTAGTAACGAGTTGAGTATCCTTCAGATTTTCTTTACGAATCAGCTCTTAGAGACTCTGTGACTACTTCTGACACATTGATGTTAGGGAAATAACGGCTACTGGTTTCAACAGTGTAGCGATCGCCCTGCAATCTGTAAATTACAAGCTGGTTTTTCCTAAACAACCAAACTTCTGGTACTCGATAAGGTAGGTAGTCATTGACATCGGTATAGCTGGTGATGTCTATTTCCACTACCAAATCAGGTGATGGATCGACACCCCAATTAATTCGATCTTTACCTGCGATTGCCTGCCAGTTTTCAATATAAAAACAGTAGTCTGGTTCTATACCACTTTCCTGTGGTAGTTCCATTGTGATTGGGGTAAATGCCTCGTATTCTCGTCCCAAACGATCGAGCAAAACTTTGACTACATCTGCAATTACACTTACTTTACGCCCATGTTCTGGTAGCGGTGCCATCAAGATAATTTCTCCATCTCGATATTTAATGCGAGGAGAGGAGCGATCGCCTAGTTGTTCATTGAGTGCTTGATAATCTTGCCAGCTTCCAGGTAAGCGTACTACCGCACCTGGGGGCAAATGGATTGTATCGGGTGTGACAACAGCAAACATACAACTGAACCTCCACCTCAACTGTAATGCTTTGGATAAACTGTAGCTATACTTCGAGGATAATAACTGTTAAGCGCTGCAACAAAGTTTTAGTTTTATGGGAATCACAGGTGAGATTAAACAGATTTCGGCATCGACACTTGAATTATTGAAAGAAGATCCACTTCTTGTTGAGGTATTTCGTGATGCCCAATGGTTGCCAGAATCCGCTCTTTGGCAACGAGAAACTTATGGGTTAGGATATGAAACAATCAAAAAGAAAGCGAGGGCGCGGTTTGATAAATTGCCTACAAGTCAGGGTTTAAGTAGGTTTATTCCTAGAAATCGCCGACAGTGGAAAAAGAATTATGATTGGCAAGTGCTAGAACAACGGTTTCTCGCAGAATGGGAAAATCTCGAACTAGATTTACACAAATCTTGGATAGAACTGACATTTCTATTAGCTGGTTATGTTCCAGGTTATTATGCGACATCTCAAGGAAAAATTCCAGAATTGATAGTAGATCAAGGATATAAAAAAGATTTTCTACCATTTTCAGTAATAGAAAATTCTGCGTGGGATGGTATGCCTTTGATTAATGCTTTTGGTGCTGGTAAAGAAATCGGTGATGAAAATACAACGAGTTATGGCCCTATGAGGTATCTATCGCCAGGTGATGAAGTTGGAGAAATTCTGGATGGGTTATTAGAACTTTCACAAGAGGGGTTCCAGAATCGTTTCATCCGAGAATCACAGAAATCAGAACCAATACCCTGGATTGACTGGTCTGAAGAAGAAATGTTGGATTGGATGACAGATTACTACAACGAAATTGTTGATTATTACCAGAGTGCTGTCAGACAGCACAAGGCTCTCCTACTTTACCTTACTTAGTACAGCCCACCACAAAAAGAGTATGAAATTTAATCATTCGTAGATTCGGTGGAACGTAGTGAAACCCAACATCAACCCTCGATATTTCCGACCCCTTTTACGTTGACGTGTACTTAGTTTTTGTAATCGTTTAAATATCAATTGCTGCGGCTGAAAAATACAGCAGCTATAACAATTAAACCTAAAAGTGCTAAAGGAACCCAGAGATTAGGGATATCGGACAAACTCATAAAATACTTCCAAATAAGTAAGGTATATGAGGCGAAAGCTATAACGCATCACGATAGACAGTTGCTACTTGATAAATCAACTTTTAGGTAAGCCTTCTTTTAACTTCCTCAGCTAAATTTTCTAGTAGTACTTCTACTTGCTCGCCTGTTTTCAAATCTTTGAGCGATGACTTTTGTGCTGCTGCTTCTTCAGAACCAATAATTACACAAAATTGAATTCCTTGCTTCTCTGCTAATTGAAATTGTTTACCCAAAGGACGTTTATCAAAGTTAGTTATGACATTAATTCCTACTTGACGTAGATGTTGAGAAACTTTTAAATAAGTGGGCATTAAATCTTCTTGCATATTCACTACCATCACTTGGGCTGGTGTAGCAGCTAAGGTATTTAGAATACCAGCTTTTAACAAACGACTAATTAAGCGAGTTAAGCCAATAGAAATGCCGACACCAGGCATTTTTTCACCCAAGAAGACCCCGACTAATTCTTCATATCTCCCGCCAGAACAAATACTACCTAAAGCTTGATGTCCTAATAGAGTTGTTTCGTAAACTGTGCCAGTATAGTAATCAAGACCACGGGCAATGGATAAATCAATACAGAAACGATTTTCGGCAACTCCAAGATTACGCACGCCTGCAATTACTGTTTCTAATTCGCTAACTCCTAAACTCAATTGCTCGGTTTCTGGTAAATTTTGGGCGAGGTGCTTGAGCTTATCTAAAACTTCATCAACGGAACCGTCTATTTTGATAAATTCAATTATTTTTTGCGATCGCTCGGCTGCAATCCCTTCTTTCTCTAAATCTTGTTTGACTTTACTTTCACCAATTTTCTCTAGAGTATCAACAATACCAATACAAGATTTTATTTGATTTTCGGCAATACCTAATGATTTAAAGAAACCAGTAAGAACTTTACGGTTATTGATGCGAATCAGAAAATCACCAATATTAATTGCTTCAAATATCTCAGTGATAATTGCAGGCATCTGAGCATCATAGAGTAAACTGAGTTCGCGACGCGCAACTACATCAATATCGCACTGGCGGAACTGACGAAAACGCCCATCTTTTGCCCGTTCTCCCCGAAAAACTACATCGGTTTGATAACGAGCAAAGGGAAAAGTTAATTCATTCAGGTGACGCGCTATATACGCCGCTAAAGGAACTGTTTGATCGAACTTTAAAGCTCTGGCTTCCGAACCAGTTTCGCCCGATTTATCTCTCTCGGCTTGTCGATTTGGTGGCAATATAGGATTAATTCCATAAATGATATTATCGCCTTGATTACCTTTAGCTTGCAGTACTTCTAAACGTTCTACAGCAGGTGTTTCGATGGGCGTAAATCCATAGCTTTCAAAAACTCTACGGATGATATCTAACAAATATAATTCTAGACGCTTTTCGCTAGGAAGAAATTCTGGAAACCCGCTAGGGGTAGAAAAGTTTATTTTGTCACCTTTGGCCATGCGTGTACCTTACTAAGTTAAGATTTGAGATCAAAGCTTAACGACTGGAAGTCGTGGCTACACAAACAAAGTCCGCCTGCGCGGACTGGAGAATAATCAGTGGTTATCTCTGAAAGGAGAAATTACTATCTTAGCGGTTCTTCTTGTCTTATCCGTCAAACTCACGCTAATTAGTGGCAAAATCCTGACTTCGGTTGGAATTAGGACGTTGTAAGGAGGTTCCGGTGGCTCTTAAAATAATGGCTTCTAGCTCCAATAGTAACGTAGGGTTTTCCCAATATGAAATGAATTGCACTGCGATTCGCACATCTTCATCGTTATACTTATCGAGCCACGCTCACAAAAAAGCTTGATGTCCACCACTGAAACGCCCCCGCATCTTGGTTTTACCGATGTACAGCAATCCTTCAGTCCTGTGCCTGATTGCATAGATGCTAGGACTAGCCGGAATGCTCGTAAAATCACGAACGAGTCAAGGGTTGGCATTGTTCAAAGGGAATTAAGGCGATCGCATCCAGAATTTTCCTTTTCTTGACTTTGAAGTTCAGAATCATTTGTTGGCATGAAGACGAGAGAGGCGTGATTACACAGAAATCATATTCTCACGAATTCAGTTATTTTCTAGCCCTTCCCAAAGTTGAGCCACTGGGATACGCAATTTAGAGTTTGCCTGCCAGAATTTGAGCTGCTGTGAGATTGAGGTTTGGAAAGGTGGGGGATTGGATCGCTTCATTTCCTCGAAATTCAGTGGAGTCGTAAAACTGATGCTCCAGGATGCAGAGGGTGATTTTCCCTTCCAAGGGGTCAACGATCCAATATTCAAGGATTTCTAGCAGCCCATACTCAGCTCGTTTTGAGCGGTAGTCTTCAGCTTTGGTCGAGGGACTAACGACTTCGACGACTAGAATCGGAGGTGGCTCATTAAGATTAATTACAGCTTCGCGATCGCTCATAGCTTCCCATTGGGCAACCGTTAGAACAGTGACATCAGGAATACGGGAAGTATCCCAATTTCGCCCACGCGGAGAGCGAACACCAACGAGGGCAGGAAGTGCTACCCAAGGTTCCCCAGATTGCACCAGTGCATCCTCAAACTGCCGTGCAACAAAGTGGATGATTGCCCCATGTTTGCCAGTTCCTAAACTCATGGGTACCAGTTCTCCATCGACCAGTTCATAGCGGGTATCTGTGCCATCATCGTAGGCAAGGTATTCTTCAAAGGTGAGTTTTTGAGTCGTAGTCGTCATATAACTGTCTCTAGGCAAGAATCAGGCAACTGGGGTCTGTGAACTGTTGGGGCGGAGTGTGGGGAAACAGCGATCGCTTGCTTTATTGTCATCAATATGCTATAAATTCCGAGACTTCACGAATTAATTCAACGATCGCGCTTTTGAAGATTTCCTTAAGTTGCTCTGGATTTATAGTAATCTTATACATTATGCCTCCATTAGGTTAGTTTGAGTTTGATAGATTGATTCCTAACGCTTCAAGCTGCTGGTTCATCCAAGCCGTTGCTGTCGCTTCATCGGTTGCGATCGCTCTTTCTACTCCGGTTTTAGCAATTTCTAGTAGTTGCTTGGATTTAGATTTTGCATCTTTCCCATTTTGCATTTTCTCAGCTATTAAAAGTTGTACATCTTTGGTAACAAGTGGAATATACATATTTTTGATGGTTGGCATCAAAATCAATCGAAAATACCTTTTCCTTGACATACTCATCGCACTCTGGCGGCTTTGGTTTAGCCGTAAACAGATGACTGGCTTCCCGTCCTTGATCGCGCATAATCTGCTTCCAGACATGAAACATTGTAGTTCTGAACCAAAACTATCAAAATTCTTCCAGATGCTTTGATTATCGCGGACGAAACTGTGGCAGAGGCGATCGTCTCTAGTAAAATAACGTGAGTTCGATGAACTTCTCCCCAACCCCTCTTTGAGGCGGAGAGGGGCAGAAATATTCTTAGTTGACAACGAAAAAATTAGGGTTTCAAAGCCTCTCGAAGAGTGGGGGAGAGGAATGGAAGTGGGGTTTTTAGAGCCGTCGAACTCACGTTAAAATAGATATTTTGAAGAAGATGAGAATGCAATGCCAACTCTTGGAGACGCTTTGCGTAGCTTGCTTCTTTAAAGGAGTACGGCGGCAAGCTACGCCATTGGTTACGGTAATCAGTTGCATAGTGATAATGGCATTGGTCACTCCCCATTTTCAAACCACCAAGGGTCATTAGTAGCATTAGTTTTAATCAAAATAGCTTTTTTTCGCATAAATCGTTTCATCGCTGCTGCACCTATGCGTGACTGTCCCAAACCGGAGAATTTGAAGGCGTTTTTCTCTCCCTCATGCATGATGGCGGTGAGTCCAGCATCGTTGATACTAATAGCACCTGCATCTATTTGGTAAGCAACTTCTAAGGCTTCTGTTTCTGAGGCAAATACAGCAGCACTTAATCCATAGATTGAGTCATTGGCTAAAGAGACTGCTTCACCTACTCCAGAAAAAGGCATGACTGGCATAATCGGGCCAAAAGTCTCTTCAGTCATGACTTTCATGGAATGATTAACTTGGGTAAGCACTGTTGGACGACACCACCAACCCCCACCTAAATCCTCGATGACACCACCGCAGTGAATTACTGCTCCTTTTTCCACTGCATCTAGAAGATGATCGCTAATAATGGCTGCTTGTTTTTCGGCAACGATCGGGCCAATTTCTCCACTTTCGACTGTGGGATAGGCTAGCTTCAGGCGATGTGCTTTGGCTACTAGTTGATGGTAAAACTTTTCAAATATCGAGTCTGCAACGTAAATTCGCTCAATTGAGAGGCATGACTGTCCGGTGTTGACAACAGAACTCCACAAGATTGCTGAGGTTGCTAATTCTAAGTTGGCTGATTCTAAAACGATCGCCGGATCTTTTCCTCCTAATTCCAAAAAAGCTGGAATAAACTGTTTTGCAGCTGCTTGTGCAACTTTTCTCCCTGTGGCTACACTGCCTGTAAAGCATACCAAATCTACATTTTCAATTAAAAGAGATCCGGTTGCACCTGCTCCTTCGACAAAAGTTAATACCTCGTGCAGTTTGGGAACAGTGTTGAGTGCTGTAATTAGTGGCGCTACAAAGCGGGGAGTGATTTCACTGGGTTTAACAATGACAGCACAACCTGCCAACAATGCCGGAATGGTATCAACAGTAGACAGTGACAGGGGAAAGTTCCACGGGCTAATTACCCCAACTAAGGGATAAGGAACAGATGTTTGTTGCAAGGCAATAAAGGAAATCGCTGTATTTTTTGCCGATTCTTGTAGTAATTCCGGTGCTAACCGACACCAGCGATCGATGCTGGAGAGGAAGGAGTCTATTTCTAATACCGAGGCTGACAATCTTCCTGTATCATTTACCAAAGCTTCCGTGAGGCGATCGCGTCCAGATATTATCGCATCTTTCCACTGCTGTAAAGCTTCAATTCTCCCCTCTAAGCCCAACTGCTGCCAGCGAACTTGTGCCCGGCGCGTCCGCTTACATTGCTGTACCACCAACCTTGGAGGCGGCGGGATAATTACGTAATCAAATTTGCCAGTTCGGGGATTGCGGACTTCTATTGGTTTTGTCATTTGTCATTTGTCATTTGTCATTTGTTATTACTTCCTAATCCCCAATTTCCATTCTCAAATTCAAATCATCCCCAAATTGGTGAAGCACTCAATGGTGGTTTGCTGTGTTTGCAGGAAGTGTTTGCGGTCTACTTCTCTTTCCAGCATAGTATTAGCGGGGTAAAAGTGTAATTGGCGATCGCGAGTGAAGGTTGATTGCACAACCGATAACTTGCAATGCTAAAGCGCAGCACGATTCTAAATTAGTGGACATGGAAAATTGAGGGTCATAACAAATGACCAATACTTCGACTACGCGGTAGTTGAATCTCGACTTCGCTCGATTACCGCGCAGTCGAAACTCAGTACAAGTGACCAATGACAAATGACCAATTTAGAGAATCCGATCGCCACCCCAGAGCGATCGCACAAGTTTATCTGTCAATTCCGAGCCAAACATCTGTGCGGCAAATTTATTACCTGGATCGCGTTCAGCACTGATACGGCGGAGCGCTAAATCACGAGCCGCTAAAGTTTCTCGTGCATCTTCTGGCACAGGTTCAGCTACATCTACCCAAGTTAACCAGCGATCGAGTGTTTCGCGTGCAACTGTGCGAGTTAGTTCGAGAGTTTCAAAAGTAGGTGCGCCTGTGTAACACAAGCTAACAGGCGATTGAAATAGACGAATATAAGCACTTTTGCTGGTAAATACCTTGAGCCTAGAATCTGACTGTAACTTTAAGAATGTTTGATTAACTGGCTCATAGTAGCGATCGAGATATGCCAAATCAGTTAGAAGCTCAGTTCGAGCAATGTAATCTATATAAAATAAAATATTTCCATCTGGAAGTGTGCCAAACTCAAAGGCCAAATGAGGAACCTGAATATGGGACTTCAACCAAGTAGTGAGACGCATAGTTCCAAAGTTTGATTTTTCTGGGTTTCCCAACCACGAATGCACTAGCCAGTCAATTTCTTCCCCAGAAAAAGCAGTCAGCGAACCTTTCATGTTGCCATCAAGACTGCTATATTGCTGTAAATTTTCTACAGAAGGGTCTGGATGTAACTGAAAACGAGCCTCTAATTTTTGGCGGAGTTCCTTTGTAATCTCCCACAACTGCTCAAATACAGCTTTATTATCTAAATCAGTTGGTTGCTGAGTCATGGTTTGAGTTTGCAGTTTTTCTATAAACTTCATATTTAGTTTGACACTTTCCGGTATCTAATTCGTTACTGGTATCGAGCAACGCATTCATCGAACTCAAGACTGTGAGAAATAGTCCATCAACAAAGCGCGATCGAGCTATTGCTGCAACATCTTTTTTCACAGCATTGCAGCAATTTATCTCAGTCGATGATTCTTCATTTAGATGCTTTTGCTCTTAGCACAAGCTTCAGTGATAATACTGTAATTTTATGTAAAATTATTTTTTATATACTTAATTATAAAAATAAAAATAATTTTGTCGATAATTATAGACAAATTAGCAGAAAAACAAATATTAATAAGTTAATTGTTTGATTATAAATATACAAAATATGGCTTTTGATTTAGATAAAGCTTTTCAAATAGATATCGCTCAAATGAATTTGAAAAAAGCACATTCATTAGTATTTAGGTTACATGGTGAGCCGAAAATGCCTTTTGTCATTTGGCTGCTAGAGAATCCTAATAGCATAATGGCATTACCTGGAAAAATTAGTCTACTCCATCATGATTATATTCACATACTTTTAGATAGAGGGATTTCTTCACAAGATGAAGCTTTTGTCATAGGATTTACAATGGGTAATGACTTAAAGACTAATCAACTACATTTATTCATCTATCAATTTTTTGCTAAATTTATATATCCAGTTCCTTATAATTTTTCCAAGCTAGACTTTATGAGTTTTAAATTAGGATTTATCTATGGCAGAAAGATTAAAACTAAACAAATAAATGAAATTGACTTTGAAATTTACCAAAATGAAACCATAGGATTTTTGAGAAATTTCTTCGGTATCAATACTGATGATTCTCAAGTTATGCAAGAGGATTAATGGCGACAAGAACGAATTAAAATATATCTAAAAAAATAGTATTAAAATGCATCTATCTTATAAACTGAGATTTGCTTCTTCTCAACTAATAACTGTAACAGTACTGCTTACTCTGCTCTTATTCATTCCTCAAATTTGGCTCAACTTACAAGCATATTATAACTTCAATAGTATTACTAAAAATGAATTTAAACTTCAAAAACTAAGTGATGAAATTACTTATTTTGATGAAGTACTAACTATGTCATCTCGCATGAATGCTGCTACAGGAAACACTATTTGGGAACAACGATATCGCCAATTTGAACCTAAGCTTGACATTGCTATTAAAGAATCAATTAAACTAGCTCCTCAAGCATATAAAAATGAGGATGCCAAAAAAATTGATGCTGCTAATCAGCGCCTAGTCACAATGGAATATCAATCTTTTGACTTAGTTAATAAAAATCAAAAAGAGACAGCACAACAACTACTTTTTAGCCATGAATATGAAACTCAGAAGCAAATTTATGCTGATGGGGTGATGAAAAGAAAGTATAATATCTCATTGGAATTACAGCATAAGGTTGATGAATATTATCAAAGAATCCTATGGGCAATTTCGGAGTCTATTATAAGTTTAGTAATGCTGATTCCGGCATGGCTTTTAGTATTGCATTTATTACAACAATACTTAAAAGCTAAAAAAATTGCTCAAGCCGCTTTAGAAGAAACGAATTGTCGGTTGGAAATGCAAGTTGCGGAGAGAACAGCAAAATTAAAACATAAAAATATTCAGCTACAAAATACACTGCAAGAATTGCAACATACTCAAGTACAACTTATTCAAACTGAAAAAATGTCTTCATTAGGTCAGCTAGTTGCTGGTGTTGCTCATGAAATCAATAATCCAGTTAATTTTATTTATGGTAATCTGATACATATTAGAGAATATAGTCAGCAATTACTAACTTTAATTAAACTGTATAAGCAGCACTGTTCTAGTAAGAAATCAGAAATAACTACTCTAATTAATGAGATAGATTTAGAGTTTATTGTTGATGATATGCCGAAAATCTTATCATCAATGGCAGTTGGTACTGAACGGATTCGTGAAATTGTACTAACTTTGCGTAACTTCTCGCGCCTTGATGAAGCAGAAATGAAATTTGTTGATATTCATGAAGGAATTAATAGTACCCTATTAATTTTACAGTATCGTTTCAAAGAAAATCATAAACAGCAAGAAATTGCAATTCTTAAAGATTATGGAAATTTGCCTCTTGTTGAATGTTATGCAGGAGGGTTAAATCAGGTATTTATGAATATCCTCAGTAACGCTATTGATGCTTTACATCAACGGGAAGTAGAGTGTTTAAAAGGAGATATTGAAAGACAGCTTAATTCTATTATTATCCATACTCAAGTTAAAAATAAAGAATGCGTAATTATTAGTATAAAAGATAATGGTTTAGGAATAACTGAAGAAGATCAAACTAGATTATTTGACCCTTTCTTTACTACTAAACCTATAGGTAAAGGTACTGGCTTAGGATTATCTATTAGTTACGAAATTATAGTGGAAAAACATCAAGGAAAAATTAAGTGTATTTCTGTACCTGGTAAGGGTACAGAGTTTATCATTGAGATTCCTATCAAACAGACACGTTCAATAGTTACACATTGACAGAGAGCCATCTTTGCTATTTCAATTATTACTAATAGAAAATCCTCGACGCGTAGGTTTAACATTAGCTAACTCTACCTGAAAACTTACTTTGTCCATCATTTCCCCGCTTCTCGCTTCCAAAGCCCACTTACCAGGACGCAAATTCCAAAATAAAGAATTAGCTGAGTTTGTATCTAACTTTTCGCCGTTTAACCACCACTCCACTGGTGCAGATTTATTTCCCGCTAGCTTAAATTCGAGTTTTTGCTGCGTTTGTTCGCCAGGATAAACTAAAAATAAATCGCCATGATGGGGAGATAAAATTCTCAAACTGGTAGAAGTAAAATTTGATTGCTGTTGTTTTGCTAACCATTCATCATACTCTGGTGGCAAATTAAATTGATGCTCGCGTTCGTAATTACTTTTATCTTCAGGATAGAAATATTCCTGCACCACTGAGGTACAATCTGGGGTGGGTCGTAACCCAGAAATTGCACAAACAGGTAATTGCACTAAACCTTTTGGAGATGGAAAACCTGCTGGTTCTTGATGTTCGTGCAGATGTAACATAATTCGATTCCATAAAGGTGCTGCGCCCGTCACACCTGAAACTTGTCGCATCGGTTCGCCGTTGAAGTTGCCTACCCAAGTAGCGACGGTGTAATCTGTAGTGAAACCAACAGTCCAAGTATCCCGAAAATTGGAAGAAGTGCCAGTTTTAACAGCAACAGGAAAGGGTAAATTTAACACCGAGTTTACACCAAATGCTGTTGCACGAGCATAGCTGTCACTGAGTATATTGGTGATTAATTGCCATATTGTCGTTGAATTTTGGACTTCGACTTCGCTCAGTCGAACGATTTGAGATTTGGAATTTTGGATTGGGGAATCGGAAAATGTGCTTACTAAAGGAATCGCCTCTCCTTGTCGTGCTATGGTTAAGTATGCACGGGCTAATTCCCAAAGACTGACTTCGCCACTACCTAGAGTCAACCCCAAACCATAATGTTCTGGAGTTTGATTGAGGTGTTCAAATCCCAGTTGATGCAATCGTTCTAAGAAAGTTTCCACACCGACTTTTTCTAACACCTTTATTGCAGGTACATTTAAAGAATTTGCTAAAGCGATTCGTACCCGCACAGGGCCAAGAAATCTTTCGGTGTAATCTGTGGGGCTGTAAAGTTTCGCGCCGGGAATTGCATAATGGGCGGGTACATCTGCCAAAATGCTGTTTGGCCGAATTAAACCTTTTTCTAAAGCTAATTCATAGACAAAAGGCTTGAGGGTAGAACCTGGTTGACGTAGTGCTTGCACTCCATCATTGCGTCCCCAGTTTGGCTTCATTAAAGTAATCAGGTGAACCGACATAAGCCAAAACTTCACCAGTGTGGTTATCAATCACCAACGCAGCAGCATCATGGACATTGTTAGCGGCTAGGGAAGAAATTACCTGTTGTACCTGTGCTTCGACAAACTGCTGCAAAGGGCGATTGATAGTCGTGCGGATGGGGGAATTTTGTTCTGTTTGCGTCTTATCAAACTGATTGGCTAACCAAAACAAAAAGTGTGGTGCGGCGATAATTCCCCCTTGGCGAGACTGAAACACAACCTTTTCGGTGTGTGTTCGGGTTGCGTTCGCTCCATTAATATACTTTTCCTGTACCATCCGATTAAGGACGTATTTTTGTCGCTGCTTCAGCCGTTCCCAATGTTCGTAAGGATTAAAATATGTGGGATTATTAGGAATAGCAGCTAACAAACTAGCTTGAGCAAGATTCAACTCACTAGCTGGAATGGAAAAATAAGTCCGCGCGGCGGCTTCCACACCATATATATTCCCGCCCATTGGTAGCCGATTGATATATGCAGCCAGAATTTCATCTTTGTTCATCCCTGCTGCTAACCGCCAAGCTAGCCAAATTTCACTTAGTTTACCAGAGAAGCTGCGCGGTACTGGATCTAACATTCGCGCTAACTGCATAGTAATAGTGGAAGCGCCGGAAACAATTCTTTTGGCGTGGATGGCTTCTTTGCTGGCGCGGATAATAGCTTTCATATCCAACGCCCCATGATGATAAAAGCTGCCATCTTCGGCGGCTAAAATAGCATGGATAAACTGGGGCGAAACCTGATTTAGGGGTACTACTGATGTATGTTCTTGGTCGCGGGTGAGCAATGTTCCTAATGGTAAACCATTGCGATCGCTAAATTGCATTGCCAACTGATTTTGGGCAATATCTGCGGCCCGAATGGGCGCAAAATAAGGGAGTAAGCGTACCAGCAGACAGATTAGCAGCACAGCTAAGATAACTTTACTAGTGTGCTTAAGTTTGAGTAGCGATCGTAAAATTAGTTTCATCAGGGAATCCCCTGTCCAAGAAAACCTACCTTAATCTTGACGCAGCGATTACATCTACATCAGTAAATATTTCAAATCCTTAATAATTAATTTTTACTAACTCAGCAGATGTAAATTAATGTTTGCGAAATTTAAATACTTCTTTATAGTTAAGAATTGTAGTCATTTTTGGAACAATAACACTAGATTAGTTATCTATGTAAATAAACAGACGTTACCTCCGCAGCTGGTGTAAAAATAACTAGTTATCTTGCGTCCTTTATTAATGTTGGCATTTCCGGCTCCATCAGGTAATGCAAGTCTTTATTTGCTATAGCGTGTAAATTTTTTATTTTTAATTACTAGAAAAATGATTATCAGAGTTTTAATGCGTTTCCAGCATAAAATAACCTATCGCGTTCTTAGGATTATTAGGAATTCGGTAAAAAAAATTAGGCGTTCTTCAAGCCGGAAGAGAACAATACAGTTTATCCTTCTCTTTACATTTATATTAGGGATGGCAGGGTGTAATTTTTTTGGTATTAACTCAAGTAAAGAACAACTCCCAGCAGTATCCCCACTCACACCACCAAAATTACCAGACTGGATTGAACAAATAAGTCCCATTGGAGATGCAAAACCCCTCAATCAAATCCGCATCCGTTTTAAAGAAGCTTTAATCCCAGTTGAAAGTCTTGATAGTCCAGAACAACAAAAATTATTACAAAAATTTGCTCTTTGGCCGCCTTTACCCGGACAATTTCGCTTTTTAACACCGCGTATGGTGGGATTCCAAGCTGAAAAAGCATTACCAATAGCGACAAGGTTTCAAGTTACTCTGAAAGCAGGTTTAGCCGATTTAAAAAATCATCGCCTAGACAAAGATTTACCTTGGACTTTCAACACTGAATCCATTAAATTAACTAATTTACCCGGTGTCAATCCCATAGAAAAGGCTGATATCGAACCAATTGATTTACAACAGAAGCTACAATTTACTTCTAATGTCGAGTTGGATTTAGCTTCTGTCAAAGAACATTTACAGCTAATTCCAGAAGGTCAAAAAAAGGGTATAGGTTTTAAAGTTGAATTAAACAAAGAAGAAAAACCAATAAAAAATGAAGAAGATCCTTTAGAAAAATTTGACCCTTCAGCACGCAATTGGATTTATAATCTCATCCCACAGCAAAATTTAGAAAAAGCAACCAGTTATCGCCTGGTATTTTCTCCAGGAATACGTCCTGCTTATGGCAATCTAGCGACAGAAAAAGAATTTGCCAGTAAATTAGCAACTTATTCGCCTTTAGCATTTCAAAAAATTAACTATTACGGACAGCCAGATTCAGGCGGAACATTTGGACGATTTGTTAAAGGCAGTCCGCAGCTAGAATTTAATAATATTTTATTAGCAGATTCAGCTAAAGAAAACATTACTATTAATCCAGCACCAAAAGAAATTTCGAGAATTTTGCAAGTTAATGATGAAGATAAAATTGTCGGGATTAATCCTTATGCACTAGAACCTGCCAAGACTTATACAATTACTATCGGCGAAAATCTCAAAGATAAGTTTGGGCAAACTTTGGGTAAACCCGTCACCCTTAAATATGATACTGGAGATTTAGCTGGAGATATCTGGGTACCATCAGATTTGAATATTTTCCCTACAAGTAAAGATTTACAGTTAAATATTAGTACGGGAAATCTGCCAGAATCCAAATACAAAGCAGCTTATCGAGTAGTTCAACCGACAGATTTAGTTTATTTTAATAATAGTAGTGATTTATTACCACAACCTTCTGAATGGCAAAGCTTTAAGGTATCGGGTAAGAAAAATCAATCAGTTGATATTGCTGTTCCTCTGCGGGAAAAAATAAATTCTACTACGGGGATGTTAGCTTATGGAGTCCAAGCCCGCACGAATAAATATCAGGAGAATGGGAAGGAACTGTGGCGCGAACCTACGACTTATGGCATGGTTGAATTGACAAATTTGGGCGTATTTACTCAGTGGTTTCCTGAGTCAGGGTTAATTCGTGTCAATCATCTTACAGATGGTTCGCCAGTTCAAGCGGCTGCTGTTGAAATTTATCAATCAAAATTACAAGCAAAATCTCGCCCAGAAGCTTTACCTTGTGCAACAGGTAAAACTGATGACAATGGAATTTTTAGAATTGCTCGTGAAGGATTACAGAAATGTTATTCTGGCAATGAAAGCTCTAGTAAATCACCACAGTTATTAGTAATTGCCCGTGAGAATCAAGATTGGGCATTTGCTAGAACTGAAGAATATAGCGGCGTTTATGGCTACGGCATTGATGCAGGTTGGCAAGATAAGAAGCCAGAATCACGCGGGGTAATTTTCTCGGATAGACAATTATATCAACCAGGCGAAAAGGCTTGGTTGACTGGTTTTGCAGACTATTTACAAAATGGTGCAATTCAGCAAGATAAAAATGCTGCTTACCAATTAACTTTGGTAAATCCCGATGGACAAAAAACCAGCTTAGGTACGCAAACCACAAATGAATTTGGCAGTTTTTCTCTGGAACTGCCAATTAAAACTACTCAGCGCTTAGGCTACTATACAATCCAGGCGAAAGGTAAAAATGGACAAGAAATTTCTGGAGAGTTTCGGGTAGCTGAGTTTAAGCCACCCAACTTTAAAGCCGAACTTAACTTAGATAAAGAATTTGCTCTCATTGACGAAAAAGTTAATATTAATGCTACAAGCAATTATTTGTTTGGCGCACCTGTAGAAGGTGGAGAAGCAAAATATTTTATTACTCGCCAGCAGGCTGATTTTGTTCCTAAAGGTTGGGAGGGATTTAGTTTTGGTAGACAATGGTTATGGCCGGAGGAAACCCCTACTATATCTACTGATGTATTACAAACTAATGCCCAACTAGATGCTAATGGTAAAAGTAGTCAAACTGTAAATGTGGCTAATGATTTACCATATCCGATGACTTACCAAGTAGATGTGCAAGTTGCAGATGTTTCTAATTTGTCTGTAGCGAATTCCAAAACATTTACAGCTTTACCAAGTAATCGCCTGATTGGGTTAAAAAGTAATTTCATTGCTGATGCTGGTAAGGCTTTTCCTGTTGAAGTGATTGTTACTGACCCTACAGGAAAACCGATAACAGGTCAACGAGTAAGGGTGGAATTACAACAGATTAAATATAGCAGCGTTACCCAATTGGTGGAAGGTAGCCGAACTCCAAAAAATCAAGTTGAATATAAAACAGTAGGACAAACAGAAATTACATCTGCAAGTAATCCACAATCGGTAAATTTAACAGCACCAGAATCCGCTTCATATCGGATTAGAGTTAATTTTAGCGATGCTAAAGGTGAATTAAGTGCCACAGATTTACAAATTTGGGCAACTGGAGAAAATCCAGTATTTTGGGGTTCTAGAGAAGAAGATGTTTTAGAAGTTAAATTAGATAAAAAAGAGTTTAAACCTGGTGAAACTGCTACTGCACTAATTCAATCTCCCTATGCAGATGCAGAGTTGTACTTTGCTGTGATTAAAGATAAACCCCTTTATCAGCAGATTATCAAAGTTCAGGGAGGCGCACCACAAATACAGTTTCAAGTTACGCCAGAAATGCTGCCAAATGCAGCCATTGAAGCTGTATTAGTCAGACAAGGTAAACCCATAAATCAAGTAGAAGCGGGAAGTTTAGAAAACTTGGTGAAGATTGGTTTTACACCTTTTAAAGTTAATTTAGAAGATAAGTATTTAAAACTGCAAGTTAAGCCAGTGCAAGCATCATTAGAACCTGGTGCAGAGGAAACGGTACAACTAGAACTGAAGGACAATCAAGGAAACCCCGCCAAAGGACAGTTTACAGTGATGGTGGTAAACGAGGCGGTGTTACAACTTTCTGGTTATCGTCCGCCAGATTTGGTAGATACAGTTTATGCAGAACAGCCAATTTCTACGCGCTTTAGCGATAATCGCCCAGATGTCATATTACAAGCACAAGATGTAGCTAAACCGAAAGGTTGGGGTTATGGCGGTGGTTTTTCAACTGGTGCAGCCAATACTCGCACTCGCACCGATTTTCAAGCCTTAGCTTACTACAACGGTTCTGTCCTTACCGATGCAAATGGGAATGCACAGATAACCTTTAAATTACCGGATGACTTAACTACATGGCGGGTGATGGCTGTCGCCACTGATGGAAATCTGCGTTTTGGGAATGGGGACGCTACCTTTATCAGCACTAAGCCACTGCTAACTAATGCCATCTTGCCACAGTTTGCCCGTCCAGGCGATCGCATTCTCGCCGGTTTATCTGTAACTAACAACACTGGAAATACAGGAAATCTCTCAATAAATGGCGAACTTAGCGGTAATGTGAAGTTTGCTGACAAAAACTCCACAGCTACTTCTTTGCAAACCAAAGCTGAATCCGCAACTCACGCTTATCGTTTTCCCATGCTGGCGGATAGTGTGGGAACTGGTAAAGTTCGCTTTATGACTCAGTTAAATGGTACAGCCGCAGATGCTTTTGAAGTACCTTTGGAAATTAAGCCAATTGAAATTACCGAACAAGTTGTTGAATCTGGTGTCACTGAAAAACAGGTGAAGATTCCCTTAAATGTTGATAAAAATACCTTCCCTGATGCGGGAGGTTTAGATATTCAGTTGGCGAGTACTTTGATTCCAGAAATTAAAGCACCAGCAAAACAGACTGTAGAAGATGATGATTTACCATTTACAGAACCGGCGGCGAGTCAATTAATAATTGCTGCTAATTTGCAAATTATTGCACAGAAATATGGTCAGACATTTACAGAATTTAATCCTAGCCAACAGGCAAGTCAAGCAATTGAAAAATTACAAAAACTCCAAATAGCAGATGGTGGTTTTGCTGCTTTCCCCGGACAAGAAAAATCCGACCCTTGGGTTTCTTCCTATACGGGTGAATCTTTGGCTAAAGCTAGTCAGGTGTTCCCTAATTTAGTCGATTCTGCAACAGTGTCTCGCCTCAAACCTTATTTACAAAAAGTTCTAGCAAACCCCGGAGAATACGACTTTTGCAAACAACTACTCTGTAAAAGGCAACTGCAACTTAATGCTTTAATCTCTTTAGCAGAATTAGGAGACAAACGCAATACTTTCCTTGCAGATATTTATGAACAGCGCAATAGCTTTGATGTAGCAACTCAAATTAAACTAGCGCGATACTTATCTCAATTCCCAGAATGGCAAGATGAATCTCAACAATTAGTGAACAAGCTGCAACAGAATATCTATGAAACTGGTCGCACAGCAGTTGTGAGTTTACCAACTAGTTGGGGATGGATGAGTTCATCTACTACGACGCAAGCGCAAGCTTTACGCTTATTTATTGCCAAACAAAGTAAACCCGAAGTTATAGATAAATTATTCCAAAGTCTTCTGGCATTGCGCCGGGATGGTACGTGGCAAACCAATTATAATAATGCCCAAGCTTTAACAGCTTTGGTAGATTATAGTCAACTGCAACCCACACCACCTAATTTTGTTGCCACAGTGGAATTAGCTGGTAATAAGTTAGGAGAAAATCAGTTTAATGGCTATCAAAATCCCAGCTTACAGCTAAATGTGCCGATGAATAAATTACCTCGTGGGCGTAATGATTTAACCCTGCAAAAATCAGGTAATGGCACTTTACACTATCTGGTTGCTTATAATTATCGCTTGCAAGGTAATCAACCAGGCAGGTTTAATGGTTTACGCATAACACGAGAAATTAGTCAAGTAAATAAAGAAAAAGTTTTGCAAAAAACAGGTCTTTATGCTTTCGATAAACCCTTGACTTTAGCCTCTGGACAAGTGTTTGATATTGATTTAGAAATCATCGCCGATCGCCCCGTGGATCATTTGGTGATTAAAGATCCATTACCAGCAGGATTTGAGGCGGTGGATGCGAGTTTTCAAACTGCTACAGCTGCATTACAAGCAAAAGCCGATAGCTGGGAACTTGGTTTTAAGAATGTGTACCGCGATCGCATTATCGCCTACGCCGACCACCTGGAACCAGGAGTTTATAGCTTGCATTACTTAGTCCGTTCTGTGACACCTGGGACATTTTCTTGGCCTGGTGCAGAAGTTCACTTGCAATATGCGCCAGAAGAATTTGGGCGTACTGCTGAGTCTACATTAATACTTGAGGATATAAAGTAATTATTTATACTATCTTTAGCTACAACAAGTCTAAAAATCTTTCCAAGTATATACTCAAATTTTGGCTAGGGTAGAAGGTCTAACTAGCCGATTTGGTTTTTATGAGCGCAGGAAACGCTCATATAAGACCCTTTCTTAACAAGCGTACTTAAGTAAAGGCTACGTTTATTACATAGATATGTTGAAGTTAAAGTAAAAACAATAACAGTAAATTACCTGGTTACAATTTAGCGTTAGCCTCAATACGATATAACACAATATACCTAAAGCCCTGATGTAGAGGTGAGATTTATCGTGTGTTCAAAGACCAATTATCTACACACTTTTAACTAAACCTGCAATATCACAAATTAGACATTATTTGCTATTCAAATAGTGGGTTTTGAGCTAATGATTATCAAAAAAGCTTTGAGAATTTAACAACCAAAGCTTAAGCAGATTACCTTCCCACAACAAAGTCGGAAAGTTACTTCTGCTTGAATATTAAACATTGAAACTCAGCACAATTAAAAATGCAACAAGTACTAGCATTGATTGAACAAAAAAAACAAGAATTTGCTCAAGTGCCATTGTTTAATTTTATGCAACAGAAAAGTATAAATCCCAGACAAAGGTTAGCTTGGGCACCATGTGCTGCTCATTTTATTATGAATTTCGGAGAACTGAATAAGTATTTTTTGCGAGTAGAACCAACAAACGATCCAATTCAGACATTAATTAACAAACATACTTATGAAGATGACCATCATTGGTTGTGGTTTCTGGAAGATTTGAAGAATTTAGAATTTGACAAAACCTTGCAATTTAGTGATGCATTGAAATTTCTTTGGAGTGAAGAAACTCAGAATGCTCGCTGGTTGAGCTATCAACTCTATCGATATACTTTGCAAGCTACTCCTATTCAAAAACTAATAGTCATTGAAGTTACCGAAGCAACAGGTAATATAATGTTTTCTATAGCAGCAGAGATTGGCAAAGAAATTAAAGCAATTACCCAAAAACCATGCCGATATTTTGCAGATTTCCATTTGGATGTTGAAACTGGTCACATGACAGGTTCATCTGGAATAGATCAATTGTTACAAGATATTCCACTATCAGAAGCAGCCCAACAAGAAGCTTTTGAACTGGTTGAAAACTTATTTACAGTTTTTACCCAATTTACAAATGGTCTTTTGGTATATGCGAAAAACCATCAAGTTGAGCAACTATTAAAAGCTGGATAAATTAACTAGCTTCTGGAAATGGACAATTAATACTTAATTAAAGCCGCAAAGAGAAATTTTACTATGTCACAGCACGTACAAAATGTTGTAATTGTCGGTGGTGGTTCAGCAGGTTGGATGACGGCAGCTTATTTGAGCAAAGCCTTGAAAAAAAATGTTCAGATTACCTTGGTAGAGTCTTCTAATATTACAAAAATTGGAGTTGGCGAAGCAACTTTTAGTAGCATCAAGTCATTTTTTGATTTTCTGGGATTACAAGAATATGAATGGATGCCAAAATGCAATGCTACTTATAAGATGGGGATTAAATTTGTTGATTGGAATTCCGATCGAAGACACTTTTACCACCCTTTTGAAAGATTTGATTTTATTGATGGATTCAGTATCTCTGAATGGTGGTTAAAACTTAAGAGTGCCAATGAGGCATTTGATTATTCCTGCTTCATGGCACCGACGCTGTGCGATCGCCAAAGGTCTCCGAGATATCTTAATGGCAAAATCTTTGATGATAGAGTAGAACATTTATTCTCAGAGAAACATTTTTCTGACAAAAATCTCATCACACTTGCTGATGCTGAAGGTCAATATCCTTACGCCTACCATTTTGATGCAAATCTAATTGCTAGATTCTTGAAAGATTATTCAATACAGAGGGGCGTGAAACAAATTGTTGATGATGTGGTAGATGTAAATTTAACCGAAGATGGAAGCATAGATAGTCTCAACACTAACGAGCATGGCATTATCAGTGGAGACCTTTTCATTGACTGTAGTGGTTTCCGTGGTCTTTTGATTAACAAAGCTCTTGGTGAGCCATTCATTTCTTATTCAGAGTCGCTACTGTGCGATCGCGCGATCGCCATACAGATACCAAGCGATATTCAGAAAAATGGCATCAACCCTTACACAACTGCAACTGCTCTCTCATCAGGTTGGGTCTGGAATATACCTTTGTATGGCAGAGATGGTACAGGATATGTTTATTCCAGCGCCTTCATCTCTGCACAGGAAGCAGAACAAGAATTTCGCCAGCATCTAGGAAATGTCGCTGATAATTGCAAAGCTTCTCATATCCAAATGAGGATTGGACGTAACAGAAACTCATGGGTGAAAAACTGTGTAGCAATAGGGCTTTCCAGTGGATTTGTTGAACCATTAGAATCTACTGGCATATTTTTTATTCAGCATGGAATTGAAGAGTTAGTCAATCACTTTCCAGGGAAGTCGTTCAATGAAGAGTTGATCCGCAACTATAATAGAGCGATCGCTAACTGTCTAGATGGTGTTCGGGACTTTTTGGTACTCCATTACCGTGCCAGCGATCGAGCAGATACAAAGTTTTGGCAAGCAACTAAGCAAGAAATTAAAGTTCCTACGGAACTGCAAGAAAAGTTAAAGTTGTGGAAAAGCAGATTACCAAATAAAAAGAATATCAATCCATATTTTCATGGGTTCGAGACATACTCTTATTCGGTAATGTTACTTGGACTCAATCATAAGCCTGAAGCTAGTTTACCTCTGCTGGAGCATCTTGACGACGAGAAGGCGCTAGCTAAATTTCAGGCAATTAAAGAAAAAGCCAATTACCTGAGTACAAATCTACCCTCTCAATATGAATACTTAACTTATGTAATCAAGTCTCAAGAACATTCAGAATACCTCAAAGACAATCATTTTCCGACTTCATCAGTTAACGATAGCGCATATCAAATTCCTGTGCCAATCTAATATAGAACTTACGCAAACAATAGTCAAAACTTTAATTTTCAGGTAAGTAAGGGCAATTCATGAATTGCCCTTACTGCGTGTATTTTTCCGTAAGTCCAATAATAATTAAGGAAAATCCAAGATGACAGCGAAACAAATATGCGTGATTGGGGCAGGAGTGAGCGGATTAGTCTCAGCCAAGACATTTATTGAAGAAGGTTACGAGGTTACATTGTTCGAGAAGCAGCAGGAACTTGGCGGTGTGTGGGAAAGGTCGAGAGCTTACCCAGGACTGTCGCTCCAAAATCCCAGAGACACCTATGCTTTCTCAGACTATCCTATGCCTGCCTCTTATCCAGAATGGCCTTCAGGAGAACAAATATGCGCTTACCTTGAATCCTATGCCCAACACTTTGGTGTCACAGAAAAAATTCAATTCGGTGCAAACGTAACTAAAGTGGAGCGCAAATCAGGAAATACTCCTGGATGGATAGTTAGTGTTAGCTTTCAAGAAAATGGTAAGGAGATCGGAAAACAAAATTATAACTTCGACTTTGTGATTGTGTGCAATGGTCTTTATGATATTCCCTACATTCCTAACTTGCCGGGAATGGAAGAGTTCATTGCCGCCGGAGGTAAGGTAATACATAGTAATAACTTTAATGACGCCTCTGTAATTGAGGGTAAGCGCGTGGTTGTTGTCGGTTTTGGCAAGTCAGCCACCGATTTGGCAAATTTCGCAGCTAGCAAGGCTAAGGAATGTACCCTTGTGTTCCGTCAAGCGCTGTGGAAATTTCCCAACTTCTTTCTCGGTTTGTTCAACATCAAGTATATTTTCCTGACTCGGTTTGCAGAAACTTGGATGCCCTATCATAAACTTCAAGGATGGGAAAAGTGGCTGCATAGTTTTGGCAAGCCACTAGTGTGGGCATTCTGGCGGCTGAATGAGACTATTATGCGTTTACAGTTTCCTCTTGATGCTTGTGGGATGGTGCCCAAACAGCCGATGAACAAATTGATTGGTTGTAGTGTCGGCTTGGTGCCTGAAGGCTTTTTTGAACATGTACGCGCAGGCAAAATTCGTGCTGTGAAGACAAAAATCAACAAGTTTTTTGCTAGTGGTGTCGAATTGGATAACGGGGAGCAAATACAGGCAGATGTGGTTGTCTTTGGCACAGGGTTTCTTCAAGATATCCCCTTTTTAGAAGAGAAGTATCGCAGACACGTATTTGATGAGCAAGGCACTATCCATCTTTACCGCCATCTCATTCACCCTCATGTTCCCCAGATGGGTTTTGTTGGTTATAATTATACTTTCTGTGCCCAGTTATCAGCAGAAATTGGTGCTAGGTGGTTATCAGAGTATGTCAAAGGAAATTTACCTTTACCATCCCCGCAACAGATGTTAGAGGATGTAACAGTAGAGTTGGAATGGAGGAGGAAAGATAGACCCTATGCTTTCGTTAGTGGAGCATGTGTGACTCCTTTTACATTCCATTACATTGATGAGTTGCTTCAGGATATGGGGTCTTGGCACCCGCCGCAAACAAGGAAACCTGCTTGGAGAGTTGATGATGCCAGCAGATCCATCTGCCTACAAGAATCTCCGACAGGAATTACAGGCAAAACAACAGCCATCTCTTAATGATTCTGCGATCGCGGCAAGTGTAAAGGTAAAAAGCGTTCTTTGATATCTCCATAATACGGTTCGATGAAGTTCTAAACCGAACTGTATTATGAAGAGTGCAGAGTACTAAAGAACCTAAATTTTTCAGTATTAACAGCTTGTTTTACTGTTGCATTGGAATCTCGATCGCAAACTCAGTTCCCTTTCCTGGAGTTGATTCACAGCTTAACTGACCTTTATGTTTGTCCACTACCACTTGATAACTAATTGACAACCCCAACCCCGTACCACTTCCTACTGCCTTAGTGGTAAAAAATGGATCGAATATTTTTTGCTGTACCTGTGCAGTCATCCCATAACCGTTATCAGCAATCCGAATCTTCAATGTATTTACTTCTCCTAGTTCAGTACGAATACGAATCTGAGGATTTTTCCTTGGAGAATCTTCTCCATTGTTGTAGTCCTCTAAAGCATCGATCGCATTACTTAAAATATTCATAAACACTTGGTTAAGTTGACCGGCATAGCAAATAACATCCGGCAGTTGTGCATATTCTTTTAATACCTCAATTTCCGCGCGATTATTATTTTCTTTTAGTCGGTGCTGCAAAATCATTAGGGTACTGTCGATGCCTTCATGGATATTGACAGGCTTCATTTCCGATTCATCTAGACGAGAGAAGTTACGTAAGCTCAGAATAATATTTCGGATACGGGAACTTCCCACCTTCATCGAATCGAGAACCCTTGGCAGGTCTTCTCTCAGAAATTCTACATCCATTTCCTCGATTTTCTGCTCCACTATTGCTGAGGGATGGGGATATTGTTGCTGATAAATGTTAATCAAATCTAGCAATTGTTGAACATAATCACTTGCGTGAGTGATATTACCATGAATAAAATTGATAGGGTTATTAATTTCATGGGCAATTCCCGCCACCATTTGCCCTAACGAAGACATTTTTTCACTTTGAATTAATTTACTTTGGGTACTTTGTAATTCTTCTAGAGCTTCTTGCAAATGCTGATTTTTTTCGTTTAGTTCTGCTGTTCTTACTAGCACCTTTTTCTCTAGTATATGGCTGTATTCCTCCAACTGCTCATTCGCTTTAGCCAAATTATTGTAGAGAATGGCATTTTCTAAAGAGATTGCAGCTTGGATAGTTAAAAGCTTGAGAACTTCTAGGCGATCGCGTGTAAATGCTGCTGTAGTTAAATTATTTTCTAGATAGATCAGCCCCAGCAATTTCCCTTGATTAAGCATTGGAATACATAATATGCTTTTTGGTTGCTCGCGGTTAATATAACTATCTATCGCAAAAGAAGCTCGATCTGTAATGTCATCAATTACTAATATTTCTTGGGTTCGTTTGACATAATTAATCAGAGAAATAGGAACAATATCGCTAGACTCGAAAGGAATAGATAAAAACTCTGTGTGAGTATCTCTAAAAGTTGAAGCAGAACTAATTGCAGCAATAGTTAAGTCTAAATTATTAGCTTCACTCAATATCAGCACACATTTAGAAGCTCCTGCATTCTCCATCACAACTTCCATTAAAGTAGAAAGAAGTGCCTCCAATTCAATTTCTCCAGATACAGCTTGAGAAGCTTTAATGACAGTTCCCAAATCTAACATATCTGAAATACTAGTGTTGGAGCCAATGACAGTTTCATTCGTCACCAAAGTAGATTTATTGCTAAGTGTAGATAGATGTAGACTCAGTTCAGGTAAATTATTTTCACTGTAAGAATAGCTAAGTTCTTCTTGCTGAATCGTGGGGAGAAGTAATTGAGGATAGCGTTTTTGCAAATCATAAACTTTGGCTAATGCTCCCCAGCGAACATAGCAATAATAGGCATCAGTCAGGTATAATTGAGCAATTTTTTGTTTACCCCATTCGAGATAAAATTTAGCCGTTAATTCACAAGCCAGAGCTTCTTCATTAATGTAGTCATTTTCTTTGCTAAGGGAAATAGCGTTCTCGTAATTATCTATCGCTTCAAGATATTGACCAAGAACTCGATGCCGTTCCGCCTCTACTAAATGAAATTTATGTAAGTAATTCATTGGAGCATGATGTGCCCAATGTGCTATTTTTGCTTGATTTTCTATAACTTTTTTGAGAATTTTTTGTTGTTTATCTTCATCAACATCAGGGTACAAAGCAAGCTGTACTAATGAATCATAAAAATAGAATTGAACACTGATTATCATTCCTAGACCAGCATATAAATACTGTTCTGCCTTCAGAGAATTTTCAAGTGCTTGGGAATAATCTGTAAATAGGTAACATAGTTGTAGTTTACAAATAAACAAGCAAATAATTGCAACTCCATCATTAGCTGCTATATGAATCGGTAACATTGTTTGCTCATTATATGCGTCACCAATTAAACAACAAGAATTTTCTGAAGAACCTAACAAATTCAATACCATCTGGCGATATATTTCATTCCAATGAAAAACCCGCTCTTGCTTTATTTGTTTGATAGCATTGCTATGCGTTGCCATTTCCTGCTCAAGAAGAACTAATTCCTTACCAATAAAATATGCATAATAGGAGTATGTATAAAGACAATAAGCCCCAAATTCTAAATCTCCTGTTTCTAAATTGTTAGAGTAAACTTCTATCAAAGGTTTTAAAGTATTTCTAACATGTTCTTTCCAGGGTTTGATCAGTTGATTATATGTTTGAATTACCTTCAACATAACTTCTTGAGTTTGGAATTTGCTCAACATACTTTCAGCCAGTTTACCAAATCGATAGCCAGACTCAATATCTCCCACTACACTGCACAATATAATCCCATAAGCAACATACACGAATGCAGATAAAGATGCATTGCCATATTTAATCGATAAGTTGATCTGATTCAGAACTATTAATGGAAACAATGTGGGAACAACTGTGTAGGTAAAAGCAGTTATATTAGATAATATACGTATCACTACTAATGACCGAGAGTCCGTCATTTGGGGTAAATTAATTAAATCTTCAATACTCCTGCCGCTTAGATGTGATGCTGTTTCTGCTAATGCTATTTCAATATCAGACTGCTGAGGATTACAGGGAAAGTCTACTCCTAATAATTTTAAAAATCCTAGTGCAAGATTAACAGCTTCTAGTGCTTGACCCTGTGCGCCATAAGCTTGAATTTTTACTTCATAGACTTTCACTTTTTCTAAGAGTGTTTTAGCTCTTACTAATACCACCTCTGCCAATTTCTCCATCTGCTCAAAGTCGCCAGCCAAGTATGCTGCTTCTGTTGCTATTTCATACAAAGCTAGAGTTAGCTCATATTTTATCTCCCAACTATTATCTGCTAGTAGCTCAATTCCAGTAGTTAAATACTTAAGTGCCGATGAATAAGCTGTTGATACTAAAGCTTTACGCCCAGCGATTAGATTCATTTCAGCTAACTCATTACGTTTAGCTTGATGGATGATAAATTCAGCTGCAATATTCAAATGATTGACAAGTTCAAAAACATTTTCTTCCCGTTCGGCAACTGGGGTATTTTTCAAGAGAAGCAGCCCAATTTTTAAGTGCATTTGCTTGATTTGGTCTTTGGGTATTAGAGAATAAGCTGCTTGCTGAACTCTATCATGTACGAATTTATATCTGGGAAGTTGAGAATTAGTTGCTGAGAAATTTTCTGATTCTCTACTTGAAAAGCTTAATAGTTGTCTATCATTTTCTGGTGCCAAATTATAACTATCTTTTTGAAGTATAATCAGTCCTTCAAGTAATGCTTGCCATAATTCTGATGCTGTATCTATTACAGATTTTTCATTAACAAGTGATAATGTTTTTAAGTCAAACTCATTACCAATACAAGCAGATATTTTTAATACATTTTGTACATTCTGGGGCAATTTTCCTATTTGTATGCCCATAAACTCTACTACATCATCTGTAAAAGATAATGTTTTAATTTTGGTAATATCATACTTCCAATAGCCAGCATCAAAATTTAATTCAATTAGTCCATCATCATATAATAATTTGAGAAATTGAGATGTAAAGAATGGATTGCCTTTAGTTTTGAAAAACACCATTTGAGTCAGAGATACAGCAATGACTTCTGGACAACGTAGCGTATCGGCAATCAGATGATTTAAATCAAGTTGACTTAAAGGTAAGAGTTTAAATGTATTAATTACTCCTCCAACTTTGGCAATTTCTTGCAGTGTCAAATTTAAAGGGTGTAGATTTGAAACTTCATTATCTCTATAGGCGCCAATTAGTAGCAAGCTACCTTGACTTTCATATGTTTTCTCTGTATCTTTAGCAAGGTGAGAAGAAGTTCCATCCATTAATAGTTGAATAAATTTCAAAGAAGCCGTATCTGCCCATTGCAAATCATCTAAAAAAATGACCAGAGGGTGCTCTTTCGTAGTGAATACTTGAATAAATCTTTGAAACAATAAATTAAAGCGATTTTGAGCGGCGCTACCAGTAAGTTCAGCAGATGGGGGTTGTTTGCCAATAATTATTTCCAGTTCAGGAATTACATTAATGATTACCTGAGATTGCGTACTCAATGCCGATAAAATTTTGGTTTTCCACTGTTGAATTTGGGCGTCTGTTTCGGAGAGTATTTGACTAATTAAATCTTGCAAAGCTTGCACCAATCCTGACAACGGAATGTCACGCTGGAATTGGTCAAACTTACCTTTGATGAAGTAACTACGCTGTCTAGCAATGGGTTTGTGGACTTCATTAACCACAGCAGTTTTACCAATCCCTGAGTAACCAGAGACTAAAATCATTTCCGTATTTCCCTTTGTCACCCGGTCAAAAGTAGTGAGGAGAATTTCAATCTCTCTTTGACGACCATAAAGTTTTTCAGGAATGGCAAAATGATTTGAGATATCCCGAATTCCTAATTCAAAGGCTGTAATATTTCCTTTCTCTTGCCATTGGTTTTGACATCTCTCCAAGTCATACCTGAGTCCATGAGCGCTCTGATATCGGTCTTCGGCATTTTTTGCCACCAGCTTGCTGATAATATCAGATAAAATTGTGGGAATATTAGAGTTAATATGACTAGCTTTTGGCGGCTCTTTGGCAATGTGAGAGTAGACTAACTCCATCGGTTCAGTAGTACTAAATGGTAACTGCCCTGTCAGGAGTTCAAAGAAGGTGATACCCAAGGAATAAAAGTCGGTACGGTAGTCTATACCACGATTCATGCGTCCTGTTTGTTCAGGGGAAATATAAGCTAGAGTACCTTCTAGGACATTGGGATTTGTGAGAAATTGAATTTCTTTTGGTAATAGAGTTGCAATACTAAAATCGATGATTCTAGTCTTACCCGTTATCGGATGAATCAAAATGTTAGCGGGTTTGATATCTTTGTGAATTATGCGATGGCGATGTAATTGTTCTAAAGTTGCACTAATTTCAATAGCAATATCGAAAAACTCACTCAATGAAACAGAATGATTTCCTTTTTTCTGCTCTTCTTGTTGCCAAAGATTCAGGGCAATACCACCAAAGTCTTCCATTACTATCACATACCTATTGTGATATTTTTCTAGATTTATTGGTTTGACTATGCCTGGAATTTGAAGATTTTGGGTAATAGTGTACTGATTATGAAACTGATTAATTTCAGCAAAACTAGGATCTTCATTACGCATCAATTTTAAAATAACTGATTGCCGATCTTTTTCATTGATAGCTCGATAAACTAAGGTTTTTTTACCTGAATATAATTGCTTAATAATGCGATAGCCAAGTATAGAAAATAATTTATCTGATTCTACTAACATTGCATTTAGCTATGATAATTTTCTTTCTCTGGTTTAGTATACCCAGAGCATAGTAGCTACTATCAGTGAGTCATGTAATTTTGTAATGTGCTAAAAATTAGAATTATTAATCACCAATTGGCAGCAGATTGTAGGTAACTGAGCTATAAGAAGCTCAGTGTATTAACGGGTAATGAGTGGCTATTTATGTTTAGTTTCTTCAAAAAGCGAAAATTGAAAAATGCTGCGATCGCACATAAATATTAGACATTTTAACCGCAGACAGATATTCATTTTGCTGTATCTAAAGGTAGAGGATATACTCACAATTGTTCATAGTTTTGACAGCAAGATACATTTGACAGAGTATAATGTGTATAAAACAATTAGAATTTACGTAAGTTATCACCAAATTACAAAAGCGATCGCACTCATAACTTTATTCAATTTTTAAGACTTCACTACTACCCATTGCGTCACAGCCGCCATTGCTCGCCAACCTAAAAATTTACCAATAGGTTCCGCTCGCTGAATGGCAATACGAGTTAAATTGCCACCGACTTGTTCATACCATTGAAATAAAGTTTGCTCGCCCTCTACTGTGACAACATTGGCCACTAAACGTCCACCCGGCCGCAGTGCTTCCCAGCAAACATCAAAAAGTCCGATTGCTGTAACCCCACCACCAATAAAAATAGCGTCTGGTGCTGGCAAATCTTTCAGGCTATGGGGCGCTTTACCTTCAATGATTTGCAGATTTGGAGTACCGAGAGTGGCAGCGTTGTCAGCAATATACAGTAGTCTAGACGAGTTTTGTTCGATCGCGATCGCTCGACATCGCGTATTACTCCGCATCCATTCAATTGAAATTGAGCCGCAACCCGCGCCCACATCCCACAATAACTCTCCTGGTGTGGGTGCTAAAGCTGCTAGGGTGATTGCCCTAACTTCACGCTTCGTTAACTGTCCATCGTGGCGGTAGGCGTTATCTGGTAATCCTGGTAATCTTGGCAATGGGATAACCCCAGTATCAGCAATACAATCAACTGCGATCGCATTCAAAGCCGCAACTTCGATTTCACTCCAGGATGCAGCCGTACCTTCCACAATTCTTTCATGAGCGCCGCCCATACGCTCCAATACGGTGATTTTACTGCCACCATAGCCGCGATTTGTCAAAATTTGAGCAACGAGGGCTGGTGTATCTTTCCCCTCACTCAAAATCAACAGCCGCGCTCCCGGATAAATGTAGGACTGGAGTATGGAGGATGGACGACCATTCAAACTCAAGGTTTCTACCTCAGTCAAAGACCATCCCACCCTGGCACAGGCGAGGCTGAAGGCTGAAGGTGCGGGGATAATCGTCATTTCAGAGACGGGAATTCGCCGCATTAAGGTGACACCAATGCCGTAACACATCGGATCGCCGCTTGCGAGTACGCAGATTGACTGACCCCCGGCGCTGAATGATTTCCTCTACTGAAGCACTAATGGGAGATGTCCAGACTAGTTTCTCACGTCGATCGTCTGTAGGAAGCATTGCTAAATGGCGATCGCCTCCCACAATTACTTTCGCTCGATCGAGTAAAGAAAGAGCGATCGCGCTTAACCCCTGTAATCCATCTTCCCCAATGCCAACAATAGAAAGCCATTTCTGTATCATGCTAATTCATGATTAATTACTTCATAACGTTGTTGGCAGGAACTTTTAACTGATAATTCCGAGATTGTTGTAGATTTCGATGAGATTGCCATCGGGATCGCGCAAATGAGCTGTGCGGATTCCCCAGCTTGGGCGATCTCGTGGTTGAGTCACAACGAGCGCATTTTGAGCCTTTACTTGCTCATAGACCTCATCCACGTTATCCACTGCCAAAATCAAGACTATTTTATCTCGATTGACAACGTATGAAGGCTGTTCAATTCTTGGGACTACTTCAGCCATTAATTCTTGTTTGAGTAAACCCAGCTTGAGATATCCGGTATTAAACTCAGCATATCCGGTATTTTCATCGCCCCAATCGACATCAAATTTCAGCAGATCCCGGTAGAACAGAAAAGAATCTTTGTAGTTGGAGACAAGCAGTCTCAGGTGTGTTAGCTGAAGCTTCATATCTGTTGGGTTAGTCTACTAACTGTGAATTCTAGGTTCTGGGTGCAAAGTCGCCAGCAACTCGCTTTCGACAATTGCTAATTCATCAAGCCGCTGCATAACAATTTCTTTGTCGAAATAAGTAGCAGCTAAAACCCAATATATACCGTAGTGACGCGCTTCGGATGCCATTAGCCCACGATAAAATTTTGCTAACTCTGGCTCTGGACAGTAAGCAGCTAATAGTCCCAGGCGTTCGTGAGAGCGAGCTTCAATTAAACCAGTGACTAGTAAGGAATCCAGAAATCGCTCAGGTTCTTTGGGGCGTACTTGAGCTTTTAAAAGAGCGCCGTAAGGAGGGGGTGGTAGGGGAGCTAGGGGAATATTCCGGCGTTCTAACCATTGGTTGACTAGCTCAAAATGTTCTAGTTCTTCGCGGGCGATCGCAGTTAACTCCCGTACCATTTTAGTATTGGAAGGGTAGCGAAACATCATGTTCAAGGCTACCCCTGCTGCTTTGCGTTCGCAGTGGGAGTGGTCGAGTAAGATGATATCTAAATTAGCGATCGCTTGTTCTAACCAAGCAGAACTAGTGGGCTGTTTCAGGGCGTTGATAGTCGATAACTGAGTAAGCACAGAGTCAATCAATTTTGGATTTTGGATTTTGGATTTTGGATTTTTCAATAGTTTAAACTATTAGTCCGCCAAAGAAACTTTGCGGGATTTATCGTCAGAAAATCAAGTTCTTTTCTCCCTACCTTGCCTACTCCCCTGCCCCCGGTTACTGAGCGTTGGTCATTGAATTTCGACTACGCTCAATTACCGCGTAGCCGAAATGAGTCGAAGTATGCTCCCCTGCTCCCCTGCCTCCCTCATTCCTGCCGCTGCCGTTTCTCCATTTCTTGAGTAGAAATCATACTGTTGACTTTCTCTACATCTACCATCATCAAAACTGCTCCTTGCATTTCAATTCCAAGCAGGGGAGTAATTGCTAGGTAACATTTTATTTGTCTACCCCGACGATTGGTAGCATTGAGGATCATTTCTTGAAACTGCTTTTTCCCGGATAGGGATTCACGAATAGGCGATCGCAACTGCTCGACGGGTAGCCCAATATCTAAGCTGAAGATAGACTTGCCGATCACTTCATCAGTCCGCAAGCCCCATAAATCTTCGACCATGTAATTCCAAATAGAGATATTAAAGCTGCCGTCAATTACCACT
Source organism: Nostoc sp. DSM 114160 (assembly GCF_053470305.1). Classification (NCBI taxonomy): domain Bacteria; kingdom Bacillati; phylum Cyanobacteriota; class Cyanophyceae; order Nostocales; family Nostocaceae; genus Nostoc; species Nostoc sp. DSM 114160. The sequence goes on along the minus strand of NZ_JBPFGO010000003.1, from coordinate 1,417,373 downwards.
ACTCCCGTTTGCAGACTTCTGAGAATAGAAATGAGACTAATATTTGTGTGATTAAGTTCTGTGGTGCGCTGGCTCAGTTCGCTATTAATTGTCTGTAATTCTTCATTAGTAGATTGGAGTTCTTCATTCATCGTCTCCAATTCTTCATTGGTAGATTGGAGTTCTTCGTTAGTAGTTTCTAACTCTTCATTGGTAGATTGTAATTCTTCGTTGGTAGTTTCTAACTCTTCATTGGTAGATTGTAATTCTTCGTTGGTAGTTTCTAATTCTTGTTGGGAACGTTTCAAGGCATCTTGGAGTTTAATATAACGGGTGACATCATGAAAAGAAATACTGACTCCTAAAAAGCTGCCATCTGTATCTTGTAAAGGTGTAATTTGTACATCTAGATATTGAATTTCTGTGTTAGACACATAGCGCTCTACATTTGTTATGCTCACAGGGCGGCGTTCGGTATAAGCCCGTTCAATTAGCGATCGCAATTCAACAGGTCGATAGGAAAGTTCTAGATCCTGGAAGGGACGAGTTAAATCTTTGGGGAAAAGACCGAACAAAATCCGCGCTTGCTCGTTCATCATTACCAGAGTGCCATTGGTATCAATGACTATTTGGGCGATTGGAGTTGTGTCAAAACCCATTTCTCGCAATCGGAGATTTCGAGCCAAACGGTTGCTAGATTCGTCATCTGCGGGATTTGCCATAACTAAGAGGCGATCGCGTAAATTCACCGTCGATACTTTAGTAAATATTCGATTTTTTAAGTCCAGCGGCATAAACAAATTAGAATGCATCAATAGCATCTCTGCTTTTCCTAAAAACAGATAGCCATTATCATTTAGTGCAAAATGAAACCGGGCTAGAATTCGCCCTTGAGTCTCAGAATTAAAATACATTAATGTATTGCGGCTGACTAATAAATCTAAACGCGAAATGGGTGCATCCTGAAGCAAATCGTGACGACCAAAAATCACTGAGCGGCGCAAGTCTTGGCGGAAAACATAGCGGTTCCCCACAAGTTCAAAGTATTTCTGCCGCAGTTCATCTGGTATAGATTGGACATCTTTTACTGAATACACAGCTTGCCTAGCCTGGTTGAGAGCATCTTCATCTACATCTGTGGCGTAGATTTTCACTCGTTGACGAAATTCCTCTGCTCCCAATATTTGGGCCATCAACATTGCCAGGGTATAAGCTTCTTCTCCAGAAGCACAGCCAGCGCTCCAGATACGGATTTGATCGGCAGCTTGTTTATTGTTAATCAGATTAGGCAGTATTTGCTCTGCTATCTCTTCCCAAGCTGATGAATCTCGAAAAAAAGCGGTCACGTTAATTAAAATCGTATTGAAAAGATGATTAAATTCTTCTGGATAAACTTCTAGATAGTCTTGATACTCTTCAAAACTTTCTATGGCTAATGACTGCATCCGCTTGAGTACTCGACGTATCAAAGTCGAGCGCTTATAGCCTGTAAAATCAAATCCCCGGCTTTGTCTGAGATAAACCAATAAATTTTCAAATTTAGGATCTTTTTCTGCGGAAGTCATAGTTTAAGGGGGCAGAGGGCAGGAACAAAGGAGTGGAGTTCTAGATTATGCTTCCACGAGTATCAAAGACCCATTAATGGAGTTCAAAGCCACATTAACGCAGTTTAAAGCCTCATTAATGGAGTTGTGAGCTTCATTAATGGAGTTCAAAGCCTCATTAAACTATGTTGACACTAAGTTGGTTGCACTTTAATACATATCTCCTCTACTCCCCTGTCCCTATGCCTCTCAGTTTAGTTAAATTTTGCCATGACTAAACTTACCAAGGTGGTAGAAATTTCATCAAGAGGTAGAATAAAATCTACATTCCCAGTGTTAATTGCGGCGGAGGGCATCCCTGCAAATTCGGCGGTTTTTACGTCTTGGACAATGACAGTACCACCCATTTTTTTAATTGCTTCTATTCCGATTGCGCCATCGCTACCTGTTCCACTTAGCACAAGGGCCATCGCTCTGTCTTTGTAAGTGGCTGCAACCGATTCAAATAATAAGTCAGCCGAAGGACGTAAAAAATGTACTAATTCAGATTGTGATAAAGAAAGTGTACCGTCACCATTAACCAACAAGTGACGATCGGGTGGAGCAACGTAAGCCGTTCCTGGGGGTCAGGGAATCTCCTTCTTGTGCCTGTTTGACAGTAATGTCTGTGCGCCGACTGAGAATTTCTGCCATAAACGACGGATGTTCCGGAGCCAAGTGTTGCACAATGGCGATCGCGGCAGGAAATTCTGCTTTTAGAGTCGATAGCACTTGAATTATAGCAGTCAGTCCGCCTGCCGAGGCTGCGATCGCCACTATATCAAAGGCAGCATTAGTAAAGTGAGGTGGATGATTTTTGGCATTTTCTGCCATTTCAATCATGATTTTGCCCCTATGACTATCTGCATAACTTCTTTAGTTACAAATAGTATTACATTAATTAAGTTGCAATTTTTTCTTATTTACATATATCATACAATATATTTTAACTACTTCAGTATTTTTTGCCTTTACCGATCAAATTCACAGGTTAATCTTCCTGCTCTAAAATAGATTTCGCTTTCAAAAGTTGCTGCTTATGTTCCTCACTAACTGTTGGGTATTGCAGATTTAGTTCTTCTAATTTTGTGCAGATAATATTGGCAACGATCAGCCGTGTAAACCATTTGCGATCGGCAGGAATGATATACCACGGTGCCCATTTAGTACTAGTATTATTAAAAACTTCTTCATAAGCATTCATATAATCATCCCAAAAAGCTCGTTCTCGGACATCATTATCTGAAAACTTCCAATTTTTATCAGGAGAGTCAATCCGTTCTAAAAAGCGTTTTTTCTGCTCTGACTTAGAGACATTTAGAAAAAACTTCAAAATGATTACGCCATTATCAACCAAATATTTTTCAAAGTTATTGATTTCTTCAAAACGCTGTTTCCATATCTTATTTCCATTAGGAATGTGAGGAAGTTGTTGTTTCTGAAGCATTTCTGGATGGACGCGAACCACTAGCGCTTCTTCATAGTATGAACGGTTGAATATGCCAATTCTTCCTCTTTCTGGCAGAGCTTTCATTGAGCGCCACAAGTAGTCATGGTCTAATTCTTCCGCACTGGGGCCCTTAAAACTAAACACCTGAAATCCCTGTGGATTAACACCAGAAGTTACGTGTTTAATAGTGCTGTCTTTGCCAGCAGCATCCATTGCTTGAAAAATAATCAACAGAGCATAGGTGTTTTGAGCATAGAGAATATTTTGGTAATTAGCTAGTCGTTCAATATCTACTTTTAATTTGGTTGCAGCATCACTTTTTTGATGGAAATCAGTTTTATAAGCTGGGTCATAGTTTTTTTTCAAAGAAATCTTTGAACCAGGTGGAACAATGAAAGCATCATGATTCATCTATCAAATCTCCTAACAGCTATTTAATACAAAAGCACATTTTGAAGCGTTGATTCCTGAAAGTTAAGTAAAGCAACGTAAATAATTAAAAGTTTGTAGTAAGGACTAAAGTCCTCTCTGCGAACTAATCTCAAGATTTATTACATTACTTAATCTACTTCGATTTATTCTCATCTACTTACTTACGTCGCTTTGGCATCGGACGCATTGCTTCACGTCCCAAGATAAACATCCCTGTGATACCTAAACAGACAAACCAAATATATTGATACCAATATTGCCGAATCTGTACAACTGTACTAGTTTTTGGATGCAATGTATTTAAGTATAGCAGCAGCATCAATATCATCAGTGCCCCAAAACCAACAAGGCTCAAGCCAATAAAAATTCGTGCAGAACGCAGTTCAAAATCACTAATAGTATTTAGGTCAATTTCTGCCAGTTCCTTAAAGGAGTCATCCGCTAAAGATGAGGCTGCTTGAAATCTATTACTCAGTTTTGATGGCAAAATTGGCGACAGTTTTGCTACAGTTGGGCGACGAAGTAAAGCCTCAGTATCTCGCAGCAATTCTAGTGGTTTACGGGTAGTAGTTGGTTGAGCAAACTCTATGTTTTCTGTAGGAGTTGAGGCATTAGCTTTGCTTTCAAAATCCATAGTATACTTCGGAAAAACCAGGATATACATAGCCTAGCGAATCAAAAGACAAATGCGTGAAAATAATTTGTAATTTGTAATTAATTGATTTTTGGGAAAATACTAATCATTCTACATTACTGATAAATTCTGACTCCTGACTCACCTCGGCTCATTTCGGCTACGCGGTAATTGAATCTCGACTTCGCTCGATTACCGCGTAGTCGAAATTCAATGACCAACGCTCGGCGACCATCTGAGTGCTGAATTCTTACTGAAAAACTATTCGTCCATTTCTTTTAATGTAGCTAATGCCGATGGAGATAAACGACTGAGATAGCGGAATATCCAGTATTTAAAAATAGTATTTAAAATCACAGGAAATGTAGCAATAAAGAAAAAGATTACATTTCTAGTGGGTGGTAGACCTAAATGTTCTGCCAATCCTGCAAGCAGGACTTCCCAACCGTCTGGTGAGTGAAATCCGACAAATATATCAGTAAACAGAATAATTAAAAAAGCTTTGGCACTATCGCTCAGACCAGAGACAATGGTATCCATAAAAGACTTAAGGATCGCAATTTCTCTTTTGCTCATGGCGATAACTATACCAAAAGAAAATAGTGATATTAAATCAGCAAAAATATTACTAAGACTACTATTGCTTTTTCTCCTAAATTCTTCCGAGATTTCAATTGCTTTACTTTTAATTTTTCCTTGTGTTAACTCTGAAGAAAGTGCTGGTGCTTGATTAATAAAATATTCAAATCTCAATGCTTCTTGAAAACTATGGAATTCATGGAGAGCTTCTTTTTCCATATCAGAATTGATGAATATTGTAGTTGCATTATCTCCTCTAACCCTTTCTAGGATTGGACTTACAATATATTCTTTAGATAAATATTGAGTTAAAAGCGGTACAAGAATGAGAACTATCAAAAATCGCAGAGCAATTATTGTTCTACCTTTAGAAAGGCGATAATTCCTGACAAATTCTTCTTCTGTCTGCGGTGCAAAATCTGCTTGAATTTTATTAATCCTTCTGCCGATAGAACTCTTAGGCAATTTAGGTTTTGGAATTGGAGGGTTAATTTGAGGATCGTTTACATTAGCTGAATTTAGCTGTTTTTTGATTTCGTTATCATTAATGTTTAAAGGCTGATAAGTGGGCACTAAGGAAGTCTTATTAATTACTTCATCTTTGATAGCATACTTCTCTACTACTTCATCAATAATCTTCAACTTTTCTAATAAAACAGAGTTAGAAATATTGATAATTCCCCGACTAAGCTGAAATTCTGCAAGCCTGATCTTAATAATAGTTAGGTTCTTATTAAGATACACTTGCCAATAAGACATTACATTTTCAGTATAATTTACTGATTGTAAAGATATTTTTTTGTTATCAAAATGTTCGTTCTCAATGTTTTTAATTCTCTGAGCTGCTTGGTAAGCTTCTAAAAGTGCCCTTTCTGGCGTATCTGAAAACCAACGCTTAAGCGATCGCAAATATTTTTGGAATGTTCTGGTAAGTGAGTTTTTCATTACATATATGACTTTTAGATAATGTGTATTATAGTTATATAATCATAAAAAATGGGTAATACAGCTAAATAGTTAGTCCAATCCAGATTCAGGTAATACTCCCTGATGCAATAGACCTCTTGCAAAAATATATTTTTGCACTCTCAGGGTAAAGGGAAAAAGGTAAAGGGAAAGGATTTTGAGTTTTTTTATCCTTTTCCCCTTCACCTTTACCCCGACAAATGCCAAGAAGTCTAATGTCTAGGAAGGGCTACGTCTACGCTAGCAATTTTATATTACCTGTAAACTCAGATGGATCGGCATAGATTGGCAGTTTATCCATTACACTGTCATTATTGACACTACATGTCAGTATTTCTGGTCTATACAAAAGCCCTGATTGTAACATTTCACAATCAAAGCAAATTTTCCATTATGCAGAGTTTATCACTGTTAAAAGGAATAGGAAGTAAAGATGTTGTTTTCTCATCTCCCTTATCCCTCTATTCACTACTCCCCACTCCCAAGTTTTAAATTATGAGTTTGAGTCTATGCATGATTGTGAAAAACGAAGCAGCAACACTGCCTAAATGCCTAAGCAGTGTGAGAAAAGTAGTGGATGAAATGATAGTCTTGGATACAGGCTCAATCGATCGCACTCCCAATATTGCCCAACAACTCGGTGCAAAAGTCCATCATTTTAAATGGTGTAATGACTTCAGTGCTGCCCGCAATGCAGCTCTCAAATATGTCACTGGTGATTGGATTTTGGTATTAGATGCTGATGAAACTCTGACTTCAGCAATTGTACCGCAGTTACGAGAGGCGATCGCAAGAGATGAATATTTGCTCCTCAACCTCGTCCGCCAAGAAGTTGGTGCAGAACAATCTCCCTATTCTCTGGTTTCCAGGCTATTCCGCAATCATCCAGATATTCGTTTTGACCGTCCTTACCATGCCTTAGTAGATGATAGTGTGTCAGAAATTTTAACCAGAGAACCCCACTGGCAAATAGGTTATTTACCTGGGGTTGCCCTTGTACACACAGGATATCAAAAAAGTGCGATCGCTCAAAATAACAAATATGCCAAAGCCGCTACAGCGATGGAAGGGTTTCTGGCAACTCATCCCAACGATCCCTATGTTTGCAGTAAATTAGGAGCGTTGTATGTGCAAACTGGGAAAATTTCTCAAGGTATGGATTTGCTAAGACATGGAATCACCGTTGCTGAAGACAACTACGATATTTTATATGAACTCCACTATCATTTAGGCATTGCCTACAGTCGCTTGCAAAAATCCCCACAGGCGATTTATCACTATCAAGCTGCCATCAAATTGCCAATCTATCCCATGCTCAAACTAGGAGCATACAACAACTTGGGTAACTTACTCAAAGCAGCAGGAGATTTCAACGGTGCGAAAACTGCTTATATCACAGCTTTGAAAATCGATCCCACTTTTGTTTTTGGACATTATAATTTGGCGATGACATTTAAGGCTTTGGGTTTATTTGCAGATGCGATCGTATATTATCAACATGCAATTACCTTAAATCCTAACTATGCCGAAGCATATCAAAATTTGGGGGTAGTGTTGCTGAAAGTTGGCAATCATCAAGATAGTTTAGCAGCTTTTAGAAAAGCGATCGCCCTTCACGAAAGGTATAATCCCGAAGAGGCAAAGAGACTACGCCAGGGATTGCAAGAGATGCAGTTGATATAGGGCATTGGGCATGGGGCATTGGGCATTGGGTATGGAGGAGAATAACAAATAACAAATAACAAATGACAAATGACAAATAACAAATGACAAATTCAGAGGTTTCGATGAGCCAAAGTATTGATGAACGGATACGCTGGACAAGTGCAGACTTAGAGTTATTGCCAGATAACGGTAATCGCTACGAAATTATCGATGGGGAATTATTTGTGACTAGGGCACCGCATTGGGGACATCAAAAAGCCATAGCAAATATTTGTGGAGAATTAAGAACTTGGTCACTCTCAACAGGTCTTGGTGAGGCTGTCCCCCAACACCAGGAATTATTTTTAGTGATGCAGATAACGTTATTCCCGATGTGGTTTGGGTAAGTAAAGAACGCCTCGCCATTTTACTTGACCAAGAAGGACATTTAACGGGAGCGCCAGAACTGGTTGTAGAAGTACTTTCCCCTGGAGTCCAAAACGAGCGACGCGACCGCGAAGTCAAGCTAAAATTATATGCTTCTAGAGGAGTTCAAGAATATTGGATTTTAAACTGGCAATTACAACAAGTTGAAGTGTATCGCCGAGAAAAAGCAGTTCTGAAATTAGTAGCAACATTATTCCCAACAGATGACCTCTCTTCACCTCTGTTACCAAATTTTGTTTGCACTGTAGCGCGGTTGTTTGTGTGAATATGCGGAACTTCAAAAACTTGAAGCTGGAAACACAAAACATCAAACTGAAGTATAGTTCAATACAGTTAAGTTAACTGTATTGACTTATAGTCTCAAGACTTGCCTCCCCTAGTTCTCCCCGATTGTTACCTAATCTAAAAATACCAACACAAAAGTTAAAATCAAAACTTTTGGCAGTATCAAACTTTTCATTATTTTATGAATAAAGAGATAAAGTTATTTCGTTTATTTTGTTCATATTCGGTGATGTTGGCAGCATAATTGCCTTCACGGGCATAATTCTTTAAAGAATATGACAACGTAGATGCAATAAGTATCTGAGGAAGTAATACCTATGCTTGAAACCCATCTTATCCACACCGAAGCTGATTATCGTGCTGCACTTGATGAAATTGAAAGATTGTTTGATGCAGAACTAAATACACCAGAGTTTGACCGCTTGGAAGTTTTAACTACGCTTGTGAAAGCATACGAACAAAGGTATTATCCAATCGAAACACGAGATCCTATTGAAGCCATCTTATATTATCTTGAATCCCGTGAGTTGTTTTTAGATGAGATAGAGCCAATGAAACCAGCCATGTTTTACTAAAAACCCCTGGAACTTGAGCTTCAGAACGCGAAACTTGAGCTTCGGAACACGAAACTTGAGGTTTAAAAATGAACTCCACCAGTTCTGAGTCGAAAAGGTGGAGTTAAAAAGTTGAAGAGTAGAGAAATGCTCCTCACAAATGACAAATACTTCTCTACGAGAGGCTGCGCCAACGACTACGCTCAGTACAAGTGACAAGTGACAAATGACAACCGACTAAATACGCGACTTGACAAATTTCTCTAATCTATCCATTCCCTTTTCAATCGTCGCCATATCTGTGGCGTAGGAAAGGCGAATGTTGTCATCAGCGCCAAAAGCAATTCCGGCAATGACAGCAACTTGATGTTCTTCCAATAAAGCGTCACAAAATTCTAGGGATTTTAGACCTGTTTTGCTGATATCAGGGAACAGATAAAAAGCGCCATCTGGTTTTGCAGTACTCAATCCGGGAATGGCGTTGAGTCTGTCTAGCATTACCTGTCGCCGTTTGGCGAAGGCTTGGCGCATTTCTTCGACACAATCTTGAGAACTTTGTAGCGCCGCGATCGCACCATATTGGGCAAAGGTACACACGTTAGATGTACTATGCCCTTGGATGGAACTGGCTGCTTTAATGATTTCTACAGGCCCTGCTAAATAACCAAGTCTCCACCCAGTCATAGAATAAGCTTTCGCAAACCCATTGCTAATCAAAGTCCGGTCAAAAATTTCCTGACCCAAAGAACCGATGCTGATATGTTCTGCACCGTCGTAGAGAATCTTTTCGTAAATCTCATCAGAGACAACAAAGATATCTGCATCAACTATTACCTGCGCCAGTGCTTTAATTTCATCTGGCGTGTATACCATCCCAGTGGGATTAGATGGAGAGTTGAGGATAAATAACTTTGTCTTCGGCGTAATCGCTTTACGGAGTTTTTCGGGAGTAATTTTATAACCCGTCGTGGCATCTGTAGGGACAATTACCGAAACTCCACCTACCAAAGTCACCATTTCAGGATAACTTAGCCAGTAGGGTGCAGGGATAATTACCTCATCACCTGGATCGATTAGCGCCACGATTAAGTTGTACAGAGAATGCTTACCGCCATTGGTGACGATGACATTCTCAGACTTGTAATCAAGACCGTTGTCGGTTTTAAGCTTGTGGGCGATCGCTTCCCTTAACTTTGGTTCTCCGGCTGCTGCACCATATTTGGTTTTGCCTTCATCCAAAGCTTTGACTGCTGCGGCTTTAATATGCGCTGGGGTATCGAAATCTGGTTCTCCAGCGCTAAAACTACAAACATCTATTCCTTCCGCCTTCAGTGCCTTAGCCTTGGCTGCGATCGCTAAGGTTAATGAAGGTGTTACCTGACTTACTCTTGCTGCCAGCTTCATTCTTACTATTTTTGGCAAATCTTTCACTTATCTAAGGATATCCCAGAATCCCTACCAAGATTTGCTTTTTCTGAATTCGTTGAGAATCGGGGAGATGAGGGAGCAGGGGAGCAGAGGGGCTGAGGGGCAGGGGGAGCTGAGGGGCAGGGGAGAATAAGAAATAACTAATGACCAATACTTCGGCTTACCTCGGCTCCGCTCGGTACGAGTCGCTCAGTACAAGTGACAAATGACAAATGACTCCGCAAAGCAGTTTGATTATTGACTCTTAACCATGTATTATGTATAACTTTATTTTTAGGTAAACTAGTTGTTTTTATGCAGATTAAGAAACTTTTAATTGCATCTTCTCTGTTAATTACTGGTCTTTTTATACCTAATGCTGCCATTGCTCAAAATCGCGGTACTCCGGGTAAATTTGATTTTTATGTACTGACACTCTCTTGGTCGCCAGATTATTGTGCGGCAAATGGTAGCCGTGACAAGCAGCAGTGTGGTTCTGGAAGGAAACTTGGTTTTGTACTACATGGTTTGTGGCCGCAGTATCAAACTGGTTATCCTGCTAATTGTTCTACACAAAAATTACCGTCGGAAGTAAAGCGACAATTTCCAAATTTGTATCCTAGTAATAAACTTTACGATCATGAATGGGAAAAACATGGTACTTGTTCGGGGAAAACTCCTGCGGAATACTTGGGATTGAGTAAAAGGTTAAAAGATGCGATCGCTATTCCCGCAGCTTATAATCGTCCGGCAAAACCATTGCGTACTACAATTACAAATTTTAAAAATTCCTTTGTGAGTGCTAATAATCAAATTACTGCTGATGGAATAGCACCTTTTTGTTCTGGTTCGGGAAGATTTTTGCAAGAAGTCTTCTTTTGTTATTCCAAAAATGGTGAACCTGGGATTTGTAGCGCCGAGATTTTGAAGCGATCGCAAAAAAGTTGTGGCCAGCCAGATTTCTTACTGCGAAACGTTAGATAAAAATCGGGAATGGGGCATTGGGCATTAGTCATTAGTCATTAGTTATTTCTTATTCCCCTTGTCCCCTCTGCTCCCCTGCTCCCCTGCTCCCCTGCTCCCCGTAACTATGATTTGAAGTTCCTTAATTTATTTTTTACTGTTTCTTATTTATTCCTTAACCTATTTATTCTAATCTTCTAATTGTAATTAGAACCTATTCTTATTTTGAAATAACAGATGCAATCAGAAAATTTATTTAGCACAAAGTTGTATTTTTAATTATAACTTTTTGTGTAGCTCACTGAATTGCAATAACTCCAAGTTTTTTCCCAGTTTTAATAGTTTTTTGCAACACAAATTATTTTAGTCAGGGTGCATTCTTGTCTTTTACTAGGAGTGCTAAATGGAATATTTATTTCTGGCTTTGGCGCTGAGTCTTGCACTCGGCTTCGAGTTTGTCAATGGTTTTCATGATACTGCAAATGCAGTTGCCACGGTCATTTATACTAACACCCTAAAGCCAAATATTGCCGTTGTTTGGTCAGGCTGTTGGAACCTAATTGGTGTGCTGACATCAAGCGGAGCTGTTGCTTTTGGCATTATTGCCCTGCTTCCTGTTGAGTTGGTACTCAATGTTGGCTCAAGTGCAGGCTTCGCAATGGTCTTTGCACTTTTGATTTCAGCGATCATGTGGAACTTGGGAACCTGGTACTTGGGCTTACCTGCATCCAGTTCACACACATTGATTGGCTCGATCATAGGTGTTGGTTTAGCAAATTCAATGTTGTCTTCGGGTCATATTTTTGGTGAGGGCGTGAATTGGGCAAAGGCACAGGAAGTTTTTACATCTTTACTGATTTCGCCAATTATTGGATTCACCTGCGCCGCACTGCTATTAATACTAGCGAAGATACTGATTAAACGACCAGAGTTATACCGTGCGCCGGATCATGGTAAAGCACCGCCGCCTTGGATACGTGCTTTGTTAATCTTGACATGTACTGGCGTGAGCTTCGCCCACGGTTCAAATGATGGTCAAAAAGGTATGGGTTTGATCATGCTCATCTTGGTAGGCATTCTACCAGGTATGTTTGCACTGAATATAGATACCAATGCAGGAGCGATCGCTCAGTTGGCCGCTACGTCCAACTCTGTGATTTCAGTGCTGCAACAACCACTACCTGGAACATTCTTAAACAACCAAAACGTCTCAGATGAGCTTTCCGACTACCTCAAACCAAGTAACGAAGCCACCGAAAAAACATTACCAGCTCTTGCTGCTAAGAGTCGTACAATCAAAGATAAGCTTGCTGATAAGACTAGTTTCAAGCAGCTTTCAAAGGATGAGCTTGGCTCATTACGAACTGATATGTATCTAGTAGCTGGAACAATTGCAAAGTTGGACAAACAGAAAAAATTAACTAATACCAAACAAGAAGAGGTGCTTACCAGTTATAAAACGCAGTTGGATAAAGTAACCAAATTCATTCCCAATTGGGTAAAATTTGCCGTTGCCATTGCACTGGGTCTTGGCACAATGATTGGTTGGAAGCGGATTGTAGTAACAGTAGGTGAAAAGATTGGCAAAGACCACCTTACTTACGCTCAAGGAGCTTCCGCCGAGTTAGTAGCTATGACAACCATTGGTGCTGCGGATTATTTCGGTCTACCAGTCAGCACCACTCACGTACTATCATCTGGTGTAGCGGGTACAATGGCGGCGAACCATTCGGGTTTGCAAATGGATACTCTAAGAAATCTGCTCCTAGCCTGGGTGCTGACACTGCCGGTTTGTGTACTGCTTGGTTCTGCTACATACGCAGGTGGCTTGTATATAGTCTTGAATATTCTAGGCTTGAAGTAGGACAATGGGGCATTGAAAAGTAAAAAGTAAAAAGGCAAAAGATTCTTTTCTTTTTACTTTTGCCTTTTACCTTTTGACTTCTTAAGCGATCGTCACATCTGGCGACAAGTAAACATCTTGAATGTTGTGAAACAGTTTTACACCTTCCTCAAAAGGACGTTGGAAGGTTTTTCGCCCAGAAATTAATCCTGAACCACCAGCGCGTTTGTTGATTACGGCGGTGCGTATTGCTTCGGCGAAGTCGTTTTTACCAGTCGCGCCACCAGAATTAATTAGCCCTACACGCCCGGAGTAACAATTGAGTACTTGATAACGAGTTAAATCAATTGGGTGATCGGTTGTCAACTCTGTGTAAACCCGCTCATCGGTTTTGCCGTAACTCTTACCACTGGCTTTGGCAATTGCACCGTAACCATTGTTATTTTCGGGTAACTTTTGTTTGATAATGTCGGCTTCAATGGTTACACCCAAATGATTCGCTTGTCCGGTGAGGTCGGCTGCAAGGTGGTAATCTTTATCTTGTTTAAAGGCGTTATTCCGCAGATAACACCAGAGAATTGTTGCCAAACCGAGTTCGTGGGCGCGTTTAAAAGCTTTGCTGATTTCTTGAATTTGTCTGGTAGAATGCTCCGAACCAAAGTAAATTGTCGCACCTATCGCCGCCGCCCCTAAATTCCAAGCTTGTTCGACATCCGCAAACAATACCTGGTCAAATTGATTGGGGAAAGTCAGCAATTCGTTGTGATTGATTTTGGCAATAAAGGGAATTTTGTGGGCATACTTGCGCGAAACTATACCTAATGTCCCCAAAGTAGTAGCAACAGCATTGCAATCTGCGGCGATCGCTAACTTGACAATATTTTCTGGGTCAAAGTAAATTGGATTGGGCGCAAAAGACGCGCCAGCTGAGTGTTCAATCCCTTGGTCTACTGGTAAAATCGAGAGATAGCCTGTATTTGCCAGACGACCAGTAGAGTAAAGTAAGTGGAGATTACGCAATACTTGAGGATTGCGATCGCTGTTGAGCCAGATGCGATCTACAAAGTCTGGGCCCGGCAAATGTATTAAATCACGAGAAACTTTTGCTTTGTAAGTAAGCAGGTCTTCAGCCTCTTTACCTAGCAATGACTCAATAGAATTAGGCTCTTTGAGCGTTGTAGTCATAGTATTATCCTCAAAAACTGAGCAAATGACCTTGTTTTTAAGATAGCATTTCTAATATTGCTAACTTGGTTGTACGGTCATTAGTTATGTGTATTCTTTTTGAATATATAGCAATCTTCTTTTATAAATGAAAACCAAAAGGCTGAGATTTCCCACTTGTTTCAATAAGCCGAGAATCTTGTGATGAATGATTAAGTAAGGCTATACTACCGGAAGTATTAAATCAACTTTCGGAATTGATATTTTCAACAGTGACCAACATCAAACAGTACAATCATACTATCTGGCGATCGTAACTGAAAATTGAAAACCCATCTTTCCCGGATTTTGGTAATAATTTTGAACAAAATAAATACAATTGTATGAATAAGTTTCAAATCGATATCGACTTTAGCAATATAGATTTAGCTTCCCTTGAGACAGAAGAAGATTTTCAAAGAGAAGCAAAAATGTTACTTCCAAAGGCACTGGTCAAACTAGGTGAAAGTGTGGGTGAAAAAACTTGGGAAGAATTACAGCAAAAGCTGCAAGGAACTGGAGGTAAACTCAAATCTTCTCCCAGCGAGAAACGTAGGTTTATTCAAGAAACTGGAAGAACTTATCAACGAAATGCTAGTAACAGAGAAAAACAAGAACTAGAAGATTATATAGTAGAGCAATTACGCCAGCACAAGTAGTATTTGTCAGAAGTTAACTTATCAGACATAATTCAAATAAACCAGCGACGAATAAACTCCACTTGAAAGCGATAGCCGTCGTCAACTTCCTCAATTAACTTCCGTTGCAACAGCAAGTTGAAAATAATATCAGCATCAGGGAACTGTTGCAATAGAGTTTGGCGGCTGACTATAGCCCCTTCCCCTTGAGCGGCGATAAAACATAGAATCGCTTGTCCAGTAGCATCTACTTCGTTGTTTTGAATGTCAGCTAATAAAAATCTGCCACTTTGCAAAGCTTCTGAATTGCAATTCCAGCGATCGCTGCAATAATTAGCTTGGAATATTTAGGTGTTAATAAGTCAAAATTTATTCTAGTCTACTAGCAGAATTAACATCTAAAAACAACGTTGCTTGTGGTTGTTGACGAAGAATAGAAGCTGGACAGTCTGTACCGATATAGCTTTGCAGCATATCTTTTACCACATTCGCTTTACGTTTTTCTGGAGCAAGACAGATAATTTTTTTAGCCGAACAAATTGTTGGGATGGTAACAGTAAAAGCATACTGTGGAACATTTTCTAAATTCGGAAAGTGACCTGTACTTACTTGTTGCTGACGGTTTACAGTATCCAGCTTTACCAGTTTTACGCTGTAAGGATCTTGAAAATTTGCTACAGCCGGATCGTTAAAAGCTAAATGTCCATTTTCGCCAACACCAAGACAGCATAAGTCAATCGGTTGTGCTTGCAATAATTTAGTGTAGCGATCGCACTCTGCTACTGGTTGTAATGTATCACCTTCTATATAGTGAAATTTCTTAGGGTTAACCCGATTTTCTACACGTTCTCGCATATAACGCCGAAAACTAGCAGAATGATCGGCAGTAATTCCCAAATATTCATCTAGATGAAACAGAATAATCCGTGACCAATCTACACCACCCAATGCAATCAAAGCATCAAGAAATTTGAGTTGGGAGTTACCTGTAGCTAACAATACAGCAGCTGTATCCTGAAGATTAAGAACTTGCTGTAAATACTTTTGCACGATTACGGCAACATCCTCGGCCATTTCGACTTCAGAGTTGTAAATCTGCACTAATAAATCGTCAACGCGAAAAAAGTTTGTGGCGGCTACCATTTGTTTACGAAGAAGGTTATCAATTATACGGCAGTTTGCCCAGAGATTTTACCTGTCTACCCTTATATGCCCTATTCAGTATAGATTTTAGGATTTAGCAAAGTAATTTGTGACTCTTGAAATTTTCTTCTCCAGTCCCCAATCCCCGTATTAACAAAGGAACAATCACTAAAGGCAAAAAACAATGTAAACTATTTAAATTAAGTTAACAATTATTTACATTTTACCCAAAAATCATGCTGGCTGCAATTCTCTTTGACCTAGACGGCACTATTGTCAATACCGATCCTATACACTACCGAGCTTGGCGGGAAATGCTGTTAAATTACAGCATAGAAATAGATGAAACATTTTATAAATCCCGAATTAGTGGAAGGCTAAATCCAGAAATTGTTAAAGACATTCTGCCACAATTATCGGCAGCAGAAGGGCAACAATTTGCAGACGAAAAAGAGGCGTTCTTCCGCAAGCTAGCCCCACATCTCAAACCGCTAAGTGGATTTTCTGAACTACTAGCATGGACAGAAACACATCAATTAAAACGAGCATTAGTAACTAATGCTCCTAGATTAAATGCAGAATTTATGCTAGAGGTTTTGGGGATAAAAGAAGCTTTCCATACAGTTGTTTTAGCGGATGATTGTATTGCAGGTAAACCCGATCCTGTGCCCTACCAAGTTGCCCTGAATAAATTGGGGATTACAGCAGAAGAAGCGATCGCTTTAGAAGACTCTCCCTCTGGGATTCGTTCAGCAGTGGGTGCAGATATCCGCACCATTGGCATCGCCTCCACCCACGAGCCGCAAATTTTGCAGTCAGTCGGTGCATTTATGGCAATTCCAGACTTTACTGATTTGCAGTTATGGACATTGCTAAACTCACTCATCGAGCCAGATTTAAGTGCGATCGCTTCTAATTTTTGAGGACATGGGGAAGAGGAGGCAGGAGGCAGGAGGCAGAAGGCAGAAATTCTTTAATTTTGAATTTTGAATTTTGAATTTTGAATTGATTTCTCCCCATCCCCAAAAACTCCACTTTTTAACCGAGCCATATCACGCAACGGTGGTGCGCCGAACAAGCGACTGTATTCACGGCTGAACTGTGAGGGACTTTCATAACCCACATAATGACTAGCTGTTGCTGCATCCATACCTTGCCCCAGCATCAGACGACGGGCTTGTTGAAGCCGAAGTTGTTTTTGATATTGCAAAGGACTCATGGTGGTGACAGACTTAAAGTGATGATGAAGCGACGAGGGACTCATGCGCGCTTCACGAGCGATCGTATCGATCCGAAATGGTTTTTCGTAGTTCCATTTCAGCCAATTGATCGCTCTGCTAATTGCTTGGAATTGTTTATCGACTAAAGCAATCTGTCGCAATCTAGCACTGTGTTCGCCAGATAACAAACGGTAGAGAATTTCTCGGACAATCAAAGGTGCGAGGATGGCAATATCTTGAGGCGTTTCCAACAATCGCACAAGTCGGATTGCAGCATCAAGCAGTTGCGGGCTAACAGGATTAATAGACAAGCCCGGTTCTGGTGGTTCGTTCGCAGGAGCCTCTAGTTTTGCCTCCATCATCAGTGTGCTGAGTTCTCCCATATCTAAATCGAGCCGAAGACACAAATACGGAAGGCTTGGCGTTGCTTCAATCACTTGACCGACAACAGGCAGATCGATGGACACCACCAAATATTGGTCTTGACCATAAACATACAGATTGTCTGCCAACATTACCTGTTTCTTGCCCTGAGCGACGATACACAGGGCAGGCTCATGCAGGGTATGGAGAGGGGCAGTAGGTTGTAATGAACGGATCAGGAATAACCGCTCGATCGCTGTGGGATGGACACCATCTCCATTACTGTTTTGTGCAATCAGAGCGGCTAGCTCGGACTGCTGCTTTCTAACAGTCTGTTCCATAATCTCGTTTGAAATCCTTTATTAAACTAACATTCAGGGCAGCCGCAATCTATTTAGCCGCTGAGGTCAGTTTATCTTTTTATGATAAACATGAATAAAAATGCAGGATTAGGCAAGAATTTCGCAGGTTCAGATTACCGCATCAAGCTTTGACTCCCTTAGATTAAGAGTGTGCTAGAGAATACAACAACTTGGAGATCCGGTTTTATGACTACCAACCAACAGAAAGTCGTACTAATTACAGGCGCAAGTAGCGGTATCGGTGAGGCAACAGCACGTCTGCTCGCTCGTAAGGGCATCCACGTCATCCTGGGCGCACGACGCACGGAACGGCTGGAAAACCTCGTGGCTACAATCCGCGCTGAGGGAGGCTCGGCGGAGTATCAGACTCTTGATGTTACTAATCGCGCCGACTTCCAAGCCTTTGTAGAATTTGCTCAGAGCAAATTTGGCCGCATTGATGTCATCGTTAACAATGCAGGCGTTATGCCGCTCTCGAAGCTAGAAGCGCTGAAAGTTGATGAATGGGACTGGATGATTGATGTGAACATCCGTGGCGTACTCAATGGCATTGCTGCTGGGCTACCGCTGATGAAACGCCAAGGATTTGGCCAGTTCGTCAACCTGTCCTCCATCGGCGGACACGCTGTCTGGCCAACCTGCGCCGTTTACTCAGCAACTAAGTTCGCGGTGTTGGCAATTTCGGAGGGGCTGCGTCAGGAAAATACTGACATTCGCGTTACAGTTATTTCACCGGGTGTAACGGAGTCGGAACTAGCCGATAGCATTACTGACCCCGAAGCTGGCAAAGGTATGGAGGAATTCCGCAAGATTGCGCTTCCGGCTGAGGCGATCGCCAGAGCGATCGCCTTTGCAATCGAACAACCGGATGACGTTGATGTGAATGAGATTATCGTGCGTCCTACAGGCAGCGTATAGTTACGCAAAGATGCGAATAATTTTGAATCTAAGCTAGTAGTAAAACAACTGAGAAGCCCTATATGACTACCCAAAATAAAATTCAACATCGCCAACTTGGTTCAATGGTCTAACTATTTTTCCCCTAGCTCGATGTAAATCTATCCCCAGAAGACTTAACCCGTATTGAAGCAGCAATTCCTGCATCTGCGATCGCAGGCACTCGTTACGATCGACATCAAATGCAGATGTTGGACAGCGAACGCTAATGCGATCGACAGCGCGAGCAAAGTACTAGAGGAGTTGTAGTAAGCAATTTGCTGCTTAGAAACTAAGGACTAATGTCTTACTACGAGCCTCTACTTATTTTTCAGCCAGAATCGCGTAGATTTCCCGTTTAACTTGCTCTAAAAGCTCGCGCACCCGATTTATCCGCTCCATATTGCCACTACGAGCCACCTGCGCCACCGCAGCAGCTAACTCTGTGGCGGCATTCCGCAACTCAATAAACTCTTGGGGCTTACCTGTAACAAAACTTTTGAAGGTATCCCAAGGAGTGTCTGAAGGTTCTTGTTGGGAACGTTCTGCCAATAATTGTTTACCTTCATCCGTAATCGTATAAATCCGCTTGCCCCCTTCCTGTACGCTCTTGAGATAACCTCCTTCTTCCAACAATTGGAGTGTTGGATACACTGAGCCAGGACTGAGGCGACGGAAACCACCATAGCGAGTTTCCATCTCTTTAATCAGGTCGTAACCATGACTAGGATGCTCAGATAACAATTCCAGCAGAATGAACTTGATGTCACCCCGACGAGTCCGGTATTCATCTCCCCAACCACGACCAAACATTTCATTATCAAAGCGTTTGTCATGATGTCTACCATGATGCTTGCCATGTCCAAACCAAGACCTGACAAGCAATGAATCCTCCTCGCTAACTCCTGCCCATGCAGGTGCGCCAAAACGTGATCGAAAATGTCTAAACATAAGTAAATCTCAAATCAACTTTCTCTAATATACGATATATCGGAATATATCGCGATATATCGGAATAGAATTTTGGTTAAGATTTGTAACAAAAGTAGCATCAACTAGTTAAGAGTCTGCACTTGTTCGACAAAAGACTCTACCCAATACTGCACGCTTTGTGGATTTTTAACTCGGAATTGGATTTGGGGAAAAGGTTAAAGGCTAAAGGTTAAAGGTTTTTTCTTTCCCCTCCCAAAACCCGACAAGCATTGAGACTCTACCCATTGCAAAAATGCTTAATCTACGGCGTTTAGTCGTAAATTAAGCATTTTTACTTGATTCTGAAGTGATAGGTGTAACAAAAAGTTCAGTCTACAGATAAAACCCCGTATTTTTAGATGGTTTGCTTTTTTTGTGTCTTGTATTTCTAGATAAAATATGTATAAATACGAGATATTTTAGTTAAATATTTTATTGAAATCGGTGTTAATTACAGATGTGAATATAAGAATTTATTGCTAGTTAAAATTATTAGAACTAATTTTGTGAATTTATAAAATACTTTATTTTTTTGTATAGATTGTGAACTTAACTTGGGAATACTAAGTGTGAGGAAAGTTAAAATTATACATAAACTGATGATTGTTTAACTTTTTTACTAGCATTCGCTGCTAAATAATCTAGATTCCTTTTTTAAACCACGTAGGGAACTAATCAGATTCAATCGGAGCTGACTAAGTTCTCTCAAAACTTTCATTGACCCCAACAACAGTTTATTTACACTTGCTTGATTCATATATCCTATTTAGTTAAGAATCACTTTAGGTTCAATACTATTCGGATAAGATAACCCCGCCTGGATTTGAGGGAGTGAAAGAAAAAATAGTCTCCCTTTTAAAGAAAGCCAGTGTGTTGGGAACTCTCCTAAATTTATAGGAGCAGGTGTCAGCAAAGCTGACTACCAGTTTTCTATTGAAGAAAAGCTGATTAAATATTTTTGTTTTGGTTGAGATAACAATGTTAGAAACTGACGGTGGCGAACGTGGTAGTGGCAGATAGGACGAGTGTAAAGTTCTCTCTCGATTATTTGCAGGAATTTTTGAGTGTTGCGGTCAAAAAACTAAAATCCCTCGTACTTTAGGCGGGAAATGAGCTTAAATTGCGGCAATGATTTTGCTAATGGCACAATTGAATGGTGTGAGTTCGACTTGACGAGTGCCTTCATATCCATAAGTCAAACTCACGCTCAGATAACTATCTGGCTTGTAGGGTAATCGTTCTGCCCATTCAACTGCCACAATTCCTGGTATCACTTCAACACCTTCCCAGTAACTTTCTAAATTTAGGGTTGCGACTTCTTGCGGTTCCAAGCGATATAAATCCAGATGGTAAAGGGGAAAGCGTCCTTCAGTGTACTCATTAATCAGCGTGAAAGTAGGACTGACAATGGGTTCAGCAATTCCTAAACCTTTACCAATGCCTTGAACTAAAGTAGTTTTACCAGCGCCCAAATCACCTTCTAGTAAAATCACGCTGCCAGATGTCAGGGATTCGCCAAGAGTAATACCTAAGCGCAGCGTCGCTTCTGTATCTGCAAGAAAAATTTTCATAATTAGTCATTAGTCATTAGTCATTAGTCATTAGTCTAAACAAAGAACAAATGACTAATTTTTTATCTTAAGTGATGACCTCTACCGTACCACCGTAATAACACTTGTGCTAGTTTCTGCGGATTGTGACGTACAAAACCTGTTTCATCTTCATACAAAACATTCGCTGGAACAATCCGTCGCCCTAGTTGAGTTACGGCTTCTCTATCGAGGAAAACGGGATGGGAGTTTTGTTGGGCGTAGCGGATAAGTGATTGCTCCGAAGGAGATTTTTTGTGTATTAATACAGCATCGAATAGTCGTCTTTGTCCGCAAGCAGCATCAATTGCTCTGATGTGATCGGCAACAGTATAGCCTTCAGTTTCTCCTGGTTGAGTCATGATATTGCAGATATAAATACGGGGGGCATCTGATTGAGCGATCGCATCGGCAATTTCTGGTACTAATAAATTAGGAATTAAGCTTGTATAAAGGCTACCTGGGCCAATAATAATGTAATCAGCTTCTTTAATTGCTTTAATAGCTGCTGGCACCGCCGGAGGATTAGCCGGAATGCAGCCAATTTTGACAATTTTACCGCCAGCTTTGGGAATACTAGACTCCCCCTCAATCCGACGACCATCGGCTAATTCTGCCCAGAGGCGAACATCACTGAGAGTTGCTGGTAGTACTTGTCCTCGCACCGCTAGAACTTTAGAACTGGCTGCAACTGCTTGTTCTAAATCTCCAGTAATATCGCTCATTGCCGTTAAAAACAAATTGCCAAAACTGTGACCCAGTTAATCCATCTCCAGCCCGAAAACGGTATTGAAACAATTCTGTTAATAACTTTTCTTCATCTGCTAGTGCAGCCAAACAATTGCGAATATCTCCTGGTGGTAGCACTCCAAATTCTTGACGCAAACGCCCAGAAGATCCACCATCATCGGCGACAGTAACAATTGCAGTAATATTAGCGCTATAGGTTTTCAGTCCTCTCAACAACGTAGAAAGTCCCGTACCACCACCAATTACCACTATTTTTGGGCCTCGGTACAATCGACGATGGGCCAGCAAGACATCAATGAGTTCCTCTCCGCCTTCTGCTCTTAGTACCTTAGTAATTGAGCCGACAGTCCGAGTTTGCCCCCAAAGCACTAACAGCAAGCCGCCAAGCAGTACCAAAGGCCCACTGATATAGTTCGGTAAGAGGTTGGTGATTACTCCCAAGAAACCTCTAACCAACTCAATCATCCAAAAAATTGGGGTTAGCTTAATCCAAATGGCTAACCCCAAACTCGCCAGCAGTACACCCCCAACACTAATTAACAACCAACGTTTTACCGATAGTCCAGGGGATAACCATTTGAACCACTGGTTAACTCGATAGGAAGTACGAGAGCGCGACTGCTTTTGCAGGGCGTTGAGGGCTTGTCTGAGAAAACCAATTGACATACCTGATTTGGAGCAGTGCTACAAACAATAATTAACAGAAAATTTACACCGCTTGGTTTAAAAAACCACGCGTGAAACTATTATATTTATCAATCCTATTAGACTAAGAGCAAGTCGTGAACATTGCCAGGATTTCTAGTTAAACAATACCCTGGCTTGATAAAAGTGAATTTAATGGAAAAACGAATTTTAGGATTAGATCCAGGACTGGCAATTTTAGGATTTGGGGCAA
This sequence comes from Nostoc sp. DSM 114160, assembly GCF_053470305.1. NCBI lineage: Bacteria > Bacillati > Cyanobacteriota > Cyanophyceae > Nostocales > Nostocaceae > Nostoc > Nostoc sp. DSM 114160. The sequence continues at coordinate 1,394,533 of NZ_JBPFGO010000003.1, read as the reverse complement.
TTAGCTGTACACAAAATCTCAAAAAGGTGCAAGAGACTACAGTAAATATGCTGGATTTTGGAGTAATTAAAACGTCAGCAGATGTAGAAATGGGCCAGCGCTTATGTACCTTGTTTGATGATTTACACACCCTGATAGAGGAATTTCAACCAGACTTAGTGGCAATCGAGAAACTCTTCTTCTATCGGATGTCAAGTACTATCCTGGTTGCACAGGCGCGGGGTATAGTCATTTTAGTGTTGGGGCAGCGTCGTCTTCCTTATGTAGAGTTTACTCCGGCTCAAATTAAACAAGCTTTAACAGGCTATGGCAATGCTGATAAGTCAGAAGTGCAAGAAGCGGTGGCGCGGGAGTTAGATTTAGATGAAATTCCTAAGCCGGATGATGCTGCGGATGCTTTAGCAGTGGCTTTGACGGCTTCTTATCAGCTGTAGGTTGTAAAAAGAGAATAAAGTTGGAAACTGAATAATAAATGTGGAAACTAGAGAATAAAGTTGGAAACCAACTGGCACAGATGGGAACTTGGCTCAAAAAATCAGAATTTCATAACTTATATAAAATTCTGATTTCAAGTAAATAGGTAGGCACGATAAAACCGATATATGTTTAGTTTTGTCAAAACTGTGAAATAAGGAATTTCTAAGGTATTGCCTAAATTTATATTTCGTTACATACTTGGAATTCTCCCACACACTTACTTAGTAGCGATTATTGAATAATAATTATAGAACTTACGCAGTTTACACATTAACCATCATGTGGATAGTAGGCTTGTTAAGCTAAAAGTTCTGCCTTCTGGTTTGACGGGAGGCAGAGCCTCCGACAAGAGCGTTACAAGGCTCTGCCTTGTAAAGAGAGGTCATCCACACTTAGCTGTTTTTGTCAATGCATAATCTCATGTCCGCCTAATCACTTATGATTACCGTATCTGTGCAAAAATCCCAAAAGTCTTTTTCCCCCTGCTCCCTGCTCCCTGCCCTCTAAATGATAAGTCTTCAACCGGACATGATATAAGTCCTAAATTAATAACCCTCTCTACCTGTGCCCAATAAATCAAGTAGCCGTCATAAACTGCCTTCACCAGAACGTATATGACGGCTATTTTCTATTTATTTAGGTAATGGCTCAGACTTAGGTATTTCTAAAAAATAATTTATTCAATCTTGTGCTGCGGGCATCTTGCTCACTTTTCTTTGTGGACGGAATTTATATAAAAGTTAAAGAACTCTGATAGCATTGAACTGATCCAGTTTGAGTCTCGCCCATTGGTCATTAGGTAGTATTTTTGCATACGCTTGCAAAAAAGCAACAGCTTTACCTGTATCTCTCAATTGCTCAAAAACCAACACAAGGCGTTTAAGGATGGCAGGATAGTTTGGGTGTTCGCGATTCAACAATAACAAAATCTTAGCGGCATCTTCATACCTTGCCTGTAAACCCAAAAGTGAAGCTTTTTTAAGTAACAGGGGTCTGGCAAAAGGCCCTCAATTGCTAAACACTTTTCTACCATTTCAACAGCTTGATGAATTTGCCGCGTTTGCATATATGCAGCTAATCCAATGCGATAAAGATCGCCTCTTAAAGGAGAATCGGCATTTAACAAGTATGGATGTGCTTCAATATCTCTTAGGCAATCAAAATACCTTCTGTCTCTGTATGCTGCGGTGATCATCAGTAAGAAAGCATGGGGGTCAGAGCTACTTTCAAACTCTAAATGTGCTAAATTTTCTAGTTGAGAGTAGGCTTTTGCTTCTAACAACCGTAAAGCCTGGGTTGACCAATCTTCAGAAGGTTGCTGCCGATGTGACAAGATACGCATGGGTTGATAATCTATTTGAGTATTAGCAACTTGTCTAAATGCGATCGCCATTGTTGAGACCGATTCCCAGCGATTTATTGGTTCAAAGGCAAGGCAGCGTAAAATAAAATCTTCTAAAGTTGATGAAACCGATGAATTAATCTCACGAGGACGGGGAAAAGGTGTATACCGAGCAACTTGACTGAGAGTATCGTGAGGTAGTCGCGCTGTGACTAAATGGTAAATTAATACACCCAAACTGTAGATATCAGCTTTAAAAAGGGTTTCAGCAGTACGCCCTTTTAAAGTTGAGCCTACTACTTCAGGTGCTGAATAAAGAACTGTTCCACCATTTTCACGAGTCCGGGCATATATATCATCAGGTAACACACTACAGCCAAAATCAGTCAATTTTACCTGGTCGCCAGAAACAAGAATATTTTGGGGTTTAATGTCACCGTGGGACATTCCGAGTTGGTGAAGATGCTGTACTCCCATTAAAACTTGCTGGTAAATATCAAGGACTCGCTTGTAACTAGCGACAAATCCTTGTTTTCCTTGATCAAGCAGTTGAGAAAGAGTCAGGCTGGGGAAATACTCCATTTCAATGGCATACCATTCGCGCTCTGGGGGAATTCGTCCCATCCAAAACACTTTAATAACGTTGGGATGAGTTTCTGCACCCACCAATGCTGAACCCTCGGCAAGGTCTTCATTTTTTGCCCCCTGTTCTTTGGGAATTTTGACCGCAACAATTTGATTGTCTTCTAGACGTTGCGCTCGCCAAACCCAACCGTAAGTACCATCTCCTAAACATTCAAGGAGTTCGTAGCGATTGCCTAATCGCCGATCAGCCCGTGGAATAAAAAATTTAGATTTACGACTCATCAGTTTTCTCTGAGAATAATCTCTGACAAATGATAAATTGAAGGGTTAATGTTTTTTCGCATGGCAAATTCAAGTACGAGCAACTGCCCTCTACTGCTGCCTTTGACTCGTTCTTTTGCTTGAGTTTCAAATCCTCTGTTGATAATTTGCTGGAAATTTGAGTGTTCAGGAGGCGAGATAAGTCTTTTTGTCCAGTAAGCCAATAATAATAATTCTGCTGTTTCCTGCCAACGATGCTGTGCCAGCAACAAGTTTTTCACCTTACCTTCTAATTTCGACTGATCTTCTACGCTGCTGTAGCGCTCAAATTCAGCAATCAGAAAAGGCGAATGAGTGGTTTGGTCAAACCAAACTGCATCTGAGCGCACATCATCCCCAATATAAGCGTATTGTCCTTTTTGTAATGCTTGAACTTCTGCAACTCCTACGTAACCAAGATGATTGCCTAATAAGGCTAAGTAGGTCATCCCCAAGCTGTGAATTGATAAACCTAAATCCTCAACTCCCCATTGAATATTCCAAATTGGTAACAGATTTTGAGCCGTTTTAAGATTTTGCAGTTCAGTAGTTATAGCGCTTTCAAAACGTTCAGCCATTGAATCGTCCCCACAGATCGAGAACTTCTGGTGACTGTCCACCGTGAATCAGTGCTTTAGTACCGATTTTTACTAACAATGGTGCAGGAATTGAGCGTCCACAAATCAATGCTTCTCCGGTAGAAAGACTGGGTAATTCTTCGATATCAGCTTTGCTCACCATGTCCGAAGTTTTAGTAATAAACCTCTGATCGTCGGGATTTTTTAAGCGCATAGTAATTAAGGTATTGCATTGCGAAGTTACATCAGAATCTAGCTTTGAGGGACGCTGACTCACAATGGCAAACCCAATCCCAAATTTACGTCCTTCACCTGCAATCTTTTTGATAATGCGATGACTTACTGCTTGTTGTCCTGCGGGAGCAAAATTGTGTCCCTCTTCATAAACCAGAAAACAGGGACGAATGCGGTCTGTTTTACTGGCAGCAGCGCGGAGAATTTCACTAGATATCAAAGCTGTAATAATTTGTTTTGCTGTATCGCTTAAACCTTGTAAGTCAACCACTACAAGCCTACCGCGCTTATCACTGGGTCGACCTACCATATCATATATATCCGTAGGTCTAGCTAAGGCTGCGGAATAAAAACTTTGGGCTTCGTTGAGAACCCGTGACAGTTTCATGGAAGCAACTGCTGCACTGCGGCTATTCAAGGCAGCAGCTTCGGCAGAACTAAGTTCTTCCCACTCTCGTAACTTTTCTAAACCATCTCCTAAGTAGTACCGTAAAGAGTTAATATCTCTTGGTTCAGTTTTTTCACTTGTTTTCCAGTAACGAATGGCTACATCAAGTACCCGCTGTTGAGGCTCTGTTAATCCAGGCAGAATTTCACTCACATCATCCATTTCAAAGCGGTCAAACTGAAGTGCCAATTCTTGATTTTTACCTGCATATTTCTCGCGGAATGTAGTGTTTTGAGGAGTGTAAACTACAACTCCCGCACCAACTTCTTGCAAACGCTGAAAATTTTCTTGGATTTCGGGAATACTCTTGCGATCGCGGGGGTCATCAAGATTGCTAAAGTCAAGATTGAATTGCAAATTACCACCTTGCAGAGCGCGACCATATTCGCCGTGGGGGTCAAAAACCACAACTGTGCCATTATTGAGGGTGACAATACGCTCAATAATGCGACCAACTGTGTAAGATTTTCCCGAACCGGTCATTGCCAAGACTGCCAGATGTTCTGTTACCAAGCGGTTAACTTCTAAGTAGACAGGAACAATGTTGTCGCCAGATTCATAACCTACTAAGTTGCCTATATGTAAACTGGTTTGTTCATCAAATTCGTAGAATGAGCTAAGGAATTGATAGTCTACAGTTTCGACTTTCGCGCCAGGGTCAAGGGCGCGGCGGGGAATTTTAATTTGGCCTGTATATGGGTCTTTATAACCAACAAGTTCTAGTTTGGCAATTAACCGTTCTCCGGTAATTTGAGCGCCTGGTAGTAGTTCTAAATCTGTAAGGGATTGCCCCATTTCTGAGTTGTAGAGAACATTGCTGCGGATGATACCGTTAATTCGCCCTAGTACATTAATTTCTGGTTCTTCTTGGCGTTCTTGGTGACAAATGCGGACAAACTCGCCTCGTCTACCAGCAAACGAAGAGGAGAGAATCATTGTGAGATTGTTGGGATCGCCAGTATTACCTACCAATTTGCCTAGAATTTGATTTTTCATTGCCGTTTTTATAGATAGATTATTAAGAAAAATCATCTAGATCAGATAACCATAAATTCTCAACTTCACGCCGTCTGATTTCTGCTTGTAGACTTTGACTGTAATATTCGAGAAAATTATCTAAAGCTTGTTGTTCTCTTTCTGCCAACTGGATTGGTAAAGGAGTCGCTTGGGAACTTCCAGTTACTGTAAGTGCCATGACTTGAGAACAAATGCAATCAAGGTTATTTTGGTTCCAGTGAGGTTCATCCCCAATTAATTGCAGTAATTGAGGGGTATTGGTTTGTGCTGCTTTGAAGTGATAACCGAGTACGCCTAAAGAAATTACATCGCTTGGTTCCATACGCGGTGTTTGCACATTCAAGCGAAAAGCTGCTGTGCGGGTGTAGCTGTTGAGAATGCCATAAATAAAGCGTCTTTCCCCGATTCCGGCGATCGCTTCTTCTGAACCGATAATTTGACGAGTTAGATTTGCATCAATTCCCTCACTACTCAGGATATGTTTACGACCTTCTACTGTGCGTAAGTCTTGTTGAGCAATGTAAACGATCGCTCCGTAACGCTCTGATGCCAAGCCCACAACAGCAGTACCATTGGGATTCCAGGGCTGTAGCTTTTGGCGGTGAGTTGACCAAAAATTAGAAATTGCTGTTGTGGCACTATCAAAAGCACTGCGATAACTAGCATAACTCTCTGCTTCTCGCAAAGGCACCATGCTGCGGTCTAGTACCAGAGGACAATCTAGCAAAATCAGGTCGTAAAAATTTTCCGATCGCATTGCTCGATCTGCCATTTCATAAGCTTGGCGCACACCTATAAGTTGCAGGCGTTTTGATTGGTTTTCGTAGTTGATATCGTCAAGTTCGCAGGTGCTATCCTGACCAACTGTGGAAATGATATTATTATCAACTGCTAAATCAACACGAACCGCCGCCGCCGCATAGAGGAAGCCCCCGATAGTTTTTGTAGTTGTGGCTTTAGTTGCAATTCCTGCTACGCAGAGGTTTAAAGGATTGGGACGGTTAATTGAGCGCACTAAACCCGCTTGAGAAAAAAACGGGGCGACGCGCTCAATATCTCTAATTTGTTTTAGGATACGACCAACTGTTCCTGCTAAATTAACCTGTGATTGAATAGCGAGCGTTTGTGCTAGCGATCGCCCCTGAGTGTTAAAAGTTTGTGTCATAAAGCTAATGCCTCCAGAGCTTCTGCATAGGCTAAATAGGAACTGCCACGAATTGCATCTTGACCAAGTTCTGTTAACTTGGCTCCTTCAACCAATCCCTGAAATTGCAGGTCAGCTAATAGGTTTGGGCGGTTTTCCTATCCATAGAGAAAATAGTTGAATTTTGTAGTGCTGTGAGTGCTGTTGATGCATCAGCAAATTTTTGGGTAAGCAAGTGTAGCATGACAGTAAAGTGTTCTGGTTTTGGCTGAAATAAAGTTTGCTTTACTGCTTTGGCAACAGGTTGACCAGCAATACTATGTAGTTGCTCCAGCCATTTTTGCAGTTCTTGTTCTTGATCGAGTACAGCTAACGACCATAACGGTAGACAAGTAATGGCAAAGATTCCAGAGTGGGGGTGCTTACGGTAGTATGCAGTATTAATGCTGAAATCATCCCAAGCACCGCCAATTTGAGTGACAGTTTGTAATTTTCCTTGAAGTTCGTAACGCACTTCTGGAGCCAGTACCTGAAGTAAGGGTACATCTGGCTTTGCTCTCACACCAGAATGCCGCCGGATTTGCCATTCACAGGGGATAGAAGATTTTTCTGTTTCAAATGGGGGAATTAATAATAGTATCCTTCCTGGCTCTTGAGTCCAGTTGTACCATTGTTGTTGCTGTTTTTCGTCGGCTTTCTGAAAATCGCTGCCAAATAGCAGACACAAACCAGAAGACGGGAGTTGATTTTCTATAGGTTGAGCAGATATTACATCTTGTAAAATGCGACGGCGGCGATGGGTTGCTAAGGTTCCCGCTAACCAAACGAAAGCGTTCATGATGTTTTTGCTCCCAGCCGATATGTGCGAATGAGAAAGCCTTGATTAACAAGCTTCTCCGCTTCATCTGGTTCTAATTGGGGGTCACGTTCTGAGTTAATAGCGGTGATAATTCGCTGCCAGCGGTCGAAGGAAATACCTGTAGAAGCAAGGATGTTTTCTGCTATTTTTAGGCATTCTTGGCGACGTTGTTCTTTAAGTGCGATCGCACCCTTCAAGCTTCCTGTTGCTTCCAATTCTACCAGTGTAAACTTGTTATAGGGAGATTTTCCTTGTATTCCTTGTATTTTGAGTAAAGCATTCACACCCTGTTCTATAGCTTCTAAACTTGTATCATTTAACAGTTGTTTGTAGTAACTTGTGACTGCGTTTTCTAAAGATAAGACCTGACCTGATAAACCATCTAAGCTCCGTTTTGGTTCGGTTAGCAATGATTCAATGGCTGCATCCATTAATGGTTTAAAGTTCCCAAATTTAGCAGGCTTATCATAAGTCGAGTCACCACGAAGACGTTCAGCATCATCATCTTTGATGTCGGTTAAAGCATCTTCAATCAGGAGTGGTTGCGCCGATAATTTAGTAATTGGTTGTAAGTTTTTAGGATAATTGAAATCAGCAGGAGCATCATTTAGAACATCTTGCAATTTATCCAGTCTGTTTTTAATATTACTAAGTCTTTCTGTAAGTTGTTCGTAGGCTTGCTTAAGACGACGAAATCCACTAATAATTAAACCGTCAATTTCTCCTAAAGGAGTTTGTTTCTGAAGGTTTAGGTCAATCCCAACTTCTCGCCCTAGCTGTAGTAATCTTTCAGTGGCATCAGCAACTTTTAAATCTTTCAGAGATTGACCAAGAGTTCCTGCTTCTGTCACCTGTTTTCTACCTGTACTACTTTGAGGAGAGCTATAATGCAACGCTCCATCCAAGATATCGCGGATTTTTTCTAAAGATAAAGTAAACAAAGACACGGGAAAACAAGATAATTCCTTGACCTCTACCTTGATTTCTTCTTTTAGAGAATCAACACGATCGCAAATGCATTCTGCAAAATCTTGTACCGATTTAGCGAAAAGTTCGGCGCGACGGATGCGTTCCCACAAGGGTTTTGAATCATCCTCAAAATTAAGAGTCTTAATGTTTTCATCCACTTGCATACTGTTGTAATCGTCGCGGCGATAGACAGAATTGATATCTAGGAGTAATGAAAAACGCCATTTTGCTGCTGCAAGTAAAATTGTCGGCTGATTTTCAACTGCAATGCTAGTGTATTGATTTTCTTCTGCGGCTGTTAGGGCTGATAAGGAATCTTTAGCGCGTTTAATAGCAGCTTGAGCCGTGCTGGTTTTTGTGCCAACACGTTTACTGCCCAAAGGAGCGAAAAAATCCTGTACCTTTCCTTCACCAAAAACTACCTGCATATCCTGAACAATTTTTGGGTAGTCATTTTGTAACCAGTTCTCAGCTTCTTGAATTAAATTACCCAATTCACTGCGAGTCCGCAGGCTATATTTTTTATCTTTACCACCTGTACCGTCTGCCTCAACTTTAGCGAAATCTAATTCACAGGTTAAAGCCATCCACTCAATAAAAATATCCTTGGATTTTGCTCCTTCCCAAATGTAGCCCCAAAAACCATTCCCTTTCTGCTGCGTCTAAAGTCCAGGGTTGTCCCCCTAAAAGACGGTCGAGAATTCTTTTTAAGAAAGGCGGAAATACTGCATTTGCTGTATTATCGAGCCGATCAAATAACCAAGCACGTTCTTGTTGTTCATAACCAGCCCTCTGCGCTTTGGGGGTAATTCCCAGTTTCCCTAAAACAGCTACTAAAGCTTCTACATCTATACCACTACTGCGATCCAAGCGTGACAGTGATTGAGGCAAATTCTGTTCTATCAGTAAATAACGCCAAGCCCTAAAGAGTAAATCCTTTTCTTCATCCTTTAATTTGCCGCTAGGACGCAGAGGAAACGCGATCGCTCCTTGTTCATCCAGGTTTCTCCGCCATTTGTGGATTTCCTCCATTAATGGGCGTAACAGGGAGTTAGTCCGGTTAAAAAATGCTGTGGTAAAGCCTTGTCCATCTATTTTGAAGCCTACACACCCGGAAGTGGGTATTCCTATTTGATGCAGGGCAAACTCTTCGCTATCTGATAGCTGATAAAGGAGCAAGTATTGATGGGCATTTTTAAGGCTATCTGTTGATGGCTTACTAAAAATATCTACCAACCCCCGCGAAGAGGTCAAAGCTAAAACTGGGGTTCTTCCTTCTTGATGAAATTGTGTGGATGCTTGACTACATAAAAGTTCTAGTTTCTGGTGTATTGTTGACCCAAGCAACAATGAGTCTGCTTTGCGGGTGAAGTTTAAGTGCATCACAAGTTACCAGTCCTCCGTTGCGTCCACTAGGAGTAACAATTGCCACAATATCTTTTAATCCTGAGTTGACAGGATCGTATTTCCAGTTTTGATCCAGAAGACGCATAACCCCCGTTAATATTTGGATGGCTTTGTCTGCTGGAGGTTGCTTTTGCAGATGCTTGATTACTGATTCGTGAGCAGAATTAAAATCTGGGTCTCTAAAAATCAGCGAATTTTGGCTTTGTTTGCGATAACGCAAATTCAGCCGTCCCAACATAGCAATACTGGGGCCAATATGTGTTGCTTGAGACACTTCTAAGTCTTGTTCACCAATGAAACCTCGCCACAGCGCCCGTGCTGTATCTACAGCCGCAGCATGGGGATAGAGAAGGCTAACAAGTTGCTCCCAATCAGTTTTTTGCAGAGGAACTAAGAGTGTATGTTTGCCTAAGTTATTTTGGCTGTTGCGGCTTTCGTGAATTGCGTAGGTGCTGAGGTTGGCTAATAGTTGTCTGAGGTCGAGGGGTTGATCTACACCGTTCAATTTCCAAGTACTTTTGTCTCGGACAAACTTAGCTTCTCGTAAGGCTTTATTACAATCCACATCATCCCAGTTGACCTGGCGATAGTACAGGGCAATGGGTTCGTCGTACTCGTTGACGCCTGTTAATAAGGCGTTGAGTTCTTCTGTTTGCCATTGCGTTAAAGGAACTGGTAATTGCCCGTACAGTAATTTTTTGGCTGCTAGTAAATGAACTCGGTCTAGTTTAAGTTCATCGATGGCGTTATGGTCGAGGATATGGTCGCTAATGCGGTTAGAAACTTTTACAGATGCATCAAACAGTGCAGCGACTGTTGGCTGGTCTTTTTCTCCACTAATGCGGCGATCGCGCAAAATTTGATCTACATTAGCCATAATGACGTTAAACCAGCCAAAGTTACCGCCACTCATAGCGTAAGCAGCTTCTACTAAGCCTTCGGGATAGGTTTCGCTTAAGCGTCCTTGTTGTGTGAGAGCATTGACAAAATCACTAACATCTGCAAATGCATTTTGTGAAAGTTCAACTAATTCAAAACGTCGAGCTGTAGACTGGATTTCTCTTAGTTCATCACCAATCACTGGGGAACATAAGGCTACATATCTCAGCCAAGGTAATTTTCGCCGGGGGTCTTCTTCTTTGATAGCTTTCCCCATCAGCTTAATTGCCCGACCATCAAGACGTTTAATATCTTCAGGTTCTAAATCGTAGGTGGCGGCTTCGGCTGCTGTTTCTAGTTCATCCAGGGCAATCAAGATATATTTAATCCCAAATTGGCTTAAATAATCGTAAGCGGCTTGACAGAGATTTGTTACTAGAGAAGAGTCTTCATAGAGAATTTCATCTGAGTAGTTTTTTTCGACTTCCAAGGCTGCGGCTAATTTGCTTTCTTCAAAACCTTTAACAATTAGGCGGTCATAGGCTTCTTTGGCAATACTGGCTTGAATAGAAGTATCAAAGGTCTTTTTAGTTAGGGGTAAAAGGGCTTTATACAAACCGTAGCCAAACCAGTTATCGATGTTGTGGTATTCGTTGGCAATTTGGCTGTAACGGATATAAAGACCAAGATATTGTTCGCGGTCTGCGTCATTATCAAATAGTTTGGCATCAGTTAAAGACCCGGCTTGGTCGCGTACTGCCCAACCAGGGGAAGTATCGTTAATTTGGCTGATGAGTTCGTAGGCGAGGCGAGATTTACCTACACCCCATTGGGCGATGATGGCAAAGACATGGGCAAAGCGTTCATCTTCTTGGTCTATAAGGTGGATAAAATGACGAAATTTAAAAAAGAAATCTCCTTGTCCAACAATGGGATGAGTTAACGGATAGGAAGAAACACCAGTAGCAGCCCAGCGATAGGTAGCAATGTTATGGTTATCTTTTGCTAATTTGTGATTATTCATAACTTATTAGTCAGCATAGCTTTTATATATCAAAAAGTTTTATTATTTTAATTTGTGGCAAAAATATGAGCTAGTCACTCTCTAATCTCAGTATTTTCATCCATAATAAAATCAATAGTTTCTCTAATTTCTGGCGCAGCATTAATAATTTTTATTTTTTTATAGGCTGCCATGCCATACTGACGAATTGGTGTAGATAATAAAGCATTCAAGAAGCTATGAGGTGCAGAAATAACTTCATCAAAATCTATACTTAAACACTTTCCTTCCGCAACTTCAGGAAGAAGTTTTTCATCTCTAATACGGATTGCTGTCATTTTATCTTCAGCATATTTCCCAAAGTAATTACGTACACTAATATAAAATTTATTCTGTTTCTCAACATCAGACGCGTTGGAAAGTTCTTGTGTTGCTGCTGCACGGAATTCCGACATCATCTTTTGCAAATTAATATCTTGTGAAATTCCTAACTTAATAGTTACATAAACTAATGTACCTGGCCATTGAGATTCTGTGATTCTTCCTGTAACATCAGTTGGCGAAATATGTACTACTCCATTGCCAGAAACAATATGCATATCAGCATGAAGTTTGCGAATGATATTACTTGAAAGGTATAATCCAACGCCAGCATTGTTCTGGGCTTGGTAGGGATTACTTTTCAGAAAAGTTCCTGAGACTTGTGGTTTTAAAGCGTGTTGGATAGCTGATACATGATCCTCAATTTCTGGATAAACCTGTCTTAAGTGTTGTTTAATGCCAACACCAAGATCGGCTACAATAAAAGAAATTTCACCTTTTTCTCGATACCAAGAAAACTGTATTATTGACGGAATTTTAGAATTATGTCCATGTTCTAAGGTATTATAAAGTAACTCAGACAAAGCATAGCGCAGTGTTTTTTCATACTCAATATCAAATCCTTTTGTATAACTTACAGCTTTTTCTAAAGCTGTTCTAAAATCAAAATTATTTCTAATTGCAAAAAGTGGCTTGGAAGGATGACTAAAAAAGTTATTTTTATCTGATACCAGTACAGAAAATAATCCAGTACCAGCCATCATTCCCCACATTTTTGATGCTCCTTGTCTCAGTAATTTATCATAATAATCGTATTTAAATGTGACATAACAGCCATTATTCTTTAATTGCCAAATATAAAGTACAACCAGTGATAAAGCTTGATAATTAGCTCTGAAGCATTTGCTGAAATCTATTACAACCTCTTGATTGTTTAATGTCCAGTCAAATAGAGTTAGAACTCTGCTAAATTCATACGCACCCTGATAGGTAAATGTTAAAGTTCTAGGTAGAGTAATAATGGATTTATGAAGATTATTCATAGTTAACAGGTTTAAAAGCTGGAAATAAAGCGTCAAATTCTGGGTGAATACTCCAGTTAATTAATTTGCGTTGCCTGTCGCCAAATAGTCCCCTTCCATGTCTGGCTTGTCCTGGTTCGGCGGCGTGTAATTCAATTGCGCCTTTTTTCAAAGCTGCACCCAGTAACTCATCCATCCATTTTTCAAAGCTATTGGCAGTTTCCAAAGTGGACGCGATCGCAGTATATTGGGCAAATGTTCGCATCACAGGTTCAACGGGAGAAAATCCTCTCATATCGGCGTGGGTGCTGGTGGCAATCTGGAGTTGGGCGCTGGGAGAGTCTGGAACTGGAGATAAAATAGCTAAGTCTGGTTGTTGTGCCAAATGTAACGGCAGTATCAGTTGCCCATTTCGCAACCAGTCGAGGCTGTCTAGCAGGTAAAGGCTAGCTTTAAGTGGGGCAAGTGAAATTAATTTATGTTCAGTTCCGATAATTATATTGTGCCCTTTCTGACTCTTTAACGCAGTAGTATTACTTTTATTTTCTGGAAAAAAAAAGGTAGAATTTGAGGTCATCCAAGTACCTAGACAAGCGTTTTCTCTACCTTCTGTCCAAGTTTCGGGGCGGGAATGTACTTTAATAGGTTGTTGCCAATGGCTGATTTGCCAATCACCTCCGGCTAGATGCAGCAGTAACAGCCGCAGCCAAACACTTTTTTTTAACAGATGCACCGCTAAGGCTTCTAAGGTTTTTTGGGAGTCATTTTCGCGCCAGATGGTTAACAGTAGTTGCGCTTCCTCTGATAATTGCCAGCTTTTACCGTCGGGGGTTGATTCTAACAAGCCCACACCAAGGATTTTGGCGGGTTTGGTTGTAGTGTCTAGTCCAAAAAGTCCGGGGGTACTCCGGCGAGAAATTGTTTTAGTTAGATACTGTTCCCAAGTTGACCAGTAGCCGGAGAATGTGGTTTTTTCTGACTTTGCTAAAATCGCTAATGCGCGTAACCACGCTTCCGGGTCGCGGGGTTCTGGCCAGAAAGAGGGAGGCGCAAGCATGATAGATATTTTCTTGTTCATCTGGTTGTCACCTGGGCAACAGAGGTGTTACCAGCAGTGGCGAGTCGTTCTTTTACCCATCTGTCGCAACTGTTGCGAATGGCTGAGGTGATAGAATTGCCCAGGCGGTTAAATGATTTACTACCTAGTACCCGGTAGCAGCTATCAGAAAAATTAGAGTGGATGGTATAGCCAGAACGCCTACCGCTACTACCAGTTTCAAACCGCCACACTTGCTGTTTTAATAAAACGGCGATAACTGGGGCTAGTCTTTCTTGTAGAGAGGCTATATATAAAGTGTCTTGGGGAGAATGGGCGGTGAGTAGAGATACGCCCAACTGACTTAGGACTTGCAGCAGTAGTTCAGCGAGAGTGCCGCAAATTACCTCTTCCCCGGCGGCGGTGGTGATGACCACTAAGACTTGGGTTGGTTGGTCGAATTGGGCAAGTTGGCTATCTTCTAATTCTAGGGACAATTTACCAGAAACACGTTCTGCTGACCACGCTTCTTGAGTAAAGACAACCTGTGCTAAAAGAAACGCCCAAGGGCGATAGAGTACCCAGCGCATTGTTCCTTGAGATGGGGTGTCATCTGGGTTAATTTCCTCTGGGGTTAAATCTCCCCAGTCACCAGATAAAACACTAGATTTTATACTAGATTTTAATTTTATCTCCCCATCTCGCAAACTAGGCAAACGCAGCAACCGCCCTCGCACCCAATTAATCGCCGGGTTGAGAGGGTCGATATCCTGAAGAGAATTTGCAGGTGTACCCTGTTTACCTTCAATTAAGGGGGCAGTTGCACCTAAGACGCGTAGCAATTTGGGAGTGGCTGGGGCTTGTTCGGCGGGTGCGTCAAACAGAGTACGTTCTAATTCTGTGTAATCGCTAGAACTGAGGGCGGCTTGGGGTAAGAGTTGAATTAAAGTTTCAGATGCTTGTCCCAAGGTGTTAATAGCTTCGCTGAGTCCCTGTGCATCCCGGCGAGTTCCCAGTTCTTGCAGACGGGCGGCGATAATTTTACCCCAAGCTTGGCGGATATCAGCTTCGCAACTGAGGAGGGCGGCAACTGTTTCTGAGAGGCTGGGTAAGGTTTGCAGCAGTTGGACGGTTGCAGGGGTGGCGATGATGCGGCTACTATCGGCGGAAGTTGTCCACATTCCGAGGTTTTGCCCGATTTTTAGGGGGCTGATGTCTGCGGTGGGAATTTCGCCAATAGTTAGGAGTTGTTCTAAGTTGCGGATGGTGGAGTGTGAAAGCTTCATTTTTTCGCCTCAGTTGAGGTCAGGATTCCAAAACTCTAAGGCGGGGAAGTTGCCAAAGTCTCGATAATTAATTGTCCAAACGGGACATTTACGCACTCTTGCTGCCCAAATTACTGTCGCATCTTCCAGGCTTCCCTGCCAGTTAGGGATGGTTTGCAGTAGGGCAAAGATTTCAAGAAGGTCAGCTTGGTTGACTGGAATTAGATGTAAGCTTTCTAACATGATGTTTAGACTGCTTTGGGCTGTCCTGGGATTGGTTGTGTATAACAACCATTTGTAAACTTCAAACAAAATGGGGATGGGAGTATAAACTCTGGCTTTAGCTTGACTGAGTTGTTCAAAGCCAATTCTGCATTCTGTATGTTGGGGGTCTTTAGCATATAACAAGGCGATTAAAGGCCCTGCATCAATCACCACTTGCGAGATGGGACTTAGCATGGATTAATAATCTTAGGGAAGTCTTCCGCTTGGTCGCTGGCATTTTTAGGAGATTCGTTGACTATTCCGGCTAAGGTAAGTAGTTTAGATAGATTTTTACCAGCTAGTTTTTCTTCTAGGGCTTCCTGAATGAGACGTTCTAGGTTTTGATCGGGATGATCTTGTAAATATTGTTCTAGTTGTTGGGCTAGGGTATCGGGTAGGTCAATTGTACATTTCATAATTTTCTATAAATTGCTGAGTTTACCTATTTTGACTTTAGTGTTTATTCCTCCTCTGTGTCTTTGGTTATTTGGTCGATGATTTCATAAAGTGCGTCTAAGTCGGGGAAGAGGGGCGGTTCGTCTTTGATATCTATCCCTTTGCGGGTAAGGCGCGAGAGGATGGTTTTGTCTGGTTCTCTGTCGCCTTTTTCTAGTGCTTGTTGGGCGGTTTTGAGTTCGTCTTCGGTGATTTTGCCTTCGATGAGGGCTTCTACTAGGAGTTTGGCGGCGATGGTAAGGTATTCTACTTGTTCCTGCATTTCTAATGCTAAACGAACTTTCTCACCAATATAATTTTGAACTTGTTTAGTCCAGGTGGGAATCAATACCTCTACAGAATCTTCCAGCCGAAGTTGTGCTTGTATGACTCCTGTAGTCATTCGTTGTAGTTGTAAAGCACCTGCACGACAATTTAAAAAAACAGCAACTAAATAAGGATTAATGCCATCAAGTTTTATCTGTGCAGTTCGTCTATAAGTTATTGCCAGAGGTGCTGGATTTGGAGTAAGGATTCAGGTGGCAGAGTATTGACAAAGGGAACAGTTGAGGGAGAGTATCACAGATATGAACCAGAACCTGCCTCAAGAATTAGACCGAGAAAGCTTGAACCAGTTATCGAAAGAACAACTGGTAGAGATGATTATTGAGCAGAACAAGGTGATACGTGAGTTACAGAAAATAATCTACGAACTACACCTTGAAGTAGAACGGTTAAAAGTCAGCAGAGATTTGGATAGCTCTAATTCATCGAAACCACCATCTGGGGACATCCTCAAAAAGAGTGAAAACAAAAAAGTATCCTTGGAAGAAGAACCGAACCACCCTAAAAGAAAACCAGGTGGGCAACCAGGACATCAAGGTAAGACTCGTAAAGGTTTTGGCAGAGTAGATCGTTATGAAATCTTACGACCGACTGATTGTGTCTTTTGTGGTCAAAAAGCATTTGCAACAGTGGCAGTGAAGGTAGAAAAACAGTCTGTAGCGCAATTAGTGGAACGTCCCATTGAAATAGTGGAGTATCAACGCCATACGTGCGTGTGTGAATGCTGTGGAAATATACAAACAGCCTCATGGTCGCCAGATATCGTTCCAGGGCAAGATTTAGGAGTTAAATTACAGGCGTTCTTAGGATGGGTAAACAATTATGCACACATGCCTTATGAAAAACAACAAGAAATGTTGTGGGAATTAGGGCAAGTTGATATTGGGTTAGGAACAATAGTCGCAACCAATGAACGAATAACTCAAGCAATTGAACCGAGCGTCACTGAGTTAAGTAGTTGGGTAAAACAGACACAACCTAACATTCATGTAGATGAAACACCTTGGTCAGTCAAAGGCATCAAAGAATGGTTGTGGGTAGTGGCTAATTCTGAGTTCTGTCTGTTTACTGCGGCTGATACGCGTTCACGATCCGAATTAGAAGCAATCTTAGGAACTCAATATCAAGGTGTAATTATCAGCGACGATTTTAGTGTTTACAACGGCTATCAAGCTTTTGCCCAACAAAAATGTTTAGCGCATCTACGCCGCCACTTCAAAAAGTTAATTCAGCTTCCAGGTCTTCATAATCAAGCTATTGGTGAAGCGTTTGTTGATTTAATTGATGAAGCCTTTAGAAATTATGGACGCTGGTTCCAGACACTTGACTCTACCAGTTATAACGATTGGGTCAATGAATTCAAATCTAAGTTGCACTCCTGGCTCAATCAGTGGATTGATTTAGCCGGAGCTACCGCAGGCCAACTTTTACGCTCTTTACGCGATAGAGCTACACAATGGTGGTATTTCCTTGAGCATCCAGAAGTTCCTCCTGATAATAATCAGGCTGAACGATCGCTGCGTTTGGCTGTGACAAAACGCAAGGTTAGTGGTGGCTCCCGAACGATTGCGCGGTTTCAACACACTGCTAATTTGTTGACGGTAGTGCAGACTTGCCGCCGTCAAGGTAGGTCTGTGATTGATTTTTTTGCACAAGCACTAATGGCTGACTCTATTAACTCTCAATCTCGTCCTTCTTTGCTTCCCCAATATTAGACCTGAATCCTTACGACTTTTGAACTACTTTTAGTTCATCCTCAGTAACTTTTTCTTCTAACAAAGCTTCTATAATAAGATTACTGGAATTAAGAAGCTATCGCGATCGCTCTCTCAACCTCTCCGCCAACCGCACCTTATCACCAATGTAGTATTGAGTTAAAGTGTCAGGAACTCTGATCAGTAAACTTCGGATTCCTTCATAATCAATTGCTGGTCTAGTTGCACCATAAGCCTGTTGCCAAATAATCAATTGCCCATAATAACTACTGAGATACGTAACTAGATAGTGTCCATCTAAATGTTTTAGTCTAAATCTAACTGAATGCTGGCTGATATTTCCTGGCAGATGTCTGCTTAAAACTACCGCAGATTGTCCAAAGTTAACTCCTGTAATAGTTAGTATTAAATCTCCTTCCGCCAATCTACTGCGAGCTAATTCTGCATCTTGTTCTGGCGTCAAAAATACAGTTTCGGTTTCATCAATTAAAAGGTCTTTAATTGCGGATGTTCTATAAAAACGAATATATCCCTGCTCTGGATATTCTGCTCCTAAAGGTGTTGCACCTCCTTTAATCCCTCGCTTACTATCAATAATTTCTGAAAAACTACAGCATTTACCACTCAAATAAACTTTATTAGCTGCACTTAGAAACTCAGGTTTGTAGTACCAAGTATCGAGTCTAGATGGTTTTAAATCAGGAGTCCGAAATATAATAGGCATTTTATTCCCCCCTCACATAAGCACCAACGATCGCTGCCAAATCATTTGACACGCCGACGCTATAATCTTCCACATTATTTTTCACTAAATACCCCAAAGTCTCAGCCATACCCATAAATACATCCGGTTGCGGCTCATCTTGAAACCTTTCCGGCTCATCCTTCCTTGCCTGACGTTTCTGTAAATAAAGGATGCTAGTTTTTGCCCCCGTTCCTGACAGCTTAAACGTATCCGATGGCAAACTAATCACCGCTTTAACTATTGCCTTTCCACCATAGAATTGCCCCGTTGCTTCATCCTTCTTCCCCATAATGTACTCACGCACATATTTGTCACCGGAATTACAAAGCACCCCATCGGGTAAAACTATTAATAACCTTCCTCCCGGTTTCAACAACTGCAAACAACGGTCGATAAATAGTACTGCCGGGTCGATACTCGGCGATACAGGCTTCCAAACCCCTTTACTATCGGGCTTTCCTCCCATTGCCAACCCAGAAACCGATGGTTCATAGGTAAAAGTTCCAGCTTTATTGTTGTTTACCACTAAATCAGACCGAAACCGCGATAATATCAACTCCCGCGCCTGTTCATAAGACTTTTTCGCCTTTTCTTGATTCTTGCTAAACTTCGGCGTACCAAAAGGCGGATTAGTACAAATCAAATCATAGCTACAGGGTTGGAATTGTTCGCTAATTAAAGAGTCATGGGTGCGGAAAATTCGCGCTTTCGGCGCACCTAACAACGCCATATTTACCCGCGCCAACGTCACCATATCCTGGGAATTATCCGCGCCCACAAAACTGTACTGGCACATATCCTGAAATAGCTTGTCCCGGCGCACATCTTTTGAGGTTTCTTTGCCCAAAATATCCAGCAGCGCCCGTTCTAAATACCCCATCGCCACAGAACCAAAACCATAACTCCCACAAGCAGGGTCACAAAAGCGAAAAGCAGGTTTCCCATCTTCTCCCCGCGCTGTCAGTAGTCCCGGCGTTTCTTCTTTAATATCGTGAAAAGCAATAGCCAGCATCGCTTGCTTTACTGGTGCAGGAGTCAAATAAACCCCCATTCCCTCCGGTTTAAACTTCGCCCGCAAGAAAACATCCAAAACCCGCCCCAAGACATCAGCCGCAATATCCGCCAGTGTTCCCTGCTGTTTCACCACCTTATCCTGGTTGTTGGTAACAGGCCCCAAATTTTGAATCAGGTTTAATAGAGTTTCGTAGTTGCGGGGCTGGGCGAGTCTGAGGTGGGTTTGCTCATCAAAAATGGCGTGAGATTCTCCTTGGTCATCCGTCACCACATAATCAGCATGAGACTTAAAGTAATCAAAGGCCGCCTGAATTTGTGATATTGCCTTGTTGCCCTTCTGTTGGATATACTCCAGAGTAAAAATTTGGTCTAAACGTAAAATTTGGTCATCGTACTTAAACTCTAAATTTGCCCCCTCATGGTGTAGGCGGAAGGACTCTAGAAACAGAATTTTCGTAACTTCGCGGATAATGTCATTAGAACTAGAGATGTTATCCCGCACATTCTGATAAACTTGTTCGTGGAATTCATCAAATCCCCGCATTAAGCGATCGTACATCTTCATCGACCAGCGATAAGTCGGGTCAGCCTTAATGCGTTTGTACTCGTTAATTTCCTTTAGCGTTGGCAGACGGTCAATTTCATAAGCGGGATAACCCAAGTCAAAAACTGCTTGATGTTCCCCATCCGTCACCACCCCAAACTGAGGATATTGGTCTTCTAGAGTATCTGCTGCTGGTAAAGTATAAGACAACTCCTGTACGTAATTAGCATTTGCCTTTTCCCACTGTCCCGGCGGTAATGCCAACAAAAAAATACGCGGTGTTTCTACACCTTGAAATTGCCCCCAAACAATAGCAGCAACTTCTTTATCTAGGCTTTTTTGTAGATAAATTACACGGTCAAAACCTGCTGATTTTTGTTGCTGACAAAGGTTAGTTAATACCTCCTGTACACCAGAAGATTCTTCTTGTGCTTGCTTGACTTCCGTTTTAGTTTTTGCCATCTTTGATTAACCCTTGTAGCGGATACGCCCTGGCCCGAATACTTCCAAAACAGGTATCTCTTTTGCCAAAGCTTTGATTTTTTCCTCAGTGGTAACAAACCTCTTCGGTAGCTGGCGGCGAATTTCTGCTGCTAACATAGGTTTCCCAGTATTTGACTGTACGACTTGAATAATCGCTTCTACCAGTTCTTCTTTTTCTGTCCGTTGTCCCCCAACCTCACCAACGGCGTTTTTTCTGGCGTTGCTTCAACTTCCACCCCATCCATACAGGCTAGAAAAAGGTGAATCTGTGCTTGGTGCCAATTGCTACCCCCATCCTTAGCTAGTGTATATACTTTGTCTAAGGGTAAAGGTTCGCGTTTTAATACCGTTGTGATGGCTTCATAAATAGCTGGTGTCATATTGATATTGAACTTTCTAGGCTAGGACGAAATTTGGTGAACTTTATTAAATAAAGTTTGTGCCGAATTCCAAATATTTTGCCACTGTTCATCTAACTCTCGCTGTCTTTGGTGATGTAGCAGTAACAATTTTTCCCAATGCTGGCGCAGTGCTAACGGTACATCAGGGACTTTTAATTTGGGAATATTACCAGGATGGGTAAATTGTTGAACAGTTCCCATTGCCATCCCTTGTAACTGGGTGCGAATAGCAGTAGTATTTAGTACCAAAGCCCAAGCTCCTGATGTTTCCCGAAACCGTAACCTTTCTAAATGGTCGGTGATATATATTTTGTCCGTGGGTGCTTGATCAATAAAAGCTACCCGTGGGCTAGTGACTAAAATTGAAAGCAATACCTCCCCAGAAGTGAGAGGTTGGCGAAAAATCCGCCAAGGCGCAGGTGCTGTTTCTATTTCTTCTGGTTGTGAGAAACTTAAATCTATGCCAATATCGCTTAACCGCAAATAACGCCCCTGTTCTGGCACATCACCATACAGACGACTTCTAGAAATTTCATTTTCTGAAAGCAAATTTTCTAAACAAAGCCATCCTAGTTGATCCTTTAACAGTCGCATTTGGTGAGATAGTTTGACATGAGTTGGCACTAAAGAATCATTTATAGACTCAGCCGGAAAAAACTGCCCAGTTGATAGTGACTGATTAAAACCCGCCTCCGACTCATCTAATTGTTGCTGTTCATTCGCCACATAAGCTTCAACGTCAGCAATCAAGCGCCTTAAAGATTCGTTATTTTCCAGAATATTGTCGTTCCATTCCCACACCTGCCCATGAAGTAAACTTGCTTCTGCTACTGATGGTAAGGGGATATGCAGATTAGACAACACCTTTAAACTGACACGAGGCAGAATAGCTGCACTTTGGCGATGGAGGAGGTAAGCCTCATAAGGCTTTTGATTGAGACAAAATGCTACCCAAACACCGAAGGGGGGTTTTACAGCTTTAATAAGAATGCAATTTGCATCTACTGGATGACGAGGCAGCCTAGAAGTTGCCACAGCAGCACGTAGCGGTGGAATTTTATTCAGGACGACATCCCCTGGTTGAACACACCACTCCTCTTCAATTGTTGGTTTTTCCCAGTCTTCCACATCAAGGCGAAATTTCATACAGTCCAAATTTGCTTGACGATAGATACGGGTTTTTTCAATTCTGCGATCGTAAGCATCTGTTCCAGATTGAGTACTCACCCGCCAACCTTCAAGACAGTTACCAATCTCGCCAATTGCCACAC
This sequence comes from Nostoc sp. DSM 114160, assembly GCF_053470305.1. Taxonomy (NCBI): domain Bacteria; kingdom Bacillati; phylum Cyanobacteriota; class Cyanophyceae; order Nostocales; family Nostocaceae; genus Nostoc; species Nostoc sp. DSM 114160. Next base: position 1,372,430 of record NZ_JBPFGO010000003.1, on the reverse strand, counting down.
GAGAAAAAGTTCCGCGAAAAATTTGGGCTGCCGCTTTGCAGTACAAGTCAGCACTCCAACAATCCTCTTGATACAAAATTTTGGGTGGAATTCGACTATGGAGTGACGCGTTCAATTTCTTTACCTCTGCCCACGGCAAACCCGTTCTTGAATCTTTATCTCTGCCAATTCAACAAGATTATCCTCTAACTAGCAAGGTGGAGGCAGAAAATATTAGCCAGTTGTTTGCCTCAAGCCACAATTACTTTTTGTTTATCATATCTTAGTACTCCCGTGACGATCAGAAAACTAATTATGTGAGTTCACATGGATATTGTAAAAAGATGTGGTATGCTCAGAAAACTATTCCTCAGTAACCTGATGGTGAAATTAAGTTACACATCCTAGATAACCAAGTATTTGCTACTCAGCAGTGGTGATCTACTGAAGGTTGAATCTTGTCAACGTTAAGTAATCCCCTCAAGCAGAATATTTACAGGGCAAGATTCCTAGCAGATTGATTAAACCTAACGTAGAGGAAAAACCAATGTTGTCAGACCACTTGCTTGATTTTTGAGCGACTGACATTTGCGAATATATCCACTTTAATTGGAGGTAACTGAATGGCTAAACGTAAGAGAACAACCAATCAGGCAGTTATTGATAGGTTTATCAGCGAGGGGTCGTGGGCAGGGTGTAGGTTCTAAGTACAAACCCTGGCTATTGATTCAAGATGTGGCATCCCAAGGTCTTGCTAACAGGATAAAGGGTTGGAAAACCAATCGAGTTCACCACCTACACAGCAACCTTGAACTTAATTATTTCTACGTACTAGAATGGTCGCCTATTATCTGTGACATCCGAGAGCAATATCCCCTGCTACCTCTGGAAGAAACATTAGCGATCGCTGAACAGATTGGTATATCCCATCCTAAAGACCCCAAAACTCAAGAGCCAATCGTGATGACCACAGACTTTGTTATTACTGTGCGTCAGAAAATAGGAGTTACTGAACATGTACGCACAATTAAATCCGCTAAAGATTTGCAATCAGAGCGCACAGTACAAAAGTTAGAAATTGAGCGTCAATACTGGCAGTCCAGAGACATCAATTGGGGAATTGTAACGGAACATGAAATTCCTGAAAGATTGGCTAGAAACATTGATTGGGTACACCCTTTCCTCAATGTTGAAGACCTTTCCACCATATCGGAATCTGAGATTCGTCGAATTACAACTGCCTTAACTTTGAGAGTAGTCGAAGAGCATGAGTCTCTAGCAAGTATAGCTGCTGATTGTGATGACAAACTTGGTCTAGAACCCGGTATAGGACTCTCTGTTGTTCGTCATCTGATTGCCAACCGATCGTGGTTGGTTGACATAAATAAATCAATTAATCCTAGTGAGCCATTAGTTCTCCTAGCAAATCCATTGGCACTAAACCAAAAATTAGGCGGTGTAGGATGAGCCTCCTGGTGAATATGCTGCTAGAGTGGCAAGATACTAAGACAGACATTGAGATTGAGCGTGTACTGTGGATTGATCCATCCGGTACAGACGTAGTGACAATAGAGATTAACAACTCCAAGGCTCTCCCAAAATGGCAAAAATGCAAAGATTTGGAAGTAGCGATCGCATCCCAAGAAATTTATATCCTCAAAATTGATCCATACGCAGGGTTGCTTCGTCCTGAAAATGCAATTTCAGAGAATCACTGCAAGCGTAGAGACCGAGCATGGGAAGTCATTGGCCCATTAGTTGAGGGTGACATTGAGCTAATTTTTAATCCTCGCGATCGCGGACAAATTATAGAGGCAACAGTCAAACGCACAGGCTGCATAAAAAAGACGATTTATAATTATCTACGGCGTTATTGGCAAGGTGGACAAACAAAAAATGCCCTTCTTCCTCTGTTTGATAGATGTGGCGCAAAGGGTAAGGAAAGAAAGCCTTCTAATTGTAAGCGTGGTCGTCCAAGTAAGCTCTCAAAAGTAACCGAGATACCCATTGGGGTTAATGTTGATGATAAGATTAGGAAAAAATTTTACCGTGGCATCGCATCATTTTACAAAAACCGACAAGAAAGAACTTTAAAAGATGCTTTTCAAAAGACATTGGACAAGCACTTTCATGTCGGTTATGAAATGAAAAATGGGGCATTGGTTCCTATACTACCTCCTGCTAGAGAACTTCCCACATTTGCTCAGTTCCGATACTGGTATGAAAAAGAACGGAATATTACTCAGGAAAAAATTTCCCGTGAAGGTAAGCGCAGATTTAATTTACGTCATAGAGCATTACTTGGAAATTCAACGCAGATGGCCTTTGGCCCAGGCTCAATTTATCAAATTGACGCTACCATTGGCGATATTTATCTAGTAAGTTCCCTAGACCGAAACCGTATTATTGGTCGCCCTGTAATTTACTTTATTATTGATACTTTTAGCCGACTCATCACAGGATTTAGTGTCAGTCTAGAGGGGCCAAGCTGGCTAGGCGCTATGTTAGCTCTTGAAAATGCAACGAGTAATAAAGTTGCATTTTGCTATGAATATGGCATTGAAATTGATGAAGCTGATTGGCCCACCCATCACCTACCTGAAGCTATCCTAGCAGACCGAGGTGAACTAGAAGGTTACAATGCCGATAATTTAGTAAATGCTCTAAATATCAGAGTATCCAACACACCTCCCTACAGAGCAGATTGGAAAGGAATCGTGGAACGGAATTTTCGTTTAAGTAACGACAAGATGATTCACTGGATGCCAGGGGCAGTTAATAGAGTACGAGAAAGAGGCGATCAAGACTATAGGCTTGATGCAATTCTTGACCTCAAACAATTTAGAAAACTTATTATTTTGTGCATACTTGACCATAACCAACACCACCGGATGGATTGGTATCGAATGGACGAGTTTATGATTCAGCAATACGTTGAACCATACCCTATCGAACTTTGGAATTGGGGAGTCCAAAATCGAGGTGGCCACTTACGCCAAATTGTACCTGAAATTGTCCGTTTAAATTTGCTACCCTTTGCTGAAGCTTCAGTTACCCCTCAAGGTATTTACTATCAAGGTTTGAATTACACTTGTGAACTAGCCTTACGAGAACAGTGGTTTGTTAAAGCGAGAGCAAATGGTAGATGGAAGATTTTCATTGCCTACGACCCACGCAGGCTTGACATTATTTATTTGCGTCTTGATGACAGTAGAAGATTAGAACCTTGTCAATTAATTGACACTCAAAAAACCTTTCAAGAACGGGACTGGCATGAAGCCATTGACTACTTTGAACTGCAAAAACAATCCAAAGAAGCAGCTTCCACTCGCCAACAACAGCAAAAAGCAACATTCCACGCTCAGGTAGATAAAATTGTTGCCGAAGCTAAAGAAGAAACAGAAAAAGTGCTTACTGGCCAGAGTAAGCGATCGCGCATCCAAGGTATTCGGGAAAATCGCAAGTTAGAAAGAGAACACGAAAGAGATGTTGGGGCTTGGGAATTAGGAGCAAAGGAGATTTTCCAAGAGCAAGCACAGATTATTCCTATGCCATCAGCCAATCAACCGGAACAAGATGATGAAGGTTACGTGGCACCACCTAGTCCCTATAGATAAACTACGCAAATTGCGTGAGAGGAACTGGAAAAATGAACAGTAATAATTCTGTACCATCACTCCTAGTTAGCAAGGGAGAAATTGTATCAGCTTCCTATAATGACCCAATAATTGCCAGCTATCGCGACAATCCCCTGATCGAAGCGTTACCGCCAATATTATCGGAAGAAGAAGCAATGATACATCTATCCACCTATCCAAGGTATAACGAGGAAGAGCGATCGCTACCAAATCATCTTCGCCTACACTTGGTGCAGAACGCGTTGCAATTTATTGAACCATTACCAATTCATTTGGATTTGGAACAGCGGTTTTCTCGGATGATTAGAGCAGGATATCAAGCTCGAAATCCATTAACAGCAGATTTTTGGAGAAATTTTCAAGAGCGAATAGATGTTTTACGTCCTGAAGGTGTTGCTAAAATTCATCTGCGCTCAACAGCAACTGGCTTCACAATAATTGGTATTAGTGGTATTGGTAAAACCACCGCTATTGAAGCTATTCTAAGACTTTATCCCCAAGTAATTATTCACAGCCATTATCGCGATCGCAATTTCACTTTAAAGCAAATTGTTTGGCTGAAACTTGATTGCCCATTTGATGGTTCAATCAAAGGTTTATGCCTAAACTTTTTTCAAGCTGTTGATGATCTGTTGGAAACAGAATACTACACAAAATATACAAGAGGTAAGCAAACGGTAGATGAGTTGATACCGTATATGGCTCGTGTAGCCTCACTACACTGTATAGGAGTTTTAGTAATTGATGAAATTCAACACCTGAATGAAGCTAAAAGTGGTGGCTATAGGAAAATGCTCAATTTCTTTGTCCAACTTGTAAATACTATTGGCATTCCTGTTGTTCTTGTTGGAACTTACAAAGCCATGTCAATTTTAAGTGGGGAATTCCGTCAAACTCGTCGGGGTACTGGTCAAGGAGATTTGGTTTGGGACAGAATGGCTGAGGATGAAGTATGGGAGTTATTTATAGAATCACTTTGGCGATACCAATACGTTAAAAAACCTTGTGTTCCTAACTCGGATCTTAGTCATGCCTTATATGAAGTAACGCAAGGAATTACGGATTTTGCAGTTAAAGTTTATATGCTCGCGCAAATTAGAGCAATTGCTACAGGAAAAGAAATCATAACTGCAAGTATTATTCGGTCGGTAGCCAAGGACAGTCTCCGTATGGCTCAACCAATTTTAATTGCTTTAAAAACAGGTGATCTACGACTTCTCCAAGGGATTGAAGATATACATCCTATAGATATCAATACTTTCTTAGAAGAAGCTAAAACAAGTACAAAAGTTGTAGGTAAAATCAATTCCTCACTGACAAGTAGTAAAAATTCAGTAAATCATGATATAGATTTTGATGCTGAAGTTCAAAATGTAGATTCTAATAGCTCTGTCAGAGATTTAGTAAAAAAAAATCAAAGCATTCCTAATGTGAGTAAAATTGATACCAAAGAAAAATCAAAGCAAAATTTAAAAAAAATAGACAATAATACTTCTTTGAGGGAAGTTGTTTTTTTAGGACAAAAACAAGGTATTGCTGCTTATGAATCTCTCAAGTTAAATGGCTATATTCTACATTCTGATGAATACTTTTTATAGGAAACAGTAATATGATAGGTTTTTTCCCTGACCCTTATCCAGATGAATTATTTTACAGTATTTGTGCTAGATTTCAAAAAATAGTACAGTATCCAGGTTGTAAAAGTGCTATTGAAGAACTGTTTGGGACGGGTATTCAAACAGTTGGAGTTTTCATACCAAACCATCTTGATAGGCTGATTTCATGCTTACCTAATGGGCATAAATATACAGTTGAACAATTAATTTCAGAACATACACTGCTACCTTTTTTCAGTCCATTTATGGAGCAAGAACGTGTCTTTCTTATTAAAGAAAATATGCGTGGTGACACTGGAAATTTAGCTCAAATGCGTTTGGGAATGTTGAGTACAAAAATTCGCTTCACAGAATGGCTAAATTTTTGCCCCATGTGTGCAGAAGAGGATATAAAACAATTTGGCGAATGCTACTGGCATCGTCTTCACCAATTACCTGGTGTAAAAGTTTGCCACATCCATAAAGTTTTTTTAGAAAATAGCACAGTCAGAACACACAGTAAAAAATTAAGGTATGAGCTTATCCCTGCTGAACAAGTAGTGACGCTAAAACCACCACAATTAATAGATTCATCAAATCCCTCTCACAAAGTTCTTCTTAAAATATCTTATGATGCTGCTTGGTTACTAAATAATTCAGACTTAGTTGGAGGAAAGACATTTATTCAGAATCGTTATCTATATCTTCTCAAAAAAATGAACCTTGCTACTAACAAAATGGTAAGTCATATATATAAACTATTAAATTTTTTTAAAAATTATTATAATTGTGATGTTTTAAAGCTATTAGATTGCGAAATTGCTGAGGTTCAGCAGAATAATTGGCTATTTTGTTTGGTTCGACCAGCAATTAAATGGTCGCAGCCTCCTTTGTATCACCTACTTATGATTCAATTTTTAGGATACACGGCAGAAGAATTTTTTAATCTTACAGAAGAAAAATATAGACCTTTTGGAGAAGGCCCTTGGCCATGCTTAAATTCAGTTAGTCATCATTTTCAAAAACTACAGATTTTAGAAGTTACGTGCAAAGAGAGAAGTAATAAGGTTACTGGCACATTTAGATGTAAAGATTGTGGCTTCATCTATACCAGAATAGGGGCTGATCAATCATTAGAAGACCAATTTAGATTTAATCAAGTAAAATCTTATGGAATAGTATGGGAAGAGGCTCTGAAACAGCTATGGAGTGACCCTACCATAACTTTCAGTGAAATATCACGTAGGCTTGGTGGTGTCAATAGGGAAGTAATTAAACGTAAGGCTGTGTCTTTGGGTCTTTCATTTCCTCGACTAGGCCCACATTCCCAAGTGACGCAGGGAAATAAGCCCACCGTATATGACTCCAAAAATAAACACAAGCTTCTAACAAACAAGCTAGATGTTTCTCCAAGCAAACAGTCATCTTCTCAAATAAAGTATCCAACATCTAATCTGTTTGGAAAAAGCCCTTGGCCATGCCTAAATCCAGTATGTGAACATTTTCAGCAACCGCAGATACAAGATATTACCTTGACTAATAAAAAAGATAAGATTACTGGGATATTCCACTGTATATGTGGTTTTGTTTATACCAAAACTGGATCTGAGCAATCACTAGAAGACAGATTTCGTTTTAACAGAGTGAAATCTTATGGGCCAAAGTGGGAAAATACTTTGAGGCAACTATGGAATGACTCTAGCCTTACTCTATCTGAGATAGCCCGTCAATTAGGAATAGAACACAGCGAAACAGTTAGACGACAGGCTCTTTATTTAGGGCTTTCGTTTCCTAGAAGAGGCCCAGTTTCCAAGGTAATACAGCCAAAAAGAGCTTTGTTATCTAACTTTGAAGATAGTCAAATGTCTACGCTAAATAAGTTGGAAATTTATAGAAATGAATGGTTATCTGCTAGGAGAGATTATCCAGAAGAGGGAAGGAGCTTTCTAAGCAAAAAATTTGGACGAATTTATTCTTGGCTATATAAAAATGACCGACTATGGTTGGTAGACAACTTCCCACCATTGAAAAAAGTTGATAAGTCTATTGCAGCATCTCGGATTGACTGGGAAAGTCGTGATTATCAACTTTTAGAGGCAGTTAAGTTATCAGCATTAAACCTGAAAAATGCTTCTGAACGACCTGTGAGAATAACAAAAACAGCAGTTGCTAATAATCTTGGTGATATGAATTTAAAACAGTGGCTAATTTGTAGTAAAAAAATGCTACTTTCTAAGCTACCACTCACAGCAAAAGCTTTAGACGAAGTAGTTGAAACGAAGGAAAGTTTTTCTATTCGTAAAAATTTTTGGGATGCCAACCGTTTACTATAAAGTGAATGTTACAAAAGTACATTTTTTACGTTAAAAATCCCTTTCAACAGATTTGAAATAACAAGATAAGTAATTAATGCTTGCTTACTTTCCTGATCCATATCCAAATGAGTTATTCTACAGTATCTGCGCTCGATTTCAAGACAGAGTGAGATATCCCAGTCAAAGATCAACAGTTGAGGATTTATTCCAAACGAAAAATGCGATCGCTATCTTCGACTTCCCTAGCAGGCTAAACAGGATTGTTGCAGCCTTACCTCTAAAATCGGGTTATACAGTTGATTATTTCATTAACAATCATACTCTATTACCTTTTTACAGTCCTTTCCTACCACCAGAGCGGAATCAATTAATTCGGGAGGATATGGCTGGTGATAATGGCGCAAAAATCCACACTCGTTTGGGAATTGTCGCGGGATACGTGGAAATGCCTTCTCATCTGCGCTTCTGTCCTTTGTGTGTAGAGGATGATAAAAAGCTTTTTGGTGAATGTTATTGGCATCGCCTTTATCAAGTTCCGGGTGTCGAAGTTTGCCCCACCCACGCAGTGTTTCTGGAGAAAAGTGATGTATTAACCCATAATCGAAGGCGTACCTACGAATTCCTGGCAGCAGAACAGGCAATCAAAATGGTACTTCCTCGTCCAATAGACCCTTTAGAGCCTGTCCACAAAATTTTGTTCAACATTGCCAGAGATATAAAATGGCTTCTCAATGATTGCTATTTTGTGCCAGGATTAGAAGATTTGTATCAAAAATACCTGTCTTTGGTTAAGAAGAGTCCAGAATTAGTGACTTATACGGGTAGAATTCGGGTTCAAGAATTATTGAGACTCTTGAAAAACCACTACCCGGCTAAAGTGTTAGAACTATTTCAATGCCCACTTGATGAGCAGATTCGTGATAATTGGCTTGCTCAGTTAGTCCGCTTTCCTCGAAGAGTTCACCATCCCCTACGCCATTTGCTACTAATTCAGTTTTTAGGATATTCTGCACAAGAATTTTTTGAGTTACAAGAAGCCAATAAGTCCTTTGGTGATGCACCCTGGCCATGTCTGAACCCTGTTTGCCAATATTTTCAACAGTTCAGAATTAAGGAATGTCAAATCACATATAACCAGGATAATCACAAACTCACTGGCATATTTTCTTGTACCTGTGGTTTTGTTTATTGTCGAACTACCCCAGAGCAATCACTAGAGGATCGCTTTCAACTTTCTAGGATTAAAGCTTATGGTTCTGTTTGGGAAGAATCATTAAAACTTTTTTGGTATAACCCATCACTTACTCTTAAAGAGATAGGAAATCGTTTAGGAGTGAGTGTGAAGACAGTTCTTCGTCAAGCAGATAGATTGAAGCTAACTTTTCCCAGACCCTAACACTACGGCAAGAGCAAAAGATATATGCCCATCTCTAAAGTTACGTGCAACAGCTTATGAAGTTGCAACAAATGTGATTGAATCATGCCGTCAAGAATGGCTGGCATTAATAGCAATAAATATAGATTTGGGAAGAACACAATTAAGAAATAAAGTACCAGCAGTTTATGGTCAGTTGTATAAATATGATAGGGATTGGCTGAATGAACATCTACCACCACCGCAAACGAACAACGGTACTCCAGATGTGGATTGGGAGAGTAGAGACATTGAGACAATGGCAGCAGTAAAACTTTCTGCACAGCAATTGAAGGATGATTCTACTCGTCCTATTTGGATTAGTAGAACTGCGATCGCTAATTCCTTAGAACATCCCAATAGTGCCTGGGTGAAAAGACACCTCCAGAGATTGCCTTTAACAGCAAAGTTTTTAGCTGAAGTGACTGAAAATAAGGAAGAGTTTGCGGTAAGAAGGGTGAATTGGGCAGCAGATAGATTTCGTCAAGAACACTTGTGTCCTCAAGAGTGGGAGCTGGTACGTCGTGCTGGGTTACGTCCAGAGATACGAGAGTTACCTTTAGTTCAGGAAGCGATCGCAACTGCTTTGGACTCTTTCAACCTGTAGGGTACAGTTGAGGATGCAGAAGGCAAAATTAAGGTCACGCTTTGAACATAGATCAATACCTCATATACTACATAATCCCATTATTTGCCTTTCCCTTGATCTGAAAGGATTTGTCCTTCATTTTGCGCTTTTTTAATCGCTCTTTTCAGAATTAACACTGCCATTTGAGACAAAGAACGCTCCTCTGCATCTGCTAGTTGTTGCAGAGCTTCTTTGTCTTCTTCTTCCATGTAAAGAGTTACTGTTACTTTTCCCATGTGATTATCATAAGCGCTATTGTGTGTTTTTAAATTAAACGCACATAAACACATAAATTAACACAACACTACATTATATATGCGTATAATTACTTATAAGTCAAAAGCCAGCGATCAACTTTCTCAGAGACGACGCTGGCTTTCGGCCCCCATATCACAGGAGACATTTTCTATGTTAAAGCCTGTTAGCTACAAAACAGATCAAGACAGGGCTTATCAACAAGCTTTAGATGATTTCGGCATCACAGAATTACTGGCAAAACTCAGCAAATACTCCGATGCTGACTTTGATAGCGCTTGGATGCAACTCAAGCAGCAAGAAATAGAAATGTTAGCAGCCATTCTAATTTCTCAGTTAACTAGCAGTATCGATGGTAAATTGATTGCCGATTATCTCAATGTCACCCGGCACAGTAAGCAAGATATAGTCCCTGGATTGATAAATCTCAAATTCCCAGACACATCTATTGAGCTTCCAGCCAATTTTCCTGATGCAGCGAATACACCTAGGTTTTTATATGGCGATCGCTTGCGTTGGCTCACTGCTGAAAGTGATACTGACTGGGGTATTGTCATTGGTAGATTCTATAGCTATGCGCCCCATCATTGCTGTTGGACATGGTGCTACCTAATTTGGTTGAGCAAAGACAGTCCCAGTGCATCTTGGGACATCTGCTGACATTGCCTGGGAAGAGGATTTGGAACCAATCAGCGAGGAAACAAACTTATGAATCCTCATCCATTGAAGCAGCGAGAGCAAGATTTAATTCAACTCTACAGTTACTGTGAGTTGGGAATGACTCCCAAGGAGTTTTACTCCAAGTGGCAGGTAAATTACGAAGAAATTGCTCAAATTTGTTCTCGCTCACTTTCCACTGTTCGGCGCTGGTTTTCTAGGGGACGCAACTACCGCCGCCCGATGCCTACCGATTTACGCCACCTTGCCCTAATGAGCTTTTTGCTTGAACACTTCGAGGAGATTCCCGAAGAACTCTTGAAAAAGCTTTGTTTCCCAGACAAGAGTGAGTAGAACTTAAAACCAATTTCAATATCATTCAGGACTTACGCAACTGGCACAGAGCGATCGCCGCTAGCTAGTACATGAGTATTATTTGAATTTAATTCCGAAAGCCTTGTATTCGTAATAGAGGCAGGTGTATTGGAGGCAAAGCATGAAAGATTCATGAGAAAATAGGTAGAGGTTGTATTAGATAAATGTTGCTTACGGTAATGAAATTTACTAAGCTTGATTACTGCCAATACTTATTAAGTAGTCAGATTAATTATACAATGACTAATTTGGCAGAGCATTTAGAAAGTATTAGCCATGATGCAATTAACTATTATTTAAACAGAGAAAAATTAACACCTCGGTTATTATGGGATAACGTGAAAGAGGTAATTGAACCTGATGCTAATGGTTACATAATATTTGATGATAGCGTTTTAGATAAAAGGTATTCTAAAGAAATAGAAACAGTCAGAAAACAATATAGTGGTAATGAACATGGTGTCCTCAAAGGTATTGGTGTAGTTAGCTGTGTGTATGTCAACCCTACTCTTCAAAAATTTTGGGTAATCGATTACCGCATTTTTAATCCTGATGTCGATGGTAAAACCAAGATAGACCATGTGAAAGACATGCTGCAAAACCTTGTATATCATAAGCTTTTACCATTCGATACTGTTTTGATGGACACATGGTATGCCGTACATAGTTTAATGCTTTATATTGATGCAATCGAGAAAATATATTATTGCCCTTTAAAAAATAATCGGTTAGTTGATGATACATTTGGACAAGACAAATATAAACGTATTGAATTATTAGAATGGAGTCCTGAAGAACTAGACTGTGGTAAGATAATTAAAATTAAAGGGTTCCCAGCTAAGAAAAAAGTGAAACTATTCCGGGTTACTGTTTCTACCAACAGAACGGATTATATCGCCACTAACGATTTATCTCAAAGCTCCACGGATGTTGTACAAGAGGTGTGTAAAATTCGTTGGAAAATCGAGGAGTTTCACCGAGAGATTAAACAACTAACAGGCATTTAATCTTGTCAATGTCGTAAAGCTAGGCTTCAAAGAAATCATATTGCTTGTGCAATGTTGGTTTGGATTAGATTAAAGAATTTAGCCTATCAAACTGGTCAAACTATTTATCAAATCAAGCATAATTTGCTTTCTAATTATTTAATTCAGCAACTAAAACGCCCAAGTATTCTTATGTGCTTGGTTTGAGTTGAATTGTCGCTGGCTAGGGCTGCACCTTACCCCCTTTTTGTGCCAGTTGCGTAAGTCCTGATCATTCTGATATTTTTTGCCAGCCACCATCACAGTAGGCTGGCTTTTGTCTTGGAAAGTACAGATACGACCTGGAGAATTTTATGACTTACTCCGAAAAGCTCAGTCCTTGGTGTGTTATCAGGCTTTTACCCAATATGCAGCACCGGATTTTAGCCCGTTTTCGTCGCCGCAGTGATGCGGAAGCTCATCTACAAGTTTTACACCGACTGATTCCAGGAATGAGTTTTACACTAATTTTCAATGTAGCGTCGGAGAAACAAGACCAAACTACTTTAAATTAGCTATCAGGTATAAAATACTCGTTGCAAAACCCTTCTTCATTTTGTAGATAGGAAGGGTTTTGTGTATGAATAAGCTCTTGGATAGCAAGTTAAGTTAGTAGCGATCGCACTTATACAGCCCCACATACCAGCATCGCAACTGCTTTAGAATCTTTAAAACTGGGTGATTCCTATTAGCAGTTTACCCTACCATCCATTGCCAATGAGGATGAACGGTGCCCAGTAGTAGGGGTGGCTAAGATTACGGGAAATAGATTGTTCACTTTGGCCCAATTTATAATTAACGCTGCTGCGGTTGCTGTCGCTGCCCTGGCTGTTGCTTTTGAGTATAGCGAGTTGCGCTTGACGCAGAGCTTCTGTTTTGGTCATCTGACCTGTAGAAAGATTTTGGTAAAATTCCTGCATTAGTTGGCTAGTACTGCCATCGTTGACGAGCCAGAGTGAGGCAATCACAGCCTTTGCGCCATTGGTGAGAAAGTAAAAACTCATACCAGACATTTCTAAGCCATCAGCATCTACTCCACCCAAAGCGGTTTCGCAAGCAGAAAGTACTACTAAATGGGTGTCTGCCATGTAGTTGCCTAGTGTTTGAATTTTTTCAACGGTTAATTTATCACCGCTACCAGAAAGGAGGTAAGAGTTTTCTGGACGACCAGATTCAAATTTACCGTGGGTAGCTAGATGCAATACTTTATTACCTGTGAGATTGTCTCGTAAAGAGCTAAAAGTAAATTTTTCATTGAGAAACTCTGAGCCAGGGAAAATGCCTTGTTGTGCTTTTCCCGACTGCTGAATGATTGTGGCTAATTCATTGGGGACATTTGATAAAGCATTAAATCCCGGAAAAGCTTTAGAGACTCCCATTGCCAGGACGCGAATTTCTTGCTTGTTGTGGGGTAAGCGATCTTTGACATCTGTTAAGCCTGCATTCAAAATTGTGGAAACTGAATAACGCTCTATTAAATATTGTTGCCCATCGAATAGGGCTGACATTGGAATGTAGCGGGTGGAACGGTCAAGGGAAAAGACTAAATGGCGGACATTTTTATCTTTAATTTCTTTCTCTAAAGGTTGGATTAGCCAGTTATATAATTGTTTACTTGTGGCTTTAACGGCTGTCTCATCTTCAGGGCTAGACAGTTGGGTTCTGAATTGGTTTACCGTTTTCCAGAGTTGCTGTTGGTTGACAGATGTTTCAAAGCTGCGGAAAACCACGCCCTTTTCTCCGCCTCTACTAGCTAGGAGAATCCGAATTTTGTCTTTCAAGACTAGGGGATAAATTAGGACTGTACCTGGTTCAGTCGTGACAATTTTGGCAGCAGTACTGCGGAGTTGTTCGGGTTCGAGGAGTGCGGGGTCTTTGGCAAGTCGGTCTTGGAGGGTTTTACGAAAAGCATTGGTGTCTTGCTGAAATTTTTGGGTTAAGCCATCAAGTTGATCTCGTAGTTTGCTGAGGGTGCTACATTTTTTTTGCTCGCATTCGTAAACCTGTTGCCCAAAGATGATGAGCGTGCCATATTTCTTGAGGATTTCTTCTTCGATACGAGCTAAGGTAATTCCAGAAGTTTCGCCACCTGCTCTAGCATTGCGGGTAAAATCGCGCAATTCTTGGATTTTCAGAAGTTCAAGAACCTGTTGAGCTTCTAGCAGTCGTCCTTGAGAAAGCAACAGGTCAGCTAGACTACGATAGGTATCTGCTACGGTTTGGGTATAGGACTCTTGTTGCTCGCGGGGTAATGTGTGAATGTCGTTGCGGATACTCTCTCGCACATTGACTGATTGCTTGTAGAAGACAATAGCTAATTCTGGTTGCTGCTGGTTTTCTAGTGACGAGCCAATATTACTGAGAGCTATACCCTCGCTTTGGCGGTCTTTAATTTCTCGGGCGATCGCTAAGTGTTGCTCTTCATAGTTAATGGCTTTGGCATAGTTGCCCAAATTGGAGTAAGCAAGTCCCAGATTGCCCAGAGCGGCTCCCTCGCTTTGGCGGTCTTTGATTTCTCGGGCGATCGCTAAACATTGCTCTTCATAGTTAATGGCTTTAGCATAGTTGCCCAAACTGTAGTAAGCATTTCCCAGACTGCCCAGAGCTATACCCTCGCTTTGGCGGTCTTTGATTTCTCGGGCGATCGCTAAGTGTTGCTCTCCATACTCAATGGCTTTAGCATAGTTGCCCAAATTGGAGTAAGCAATTCCCAGATTGCCCAGAGCCTTACCCTCGCTTTGGCGGTCTTTGATTTCTCGGGCGATCGCTAAACATTGCTGTTCATACTCAATGGCTTTAGCATAGTTGCCCAAATTGGAGTAAGCAAGTCCCAGATTGCCCAGAGCGGCTCCCTCGCTTTGGCGGTCTTTAATTTCTCGGGCGATCGCTAAGTATTGCTCTTCATAGTCAATGGCTTTGGCATAGTTGCCCAAATTGGAGTAAGCATTTCCGAGATTGCCCAGAGCGGCTCCCTCGCTTTGGCGGTCTTTGATTTCTCGGGCGAGCGCTAAGTGTTGCTCTCCATACTCAATGGCTTTAGCATAGTTGCCCAAACTGTAGTGAGCATTTCCCAGACTGCCCAGAGCGGCTCCCTCGCTTTGGCGGTCTTTGATTTCTCGGGCGAGCGCTAAGTGTTGCTCTCCATACTCAATGGCTTTAGCATAGTTGCCCAAATTGGAGTAAGCAATTCCCAGATTGCCCAGAGCCTTACCCTCGCTTTGGCGGTCTTTGATTCCTCGGGCGATCGCTAAACATTGCTGTTCATACTCAATGGCTTTAGCATAGTTGCCCAAATGGGAGTAAGCATTTCCGAGATTGCCCAGAGCCTTACCCTCACTTTGGCGGTCTTTGATTTCTCGGGCGATCGCTAAGTGTTGCTGATGATACTCAATGGCTTTAGCATAGTTGCCCAAATGGGAGTAAACAATTCCCAGATTGCCCAGAGCGGCTCCCTCACTTTGGCGGTCTTTGATTTCTCGGGCGATCGCGAAGTGTTGCTGATGATACTCAACGGCTTTAGCATAGTTGCCCAAATAGAAGTAAGCAACTCCCAGACTGCCCAGAGCCTTACCCTCACCTTGGCGGTTTTTGATTTGTTGATAGAGTTTCAGCGCTTGTTGCCAAGACTGGAGTGCTGCCTCGAATTGACTTGTATCAAGCTGCTGAATTCCTTGTTGAAAAAGTTTGTCTGCTTCTGCTTTGCGGTTTTCGCTCGTCTGTGCTTGTGCTGACGTAGAGACTATGTAACTGGTAATTGGTAGCAGGTAGGGAAAAAACACCAGCAGCAAAGGTGGTACGATCCAGATAACCAGTCTTAGGTGCAAAAGCATTACAGTTAAAGTTAGTGATCTTACTCAAGATTTTATCTGCATCGTCTGGTTAGGAGACTGGAGAGCATAGCAATCTTTATGTTCAGATACCGTTTAATTAGTTGCTTGGGATTCGAGAGAGTGAAGTATGTCTTTCATTAAGCGTCGTCAGTTTCTACAATCGCTATGTGCATCCCTGACAATTGTGGGTATCAATCAACTGGATATGCAGCAAGCGGCTTGGAATTACGGCAAGGTTCTCGCGCAGGATACACGCCGTAAAAGGGCGCTGTTGGTGGGCATTAATGACTACCCTGGAACTAGCGCCCAAGACTTAAAAACACAAGGATTGTGGTATCAGTTAAAGGGGGCTGTAACTGATGTGGAACTTCAGCGAGAATTGTTGATTCATCGCTTTGGGTTTCATCCAGATGATATTCTCGTGTTGAGCGATCGCCAAGCAACTCGTCAAAATATTCTAGATAAATTTGAGCAGCACCTAATTCAATGGGTCAAGTCGCCAGATGATGTAGTTGTCTTTCACTACTCAGGACATGGCTCGAATGTTATTGATCCCAATCAGGTGTTCCCAGATAAACTGAACGGAACCATTGTCCCGTTTGACGCAGATTTACCTGATGGCTATCCCCAGAAAGGTGGTGAAGTTAATGATATTAGTGCTGGTACAATCTTTCTGCTACGGGAAGCACTTGGTCGCAAAACTAAAAACGCTACGTTCATTCTCGATAGTTGCTACTCAGGCGGTGGAGTGCGCGGGAATTTAATTATCAGGTCGCGTCCTGGTCATGTAGAATTGCGAGGCGATACCCAAACCACGCAATTAGAATCAAGTCCACAGGAACTAGATTATCAGCAACGCTGGCTCAAAGACCTGGATATCTCCAAAGAAAAATGGATTGAGGGACGTAGAAAAAATCTTGTCAACGGTGCAGCCATCTTTGCCGCACAGCGTAATCAAGAAGCGGCTGATACAGCCTTTGCTCCCGATGTTCATGCAGGTGTGTTTACTTATGCGCTGACTCGACAGCTTTGGCAGCTAACCAGCAATCAGGCGATGGGTAAAGTAGTTATTGCTGCTGCTGCAAAAACTGAGCAATTTCTCAAGACTATGCAAAATTCTCGCGTGCAAAAGCCGGGTATTGAGGTAAAATCTGGCAGCAGTGACGATCAGCAGCCGATGTATTTTGCCCCAATGCAGAAACCAGCAGCAGAGGCTGTGATTACTGAAGTCAAGGGAAATGCTGTGAAGCTGCTGCTAACTGGTGCAGAACCTCAAGTTTTGGAAGCTTTGGGTAAAGGAGCAATCTTTACTGTTGTAGACGATCGCGGAGAAGCACAAGGTACTGTAAAAATTGAGTCACGCGATCGCCTGAATGCAACTGGTTTACTTCAAACTAAGTCGGCGGTCAAAATCACACCGGGAACTGCCTTGCAAGAACAAATACGGGCAATTCCTAGTAATCTCAAACTACGCATTGGGTTAGATAAATCACTCGATAGTGAAGAAACAAAACAGGCATTGCGATCGCTTCCACGGATTGAAGTAGTACCTTTGCTAGAGCAGGAAGTACATTACATCTTGGGTAGAATGCTACCAGTTTACCGTCAGCAGTTGGAGAAAAGAGCGATCGCCTATGGCGGGCGTTTCGCGAACGCAGATTTACCACCTGTAAATAGTGTTGGTTTGTTCTCAGTGGGATTTGAGCCGATTCCTGGTTCATTTGGGGCAACAGATGAAAATATTAATGAAGCAGTCAATCGGCTACAGACGAAATTTAAGTTATTGTTAGCAGCCCGACTGATAAAACTAACACTCAATACCAGTTCATCTCGGTTAAACGTTGTTGCTAGTCTTGCGGGTGCCAACACTCAGTCTTTGCTGGCACAGTCGTTTACAGTACGTGGGAGTAAAAGCGCATCTCCAACAATTCCGCTAAAGGTAAAATCTCAAACTCAGTCGATTGCTCAGATTGAGGTTGAGAAACCTGTACAAATCTCCGTTGAAAATAGAGAAAATCGTGATTTGCATATTGGAGTATTAATCTTTAGTCCTGATGGGGATATTGATATTTTGTTTCCCTTGAGTGATGGCAATAATGCTGCACTTGTTTCAGCAGAGGAGACACTTCAAATCCCAAGTGAAGCAGAAATGAAAACAGGAAGAATGTTGTCTTTTCGTAAACCTTTGGGGATTGTAGAGGTGTTGATTGTGGCGAGTACAGCACCAATTGACAAAGCATTGAAACCTCTACAGGCATTGATAATGGAACAAAGGAGCGAAAAAAGAAGTAGTAATCTGGTGGCTGAAAAAGCAGAAGATGCAGTAGCTAGTTTACTAGATGACCTTGCTAGCGGGACTCGCGGTGAAACAAAAACAAATATTCGTCAGTTTGATGTTCAACAGATGGCGGCGTTATCAGTTACCTTTGAAATCATTGACAAACCAAGGAATTAAATAATAATCCAAGAGGAATGTAGACGCAAAGAGGCTTCCCGTACAATACGCTTGGCTTTGTGGAAATTTATCTGTTAAGGCAGGCAGGGGGAGCAGGGCTACCGTGTATACACAAGTCCACCCAGAGCGAGTTTCCAGCCAAGAAAGATGGATTCAAATTGTCTTAAACCATGAATAAGGGTAGGCATTCCAGGAGGTCTTTGACAGGTATAACCAGACCAACCACCAAGTCGAGCAATTATCCAAGTAGCCCAAGGCAAACAACACTTTGGATAAGGATTTTGCAGTTTTTTGGTATCGCCTTCCACAGAAGTTTGAATTTGAGATAAGCATTGCTGCTGCTGTTCACAAAAGGTCAGCTCGGCAGAAAGTTGAGTATTATCGCGTCCTTCAACCATTTGTAAGGTTCGCACAGCTACGGACAAAGCCAGGATTGTCAGGCGTTGAATAGCGATCGCAGACTCTAGTTGAGTTGCTTCTAAATTCAATCCCGCTTTTTTGAGAGTGGCGAAAAGTTGTTCAATCTTCCATCGCCATCCATACCACTGAATCATTCGCAGCGCTTGTTCCAAGCAAACAACTTCGTGTGTGGTCAGTAACCGCCAATGAATCGGTTCTTGTCCTGTGGGTGGTTGAACTTCCAGTGCTTCCACAGCAAAAAGGTTAACGCTAGGAGGATAGCCAAAAACGCTTAATTTATCGGGTCGTTGAATCTCAACTCGTCCACAACGAACAATAAGCATTGCAACTCTTGCTAACCGCTTTCGTCATGGGTCTGCGGGTACGTTAATGATATAAGTACCTTCACATGGCTGCTGACTCAAATACTCGAATAGTGATTGAGACTGTCCTAACAATCGACGGTCTTGACAAGCTCGGATTAGCAAATGATTGTTTTTGTTAGGTACGGTTGCAAATTCCTCAAATAGATCGGATTCGCGTAGGCGTAGCCCGCCGTAGGCATCGCCAATATGAGTTACCATTTTTGCTCCACCTACTTCAAAGCATCGCTGACTACCCTGTGCCGATGCTAACCATTTGTAAGATTCTTTCTCTTCTATTGGTAAACTTTGATAGTCTCGCTGATGTTTATCTGCATGGTTTGTGGCTCGGTTCCACAGTTTTACAGTGCTTAACCCCAGTGGAAATCCACTTTCACCATCTAATACCAATGTTGGATGGATATAAAATCCTACATCTGTGTTATTCCCTACTACTCCTAATCCTGACGGTGACAGCCTAAGAGCATGAGACTGCAAGTTGATTTCGCTACTATCGCTGATTGCCAATACGTGCCGTTGTGCCACCCGCGTCTGGCAATCATCCGAAAGGCTACGTATTAGTTCTGATAGTGTGACGTTTTCATTCTCCAAAAACCGATAATAGCCCATCTGTTCTGCCCAATTTCGACTTATTTGCCGGATATTTATCGATTGATGCTGACGATCGCCTCATATAATGCTGCCCCCTTTTTATCAACCTGGGGTCTCCAAATGCCGTTCCTGGTATCGTCGCAGCGTGAATTAAGATGGGATTATCCATTGTTTTTGCTTCTCAAAAATCCTCTGCACCTACTTTACTCCCACTTGTGTATACACGGTAGCCTTTTTAAGGGGGGTTAGGGGGGAGCTAAAAGTGCCTAAAATTACAGCCAATCACTTTTAAAACATCCTCTAAGGAGTCTTTGATACTCGCGAACGAGCCTTTGATATTCGTGAATGAGCCTTTGATATTCATGAACGAGCCTTTGATATTCATGAACGAGCCTTTGATATTCGTGAACGAGCCTTTGATATTCATGAACGAGCCTTTGATATTCGTGAACGAGCCTTTGATATTCGTGAACGAGTCTTTGATACTCGTGAATGAGTCTTTGATACTCATTAATCAGCGCTCAAAACGGATTGAAAGGGCTAATATCACAAGGCAGAAGCCAAAAGCCAAAAGATTTGTACAGAAATTACGCAAAAACTGTCAAAAAATCTACAGTATCCAGCCCTGTTACTTCCATCGTCAAGAATTAAGCAGTATCTCAACTTTATGATTGCTAATTGCGATATGCTAAAAGCAAAATATTCTAGTAATTCCCCCAATTTAAATTGTAATGTCCTTGCGAGTCAGACTAGTAAGGTTGCTCATACCACCGTTGTTAGTGCTGATTCCCTCACTGCTGCCGATTCCCGGTGAGTTTCTCTCTATTACAACACAAGCACAGACCAGTCAAGACCCCAAAGCAGAAGCAGACGGGCTTTTGGAGCAAGGAAATCAGCAATTTCAACGTAGCCAGTACAAAGCTGCGATCCATTCTTGGCAACAGGCATTAGCAATTTATCAAGAACTTAGAGATCGCAATGGCGAAGCTAGCTCGCTGGGTAGTCTGGGCAATGCTTACAGATCCCTAGGGCAATATGCCAAAGCCATCGAGTTCTACCAGCAGTCTCTGGTGATTTCTCGCGATATCGGCGATCGCAATGGCGAAGCTAGCTCGCTGGGTAGTCTGGGCAATGCTTACAGATCCCTAGGGCAATATGCCAAAGCCATCGAGTTCTACCAGCAGTCTCTGGTGATTTCTCGCGATATCGGCGATCGCAATGGCGAAGCTAGCTCGCTGGGTAGTCTGGGCAATGCTTACAGATCCCTAGGGCAATATGCCAAAGCCATCGAGTTCTACCAGCAGTCTCTGGTGATTTCTCGCGATATCGGCGATCGCAATGGCGAAGCTAGCTCGCTGGGTAGTCTGGGCAATGCTTACAGATCCCTAGGGCAATATGCCAAAGCCATCGAGTTCTACCAGCAGTCTCTGGTGATTTCTCGCGATATCGGCGATCGCAATGGCGAAGCTAGCTCGCTGGGTAGTCTGGGCAATGCTTACAGTTCCCTAGGGCAATATGCCAAAGCCATCGAGTTCTACCAGCAGTCTCTGGTGATTAAACGCGATATCGGCGATCGCAATGGCGAAGCTAACTCGCTGAATAATCTAGGCAATGCTTACAGTTCCCTAGGGCAATATGCCAAAGCCATCGAGTTCTACCAGCAGTCTCTGGTGATTTCTCGCGATATCGGCGATCGCAATGGCGAAGCTAACTCGCTGAATAATCTAGGCAATGCTTACAGTTCCCTAGGGCAATATGCCAAAGCCATCGAGTTCTACCAGCAGTCTCTGGTGATTTCTCGCGATATCGGCGATCGCAATGGCGAAGCTAACTCGCTGAATAATCTAGGCATTGCTTACAGATCCCTAGGGCAATATGCCAAAGCCATCGAGTTCTACCAGCAGTCTCTGGTGATTTCTCGCGATATCGGCGATCGCAATGGCGAAGCTAACTCGCTGAATAATCTAGGCAATGCTTACAGTTCCCTAGGGCAATATGCCAAAGCCATCGAGTTCTACCAGCAGTCTCTGGTGATTAAACGCGATATCGGCGATCGCAATGGCGAAGCTAGCTCGCTGGGTAGTCTGGGCAATGCTTACAGTTCCCTAGGGCAATATGCCAAAGCCATCGAGTTCTACCAGCAGTCTCTGGTGATTTCTCGCGATATCGGCGATCGTGAAGGAGAAGGTGGTTCCCTAGCTAACATTGCCTTAACACTAGAAAAACAGAAGCAATCAGAATTAGCCATTATCTTCTACAAACAATCGGTGAATGTGCGTGAAAGTATCCGGCAAGATATCCGCACATTACCCCGGGAGCAGCAAGAGTCATATACTCAAACTGTGGCAGATACTTATCGCAGTCTCGCTGACTTGTTGCTTTCCCAAGGACGAGTTCTCGAAGCCCAACAAGTCTTAGAACTATTAAAAATCCAGGAACTGCGGGACTATACCAGAGATACTAGAGCAGGCGGTGAAACTCAGGGAAGTCCCTTAACTCCAGTGGAATCCCGTGTAGTTCCGCCCTTCAATAATCTGGTGAATCTGGGGCTAAAACTAACTGAATGCGAACGCAAACCCCCCTATTGCCCAGAACGCGACCGACTGCGAGCTTTACGAGATCAAGCCAATGCAGAATTTAATAAAGAAGCTGACAAACTCAGAGCTTTAGCCAAGCAACAACGCCAAAGAGATCCGGCTCAGATTCAGCAAGAGGAACTCACAGTTGCAGCCCAAAAAATAGTTCAATCCCAACCGAAGACGGTGTTAATTTATCCCTTGGTGCTGGAAGATAAACTCTGGCTGGTTTGGGGTACTCAAGCCGGGAAACAGGGGGTTGTTTTTAATAGCAAACTTGTACCTGTAGGACGCAAAGAACTGGCTACAACAGTCGTAGAGTTTCGGCAATTGCTGGAACAGCCAGGGGATGTCAAAGAATTACAAAAAGTCAGCCAAAAACTTTACCAATGGCTAATTGCACCATTACGAGACGAGTTAGACACTAATAATATTCAGAATTTGGTGTTTTCCCTTGACCGTTCCACCCGCTACATCCCAATGGCTGCTCTGTTTGACGGGAAAAAATATTTAATTGAATCCTTCAATACTTCTACTATTTTGACTGCGGGGTTAACTGACACAAGCGATCGACTTTCACCTCAAATTGATAACGATCCTGTACTGGCTTTAGGGTTATCTGAGCAGGTTGGCAACTTCAATTCACTCCCCAATGTTAAAGATGAAATTAATGGCATCATCCGCACTCAGAGCAATCCCAATGGGATTTATCCAGGTTTGTCCCTAATCAACAAAGATTTTACTAAAGATGCTTTTAAGTATTTGATCGATCATCGGATTTTGCATATTGCTACCCATGCTCAATTTATCTCTCAAAACCCAGAAGATTCTTTTCTACTTTTGGGAGATGGTAATTCCTTTAAGATTCCCGAAGTGAAAAACTTAACTGATTTAGGGGGAATTCATTTAGTCGTGCTATCTGCTTGTGAAACGGCGCGGGGTGGAGAAGATAAAGAAGGCATTGAGGTATCTGGACTGAGCTACTACTTTCTTACCAGTGGCGCTAAATCTGTGATTGCTTCTCTGTGGCTAGTTAATGATACCAGTACCAGCGAATTAATGCGATATTTTTATCAAAATCTCGCCACTGGCAAGATAACCAAAACAGAAGCTCTACGGGAAGCACAACTCACCATGATTGCAGGTAAGAACCAAAATAGCGACACCAAAGACCGAAGCAGTGTGAGATTGACACCAGGTAATAGCGGACAAGCTGCAACCATTTCCCGTAATCTCAGCCATCCCTACTACTGGGCACCGTTTATTCTCATTGGCAATGGATTGTGAAAAAATTTATTCTCTCAAACAAGCTCTATTAAACATATTAAAAAATGTAATTTTTTGTTTACTGATTTTGTGTAAGTAATACCAAATTATTGTAAAGCTGCATAAATCTATTAAAGGCTGCAAGGTTTGTGAGGCAAGAGTTTTAGCTTTCTCATTCTATGTAACTTCAGACAGAATTGGTATAAAGCCAATAAGTAATTAATGGTATGATCACCTGTATGCTATGTAAATTTAGAGAAAAATTGAGTTAAAAATGCCACCAGAAGATTCTTTGCTAGAAAGCAAAACTAGAGCCGATCAGCTATTTTCAGAGGGCACTACCAGTTTTCATAATAAGGATTATGAAGCTGCAATATCTTCCTATCAAGAAGCACTAACTATTTTTAAGAAACTTGAACTTCAGCGAGACATAGGACTTGTACTTAATGCAATAGGTTTGTCATTTTATAAGTTAAAGTTATATTCTAATGCTCAAAAAGCTTTTGAAGACGCGTTAATTATTTTTAGGTCTAAAGAAACTAGAGATATTGATCAAGAGGGAAGAGAGCTAAATAATCTAGGAATCAATTACGATGCAATCGGTAATTTTGCCAAAGCCCAGGAAAACTATAAATTAGCTCTAAAAATCTTTGAAGAAACTAAGAATAAAGTTGAAAAAGCAAGAGTTATTAATAATCATAGCTACAGTAGATACCTTGAGGAAGATTATGATTCCGCTTATAAAATGCTTCCTAATGCTTTTGACTTATTTTGTAAGGCCAAAGAAATTAGAGGGATGGAGATTGCTAGTAGTAATTTAATCAATACAGTTAGCCGGCTAGCTAATAAAAAACCTGAGCGGGCCGATGGTAATCATGATACATCACCTCCACCTTCAAACAATTATTAAATAATCAATATAACAAATAATTATATAAAATTTGCTGCAATTTAAGCAGTATATTGCCGAACTTTTTAGGCTATATGTATGGCTTTTTATAGTAAATGTCATCATTTATATCGATTTAGTATAACTATTGTAATAATCTTATTGAGTGCCTTTCGGAATGAAGCAGTATATTCTCTGCCTATCCTTGCAAGAAATCAAAGTTTGCAAGAATGGGTTATTAAAACCAGAGCCGAACAATTAGTTAATCAAGGAGACCAGCAATATAAGAATGGCAAATATGAAGCAGCCATTAATATTTATAAACAAGTTTTGATAATATTTTATCAAATTAATGATCGTAAAGGGATAGGCTTAACCTATAGTAGGTTAGGTCGTACTTATTACAAGTTAAATAAAAAATATAGAGATGGAAGAGATGCAATTATTGCCTACAAAGAAGCTATAAAAATTTTCCAAGAACTAGGAGAAAAGACGCTAGAAGCCAATCAATTGAATAATTTAGGTATTACCTACGATTCTTTAGGACGCTACCCCGCAGCTTTATCAGCATATAACAAAGCGCTAATTATATTTAAGCAATTAAACAACTTAGTTGAATTAGGTAAAATACTCGATAATATGAGTTATACCTATTACAACTTAGGAAAGTATGCTGATGCTTTAAAGAAATATGAGGCTGTTTTAGAAATTCGTCGGACTTTAAAGGATAAAAGAGGGGAGGGTATCACCTTACAAGGCATTGGCAATATTTATTTAGAATTAGGACGATATTCTGATTCTCTGGAATATTATCAACAATCCGTGGTTGCTTTAAAAAATATTAATGAACCTGAACTCCAAGGATTTTCTGTAAGTGGAATTGGGTATGTTTATGCCCAACAAGGTTTACATACTAAAGCTTTAGAATTTTATCAACAGGCTTTAACTTTATATCGCCAAGCTGTTAGTAGCCAAGAAGAAGGACATACCCTAAATGCTATGGGTGATGCTTATCTAGCTTTGCAAAACTGTGAAAAAAGTTTTGATTTATTAAATCAAGCCTTACAAATTTCCCGTGTAATTGGTGACCGTCAATATGAAGGTAGAAATTTAAATAGTTTAGGTAATTTTTATAAAGTCAAAAACAATTTTAGCAAGTCTTTAGAATTATATCAGCAAGCTTTGGCTATTAGTCAGGAAATTGGCGATCGCACAAGTGAGCGAATTACTTTAAGCGCGATTGGTGATTTGCTCACCCAACGTAAACCAGAACTTGCTATTATTTTTTACAAACAAGCTGTGAACGTCACAGAAAGTATTCGTCGAGACATACAAACTCTGCCCCGTGAGCATCAAGAATCCTATACACAAACCGTTGCTAATACCTATCGCCAACTAGCTGATTTACTCTTAAAACAAGGCCGGGTACTAGAAGCACAAAAAGTTTTAGACCTACTCAAAATACAAGAACTACAAGACTACTTGCACAATGTAAGAGGTAGTCAAGAGAGCATTAGAGGCATAGAAAACTTACCATTAGAACAGCAGATTTTAGAAAAATATGGAGAAATTCAAAAACGAGCTATTGAGATTGGTAAAGAATTAACCCAACTGCATCAGATTCCCGACGAGAAACGTACACCAGCACAGCAGCAAAGAATTGAAAAATTATCTTATATTGAACAAGACATTAATAAACAGTTTAATCAGTTTATCGAAAGTAGAGAAGTTAATACATTGCTTGGCAAGCTAAACCAGGCTACTCGTAGGCAAAATTTAGATTTGGCAGACTTGACAGATACCCGCAATGAACTGGCACAAATTCCCAACGCAGTGTTACTGTATCCGTTTATTGCCGAAGATCGATTAGAGCTAATTTTGACAACACCCGATACACCTCCTTTGCGACGAACAGTGAAAGTGACTCGCAGCGAACTCAATCAAGCGATCGCAGAGTTCCGCAACAAAGTTGAAAATAAAGATATTGATGTCAAATCAATTGCTCACAAGCTTTATAATTGGTTAATTAAGCCATTAGAGTCAGATTTAGAAGCAGCAGACGCTAAAACTATTATTTACGCCCCAGATGCTCAACTGCGCTATCTTCCCTTAGCAGCATTGTATGACGGCAAGCAATGGCTAGTAGAAAGATTTGCCGTTAACTCCATTAGAGCTAATTTGTAAACTCAAGTAAAGTACTTGTCTTGCAAGGATTTCAGGAATTTGAGTCAAAAAAATACTTATTCGCTGAAACTCAGACCTAGTAACGAGTTGAGTATCCTTCAGATTTTCTTTACGAATCAGCTCTTACAGCGCGATCGCTCGATGATTTGACTCCTAAACCTCAACCGCATCCCCGTGTTTTAGCAGCTGCTTTTACTAAGGGATACTACAAAGTTCAGATTGATAATCAAATTCTAGAATTTTCTGGACTGCCCTTTGCAGGTAGAGAAGTTGAGAGTTTGGCAAAACTCATGCCAGGTACAACTAAGTTACTTGATCGCGACTTTAGTAAGCGTGCAACCCTACCACGAATGAATGATTACAACATTCTTCACTTTGCCACCCATGCAGCTTTTTTGATAGGAAAACCAGAAGATTCGTTTATTCTGTTTGGTGATGGAGAATGGGCGACACTGCGAGATATTGAAAATTGGTCTTTGCCAAAAGTCGATCTGGTAGTGCTGAGTGCTTGTGAAACAGGCTTAGGCGGATTAGGCGATGGAGTTGAAATTCTCGGTTTAGGCTATCAGTTTCAGCGTACAGGAGCTAGAGCAGCGATCGCTTCTCTTTGGGCAGTCAATGATAGTAGCACTGAGTTCTTAATGAATGCATTTTATGATTTACTACAGCAGGGGAAAACTAAAGCAGAAGCTATGCGTCAAGCACAATTAAAAATGCTGCATATTCAAAGCCAGACAATAGCAAGCGATCGTAGCAGTGTGAACTTTACAGTTCCTCAGAATGCTTCAACAAACCTCATTAATCATGATCTCAGCCATCCTTACTATTGGGCACCGTTCATTCTTATTGGCAATGGATTGTAGACTATGGCCCAATCAAACATCTCTACAACCCTAGAACAGGCAATTGAACAGTATGCTACTGTTTTACAAAGATTGGTGCAAGCCACAAACCCAGCAACGCCATCTGCTGTCACTCCCCCTAAATCTGAGAATACCGAACAGCCTGCTGCTACTAAGTTGCATTCAACTGTAGGAACTAAGACACCAGACACAGGTAATTCTCTATATCTGTTATCGCCAATAACACCTGTAAAGGAAACTGCGGCTGAGAATCAATCTCTACCTGCTCTTATCTTAGAAGTGCTGACCCACACGCGATCGCCTACAAGCTTTACTAGAAATCATCAAAACCTCACCAGAATTAGCTCCTCCCTCTGGCGCAAGTTTGGAGAAACTGAGCCAACTTGATGAAACCTTAAGAAAACAAGCAGGAGCGATCGCACCTTTTACTCAATCTGCTGATTGGCGAGCCAGCTTTAGCCCTAAAGAAGCCTATTGGTGGTGGTTTCTCAAAGCTTCTACAAATCCGTGGAGCGATCGCTTCGATTGGCTATGGAGTGGTGTTTCTGTTACCTTCCTCACTGTTTCCCTGGGTTTAATGGGTGATATTGCCCCCCGCTTTCTCACAGGTGGCCCCGATTCCTTTGGAGCTTTTACAGTCAGTGCCCAAAGCGTCCTCACCCTTTTAGTAGCAGGTGGCGCACTGACAAAAGCGGGACAAGAAGCCCTCAAAAGCTTTCTCAAAGCGATTAATATCCCAGAAAAGTATTGGCATGAGCTAGGTGCATTAGGTTCTCTGATAGTAGTATGTATCTTCTTTATTCTTCGCCAATCTTTACCACAAATTGGCACAAACTTTTATACAAATCCCGGAATTGAAAGCCGGAGAAATGGTGATTGGAGCAGTGCTGAAGAACAATTTAAACGAGCAATTCAACTTAATGCCGATGATGCTCAAGCACATTTCCAATTGGGCTTACTTTACGAAGACTTACAACTGATAGATCAAGCTCGCCCCCAATATCAACTAGCGATTCAAGGCGGTATTCCTGTGGCTACCAATAATTTGGCACGACTCAACATTATGAAAAAAGAATATGCTGCTGCGGTTTCTTTATTATTAAAAGCATTAGATACAGATAAAAAACAACCTTTGGATGCGAAAACTAAATATGCAGTTCTCAAAAATCTTGGTTGGGCAAGATTCAAGCAAGGAAACTACCCAGATGCAGAAGCCAAGTTATTAGAAGCAATCAACTTAAAATCTACTGTAAAGCTAGAAAATTATGAAATTGCTGCTCCTCATTGCCTTTTAGCACAAGTAATGGAAGCTCAGAAAGATAAAAAAGCAGCACTGACAGAGTGGAAAACTTGCAACCAGTATGCCAACATTACCATTCCCGAACAAGATGAATGGGCTGCGATCGCTCAAAAGCGCTTAACGCCCCAGGAGACAGGTAAATGATTCATCACGGGAAAACACCGAAATTCACAGTCTTTGTACTAGCATTGGCAATCATTACCCTGCCATTATCTGCCATTGCCCAAACTGCCCGCATCCAATCTATTGCTGGCAAAGGTAAGGTGAGAGTTCAACGCGAAAAGCGAACAGATTGGCTCCCTGTTCGCCCTGCAACGGAGTTATATCAGGGCGATCAAATTTTTCCAGACATTGGAGTTAGAGTCTATATCCAATGTCCAGGAGTAAATAACCCTGTGCTGGTGAGAGCAGGGGTAGTATCAGGTATGGGTTCACTTTGTATTAACTGGGCAAATGCAGAGTCCAGAGGTTCTCAAGCTACGGAAACATTGGGTGGGGTTGATGCTTCTATTCCCTATGTAATTACTCCCCGTCATGCTTTGTTACTGAGTGCTACTCCCCTACTCCGCTGGCACCCAGTATCTGGAGTGACAGAATACAGCGTTGAGGTAACAGGGCCAAAAGGCGTAATGTGGAGAACCAAAACCAAGGAAAATCAAATAATTTATACTGGTAAGCCTTTAGAGACTGGACTCCCTTATTCTCTGAATATACGCACTAATACGGGAAAATCTTCTCAGGAAGATATTGCCCCCAATCGTGAGCAAAAGGCTTCTAACCTAGAATTTGTTATCTTACGTCAATCTGAAGCCACTCTGGTAAAAGTTAAAGCTGCCAAAATTTCTCCCACACCTTTGAGTAACGAAGCATCTGCTTTAAGTTTGGCGAGTTTTTACGGTAACTATGTTTTGCCTGAATCTGTTATTTCAGCCTATAAATTGCCTGCCAAGACTTTCGAGACATATAGTTTAACTGGTGAAGCGATCGCACTTTTAGAATCTTTGATTCAACAAGGGAAGCAATCGCCCCTAATTTCCCGTACTTTAGGCGATCTCTACTGGCAAACTGGGCTTGTCCATCTAGCAGAAGCCAATTATTTCAAAGCGATCGACTCAGTTCAAGGATTAGAAGATATGGAAGATTGGACATTAGCTCAGTATAGTTTAGGTCAGGTATATGCTGCGATTAATGAGCCTAAGCAAGCGTTGGAGCATTATAGCCAAGCAAGAGTAGGCTATATTTTCCTTGGAGATTCAGGACGTGTAAAGGTTCTCCAACGCCGGATAGAAAAACTCAAAAAAACCGCAGTTAATCCAGTGAATATAAAAAATTAGGTTGGTTTTCAATTGTATAGACTTCGCAAGTTTGATGAAATGCCAGGATTAGCACCAGAAAACTTAAACGAGGTTTCCAAGGTATTAAATTGTCAACCTGGTGAGGTTTTGGAATTTGAACCAGATGATAATAAGGGCAGGGAATTTTCTATCGTGGATATAGGGTGAGTGCGATCGCACTTTATCTTCTCAGCCAAAAGCTCAATTGCCTGGTATTAAGTAGTATTTATACTTATGTAACAGTTTCCGACTTTATTATTTGCAGCGAAGGCTAGATGTAAGACAAATTAGGTTAGAGTTTCCAACTTTATTTTTTCAAGCCTGTTCGATATCAAACGGAAAATTAGGATTTTTAGCCCCTCTGAGTATCCAACTTTATTCTTGTTGTACATAGGTTTTCATCAAAGATTTGGGGTTGGGGAGATAATGCTTTCTCTAAAAGCCCACGAACCATCACCAAGACTGGACTCTTTAATGAAAACGCTTAAGGGCGAGTTATGATGATGTTGCTCAATGCGATCGCCTACAGTGAGCGGTTACGCGATCGCCAAAAGTCTTGCTAAATAATTGTAATAATATTTAATATGAGTCTAGGTTGTGTAATTTAGATTAACTATTGCAGAGAAATTCTCTCAGACTGAGTAAAATGACAAATACAACGAGGCAACTATTTTATAGATTAGTTACCCTAGAACTGGAGACTATGTTTTCAGTCCTGAGTTACTTCTGTATTTTGCCTCTGAGGCATAGCAATTTAGACCACACTAAATCCTTCATTTAAGAGCTCCTACAAATCATAATGGCTGTGATTGAGAAGAAAAGAACTCGCGATCTGCCCCAAATTAACGAACGAATTCGCTTCCCGAAAATTCGGGTCATTGACACTGACGGTGCCCAACTGGGAATTATGCTCCCACAGGAAGCACTACAACTAGCAGAAGAAAAAGAGCTAGATTTGGTGCTAATCAGCGATAAAGCTGACCCGCCGGTTTGTCGGATTATGGACTACGGGAAATACAAGTTTGAACAGGAGAAAAAGGCGCGGGAAGCCCGGAAAAAACAGCACACGGCTGATGTCAAAGAAGTTAAGATGCGCTACAAAATAGAAGAACACGACTACAATGTGCGTGTTAAGCAAGCAGAGCGCTTTTTGAAAGATGGCGATAAAGTCAAAGCAACTGTGATGTTCCGGGGTCGAGAAATTCAACACAGCGACCTAGCAGAAGATTTGCTCAAGCGAATGGCAACGGATTTAGAGCCTTTTGGTGAGCTTCAACAAGCGCCTAAAAAAGAAGGACGAAACATGATGATGCTCATCTCGCCTAAAAAATAATTCTCTAACTGTTTAATAGACTAAGTTTGAAAATCCCCTGACTTCTGGCCAGGGGATTTTTTGATGTTTCTTTCCGATGCAATATGCGCCCAAAGTTTTGAGGTTATTTAAATTTATCTAAAATCGATAGTCCTGAAGACTGAATGGGAAACATAATACTCAGTTGCTCAGGACTGTTGCTATTTCCAGGAAATGAGAGACAAGGAAGACAAGGAAGACAAAAAGTATTTTTCTCCCCCTGTCCCCCTGCTCCCTGCTCCCTGCCCCCTGCCCCCTGCCCCCTGTCCCCTGCCCCCTGCTCCCTGCCCCCTGCCCCGCTTCCCAATGCGCGGTGATACTACCAGAAAATAAAACTGCATGGAACTGAAAAATCACTGGTTGGCTGCAAATAAAGTTGCTTTACCACGACTACTACAGTGGGTGAATCTCCGACCAGAGGAGAGCGAACGCACCCAAATAATGTTTCTTTTTTACACAATTGTCTGTGTAGGATTGCGGTGGGCAGAAGACAGTACGGTGGCGCTGTTTTTGGATGAATATGGGACTCATCTACTGCCGTGGATGTACATTGCTAGTGCGGCAATGAGTGCCGGACTGGTTTTTTTATACTCTTGGCTGCAAAAGATTTTTCCCTTACGTCGGGTAATTGTGGCGATCGCACCTTGCATGTTGATGCCATTAGTTTTATTAGTTGTATTACGTTGGGGATATCATTTTTCCTACCTGGCAGTGATTTCGGCATTTCTGCTGCGGCTATGGGTAGATGCACTTTATGTGGTCAATGACCTCAACACCTCGATCGTCGCCAATCAAATATTTAATATTCGGGAGATTAAACGAACTTACCCACTGGTGAGTAGTGGGCTTTTAGTAGCAGATGTAATCAGTGGCTTTAGTTTACCTTGGCTATTGCAATATACCACGCTGAATAAGATCGTCCTCATCGCCTGTATGGTGATTTTATTAGGATCGGGAATTCTATTCTATTTAACTCATCATTATCGAGCAGCTTTTCCTGAAACCCCACAAAGACTAGCTCCTGAACAACAAGCTTCACAAGAGCGTTTCATTAAAAGTCCACTGAAGCGCTACGTCTGGCAGTTGTTTGCTTTTGTGGGACTATTGCAAGTTATTGGGTTGTTAATAGATTTTCAGTATCTGCGCGAACTCCAATCCAATTTGAGCGACCGAGAACTTGCGAGCTTTTTGGGTCTTTTTGGTGGGATGTTGGGACTGTGTGAGTTGTTGTTGCAGTGGTTTTTTTCCAGCCGACTCATCGAACGGATGGGGGTATTTTTCACTGCAACGCTTTTACCAATCACCGTCGGCTTTTCACTCCCAGGAGTGCTGGTATTGCTGCATTTAATTCCAGCCATCCAATCGCAAAGCTTTTTCTGGGGTTTGATAATTGTCAAATTCTGCGATGAACTTCTGCGCTACACCTTTGTCATGAGTAGCGGCCCCATCCTGTACCAACCGATTCCAGAGGGAATTCGCAGCCGGATGCAGACTTTATCTGGCGGAACTGCTGAAGCGATCGCCACAGGTTTGACAGGAGCGCTAATTTTTGTAACTATCTTGGTTTGTGGGCGGTTTGTACCCGTATCACTACAAAAATGGGTGTTAGTAGCAGAAACCATGCTGATAACTGGCACTTGTTTAACAGTAGTTTGGGAATTGCGATCGCGCTATGTGGAACTGTTAGTCTTGAGTGTGGCGCGGGGGTCACTTGAGTGCAAGCAATGTCGGCTTGCGATTTTTCAAACAGGGTGTAGTCAAAGCTTTAGCAGAAAAAGGCTCTGAGGCTGATAAACGCTCTTGTATTGAACTTTTAGCCCAAATTGACTCCCAAGGCGCGGCGGAAGTTTTAGCCCCGCTACTAGTGAAGTTAACTCCAGATTTGCAGCGCCAAAGTTTGGAAGTGATGCTGATGGGAGGCGTAAACCCGGTTTATTTAGCTACCATCCGTCCTTTGTTAGAAGAATCCCAAGAAACTAACCCCGAAGTTTTTGCTTTAGCGCTGCGCTACGTTTGGCTGGCTGAACCAAATCCTAATTTAAGCCTCTTAGAAGGATATTTACACCCCCGACAAAACTCACTCATCCGCGCCACCGCCGCCGCTTTAGTCTTACGCCAGGGAACGCCGATGCAAAAGGTAGCAGCTACTCAAACCATGCGCCGGATGCTGACTCATAAGCAAGAACGGGAACGGGTGAATGGAGTCAGAGCGCTCAGAGAAGCAGTTTATTTGCAGGCGTTGCGGATTCATATCCCGAATTTATTACAAGATGAGTCGTTACGGGTGCGCTGTGCCGTATTAGAAATGATTTCAGCCACTCATTTAGAAGAGTATTATTCGGCACTGATTGCAGCACTTTATTACAAATCAACCCGCAGTACAGCCATGTCAGCCCTAGTGCGACTGGAAAATGAAGCTTTAGAAATGCTGTTGCGGTTGGCAACCAATATTTACAAACCAGAAGTAGTGCGGATGTATGCTTGGCGTACCATTGCTCAAGTCGGTACCCAGCAAGCATTGGAGACTTTATGGGAAAACTTGGAAATCTCCTGGGGTACTACTAGGGATCATATTCTTCGCAGCTTACTAAAAATCCACAAACAACCAGGAATTAAAGGTTTAGTAGATCGATTTTATGAAAGTCGGGTAGAAAATTTAATTAAGCAGGAATTAAAATTTTTAGGTGAAATTTACGCCGCATACATTGACTTCCAAACACTAGACCAAAAAGAAAATTATCAATCCAATCAAAGGATTGTGATTGTCTCGGAATTATTGCAACGCGCCCTTCTAGAATTGGAATTAGATGTGAAAGAGCGGCTTTTACTATTACTAAAACTGCTTTACTCGCCAGAAAAGATGCAGGCAGCATCCTTCAATCTGCGATCGCTCTCAGTGGTAAACTTAGCGCGGGGGTTAGAAATCTTAGAGCATACCATAACTTTGCCTTCAAAATCTTTATTGCTGAATATTTTAGACAACCGACCACAAACAGAAAAATTGCAATATCTTGTCGAAGCCAAGATCGTAGAATATGAGAACATGGTAGTTAGCGATCGCCTCCACAGATTGCTGATGTTAGGTAATTTTCTTTCTGATTGGTGTCTAGCTTGTTGTTTTCATTATGCTCAAGTGACACGCATCCGACTGACCAGTTCTGAGATACTAATGAGTTTGCGTCATCCCACCGGCTTTGTCAGAGAAGCTGCGATCGCATATTTAAATATGGTTTCATATCGCGTTCTCCTGCAAATCCTCCCCCAGTTACAAAAAGATCCACATCCTTTAGTGTCCGCTCAAGTTAAAGAGTTACTCGAAAAATACCAATTCAAAAATTACAATTGAAAATACCTTCTTTGGAATTTGTGAATTTGACATTTTAATGCGACTTAGATAAAAAGTAGTCAGAAAAAACGCTCAACTGAAACCCTCATTACACCGTTGCTTGATTTTGGGATATATTAACGTGCTTGTGTTGTTTTAGCTAGTTAGAGGTGAATAAACCTGACTTTTCCCGAACTGAGGTTATGGGAATAATAATTTTGAATTTTGAATTTTGAATTCAGAGCAAAGCGACGTGACTTTTGCAATAGGTCTAGTGTAAGAATAATGTGGCAGAACGGATGTGGGAGCGAAGATGATTTATGTTATTTTTGTTTTTTCTGTTTATGCTTCAGCAATAGACCTGTACCACATACACTAGAAGCTAATAGACTTAAAACAGAAGAGGGTTCAGGGACAGAAGCTGGGGGTTCAGTTTCAAGCTGGGCACGGAAAATCCCGAAGCTCCCATCAGCCAAACCAGCTGCAAACGCGAGTTGGTTAGAATTATTCAGCCCCTTAGTACTAAAAGCAAGATATGTCACCGTGGAACCGAAGAGAGAATCGCCAGTAGCGATAACTTTATCTGCCACTGGGGTCTGAACCGATGAAAATGCCTTCGCCCCCGGTTGTTAGAGTAGCCTGAAAGGCTACTGTATTCCTGTCATTGATTGAAGGAGAAGTAACGCCTGTAAAGGCTCCATTGGAATTAACGATGGTAGAAATTGTATCACCGTTACTAGTAAAGATGCCATCACCAGTAAATACGGGACTAGCCACCGCATCTAGCGAAGCATTGAAGGCTACTGTGCCTTTGTTGTTTAAAGAAAGCTCCACTAAAAAGCTAAAGGGACCACTAGAGTCACCAATAGTAGTAATCGTCCCGTTATTGCTGAGGAAAATACCTTCAGCACCGTCCACAGGGACACCCCGAAAGGCAACTGCGCCGTTGTTGTTGATGTCACTAATCCCAACGTCAGAAAAGCCGCTACTGTCAGCGATAGTAGTGATTGCCCCACCATCGCTAGCGAAGATACCAGCTCCTCCTGCATCTAAAGAAGCAGTAAATGTCACTATGCCTGAGTTGTTAATAGACGGAAACCAACCACCACCCCTACTGAGTCCATAGGGACCATTGGAATCAGCAATAGTAGTAATCGCTCCACCGTTACCGACAAATACACCATTAATGTCGTCTGTATTTAATAAAGCAGAAAAGGCGACTGTACCTGCATTGTTAATGGAGGGACGACGTTGGAATTCTTTAACTGGTAGATTGCGCGAGTCAGCAATGGTAGTAATCGTTGTGCCGTTACCAGTGAATATGCCACTGCCCCCCGCTTTCAGATTAGCCCGAAAGACCACTGTGCCTACATCGTTGATAGAGGGTTCTAACCCTTGATCGCCCTCCAGTAAGGAAAACGGGCCTTTAGTATCAGCAATTTTTGTAAAGGTGAAGGAGGCGGACAAGGCTTGGCCCGTGGTAAGCAAACTCAGGGAAAAACCAACTACTGTTGCCACTGCTAAGTGTTTGATTGCAGTCATAGATTTTTATGGCTCTTAAAGAGTTTTATTAAAAAATATACCGATACCGAATTGCACAGGCGATCGCAAAAATTAGCAATCACTGGAACGCAATGGTAATGATATTTAAGGATAATGCCATTACCAATGTCATTTGGTTGTCCTGATGCTCCTGCCACTCGGTGATAGGCTGTAGATGCGTGGATGCAGTGGGACTGTAAGGTTATAATCTGCATTTGTAAATCCCTGTTATAAAAAAGATTTACTGGGATTTTGTTCAGAGCAATTGGGAACAAAGCTACATCTTCATTTGCTTGTTAATCTATAAAGTGAAACAAGAAGTTACAGAGTATCAAGAACAGCTATGTACGTACTGATTGGTGGAGCGGGCTTAGTGGGCTTAAGTTTAGCGCAAAAACTGGTAGAACTAGGGCATACTGTTGCTGTAATTGACATTGACCCTATTGCTTGCCGCTACGCCCGCGAACAAGTAGGAGCAATGGCTTTTGAAGGCAGTGCTGTGAGTACAGAAGTATTGTTAGAAGCTGGGATTCGCAAAGCCGGTTCCTTGGCAGCAGTTCTGAGAAGTGATGCCTTAAACTTGGCAATGGTAACTCTTGCGAAACACTACGGTGTCACCCATATTTTGAGTCGGATGCGCCACCCCGATTTTGTCGAACCATTGCGGATAGCTGGAGCTAACCATATTGTCAGTACTGTTGAACTATCAGTTTCAACAATGGTGAACGCCATTGAGTATCCACAAGTAGAATCAATGATGCATTTTGAGCAGGGACAGATTGAGGTTCTGAAACTTTCCATCCCCAACAATTGCTATGTTGCTGGTCGTAGCGTTGCCGAAATTGCTCAAGATTCCCAATTCCCTACTGGTTCGCTAATTATTGGCTATCAATCTCATCCCCACGAAGATTTGATCATTCCTAACGGCAGTACAATACTAGAACCTCATTCAACTGTGCTGATTGTGACTAAACCAAGATGCTTACATCAAGTCATTGATTTTATTGAACAAAAATGTTGAGCGCAATTCCTACCTAAACTGTTTATTAGGTAGGGTCAGCTACACATATAAAAAAATTGGTGAGTTTTGATGAAGCTGTATAGATATATTTTTTTAGCGATCGCTGTTATTTTTCTTGTATCTTGTCAATCAACACCCAAGTCACAACCCAATGCCATTCCAGCAACCCCATTGCAAAAAACAGTGACCCTGGATAAGAATTTTAAGATAGCAAGCGGTCAAACTCTTTATGTTCCAGTCTACTCTCATATCTATCATCACAATCGCCAAGAGATTTTTGAGTTAGCAGTTACGCTTAGTATTCGGAATACAGATTTGACCAATCCGATTATTATTACTTCTGTGCGCTACTACAACTCAGAAGGGAAACTAGTTAAACAGTATTTAGAGCGCCCTATTCAACTTGATGCGCTAGCTTCGACAGATTTTTTTATCAATAGAAATGACACTAGTGGAGGTTTAGGCGCAAACTTCATTGTCGAGTGGGTAGCGCAAACAGAACTATCCGAACCGATAGTAGAAGCAGTCATGATTGGCACTGACTTTCAGCAAGGAATTTCTTTTATCAGTCCTAGTAGGGTAATTAAAAGTCAAAATAACGATAAGCGATCGCTTTTAAAATAATTCGTAATCACGCTCTCTACCAGACGCTAAAAGTGTAGCTTGCAACTCTTACAGAGTACGCGGACTCGCTTTACGGGACGTTAACGTAATTCCTAATCAAGTTAATTCCTCGTTCCTATGCTCCGCATGGGAATATATTCCTCTTGACATTGCTCGTTTACAGCAATTAAAGTAAGAAACTTTGTCCTGAATTTTCTTAATTTGAGCATTCAATATTAATTATTTACATATCTTCTAGGCGACACAGAATTGATAGCTTTCTCAGTCAATATATTTAGTTCTGATAGTACCGTCTGGCATGATGGTATCTTTGAAAAGAGTATCTTTGAAAACAACTCTTTCACAGAGTACAAGACTTTCGATATTATCGATGATTTCCAACTGAGTTCCTCTGAAGTTAACTCTAGTCAAATTAGCTTCGGAGAAGTCGGTCTGATAAAACCTGGCAAAACTGAAGTTAACTTCAGTCAAATCAGCACAAAGGAAACAAGTTTGGCTCAAGCTAGCACCGCTCAAATTAGCTTCCCTCAAATTAGCTTTGAAGAAAATAACCTCATCCAAGGTGCCGCCACTCAAATCGGCTCTACTCAAATTGGCGTTGTCAAAACAAGCTCGCCACAAGTTGGTGTAACTCAAATCAGCCCCGCTCAAGTTGGCTCGTTCAAAATGAGCGTATTCCAAGTTGACACCTCTCAAGTCAGAGCCACTCAAATTGATTCCTTGGCTACAGGTAATAAGTCTTTGCAAGTTGGCATATCTGAAGTTAGCTCCACTCAGATTGATGCCATACATTCCTTCCTCCCTCAATTCCAGAAAAATGTCAACTCCAGTAAAATCTCTTTCCCCAGCAGCATACTGCTCCAACAACTCCTCAACAGTTATTCTCATCTATACACCTCCGCAATCACCAACATCCTCTAAGCTCGACTTTATCCAAAATTAAGAACTCGGTTTTCTTTATCCGACAAAAACCTTAGCTTTTCGGCAAATACTTTTTCAACGTCACAGATTATCGATGAAGTTAAAAAAGCAAAACTACTGTCCTACAAAGGTTTCAGCTTAAGCGATCGCGTTGTGAAAAAAATGGATAAAGTCGAGCTAAGAGGATGTCTGAAAACTTTTTGGTACTGTTAAAGGTATTTATATTTCATGTGGTTAGAACACTTGAGAAGTTGCTTTCATATAAGTAAAAGTAATTACTCCTCACCTCCGATTTCAGATAGTTCAGCAAAAAATGTATCTCAATTTACAAAATCTTGACGTTCACTCTCTTGGAAAAAACTTTGCGATTTACTGATATTTAATCGTCTTCCAATTTCAACAATTGTTCATCAAGAATTTGTATCCGTCCACGCACAATTTCTTCTGATAGAATTCGCTTCCGCATTGCCTCATTGAGCGCTCCTTTTTCTGCCAGCAGTAAACGGCGGCGAATGGCTTCAAGTTTACTGCTCTTGCCACTTCTACCTTCCACCTCATCAGGGCGACGATTATATAATTCCCGCAGTGTTTTTTCTGCACCGGCAATTCGTACCTGATAAGCTGAACGCATCTCTTCATAAACGGCTTTTGGTAATACCCCTGATTTCAACAGACTATCTAATTCATCTTGTGCTGCTTTACCCGTCATCAATTGGGCTTGCAGCTCTTCAACTTGTTGTTGAATTTCGGAAAATTTAGATAATTTTAAACGTTTTACCACCCAAGGCAAACTTAAACCCTGTCCCACTAACGACACCAGCACACAGCCGAAGACTATAGCTATCAGGACTTCTCGCCCTGGCAGTGTTATAGGTAAACTCAATGCCAGAGCCATTGAGAGTGAACCTTTGATGTTGCCTAAAAACAGTAAATGTTGCCAGCGCAGCGGAATTGGGCGGTCAATCCAACGAACCACTGCTAGTAGCGGATAAACTGTAAGAACTCGCCCGACTTGAAAAGCCAAAACTGCAAGTAGAATTGCAGGTAAAGTTTTCCAAAGCGTTACCAAATTTATTTCTACACCAATCAACAGAAAAATAAAGGTGTTGACAGTGAAACTGGCATATTCCCAGAAACTCAACAAGGTGATGCGGCTAGAAGCAGAAATATTGCGAGAAAGCCCAAAATTCCCGAAAATCAATCCAGCAACAACTACAGCCACAGGGCCTGATACACCGAGAAATTGCCCAGCCTGAAAAGTTCCTAATGCAACTGCGACTGTCAGTAAAAGACTGCCAAGGGCATCATCTAAACGGGCGAATACAGGTATACTCAAGTAGCCCAAGACTAACCCGACAACGCAGCCTCCTAAAGAGATAAATAGCAGCTGTTGGATTCCCTCGATAAATGTGAGTGAGCCTGTTGAATATACTTGCACGATCAAGTTGAAGGAAACAAGGGCAGCAGCGTCATTGAATAAAGTTTCTCCTTCAACAATGGTGGAAAGGCGCGAGGGTACTGGTATCTCCTTAAATACAGCAATCATGGAAACAGTATCAGTGTTTGCCAGAATTACTCCGACAAATAACGCAGGTATCCAACTCAGTCCCAGCCCAAATTTCAATAGGACGGCAATAATCACACTGGAAATCACAGCCCCTGGGCCAGCTAGTAAGGCAATTGGTTTAAAGGTACTGCGTAAGCGGCTGACATCTGTATTAATACCAGCTTCAAAGATCAGAATTGGTAAGAAAAGATCCAAAACAAGGGTTGGATTTAAACCAATCCGACGAGACAATAACTCAGTGATGGGCAAACCTGCTAATACTAAACCAGTAACATAAGGGATTCCCAACCTTCGAGACAGCAAAGCTACTCCTGTAGCCACAACCAAGAGAATAATTGAAACTTTGACTAATTCGGTAACATCCACTATTGCGTTTTAGAGAGTTAGTTTGACTTGACTGATAGATTCTCTCTTCATTCATGCCAAATTAGCAAGTTCAGGGTGTGGGTTCAGAATTTCTAATTTCCTCCACTTGACCAACTTCAAAAATTAGAGTGAATGGTTGCCTCATCTCTCGTTTGATAAATTCTTCTAATAACTCCACTTGCCGAGGTGTGACAGGTTCTCTTGCTCGGACACTCAAACGCAGTTCCCGCTAAACTACCAGAGATTTTTGTCTCAATTTTCGCGTAGCCACTAATACCACCAGCCGCTATCGCAATTCCCAAATCTAACAGCGTTGGTCTCGATCGCGCTAACACTTCACTACCATAGCTGGGCAATCCCACCAGCAAACCCAGAATCAAGGCGATCGCCACCGCTAACATCGTGCCTACTGCTACAGCAATTATCCCCTTGCAAAGCACCAAAAGCTAACCCGCGAATTGGCAACATCAGAGGGGTAACGATCGTCGCACCGATAATAACGGCTGCACTGTTGGAATAAACCTAAAGTAGCGATTGCGCAGGAGCTAATAATCAAAATTATGTAATGAGTCTAGGGTAGATTCTGCCAGCAAGTCTGTTTGTAGCTCAGGTGCCAACCGAAAAATAAATGATGATGCGATCGCTCCCTTAACGGGAAAACATTTTCAACATGAATATCCAAAACTTAATGGAGAATATTTTCAACAGTTTTTGGACTGGTTATCTCAGCAATTAAGTAAGTCGATGCAATAAAACCAAACTATGTAAAGAAAAGTAAATAAGGCTCAAACTCTTTCTCCCCCTGCTTATTTCACGAGGATCTCACTTTTTCGCGTTGCTCCCGTTGTTCTCTTTCACTAGGAAGACGCGATCGCACTATTGCTTCCGTAGGATGGTAAGAGTTAAAAGCTTGTAATTTGAAGATTATGAATCAGACGTTGACCCCCGTCCCTTGGCCGTTGTAACAGGTGCACTGATTGTTGCCAAAGGAAATAGACAATGGCGTTGAATATCAAGGATTTACAGATTTCCAGCCCTGCATTTACTTCTGGTGAGCGTATCCCGAAACAGTATACCAGCGACGGTGAAAACATCTCACCTCCCTTGGAATGGAGTGGACTGCCAGCCGGAACCCAGCAATTAGCACTCATCTGCCACGATCCAGATGCGCCCCTGCCACAGGGGTTTACTCACTGGCTAATCTATGGGATTGGGCCAACGGTTAACCAGATTGCCGAGGCGGGTGGTAGTAAATTTACTGAAGGTATGAACAGTACTAATCAGCCAGGGTATACCGGGCCGGCTCCACCAAAGGGACATGGGCCTCACCATTACTATTTCTGGTTGTATGCCCTAGATGCAGAACTTGACCTGAAGCCAAATATCAACCGCGAGCAACTGCTTAATGCGATCGCTGACCATGTGATTGAGCAAGCACGGCTGATTGGAGTCTATGAGTCCTGACATCATAATTCTAAAAATCCAAGGAGGGTGTAAGCATGGGGAAGATGATAAACAACTATACACCGCAAGAGCAGAAAAACATTGAGCTATTCAGGGTAGAGAACGGGAAATTAGCCGAGTTCATCAAGGAATGGAACAAACTTTCTATGTGGGAGCAGTTCGGATGGCCGATTGAGGAGTGTTTAACCCAGAAGGAATAAGGATGATGACATCAACAAATTTCTCTCTACCAACCGATCGCCTGCAAAGAGAAACAGTCTCAGTTACCCTCCAAATTAACGATCGCCTTTACACGGTCGAAATTGAACCGCGTGTGACATTACTCGATTTATTGCGAGAACGGTTAGAACTTACAGGAAGTAAAAAAGGCTGCGATCGTGGTCAGTGCGGTGCTTGTACGGTGCTGATTGATGGACGACGGGTGAATTCCTGTTTAACGCTAGCAGTGATGCAGGTGGGAAAAACCATTACCACGATCGAAGGATTGGCACAAGGAGACGAACTCCATCCGATGCAGGCAGCATTTATCCAAAACGATGCTTTTCAGTGTGGCTATTGTACGTCTGGGCAGATTTGTTCGGCAATCGGGTTGTTAAGTGAAGGCAAAGCAGACTCGGATGCAGACATTCGAGAACTGATGAGTGGCAATCTTTGTCGCTGCGGAGCGTATCCAAATATTGTCGCAGCAATTCAGTCTGTAGCAGCAAGCGTGAGGGCGGGGGATGCAACCATTTAACTATCTACGTGCATCAGACGCAGCGATCGCGGTGAGAACTGCGATCCAAGACCATCAGGCAAAATTTATTGCAGGTGGCACGAATCTGCTGGATCTGATGAAGGAAGGTGTGGAAACTCCACAGCAGTTGATCGACATCAATGATTTGCCGCGATCGCAAATTGAACGCTTACCCAACGGCGGAATTCGCATCGGCGCACTGGCGCGAAATAGTGATGTTGCATACGACGAGAATATTCAGCGACAGTATCCGGTGTTGTCTGAAGCACTTTTATCTGGAGCATCTCCCCAACTGCGAAACATGGCAACCGTCGGGGGAAACTTATTACAACGAACTCGCTGTTATTACTTCACCGATGCTGGATTTTCATCTTGTAACAAACGTATCCCCGGTTCAGGCTGTGCTGCCATTGGGGGTTACAATCGCATTCACGCCATTTTCGGCACCAGCGACTGCTGTATTGCCACCCATCCTTCTGATATGGCGGTGGCATTAGTTGCCCTGGATGCCATTATTCACACGCAAAACGCGGATGGAACTCGGCAGATTGCGATCGCCGACTTTTACCTATTGCCAGCAGACACTCCCGATCGCGAAACCGTCTTGGAACCCGGAGAACTGATTACCGCCGTTGAATTACCGCCGTTACCCTTTGCGGCTAGGTCACATTACCTGAAAGTGCGCGATCGCGCCTCCTATGATTTCGCTCTGGTTTCAGTAGCTGCGGCTTTGGACGTTCAAGATGGTCAAATTACCGATGCACGGATTGCCTTGGGTGGAGTTGGTACAAAACCCTGGAAAGCAACTGAGGCAGAACGAGTTCTCATCGGTTCACCTGCGAATGCATCCACTTTTGAAGCAGCCGCTTTTGCAACAATCCACGATGCTAAACCACAGCAATACAACCACTTTAAAGTAGAACTGCTGCGGCGCACGCTAGTACAGGCATTCTTTAAGGTTACAAGAGGTGAGCAATGAATCCGGTAATTGGAAAAGCAGTCGATCGCGTAGACGGACGGCTAAAAGTGACCGGAGGCGCACATTACTGTGCCGAAATGCCGATTCCTAACTTAGTTCACGCAGTCTTAATTAACAGCACGATCGCCAACGGACGCATTGTGTCGATAGATACAAAAGCAGCCGAAATTGCTCCCGGTGTACTGGCAATACTCACACATCTGAATGCGCCGCCAATTGCACCTGCAAGAGTTACATTAGATAGTGCCAGTCAAGGAGGAGGTGCGGGAGAGCAGTATATTCCGCTTCAAGATGACCGAATTTATTATAGTGGGCAACACATTGGGGTTGTGGTTGCAGAAACTTTGGAGCAGGCCGATCGTGCCGCATCACTAGTAAAGGTTCGTTATGAAGAAGAACCACCTACGGTAACGATGCAAGAAGCGATGGAACGTGCCTTTCCACCCGATAACGTTTGGGGAAAACCACCAGATATCGTCCAAGGTGATTCAGTAAAGGGACTGGCAGATGCCTTTGTTCGGATCGACCAGATTTACACTACCGCTATGCAGCACCACAACGCCATCGAACCTCATGGCACGATCGCAGTTTGGTCGGGTGATTTCCTGACGTTATACGAACCGACTACCTGGGTTTACGGCATTCGGAATACAGTCGCACAGTGGCTGCAAATGCCGCGTGAAAAAATCCGCGTGATTCAGCAGTTTGTGGGCGGTTCCTTTGGCTACAAAGGCCCTGCTTGGACGCACGTAGTACTAGCAGCGATCGCTGCTCGTCAGGTCAATCGCCCGGTCAA
The DNA here is from genome assembly GCF_053470305.1 of Nostoc sp. DSM 114160. Lineage (NCBI taxonomy): Bacteria > Bacillati > Cyanobacteriota > Cyanophyceae > Nostocales > Nostocaceae > Nostoc > Nostoc sp. DSM 114160. Next base: position 1,327,787 of record NZ_JBPFGO010000003.1, on the reverse strand, counting down.
GCTGGTTCTGACTCGCCGACAGGAATTTGCAGGTGTCGGCTACCGTCCGCTCATTCAACACCACATTCAGTTAGGTGCAACCTCAACTGGGCAACTGACAGCGCTGACACATCACGCGATCGCTCGCACTTCAACCTTTGATAATCGGGTCGTTGCACCAGTCGAGCGCACTAGCCGCAAAATATACGCTTGCCCGAACGTTACCACTACTTACCGTCTCGCTCCCAGCAATCTTAGCGGCCCCTATACTATGCGTGGGCCTGGAGAAACACCAGGGTTGTTTGCCATCGAGTCGGCAATGGATGAACTGGCATACGCCTTACAAATCGATCCAATCGAACTACGCTTACGTAATCACGCCGACGTTGACCCAGAAACGGGAGATCCTTGGTCTAGTAAGTCGCTCAAGGAGTGCTATCAGCAAGGCGCAGAGCGATTCGGCTGGCATCGGCGCAACCCACAACCCGGTTCTATGCGAAATGGCGATCGCCTTGTAGGTTGGGGAATGGCAACGATGGCCTATGATGCCCGCTTTTCTGGGACGACTGCCTCGGCTCAACTGTTTGCTGATGGCAATGTCCTCGTGCAGAGTAGTACCTGCGACCCAGGCACAGGTGCTTACACGGTCATGCAGCAAATTGCAGCAGATACCTTAGGGCTATCGGTGGCATCGATTCGGTTTGAACTAGGCGATACTCAGATGCCCGAAGCTCCTGTTGCAGCTGGGTCTAAGACAACTGCTAGCGTTGGGTCTGCGGTATATGCTGCTACCACATCCCTACAGCGTAAACTGCTCAATTTAGCATTCAACAATCCCAACTCTCCTCTTTACGGGCATACCGAAGCTGAGGTGACGGTGGATAATGGACGTTGCTACCTCAAGGATAATCCTACTCAAGGACAGACCTATGTAGAAATTTTGCAGCAGCACCAAATGGAATCGATTTCAGCACAGGAACAGGTTCAGCCTGATGAAGAAACCAAGAAATTTACTCACTACTCCTTCGGCGCACATTTTGCCGAAGTACAATTTCATCCAGGATTAGGCGAACTACGAGTCACCCGTTATGTCGGCGCATTTGCTGCCGGACGGATCGTTAACCCCAAAACTGCCCACAGCCAGTTGATTGGCGGAATTATTTGGGGCATCGGTATGGCATTGATGGAGCAGAGCATCGTCGATCCGCATTCGGGACGAATTGTGAACTCGAATCTCGCTGAGTACCTGATTCCGGTGAATGCTGATATTCCCCCCATTGATGCCTTTTTTGTCGAGGAAGAAGCTTTGCATCTCAACCCGATTGGCACCAAAGGAATTGGCGAGATCGGCACGGTTGGAGCCGCAGCCGCGATCGCCAACGCGGTCTATCACGCTACAGGCAAACGGATTCGCGATCTGCCTATTACATTAGACAAGCTAATATAACAAGGGTGCTTTCAAGATGACTTGGAGTTTTGATAGAAAAAACCAGCAAATAAGCACGCACAACCAATGACTAGTTCAATTAACCAACAAATCTTACTCAAAAGCCGTCCGATTGGAGAACCGAAAGAAAGCGACTTCGCCCTTGTCGAAACACCAATTCCAGAACCAGGGGAAGGCGAAGTTCTTAATCGGACGATCTGTCTGTCCCTTGACCCTTATATGCGCGATCGCTCATACGACCGCGAGTCTTATGCTGCTCCAGTAGAACTGGGGTCTGGGGTCTGTGATGGTCGGTGGCACAGTTAGCCAAGTGATGAAATCTAACCATCCCCAATTTTCAACCGGAAATTTTGTGCTTGGTTATGACGGCTGGCAAGCCCATGGCATATCGAAAGGGCGTTGTTGCATGAATAGGGAAAATGGTAAATTTTACCTATCGCCTATGTTCTCTCGCCGCCTAGCCCAACGATGAAGACGAAAGCCCAGTATAAAGTTCGGAATTGGAACGCTTATGATGCAGCACTCAAGCAACGAGGCAGTATCACCTTCTGGGTAAATGAAGAGATCGTCGACCCTGGCAACGATACCCTCACCTACACCATCAACCTCAACACCCCAAGCGGCAAACCCGTTAGCGTTAATTACACAACAGCCGACGGTACGGCAACTGTGGGAACTGACTACACACCCAGCAACGGAATAATTTCCTTTGCTCCCGGTGAAACCAGCAAAACCATTACAGTACAAGTTTTAGGAGATGCGATCGATGAATTCGACGAAACCTTCAAAATCAACTTGAGCGATGCCACCAAGGCTTATGAGTTAAAGGGCTGTAACTTTTATATCCAAGACGATAAGCTAACTGGGTAAGAGTTGGGGGAGGTTCTTCAAATAATGCTTGTTGCATTGCTGCTCTTGTAGCTTCTGGTTGCTGTGTATGTCCAATGTAGGTCATAACTGTTTAACTCCGTTATGGATGAAAGCGATCGCTGAAGAAACTCCGCTGTATATATGGGAAAAACCTATTCATGGGATGCACCTGGTACCAACAAATATCCAATTGGCAGGTACGGAGCAAAAAATTTTTCATGACTTGATCATCGACAATCGCCAACGGCTCAAGTTTGTGCTATCAAATGTACTTGACCAGTATGATTATATTTTGATTGATTGCCCGCCTTCTCTAGGAATTCTAAGCATTATGAGCTTAGTCGCTGCTTCACACGTTATTATTCCTGTTGAAACACAATACAAGTGCTATCTCGGCACCAACCAACTGCTAGAAACGACAACATAAGAAACCCCGGAATGGAGAATTAAGTGCAGAGCAAAAAGCCGAAAATAAAGTTTTTTCTAGTAATCGGATTTTTGTTGAACATCTGATTCGACTCCTCAAGGTTTTTCGGATAGCTTCTGAGAGATTTCGACTTCATTGTGATACCTACGAACAGATAATCCAGCACTTTGGGCAGAAATTGTACCGTTATGGAGTTCAACTAAGTGACGGGCGATCGCGCTAACCGCCTATGCCTCAGACGTTGCTCGGCAGCGGACACTGCAAGTCAGATTTCAAGCTCACCTGACCAAACCTGTTGAGCCAGAAGAGCTAGTAAGGGCGATCGCAAGCTTGCTGGAATGCAACTAACTTTCTGGCTTAGGCATCCAACTAGCGATGTTCGAGCGTTTTCGCAAAATGCTAAATGTGGATATAATTGTGGCAGCTTTCGTGGACGGCTATAAGGTTGTTTTGCCATCAATTCCTGGAGTCTTTTTCCCAGCGTTAAGCTGTGATACTTGACGGATTGCCAGTAATCTCGCTGAGGTGGATTTCAGAATGCTTGTTTGCAGTTTCGTTGCAATTATTGTGGTTTGGGCCGCAATTATTGTGGTTTTGAGACCACCTCTAGTTGCAATTTATTGTGGTTTCAAATTTGCCTTGATTGCAGTTTTGATGATTTATGTTTGCAGTTCGCCACACATAATGGTAACAGTCGTAGCAATAATTGTGATGCGGGCAGTTGGTATTTACATTCTCAGCAAATTGAGTACTAGCATCACCAAATCGGAAATTTTTTACCAAAACAAACTATCCTCTGGACTGAAAAAGATATCAAACCTATTCATGAATTGCCCCAGAGCGCGTATAGTTCCAATTTGAAAAAAGAATGCAACACATAGACCATTTGTAGAGACGCGATGAATCGCGTCTTTACCCAAGGATGTGTTGCAATCATCAATTGAATTGGTATTTAGTTTCGCGTCAGTCCTAATTTTACTCGAACCCAATAACTCCCGGAATTTCAAGGACAAAATCTGCCCCATATACAGATGCAGGAGTCTGGAATCCTACCTTAACTTCGCCTTTAATTACCCGTTTGATAACTGCTACAGCCGCCAATGCCGTAAAATCGTATGCTTCCGGCCCTAAGAGTTTTGCACTTACTTGTTGACCAGTTTCATCCTCAGCAATACCAATTACTCTAACTTGCCCCTTGGCTCGTTCTGCTGCCGTTGGCCCAGTGGGTAGAGTTTTAATTAAACTTGCTAAAGCACTTTGGAATAAAGACGAGTTAAATAACCATTCCAAATACTGGCTCAACTCCATCAGGAAGCGCACGGGATTAGGAAATACGGTATAAACCTCAATATTGGGAATACCCGTAGTCTGAAACGCAGTAATAATATCAGCACGCCAAGGGTTTGTTACTGCTGTCACGGGCCCATAACCAAAATCAACTTTACGTCTTTTCGATGCTGGACGAGATGGGATGAGCTTACCTGCTTCTCGAACTACCCCGATATGATGTAAAGTTGGCAGTACTGTATTTGCAGTTCCCTGAGATACACCGCCCACTGTTTCATAGATTAAAATCAGTCGCGTTGCAACTGCTAACTTATCTTTGAGGTAAGCAGCTACACAATCAGTAGGGACAACTCCAAATCCCACACCAGGGAGAAGCATTATCCCTGCACTTTTAGCCTCAGCATTTCGTGCTTGTAGCGCCTGAAATTCAGGTACTTCGCCAGCTATGTCTAAATAGTGAGTTTTAGTTTGGAGGCAAGCATCGACAAGTGGCTTTGAGGTTTTGGAGAAAGGCCCAGAGCAGTTGATGACAGCAATTATATCCTCAAGAGAGAGAGCGAGCGATCGCGGATCGTCTAAGCCAAAAACCCGAAAGTCCAAACTTAATTCATTGGCTACAGCTGCTAGTGAACTTTGATTGCGTCCAGCTAAAATTAATTCCAGTCCGTTATTTTTAGCAGATTCAGCAATGAGTTTTCCAGCATAGCCAGTTGCACCATACAATAACACCCTTGATGTCATTCTTATCACCAGCTAGGAATTAATTGTTCGCAATCTGCTGCCATAACCTGACTTCAGGTGGTTCAACCAAAAATTGTCCTGACTTTTCGTTCAAAGCTTTAATATACGGCTGCTCTAAGTGTTGAGCCAAAATTTCTTGGCTGACCCAGTTTTCATGCAACAGAAACAAAGATGGCTCTTCAACAGATTGATGTAAATCGTAATTAATACAACCTTCTTCTGCAAGTGTAAGAGCTATTACAGGTTGAAATTCCTGTTTGAATCCCTCCTCCAAACCTGGCTTTACTTTTAATCGAGCGGTGACTGTTACTTGCTGATTTGACATTGTTATACCTCTTTTTTATGAGATTAATTCAACGGGCCGCCTTCAAGATTCTCCAATTTCAGCGAAGAAAAGTTTTGGGTCGAAGTGTCCCCAATTCCTAATTCCCAATCCAATACAGTTCGGTTAAGGTTTTTGATGAAAATTCTAGCTCGCTAAACCCCCATCTCTAAAAAAATGATTGTAGAGACGGCGATTCATCGCGTCTGATGATTGTAGAGACGGCGATTCATCGCGTCTCTTGCCTTAACCAAAAAGTATTGATTCGCAATCCCCAGTTCAAGTATTAATGCTATTAATAATTTCCGAAGGTTTGAAGTAGTTATAAGGTATGGGACGAGTTTGATTTCTAATATCTATTTGCCGTTCTATTTCATGCAAGTTCTGTTGAAATTGCACCACAATTTCCTGCGCCAAGGGATCGGCAAATTCCTCATCATAAAAACCCAATTTATCATAGTGGTACGATGTTAAAATCTCAGTCCACATCACCTGATCGGCAGCTTGTTTAAAGGGAGGAAGTATCTTCATGATAGTTTCTAAATCCACACCCTTAGTTTCTGGAATTGGGTGGTAGGCTGCATAAGGCATATTGGGTACAAAAGCCATATATTCGTACTGAGAAAAATTCAAAGCAGAGTGTAGAGGAGCGCAAGTGAATACTACCACACTGATGATTTCAATCAGTTGTTCTAGAGTCTCAATCTTGGCTGGCATTCCCTTGACTCTACCACCATCTTGAGCTACTAATTCTCTAGCCCAATTTTGCAACTCATAGTCGTCACTGATATCCTGTGAGGTTTGGTAATAGAGTTGCAAGTATTCAGCCACAAACTTTTCGACGGCATTCCAAATTAATATACCATCGTCCCGGAAAGGAAAGTGCGGTAAAATTTCTGGATCGTCTGTTTGACGACTTTTTATTAATCGAGGGAAGGTAAACTTTTCCACACTCCATTCTTCATAAACCTTTGCCACAAATCCAAGAGACTCCGCCAATGAACCTGCCATAAACTCATCAACCGGGCCTCCAGGCTGTAAAAACTGAGTGCGTCCCAAATCGTTATCAAATAGCATGAAACGGAAGTGGGGTTTTAACAGTAAAGCAATGGGATGATTTTCTGCTAGTTGCCGCGCAGTGACAATCGCGAACGGAGCCATAACTGCATGGGTATAGGCGAAATGACTACCCAATTCTTGATGGTTGCCATCAGCAATTTGAACGCAGGTTTTTGCCAAAAACCAATCTAAATGGGGGTCATCTGGTGTATAAATTACACTTTTTGCACCAGAGTCATGATTAATCTGGATAGCAACAGGTACTAGAGAACCACCATTAGGACTATCACTACTTTGCCAATAAAATAGAGCTTGTGGCTTGGGAAGGTACTTTTTAACATTCTCATAGACACCACCTTTAATATCAGATAACAAAGGATAATCTAAGAAATACAGCTTGCCTTCCTTAAGTGCCTTTTCCAAAGTCAATTCTGTACCTGCAACCTTCTGAAAATGTGCATCTGTGACAGCAAAATTCTCAGGTAATACATCAATTTTTTGGATAGCTAATGGGTTCGCTCCAGAGAGTCGTTGTTCTGCAAAACAAGAGTCTGTTTTGTAATTTTTTATGACATCGGGCTTTGGTAGTAGTGACAAAAGCTCTTCATATTCTTCCAATTCATCTAATGGATCTAAAAAGTTTCTGGCTTTGGCAGCTAGCATATTTGGTGCAAGAGTTGCCATACTTGCCAAACGTTTAGCAGTATATTCCGCCGAGAATATTTCTTTATGAGGAACTTTATCAATTACTGGTAAAGGAGCTAGATAATCGTAATTAAATTTGTACTCTTCTCGATTTTTATCTAGCCAATTGATTCGGACATTAACATCAGGGTCTTTTTGTGGTAAATATGGTTTCACGATGATCTCCAATTCGGTTTTTGAGCGATTGCTAGTAAATGATTAACGTCAGGATTTAGCAAACAAACTTCATTACAGAGTTTTCAGATACTCAATCAAAGCTTTTTTATTCTCCTCAGATAAATCAGTGCCATAAATATGTCCCTGATTTGAATTAGCAGTTACCTTGGTATCGTATTTAAAACCTATAGCTTTGGCTTCATCTCCCTCAGTAATAAAACCAACTTTTTTCGGGTCGTAGACATCATATCCCCGATAGAAAACTTGAGGGCGATTCTCTGGTTTCTCGAACAAATCTTGTAGAGATGGGACTGAACCATTATGTAAATATGGCGCTCTTAACCATAATCCATCTAGGGAAACAGATACATACCCATTAGTTTTGCGTAAGTTTTTAAAGTCCCAAGGGTAGCCATCACCAAAATGATTGTAAGTATCTGCTCCTTCTTGCGTCCACATATCTAACCGATGGCGGTCAGTTCCCACTTCTTCCACAGGAATAACAGTACCCGTTCTTTCCCCACCAAAAGCGTGACAAGATGCACAAGTATTAGCAAAAATTTGACTTCCTTTTGCAGCCACTTGCTCATCAATAGCAAATGGATATTTAGGAGGTGGTAGTTCTTGAATAAAATCTTCTACTCGTTGTAAATCAGCTACAGGAAGTGATTTTTTCGTAGCACCATCACCAATTGCTCCAGTTTGAACAGTTTCTGTTAGTGAAGTTTCTAACCCATCCCAATGAAGTGCAAACCCTTTGTGCATCTTTTGATTCCAAAGAGGCATCATATCAGAGTTGCCGATAGTGTTATCTTTAGGCAACTTTAAAGTATTGAATTTAACTGGATTAAAAGGATCGATTCGACCAGGGCCCCAGTTAGGACGGGAATCTGTCCAACTATAGTCTTCTTTTTGTTGCAGCAGTGCTTTCTTAGTTTGAGGAATTAGCACATAGCGATAAAGTAAATTTTCTAACCAGGAAAGGTTGTAATTATATTTGATTTCGTCAAGGATATAATCTGCTGTAAATCTGGGATCGCCAGCAGTTGCACTCAAAAATCGTAAATAGCCTTGTGAATCAAACTTATTAGCAGGAGCCGCAGCTACAATTGTGGGTTTATCTTTCTCTGTTCTTCTATAGGTAGCAGTATGGCAAACAGCGCAAGTTATACCGACGCGAGGGAAGCCAATGGTTTTTTTCGTAAACCCAACTGGCATTTCTTTACCCTCTTCCCATGTGATTCCCAAGGAAGTATAACCACCTGCTCCTGGTAATTTATCAGGGAATATTCGTGGTAATACCAGCCAAATCCAATAGGGAACACCTTGTGCTTCTTCTGTGCCAATAGAACCATATTTAAAGTGTTCTTCAGACGATTCATAATATGTGGGAACCTCTCGAAAAAGGTTGTACCATCCCACATACCCAACTACACCAGCTAAAAGAACCACAATTAAAACAATGCTTGTGATTACCCTACCTATTTTATTTTTGAGTATTGTCATGGCACTCTTTTGCTCCTTTGCAGAAGAATCTGTTTGTAGTGCAGGAATATATCTACACTAGACTAGGGATAAAATTAGGAGAATTGCTTCACTGGAATTGCAGCGATTGCATTTTGCTACGCATTGCTAAGGTCAGAAGAATTAGTTCCGCTAATCCAAAAAACAGGTCTACAAAGGCAATGGATAAAAATCCTTTATCTTGCCCAAAGAAAAGTACTGCACAAATGAAAAATGTTGAGCCAAAAGCTCTTGAAGGAAATATTGATATCCAAGCAGTTGCCTGATATCGGTATGGATCAAGTGCCCCAGGAATATAAAATGCACTAATAATAAACAACAGCATTCCCGCAGCACGAACCCAGATAATTGGCTCTGGTATATGCATTTTAAGGAACGTCAGCATTAATTCTGGAAAGAAGCAAGAAGGAATGACAAAAAGCATATTAACAATAATGCCAACCCAAGTAACGCGACTAAACCATTTAGCGTAATTATTCATTTTTTTCTCCTTTTAAAGCTTTTTCATGTACTCAACTAGTGCATTTTTATCTTCTGTAGGAAGATCGGTACCATATAAATGACCGCTGTTACTATTTCCAGGTTTTGTAGTATCGAACTTAAAGTATTGCTTACCGTTTTCTACACCGACATCAGATACAAAACCAACTTTTGCTCTGTCAATCACATCGTAGCCACGATAGAATTCTTTAGGTCTATTTTCTGGTGTTTCTAGTAAATCCCGTAAGGTGGGAACTGAGCCATTGTGCAAATAAGGGCCACGTAACCAAACACCATCAAGGGGCATATTTGCATAGCCATTCGTCTTGCGGAAATTTTTAAAGCGCCACGGATACCCTGTATACAGAGTATTTTGGTTAGACATCGTTTTGTAGGTATATGAGTCAAGACGATGAGGGGTCTGTACCAATTTCTTGAATTGGGACAACTTTGCCTGTATATGCACCACCAAAAGCGTGACAACTAGCACAATTGCTTCCAAAAAGCTGTTCTCCCTTCGCTGCTGTAGTTTCGTTCACTTCGTAGGGATATTTTGGTGGTGGTAGTTCCCATAACCAATCGGCAACTCTCTGAATTCGAGGCAAATCAATTGTTGTCGGTGTGACTCCAGCGCCTAAAGCTGCACTCTTATTTCGTTCATCAACGGAAGTGTTATTACCATCCCAATGTAACTGCAATCCCTCACGGGGTTTTTGATTCCAAACTGAGGGAAAATCAGAAGTACCAATCAGTTCATCCTCACGCAATTTATCCATTGGGAAATGAAATTGAATTGCTTTATAAGGATTAAAAGTATCTACTCTTCCTGGGCCCCAATCTGGTTGTTTTTCAACGAAATTAAGTCGAGATGCTTGATTAATTAGTGCATCTCTAGTTTGAGGAATTGCAATGAAGCGATAAAGTAATTTTTCAATGGGATTAAGACCACCACTAATTTTTTCAATTTCTGGCAACATCCGGTTAGCAGTAAAGCGCTCATCTACACCAACTGCCGATAAGAATTTGATATATCCCTGCAAATTAACCACATTAGCAGGCATTGCCGTGATGACTTGATGTTCGCTATTAGGAGTATTTCGCAGCGTTCCTGTATGACATACAGCACAATTCAACCCAACTCTATCGATAAAGACTCGCCGTTGCGAAAAACCTATAGGTAAATCTTTGTCAGGTTCTTTGATAAATCCCAGAGAAGTATAACCTTTTCCAGGTAATTTATCTGGGAATAATTCGGGTAAAACTTTCCAAATCCAGTAAGGGATGCCATTGACCGGTTCGCTACCGATTGAACCATATTTAAAGTGGTTTTCAATATCAGCATAATCCACTGGGGAGTTGGACAAAACAGGCCAAAGGAAAAATACTGCTACTGCTACAATACCTACAATCACAACCCAAATCCGCTGGAAGATTCCCTTGATTGAGGTTGGAAGTAGGGTAGGGTTTGTTTGTTCAGTCATGAAACACTCCCCATATTTTCGAGATTATTTGTAAGCGAAATTGTCGATGCGATCCGCATCGCTTTTTTATCTAGATAAATTTGCAAACTGAGTTTCATGAAAGACTGACATTACTTCTTCCATCATCTCCTCATAGCTATTGAAGCGATCCTGCTCGTAACAACCCAAGGGATTTTCAATGACATTTAGCAGACATTTATTGCAATAAGTACAGGGTTTATCTGCCAAGTCTTTACCTGCTTGAAAAGATTTAACTAAGTCATTATTAGCAATTAGGGTACGAGCCATTGTCACCCCATCACAATAATGTTCGCTAATTGCCTGACGAATATAAGAAGCTTGCTGTAAACCACCTGTACATAATACCGGAATATTAACGTGCTTTTTAATTTCTCTGGAATCTAGTAAGTTTCTACCTTGGTTCTCTATTAGTAGCTGCTTGATTTTAGGGTCTTTTACATCGTCACCACTAAATGCTTGAGGAGGCAATTGCTTTTTCACGCGATTCCATAAAAAACTAAACAGTGGATGCAAAAATGCTTTGCGAAATAAAATGTAGTTGCGTGTAGTTTCGACACCACTTGACAACATGGAATCATAGGTTTTAGTAATGATATCGAAATTAAAATCACCAATGGGATTGAGTGGGTGAGGAAATAAGCTACCAGTTGACACATGCACGGCATCAGCCCCAGCTTCTTCTGCCCATTGACAAACTTGGATAGAATCTTCTATGGTATTACCTGGTTTTTCCCAAAAGGTGACGGCGTTGTTATAGTCAACGGCACTAATTTTGAATTGCAGATGAAAGTCGTTGCCTACTTCTTTGCGGATTGCTCTAATTACATCTAGCAAAAACCGCGCTCGATTCTCTAATGAACCACCATATTCATCTTGACGGTCGTTAATTCCAGAACTGAGAAATTGATTAAAAAGATATCCATTAGCACTGTGCAATTCCACCCCGTCCAAACCTGCTTCACGGGCACGTCTAGCACCATCGGCAAAATATTGAATTGTTTCTTTAATCTCTGTTAGTGTCATCGCTTGACACAAAAAGCCGTGGAATGGCTCAGTTTGGCTAGTGGAACTTAAGGCTTTTTTTCCTAAGTTTTCTACACCACCAATATCTTGCTGTCGCCCTGAATGACTTAATTGCAAAATAAATTTACAGTCATATTCGTGGACTCTTTCTCCTACTTTTCGCCAAAATGGAATGCGCTCATCACAGTTAATGGTGGCGTAATTGGGCATAATTCGTCCCCGGATGGCGACTGGGACAAAGGAACTAATAATCGCTCCTACACCACCACGAGCAAACTTTTCTTCCCAGTTGATTCGGGCTTGAGTACCTGAACCATCATAGTTATCCCATCTGCCAGAAATACTAGAGCGAAATATCCGATTTTTTACTGTGAGATTACGGAATCTCAATGGCTCAAATATAATATCGTTTTCCATGTGTTTCTCTGTGTTTCTCTGTTGTTTCGGCAATAAAATTACATATCGAAATTATTCGTAGCGCTAACAGTCTCGCCAGAGAACTATTATTTCTAGTGTCTCTGGGAGAGCAGTTTTTTATGTCTACAAATCTACAGTGGAAGTTTTCGGATGGGAGCGCTAAATATTAAGTTTTTGTTACTTAAATTTACTTAACCAGTTTCAGCATGGATATTTATCCTTATTGGTTTTTACAGTTATATAAAGACTTTTGCAATTTGTAAACCTACGGTATTTACAGAGCAATTCTTAAAAAAAGTCAAAATTTCCGTCTTTTATTTTTCTTAAAAGGTTAAGGCAACCTTAAAAGTAACTAAAAGTAGCTGCTAACAATTTGTTACAAACCTAACCAAGTAGGTAGGAAATCGATATAACCATAGCAAATTGGTTATTGAAGACCATTGTAAATTTACAAATTTTTAAAGTTTTGATTGAGAAATGTATAAAAGTTTATTGATGACGTTTTACAAATTTGTGTAGTAACTTCATATATAACGAACCTCAGTAAGGTACATTAATCATCAAAATATCCCAAGACTAAATCTGGAAAATGGGAAATTGGTGATGAAGCATTAGTGTACCTCTGCAAATGTGAGGTGCAATGGAAAAGGTTTAGTTATAACCAGAGAGTTTTATGAAAAAGACAAGTCTAATTTTTAAGGGCTGTCTGCTCCTCCTATTCGTGACTGTGTTTATAGTCTGCGGCTTTTATGGAACGCCTACAGCTCTAGCCGATGAGTATAGTGAAATACCTACGTCCATAAGTACCGAGTATTCAGATACGGGTGTATCTGAATATCCTGATAACTGCGAGGGTATCGGTTATCTCCCAGAGTACACAAAGGAGAATTTGACAGATGCCGAGAAACAGGGTCGTTGCACTTGGTACTTATGGACTGGCGGTAATTCTAAGTACTATCGCGATTTAGCCAAGCGAACGCATGGTGGTGTCGATCTGTTAAAGCTGATTGACTCGCGCGTGCATGACGAGCGATTGCAACGTTATGGTGCAATTAACGATCCTGGATGTGAAAAGGCGACAGCACCAGATGAATACGGTTTGTGGCTAGATAAATGTAAAGATCCGCTCTCAACTGGCGTTATTGGGTTGCGTAAGTTCCAAAACCCCAACTTCGACTCGACAAAATGGAACCCTGTTGAATATGCCAAAACTTCACAAGTTGAGCCTCCATACGTAATCGGGCAGTCCTGCGCCATCTGTCACGTAGCATTAAATCCCCTCAATCCACCCAAAGACAAGGAACATCCAAGATGGGAAAATTTGGTACCAGCATTGGGTAATCAGTACATCAAGGAAAACAAATTATTTGGAAGCAGCGTTGCGGATAATAGTTTTATTAAGCAAGTACTTGACTCTCAAAAACCTGGTACATCTGATACTTCTCGGATTGCCACCGATCATATTAACAATCCGAATGCGATTAATGCCATTTTTAATTTAGGCGATCGCCCCAAATATCCAGAGGTAATGAACGATGGTTCAACCAAGGATGTTAATCATATTCTCAAGGATGGTGCGGACTCTACAGGAGTGGCAAATGCCTCACTACGCGTTTACGTCAACATTGGGATGTGCGGCGATTACTGGACAAGTCTCCATGAGCCTTTATTAGGCAGAACTCCCCAAAAACCTTTTGATATCGAAAAAGCGCGGAAGGAGTGCGAAGGCTGGAGACAGACAGAAGCACGCATGGCTGATGCCGAAGCATTCTTAAAAACCATCAAGCCGATGCACCTGAAAGATGCACCAGATGGTGAAAAGTTCTTGACTAAAGATGAAGAAGTTCTCAAACGTGGCAAGCTAGTTTTTGCCAGCACTTGTGCTAGTTGCCATTCCAGCAAAAAGCCACCTGCTGAAATTGCTGCTGACCCCGAACAGGCTCAAAAATGGTACGAAGAGTCTGTACTCAGTAGTAATTTCCTCGACCACAACTTCTTGTCTGATGACCAGCGTTATCCAGTTACTTTAATTGGTACTAATGCGGCGCGATCGCTAGGGACAAATGCCGCTAAGGGGCATATTTGGGATCAGTTCTCCTCGAAGACGTTCAAAGAACTGCCATCACCAGGGACTTTGACGCTGTACAACCCCTTCGATCGGGAAAAACCCATCGAATTTAAGATACCTGATGGCGGTTTGGGATATTACCGTACACCTTCACTAGTGAGCATTTGGGCAACAGCACCACTTCTTCACAACAACACACTAGGACTTTACAACGAAGATCCTTCAGTGAAAGGACGTGTAGAAGCCTATACGGATGCGATGGAAAAGCTGCTGTGGCCTGAAAAGCGTGAGGGAATTATCAGCAGAACATCTCAAGATACTAAATTAGAGCTTCCCCCAGGAGATCCGAATCCGAGATTTAAGCTTCCTGTTCCTAAAGGTACACCTGTGAATTTGCTGGCAAGCATCAATATGAGAGAAGCGATTACATCTCTCAATCTCGGCAACCTTTTTCAAGACTTGAAACCAGGTGGTGGAATTAAGGGTAAATTGGCACGTGTACTTTTAAGAGCCAACAAATCTCCTGACTTTGTAGAAGATGAGGGTCATTATTTTGGCTCAAATCTCCCAGATGAAGACAAGAAAGCCCTAATTGAGTTCGTGAAAACTTTCTAAGTACAGCTCCCATGTAATATCGTAGTGTTTTAAACGCAGAGAATTCGCTACGAATTAATAAAATGTTTGTACTAAGACAACTTGTCTTGATATTCTGCACTCGTTTCCAGGTTAAATCTGGGAACGAGAAAAAATATTGATTAAATAGCAAGGATATATATGCAGTATTTACCAATCGTCTTCGTTCGTGGATATGCAGGTACACAAAAAGACGTTGAGCAAACAGTCAACGATCCATTTTATGGATTCAATAGTGGTTCAACTCATATTCGAGTAGATGAGAAGGAAAATCCTCAGAAGTTTTTTTTCGAGAGTCCATTGCTGCGGCTAATGACCGATCATGGTTATCAACCGATTGTTGATAATCAGAATGTGAGCAATCAAATTAAAAGATTGTCCGATCGACTTCATAAAACTATTTGGATCTATCGATTTTATGATATATCTACACCTAGCTTTGGCTCCTCAAGTGTAGTCCGGCAGGAGATGGAGGAGATAGCTAAGGGTTTAAGAGACTTGATCCAGAATGTCAAAAAAACGACGGGTGCTAATAAAATTTATCTGGTTGCCCACTCAATGGGCGGCCTTGTTTGTCGCAGCTTGATTGAAAAGATTTATCCAGAACAAGGCGAGCAAGCTGCCGATAGCATTGACAAATTCTTTACCTACGCTACACCTCATGGCGGTATTTATTTTGAGGTCGGGGGTGGCTTAATTGAAAATCTCAGGGACAGATTTCAATTGAATAATTCTGATGACTTTGGCCCTCTGCGGATGTACCAGTATTTAACACCTAATATTAAGTCAACGGCTGAGTTACCCGATAACTTTCAGCTACAACAATTACAAAGTATAGATCCTGCATTTTCGCCAAGCCGCGTTTTTTCTCTAATCGGCACGAATGCACATGATTATGAAGAAGCTTTTGGTCTTTCACGCAATCTTGTTGGAGTGAAAAGTGATGGTCTAGTTCAGATTGATAAAGCTTATATCCTTGGATCTCATCGTGCTTATGTTCATCGCTCTCATGGTGGGCCTTATGGCATATTGAACTCCGAAGAAGGTTATCAAAACCTGCAACGATTTTTGTTTGGTGATATCCAGGTAAAACTCTCTCTGAGCAATGTTGAGTTAAAAGACCCTGGACAAAAACTTTTATCAACTGGAAACTAGAGTGGCTTTGCGTGGTCTTCCTATTCCAATATATGAGCAAGCGATCGCTCATTATTGCCCAATTACACAAGAGTTAACCCGAACAGATAAACCTATTCCGCTATTTACAGCTTTCTTAATCCCCAGAAACTCAGTCAATGATGATAATACCTGTAGATATGCCCTGCGTTTAGCACTGCATTCCTTTACAAAACAAGAGACGAATTGGTTACGCGACCATCATCTCGACCAAGTACCTTTGTGGTCTGACTATCTAATTACTGATGTTGCCGAATCAAATAGCACTTATGAGGCTAAATACAGTTGGAATTCTGAAGATAAAGAGCCAGTAACAAAATTAAATCCAACTTCCGAATCTAGTTCAGATGTATATGTTGCGTATGTTACTTTACCTGAACGCGGTCAAAAAGTTTTAGGAACAAATGCAGCAGTTCGCTTGGAAATTTCCCAATGGCAATGAAGGGAGCAGGGGAGCAGCACTTCTCTGCGAGACGCTCCGCGAACGGCTACGCTCAGTGAACGAGGAGCAGAGGAGAATAATAAATAACAAATGACAAATAACAAATAACAAAAGGAAAAATTATGCAGACTAATCGCAAACAAACGGCTCTTATTACTGGTGCATCTGGCGGCATCGGTTATGAATTTGTGAAATTATTTGCTCAAGATGGTTACAATCTTGTGTTGGTAGCTAGAAGCCTGGAAAAGCTGAATAAAATTGCCGATGAATTGAAAAAGAAATTTGGCATTGATGTCAAAGTTATTTCCAAGGATTTGTCTAACCCATCAGCCCCAGAAGAAATTTTCACTGAGCTAGAACAAGCATCGATTAATGTTGATGTGTTGGTGAACAATGCCGGGTTTGCTACCTACGGATTATTTAATGAAATTGACCTGAATGCTGAAATGCAATTGCTACAAGTCAATATCTTATGTCTGACACATTTAACCAAGTTATTTCTCAAAGGTATGGTTAAACGGGGGTCTGGAAAAATATTAAACCTGGCTTCCACGGCTGCTTTTCAACCGGGCCCGCTGATGGCAGTATACTACGCTAGTAAAGCTTATGTCTTATCATTTTCAGAAGCGATCGCAAATGAATTAGAAGGTACAGGCGTTTCTGTAACGGCGCTTTGTCCAGGGCCTACCGAATCTGGTTTTCAACAAAGAGCCGCAATGGAAGACTCAAAGCTAGTAAGCGGTCAAAAAATTATGACTGCGGAAACAGTAGCCGAAATCGGCTATCGTGGTCTATTTGAAAACAAAACTGTTGTCGTTCCTGGAATTAAAAATAAGTTACTTGCTGAATCTGTAAGATTTACTCCCAGAAAGCTAGTGACTAAACTAGTTAGAAGTATGCAGGAAAGTAAGTAATAAGTAGGTCGGCGTAAATAATTAAAGCAGGGGGAAGAGGACTTAGAGACAAGGAGAATTGGGGACAAGGGGAAAGACTTGTTGCAAGTTCTCACCTTTCGTCCCCTTATCCCCCTGTCCCCCTTGTCTCCCTTGTCCCCCCTGCCCCTCTGCCCCCCTGCCCCTCGTTCACTGAGCGTAGCCGTTCGCGGAGCGTCTCGCAGAGAAGTGCTGCTCCTCTGCTTTTTCACTAATCCCCCTGTGGATGCTCATCCCACAAGGTTGTCAGTTCCCGTAAACTTTGATGATTGCCATTGCCCAAAATCAGATGATCTAGTACTGGAATGCCCAAAAGCTGCGCCCCTGCTAATAACTGACGCGTCAATTCTATATCTTCCTGGCTGGGTTCAAGGTTCCCAGAAGGATGGTTGTGGGCAACTATTACCCGCGTTGCGCCTTGACGAATAACTTCTCGAAAAATATCACGGGGAGAGGCTAGGGTTTCAGTTGCAGTGCCAATGGTAATTACTTGCGTACCCAATAAGCGATTCTTGACATCTAACAGCACCACTGCAAAACGTTCTTGTATCTGCCACATTAAATCTTGGCTGAGGGTAGCAGCAGCAGCAAGTGGGCTATCAATTAATGTGCCATCATTGGGACGTGATTGAAAGGCGCGTTTACCCAATTCAATTGCTGCTAAAATGCTTGTCGCCTTCGCCGGGCCAACACCAGAAATTTGCATCAATTCAGCAGGGCTAACTTCTCGCAGAACTACCAAAGGATCGCGTTGGTGTTTGGCTAATTCGCTCAAGATATATTGTCCCAAACCCACAGCAGATAATTTTCCTGGCCCTTGACCAGTGCCTAGAAGAATTGCGATTAACTCGGCTGTGGCTAAAATTTTTGCACCATGCGTCATTAATCGCTCACGCGGACGCTCATTTGTAGGTAAGTCGGCAATTCTGAGGCAATAGGTCATATTAAACTAAGAAAATAGCACCACACATCGAACTATCCTTAGTTATCCCTCGTTTGCTCTCAAAATCATCTTTATTTGAGAAAATCTTTAATTTTGGGGAGTTTTACCTCTAGTTCCTATGTAGAGATACCTTTGATAACACCATCTTCTCAAATACTTGCCACAAGATTTAGATAAAATTGGATTTAGTCTATTAATCGAACATACTTGAGATAGGAGATGAGATGAAGGTATTTATCAGCTACAACTCTCAAGATAGAAAGTTAGCTTGGCAAATTGCTGATGCTCTGCGAAATGCAGATTTCCAAGTTTGGGACGATACTCAATTCTTTCCAGGCGATAACTGGGCAGAAGTTATTGCTAATGAGCTTCGAGAGTCTGATGCAATGGTTATTTTACTAACGCCTAACTCAGTTTCTTCTCCCTACATGAATGCCGAAGTAGGCTATGCTCTAGGCGAACAGGGCTATAAAGGTCGGGTAATTCCTGTCCTTGCTGCTCCTTCTGAACAAATTTCTCAATTAGAACTAGAAATTCCCTGGATTCTGAAGAAATTTGGGATAATTTACTTATCAAATCTTGAGCATGATGAGGAAGGTTTGAGAAATATTACCCAAGCTCTCAAAAAAGCTGCTGCTTAACAGAAGTGGATTTTCTAAATAATGATACCAAGTGAAGCTTTTCTTTCCCATTCAAGCCAAGATCAAGAATTTGTTTCTAAATTAGCAGAAGTTCTACGTCATCATGGCATTCCAGTTTGGTACAGCAAAACGAACATTTTAGGTGCACAACAATGGCATGATGAGATTGGAAATGCACTAAAAAGATGTGATTGGTTCCTTGTAGTACTTTCTCCAAGCTCAGTAGGTTCAATGTGGGTTAAGCGGGAGTTAATATTCGCCCTCCAACAGAATCGTTTTGAAAATAAGATTATTCCAATTGTCTATCAAGATTGTGATTATGAGCAGCTTTCTTGGGTGCTATCGAGCTTTCAAATGATAAATTTTCAAGAAGCTTTTGAAGATGGTTGTCGTAATATTTTACGTATATGGGGTGTAGGCTACCAGTTACGTTAGTAATCCTCTGGCTACAGAATCAGTTCATAAAGGTCAAGCATCCCGCTATTTTATACAGAGGATTTGATGCAGAAAATCGATACTAGGTTATAAAGTTATAACTTGTTCAAATTAAGAAGAGGCTCAACTCTGGTTGCTAGAAGATGAGTATGAACCAATTAAAGGACGCGTTTCTGCATCTGAACTTTGAATAGCGTCAGCAAAGGGCATAGTTTACCGCCGTAGGTATCGCATAATTCAGTAGCCAACACTACACGCGATCGCAAACCATTTAAACCCCTTTCTTTTCGCTAATTACTGATGAATTTGCGTTGCTTTGAGCATGTGGTAGGTAATGATCAACTGAGTCAAAGCCAGAGGATAACTTTGCAGTGTTTCTCCAGTTGTACCAGCAATTTTACCCAGTTCTGGGTTACTTTCGCGATCGCAAATACTTCTTAAATGGGGCATATCAGAACAAATAATATGCTCTAGCTTATTCACCTGGTCTAAGGTGGCATGACCATCAACTTCTAAGACATCTACAGGCTTACTCATATCCCTGTCTAACCCTAGACGGATCGCTGAGTCAGAATTACCATAGCCAGAGTTGACAATCTGGGTAAAATCTGGGTGGGGAATTGTTGGACGAAGTACCAAACGTACATTCAGGTGTCCATTGGTTTCATCATCTTCCCCAGTGGGTGGATAAAAACTAATGACTATATCAGACCATTGTCGCTGCGGACGGATAAACTCTGCTGAGTCTGGTTCGCGCTTTTCTAATTCTGCTAGCACCTGTTCATCTGTGTAGCCGCGCTTTTGGGTATCCCGCTTGACTTTCCACTTTCTGCGTAGTTCTTCAGGGGGTGCAAGGTAAACTTTCACATCGTAGGAATCACGAGCACCACGGGTAGAATAACCGAGTAACCCCTCAATGATTACGAATTTATTGGGCTTGATATACTGCGGTGGCTCGAATGTGCCGGTTTTATGGCTGTAAACTGGCTTAAGAATTGGTTGTCCTGTACGTAGCAGCGACAGATGTTGCTGCATAATATCTAAATGATTGCAATCGGGGTGGAGAGCAGTGATGCCAATTTCTGCACGTTGTTGGCGATCGTAACGGTGATAATCATCTGTACAAATGAGCGTGACATTTTCTGGCCCGAGTACCTGAGCGATTCCTCGCGTTAGCGTTGTTTTACCAGCCGCGCTGTCGCCGACAATACCAAGAATTATTGGACGGCTCATCATAACCTCCCACAATAAAAACAACTTTAGTAATAAAATTACCTACAATAGTTTTTATTCTAGAAGGGTTTAAGCAAGTAACTCAAACAAACACTTGGTATGCAATATCTCTACACATACATAGAATAGACCTCTTGCAAAAAGCACTTTTGCAAGAGGGGGAAAAGGGTAAAGGTTAAAGGGGAAAGGGACTTTTGCAGAACCTTTTCCCCCGCCCCTTATCCCCAGAGGGGACCCCACCTTCCCCTTTTCCCTTTTCCCGACAAATGCCAAGAAGTCTAATGTTTGTGAGATGCCTACGGCGGTAAATTACGCTTTTTGCATAAGAATTACAATCTAAATGATTGTTAGAATATCTGTAGGCATAAAAACTAAATATTCCCTGTTAATCCTACTCTCAGCCGCAGATATTCAATTTTGATACAAGCATCCATAACCACATTAAGTCCTGCATCTATAGCTTTTTGTGCTGATGGTTGATGCCAGATACCCAGTTGTGTCCACACAGTTTTAGCAGTGATGGAAATTGCTTCATCTACAATTTCTGGCAAGTACTCAGAACGACGAAACACGTTAACAATATCCACAGGTTCGGGTAATTCTTGGAGTGCAGCATAACTGGGTTGACCGTCAATTTCTTTAATTTGCGGGTTGACGGCATAAACTGTATAGCCTTTGTGCCGCAAGAATTGGGCGATTTGATAACTGGTGCGTTCGCGTTTATCAGAGTGACCCACAACAGCGATGATTTTGGCTTGGGTCAACACCTCGCGCAGAGCGTTATCATCTTCTTTAAGGTTTGGCATGATTTAAAATATCCTGAGCGTAGGCGTAGCCCGTTGTAGACATCGTTTTGTTTATCATACTGAGTTGCATTTAAATATAATTTTGGCTTTAAAAAAATCATTTACGAATATCAAAGACTCGTCTACGAGTAAAAAAGATTCGTCCACGAGTATCAAAGACTCGTCCATGAGTATCAAAGACTCGTCCACGAGTATCAAAGACTCGTCCATGAGTATCAAAGACTCATCCACGAGTAAAAAAGACTCGTCCACGAGTAAAAAAGACTCATCCACGAGTATCAAAGACTCATCCACGAGTAAAAAAGACTCGTCCACGAGTATCAAAGACTCATCCACGAGTAAAAAAGACTCATTCACGAGTATTAAAGACTCGTCCACGAGTATTAAAAACTCATTCGCTATTCTCCATGCCCAATGCCCAATCCCTAATGCCCAATCCCCAATTTCCATGACAACTAAAACACTAGGACTCGAACAAAACCTCCACGACTATTTACTGTCAGTCTCTCTTCGAGAACCGGAAATTTTAACCCAACTCAGACACGAAACAGCCCAGTATCCCATAGGTAGAATGCAAATTGCTCCCGAACAAGGGCAGTTTTTGGCATTACTGGTGCAATTGTTGGGAGCTAAGAAAACTTTGGATATTGGGGTATTTACAGGTTATAGTTCCCTGGTGGTGGCATTGGCATTACCGAGCGACGGTAAGGTAGTAGCCTGCGATATTAGTGAAGAATTTACAACGATCGCTAGACGTTATTGGCAACAAGCTGGAGTGGCGGATAAAATTCAACTGCATATTGCCCCAGCTTTGCAGACTTTGGATCGGTTACTGGCAACAGGAGAAGCAGAAACTTTTGATTTTGTCTTCATCGATGCAGATAAGAGCAACTATGATGGCTATTATGAGCGATCGCTGCAATTAGTGCGTCCGGGGGGATTGATTGCGATCGATAATGTTCTCTGGTCAGGTAGGGTTGCCGACCCCGAAGTGCAAGATAATAGAACTAAAAGAATTCGTGCTTTTAATCAAAAGCTGCATCAAGACCAGCGAGTTAGTCTTAGTGTAGTAGCGATCGCAGATGGCTTAACTCTGGCACTGAAAAAGTAATACCAATAAAAAAAAGAATGCGACAAATACACCATTTCTTGTAGAGACGCGATTCATCGCGTCTTCACCCAAGAATGTATTGCAATCATTAATTGAATTGGTATGCGTTTAGCGAAAATAGCTCTTATTGCTCTAACATTTGGAAAAATCGGGTAAAGTAATCTGGAAAAGTCTTGGCTGTGCAACCAGGATCTTTAATTACAATCCCTGGAATCTTCAAGCCAGTGACAGCAAAAGCCATCGCCATTCGATGATCGTGATAAGTTTCAATGGCTGCTGGGGTAATGGGGCCAGGCTCAATTTTCAGTCTATCTGCGAATTCTTCAACTTCAACTCCTAGCCGCCGCAACTCTGTAACCACAGCTTTAATTCGGTCGGTTTCTTTATATCGAATATGTTCTACATTCCGAATGGTAATTGGTGAACTGGCGAAGGGGGCGATCGCTCCTAATGTTTGCACTAGATCCGAGATATCATTCATATCAATATCGATGCCTTGCAATTGCTTCGGCCCCGTCACTTCGGTGTAATCATCCCCATCCTTAATTTCGCAACCCATCTGTTCTAAAACATTCAGCCAGAGAATATCACCTTGACAAGATTGTTTGGTCAAATGTTTTACCCGCACCCGTCCACCCGTGACGGCGGCGGCGGCAAAAAAGTAAGAAGCATTTGATGCATCGGGTTCTACAGTGTAATGTCGAGCTTGGTAACGTTGACCTGCTTTAATCTGAAACTTATTATCGCCAATTTGGATCGCTTCCACGCCAAAATCTGCCATCAAACGACAGGTCATTTTCACGTAAGACTGAGAAACCAGCGTACCTTCAACCTCAACAATTGTGTCTTGTTGAGCATAAGGCGCAATCATCAGTAATGCCGAAAGTTGCTGACTTGTTTGGTTTGCTTTCAAGCGAAAATTTCCGCCAGCGAATTGCCGACTATAGACGGTGTAGGGCATAAACCCGGAGTTTCCTTCAAAGTTAACAGTTGCTCCACCCGTTTGCAGTACCGTCAACAAGTCGCCCATCGGTCGTTCTCGCATCCGGGGAACGCCATCTAAGCGATATTCACCATTCCCCAGTGCCACCAGCGCCGAAATAAACCGTGCTGCTGTACCTGCCAAACCCACAAATAAATCTGCCTGTTTAGCTGGAATTTCGCCTCCCCTTCCCGCCACTTGAATTTGTGCCAGTTGAGGATTCAAAGTAATGGGAATGCCCAATTGCTCTACGCATTTAGCAAAATACTCGCTGTCTTCACTAAATAAGGCATTTTCTAAAATGGAGTCACCTTGCGCCAAAGCTGCGACAAGCAACGCCCGATTGGTAAGACTTTTAGAACCAGGAATTTCTACCGTGGCATCCACTGGCCGATTTAGAGCAGGAATTGCAATGGTATCCACTTTAAACCTCTACGTAGGCAGTTAGCTACAACTTTATAATATTCCCATATCTTGAGCAAAAGGAGCAGGGGAGTAGGGAGTGTGAGTTACAAGTAAAGTAGTGAGGAATAAGATTTTAAAACTTATAATTTATAACTCGCCTATAACTCAGCACTGGCTCAACGCCAGCTATCCGCTAACAGGACTCTAGAAAGATGCAATTTATCGATCAAGCAAAAATTGAAGTTGAAGCTGGTAAAGGCGGCGATGGGATTGTCGCTTTCCGGCGAGAGAAATACGTGCCGGCTGGCGGTCCCTCTGGTGGTAATGGGGGAAGAGGTGGTTCGGTATTTTTTGTTGCCGAACAAAACCTACAAACTTTGTTGGACTTTAGATACAACCATCGCTTCCAGGCAGAAAAGGGTACTCGTGGCGGGCCAAAT
Organism: Nostoc sp. DSM 114160; assembly: GCF_053470305.1. Classification (NCBI taxonomy): domain Bacteria; kingdom Bacillati; phylum Cyanobacteriota; class Cyanophyceae; order Nostocales; family Nostocaceae; genus Nostoc; species Nostoc sp. DSM 114160. Next base: position 1,303,604 of record NZ_JBPFGO010000003.1, on the reverse strand, counting down.
AACTGCACTGGGGCAGCCGGAAAGGATTTAATTATTGAGGTTCCCTGCGGTACAACCATTTATGATGCTGAAACTGGCGAACTGCTAGGGGATTTAATTGAACCTAAGCAGACTTTGCTGATTGCCCAAGGTGGTAAAGGCGGACTGGGAAATCAGCATTTCTTGAGCAACCGTAACCGCGCCCCAGAATATGCCCTCCCAGGATTACCAGGAGAAATAAAGCAGCTGCGCCTAGAGTTGAAACTTTTGGCAGAAGTGGGGATTATTGGCTTACCAAATGCTGGTAAATCCACTTTAATTTCATCTTTATCAGCAGCACGTCCGAAAATCGCAGACTACCCCTTCACTACCCTGATCCCAAATTTGGGTGTAGTGCAAAAACCTACAGGTGATGGTACTGTTTTCGCCGACATTCCCGGACTAATCGAGGGCGCGTCTCAAGGTGCAGGACTGGGGCACGATTTCTTGCGCCATATTGAGCGCACGCGAGTGTTACTTCACTTAATTGATGCTACTAGTGATGATGTGGTTAGAGACTACAACACAATTAAGGAAGAATTACAAGCTTATGGACGGGGTTTAGCAGAACGTCCGCAAATTTTGGCGCTGAATAAAATTGATGCAGTCGATCGCGAAACTGTCGATTTGGAAGCATTAGCTACCCAACTTAATCATCTTTCCTACGCGCCGGTTTTTGTGATTTCAGCAGTTACTCGCACCGGGTTAGAGCCGATGTTACAAGAAATCTGGGGAATTCTCGACCAAATGAAGGTTCCTGAAGAAGTGGAAGCATTTAGATAATTTGTAATTTGTAATTCGTAATTACTACTTTGATATGAATTATAAACGCTACGCAAATTTAGCTGACTGCCACCTTGGCTTGCTGTTGCCATACCGCGTCTGCATACAATAACGTGTCGAAGTCCGGCGAAATGTTGCCGCTAGCGATCCGGGCTTCGTGTAATGACCAGTCAGCGAAGAACAAGTCATGGCTGATGCCTGCCACTACTGCTGGCACATCGCGTCGGATGCTGGGTACGTCGCCGATGGGCAGACCGAAGCTTACGAAGCCTTAAAATCTAAGTCCAGCCTGTTTCAATAGTGGTAGAACGCACTTACCGAAGAAATCCAGATCGGGTTCAAAATCATAAAAGGCAAGCTGGAAACCATCGACACCAGCTTTATTTAGTTGCAAAAGTTGTTCGGTGATTTGTTTGGGTAAACCGATTAACTGCACATTACCGCCGATCGCACTACCAAAGCCATGACGCAGATTTCCCTTTTGATGCCCCCTCCAGGCATGTGCATCGCTGCTAATGCTAGAACGTGCAGCAATTGACTGATAATCGGCACGATCGATAATCGCCTGAGCATATTCTTCTGCTTCTTTTTCAGTTTCCCACACGACAATAAGCGGATTTAGGAGAGTGCGGACAAGTCTACCATTAGCGATCGCCTCTTTACTTGCTCTCAAAGAAGTAGTATCAATTGCACTCATAGTTCCTCTCAACGGTTTCGGTTGCCAGCAAGATCCCCGACTTCCGATCAATTGCTACAAGTTATATCATGTCCGCCTAATTAGTTATAATTCGCACATTTGTGCAAAAACCAGGAAACCCTCTTTCCCCCTGCCCCCTGCTCCCCTGCCCCCCTGCGATCTTAATGATAAGTCTTTAACGGGACACGATATTAGAAGTCAGGGGTCTGAACAAAATTAGAAGAATCCGCGTTGCGGCAATGGTGTACCGTTTATCTCGTAGTCGCCGATCGCACGAGCCTTAAAATGATTTGGGTTGTGTGAGGATAAAGTGCGGGCGTTGCGCCAATGACGATCAAAGTTGGAGCTTTTCTTTGTTGTAGAAGCCCCACCCACTTCAAACAACAAAGTAGCCGAACGTAGAGCCAAATCATCGACAATCAATTTGGCTTTGGCTGCACTCAGAGAAGCTGCCAGTGCCGCAGCCGTTTCTGCCTCTTCACCCTGAGCTTGGGCAGCAGGGAGGCGATCGAGAGCATCAGCTGCTGCCAAAACGATTGCTTCGGCAGCAAAGGCATTGGCGGCAATCTGTCCGACAGTCTGCTGCAAGATTGGGTCTTCTGAGGCTTGCTCGGATACAGCATGGTAGAAAGTCCGGGGTCTGTTACGGATGAGGGCTGTTGCATCGCGCAGAACGCTGCGAATAATGCCGGCGTTGATTGCAGTCAAGAATAATTGCGGGACGATGTTGTAGGGTAGGTTGTCTTTGTCTGTATCTGTCTCAAAAATTACTTCATCTGCCTCTACACGTGCATTCGTGAAGGTAGTCGTTCCCGTACCTGTGAGTCTTTGTCCAAAGCCGTCCCAGTCGTCCACAAGGTCAATCCCCTCGCGGTTAGTAGGAATCAGTATAAACGCTTTAGTGCCATCAGGTACTAGTACACGCACAAAAATCAAGTCTGCATAAAGGCTGCCAGTGCTGTAATACTTCGTCCCATTTAGACGATAGCCGTTGCCATCGGGTGTTAATTTTGTATTCGCGACTTGACCACCACCAGATCGCTTGACTTCTAGTTCGGTGGAAGCGAGTCCAATAATCGCGCCATCAGCAACGGCTTTGAGCCAGCGACGATTCCTTGGGGTGCGTTCTGAACGCAAAATCCGCTCTGTGACAGAGAAATGATTCCGCACAATGTGAGCGACGTTCGGATCGGCATCCCCTAAGCGAATTACGACCTCGAATAGTTCGCGTGCGGTGCTACCGCCACCACCTTCAGCTACGGGGATTCGCAATGCACCTAATCTGGAACGCCGGATCAATTCAACCACATTATAAGGAAGGATGCGATCGCGATCGCGCTCACTTGCTCCCAAAGCAATAAAATCAAAAAGCTGCTGGAGTTCCGGCGAGTTTGCTCTCACCGGAGCCGAAAACTGAATTGTCGTATCTGCAAGTTTCTCTGGACTCTTAATCATTAGTTTCTATCTCCGAATATCCTGTGGAAAATCTATGTTGGTGAGTGGTGAGGCAATTGCTATTTCTAGGTGACGCGACTTTAGCACTGCAAAATTGAAGAATGTTTCCAGCCTTGAGGCGATTACATCTGGTAACATACTCAAGCCACCGACTGCACTCGACAAAAACCAGCCCTCTGTAAGGGTTTTAGATGTATTTAAATCTTATAAAATACTAAAAATCTACCTACTTGCCGTAGATTGATACTCCCAAATTTTCCCCAAGTTGTCAATATGTTTTATGCCAAATTTGTGAACTTCTTCAAGGACAATTTTTATCCGACTCGAAGGAGCAATGCTGAACTGGTGGGAGAAAAATTTTGCAAATTGTGAGTTAGGCGATAAGCCTGACGGCATGGCTTCGCTTACCGCCGATTAAATGAGCGTGCAATAGACCTCTTGGCAAAAGTGCTTTTTGCCCTCTTGGGGAAAAGGTTTTGGTTAAAGGGGAAAGGGACTTTTGTAGAACCTTTTCCCTTTCCCCTTTTCCCGACTTATGTCTAATGTCGAGATGAAAGAAAGGCGGTACAAATGGCGAAAGTCAAAGTTAGGTGTCGTCTCCAGAATTTATTATCTGAATAATCTTAGTAAAAAATGCACTTTTGTGCATACGCTGTTAAGTTTATCTCCGATAAGCTATTGAGATAAAGAAGAATTCAGTTATTCTGAATTCAGGAGCAAAGCCGGAGACGTTTCCGTTGCCCAGGTCAGAATCAATTGAGTATGGTTTTAGACCACGCTTAATTGTATACCGTCTATAGAGTCAGGGGTATTAAACCCTTTTTTTCATTTACTAGTTACACAGAATAATCAACTGAAATTTTTAAAGTAGGAGTATAAAATTTATGGTTGAAATTGGTGTGAATAAGTTAGCAAAAAACCAAATACAATTAGAGTCTCAAAACTTCAAATCCCAAAAAATATTGGTTGTCGATGACCATCAAATGATTTTAACTGGGACCCTCGATGTACTGAAGCGACAATATCCAGACACAGAATTTCTTCAGGTTAAAACTGCACGAGATGCTTTAGAAAAAATAGCTCAAATACAAGTAAAACAGGAAGATAAAGAGCAGGAAAAAGCACCTTTGAATTTGATTGTGGTCGATTTATCGATTCCTGCGAGTGAGGGAATTACTGCGACTACTGATACTGGAATTGAACTGATCAAGCAGCTACTCAAACAATATCCAGAGCAGAATTTTTTGGTACAAAGCAGTTATGTTAAAGCTTTAGTGCGGATCAAACATGAAATCGACAATCATCAGGGGGGATTTGCGATCGCAGATAAAAATTTGCCCGAATCGGAAATGTTAATCCGCACGAATTTAGCACTCCAAGGTGGAACTCATACTAAAGATATTAAAACAGCGATTGAACTGAAACCGGACTGGTTGCAAGTTTTGCGTCTGGCATTTGACGAAGGATTAATGGATAAACCGATTGCCGACCGGATGTATAAATCGGAACGTGCTATTCGCAATTACTGGACGAAGATTCAGGATGTACTTGGTGTATACCCAGAAGATTGTAAGGAAAATGGAAAAAGTTTGAGAATCCAAACAGAAATCCGGGCGCGTGAAGAAGGATTAATTGATTAGGAGATGAGAGTAAATGCGTAGAGGTTGGGATGAAATTATCACAGAATTAAAGATATGGCGCTATGCAGCACTGCCAGGAATTATTGTGTTGATACTGGTTATCCTTGCTCGTATGGTTGGTTCGCTACAAGTTCTAGAATGGATGTTATTCGATACATTTTTACGTCTGCGTCCACCCGAACCTGTTGATGAACATGTAGTAATTATTGGCATTGATGAAGACGATATTGCTAAAGCCGGAGGATATCCTATACCTGATGGTGAAATTGCATATTTACTAAACAAGTTGGAAACTTACAAACCTCGTGCGATCGGACTCGACCTTTTCAAGAATGTCCCTGTTGAACCAGGTCACAATCAACTTGTGAAAACTTTTCAGGTTCATCCTAATATATTTGGTATTGAAAAAAATCAGAAACCTCAAATCCCAGCACCCAATTTTATTCCTCAAGAAAGGACTGGAATAGTAGATATTCACAGCGATAATGATGGGAAAAATAGACGCTACATTTTATGGACACCCAATTCCAAGAATCTTCAAGAAGACCGTTTTTCTTTAGGTTTTAAACTTGCTCAATTTTACCTAAATTCGCAGGGAATTAATGATGATAATGGCGCCAAAGACCGAGATACAATACGGTTTGGTAATATTGAATTACCCCGTGTAATACCAAACTTTGGTGGATATATTGATAAAAAAATTACAGGTGAATTACAAATATTAATCAACTTTCGGCAGAGAAATCAGCCATTTCGCATTTTTTCACTAAATGATATTAAAACAGGTCAGACATCAGAAGGTAAGATTGACCCTAGTTGGTTGCGTGACAAGATTATTATTGTTGGTAATTTATCTCCCAGTGTCGGAGATAATTTGTATACATTAGCAATTCCTGGTAGGAAAATAACTGGACAAATATATGGAGTTGAGTACCACGCACACGCAACCAGCCAAATTGTTAATGCTGTTTTAAACAATCGCCCGATGTTGAAGTCTTGGACAGAACCTTGGGAATATATATGGATAGTAATTTGGGGAATTACTCCGATCGCAATTGGACGCTTTACCCAATCTATTATGAAAAATCTGTTGGCTGTGACAGTTGTGGGTTTGGGCGTTACTGGTAGCGGTTACATCAGTTTGCTATTATGGGGAGTTTGGATTCCTGTGGTTCCTAGTTTGCTAACTTTGGCAATGAATGGCGTGGGATTAAGTGCATTCGCATTTTTTCAGCATGATAAACTGTTGCGTGAAAAAAATGATCAACAAAAGCGCACAATTGAATATACATTTAATCTTATTCATAATGGACCATTGCAAACCCTCGCCAACGGATTACAACAATTAAGGAAGCAGAATCTACCCAATGAGCAATTAATTTATCAGTTTGAAAAGCTTAATTCTGAGATTCGTGAAATTGGTGAATATTTAAGAGTAGAAGCACTGACTAATTATGAAAGTTTAAGATTAGGAAGTGGATTAAAAATAGATTTAAATCGTCAGATACATGATTTATTTTACGAAGTATATTCCAGCACACTTGAACGCTACGATCTAGAATATTTAAAAACTCTTAAAATAAAAACGCGCACATTTGAGCCAATTAATGATAAATATTTAAATATGGAACTTAAGAGGGAACTATGCTTATTTTTAGAAGAAAGTTTATGTAATGTGGGTAAACATGCACGAGGAGTAAAGTCTATAGAAGCATCTGGGATTTGCGTAGACGGTGAATACTCACTCTGTATCAAAGATGATGGTTCTGGGTTAACTGCACACAGCGAAAACAAGGGTACAAAACAGGCTCAAAACCTTGCTAGAAAATTAAATGGCAGCTTTAAACGCGAGACTGTAAAACCACGAGGTACACTGTGTGAATTGATTTGGAAATTAACTATAAACGTCCAGCAAATAAACACTCACAAACCTGATTTGAATAAGAAAGAATTCAGAATACAGAATTAAATTCTGAGTTCTGCTTTAAATTTTTCATGTCTACTAGCTTGATAATTAACAACAAATAAAAAACTAAGAAATACCTATGAAACTTCGTAATTTTTCGTTGTTTCAATCGTTGTCTGCAAAAGCTAATCAACAGCGACTGGTAAGTATTTTTACTTTGAGCTTGTTTCTGTGGGTTACGCCAGAAGCGATCGCTAAATTTAAACCTCGCACTCGTAACCCTCCTAGCCCATACTCTCGTGGTGGTGGTTCGCGAGGATGTCCTGATGATGGAGGAATTCCTCTGACTTTACTAGCACCGCAGACTTATGTGGGTGAAACTGTATCCAAGCGTCCTACATTTGCGTGGTTTATGTCAACAGCAGGTACCGTTGATTTCATGTTGTTTGAGGTGAAACCAAAGCAACTACCGCAGATAGTAATGAAAGCAGAGGGATTAAATTCATTACCAGGAGTGAATAAATTTGTAGTTCCTTCTACGCAACCGGAACTTACGGTAGGAAAAAAATATTTCTGGCGAATTTCGATGCTTTGTCCCCCCAATGGTTTAGCTTTTGAAAGCGCAGATTTTCAAGTTATAGACATACCTTTGGCATTCAAAGGAGGTATTAAATCTGCTAGTAATTCAACTCAAAAAGTTACCTATCTGGCAGAGCAGGGACTTTGGTATGATGCGTTTGCAGAAGCGTTGAAATATTCCAGTCAAGGTAAATTAGGTAAATTAGGTTCTAATTTAATCCAGGAACTAATTGAGAATGAAAGGGTAGAAGATAAACCTAATGATAGGGAAGCAATTAATAGGTTTATCAAGAATTTACAACTGATTTATCAGCAATAAAATTGATAGCAATCGCGTTATTTGTAGAGATATTGCATTGCAAATTCTCTACATGGTGAATGGCGATCGCTAATCAATTAAACCCAATTACCAATCAAAATAAACGGCGACCAAAATGCTGGACTTGCAAACACCGATTGCTCTCCAGTTAACTCGATCATCTTAATTTGTGCTTGACGTAAAGCTTCAACTTTCGTCATCCCTGGCTTTTTCAAATTACGATAAAATTCCTCAACTAAAAGCGCTGTTGATTTATCCTGAACTGACCATAATGAAGCTACTGCACTTTTAACACCAACTTGTAATGCAACTCCCGCTAAACCCAATGTAGCGCGATCGTCTCCTAGTGCTGTTTGACAGGCTGTGAGTACTAACAATTCTAATGCATTTGCTCTACCGCGAAGGTTACTTAAAGCAGCTTCGAGTTCGCTAATTGTGAGTTTACTATTATTTCCCGTGACAATAAATGTATCTTCAGGAATTGTGCCAAATTGTGCGTGACTGACTATATGAACGACAGGGAAAATGTTTTTATTACCTAGTTCTGTTTTAAGAGTTTCTGGAGTAAATTTTGTATCAAGAAAAAATCTACTTTTAGGAAAAACTTGTTTTACTGCTTCAATTTCCTTTTCAGCATAGTCTAATGCTTGAAACTCTTGTTTATCTATAATTGCTGCTTTCGTTAAACCCAAAATTAGAGCTTGTTCTAGGGGGCGAGCGCTCGATTTTGGTGCAGTCAAGCGGATACTGGGAGTAGTTCCAACTGCGTATTGTTGGATTAAATATTTTTGTGCTTGAGCGTCGTAAAGTGCAGCCATTGGAATGCTACGTAGAAAACCATCTTGAACAAACACTAATGTTTTGATATTTGCTGCTTTTAAATTTTTTCCAAAAGGACGAATTATCAAATCGTAGAGTTGACTTGCTAAAGTGCGATCGTAACCATCGGGACGAGCTTGACCTAAGATTAGCGACTTTTGAAATGCTTTAATCTGGTTTTGTAATTCTTCTTTTGGGAGGATTTGATTATTTGCTTGCACCCAACGAGTCAGCGTTTTTCCCGCTTGATTTCCCCCTGGTGGTAAAGTAAGTAGCAGTGCTATCTTATCATCAAAAATAATTGAACTCAAAACTGCGGTGTTCTTATCTACTATCTCATCTACTCTCTGAGGATTGAGTACATTAATAATACAATCACCACCGAAGTAATTTTGTAATTCTGCCAATTTCAGAGAATCAATTGTTTCTAAAGCATCCGATACACCAGATTTTGATATATCTGACTTTACTGATGCTTGCAATATTTGCTGAAGTTGAAATTCTGCCAGTTCGCGGTACAAAGGTTGAACAACATCACGAAAGTCAAATTGAACATCACGTGTAGTTGTCATAATATCACTGCGAATTGCTTCTAAAGTTTTAAATGCTCTTTGGTATGCTTCTAGTGACTCTTTTTCCTGATTCTGCTTTTTCAATATTCTTCCTGCTTGCCATTCCCACAAATACAAGCCATCTTTTGCTGCTAATTTTTGGTCTGCTGCTATCAGTGCTTGTTTGGTATACTTGAGTGCTTGTGCTTCATCACCTCGACATTCCCAGAAATGTCCTAATGCACCATAAGTATATGATTCAATACGAGAATTTTGAATTTTTTTACTGATAGTAATTGCTTTATTTAAAATATCAATAGATTCTGTATTTGATAGTTTACCTAATCCACCTGTTTTCGAGCATTGGGCGATCGCAGAAGTAATTGTGAAATCACTTGGTAATAGAGCTAAATCAATTGCTGCGTAGACTTTTGTCGAAGAATCGGGGACTTGTTCAATTAAACTTACAGCTTCTCGGATTTTACTATCAATTGTCGCGTTAGAGATAATATTTAAACCGTGGCTTCTATAACCAACTTGAATTGTGTTAAGTAAAGCTTGAAGTTGCCCAAGAGAATTGTTTTGTTTGCGTGCTAATTCTAAACTAATATTAAAATAACTAATTGATTTCTTAAAATTTACTATAGCATTTTGTTTAAATTCTCCAGCTTTGTAACCATTAGTTTGTTCTGCGGACTTTGACCGTATGTACCAAAGTTGTCCTAAATTGATATGGACATTTCCCAAACTATTATTGATGAGAATTTCATATCCCGAATCTTCGACTTTTGCTGCGTATTCTAAATATTGAATCGCTAAATCATAACTACCTACTAAACGCAGTGCTTCACCTAAAATACCTAATGCTGCAACTTCTGTATGTCTATCTTTATTTTTCAGAGCAATTTGTAATGCACTATTGGCATCGCAGGGTTGTTTTTTATCTGACTTAATATCAAATTTATTACTGCACAATAAAGAAATTGCTTTTCTTACTTGTCCTTGGTTGTTGTATGTCTGCGCTACTTCCGTCAGCATTCGTCCTACCTGACGCAAATCCTTAGCTGCACTGTAGTGGGTTATTGCTTCATTGAAGAATGCGATCGCCTCTTTTATATCACCCAATTGCCGATAAGCCCTAGCAAGATTTTCGCTGACAATCGCTGCATTCTGGACATTGTGAGCTTTTTTATAAGTCTCTAAAGCTTTCTGCCAAGTCTCTATAGCACCTCGAATATCTCCTGCTTCATAACTTTTAACACCTTGTTCCACCTGTTGGCTAATATCAGTATTTTGTGATGTTGCAATATTTGCCATCAAAGGTAGGTGAGTCAACCAAGTAAAAAATATGAGGCTGCACAAGAAGAGAAATCCAAGAAATCGACGCTTGTTAAATTGGCGATCGCGATTTGACACAGCCTAACTCCTGCAATATCCTACCTCAGATTCCCGACTTCTTTGAGAAGTCAGGAATCTTGTTGTTTACAAGCTCATTCATTCAGTATTAATTCTTGTTTAACAGAATACCAAATTTTTGGGTGTTGCTGAATTTATATATGATTCAGGATTTTTCAGAATATCCAAACCTTTGCAGAAACATGAAATTTTGCGTTTCCATACTCAGATTCATACTTCAAATCAACAACGCTATAGATCCGGCTCAAGAATTACCAGTGTTAGGGAAATAATGAGGCTATCTGTAACAACAATATAATTGCTGCATGAGCCGCATAGGCTGGACTGAAAAGAACTAGCAGAAAATACACAAGTCCTAATACTACTACAAATGTTGTCGCTATCAATAGTAATGGCGGAATAATTATTCCTATTATGGTTAAGATAGCCAAAATTAGATCGATAATTGGCATTCCGAAAAGCCATATCAAAAACTGGTAAAGCATTCACTTACTCCTAAATAGCAACATCTCAATCATTAGATTCTTCTTTCATAGCATTTCTCCAAATAGTTGATACTTATTATTTTCCTCAGTTCCCCTAAAAAAGGAGGACTAAGGGATATGATATGTTTCAAATTTCAAGATAAATTGTTTCAGTTAAGGTAAAGTTACTAATACTTCTGAAACTTCCATTCATTGCTTTGTCTGTCCAATTCGCAAGTTGCTGAATTTGAACCAAACGTCTTGCACAATTCTGATTGTCTATTGTAGAAGAAGAACCACCACACAAGGAGTACTGCAAGGATGGCTAGAGGTACGTATGTTTTATTCATAGAAAATTGCCTCATTACTTGATGAACAGGGGTTGTTGTATCTAAACCGTTCACTGATTAAGGGATAACGTCCGCGTTATGCAAATGACTGTTTTCTAATTCTTGAGCGCGATCGCATTTAGTACTACAATGATTTAATTGCGAATTCATGGTGAATATTCGTCACTTTGAGAAAATGTAGTAAACTATGAGTGCGAAGCACACGCTGCTTTAGAATCTTTACTATTGACCAATCACTTGTCTTTGAGCAATGTAATTATCTAGATTTGCAAAGTAGTTCGTATACTGTAACTCCATAGCGTAGCAAGTAGAATCGGGAATGTAAGGGCTGTTGTAGCAATTTGCTACTACAATATTTGCTTGTCGCAACTGTTCATTTCTCAAGATTATTAATTCTTGCAATGATAGTCTATCAAGTTGTTCGCGTGTAACAGTTTGTGCATTTGCGGACATTTGCATATTAAAAGAAATCCCAATAATTGCTAAAGAAACTAGTGCTTTTTTGACATGATTAAAATGCAAAGCCATAGTGAATGTACCTCATGTTTAGAAAAATCCGATATTAGCAAAAACTAAAGACAAGTCTGCAAAATCAACCAATTTTGATATTTAAGTTGTCTAATGGATTGCTACCAGAGAAAATTGAAGTAAACAGAGTGATTCCAAAACGATTAAGTCCTTTAAAATTAGGATGATTTATTAATCGTTCCTGATAGTTTTTAGATTAAACTGATTTTCAAAAAAAATCCTTCAACTCGTTGCTCATGTAATTGCAGATTTTGACTAAGCAGACTGCATAAAACTGCACTTATAAATGCGCAGAAAATTTCTGTCATGAATTTCCGAGAAGAAAATCACAAATCTCTTCTCTAAATAGCGGTATACTACAAATCAAATTAATTATTTTCATCACATATGATAAAGCGATCGCCACAGCGTCAAGTTATTACTGTGCAACTATCCCCATTGATAACAACACAATCTTTTAATCAAACTGCTGCGGGCGACAAAAAATTTTTTAATCTGTGTTTGAAAATAGTAAGTGCGTGGAGTTTATATGGAATAGCCGCATTTGTTCCAACTCCTGTTTTTGCCCAAAGTGCGATTGCCCCCGACAACACATTAGGATCTGAAAAATCCCAAATTTTAACAAATTTTAACGGGTTCCCAGTTGAAGTAATTACTGGTGGTGCGACTCGTGGAATCAATCTGTTTCATAGCTTCCGAGAATTTAACGTCAGCGAGGGACGGGGAGCTTATTTTTTCAGTCCCAGTGCAGATATTCAGAATATTTTGGCACGGGTAACGGGAGGAAATCGTAGCGAGATTTTGGGAAGATTGGGTATTTTGGGAGAATCAAAACCCAATTTGTTCTTGATGAATCCCAATGGAATTATTTTTGGTCAGGATGCAAGTTTAGATTTACAGGGTTCGTTTGTGGCGACTACAGCTAATGCTATTGGATTTGGGGAGAGAGGAAATTTTAGCGCAACAAATCCCCAAGCTCCAGGTTTATTGACGGTGAATCCGAGTGCATTGTTTTTCAATCAAATCACCCGCAGTGAAATCATCAACCGCAGTCCTCAAATTGGCATACCGGGAAGTTTGTACTTAGTTGGGGGAGATATTACGTTTGACAGTGGTATAGCGGGTTCAACTGAAAATCGTTTGGAATTAGGTGCGGTTGCAGGAACCGGAACTGTTGATTTGATTGGTAGCGGGAATCAAATGCAGTTAGGCTTTTCTGAAGGTATATCAAAAGCGGATATTGTGCTGAAAAATAACTCGTTTGCTGTGACAACTGGAGGAGGTGCGATCGCCATTAATACAGAGAATCTAAATCTTTCTGAGAATAGTTTAGTTGTTTCTGGTGGAACATCAAATGCGTCAGGAAAATCAGGTGATATTAATATTGGAGCGCGTAATATTAGCTTAAATAATCAATCTATAATTAGTTCTGCAAACCTTGGTCAGGGAGAGGCGGGAAAAATTACTTTGACAGTTCAAGATTCTATTTTATTAAGTAACGGAAGCAATATTAACAGTAGTTCTGTGGCATCTACAGTCGGTGGAGTTAACAACTTACCTAGTGGAAATATTGAAATAAAAACAAAAAATCTAGTACTTGATGGTAATAACACTTTTATTAGCTCTTCAAACCTTGATCGCGGTAGTGGTGGTAATATTAGAATTTTTGCAGATGATTCAATTTTATTAAATAATTACGCTTCAATTTCCTCTTCTAGTGATGGTCAAGGCAAAAGTGGAAATATTGATGTAAATACGCGATCGCTTACACTTTCCAATGGTGGAAAAATTGGAACTGACTCATCTGGAGGTGGCGACAGTGGTGATTTACTCGTTAATGCATCAGAATCAATTAATTTGAGTGGAATAGCAACATTAATAAATCCACAAACTGGAGGAGAATTTACTATAGGAAGTGGATTAACGACTAGTGCATTTGCTGCTGGGAGTGGTGGCAAATTAACAATTAATACGCCAAGATTGAGGATTAGGGATGGCGGATATATTACCACTGCTAGCTTTCAATCTGGTCGAGGGGGAGATTTAACTTTAAATATCGGAGATTCGATGGAAGTAGTTGGAGGTTCCCCCAGTGGTTCGAGTACTGTTTCCACTAGCGCAGTTGGTTCTGGGAATTCTGGCAACCTCAAAATTAATACCGATCGATTAAGTATCCGCGATGGAGCAACAATTACAACCTTAGCACGAGGGTCAGGTCAAGCTGGAGAGTTAAGTATAGATGCGAAAAACTCCGTAGAGGTTATTGGAGGTGCCAGTATTATCTCTGCTATTGCTTTTGTTGGAGGTGCAGGAAATATAAAAATTAACACTGGTAGTTTCCATCTTATTAATGGAGGGCAAGTTGCTACTTCAACTTTTGGTAGAGGTAGAGGAGGTAATTTGATAGTCAATGCAAGTAATGCAGTAGAAGTAATAGGGACATCAGGGAATGGTTTTATCAGTAGCTTGAATACTGGTGCAAGCCAAAATTCGAGTGGAGATGCAGGAGACTTGACAATTAATACTCGAAACTTACTAGTTCGCAATGGAGGAATTGTTGTTAGTGCAACACAAGGTGCTGGTAAAGGAGGAGATTTGATTGTCAATGCTTCCGAAAAAGTTGAAGCGATCGGTACATCACCAAATGGTCAAACTTTGAGTGGATTGAGTAGTTCAACAAGAAATTCAACTGGAGATGCAGGAGATTTGACAATTAATACTCCAGATTTGCTTGTGCGTGATGGGGCACAAATTGACGCTAGTACATACGGTAGAGGTAAAGGCGGTAATTTAACTGTTAATGCTGCAAACAAAGTACAACTAATTGGTACATCTGCTGATGGTCGCATTCTCAGTGGTTTGGGAGCTTCTGCTCAAGCTGGTATAACGGGAGATGCAGGAAGTTTAACGGTCAAAACCCAAGATTTACTCGTGCGCGATGGAGCAAGGGTATTTACTGGAACACTTGGTACGGGTAGAGCAGGAAATTTAACAGTCAATGCAAACAATAGTATACAATTGATTGGCGCATCCCTTAGTAACCCGAATTCTGTAAGTGGCTTAGTAGCAGCTTCTTATGTCAATTCCACGGGAGATGCAGGAAATATTGTCGTCAATACCCAAAATTTGCTAGCACGAGATGGGGCACAGGTATTTAATGGTACATTTGGTGCGGGAAAATCGGGAAATTTAACTGTAAATGCTTCACGTCAAATTGAATTAATCGGTAGGGTCTGGCAATAATATTTTTCCCAGTGGTTTAATCGCTTCTGCCGAGCCAAATTCAACTGGAAATGCAGGAGATATGGTAGTTAAAACTCCCCAATTAATTGTAAGGAATGGTGCAGAGGTGTTAGCCAATGCTAAAGGAACGGGTAACGCAGGTATTATGACCCTAGACACCAATACCATCCGTCTCGACAACAAAGCTTCCATCAACGCTAACACCCGCAGCCCAAATAAAGACCCCAACCGTGAACAAGCAACTATCAACCTCAACACCCAAAATTTAACCCTCCGTCGCAACAGCAGCATTACTACCGAGGCCACAGGCGAAAACGTCATTGGTGGTAACATTAACATCGACACTGATTTATTAATCGCCCTCGAAAATAGCCGTATTAGCGCTAACTCAGATAATTCTCGTGGTGGTCGAGTTCAAATCAACGCCCAAGGCGTATTTGTCGGTACTCAACCCAGTGATGTCTCAAAATACATCACAGCCACTTCTGGGGTCGGCTTATCAGGAACTGTTAATGTTAACTCGCCCGACAACAGTTCAATTCAAAATAGCCTTACCGAACTCCCTACAAATGCGATTGACACCAACGCGCTCATTGCTAATAGCTGCGTAGCCCGCGTCAATAAAAAACAAGAAAATAGCTTCATCATTACAGGTGGAGGTGCTTTACCTAACCGTCCCGGTGATATATTAATGTCCAACTATTCTACAGATAGAGTGCGCGGTGTCAATAATGAAAATACATCGCGTCCTTGGAAAAAAGGCGATCCAATTATTGAACCAACTGGTGTATATCGACTCTCAAATGGTCAATTAGTAATGAGTCGAGAATGTCAAAATAATTGATAAAGTATCATCCTACTATAAACGTTACTAAATCGAAGTAAGAATTAGGATGCAGAAACGTTACATATAACGTCTCTGCAAGGATTTTATTATTACGTAAAATTAGTTGGCAGTAACCGCCCAAAGCTAATCTCTTCGAGTTTCATTGTGTTTGTCTTCGTACTATTGTCGTACAAACCAATCTATAAGCTTTATAGCACCGTCGATTATAGCTTTTCTATTTTGTTGTGCTTTTTGTTCCTGTCTATCTGCTTTAAGTTGATCGTTCTCCGATTGTAAGTAGGCCATCTTACCTTTGAGTTGGGAAAGCATAATTATCATCGCAACTATTATCAGACCTAAAATATATGGAAGCCCATTTTCCGCAATTCCCAAAGATGCGATCAGCCAGTGACAGAATGTAGCAATGCCATTGAATAGCCACTGTAAGGAAGTAATTAACCAGTAATATGCTGCGATCGCTACTCTCACTACAACAATATATAGAAAGTAAACTATAGAAGCGATCGCCTGTACACAAATAATACTCCAACTCAATATACTTTCCAACGCACTGACCAGCCAATGTAGGGACATATTAACGAAATCGGTTAAATTTTCCATTGTGTTGAGTTCCTATCTATTTTCATTCAAGCTTGCAATTAGTTTGCTGAAAATATACTTCTAGAGGCTGTATTCTTTATCGAGACTAGCTTCTTTTAGTATGCGATCGCACTTAGCGATACTGATAAACAGTAATATCTCTAAATTACAGAATGGCTTGTTTGAGTTGACATTTGTTTCTTTTTGATTTGAGTAATTTAATTAGCAACTCAATTGTTTTTGCTTTACTTGTAGATTACAGTTATCGGCAAATAAATTCATGCACAATTTCTGCTTATTAATGTGTATAACTTTACTACTTTAACTGCAACTTTATGCACATCAATATTTAATAGCAATAAATAGTTGGGCAAGTTTTTGAAAATTTAAAATACTTAAAAAGGTTGATATTGCAATGAGAAATTAAATCCATTATCTTGCAGAGAGTCACCTTTATTATCGACTCCAAATAGTGGAATTCCGTAGTCTGCGCGTAAATTTAAGCCTTGAAATGGTTGCCATCGCAAGCCTAAACCCAAGCTTGTAAGGGTTTGAGGACTAGGATTACTCATGCGATTATTCCACCCAGTACCAAAATCGAAAAATGGTACTAACTGTAGGGTATTAGTGTTAGATGTCAGGGGAATACGAGCTTCAATAGAGGCAATTATCCCATTGTCAGTAACGACTTGATTCTGGTTATATCCGCGAACTGTTTCAACTCCGCCAATGCTAAATTTTTCTAAAGAAAGTAGAGAGTCACCAGTTAGTTGCGCGTCAATTTTTGCTAGTATAATCGTACGAGGAGATAATTTTTGCACCCATTGAAATTGCCCCAACCAAGTTAAAAATCGCCCGTCTGTGCCTGTATCATTTACTGTTGCGTCGAATGCACCTATACCTATATTAAATTGCGATCGCGCAGCTAAAACCCTATTTGCATCTCGCTGCAACCAATCCTGAGAAAACCGAATTACTGTAACTTTCGATTCTCCTTCTTCGGGGCCTTCAGAAAATGAGAAGGGGATATCATTAAGTAAGAATGTCTGACTGCGACGTAAATCAAATGCTAAACCAAGGGCAAATTCGCTATTGGGAGTACGCTGTAACGGTTGACGAATATTAAATGAAAGGGTACGACTTTCGCTGCGAATATTTAAATCACGAAAGTCGTCTTCAATAATTTTACTATCACTGTTGTTATAACGGACACCAATTGTTCCATCTAAAGCGTTAAAAGGAACATTGTAGCTGAAATCGTAGAGGTTTAACCCTTTAGTAATTCCATATTCAGCGTAGAATCTATCACCAAAACCCAGTAAGTTTTCATGTTCGATGAATACACTTCCTTGTTCAGAACCGATGCTGGAAGATTGGCTATTAGCAACTTCTATTCCAGCGTGAAATGCAGGTGCTTCTTTGAGTTGCAAGCGTAAAATATTGCGCCCAGGAGTACTTCCAGCTGTCAGTTCGGCCTTAACTTGTGCAATTAAAGGGTCAATTTGTAATAATTGCAATGCTTGTTCAAGTCGTTTCTGATTGAGGGGTATCTGCGTAGCGCGAGCAATTCGAGAACGCACATATGCTTCTTGAAGCCTTTGCAGTCCGCTTATTTCTACAGCTTCTAATTCCCCTTCGACTATTTGGATTTTAACTATACCACTATTAAGATTTTGGTTGTTAAGGAGAAATGCCCCACTAGTGATGTAACCTTTTTTGATGTAGCGTTGGGTGATTTGCGATCGCAATTCTAACAACTGCTCGAACCGAATGTATTTATTTTCTAGCGATCGTTTTAATGTAGTGATTTCTTCTTTTAAAACAGTATTGCCGATAATTTGAATTTCTTTCACAAAAAAGCTTTCACTTGTAGGAATTATATCCAATGGATTCTCAGTTGAATTTGGAGATAGAATGGGATTACTAGGAGATGGGGGAGTGTAAATTGGTGATGGGGTCGATTGGGGAATTGTTTGTTCGACTTTACCGGGAGTATTAGGAGGAATAGTTACACCTGATGGAGGTGTAGATTGGGCAAATATTGGATGGGGATTATTAATGCATGAAAAAAATATTAAAACAATAGTTTTAACTCTGAGATATAAATTCATTTTTGTTTTTTGAATTACTTTTTTAATTTTAATTTGAATGGTTATTTGGGGTTGACGAACATAATATCAGTGGCGAGGCTGATTAAGTATAAATTTTACTCTTCTTACTCGAACTTCACCAGTTTTTACCAAGACTTATGCAACTGGGATAAGCAATGGCGTGGCTTTTGGGAGTAGCACAATTGATACAAAACCTTAAAATGCTTGCGGTATCGTCAAATTCGTAGATTAGACTAGAACCACAGGGTAACAATCAAAGGAAGATTATGATGAGCGATCGCGACTATACCTTAATCATTGACAAAAGCGGTAGTATGTCTACACCCGACCAAGTGGGTGGTAGAAGTAGATGGGAAATCGCTCAAGAGTCTACTCTTGCTTTGGCCAGAAAGGCCGAACAGTTTGACCCCGATGGCATCACCGTTTACGTGTTTTCTGGTAGATTTAAACGCTACGATGATGTCACCTCAGCCAAAGTCGCCCAGATATTTCTCGAAAATGACCCTGCTGGCACAACAAATTTAGCTGGTGTACTCCAGGATGCCCTGAATAACTACTTTCAACGCAAAGCAGCTGGTAAAGCCAAGCCAAACGGAGAGACAATTTTAGTGATCACCGATGGTGAACCAGACGATCGCAAAGCTGTGTTTGAAGTCATCATTCATGCTACTCGCCAAATGGAACGTGATGAAGAATTAGGAATTTCGATTATTCAAGTAGGTTCAGATGCCCAAGCAACTAAATTCCTCAAAGCCTTGGATGACCAGTTACAAAGTGTTGGCGCTAAATTTGATATTTGCGATACCGTCACTTTAGACGACTTAGAAGAAATGAGTCTTGTAGATGTATTGACGAACGCCATAACTGACTAATATGTTTGGCGATCGCCCATAGTTCAGTAACTATTAATTCTTAATTGGAGAACCGAATAATGCTAGAAAATCGTGATTATACCTTGATTATTGACAAAAGCGGTAGTATGGCAACCCAAGATCAAAAGGGTGGTAGAACTAGATGGGTTGCAGCCCAAGAATCAACTTTAGCTTTAGCTAGTAAATGTGAGCAATTTGACCCAGATGGCATTACTATCTATGTATTTTCTGGCAAATTTAAGCGATACGAAAATGTCACATCCAGCAAGGTGTCACAAATTTTTCGAGAGAACGATCCCTCTGGTACAACTGACTTAGCAGGTGTGTTAAAACATGCAACTGATGATTACCTTCAACGCAAAGCAGCCGGTCAAACCAAACCAAATGGTGAAACAATTTTAGTAGTTACTGATGGTGAGCCGGACGATCGCAAAGCAGTCATGAGGGTAATTATTGAAGCTTCTCGCCGCATCGATCGAGATGAAGAATTAGCTATTTCTTTTATTCAAGTTGGCACAGATCAACAAGCTACCCGCTTTCTCAAAGTCTTAGATGATGAACTCCAAAGTGCTGGTGCTAAGTTTGATATCTGTGACACCATTACTATGGAAGACATGGAAGATTTGAGTCTATCGGAAGTGCTACTCAATGCTATTAATGACTAGCTATACTATTTTTTAGGAATTGCAAAAATGGATTCCCTTGATAAGCTGTTAGCCCAACTCGAAACTGAATACAAAGAAGTACAACCCCAACCGCAATCAAAATCAGCCACAGCCAAATCGTTTATTCCACCATTGCCCAAGTCGGCATCTTTCATGGATAAACTTTTAGCAGAAGTTCAGGCTGATTTTGCCCAAGAGGATGCTGCTATTGAATTAAAAAAACAGCAAGAACTAGAACAAGAAAGGATTCGACAAGAACAACTCAAAGCTAAACAACTAGAGGCTTTGAAAGTGCAAGCAAAAGAATGGTTATCCAAAGTAGATCCACTTTCATCCGAAGGACTTTGGTTTGAAAGGTTTGCTGAAAGTTACCCTTCAAAATTAGAGGCAGCGATTGAATATTTAAAAAGCAATGAATAAACTTAAAATTCAAAATTTAAAACCCCGTAGATAAATCTGCTCGCTAAAATTGGAAATTAGCAAATTTAATTGAAGTAAGCGCAAATAATTCTACCAATTTGAAAAACGAATCCGACAAATAGACCATTTGTAGAGACGCGATTCATCGCGTCTTTACCCAATGATATATTGCAATCATTAATTGAATTGGTATTAGAAGATGTGTTGGCTGTACCGCATTAGCGTAACGCACCGACAACCTCAAATGGTGAGTTACGAAAGCCATAAATTACCATACATATCAAAGTTAAGTTAGCAATTATTGTTTATTCACTATAATCAATATTATGGTGATTTGTTCTAGCTAAATGCTGGACAGCCCATTCATGCATAGCATAGAGAATTGGTTGCAAAGTTTCTCCTAAAGGCGTTAGTGAATATTCTACCTTGGGTGGAATTTGGGGATAAACTTCTCGATGAATAATACCGTCTTCCTCCATTTCTCTGAGTTGCTGGGTTAGCATCTTTTGCGTAACTCCAGGTAAAGCCCGTTGCAGTTCACCAAAGCGTTTGACACCAGTCATTAATTCTCTAATAATCAAAACCTTCCAGCGTCCGCCAATCACTTTTAGGGTAGTTTCTACTTCACAAGTCAGCCTGAGATGGTTTTCTGCTTCAGCTTTCATAGTTTTTTTATAGGAATAACCAGAAGGAAGGTTTGCTCGGTATTACCGCTAGTTATCTGATTATTACTTGTTTTATGTCTTTCATAATTAGTGTAGCAGCTGCGGGAATATGAAAAGTTTTCACAAGGCTAGACTTGTTCCTGCTTTGCCTGTTGTTAAATAATTGCAACTTCGCAAAGAAGCTTCAAAAATCTCAGATTATGCTAGAGAATATAGAAATCCCTGGCTAACGAAAGTTTGAGCCAGGGGTAGTCGATCGTTAAATACTCAGCATATCTATAGTTACGTAGCTACCAACTCAGAATCAATTTCCGACGGCGCACTATCTTGAACTAGCGATCGCGTTTCGCCGTTACGCTGGAGGATACCGCCAACCATTGCCAACAAAGCATTCACCTTGCGGGTTCGCCACATATCTACGAGGTTTTGCACTTCAGTTGCAGACATCCGACGCATCATCGCTTCGTAGAGATAAGCAGCATGTCCAGTTTCATCTTGAGCAATACTTAGCATTCCTAACTTCAAGTTACGAGCGGTTGGCTCGTTGTCAGGTAATACTTTCGCCATTCGCGCAAAGTCTTTACTAGCATCTAACTCCAGAATATATGTGCTAGCCATAAACACATCCCAGTCAATTACAGCTGGTTTTAGCTGTTCTTGAGTGTAGCCTTCATAGAATGCTGCGAAAAAGGGACTACGCTGTTGTGATTTTTTTGTAGATGTAGTTTGGGGTTGACGCTTAAAATCTATAACTTGTTTATTCAGCTGTTGTAAAGCGTGGGCAAAAATTTGACCATGCCTAGTTTCATCTGATGCATGTTTTGCTAGTTTTTCGGCTAGCCATGTATCGCCTTCAGCAGCTGCGCGATCGCTAAGTGCGGATAAAAATGGCACAGAGCCAGATTCCGCCAACTGAAACCCCGCAAGGATGTTGGGGGACGGGTTTTAGAATCACGAATTTGAGCAGCAGAGTAATAGGCAAAGACACCTGAACCAGCTAGATGCAGAAGGTTAGTCAAGAAGTTCATCAGAAATTCCCGCCGACAATTGGAAGGTTACAATTCTTATACTAATCCGCATTTTCTATTCCTTTGCCGCCAGAGGGTTTTATAATTTTGAATTGCCTGTGGGAGTATCTCAACAGTTAACAAATATATCTTTTCATTTTGTTAGTATCATCCCACAGAGATAATTTGGTAATTTTGGATGGAGAAATTAATTAAACCAGTGCGATTTTGGCTTTGTGCAACTATCATAATTTTAAATTTGATGGGCTGCGATCGCCTTATCGGGAATTCTGGAGAACCAGTTGAGCGAGTCAGTGATGGCGATACTTTAGTAGTAAAAGATGCTGATGGTAAAAATCTGACAGTCCGCTTTGCTTGTGTAGACGCGCCAGAAATAGCTCATACTAACAAAGAAAAGCAGAGTAAACGTACTAGCGATCGCAATCAATTTACTTGGGGTGTAAAAGCTCAAGAACGGGTGCAACAACTGGTGCAACAAGGAGGCTCGCGCGTAACTTTGAATATCACCGATAGCGATCGTTATGGACGCAAAATTGCCGAAGTCCGTTTAAAAAATGGTACTTTTGTGCAACAGGTATTGTTGCAAGAAGGTTTAGCAAAAGTCTATCGTCCCTATTTAAACAAGTGTCCTAGTAAAGATTTAGTTCAACAAGCCGAAGCTAAGGCTAAGGAGCAACGGCTCGGCGTTTGGAGCGATACTAAATTTATAAATCCTTGGGAATATCGCAGTCTATATAAGAAGTAGAAACTCGGCATTGCATATTTGCGCAATAAATTAGCAACTTTCTTTCATTCCCCCCTGCCTCCCCTGCTCCTCTGCCTCCCCTGCTCCCCTGCCTCCCCTACTCCTCTCCCCAAGTTTGCAGTTGCAAATAAACTAGTACCAGCGTCACTGCTAATAATACAGTCGCTCCTGCTGCTGCATAACCAAAATCAAATTGACCAAAAGCCTCTTGGTAAATGTAGTAAACCAGCAGATTAGTTGAATTTAGTGGCCCACCGCCAGTCATCACAAAAACTTGCTCAAAACTCCGCAATGTAAAAATTGCGGTAGTAATGACTGCAAATATTATAGTCGGGCGCAATCCAGGTAAAGTAATATACCAAAATTGTTGCCAAGCATTTGCTCCATCTAAGTCTGCTGCTTCATAACGACTGGGAGGAATTGCTTGCAACCCTGCTAAAAAAACTACCATATTGAAACCCAGTTGTTTCCAAATACTCATTAAAATAATTACCGGCATTGCCCAAAATGTGTCTCCTAGCCAAGGTATTTCTGAAATGCCAAAAAAATCTAAAAGTCCGTTAACTGGCCCTGATGTCTGAAACAGCCAGCGAAATCCCAAACCCGCTGCCACAATTGAAATAATTGAGGGTAAAAAATAAGTACTTCGCAGGATGCCCCGCAAGGGAATGGAGCGGTTTAATAGTATTGCCAATGCTAAGGAGATAACTAAACTAGGAATGATGGTGGCAACGGTAAAATAGAAGGTGTTACCTAGAACTTGCAAGAAGTCGGGGTTGAGTAGCAAGCGCCAATAGTTTTTTAAGCCTATCCAATAAATACCTTTTAAGGTGAAACTACCAGCAGTGAAACTGAGATAGAACAAATAGGCAATCGGCCAAATGATAAAAATACCCAGCAAAATTAATGCTGGTGTGAGAAAAATCCACGCGGCTACTGTATCATTATCCAACCACGACTTAGTATATATTTTTGGCATCTATAATTTTCCCTCTTAGCTGTTTATGACCCTGTGCCCTGATTCTACCCTTAGCTTGGTGTCTCCCAGTATTAGCGATGTGTATCAACAAGTCGCTCCTTTAAAACTGGGAATTATGGCTTCTGGAAATGGCAGCAATTTTGATGTAGTTGCCCAAGCTATCGAAGATGGGCGGCTAAATGCCCAAATTCAAGTTTTAATTTACAATAACCCCTCGGCGAGAGCAGCCGTCAGAGCAGCGAATAGAGGTGTAGAAACTGTTTTATTAAATCACCGCAACTATCAAAACCGAGAAGAGTTTGACGAAAAAATTGTGCAGACATTGCGGCACTACGATGTAGAATGGGTGATTTTGGCAGGGTGGATGCGACTATTAACGTCAGTTTTCATTGATGCTTTTCCTGAGAAGATTATCAATATCCATCCTAGTTTGTTACCTAGTTTCAAAGGAATCCATGCTGTAGAACAAGCCTTGGCATCTGGGGTAAAAATCACTGGTTGTACAGTGCATATAGCTTGCTTAGAAATGGATAGCGGTCCAATATTAATGCAAGCCGCAGTACCAGTACTGCCGGATGATACAGCAGAAACACTCCACGCCAGGATTCAAATTCAGGAACATCGAATTTTACCATTAGCGATCGCTCTAGCAGCTTCGTCAAAAGTTACACTAAGCGTAACGTAAAAATACATATATCAATTCAGGCGCACAGCTAGCTGCGCGCCTTTACTATTCCTCAGAGTTAGCTTCAGCAGTTTGATACGCTTGTAGGAGCCTAGCATGATCGAGAGTAAATCCGACTTGCATCGCTATCTGGGCAAATAAATCAATCTCAGATTGTTGCCAATCGCGGGGTTCAGAACACTGATGTGCAATTAACAAGCCAAATAGCTGCTCATCTTTGATAATTGGTGCTACTAAATTTGCTTTCACACCAAAAGATTCGAGCAGTTTAATGTGACAATCAGCCAAACTAGACTCATAAATGTTGTTGATTGCGACAACGCGACCAGATTGGTACTTTTCTACATAACTTTCAGTAAAACAAGGGTCGTGAATTTTAGACCGCAAAACTTTGGGATAACCCGGAAGCACTGATTCAGCAATAATAATTCCGAACCAATTAGCGTAAAAGCTATAAATCAAAACTCGGTCAGTACTAAGTGCTTTGCGAACCTCTTCCACAGT
Source organism: Nostoc sp. DSM 114160 (assembly GCF_053470305.1). NCBI lineage: Bacteria > Bacillati > Cyanobacteriota > Cyanophyceae > Nostocales > Nostocaceae > Nostoc > Nostoc sp. DSM 114160. The sequence goes on along the minus strand of NZ_JBPFGO010000003.1, from coordinate 1,278,736 downwards.
AGTTTTGATGATATCCTCTTCCTTGAGGGATTGGCGAATGCTGCGGATAATATCCACTAGTAACTGACTTCGCATTCTTTCTGCTTCGATTCTTTGCAGGAGTCTTGCATGGTCGAGAGCAAATCCGACTTGCATCGCTATCTGACCAAATAAATCAATTTCAGTTTGTTGCCAATCGCGGGGTTTGGAGCATTGATGTGCAATTAACAAGCCAAATAGCTGTTCATCTTTAATAATGGGGGCTACTAAATTTGCTTTCACAGCAAAGGATTCGAGCAGGTGAATGTGACAATCAGCTAAACCTGCTTCATAAATGTTGTTGATTGCCAGAACGCGACCAGACTGATACTCTTCTACATAGCCTTGACCGAAACATGGGTCTTGGATTTCAGCTCGTAAAACTTTTGGGTAGGTGAGAACAACTGATTCAGCAATCACTGTTCCAGACCAATTACCATCAAAGCTATAAACCATCACTCGGTCAGCACTCAGAGCTTTGCGAACCTCTTCCACAGTGGTTTTGAGGACATCCTCTTCGTTGAGTGATTGGCGAATAATGCCGATAGTATCTGCTAACAACTGACTTTGCACACCCTCAGCCTCGATTCGTTGCAGGAGTCTTGCATGGTCGAGAGCAAACCCGACTTGCATCGCTATCTGAGCAAATAAATCAATCTCAGATTGTTGCCAATCACGGGGGTCTGGAGCAATGATGGGCAATTAATAAGCCAAATAATTGTTCATCTTTGAGAATTGGGGCGACCAAATTTGCTTTCACAGCAAAGGATTCGAGCAGGCTAATGTGACAATCAGCCAAACCTGCTTCATAAATGTTGTTTGTGGCTACAACGCGACCAGACTGATACTTTTCTACATAACCCTGACCGAAACAGATGTCTTGAATTTCAGACCGCAAAACTTTGGGATAACCTGGAACCACTGATTCAGCAATGATAATTCCAGACCAATTAGGGTAAAAGGTATAAACCAGTACTCGATCGGTACTTAAAGCTTTGCGAACCTCTTCCACCGTCGTTTTGAGGACATCCTCTTCGTTGAGCGATTGGCGAATGCTGCGGGTAATTTCGATAAATACTTGAGCTTTATCTGCCTTAGTATCTACTTTTTGTAGAAGGTTGCCGTAGTCAAGGGCAAATCCTACTTGCATGGCTATCTGAGAGAACAAATCAATCTCAGATTGTTGCCAAGAGCGAATTCTAGAACATTGATGTGCAATCAACAAACCGAATAGCTGTTTGCCTTTGAGAATAGGTGCGACTAAATTAGATTTGACAGCAAATTGCTCCAGGAACTCAATATCAGCATCACTGAGATCGGCTTGATGGATATTATCAATAGCATGGATGCTACCATTCTGATATTTGTCTATATACCCTGCCTCAAATCCCGGCTCAAAGACTGTAAACCCTAATATTTTTGGTAAACCAGGTGCTACTGATTCGGCGATAAAGGTTCCAGTTCCATTATAGTTGGAGTCGAAGCAAAAGATGGTAACGCGATCGATGCTTAAAGCTTTACGAATTTCTTCTGAGGTAGTTTTGAGAACATCTTCTTGATTGAATGATTCTCGAACCCAACGGGTAATTTTGATTAATATTTGGGAATAATCGGCTTCGGCTTCTTTGTCTTGTACCAAAACCGAAAGCAGGTCTGTGAATAAGGTAATGTTTCTCTCTAACATCACTAATTCATCTTGGCTAGCGATGAAGACTTGAGTAAACTCGCTGTCTGGACGTAGCCTCTTTTTAATATTATTAGAAATTGTAGCTGCCTTGCTGACTCGACTCATAACTCGATTCGTCACAAAAACAGCGATCGCACCTGCTACAATTGCTGTCACCCCCATACCAGTTAACAAGAGTGACAATTGTCTTTGTAGAGCAAGTTCAGTTTCTGTTGAACTTTCTGTATTCTCTTGTCTGATTTGCGGAGTTTGTATGTTAATTAAATTAATCCCATAGTTGTAAGTAGCTGTTCCAATTGCAACTACAGGAAGGACACTGATACTTAGTGCCCAAATTATTGCTTTAGTCTTTAAACTCCATTTTTGTTGCCAGAGTCTCTGTTGACGATTTCGTCTTGCTTGGTTTTGAGAAAAAGACTGACTCATAAATGAAACCTGGATTGCTGCAAGTGAGAATCAAGTAAATAACCTCACCACCAAATTCTACATAAAACTTATAAAACAAGGACTGGCTTTCAGGAGTATTTTAAGGCACTAATCTTCTAGGTCATGTCCCATAATGCTTTTGTTTGCTTAAAATTCAAAAAAATTGGGTCTGATTAACAGGTTTGTCAACAATTTTATCGCGATCGCTTGGTTGTAATGCCTTATTTTCTCATTAGGAGTTGTAGTTTGCTGGCAAGGCAGCCAAACAATCTTTATTTTTTAACAAGGTTTACAGACTTCTCACAGTTGCCTTTACCCGTAGTATCCTTTTTGCTTGATTACTGACAGCAGTTTTCAAGTAGATCAGATCGAGAGTGCTGTACATGGATAGCGGGGCGTTGAGCCAGTGCTGAGTTAGGAGTTAGGAGTTAAGAGTTAAGAGTTAAGAGTTAAGAGTTAGCAGTTAGGAGTTTTGTTTATCTCCTTGTCCCCTTGTCCCCTCACTCCCTCACTCCCGGTTGGTGAGCGCAGTCGAACCACATCTCCCTGCCCCCTGCCCTCTATAGCCTAATCTGCAATCAACTCTACTGCATCTCGTCCATCACTATTTTGTAAGTAAACTTTGACAATTTCTTCTTTAGCTGTAGGCAACCTCTTGCCAATAAAATCTGGGTGAATTGGCAATTCTCGATGGCCTCTGTCTACTAACACAGCTAAACGAATCACCTCTGGCCTACCGTAATCGTTGACTGCGTTCAAAGCCGCGCGAATCGTCCGTCCTTTGAAAATCACATCATCCACCAGTACAACCGTTTTCCCCGTAAGATCGAAAGGAATTTCGCTTTTCGTTGGAGTCCGCAATCCAATTTTGTCGAGGTCATCTCGATAAAATGTAATGTCCAAAGCACCCACTGACACTGCTACACCTTCTAGCGTCTCAATCTGACGCGCCAATAATTCGGCTAATAACGCACCCCTGGTATAAATACCAAGAAGCACCAGTTGAGACAAATCACGCGTCCTTTCGACAATTTGAGAAGCAAGACGAGTCAAGGTACGACGGATTTCTTCTGATGAGAGAATTTCAACTACTTTGGCAGACATAGCGAGTGATAAGTTAGGAGTGATAAGTTAAGAGTTAGGAGTTTTTATTCTTAACTCCTGTACAGACGCGATTAATCGCGTCTCTAACTCCTAACTTTATATTTCTCATTACCTATTTGGGAACATTAAGAATATTGCGATCGCTATCCCTAACCATAGCAAAAAACAATATCGAGTCAGCTGTAAAGCATTCTGAATAGAAGTTGCAGTAATGGCATAAAGAGCATCTCCTAGCAGTGGTTTGTACTTAGCTACCCCCCGATACCAATTTGTACCCCCCATCTGCACGCCTAAAAATGCAGCATAGGCGCACTCACTCCAGCCAGAATTGGGACTAGGATCTTTAATTGCATCCCGACGACAAATTTGCCAAATATGCATCGGTTTACCTGATAGCAGCGCCACAGTCACGACTGTTAACCGACAAGGTAGCCAAGTCAAATAATCTTCTAACCGCGCACAAAACCACCCTAAATAAGTATAGGGTGCTTCCCGATAGCCCACCATTGAATCAAGGGTACTGCTGGCTTTATATGCTAAAGCTAAAGGAGTTGGCCCCACAACTGGTATAAAAACACCAACAATTGCATAAAAAAGCGGAGCCATTACCCCATCGGTGGCATTTTCTGCAACCGTTTCTAAAACAGCTCGGTAAATTTCTGCTTGTGAGAGGTTTTGGGTATCTCGACCAACGTAATTACTTAAAATCTTTCGAGCCTTCTCTAAATCTCCGACTGTTAAAGGTTGTAAAACAGCCTCCGCTGCTACTCGCAAACTTTTGCCAGCAAAACAACTAGCCAAAAGAATGCTATCTATGGCAATTCCTAAAAGTGGATGAACCCATCTGGCAATTTGAATCATCAAAAAGCCAACAAGACCGCTACCAATTATCAAGATAATGCCTAGTACAATTCCAGCTAGGCGTTGTGTTAGAGAATTTTGACAGAAGTGGAGAAAAAATTTGGTCAGGCGAGAAATTACCCACCCCATAACTTGTACTGGATGAGGCCAATCCCAAGGATCGCCAATTAAGTAATCTAAAAATGCTGCAATTATTAAGATATAGATATTATTAGTCATAGTCACGAGTCTTGGGTTAAAAGTCAAGGGTCAATATTTAGACCTAGCGATTTTAGATTTTAGATTTTAGATTGTTTCGGTTCATGCCCCGCCCGTTCGCGTAGCGTCTCGTAGAGAAGTCAAGCGGAATAAATTCAAAATCCAAAATCCAAAATCTTCAAGCCTTGTCCCCTACTTCGACTACGCTCAGTACAAGTTGTCGGCGAGGTTAATCCAAAAGACGCTCTCTACGAGACGCTCTTGCTAGCTTGCTTCCCTGTAAGGGTACGCGGACTCGCTTGCCGCCGACACTATCGCAAATCCAAAATCTAAAATTGGTTGACTATTGACCGGAGGCGGAGCGTCTTTGCTTTGCTCTTGACTAAACCACAAAACTAGCTTCTTCTCCAAGGGAAGCTTGCCGACTGCGAGCATCGTAATAAAGGTCTGCCAGGGTAATACTGTATAAAGCTTCTTTGAGCTTTTGGTTGAGTCTGTGCCAGAGGCTAAACGTTACCCAATCTTCAGCTTGTGTCGGTGCTGGGGTGTGATGAGGTAAATGGCTAGTCTCGCCAACAGCTTCTAAAATTTCTCCTATAGATATTTGTGCAGGCTCTCTTGCCAATTGATATCCGCCGATGCTACCACGAATTGATTTAACTATTGACGCACGACGCATTTCTATTAGTAGTTTTTCGAGGTAAGGAGCGGGGATATCTTGGCGTTTTGCGATCGCTCTCACAGATGCAGGCCCATATCTTGGCTGTAAACTTAAATCTAGCAACGCCTTTACACTATAGTGTCCTCTGGTAGTTAATTTCATTTTGGCAAGTTTTGTTGTTTGTCCTTTGTCTTTGTTGGCACTGCATCTCCCTGAAAAGAAATTCTGATGGTCGGCTTCCGACTCTGAGACTTCTTTAGTTTGTCGTTTCTAAATAACCAATGACTAATTACCATTGACCAATCACTAAGGATCAGTTTTGCTTATCATTTTGTGACTCAGTTCTCATCCTTCAGAAATAGAAAACCTCTTGAGGTTAGTTTAGAAAACTTAAAACTTATATGGTCTAGCAGTAATTCACAAACTATATATATAGTTAAGTTATCAGCATTGCCAGCATTTTCTAAAATAGATTGTCTTGCCAATATTGGTAATGGCATAACAATTGTGCATCTGAGTGTAATATACTTGGCTAGGTTGAGATAAAAACTAAAGGATTATGTTCCTGTTAGCTCAACCTCAGCTAAAATAAAATCGATTCAAACACTTCAAACATTCATTTTCGACCTAAGTTGATGCCTAAACAGAAAAAAATTGAACCCTTACTCGGCGAAGAACTGCTCAAAAAAGTCAAAGAGCTAGAGAACGAGAGCAAAGAAGACAAAGCTAAGAAGTGCGGCTACTATACCGTTACCAAAAATGGTATAGAGCGCGTCAATATGATGAAGTTCTTAAATGCCCTAATTGATGCTGAAGGCATTCAGTTAGACAGTACACCCAGTGCTAATGGGCGTGGTGGACGTAGTGCTAGCTATAGAATTAGTGTGCAATCGAATGGTAACTTACTGATAGGTTCAGCTTATACAAAACAGATGAATCTTCAACCAGGAGATGAGTTTCTGATCACTTTAGGCAAAAAGCACATTCGTCTGAGACAGGTAGATCCAGAAGATCGTGAAGATGATGAAGCCATAGAAGCCACGGCTTAATAAATGGTCATTAGTCAATTCTCCTTTGTCATTTGTCACTTGTACTGAGCGAAGCCGTTGGCGCAGCCTCTCGTAGAGAAGTATTTGTCTTTTGTGAAAAACAATGACTATAAACAGTCATTAGTCAAGCGTCCTTTGTGAAAAATAATGACTAATGACTAATGACCAATGACCAATGACTAATGACTAATGACTATATCTGTAGTAGGTAAGACTGGTAAATAGTGGCGAAGTGCCTTGCGCGTAACTGCTAAATTACAGGTTAATGCAATTTGCTCTTTTTCTAATAAACCCAAAATGCGATCGGGTTTGTCTCGTGCTACCACTGGTAATTGATGTAGACCTCGAAGACTCATCCGGTCTAAAGCCTCAGATAAAAGTTCATCTTGCCATGCATAGAGAATTTCAGTAGTACAAATGTCTATGAGGGTTTGACTAGATAAATTATCGGGAATTTCGGTTAGGGGATTTGGATATGTTTGCCAAATAGCAAGGGCACGGTTAATATCTTCCAAAGAAAGTATACCAACTAATTGCTCTGCTTGATCGAATACTAAAGCACTACGAACGCGATCGCGGGTCATTTCCACAGCAGCATCTAATACTCCCAAAGTTGCAGGTAACTTTTTGGGACAAGGGTACATGGCATCTTCTACCAAAATTTGCTGCACAATTTCCGATTGTTCATCTTTCAATTCCGAAAGACCAATTTGTTGTAGATTAGAGTTAGAGTTAAAAGTTGGTTTAATCCTTTCTACTAGCCAAACACTTAAACCCACAGCTGCCATCAACGGTAAAACAATTCGATAGTCGCGGGTTAATTCAAACAGCATTAAAATAGCCGTTAACGGCGCTCTCACACTAGCAGCTAATACTGCTGCCATTCCCACCATTGCATAAGCTGGGGGAGCCGCCATTTGATCGCAAATTGTCGGGAATGCTACAGCCAACATTTTGGCGTAAGCCGATCCAAAAGAAGCACCTAAAAACATTGCTGGTGCGAACAAACCACCAATGAAACCACTACCTGCACTAATTGCAGTCATCAATAATTTCACCACCAACAACGCCACCAATAAATAGAGTGGAAACTCCACATCTTGAAGCATTGCTTCTACAGTTTCATAACCAACGCCTAGAATTTGCGGAAAGTGTAAAGCAACAGCGCCAATAATCGCACCGCCAATAATTGGATGAATCGGCTCAGGAATTCGTCCCAAAAAGGCAAAACCTGGAACCTTCCCAGCAAAGCAAGCTTTTGCCAAACGAATTAATTGAGTATAAGCCAGAGAAACTAGGCTGGCCCCTAAACCTAAGCCAAGGTAAAGAGGTAATTCCAAAGGACTGCGAACCTGGTAAACAGGTAAATCAAAAGCAGGTTGGGCCCCCAAACCAATTTGGGCAATTAATGCTGCTACCACCGCAGCTAAGAGTACCACACTGACAGCAGAAGTAGCAAAAGATGTCGCTCCCATCACCACCTCTAGAGCAAAAAATACTCCAGCGATGGGAGCATTAAATCCCGCCGCCAGCCCCGCCGCCGCGCCAGCACCCAACAGCAAACGTTGTCGTTCCTGAGATACATTTAGGATCACAGATAACAACATCCCAAAATTTGCGCCAATTTCGACACTCGGCCCTTCTGGCCCCAAAGAAGCACCGCTCCCCAAAGTAACAGATGCAGCCAGCATTTTGGTAACTGGTCTTAGTGGTCGCTTAATCTCTGTTCCCTGAGAAGCGGCGATGAGAGATGAAAGTCCAGGCCCAAAGTCTTGAGTACGCCAGCGCATCAAGCCAACAATTAATCCGCCAAGGGTGGGAACGCAGGCTAAAGTCCATGCACCCCAGGCCCCAATTTGACCCATTAAATTTTCCAGCATCAACTGGTGAACCAACTGGATTAAATAGTGAAAGGTGACTACACCCATACCAGTACCACCGCCAATGAGCATGGCTAAAAACAGCACAACTGTTTCTGGGGATGGTTGAAAACGATTAATTAAGTGAGCTAAACGAGCGGAAGGTGTAGGAAAGGCAGGTTGTTCCGTTACCTTCCTCAGTTGAGTGGGAGGCAAGAGAGTCATTGAGAGGCGGGGTAAATGTAAGAAAAAATTTAAATTTTTATCTGTTATTTATCATTGTGAGCCATTATTTAGCAACCGGACAAGTAGACTTTATTTGCTTAACTTACAAAGCTTTAGCGAAAAATGTCATTGTGCAAAATTTGTGTGGGGAGAACGGTTAAATGAGAGAGAATTATTATTTAGGGGTCAGCAATGCCTAAGTTGGGCGTAGCTGCGGCTAATAGAGTGCGAACGAGCACCAACACTATTTTTTCTAGAGACAACAAAGTTTTTTCGATTGGGTGGACATATCCGTAAACATTAACCATGAGTCATCCTTGTTTAAATCTAGCTATACTCGTGTTGCGACTATTGAGGCATCCTTGGTAGTAATAGAATGTATGTATGATTGATGCCTGATGTCAGATCGGACATTGACCCCAATTCAATATAGCTATTGTTATAGAGCGAGTAAATGGACTAGGCGGATGAGGTAAATGAATATACACACTTTTGATAATCATTATGTTACTTGCCCAATTTGCCAAAGAAATGCCACGCCAAAACCAGTTAAAACACGCATGGGTTTGTTTTGCTGTCCCTATTGCCAGGAAAGGCTAGTAGTTTGCCAAAGTGGTCATTATGTCCGCGATCCGTTTACTTGGAGACAATTGATGATGTCTTCATCGCTACGTCGTCAAAGCCGACCTTTAGCGAGGATTCTCAGAGATTTTATCCTACTCAAGCGTCCCATGGTAGCCTTGGCTGTAGGTAGTGCGATTTTCTTTGGTGCGATCGCTCTGACCCAAGAAAAGACAAGTTACGACCGCCAAATTCTTCCCACAACAGAGAAAGTTAATGAACCAGGAAACAAATCCCAGTAAATCGATTACTTTGGTATAAATCAAATTCTACTTTGATTTTTGTAATATTATAACTAAATACTTCGAGCAAACCGTGTCTTCTTGCCCCAAATAAGACGCGGTTTTATATGATGTCCGCTTAAAAAGCGATCGCTGATTAAGTAAGTAGTTTCAGCACTAAAGTGCTAACTACAAACTATTGTTTATTTATACTTATCTAATTATCATATCGATTTGAGAATCGGGACACTACAAAATCTAAGATTTACTGTCCGGCAAAACTTGGGGTGAAAACATTGCCTGCAACGACTCATAGTAAGCGAGAAAATAAGCAGCCTGTTCTGGTTCAAAACGAGAGCGGATTTCAGTACCGAGCAAGTAAATTAATTGCCGCACCAATTCCCAGCGCACCTTTAATCGAGGATATAACATGACACACAGAGGAAATAGCTCTTGTTGTATAGCACTAATGTTGTTCTCCAAAATACAGACCCATAGATATACCTGGAACATCTCTATATCACGGACACTGGAAATGTTAATGTTAGTATCACTTAAGCGACCTGTATGGCATTGATAGTTGGGATACATCTGCATCACCCGTTCTGCAATCTTGGTCGCAATCTCGCTGCACAAGGGCAAAAGTTGCTGGACAGCTTGTAATGGTGGCGCGTCGTAAGCATATTCTGCTGCTGCCTGGTAAGCACGCTGGAGCGGCATATAGAGATGATCGTCAATCACTTTGAAGTAATCCCTCAGCGATGCTTGCTGCACTGGTGGTGTTAAGTTCAGTAGTATTTGTCCGCTGTAGTGAAACTGCATACTAATGAATCCAATTACTCTAGGATCGTCTACTGTGTATTTGTGTCGAATTTTCCCCAAATCCCTAGCAATCCATGTAGAAAACTTTGCTGGGGAAATCTGTTCAGCATAGGCTGAGAGGGCAGTTTGATAAATCTGGTGGGTATCCTTTGCAACTTCCCACGGATCGATTAATTCAGGGTCAATTTGATGCCGAATCACCTCTTGAGACAAAAGCGCTTCTGTTCTTCCCCACGCTTGAAGACTTGTGGTTCGCAGTGCCTGCGTTAACGTTTTTGCAACCTCATTTGCAATTTCACTGACCTTGAGAACTTCGATGCGATTGTCCTGTTCAGCTAAATTTCGCAAATACTTCTTCGCCCACGCTTCTGAAAATGGTTGATTTGCTTCTATCTCAATCCTTCTGATTGGTTCTGGTAACGATGAAAGATTTTGCGGCACTATAAACACCCAATTGCTAAATTTAATGAATGAAATATTTCGTAATAAATATTTCAAGCATAGAGAAATCAATCTCGCCAGCAAAACCGCAAAATTACGCAGTTTATCATTTCTTCAAAGTAAGTCGCAGGTTTTTTACACTTTTTGGAAGAACGCGATCGCTATAAGACGATCGTTACCTTTTGGGCAACGATCTGATTTTTTCCTGATAAAGAGACAAGCAGGGGAGCAGGGGAGCATACTTCGACTCATTTCGGCTACGCTCAATGACCAACGCTCAGTAACCGGGGGGGCAGGGAGATGTGGTTCGACTGCGCTCACCAACCGGGAGTGAGGGAGTGAGGGGACAAGGAGATAAACAAAACTCTTAACTCTTGTACAGACGCGATTAATCGCGTCTCTACTGTTAACTCCTAACTCAGCACTGGCTCAACGCCGAGCTTCGCTAACAGCACTCCTAACGCCCTGTTTGCCCCATGCCCCATACTTACAATCTATTGATATCTTTTGTGACTAATTTCCAACCTTCAGCTTGGTCAATTAGCTTCATCGACTCTAGTTGAAGATTGTTGAAATCAGATAGATTCAGCAGGAAGTAGGGTTGGCCGTTGTAGTGCCAATAATATTCTAGTTCACCAACAGAAGCGGGAATGATGGTGCGATCGCTATAATAATCCAACGAGGGACGATGGTAAGGAAAAGATGTGTAAATCTTCCTCGTTGCTGGATTTGCCCGAACAATCATGGCGGCGACTGGTTTAACTGGATAAGCCTCAGATAATTCCCAAACCCAGTAGTTAGATTTCATTAACAGCAGCAGCGAAATATAACTTCCCCAAAACAAAATCTTCAGAAATTGTCCGTCGCCTCGTTCTGCCAAAATAGCTGCTAAGGTCATAGTTAAAGCTACAGCGGCAAAAATCAGTTGTAAGTCTGTTTTTGGTGTTGTACCCGAACTAAAATAAATACTACCAGCAGAAGCAGCCACAGCAAGTATTGCCAAACCAGCAACCCAAGCACGGGGATAAGATGAGAGTAAAGGCGAATTTTCCGTATCTGATAACTGGATACCAAAAGCTAAAGCTAAACTAGGGTAAATCGGGAATAGATACCAGGGAACTTTGGTAATCATCAAGGAAATTACCAGTAGATAAACCCCACTCCATGCCATTACTAGTTTTGCCCAGCTAAGGTTGCGATTTTCCCAGGTTAAGCGGACAGTTTGTGGTAAGAATAATAACCACGGCCATGTGTATTTGAGAAGTTCAATTACATAGTACCAAGGTGGTTCATAATTACCTTCTACAACTGAGCCTCGGCCTAGTGATGGGTTGGCAATACCAATTTGGGCGAAAGTATAACCATAGTGAATTAGTTGGGCACCATACCAACCAGCCACAGGTAGAATGCCAATTAAAATTGCGATCCAGAGATAGTAACAAGTGAGCAATCGTGGCGTATCCCAAAATAGAAATACAATTGCGATCGCACCGAGTAATACGCCTAGCAGTCCTTGAGTTAAACAAATAAACCCAAAGCTAATGCCAACACCAAGACAATAACGTAAATCTCGGCGCGATCGCAACACGCACAACATCATCACCATCAAAAAACTTACAATCGCCCCATCCAACATTGCCAGCCGCCCATGACGCACCACAGGTAGCATTGTTAGATAAATCAAGGCGCTATAAATAGCAGCCCAACGTTGGCGAAATATCTCTCGAGCAATGCAATACAGTAAAGGTACAGATGTTGCTGTTAAAATTGCTCCAGGTAGGCGCGTTGTCAACTCATTTTCGCCTCCTAGAGAATAAGCCCAAGCTATCAGCAAATGCATCAAAGGCGGCTTGTTGTGATATGGTTCGCCTCCTAACGTTGGGTAAAGCCAACGCATTGAACCTGCTGGGGCGTGCCAAATTTCACGAGCAACCTGTGCCACAGTACCTTCATCCCAATCTCGCAGTGGCAATCCTCCCAGATTGATGCTAAACAGTAATACTGCTGCCAACAGCAATACTATTAGCCATACCCAATCAATCCATTTTCCAACCGTGCGATGCTGTCTTTCCAGATGACTCCAAATAAAGCTTCCTTCTTGCATATTCTCTGGTAATCATTTTACTTGCTGGTTTGATTACATAGAGACATCTAGCGAATCTCCAATGTTGCCACCCAGTAACAACGTATGTTTTTAACAATTGCTAGTTTCCAAGATTAACTCAATTTTTTCTAATTAGCGCTATTTTTTGAAAATTTATATTGGTTATTTAAATCACATTTTAGCGAATAAATGATAAAAATAATACAACTAATTATTTATTACCTGTCAGATAGTCCGTAAATAAACTTGTATTTTCTTTTGAAGGTGATGCTTAGTTTAAATTTTATCTATTTACTTTTTAAACCTCATCTATGTTGAAACCTAGAGTTTTTTAAAAAATATATTTTTGTAGGTTGGGTGGAGTGAAACGCAACCCAACATTACCACCAAATTTTATGTTGGGTTACGCTATCGCTGCACCCAACCTACAAAACTACGGTTTTCAAGGTAGACGAGGTTTATCTGGCTAAGTCCATAATTTTTGTAACTGATTGTTACACCAATTAAATTATATGCTGAATAGTTCAATAAATTGTCTGTAAATTTTCCGAAGAGTAATTTTACGAAAAATATATTTATTTTTCAATAAAGCAAATTTACTAATTATTAATTAAAATAATCTCTAGTCAAACTATCTAAATAAACTAATTTGATTTTTTAACTTTAATTAAGCAACTCTTTAATTGAGATATCTATGATATACAATTTTTTAAACGCTTTCTATAACAATAAATAGCTAAAAAATATTGGAGATATCAATGAATTTACCTGTAGTTGTAGATATTACTCTTGGTTTGGTTTTTATTTACTTGATTTTGAGCTTGCTAGCTTCGGAAATTCAAGAACTAATTGCCACATTATTACAATGGAGAGTTAAACATTTAAGAACTTCAATTGAATTACTTTTATCAGGTGGTAGTGAAAGTGAAAAATCAGATATTATTAATGCAATCCATCTAGTACAGAAACTTTATAACGATCCTTTAATTAATACTTTGAATCAACAAGCTAAGGGTAAATTAGAAAAGCATTTCCAGGAAATTACTAAAAAACCTGATAAAATAGTGCTAGAAAAACAAAGCGGCCCTTCCTATCTACCTTCTGAAACATTTGCAGTAACTTTATTAGATACCTTAAAAATTCCCCAGCTAATTAATTACGTTAAACATCCTGGTGAAGAAACAAAAACCAACTTGCAGATGATATTAAGTTCTTATAAAGAACTTAAAAAAGGTATTAATAATCCCAATAGTGCAAGTTACACAAAAATTCAAGAAATTTATGGAGAGATTGACCAGAAATTTATAGATTTTGTTAATAATGAGTTACCTGATGAAGTTCCTAATAATTTAATTAAGAGCCTTAGTGTAATTGCTCAACGTAGTAGGATAAAGATTGGCGATCTCAACGAAGAAGTAAATCAATTTAAAAATGAAGTAGAAACATGGTTCGATCGCTCGATGGATCGAGCGAGCGGTGTTTATAAGCGAAATGCCAAAGGAGTTGCTATTTTAATTGGAATATTAGTCGCTTTTTTAACTAATACTGATACATTCCACTTGGTTAGAAGACTATCGGAGGATTCGGTTATCCGCTCTACTATTACTCAAAGTGCAAGTCAACGAATCGATTATATCAATGATGAAGCAGCCAGAAAAAATATTGAAAAACTATTAGGAAATTCTTCTATACCAATTGGATGGCAAAATATTAATCAACAGTTTGAGTTATTAGATACGAATAAATCGAATCTCATTTACATCAGGATTTCACAGGTTTTTAAATTAATTTGCGGTTGGATAGTGAGTGGTTTTGCTATTGCTATGGGTGCGCCTTTTTGGTTTGATATCCTGAATAAAGTTATCAATGTGCGGAATGCAGGGCCAAAACCTGTTGCGTATACTAAAGATCAACCGTCTCAAAAATAGTGTTTCAATTAAATCAAAAAATAAAAATAACTTGGAGTTTTAATTCTTTATTCTGACAAACAATCTCAATTTGTCTAATAAATTCTCGAAAGTAAAATCTTCGTTCTGTTTCCGATAAATCTAACCAAAATTGTGGTATGGAAACAGCTTGAGCAACAGAACGCAAGTTAACTGGAGGGAGAATTGCCAACTTTGCTTCGAGTGCAGAAATTTCTGTGCGAAGTTTGTAAGCCCTTAACTTTGCTGTTTCGGCATCTAAAATTCCAGTTTCAATTAAAGCGGGTAACTGAGCAAGTATTTCTTGCTGACGAGCGATCGCTTGCCCTAAGCTATTCTTGAATGCATCCAACTGAGGAAAATTCATTCCTGCTACCGCCAGAGGTAAATCACGGCAAACGGTTTCAATGGTATATTCCAACACCTCTTGATAGGGAATAGCCTTACACTTGGGGCTTTGGGGACAGCTAGTAGAACGTAAATAAAGATACTCCTTATCTTGGTTGCGTTGAGTAACACGGGTAACTGTCAGATGCGACTGACACTCAGCACAGACAACCAACCCAGCCAGAGAACGCGGTGCGCTAGCAGTTCGGGATGGTAAACGGCTGTTACGGCGCAAAAGTCGGTCAACTTGGGCTGCTTCTTCCTTAGAAATTATCGGAATATGGGTATTGGAGATAATTTCACCATTTTGGTAAGCTGTATTGCCGCGATAAACTGGATTAGTCAGCCAGCGTCTTCCTGTAGTGACAGAGATTTTCTTGCCGTATTTTTTCGCCAAGTAACGCACTGAACCCCGCAGGGAACCATAAAGTAAAAAGTGTTCAAAAAAATCTTTTACGACTGGTGAAGTACTGCGATCGATGGTATATTTTCCCTTACCTCTGCGATAGCCGTAGGGAACTTTGCCCGGTGGCGGTGCAACCTCAAGACGATTACGGGCGTGTCCTTGGCGGATGCGGCGGCTGCGTTGCTGACGTTGGATTGCGTGTAGCAAATTCAGCAAGTCAGCGCCCAGAGGGTAATTTTCGGAAGTGTAGGGTTGTTCAGTGGCGATTACTGCGATTCCCATGACTTCGAGTTGATTAAGGCGATCGCTAATTTCCTCTACAGTATCTCCCAATTCTTCCAACCGACGAATCAGGAGATAATCTGCTGGTTCAGTTTGGCAATCTTTGAATAATTGTTGTAATTGCGATCGCAAAGAAGAGTTTGGCTTGCCCAAATCTTCATAAACCCGATCCACCTCCCATCCCCAATCGGCTCGATCGGGAGAAGATTCTAATAGCGGATCGGTGTAAGAGTAGGCAATTATTTTCAAAGGTTTAGCACAGCCTCACAAAGAAATGGTATCAGTTGTTTTGAGTTTAGCTGTAGAGCGACAAATTATTTGACCACATAGACAAATTATTTGTCACAATATTTTATTGACTACAAATTCATATATATCAATAGCTTTCGGGGATTAAACCCGCAAAAAACTAATTCAGGGTTTTGCGACAGATTAAGCGTCTTTTATTAGAGTTTACGACTAATTAGATGACAAATCTTAATTTAGCGATAAATTAAATGTCAATTCTTCGCAGTTTCATATTAGTATAAATGTACCC
The DNA here is from genome assembly GCF_053470305.1 of Nostoc sp. DSM 114160. Classification (NCBI taxonomy): domain Bacteria; kingdom Bacillati; phylum Cyanobacteriota; class Cyanophyceae; order Nostocales; family Nostocaceae; genus Nostoc; species Nostoc sp. DSM 114160. Next base: position 1,262,901 of record NZ_JBPFGO010000003.1, on the reverse strand, counting down.
AAATAATCGATGAAAAATCACATCTATGAGTCATTTAGATGTAGATGACCAGTTTGAACTAGAAGATGAAGACAGCTTCCTATCGGATGACGAGTATACAGACATACTCGACTTATCAATGGAAGTTGAGCCATTGAGTGAGAATGATAACTTTGTAGAAGAAGACAAATCAGTTGAATTTTTAGATCAGAGATTTTTAGAAGACTCAGAACTCAGGCTTTCAGGTGAACAAAGACTCAAGCTGGAGATAATTCGCAATCTACGTGAACCCTGCGATCGCCTAACTTACGGCAAAAGGTTGGAAGAAGCAGCGAAAAAGCTTGGTAAATCGGAAAGAACGGTTAGACGTTTGATTAAATCTTGGGAAGAAAAAGGTATAGCTGCTTTAGCGGAAGTTCCCAGAGCAGACAAAGGACAGGTGCGAAAAAGCGAATACTGGTATAACTTGAGTCTCAAGATTTATAAACAAGGGAATAAAGGCAGCGATCGCATGACCCGCACTCAGGGTCGCTGAGAAGATTGAGACTCAAGCTTACGAATTCGCCAAAAAAGAACTAGAAGCACAAATATCAAGGTTAGAAAGTCAAGGATTCCGAGGAGAAGAATTAGATTGGCAGTTAAAGAAGCTGATAAAAATAAAGGAAGAAGCAGAAGGATTTAAGTATTGGTCAAAGTATGGAAAACCTCCCAGCACTAGAACAGTAGAAAGATGGCTCAAACCAGTTGAAGAGAAAAAGCATAAATCTAGTACTAGCCGCAGCCCTGGATGGCATGGTTCCGAGCATATAATCAAAACCCGTGATGGTCAAGAAATATCTATCAAGTACAGCAATCAGGTTTGGCAAATTGACCATACTAAAGGTGACATTCTGTTAGTAGATGAGGACGATGAAGAAATAGGTCGTCCTCAATTGACAACAGTAATAGATTGTTACTCTCGTTGCATAGTTGGTTTCCGTTTAGGTTTTGCCGCGCCAAGCTCTCAAGTTGTGGCTTTGGCGCTACGGAATGCAATTATGCCAAAACGCTACGGTTCGGAGTATGAACTCAGATGTAAGTGGAGTGCTTATGGTGTACCTAAATATGTTTATACAGATGGTGGTAAAGATTTTCGGTCAAAACATTTAGTGGAATGGATTGCGAATGAATTAGATTTTGAACCAATTCTGCGAAGCCAACCTTCAGATGGCGGCATTGTAGAACGACCTTTTAGAACCATTAGTGGGCTGCTTGCTGAAATGCCAGGTTACACGGGGTCAAGCGTTAAAGACCGTCCAGAGGGAGCTGAAGAAAAAGCTTGTATAAGTCTTCCTGAACTAGAAAAACTAATTATTGGTTACATCGTCGATAGCTATAACCAAAAGCCTGATGCCCGAAGTCAAGCCAACCCTCTAACTCCAAAGCAAAGTCGGATTGAGCGTTGGGAAAAAGGACTGCAAATGCCTCCTACTTTGCTGAATGATAGAGAACTTGACATTTGCTTAATGAAGGCAGCAGAACGGGTTATATATGACAATGGCTATCTAAATTTTTCTGGTCTTCGTTATAGGGGAGAGAATTTGGGAGCTTACGCAAGCGAAAAAGTTATCTTAAGATTTGACCCCAGAGACATCACTATGATGTTAGTGTATGGTCGCAAAAATAATAAAGAAATATTTTTAGCCCGTGCTTATGCTGTTGGTTTAGAAGCAGAAAGGCTGTCAGTTGAGGAAGTTAAATATGCACGGAAAAAAGTAGAAAATAGTGGTAAAGGCATCAATAATATTTCGATTTTAGAAGAGGCCATTAGACGTAGAAACTTTTTAAAACATAAAAAAAGTAAGACTAAAGCTGAACGCCGCCGTTCTGAACAAGAAAGGACAGAGCCAATACCACAAAGATATGAAGAGGAAAAAAATGAACAGGTTGAGATATTAATTACTAAACCTGAAGCAGATGAGCCAATAGAAAAAGTGAATTTAAAACTATTGCGTGAAGAGCTAGGGTTGTAAACTATGACAAACGAAGAAATACAGCTAGAAATCGAACGACTTAGACATCCAGATATTTTAAACATTGAACAAGTGAAAAGATTCAGTGCTTGGTTAGATGAAAGGCGAAAGTTAGGAAAACCTGGTAGAGCAGTCGGAGAGTCAGGACTGGGAAAAACTACAGCTTCTCTTTTTTATACCTACCAAAATAGAGCCATAAAAACCCCAAACCAAAATCCAGTTATTCCTGTATTGTATGTAGAGTTAACAGGTAGTTCTTGTAGTCCATCGCTTTTATTTAAAAATATTATTGAAACTCTAAAATTTAAGGCAAAAGGTGGCAATGAAAGTCAGCTAAGAGAAAGAGCATGGTATTTTATTAAACAATGTAAAGTAGAAATATTGATTATTGATGAAGCTCATCGTCTTCAATTTAAAACACTGCCAGATGTTAGAGACTTATTTGATAAAGTGAAAATTGTCCCTATATTGGTAGGGACTAGTAGTAGACTGGACACTTTAATTAGTAAAGATGAGCAGGTTGCTGGGCGTTTTGCATCTTACTTTAGTTTTGAAAAACTTTTAGGAGCCAACTTTACAAAAACTGTAAAGATTTGGGAACAGGAAATCCTGAGACTACCTAAGTCATCCAATTTAGCAGCTAATCAAGAAATCATAACTCTTTTACAAGAAAAAACAGATGGTCAAATTAGATTATTAGATCAAATTCTTAGAGATGCAGCAGTTAAAGCATTAGAATCTGGCGTTAACAAAATAGATAAATCACTTTTGCAGAGTATTGAAGGAGATTATTCATTAGTGGCAAGCTAAAAGCTACATCGTCAAAATTATAAACTCAGATGTCAAACGAAATCTATAATTTTGAAGCTTGGATAAGCACGGTTGAACCATTACCAGGCGAAAGTATAAGTCATTTTTTAGGCCGCTTTGAAAGGGCTAATTTGCTGACTGGGTATCAAATTGGTAAGGAAGCAGGAGTTGGTGCGATAGTAACAAGATGGAAAAAACTTTACCTAAATCCATTCCCGACTCAACAAGAATTAGAGCCATTAGCCAAGTTTGTTGAGGTGGAAGTTGAAAAACTCAAGGAGACGCTACCAACCCAAGGGATGACGATGAAGCCCCGACCAATTAGATTATGTGCTGCTTGTTATGCGGAAGTACCTTGTCACCGCATTGAGTGGCAGTATAAGGAGAAAATGAAGTGCGATCGCCACAATTTACGTTTATTAACAAAATGTACTAACTGTGAAACACCTTTCCCAATTCCCGCAGATTGGGCGCAAGGTGAATGCCCTTACTGCTTTTTGCCTTTTAGTACAATGGCGAAGCGTCAAAAAAAGCTTTCACAATAGCCTGTGAGTTTAATAAGCGATCGCACTTCCACTAATAGCCCAAAGACTACCAATAAGAAAGAGACGGGAATGCTCCACGTCTCCAGGTGATGGGAAATTACCTATGATGTCCTGTTAGGCTACATCTGCCACCAATAAGCCATTAACAGCTATGATGATCAACTGCGCTTGCAAAGGAGTCTCAAAACAGGGTCTTTCATCCCTATTACACGGCTGGGCTACCCATTTACCCTCAAGATTTTGATAAAAAGTACCTAGCAGTTGCGAACCGTTCCAAACTCGATAAAGTTCTCCAAAATCATCGGTAATAGAATCAATCTCTATTTCTGGTGGTGCTGGGTCAGTTAGCTCGTCCACGTAGTCCTCAAACTCTGATGGCATCAAAGTTTGGTCGTCAAATGCCTCTTGTGTAATCATGTGAATAACCTCAGCGATGGGGTTTTACAAAGAGCGATCGCAGACTCTTCCCGGAGAGCGATCGCTTTTATTTTTGTCTACAATTTAATCTACGTGACGCGTAGAATTACGTCAAGCGTAGATTAATAAAACTTAGAATGTTATTAATCTACTTGTAAAGTAAGCTACTAACAAGTAGATAAATCTACATCTAGCAGCGACTAAACTGGTGATGTAGTGTATGTCTGAGAATCAAGTGATTCGTTGGAAATTAAATGAAGTGATGGCGCGAAAGCGGATTAAGAATAAGGATTTAGCTAAGATACTAGGTATAACTGAAAACTCAATTTATAGATTACGTAAGGTTGATGAAATGCCAAGACTAGCGCCGGAACGATTGAATGGCATTTGTAAAGCGTTGAATTGTCAACCAGGAGAACTGTTGGAATTTGTATCAGATGAAGGTGAAGGAAATGTTATTTCTCAGGTTGATATAGTTTGAGTGCGATGGATTTACACTGCACCGTAGGTGATCGCTTAAATAATCACATCCCAGGAATAGGACGTAGGATTTTGTGAGACACCAAACTGTCAAACTGCAAGCGCAACGCTTGGGCTGTTGCTGACTCAGTGAGAAGTACACCTGCTTCAATATTGCGTTCCTGGGCGGCTTCCGTAAAATTAGCTGATGTAATCAGCACAAATTCCTCATCTACAACAATGCACTTGGCATGGAGAGATGATTTTTGCTTAACATCCACTGTCAGCGATCGCGAATCGTAAAACACTTCTGGTAGTCTTTTTCCTATCCAAATATCTCGGCGGAAGGTATCTGCAAATTCTCTCAATAAAATTGACTCTGCTACTTTACTGTTATGAGGGCGTTGGATGTTAAGAAACATCTGTACATATAATTCCGGGTTAGCATCCATGCCTTCTGCAAGTACCTGGAATAATTTCCGTGCTTTCTCGCCTTTATCAATGGCAAAACTGGAGATGAGAACACTTTTCTTCGCGTTGCTAAACAATTCGCGGACAACAACGCTAGTAAGTAGGTCAACCTAATTAAACATAAAACGTTCAACTTGGTACTGACCTTGCACGGCTCTATTTTCTATACCCTCAATAATAGCGATAGCTAATTCATATTCATCGTCAAAAACTCGGCCGGCAAGCTCATCACGTTTGAGATGCAACCATTCGTCTTCAATGCGATTCATTTGTGGGCTATAGGGAGGTAGAAAAAAGATGTACAACCCTTGCTGTTGCCAACGTTGATGCTGCTGGCGAGCCAAAAGACTTTTGTGAATAGAGGCATTATCGTGAATGATTACGGTAATTTGTCCAGTTTCTAGTAAGCGGTGTGCAGCAATTTTCGCTTGCCAATCCATGAGTTGGACATAGGTTGGTGCTTTCAATGTTCCAAGCATCAAAGCGTAATCAAAACTTGATTTCGGTTGCCAAATACCGAAGATGTTGATTCGCCTACCGCGTCGTCTATTTTGTCGAATACGTTTTTGCTCTCCCTTACGCCCATAAGTATAATCAGTGGGACTAGTGCAGTAACAACCAGATTCATCCAAGTACTTTAAACAAACCAATCCTAATTGTGCCCATAGCTTGAGTAATTCCCAATCTTGGCGTTTAGCTTGTAAATATTCTGCATTCAGACTTAAAGCCGGACAGTAGCGGATACGTTTCCAACACCACCCCTTTTTTTGAGTAGTCGCCTGATTTGTTCGGCTCCTAGTTCAATTTGTCGTTCCTCAAATAGCTTTTGACTTAGCTGCCGAGCACTGTAACGGCGATTTTGTCCCAAGCATTCTTCTACTACTTGCCAATCTTCTTCCTGCCAAGTTCTTTTTTTTCCACGTCCTGGCGCTTCCCATAAACCTCCTAACCCTTGAAATTCCCAGCGTTTTATTGTCTGCCTGACCGTTTGTTGTGCCCAACCTAAATACTCTGCAATCTGAGGTACATTCCATCCGTGGGCATTGAGGCGCAAAGCGATCGCTCTTTGTTTGGTTCGACGTGGTACTTTATCTGCATAAGTGAGTTCTTTTAGTGTTAGGTCTTCTTCAGCAGTTAGTATTATTCTTAACGCGCTAGGCATCAGCTATCACTTAATTTCTGCACTCTATCTATCTTACGTTTTTTTGGGTTGACCTACTTAATCTATTGGCAAAGTAACTCCCAGTCATGACCACCGAACCAAATCAACTAAACTTATTCTCAGATATGACCTCCACACCAGCACCTAGAGCAGAGACACTGGTGATGAGCAAAGATGCACTACTGCGGTGGAAGGTGCAGATTTTGGATTATCAACAGAAGGGGAGGGAAAGCTAATCGCTTTATAGCAAGCCATGCACATATTTGACCTTTAGGAGTTCGATCGCGTTTGTTTCCACCATCAACACTTAATTCTTCAACCGTGTCTTCTTGCATCGGTAAGTCAAAGTTCTGGCGATGTACCAATCGTTGTTGACTGCCGCAGGACACTTGCACGCCTGTAAAATACTCGATATCTGCTGCTGCATCTTCATAGCTAACATTGGCACTTACTCGGAGACAGCAAATTTCCAGATACGGACTCAATTGATTGCTAGAAGCAACTTTCAATTTCTCCGCTTGCTTACTTGTGATTGGCAATTCTCCCAAAATACTTTTTAGTCGTCTTTTATACCCTGCTCTTGTGCTCGTAACCGTTTCGATAAAAAAACCCCTACTTCTGGCATGACGTGCTTCTGCATTTGACTTCTTACTGCTTCTTCAATTCCTGCTAAGTTAGTTAGCCTTTCTGGTGATGTGTCTTCGTACAATATTTTAGCGTTGGCGTAGCCCGCCGTAGGCATCGCCTGAATATGTTCTTGAAGTGCTTGCTTTTTTTTTGGAGTCATCGGTAGATAAATACACTCGTCTTACTTATCCTGACTGATTTCCGCCCTCTTTGCAAAAAACTGAGATGCTCCCGATTTATCTGATTTAATATAAGCTGATTTGTAATTTCAAGAATTTGGTATTTTTTTTGTTTATATATTAGCAACTTTTACAATTATCTAGATAATTTTGAGATGCTTTTGGTTTTGGTTAAGAAATAAGGTGCGTTTTCCCTGCAATCATCGGCGGTATTTAATCTTCAACTCCTGCAAAATTTCTCTAATGGTGGACTCTGGCAATAAGTCTTGAAAGGGCAGTCCCAGGCTGTTGGTAAATTTCTGCTTGAGAATCTGCACTCGATTAGGGATATTGGGGATAGACATTATGAACCTCTGAGGGATCAAAACCTGTTTTACCTCCCTTAGAGGCTTTTTTCTTCTATCGGATGAAAGTAGTGGTCGCGCTTAACTTAGTGCCATTCGTACAACAGAGCTGAATTGGAGCCGACCGTTGCGGCTGAATTGGTCTGCCAACACGTTCTGATAGACTGCTTCATAGCCATCCACCATAGAATTTAAGCTGAAGCACTGTTCTACATGTTGGCGACATGCATGGCGATCGATTTCGGCAACCTTCGCCAACGCTTCGATGCACTCCTCAACGGTATGACAAAGAAAACCAGTCTTGCCATGAGTAATGATTTCTGGTGCAGAACCCATCGCCATCGCAATCACGGGCGTTCCACTGACCATTGATTCGGTCATCACCAGTCCAAAGGGTTCTTGCCAAGCGATGGGAAAGAGAGTTGCGACGGCACCCCCCATCAAGGCATTCTTTTGAACATGGTTTGCTTCCCCCAAAAATTCAATTTGCTTACCGTCAATATGAGGTTTAATATCCTGCTCGTAATAATCCGTATCGACGCGATCGATCTTTCCTGCGATCTTTAAGTGCCAACCTGTTCGTTTAGCAATCTCAATTGCCAAATGGGTTCCTTTCTCAGGCGAGATTCGTCCCAGGAAAGCCAGATATGGTGGATCGTCGGGTTTTGGATGAAAGATGAAGGTGGTTGGGTCAACTCCGTTGTAAACCGTAGCTACATAATTTAGTTCCAGATCCATGCGGCGTTGAGAGTTAGAGATACTGATGAAATTTTGGTGTTTATGGTTCACATACATTTGCTCTATCAGTGGGGCAAAAATCCCATGAAGGGTGTGAACTGTCGGGGTTTTTACCAGATTGGCATAGGGCAGGGCTTGAAAATCGATGTGAGAATGGATGATGTCAAATTCGTTTGCCCGATCGTAGACTTTGCTGAGTTGCATCATGTTGTATATCTGCGCCTCGTGAGGCGATATTCCTAACTGCCGGAAAGATTTTGAAATGCTGGGTTCCAGTTCGGCAAGAGTCATTGAATCTGCTGTGGCGAACAATGTAACGTCATGTCCTCGCTGGACTAACTCATTCGTCAACAGTCCAACAACAAGTTCAGTGCCACCATAGGTTAAGGGAGGAACGCGCTCTCCTAAAGGGGCAACTTGAGCAATTCGCATTTGTGATTCTCCTAAAAACTGAGTCTGAAATGTTTATTAAAGCCACCCAAGCAGGATCTGCTTTAGGAACTCTGATTGCCACGCTAACGCTGAAAGATAAGCATTTGATGAGGAAATTCTGAGGCGGTTTATAAGGAAATTCGGAATAGAAAATTTTTACTTTGATACAAGAAAGCCTTCGTGTAATCCCTCTTCCGTCAATTAGTAAGATTCGCCTCCAAATAGGGGAATTACCACCCCAACTGCTTAATGATTTCATCGGCAAGATGCAAAACATTGAACGGCTTGAAGATGACTCCAGCAAGGTCGAAAGGGGACAATTCTAGCCGATCGTCTGACGGGTCGGTTGCAGTGAACAAAATCACTGGGATCGACTGCGTGATTGGGTTGGTCTTTAAAGTTTGCAGCAGAGCCAGACCCTCCCCATCCAGATTGAGATCCAGCAAAATCACATCAGGATGCTGCCCTTTTGCTTGCTCTAGTCCCGCTTGTACAGACTCAGATGTTATGACCGTCCAACCCTTTAGTCGTTCTAGCGTAACTTTAACAATGCGGCTTAGTTCAGGTTCGTCGTCAACGACAAGAATGCATCGATCGCCATAAAAATAGGACATTACATTTAGGGTTACTCCATCGAGTTGGAACACGTTTGATCGTGGAAATTTAGTCTGGTATTGGCAGCGTGAAGTAAAATTTGCTGCCCCTCCCTAATTCACTCTCTGCCCAGATGTGTCCGCCATGCCGTTGCACAATCAGACGACAGATTGACAGCCCTAATCCTGTCCCCCCCTTTTGGCGAGAATCAGACATATTAACCTGTTGAAACTGCCCAAAGATGGTTTCTAGCTTCTCACTTGGAATGCCCCGTCCCTGGTCGGTCACTCGAAATAAAACCTGCTGAGGTTGTGGTTCTACATTAACGGAGACGGTGGTTCCGGCAGGAGAAAATTTGACGGCATTGTTAATTAAATTCACTAGCACTTGCACTAGCCAATCCGGGTCTGCCCAAACCTGAATGTTTCCAGTGGACGATCGCAAATCAACCTGGTTCGCTTCTGCCAAGTTTTGCACGCTGGAGAATGCCTGTTGCACAAGCGTCGCCGCCTCACACCATTGCTTTTTCAGTTCCACCTGTCCTGACTCCAATCGGTTCAGTGCCAGAACATCATTAACCAGTCGCACCAATCGCTCGATGTTGTTGTTGGCAATGCCCAGCATCTCTTTCGCTGTTTCGGGATCGTCATCCAAAACTCCGGTTGCCACAAGTCCCAGCGCCCCCCGGATTGAGGAAAGCGGTGTGCGAATTTCGTGGCTGATGATGGAAATGAATTCACGCTTCATCCGTTCTAACTCACGCTGTTGAGTGACATCCCGCACCGTCAGTAGCCCGCCGTTATGCGTCTCACTGCCGCCGTTGAGCGGCGAATAGCGGGCTTCAATCCACTGGCGCTGTCTGGTTTTGGGGTGGGTAAAGTGAAAGTCGAAGGTCGTGACGGTTTTTTCTATGCCGGGATGAAAGCCTTGCAATGTTTTAGCGTCCAGGAAAACGGAAAACACGTCTACTCCACGTCTGCCCATGACATCTTCCTGCCGCAGTCCGGTCATCTGTTCCATTGCAGGGTTCCAGAAAGTGCAACAGCCATCAGCATCAAAGGCAACAATGCCGTCTACGCTGCTGGTGATTAGCAGGAGCGATCGCTCCTGTTCTTGGCGCAGGGCATTTTGCAAACGCACCTGGGCAGAAATGTCACGCCCCTCAACGATCGTCCAGAGGATTTGATGGGTCTCGATCGCATAGATGGGTTTTGCGGATACATCAAAGGTGTGGAGGTTGTTACTGGCATCGAAAAGGTTGACTTCTTGATGGAAAAGCTGTCCGGCGGCAGCCTGAGCAACTAACGTTTTGGCAATTTCCTGAAGTTCGGCGGTGGCATTCCAGGAAGGGAATTCCCAAAACGGTTTGCCAATGACAGCCTCACGCTCAACGTTCGCGAAGGTGAGTGGATTTTGATTGGTTTCCAGCAACATTCCATCGGGGGTGAGCAAGCCGAGAAACTGGTACATTTGGTCGAAAACAGCTCGGAATTTGGCTTCGCTTTCCTGGAGGGCAATTTCTGCTCGTTTGCGATCGCTGATATCCAGCACAATCGCAACTATGGATTGAATGTGTCCGAAGGCATCACGAACGGGTGACACACTGTTGTTGACCCAAACTTCAGAGCCATCACTGCGGATGTAACGCTTTTCGACAGCAAAGTCAGTTTTCTGGGTGACAAGACGCTGGTATAAATCAAGGTTGTGGGGTAAATCATCAGGGTGGGTAATATTCTGTATCCGCTTGTGTAATAGCTCTTCCCTGGAATATCCTGCGATCTCGCAATATTTCTGGTTGACCAGGATGAATTGACCTGACATATTGCATTGGGCAATGCCTGCGGTTGCCTGATTGACGATCGCCCGGAACCGCTCTTCGCTCTCGTGCAGTGTCTCCTCTGCTTGTTTGCGTTCGGTGACATCTAAGGCAAGTGACAGGATAGATATCAACTCACCTGCCTCATTCCTCAAGACAGAGTTATACCACTCGCAGTAAACGATTGAGCCATCTTTGGTATAGTTGCGGTTATACATCGTTTTGGATTGTGTATCCCCATTCACCAGGGGTGCAATGACCTCTCGGCGAGCGGTTGCTTCATCTTCAGCATGGACAAATCCCATATCGATCAGGCGTTTGCCAAGCACCTCCTGGCTCTTCCACCCAAAAATGCTTTCCGCCTGCGGTGACCACTGCACTACACGCAATTCAGAATCAAACTCCATCACAGCGAGTGGAGAGTTCATGACGTGATACGTCAGGCGTTGGTGAGCGACACGCAGTGCCTCCTCAGACTGCTTGCGAACCGTGATATCTCGATAGAAAATGCCAAGCCCCTCCTCAGAAGGGTAGGCGTGAATCTCCAGCCAGACATCAAACCTGGGCAGCAAGTAGTAGTGATGCTCAAAGTGAACCGGAATCTGCTCCGCCATTGCCCGTCGGTACTGATGCTCTAGTTGGCTACCAACTGATGCGGGCCATTCCTCCCAATGTGTTTTTCCCAGCACTTCTGTAAGTGGTTTACCGTTGATTCGTTGCGCTGCCGCGTTTTGGTGGATAATCCGCCAGTCGCGATCGAGAGCAGTAAACGCATCCGTCATGCTTTCCAGCAACCGATTAATGCGGTCGTAGGCATCCTCAGCCTGCTGTTGAGCCGCCTCACTAATCAGCCGCAGTTCCCGCTCTTTCTGCGCCGCTTCTTGACGCATCCGAGCCATCTTGAGCGTTGCCTCAACTCGCGCCAACAGTTCCCGCGCCGAAAAGGGCTTGATCAGGTAATCATCCGCTCCGGCTGCCAGTCCTTCAATCCGCGCCTCTTCTCCAGCCCGGGCAGACAGCAGAATGATTGGAATCTGTTGAGTGTCTGGGTTCGCCCGGAGCGATTGTAACAATCCAAAGCCATCGAGGCGAGGCATCATCACATCGGTTAAAACCAAATCGGGCATCTGCTGCCGAATGGCGGCTAATGCGGTGACTCCATCTGACACGACTTCTACCTCATACTGTTGATTCAATAAACGCCTCACATAGTGGCGCATATCGGCATTATCGTCAGCGAGGAGGATGCGAGCAGGGAGGGCGGGTGAGTGGGTGGACGGGTAGATGGATGGACGGGTAGATGGGTGGTGTTCCGCTTCACTCATCCACTCATCGCCCCGTTCACTCCTTTCGTCTGGTAGCCAGCGCAACGCTTCCGCGATATAAGGGCTAGCTCTTGTCTCGATTGAGGGAAATGAACGCTCTGCATTAATGAGTTGGGCTTCGCCGTGTTGTAGTTGTAGACGATCGCCTGGCAAATGACTGTATCCACTCGGAATTGACACCGTGAAACAGGTTCCTTGACCCACCACGCTATTGACCCGAATGCTGCCACCATGCAGTTTCACCAACTCCTGCACTAAGGACAATCCAATTCCTGACCCTTCATAGCTCCGTCCTGCTGCCCCCTTTACCCGATGGAATCGCTGAAAGATATGAGGCAGTTCTTCGGCGGGAATGCCTGTACCCGTATCTCGCGCTTCTAGAACGACATGACTCGACTTTTGAAGCGTTTTCCTCTCTTCCCATCGTAGACTGACGACAATTTCACCCTCAAAGGTGAACTTGAAGGCGTTAGAAAGCAAGTTGAGGACAATCTTTTCCCACATTTCGCGATCGACATACACAAGCTGAGGCAGCGGGGGGCAGTCTACCCATAACCGTAAACCTGCACGCTCGATCGCAGAGCGGAATACCCCTGCCAAATCGGTTGTTAACATCGCCAGGTTTGTTGGCTCGTATGCTGCTTCAATCCGCCCTGCCTCAATCCGCGCGAAATCTAGCAGTGTATTGACCAGTTTCAGCAAGCGTTGGGCGTTACGATGGGCAACCTGGAGTTGGTGTTTTAGAGTCGGTGAGTCGGCGGGTAGGTAGGGCGATGGAGTCTCATCTATCCTCCCACTCCCCTGCTCCTCTAAACTCGCCAGTGCATCTTCCAAAGGACCGAGCATGAGTGTCAGGGGTGTGCGAAATTCATGACTGACATTACTGAAGAAAACGGTTTTAGCGCGGTCTAGCTCCGCCAATGCTTCTGCCCGTTTCCGTTCTGCTTCGTAAGCCTCCGCATTGGCAATACTGGCTGAGATTTGCCCTGCAACCAAATCGATGAATCCTCGATAGTTGCCGTCAAACAGCCTGAACGGATTTAAACCAACCACCAAAATGCCCGCTTTTCCGGTCTGACCTGATGCAGCAATGGGTATGGAAACTGCTTGATGCGGCATTTGCTGCCAGGCACCCGTGGGTAAGTTGTCAAAAGCAGCTTCCAAGTCCGTAATCAAGCAGGCTTTTTGGGTTCTGACAACGTCTGCAAGCTGCCAAATCGAATCATCGTCAAACGCAACGGCTTGAGGAACGGCAGGGTGGTCTCGATCGATACTAGATGTCCCTGCCAGAACAATCTGTTGTTGCTCCGGCTCGATGAGATAAATCATCGCAAAGGGAAGATCGTAAGGATCGGTTTCCAGGCAGCTTGCACTGAGAGTGCAGACTTCATCGAAAGTACGGGCATCTGCCGTTCTGGCTGCCAGTTCCCGCAACAGCGCTAACTGACGCTCACCGATAATGCGCTGGGTATCGTCCGTACAGGCGCAAAAAATACCGCCTGTGCCGCCATGATCATCGGGGATGGGGCTGTAGGAGAACGTCACATAGGTTTCCTCTAGATAGCCTTTCCGCAACATGATGAACAACGACGCTTCGTCAAACGTTCCCTCATTTTTGCGGATCGCCGATTCTATCCGAGGTTCAAGTTGATCCCAAAGCTCAGGCCAGACGCGGGAAGCGGGAAGCCCCAGGGCTGCCGGATGTTTGTTTTGGAGGAAAGAACTGTAGGCATCATTATAAAGATTAATCAAGTCTTCGCCCCACCAGATCAACATAGGTTGGCGCGATGTCAGCACAATGCGAAGAGCAGTCTTTAAGCTTTGTGACCAATGCTCAGGTAAACCTAACGAGGTTTGCGACCAGTCGGCGTTACCTTCGGTACACGCGAAGCGCGATCGCATCAGCGCACCCATTTCACCGCCGCCTGCAAACAGTTGGTCTAACACAGCCTGGTCATTAGTCATGGCATGGCTCCTCTTCTAAATACAGCCGTTCTCAGTTCACTTGTTTTCTCCTTAGGGTCTGCTCTTTACAACGGTGAATGAATCAGATAGTTGTCCCAGTCGTTTCAAAATTCTTTGAATCAAATCGGCTTCTACAATTGGCTTCAAGACATAATCATCTGCTCCTACGGCTAATGCCTGATGTAGGGTATTAGCATCGGAATGCGCGGAAAGGAACAACACAGGTAACTGGCTCCAGTGCGGATCGCTCTTGACCACCTGGCATAGTTCAATACCATTGAATCCTGGCATCGAGACATCCAGCAGCAGTAGATCCGGGCAGGTCAGTTCCAGGCATTGCCAGAACAGAGTTGGGGTCTGCTAAAGCCGTTACTTGAAACCCTCTCGGTTCCAGGTTGGCTTGCAGCCGTGTTAATAAGACTGAATCGTCATCCACAACCAGCAGTTTGGCAGCGATCGCCTCGATCGGGTTGAGAAGCTGAGTGACGACCTGGAACACTTCAGAGGGCATCACGGGTTTTTGCAAAAAGGCATTCGCTCCCAGACGAGCCACTTCCACGCGCTTGCTCAAATCACCCTGCCCGCTCAGCACCACTACCGGAATGGTCGGGAACTGACGCTTAAGCTGTGCCAGCAGGGTTAAACCGCTTTCGGTGGTGTTAGAAAAGGTAAGATCCAGCACGATCGCATTCGGCGTACAGGATTGCAGCCGCTCACGGGCACTGATCAGGTCGCTAGCAGTTTCCAGATAAACAGCCCAGTTAGGAGCCTCTGCCTGCATTAGCTCAAGCATGTTTGGGTCGTCGTCGATTATAAAGACTATAGAAGACGCGGAGAGGGAGGGAGAGATGGATAAATTCTTTTCTCCCATGTCTGCTAGTTCCGGTGTCCCTGCGTCTTCGCTACTTGGCACAGCAAACACAGGCGATCGCTGGGTAATGCACCGGAGTTGCTGAAGCAGCGTTTCGAGTTGAGCCGCTGACTCGGATTGCAACGCAGCTGTTGAGGAGTTTAAAACACGTTCGATCTGACGGGCAAGCTCTGCTGCGTGTGGAATGCCAAATGCTCCCAAAGAGCCGATGAGCCGATGAGCAATGGTTTGGGCGTGCTGCCGCTGGTTGGGGTCGAGAGAGTTTGTTGTGAGGTGGGCGATCGCCTGCTCCAGCATTGCGAGTTGTTCCTGCAATCGCTCCTGAAACTCTTGCCACATCTGCTGAATTGTTGCTATTGCTGCGGTATAGTCAGCATCCATACCGCTAGTACTATCACACTGGGAATGGTCAGACTGGGAATGAAGAGTGCCATTCCCTTTTTTTCTCATCTCTTCATCGTCCTGCCGCTCCTCAGGCAATGATCTCAATCGATATCCCAAACCATATAAGGTTTCGATCGGATTAGACGTTAGCCCTGCCATTTGGAGCTTTCGCCGCAATCCACGAATCTGGGTAGTGACTGCCTCTTCGCCCGGACATTCATCAAGCGACCAAATGCGATCGAGCAGCGTTTGTCGATCAAAAATTCGACGTGGGCGTCGTAAAAATAACTCCAACAGTTTGTATTCCTTAGGCGTGAGGTGTAGAGGTTTACGCTGGTAAGTTACCTGACAATGATTTGGGTCAAGCTGCAACTCGCCCCAGCAGAGTACCTCCGTTAACTCAGTGTCGCCTCGTCGTAACAACGCGCGAATTCGGGCAAGTAGTTCCGATCGCTCGTAGGGTTTGGTGACATAATCATCGGCTCCTGCCTCAAAGCCTGCCACACGGTCTGCCGGATCGTTCTTCGCGGTCAGTAGCAAAATGGGGACACGCTGATTCTGCGTTCTCAGTTGTCGACAGAGGCTAATGCCATCCAATCCTGGCAGCATTACATCCAGCACAATCAGGTCATACTGGCTCGTCTCAACTAATGCCACTGCTGATTTGGCATTATGAGCTGCATCGAGCGTAAACAGTTGGGCTGACAAAAAGTCGACTAGGGCGGCTACCGTATCTCGATCATCTTCAATAATCAGAAGTCTCATACATATAACCTTGCAGATTGTGTCTTGCAAATCCCTAATATGAAGGAATACGCCAGGTTAGAGATTTCAGAGGTAACTGAGTTATCTTTCGTTTTATCAGGTTGTTATCAATTCCTCATCCTTCTAAAGCATTAGAAATCGTATTCACGTGGTCCTTTGGTGTGACTTTAGCCGTAATTTGTCCGATTTTGACAACTTACGCCTTGTAATCAAGTCGGACAACTTATGGGTTCTTGTCAATGGCTCAGTTGGTAGGTTAAGTAATATTTCGTCAGTAGTATCAATTGATACTCACGCCCCAGCTATGAATAATTTCATTGACAAATGACTATGATTTCCTCAGAAAGCCCTTAGGTTCTCTTTCTAAGGTGTAGAAGTATCCATATTCAACAAGCAGTGTGGAATTGTTTCAGCAACTCATCCAGCTACTTGGTGGATGCTAAGTAACAAGATCCTTCTTTTTTAGATGTAACAAATAACTGTTGCATCTAACACATGAGGGATTAACGTACAAATAAAATTCCAGGTTAAAGGGAATAGATGGGTGAATGAACGATCGCAGCAAAACTAATTTCCAAACCTGTGTTTAACACCCTACAAAAACACATCAGCCCAAGATGGTTGATGGTTATGATATTTCCAATCCTCATTCTAAATGCTTGGCTAGCGATCAAAACGCTCCAGTACTTTCAACCTCTGGTGGCGATCGTGATTCTGGCAGCACTTCTAGCATTCATCCTGAACTATCCCGTTCAATTTCTTCAGCAGCATGGTAACAGACACAGTGTTGCAGTGGTTGTTGTCTTTCTCCTTACCTTATTGATCCTGATGGGGTTGGGGATTACATTAATACCTAGTTTGATTGAAGAACTCAGCCAGATCGTGGTAACAATTCCAGATTGGATTGAAGCCAGCAACCAACGGCTTGAGAATTTGCAAGTTTGGGCAGAACAGCGACATTTACCCGTGAGCTTGAGCCGGCTTGATACTCCAATTACAAAATTATCCTCGAATGGCTTACAATCTATCGCCAATCCCCTTTTATCCTTAACCATGAGTACGGTTGGGAGCGCCACCGATATTGTTTTCACGATCGTTCTAACCTTCTATTTTCTACTGGATGGGGAAAGCATTTGGAAGGGTATTTTTCAATGGATGCCTAACCACGTCACTACGTTGTGTGAACAATCCCTTGAGCAAAATTTTCAGAACTACATCATTGGACAAATCATGTTAGCTTCTCTGATGGGAAGTTCCATGATGGTGTTATTTCTGCTGTTGAAGATTCCATTTGCTTTCCTGTTTGGATTGGGTATTGGCGTTTTAACCTTGATTCCATTGGGCGATTTTTTGGGCATATGCTTAACAGGTCTGATTATTACTATCCAAGATCCTGTCCTGGGTTTGAAGACGTTTGCTTTGGCGCTTTTAATTGACCAAATCATTGATCAGGCGATCGCTCCCCGGCTACTTGGTCGCTTTACAGGACTAAGATCGGCTTGGATTTTAATTGCGCTATTCATGGGCACAAAACTATTTGGATGGTTAGGACTCATTGTTTCAGTTCCCTTGGCTGGTTTTGTGAAAGACACCCTGCACGAACTTCGGAACGCTTCTGTGGATACCGTTATTGGCTTAGAAGCACCTGCAACATCAGATCATTCACTTCTGGAGAAACAACAAGTGCAGCAACTTTAAAGGAAAAACAAGTTTGATGAGTCATGCTTCAAATACCTAAAACTGCTCGAAAGAAGAAAATCATAGCGAACTTGATGAGTCGCAACCGTCAAAAGATTTGTACGCAAGAGCGCATCAAACAATTAGACCAGCTGCTCGACTGGTATGATGACCTAACTCCTGCGGACACAAAAACTGCACAAACTATCCGTAAAGCCTTTTTGCTGACACTGGAATACGCACCAGAAATCATTCGGGAAGAGCGGTTTTCCCAATTTTTGGCCGATCGCATTGAATCAGAAGATTTTGCGGAGTTAGAGTGGGAAACGCCGGAAGCAGTGATCAATTATTGTGAATTGCTTTACAGCGTTCGCTTTCACAGCGATTCAATGGCAGAGCATGTCCATTGTCTAGAACAAATCCTGTTGCGTTACGCATTGCAGCAGTATGAGCGGCGAGGGGCACACGAGAAGATGTTTCGGCTGTTAAAGTTAGCACCCACGTCGCCATCGATGACCGATGCAGAACTCTGTCGGCTTAAAAACCGCACTTACCTTTATGAAATGCGACGAGTCAATCAAAATCGCCGCTGTCTCTACATTTATCTCGTCTTCCAAATTGTACTGATTGGGGTTGTCTTTCCCCTTCTATTTATTCACGCTGAAAATGAAGCACTTCAACAACACATTGGGCGATCGGCTCAGTCTATATTTCAGAGCCAGCCACAACAATTCCTCTCGTATTTTGATGGGTTGTATTGGGCGATCGTTACAGCCGTGGCAATCGGGTATGGTGACATCGCACCTGTAACCGGGCTAGGAAAGCTTCTTGCAGGAATACTGGGTGTTTTAGGTGTACTCACCACCGGCGTTATTGCAGGACTGATTCTAAATTGGTTATCTGAACGCAGCCTCGATTGAGGCGGTTGCTAACTCATCTATAAGTCAGTAATTGTTGTTTATTTGGTCAAAACACTGTAGTAAGGGACTTGCGAAAAAATAAAGTCCCAGTTTTTGGAGAACATCAAACCATGCGCGTTAATTCTTTAACTAAACCAATGTTTCATAAAGGTCAAACAATTCGTTTTGTGGGTGGAACTGGCATCATTCGTGACTATCAATTTCAGTCAGGAACCTGGAATTATTTAGTAGAGATGGAGATGGAGCCAGAGCTAGAAGTGGGTAGGATAGGATATGAAACCACGATCTGGCTTTCCGAAGTAGATATTGCCTCACTAAATCAATCATGAGATTTCTAAATGATTTTCGTTTTTCATTAGTGATCATAGGATGTGTGAGCGTAGCGTAACGCATCGCCCATTGTCGTTTTGGTGCGTTACTGCTCACTTGGTGCGCGATAACAATACAGAACCTGTGCAAGCAAATGAGCGAACCGACCCCACAGCATCTCATTCAGGTAGCGATCAACCTATTGAAAGCGACGGGGGTGGACTGGCAGCAAGTTCGCAATGTGCAAGACCTCAAAACACTTCTAAACCTATTAGATGATTAGAGCTTAGACCGGAGGCATACTGAGCCTCGATCGCTGTCCGCCAACGATTAATTTTGAAGCACCGATCCTTCCGACCGCGACAAGTTAAGTCGTCTCAAACCCTGAATCCTCTCTTCCGTAGGGAATTCAGGGTAAATGGCTCGTTTTTACACGAGCCGTTGCCATATCCCTTTAAGTCTTGTGACAGGAGCGGTAGCACATTGTTTTGCCTGTAGAGGAAAAGCCTGTGAGTCGGTAGCTATCATTGGTTAACAAGCGGGCTTTGGAGAAACAGGGTGTCGTGCTGCTAGGTGAAAAAGTTGAAATCCTCAAACCTTTGATCTACTGCGGTCAGCGAGGACGGCTGCTTCAGCGAGAAGAGGTGTGTCATGGTGGTTTTTCGGACCGCTGGCTGGTCTTGATCGACACGGAGCAGGAAAGTTTGATCTTGTCTTTAGCCGCTATATAGTTTCGTGTGTGCCGAGAGACCTAAGCTTCTGGTGGCGTTTCCCCAATGCCAAGTGTTTTTTTGCTTGACTCCAGTTGTTTCCACAGGGCTTTGATTTGCTCATAAGCGGCACCAGGGGGAAGTTTGCCGTTGGTTTCGAGCGCACAAATATAGCTTACTTTCTGAGCGAACTCCTGGAGATTGGCGTTAAATGCAAGGTGCTGCGGGCTAAAGTTGCCGTGGTAGCGGCTACGCGGGTAGAGAAAGTCGTCTTTGCTATTGGTCATCGGTCGGTGTCTCCACTAAGCTAGCGTAAGGTAGAGCAGGGTAACCAACATAAGAGTGAATAACATCAAACTTGTGCGCCTGTTCGTACACTCGCATGAGGGTTATGTCGCAAAAACTGTTCAAGGACAAACGATCGGTAGAATTTGCATTCTCTTAAGCAGTAATTTCAAACAGTGCTTCAATAAACTTGGCTTGAGAGACACTATGCCCTTGTTTGACTCCTTTTACCTGTCCTTTCCTGATCATATTCATCGCTTCGATTCCACTCAATGTTCTTTTTTCGCTGTTGAACAACTCGAATCCCATCATCGGTTTCATCGTGCGCTGGAGGATAATTTGGGGCAAAAAGTGCCGCCACTTGTAGCTTGCTTCCTGCAGGGTACAGAGAAGCAGTAAGCATCGGAGGAAGAAAAGGCAAGGCTAGTCCTATTTACCTTACTACCCACCAGTTTTTGCGACACAACCGTAGTGACTGTGTTGCAGTGGAACAGGACAGAGTCATAAGATATGGCTCTATCCTAAAAAGCGAGGTAGATTGAGTTAAATAGCTTTCTGCAATCTTTACACAGATATAGAACGCTGCCTTCTCAACCCTTCCAATCAGTTTGAAAGCTCGTCCCCAGCAAATGCTGCTAGCTGTTGGAGAAGTTGATCGAGATTTTCTGTAGCCTCAAAATCACCATGAGAGCGGCTCAGATCTCTCGCTTGCTGGATATGACCAATTCCCTCCGTCTCTCTGTTTAGCTGAAGCAATACAATGCCTAAGTTAAAATGTGCTTCAGCAGCCTCCGGAACAATCTGAATAACTTCGGTAAAAGCCTTCTCAGCACCAGCAAAGTCACCTTGGCTACTCAGTATGACCCCTTGATCAAAGGCATTTTGAGCTGTTTCAAGGTTGGTTGTTCCAATGTCGCTAGTTAATCTTGGAGCCGTATTTTGGGCTAAATTCTGAATTGAATCTGCAACCGATGTGACCGACGACTGCACATCTCCAGACATCTGCTTTACCGCCTCGGTCATTTCAGGTTGAGCATCTTGAACTGCTCCCTTGACCGACTGAGACACTCCTTGCACTGAATCTGCAATGCTTGAAGCAGACGACTGAACGCTTTCAGACATTCTTTGCACCGCTTCGTTAACGGCAGGTCGTGAATCTTCAACCGTTGTCTTCACCGCATTTACGGTTTGAACGATGGAAGGACGAGTTTGATCAACTGTTTCTGTAACTGAATGAATTGCTTCTGACACTGCCGGACGAGCTTTATCAATCGGTTTTGTAACTGAATGAATTGCTTCTGACACTGCCGGACGAACCTCATCAATTGTCCCTCGAACTGAATCAACTGCCTCTGATATCAAAGGCTGAGCCGATTCAACATTTTGTTTAACGGCATTCACTGTGTCAATGGCAGGCTGCTTGATCTCATCAACCGTTTGCTGAATGTTTCGCTTAACGGTATCAACCACACCTCCTATGTTCTGATCCACCCCTTCAGCCACCTCACGCCCAGCATTCGCACCCGCTACACCACCAGCAACAGCCCCAAATGCGGCTCCTAATCGCCCACCGACTAACCGACCAATAATAGCTCCTGCTAAACCCCCGCTGACAACACCAAATCCTGTTGCTACGGTCTGAACCGGATCTCGTACTTGATTCGGATCGGTTGATGCTTGCTGCTGATTCGGTTGGCAAAAATCCATCGTGTTATCCGACATGTTGTTTTACTCCTTTGAACTTATTTTGGAACTCTTCTCATGTGTACTAAGTAGCTAGGTGAAAATAAATCCTGCAGTCGTAACATCCACTTCAGCCAAATCTTCTGCTGAAGCTGTGTCGTTGCTTTCATTCAGAACCCCAAAACATATCAAACATATCTGAGTAATCTGGATCACAAAAAACACCAGTTTTATTTCCTCGATCGCTGTAAACGAAGAAATTTGATAGATAGTCGATTGGTGGTACTCGATGAACGAAGTAGTAATAAGTGATTGGATAATCTCTCCTCATTACATCTTCATCCTCTGGAAATTCGATACGTCCACTGGATAGTTCATAGCTCTGTTGCCTCCATTCTTCCCAAGTTATGCAATCCATGGTTGTTGAGCCTAAACGGGTTAATGAATTTGCTCTAACTTAGCGAGCAATCCTAAGCAAAGTCTGATGGAATATTGAGGTTTTTAAGTTCGTTCCCTAACCTTCAAGCATCGGTTCTTCTGCAAGCAATCACAATTTCCTCGAAAAACCCTTAGATTTCTTCTCTATTGTTTCGACAAGATGTAGCACTCAAGTACTGAGACTATGTCGCAGGGGAATTCTGTTGGTGAGTAAATCCCAAAACAGACCTGTTAAGTAATTGAACAAGGAGATCAGAAAGATGGCAAATCAAGACCTTAGCACACTAAAAGTCGCAATTCTGGTAACAGATGGTTTTGAGCAAGTAGAAATGACGCAACCCCAGCAAGCTCTAAAGCAGGCAGGTGCTGAAACTCATATCGTTTCCCCTAAGTCCGATCGCGTTCAGGGTTGGAATCATTTTGATAAAGGCGATTTTTTCCCTGTAGATGTCTCCCTAGAGCAAGCTAATCCGTCTGACTATGATGCCCTGCTGCTTCCAGGTGGTGTGGCTAATCCCGATCAACTGCGAGTGAACGATCGGGCGATCGCCTTCGTCAAGTCTTTCGTTGAAGCTGGCAAACCCATAGCCGTAATCTGCCACGGACCCTGGACACTGATTGAGGCAGATGGCGTGCGCGGGCGACGGCTTGCATCGTGGCCCTCCCTCAAAACCGATCTACAGAATGCCGGAGCAGAGTGGGTAAATCAGGAGGTTGTGGTGGATAGCAACCTCGTGTCAAGCCGCAAGCCCGACGATATCCCGGCGTTTAATCGGGAAACGATCAAATTGTTCAGTCAGGCAGGAAAAGTGCGGCAGATGGCGTAACGATCATAATTTCCTCAGAAAACCCTTAGATTTCTGCTCTATTATCTCGGCAAGATTCAGCGCTCAAATGCTGCGATTGGCAATCTGTAGATGTGTTAGCTGTCGTTAATACACTAAGACCGCAGGTAATGCGTCACGCTAGCGCAACGCATCCCAAGGCGTGCTTTAAAGACCTGGGATAGATTGCTCTAACCTTGAAGATCCCCCTAAGTCCCCCTTGAAAAGGGGGACTTTGAGCGGTCCGGTTCCCTCCTTTTTAAGGAGGGTTAGGGAGGATCAAATGGTTTTTAAACACATCCTACAAAAGATGCACCCACTGCATCTGAATCGTTTATTAACCCCCATCAAAAAGCAGAAAACTAGCAGTAGATCAGTGTTACCAAAAAGAGGTAATTGCAATGAACAAACCTATAAAAGTTGAAAAGACAGTCACGATCGATAAACCGGCAGAAGAACTCTACCGCTTTTGGCATAACTTTGAGAACCTACCGCGTTTTACAAGACACCTTAAAAACGTGAAAGTTTACGACGATCGCCGATCGCATTGGATTGTCAGTGCCCCATTAGATAGCAGTGTTGAGTGGGATGCAGAAATTGTTGACGATCGCCCAAATGAATTGATTGCCTGGAAATCGGTTGCAGGAGCAGACATTGATAATGCTGGCTCTGTGCAATTTAAACCTGCTCCTGGCGATCGTGGAACCGAGGTCAGAGTGGTCACGGCATACAATCCACCTGCTGGAGCCATTGGAGATGCGATCGCTACACTCTTTGGCGAAAACCCAAAACAGCAAATTGGAGACGATCTTGCCCGCTTCAAGATGCTAATGGAAGCAGGCGAAATTGCCACAAACGATGGTCAGCCATCGGGACGCCGTAACTCAAAGGACTAATCACAATGAAAGCAGTGTGTTGGTATGGTACGGAAGATGTGCGGGTAGAGACTGTGCCCGATCCCACAATCCTCAACCCGCGTGATGCCATTCTCAAAGTAACCGCCACAACCATTTGCGGTTCTGATTTGCACATTTACGATGGCTACATCCCAACGATGGAACCCGGCGACATTCTCGGTCACGAGTTTATGGGAGAAATCGTTGAAGTTGGCAGCGAAGTCAAGAAGCTGAAGAAAGGCGATCGCACGGTTGTGTCTTCAGCGATCGGCTGTGGTCATTGTTGGTACTGCAATCAGCAGCAGTGGTCGCTGTGCGATAACTCCAATCCGAATGGCTGGCTCCAGGAGAAAGTATACGGACATGGCACAGGGGCAATCTTCGGCTACTCTCATGCCTTTGGCGGCTATGCAGGATCTTTTGCTGACTATATCCGCATTCCCTTTGCAGATTTCACAGCGATTCCGATTCCCAAAGATATTCCGGATGAAAAATTCCTGCCTGTTTCGGATGCGTTTCCCACAGGGTATATGGGAGCAGATTTGTGCAACATTCGCCCAGGAGATGTGGTTGCGGTTTGGGGCTGTGGTCCAGTCGGACAATTTGCAATGAAGAGTGCCTACTTACTGGGCGCAGAGCGCGTCATTGGCATCGATCGCTTCCCGGAACGCCTGCAACTGGCAAGGGACTTCGCCAAAGCCGAGATCGTTAACTACGAAGAAGTGGATGTCCTCGAAGCACTCAAGGAAATGACGGGAGGAATAGGCCCGGATGCCTGTATTGATGCAGTCGGCATGGAAGCCCACGGCAAAGGGCCAGAGGGGCTGTATGACAAAGCCAAACAAGCCGTCCGCCTGGAAACCGATCGCCCGCATGTGCTAAGGCAAATGATGATGGCGTGTCGCAAAGGTGGCACCTTAGCCATCATGGGAGTGTATGGCGGCTTTGTGGATAAATTGCCAATGGGCGCAGCCATGAACAAAGCTTTGACCTTCAGGATGGGTCAGATGTTTGGTCCAAAGTATATTCCCAAGTTAGTGGAGCATGTTTTGAACGGCGATGTTGACCCCTCGGCTGTGCTGACGCATCGCTTGCCTCTAGCTGAAGTAAAGCAGGGCTTTGAGATGTTCAAGCACAAGAAAGACCAATGCATCAAAGTGATGTTGCAGCCGGAATAGGCTCATCTCACTTAAGAATACGTGAATTCCATAAAGGGGTGCCGCGCGCCGCACAGCGTCCCTAATAGCCCAGTTTTCCCTGTCCTTCGCCTACAGAAAGCTGGGCGATCAAACTGGCGTTAAGAATAAACAATGGGGGTTGTGTCACGAGTACGACACAACCCTATTTACTAGGTGCCTAGCTCCCAATTCAAAGCAGATGCGATCGCCCAGTGCAATGTCAGCGGGTCAAAGGGTTTGGCTATGATTCCTTTAACTCCTAGTGTTTCATAATGATGGGGTTCGAGTAATCCAGCCTGTGCAGTCAAAAACACCACAGGTATAAACTGCATTTCCGGCTTAGCCCACAGTGCATCCAAAAACATATAGCCATCCATTTCTGGCATCATAATGTCCAGCAGGATCGCATCTGGTTGTTCAGCGATCGCCTTGAGTAACCCTTCTTCTGCCGATGTCGCGGTAATGACAGTCCATTGGGCTAATTTTTCCAAGCAGGTTTGCACTATCCGTTGCACATCGGGTTCGTCGTCAATTAACAAGATGCGCTTTGATGCAGAGGTCACCATCATCGTCTGTAACAGCACTGTGCCGCCTCTCTTAAAAGAAAAGACTATAAACCATTGAAGTAACTACCTATGAAAGATCAATAGTTCAAGGAAATTGTGAGGAGATTCTGAGCGATTAGCATCACCAGGCTACAACTCTGTTCTACTCTCCGTTCTAAAGATAGGTTACTACCAATATCGTGTCTGGTT
The DNA here is from genome assembly GCF_053470305.1 of Nostoc sp. DSM 114160. Lineage (NCBI taxonomy): Bacteria > Bacillati > Cyanobacteriota > Cyanophyceae > Nostocales > Nostocaceae > Nostoc > Nostoc sp. DSM 114160. The sequence continues at coordinate 1,237,331 of NZ_JBPFGO010000003.1, read as the reverse complement.
AAGTGCTTATAAAACCCAAAATGCGAAAGCTACACTGCTTTCATTTTAAATAAACTCGGAATTTTTCGTGAGATAGATGAGGCGTGTAGTTGAACAGGCTCATTAAGATGCGATCGCGACTCAACAACTCCTGCGAATTCACCATAATTTCCTCAGAAAGCCCTTAGATTTTCCCTCTAGAGTTTCAATAAAGTGCCATAAAAGCAAATTTAGCAAGATAAGCAAGAGAGGAAAAAACTATGAGAGCAGTTTGCTGGCAAGGGGCTAATAAAGTGGGAGTTGACACGGTCCCCGATCCCAAAATTATTAACCCACGAGATGCCGTTATCAAAATTACGTCAACCGCAATTTGTGGGTCTGATTTACACCTCTACGATGGATTCATTCCGACGATGGAGCAGGGCGACATTCTCGGGCATGAATTTATGGGAGAAGTTGTTGAAGTTGGTAGTGAAGTCAAGCGGATTAAGGTTGGCGATCGCGTCGTCAATCCATTCCCGATCGCCTGCGGTCACTGTTTCTTCTGCAAACAAACGCTTACATCTCTCTGCGACAACACCAATCCCAATGGATGGCTCGCAGAAGCGATTATGGGATATTCACCCTCCGGCATTTTTGGCTACTCCCATATGCTAGGAGGCTATGCAGGCGGTCAAGCCGAGTATGCCCGTGTTCCCCATGCTGATGTTGGTCTATTCAAGATTCCAAACGGATTAGCAGACGAACAGGTACTGTTCCTTTCAGACATCTTTCCCACTGGCTATATGGCAGCAGAAAACTGCGATATTAAGCCGGGTGATATTGTTGCCATTTGGGGCTGTGGTCCCGTGGCTCAATTTGCCATTCGCAGTGCCTATATGCTGGGTGCTGGAGGTGTCATCGCTATCGATCGCATTCCTGAACGCCTGGAGATGGCAGAAAAGGGTGGGGCAGAAACGCTCAACTTTGAAAAAGTCGATGTGGGTGAAGCCCTCAAAGAAATGACGGGCGGACGCGGTCCCGATTCAGTCATGGATGCCGTGGGCATGGAATCTCACGGTTTGGGTCTAGAAGGATTTTATGACAAAGCGAAACAAGCTGTACGGTTAGAAACCGATCGCCCGCATGCACTCAGACAAGCGATCGTTGCCTGTCGCAAAGGGGGCACGGTATCGATTCCAGGTGTATTTGCTGGATTTGCAGACAAGATTCCAATGGGTGCTGCAATGAATAAAGCTTTGACCTTTAAGACTGGACAAACACACGTTCATCGCTATATGGGACTGCTGCTCGATCGCATCCAAAATGGCGAGATTGATCCTTCCTTTGTGATCACTCATCGCCTGCCGCTGGATCAAGCCCCGGATGGTTACGAGATCTTTAAGCACAAAAAGGATCGCTGCATCAAGGTCGTACTCAAGCCAGGACAGAGTACCTGAAATTCCAGTGAGGCAACCTGAGAATTGCTGATGATATCGATCGTCTCAGAACTGTCTCATTGCTGGAATGCTTCGGGGCTATTGGCTTCCAACCCCTTACCCTTCAACGCAGTTAATTTGTTAACGACTCAGATAATTTGTTAAGCAACACCTGTCCTTCGCCCACAGAAAGCTGGGCGATCAAACTGACGTTAAGAATAAACAATGGGGGTTGTGTCGTACTCGTGACACAACCCTATTTACTAGAACACCGATTCAGTAATCAAGAGGAAGTAGCAGAATGCTCAGTAGTGTGAGTGAAAAATTTGGCAATGATATGAAGATTGTGAACAACAGCGGTACGGCGAAGATCGAAGAGATTTTTGCGAGAACCAACATAACGAGCTTTATCTGTTTGCCAGCGACCAATATGAAATAAAGAATGCTCAACAGCAACGCGTTCTCGCGTTAATTGACGTTGTTGTAGTTCTCGAAATAACGCGAGAATTTCCAATGAAGCGGAAATAGCATTGCGGAAGTGGTCATCACTCAGCCCCAACCAATCCCGCGACGTTTTCAGCATCTCTTGCAACTGGGATAATTCTTTGGTTAATTCTTCCTTCCGCAGTCGATTCTCTTCCAGTTCTTCGCTAATGACTGATAAATTAGGTAAATCAGCTTGTTCTATAGAAGCAGTAATATTAGTTACTTGATTGTGACGAATACCATCTGACAACAACCGCGATAAATTCTTTTGCACAACTGGCGAAAGCGTTCCCAATTCTTTTTGAATTGTTTCGGTCTTTTTCACCAGCACTTTTAATACTTTGTCCTCTGTGCGTTGCGCTAAAACAAAGTAGTAGCAGTGAACAACAGGCGATCGCTGTAATTTTCTGTCAATACGTCCGTTGCGCTGTTCCATTCTCGACGGGTTCCAAGGCACATCAAAATGGAATAGGTCTGCACAATTGTTTTGCAGGTTTACCCCTTCCCGTGCTGCATCCGTGGCTATGAGAATACGGAGAGGGTGACGCGATGGGTCGGAATTAAAAGCATTTTTAATAGCTTCCCCGCGTTCTTCACCAATACCACCATGAAATACATCAATGCGATCGCGTTCTCTATCTGATCCGGCGATCGCTTCTTGAAGTTTTTGCTCGAGGTAGCGTTTAGTATCTGTATATTCAGTAAAAATAATGACTCGTTTATCTAACCAAGCAGCATTAGGTTTACCCAAATTAGGACAGAGATTTTGTTTAATCCATGCCACTAATTTTTCAACTCGTGGGTCTGCTTGATATCTGTCCATTAAATAATTATTGTCCAATTTAAATAATTATTGTCATGTTTGCATTGAAGAGTCGCAATCGCCAAAAGACCTAACCAATAAGGATTTTGGCGATTTTATTGTGAAATAACTCAATGAGAAATTTTTAAAGTAAATGATGTCATAAATATTATAAAATTTTAAAGTAAATGATGACATATTTTTAAGAGGTGCTTATGCCCAGAAAGCCTACGAGTAAAGGATTTCCACCTTTAGAAATAGAAGACACACCAACAATGGAGGATGAACAGGCAAAGTACCTTCTTGTTAACGAAGATTCAGCAGATTACTTAAAAAAGGTGGACTTGATAGATGCTATTTGTCAAGCACCTAACAAGGCGGCTCGTAGGGATGCGATCGTAGATGCAGCGAAAGCTCTGGGTAAAAGCACTCGAACTATTAAGCGCATGATAGAGAAAGTTGAACAGATAGGAGTTGCAACTCTGGCTGTTGGGCGCAAGGATAAAGGACAATATCGTATTCCCAAGTATTGGCATGATTTTATTGTAAGTCTTCATGAATGGGGTAATAGAGAAGGTTCTCGGATTAATCACAATCAGATTTTTGGCTATTTAAAAGCTTTAGCTTCTAAAGGAGAGGAACTAAAAGACAAGAAATATAATGAGAAATTTAAGGGTTATTCTCAAGTACGGGAAGATTTAATAGCAGGACAGTGTCCTTCTCATGTAACAATTTATAAAATAATAAATTGTTATCTTGAAGAAAAAAATAAGAGAGTACGTCATCCCGGATCGCCCATAGAAGGGCAAATTATTCAAACAACTGAAGGTATTTTAGAAATCACACACAGTAACCAAATTTGGCAAATAGACCATACAAGATTAGATATTTTGTTGGTTGATGAGAAATTTAGAAAAGTTATTGGTCGCGCATATATCACCTTGGTAATGGATAGTTACTCTGGCTGTGTCACAGGTTTTTATCTGGGTTTCGAACCCGCAGGCTCACATGAAGTTGCTTTGGCTCTGCGTCATGCAATTCTGCCAAAACACTACGCGACAGAATACGAACTTCAAGAAAAATGGGAGATTTGTGGAATTCCTGAATATGTAGTGACAGACCGTGCAAAGGAATTTAAGTCAGAACATTTAAAACAAATCTCACTAGAATTAGATTTTAAACGGCGTTTGCGTGCTTTTCCCCAAGCTGGTGGTTTAATTGAATCAATATTCGACAAGATTAATAAAGAAATTTTGTCATTATATGGCGGGTACACTGGTTCTAGCGTTGAAGAACGCCCTCCAGAAGCAGAAAGGACTGCTTGTCTGACGCTGGAAGATCTAGAGAAAATATTAGTGAGGTATTTTGTAGACCACTATAATCACCATGATTATCCAAGAGTGAAAAATCAAAAACGTATTGAGCGATGGAAATCAAAATTGCTAGAAGATTCTGAAATTGTCGATGAACGTGAACTAGACATTTGTTTAATGAAAGTTGCGATACGCAATGTAGAAAAACATGGTTCTGTAAACTTTCTTGGTTGGGTATATAAAGGTGATTGCTTGTTAGGTTACGAAGGCAAACAAGTTTCTTTAAAATATGACAAGCGTAATATTACAAGAGTTCTTGCTTATACTCGCCCTATTAATGGCGAGCCAGGAGAGTTCATAGGTGTTATACAAGCTAGAGATTGTAAAATACAAAGAATATCTCTAGCTGAATTAAATTATAGTAAGAAAAAATTGCGCGATGAAGGTAAAGAAGTTGATAACTCTTCTATTCTGAACGAGCGGTTGTCTAGATTCGAGGATGTTGAACAAACACGAAAGGAGAGACGCGGACAACGCCGCAAAAAAGCTCAACAAGAACACGAGATCAAGTCGAACAAATCAAAAGTAGTAGAGTTATTTCCTGAAAATGCAACACCAGAGCAAACAACAACATCGCAAGAAAATTTAACATCTACTTTTGATGCAGGTTCAGAAAACGCTGTAAATTCAATAGATAAGGAAGTTACGCACAATAAACCCAATCCTAATCAAACAGCCAAAGCTAGACGACGACCTAGAGCAGGTGTGAAAGATTGGAACCAATTTATAAGGGATAATTGGTAAATGAAATGTCGGAGACAAACTTAGCCCACGCCAATCTAGAATCTCAGCAGCAGGTAGCTGTAAGTTCTCAACCTGCTGAGGAACAAAGGCGATCGCCTGAAGTACAAGCTGAGGTTGAGCGGATTGGTAAAGCTAACACTTACCTTCCCCTAGACCCGCGATACCGAATTGTTTGACTGGCTTGATGATCAGCGTGATGCAAAACTCTGTGGTTACATTACCTCTGCTACGGGTTCTGGCTTATTTAAAGCTTGTCAACTGTACAGGACGCAGTATGTCAAACGACGAGGGACGCTTTTAGAAATTCCTGCAACTGTGATTTATGCAGAAATTCACCAACATGGTGGGCCAACAGATTTATATTGCTCCATTATGGAGGAAATAGGCCATCCACTTGCTCATGTTGGAACATTACGAGATTTGCGATCGCGGGCATGGGGAACTCTCAAAGGTTATGGAGTTAAAATACTTATAATCGGTAATGCCGACTACTTAACTTTGGAAGCCTTTAATGAGCTAATTGATGTTTTTACAAAACTGCGAATCCCCGTTATCTTAGTTGGGACTTACTATCTAGGCGATAATATTCTTGAACGGAAAAGTCTCCCATACGTGCGCGTTCATGACTCATTTTTAGAGTCATACGAATTTCCTAATTTAACTAAAAAAGAAATAATTGAGGTTGTGGACGACTGGGAAGAAAAATTTCTCCTAGAAAGCAGCCGATTAAATCTTACTCAAATTGATAGTGCAATTTCTTATTTGGAACAGAGATCCAAAGGTTTGATTGAGCCTTTGTATGATTTGCTTCGCAAGATTGCAATACTGAAAATTGATGAACCAAATTTTGAACTTAATCAATACGATTTGACCCAACGTTTCGGTAAACGTAAACAACCAAAAGTTAAATTTGATAGGAAAGGCTAAAATGTATCCTTTGCTTAAATATCAAGATATTCGGGAATGAGATATAAGCTATGAAGCCAGAAATCAATAATTTTAGAGGATTCTGGCACTTAATCTGCTAGTCGATACTTCCCTTAGCGACAAAACTTAGTGTTTGTTCAATAGACTTTAGCGCTGATTAAATATCTGTACTCAGTGCATCTGCCTCAGCTTTAATCACAGCCACACCCTTACCAATTTCCGTCAGGGATTTTTTTATAGTTCTGATTCGTCCCAAAGCTGTGCGGATCTGCTGAATCTGTTGTTCAACAGCATTCACATCCAGTTCTGATTCAAAGGTACGCAATTTATTTAACCTTTGTTGAATTACCAAAAAGCGAATAGCAATGATTAAAAATGGATGGGTTGTGGCGATCCAATAACCTGACTCAGAAACTCCCTCTGCCCAATCACCGATTTCCTGCGCTAATCCCTCGCAGGAATAACTTAAAAAAATTGCCGAGTTTGCAGAACGCCGCACCATTGCTGACTGTAAATGTTGAGTGATTGCTTGGCGACCAAAAGGCTTTGAGGGTCGTTTTCTAGCTTCAATCACTATTGACAGTTCAATTACAGCTAACGATTTACTGGTGAACTTTAGGAGAATATCGCCAGTATCCCCATCACGACCAATATGCTCCACTTCTACTCCACTCAATTTTGACCAATTTCGTAGTTCGACAACAACTAATTCTTCATAGTTGATGCCTTTTGCAGTTGTCTGCTCAAGTACTTGTTGTGTCACCTGTTGATCTCGAATTTCTCTGGTCAGTTTTTCCACTTGTTCGGTTAATGGTTTGACAGACTCAGAAACCACATCTTTAACTGCCGCAGCCAGAGTGCCGTTTTCCTTAGTAGCATTTATTAATGCTGCTTTAAATGCGCCTTGAATGGAATCAGAGCGTTTACCATCTAACAGTTGACGTAATGAATTGAGAAAGCGGCCAACAACAGAAGTTTCTCTGGCAGGATCAATTTCTTGTGTAAGTAAAGTGCTGACGCTATTGAGTTTTTCAGTGAGGATGGCTGAAGTCAGATTAATTTGATTTTGGAGTGGGGCTAATAATTGCCCATTATCTGTTCCTACTTGATTAATTAATTCCTGCTGGAAAGACTCTGCAATTACCTTGACTGCCTGCTGAAACTCCACCAACAAGGATTCCATCTGCTGCTTGATTAATTCGTTGCCATGACGAGTTTGAGCAGTTTGCAAGCAAAGAAATCCTAATTCAAAAGCATCCCGGCAAATATCCTCGTATTCTGACTGGGGAAATTGTTGTAAATAGCTGATTGCATTTTTGAGAGGGATTGCCATACGATGAATCAAGACATGGCTTTGGGTCAATTCAATACTAGAGGGCAGGTAATAGGAGTCATTGGTCGAGCGGTTCATGGAGCAGGGGTAGGCTGGTGACGATAAATTGCACCCTACTACCTATTTTTTATGTCAGTCAAGGTGATGAAGAAAAGTTTTGTCAATTTGCAAAAACTGAAGAATTAATTTGGGTGTTGAGGGTTATGCCACTGTTCCAACAGAGGGTTAATTACTTCGGCGTTGGCGAAAAGAAAATCAGCTACAGCCATAATTCTCTGGTAAGGTAATCCAGCTTCTCGGCGGCTAGCTTGTCCACCCAACCAGTGATAAGCCGTCGATTTAGAGATGGCACAGATTTTTGCTAATTCTTCATAACCCAATCCCCAACGATAACTAAAGTCTTGGGGAGACATGAACATTTGGTTGTGCAATTCTAGCAACTGCTGATGTTGTTGAGCTTCAGACATGATTGCCCTGAAGCCTTTCCAATAATGAATTATCCAAAGGTTCGATATCTTCCTCGAAAGCGAAATCGCAGGTGCAAATTTCACGAGAGGGACTGCGCGGATCAAAAAGAACTAGATAGTGTAATCCGGTGGCAATACAACTAGCTTGTTGGGTGTATATGACTCCGATGATGCGACCAAAGTCACCATTGGGTACTTGAAACCATCGTACCCATTCACCGAGATGAAATTTTTGCTGAGGTAATTCGCTGGGAATAACCTCCGGTAAGGCCACTGGCGGTATTTGGGGGAATATATCAGGCATAGGGTTTTCTCATATCTCAAAAATTAGGCATTTTTAGACTGATTGCAAACATTAAATTAATTTTTCTCAATATTGTTACTTTAACAGATGAACCTTGCTACACATTATTAAACATTGTTAAACATTTTCCAGTAATATGATGAACTGGCGATAAATATTTCTAGAGCTGATGAGCTAGAGCGACACGTACAAACTTCTATATAATCTCCCAAAGATATCCACAAGAATTAGGTGAGGTAGGCACAAGAAGAACACCATCCCCATTACTGATCTTGTCGTGAGGATAGTTATTAAAACAGTTGAGGATTTGGGTGTCTAAAAACTCTCAAGCAAAATTCCTGAAATTCCTATTTGCACTTTTTCCTAGTCTTGTTCGGTTAACCGAACAAGACTCTAAGCATCTAGGATTTCAACCAGCTTGCTGCCAAGATACCTAACCGATCTGCTATGGCAGTTGTTCAATAGTTTTATTTTCCTAGTTGATGGCAAGCCCTTTAGGTATTGAAATGTAGTTATGGAGCCAGAAGCTGTTCAACATCCGCCTTGGTATATTGAACCCCAAGAAGGGGAGAGTATCAGCCACTATTTTGGTAGATTTAGGCGACACGAAGCGGTTTGTGTATCATATCCAGGGAGTTTAAGTAAAGCCGCAGGAATTGGCCCAGTATTAGCAAGGTGGGAGAAATTTCGATTTAATCCGTTTCCTAATGAAAAGGAATTAGAGGCAATTTCTAAATTAATTGGCTTGGGTGCAGATCGAATTGCTCAAATGCTCCCGCCCAAGGATGAGAAAATGAAAATGGAGCCAATACGCTTGTGTGCTGCGTGTTATGCAGAGCAACCATTTCATCGATTGAAGTGGCAGTTTCAATCAACGGTGGGGTGCGATCGCCATAAGCTGCGTTTGTTATCAGAATGTCCTTATTGCAAAGAGCGTTTTGCTATCCCCGCTTTGTGGGAACAGGGGGAATGCAAAAAATGTCATGCCCCTTTTAGAAGTATGGCAAAGCGTCAGAAGCCTTACTAAGTTAAATCACTGCAATCTAGTTATTGTGGTTCAAATTTTTAGTCATTTACTGTACAAGCATTAACAGCGCTTCACAGTTAGCAGTTGTTTTTAATAACCTCTAACAAAAATAAAGCCAATCAGCCGGGTATAAAATACCTTTTTGCCTTCCAGTGGTAACATGAGTGATTGTCTGTAAAAAGACATTTATTTAATTGATGGGTTAAACAGAGAGTAAGTTAGCAAAAAGTTCATTAATGCTGACTTTGTTTATACTCGCTATCAATAAGTGCTAATACCCACGAAGTAAAGGCAAATTTCTGCTCATCATAAAGTCAGGGATTCTACTGTTATGGCAAAACTCACCCTTCCGAAGCTGGAACGTCACCTTTTTGCGGCGGCTGATATTTTGCGCGGGAAGATGGACGCTTCTGAATATAAGGAATTTATTTTTGGGATGCTGTTCTTAAAGCGGGCTGCTGATGTGTTTGATGGGCGCTATCAGCAAATTGTCAAGAATTTTATGGATAAAGGAGAGAGCGAGGAAACTGCTAAGGAAAGGGCGGAAAATCCTAACCGCTACATTGCAACTGATACAGAAGCTTATACGTTATTTGTACCGATAGAATCTCGTTGGAGTACCATAGTTAATACCTTTCATCAACAGATAGGTAATAAACTTAATATTGCTCTACACAAACTTGCTGATGCTAATCCGGCGGTGTTACGGGATGTTTTTGAGCATATTGATTTTAATAAGCAGGTGGTTGGCAAGAGTACGTTAAGCGATTTGCAGTTACGTCAAATGATAGAACATTTTGACAAGCGATCGCTACGTAATGAAGATTTAGAATTTCCCGATTTACTGGGTGCGGCGTATGAGTATTTAATTTATTTCTTTGCTGACTCTGCTGGTAAAAAAGGCGGTGAATTTTATACTCCCCGTGGGGTGGTGAAGTTAATGGTGCGAATTGTCAACCCCCAAGAAAGGATGGAGGTTTATGACCCCTGCGTGGGTTCGGGGGGAATGTTAATTTTATCTAAGCAGCATATTGAAGAACATGGTGGAAATTCCCGCAATTTGAGGCTTTACGGCCAAGACAATAACGGGGGAGTTTGGGCTATCTGCAAGATGAATTTATTGCTGCATGGCATCCCCAATGCTGTGCTTCAGAATGACGATACCTTGATGGTACCCATTAAAGATGGGGGAGATTTAAAGCATTATGACCGAATATTGAGTAATCCACCGTTTTCGCAAAACTACAGCCGGGGTAATAAAGATAATGAAATGGAGTTTAAAGACCGATTCCGCGTTTTTTGCCCTACGAGTGGAAAAGCTGATTTAATGTTCGCCCAGCACATGCTAGCGGTGTTAAAGCAAGATGGGATTATGGCGACGGTAATGCCTCACGGGGTATTGTTTCGCGGTGGAGAAGAGAAGAAAATCCGCAAGTTATTTATTGAAGAAGATAATTTAGAAGCGGTGATTGGCTTACCATCACAATTATTTTATGGGACTCCGATTCCGGGGTGTATTTTGGTGATGCGTCCTACAGGTGCGAAACCAAAAGCGACTCAAGGTAAGGTGTTATTTATCAACGCTGATGCGGAATTTCAGGCTGGACGCGCTCAAAATTCTTTGCGTCCTGAACATATAGAAAAAATTGTCTCGGCTTATGAAGATTTTACAACTAATGCCGATTATGCTGGGATTCCTGGTTATGCGGCGGTAGTGACTCAACAACAATTGGCTGACTACGAATATAACTTGAATATTCGGCGCTATGCTGATAATACCCCACCGCCAGAACCTCAAGATGTACGAGCCCACCTTTTGGGTGGTGTACCAAAGTCTGAGGTGGATGCACAGCAAGAATTATTTACTAGCCACGGTTTTGACCCGATGACTTTGTTGCAACGGAGGGAAGGGTAAACATGGAAGAATATTTAGATTTTCAGCCGACGTTAACGGAACGCGCCCAAATTAAGCAGCGCATTGAAACAAATGCAGGGATTGTACAGCAGGAGGAGGAACTGCGGCAAGTTACTCTCAATTGGTGGCAGGAACATCAACAGGGTTTAATTGATTTGCCTAAAAACAAGGAGTTGATGAAACTGCGGGCAAAATTTTTACAGACTTTTGAGGCGGCGGTGCGTCCCATTGGTTTGTTAGATAGGTTTAAGACTATGGGAGTTATTGCCAGCTGGTGGGAAGATGCTTATGAGGTTTCTGCGGATTTGAAACGTTTAGCAAATTTGGGTTTTAAAGGTTTGATTGATTCTTGGGTGGATACGATTCGGGATGCTTTAGAAGATACGGAAAGTAAGCAATCTGGTAATAAGTTTGACCCTTTGAGTCACAAAATTGTCCCGGCGCTGGTTCCCCAGTATTTGCAACAGTTGGAAGATGCTGAGGCCGATGTGGTGATGTTGGAGCAGGAGAAGGAAGCTTTTGAACAAGGGGAGGAAGGGGAAGCGTCGGAAGATGGGGAATCTGTTAATTTTGTCAAGCAATTAGAAGAACAACTGAAGGAATTGAAATATGCAATTAAGGATGGTCAAAAACGGCTGAAAGAATTACAGGGAACTGACCGCAAGAAGGGGTCGATTAAGTATGAGAAAAAAAAGGGGTATGACACAACTGCTTTAGAAGAGGAATTGGCTAATCTGCAATCAATGGTGATACCAAAAGAACAGGAAATTGCTGAGATTGAGGTACAGTTACAACCTTACAAGGATATTTTGGAGAGGTTGAAGGAAGCACGTAAGCGGGTGCGGGAGTTGAAAGGGTTGCTTGTAAAAGAGTTGGAAGCCGCGAGTGCAGCTTTAAGTGAGGAGAAAGCGCAGGGGTTGGTGTTGGATTTGTTTAAGGCGGATTTGTTGATGCAATTGGAGAGATATGTGAGTGAACACCGTCAGATGGTGATTGCTGCGGTAGAAAATTGGTGGGATAAGTATAAGGTGACGTTGGCGGAAATTGAGAAGGAGGAACAGGAGGTTAATTTACAGTTGAGTGAATTGTTGAGGGGGTTGGGGTATGTCTAGCTATACGGAATCTTTGCCGGATGGTTGGCAACTTAAGAAAATTAAAGAAATATCCGAAACCTATGCAGGTGGAACTCCTTCCCGTAGTTCATTTGGATTCTTTGGGGGCTTTATACCTTGGGTAAAGTCATCCGAACTTAAGAGCTGATTCGTAAACAAAAGCTTAAGAAGCCATCCGCTTGATCATCAGACGAATCAATGAGCCATAAATCATAGCTTCACTTAACTCTGTGTACAACTCATAATCCTTACTCAAACGCCGAAATCTATTAAGCCAGCCAAATGTCCGTTCCACAATCCATCGTTTCGGCAATCGCTCAAATGTTTTCGATATCCTTTCAATCACCTCAACACGAACCTTTTCTCCGCAAACTTTCTTGACTGCTTGAGCAAAGTTTTCTCCTGAATAGCCTTGATCTACCCAAACAACTTCCAATTTGGACAATTCTTTAACCGCCTCATGCAGTACAACCACAGCACCTAAACGTTCTGACGCATTGGCTTCAGTTACTAAAACACCAATCAACAACCCTTGAGAATCTACAACTATATGTCGCTTACGCCCTTTAACCTTCTTACCACCATCGAAACCGTAGACCTCCCCTTTTTTTCCGTGGTCTTCACTGACTGAGAATCTGCGATCGCCACGGTAGAATTTTCATCTCGCCCTAAATCTTGTCGCAGTTGATAGCGCACTTGGTCGTGAATCTGCTGCCAGATGCCTTTACGCTGCCATTTTTGAAAGTAGCCATACACTGTTGTATATGGAGGAAGGTCATGAGGTAGCATTTCCCATTGACACCCAGTACGTTGCACGTAGAAAATTGCATTCAATATTTCTCGTAAATCTACTTCTACAGGATGCCCAAATCCCTTTGGCGTAGGGAGAAGAGGCTTGAGAATCAACCATTCAGCATCGCTTAAATCACTTGGGTAGGGTTTGCGGTGTGGATTCTCAATCGTAGGTATACGGCTCATCGACAACAACATAAATTACACTCGATTTAGCCTATAACCTTAACAAAGCCGGATTCAGCTTTCTTTAGATTTTCTTTACGAATCAGCTCTAAAGCCGGACTGCTGCACGACCTCCTCACACGCGGTATTGACGATCGCGGCGAACTGAGAGATTATACACGTAACCCTGAATTGTTTAAGCGATCGCTCTTGGGGATAATTCCCAAAGATTGGAAATTCACGACCATCGGTGATTGTCTGAAAGATGGAACAATTATCGACGTTCAAGATGGTAATCATGGTGAACTCCATCCTAAAGCTGAAGATTTTGTTGCGGAAGGTGTTCCTTTCTTAATGGCTAATGATTTAGTAGAAGGTGAAATCGATTTTGAAAACTGTCATAAGATTACTGATGAACAATACTATTCACTAAGAATTGGTTTTGCTAAGTCTGGAGATGTACTTCTAAGCCACAAAGGAACTATCGGTCAAACAGCTATTATTCCATCTGGTACTCAAAACGTTATGCTTACACCCCAAGTCACGTATTATCGCGTATCAGAAAATGGGAATTTATTAGCTGAATTTTTACTTTGGTTCTTTCGATCTTCCTACTTTCAGCATCGTCTTCAGGTGCTTTCAGCACAATCAACTCGTGCTTACATTGGCATTACCCTTCAGAAAACTTTAGCAATATTAATTCCACCTCGTAATGAGCAAAAACACATTGTAAAAATTTTTAGTAACTATGAAGAACGCATTAAAGTCAGAAAGGCTTACTTAGAAAAACTCAAACTTTTAAAAAAAGGCTTAATGTCAGACCTATTAACCGGACGGGTGCGCGTCAAAATTTAACCAAAAAAGGAAAAAAAAATGGGGTCGGGACTTGAATACACACATGCAGAATTACCCACAATAGAACAACTCCAAAAAATGCGACAACTTCCCGGCGGTTTAGGCTGGGAATACATCGAAGCCAACCATTTAGCAGCAATCCCCGAACAACGGGACAACTACCACGAAGTTCTCTTACTTCCCCGACTCCAGCGCCAACTGCGAGAAATCAACCCCGACCCCCAACGGACAACCCTGGCTAGACGAACGCCGCATCAACCAAGCCATCAGCCAACTGCAAAACCTTGGCCCCGGTAAACTGATGGAGAAAAACGAAACCCTGACAAAACTTCTCCTCACAGGCGTGAAAGTCGAAGGACTCACAGGTAAACAAACCACCATCAACCTGATAGACTTCGATCACCCGGAACGTAACGACTTTCTCGCCATCAGCCAATTCCGCATCGACCCACCGGGAGTAAAAGGCCCCAAAGGTCACTATCGCCCCGATATCATTTTGTTTGTCAACGGTATCCCCCTCGTCGTCATCGAATGCAAAGCCCCAGGTGCAGATATGCTTAAATCTGGGATTCAAGACTTGCTACTTTACTCCAACCAACGCAACAGCCTGCAACCCGAAGGAATTGAGCGTCTATTTCACTACAATCAATTGATGATTTCCTGCACCTCCGGGCGGGCTGTGGTGGGTACGGTGGGGAGTCAACCCAAGCATTATCTCGAATGGAAAGATACCAGCCCCTTTGATTCCAACTTCATTGCCCAGGTTTTAGACATCACCAACCCTACCCTTCCCGAAGAGGAATTAATCTCAAGTGCATCTAATTACTTATTACCTGAATCTACCCCTACTAACGAAGATGAGACTTTAGCAGCAGTCAAAAGTGGCGAAAAGTTAGAAGATTTAATTGATATATCTAAACTTAACCGCCGCCAGCAACTCATCGCCGGAATGCTTCACCCTGCCAGCTTGTTGGACATCCTGCGCCACTACATTCTGTTCACAACCAAACACAACCGCCGCATCAAAATAGTCCCACGCTATCAACAATTCAGAGGCGTATCCAAAGCCGTTGACCGTTTAATACACGGTAAAACAAAAACAGAACACGGTAGCCAAGACCAGCGCGGCGGTATTATCTGGCACTACCAAGGCTCTGGTAAAAGCTTGGATATGGTGTTTATCCTCCGCAAACTGCGGACAATTACTCAACTTCAACAGTTTAAAGCCGTCATCGTTACCGATCGCACAGATTTAGAAGACCAACTATCAGAAACAGCAACCCTTTCCGGTCAAACTTTGCAAGTCGCCCAAAACATCAAAGACTTAGCGAACAAACTGCGACAAACAGGGCCGGGTATTGTTTTTGGTATGGTTCAGAAATTTAACAAAATTAATGAAGCGAAAGAATACGCTGATATTGAAGAGTTAAACAATGCTCTCAATCCCTCCGAAGGCATTTTACTATTAATCGACGAAGCTCACCGTTCCCACAGCAACACCCTTCACGCTTACCTTTCCAAAGCTTTACCCAACTGCGCCAAAATTGGTTTTACAGGGACTCCCATTATCTCAGCAAAGAAAAAGAAAACAAAAGACATCTTTGCCCATGACGAAAATGCCTATATTGATGTCTACAGTATCCGCGATTCCCAAAAAGATAATGTCACCGTTCCTATTTTCTACGAAGGTCTGGAAACAATGGGAGCAGTCAAAGGAGCCACTACTCTAGACCAACTTTTTGAGGTGCTATTTCAAGACTATACCGCAGAAGAACGCGCAGCGATTAAATCCAAATACGCCGGAAAAAAGAACGTCCTCAACGCTAAAGAACTGATGAAGGACAAGGCTAGACATATCTTACGCCACTATGTCACCCGGATCATGCAGGGTAAATTTAAAGCTCAGGTAGCGGCAAGCGATCGCCAAGCTTGTGTTTTGTACCAGCAATATCTTACCGCAGCCAAAGAGGAACTGATTCAAGAATTAGAATCAAAAGCCGTTATTTTGCAAAATCTGACATTAGAATCAGCACCAGCCGAATACCGCACCCTTGTCCAAGCTTATCCTTATCTAGATACCATCAAGCGCCTGGAATTTGCGGCGATTATCTCCGCCGATAGCAAAAAAGACCCCCAAGCCTGGAAACAATGGACTGATGAAAACAACCACACCACCTACAAAAACCGCTTCTGGAAAAACTTAGATGAAGACGGTTTAGCTTTTTTAATTGTGAGTAATAAATTGCTGGTAGGCTTCGACGCACCTTTAGAACAAGTGCTATATGTAGACCGCAGCTTAGTAGAACATGATTTATTACAAGCGATCGCTCGTACTAACCGCACTGCCGAAGGTAAAGACTATGGTTTGATTGTAGACTATTACGGTATCGATATCGCCGCCGCCATGAGTATCTACGACCAAGAAGATGTGGATGGCGCTTGGTTTGATATCCAAGAAGAACTACCCAAACTAGATGAAGCCCACCACCGGGCAATGAACTTTTGGCAAGAACGCAACTTAAATATTGACGGTGACAAAGAAGCTTGTGTAAATATCCTAAATCATGACGAGCGATCTCGCGCGGAATTCTACCAACTGCTACGGGAGTTTCTGCAAGCAATGGATGCCTTTTTACCTCGTCCCCAAGCTTTGCGTTATCTCAAAGATGCGAAAAAATTGGGAGAATTAAAGAAATTAGTCGATGATATTTTCCAAGATGAACGCCCAGAAGACGCTAAAGAAAAAGTTCAAGCACTGATAGACCAACACATCCAATCTCAGGGTATTAACCTCAAAGTCTCACCAGTAAATATTTTAGACCTCGACTTTGAGCAACGGGTACAACAAAGGCGTTCCGTGCAAACTCGTGCGGCTGAAATGGAACACGCCATCCGTTACCACATCCGCACCCATCTAGACGATGACCCAGTTTATTATCGCAACCTCAGCGATAAACTAGAAGAGATTTTACAACGTTTTGGTACAAATTGGGATGCGATCGCTACAGAATTTTTAAACCTAGCGCAAAAAGTCCGAACAGAACAAACCGAAGTTAGCGAAAATCAACCATCAGCCCGAATTCGCCCCTTCTTCAATGCTCTCATAGATGCGCTAGACTCACCAACACCAGAAATTTCCATCCAACTCCAAACCTTTAGCACCGAACTGGTAGACTATATCTACAGCCAAAGTTATGTAATCGGCTTCTGGAACGATTTGGTAGCCAGAGAAAACCTCTGCAAGAATATCTGGCTGAAATTAGAAGATTTAAATGTCTTCCCAGATAGTAAACTGGATGGTTTAGCAGACCAAATCACCCAATTAGCCGAGCGACACGATGCAAATCGAGGGCGATGAAAACCATTAATGTTGGAGAACTCTCCTTTGAACTGCGCGAAAGCCCCCGTCGTCGCACAGTTGAAATTACTATCGAACGCGACGGTCAACTAATCATAACAACACCACCTCAAGTCCCAGTAGAAAAACTAGGACAAATTATCGAACAACGCCGCTTCTGGATTTATAGCAAACTGCTGAAAAAATCAGCAATAAAACAGCCAACTGAACAAAAAACTTATTTACCTGGCGAAGGCTTCCACTATTTAGGACGCAGCTATCGCCTGAAATTAGTAGATAGCGCAAACAACCCACTTAGACTTTACCAAGGACGCTTTGAACTTTTGCGATCGCATCAAGAGCAAGGCCGAGATTTATTTATTCAGTGGTATCGCGGTCATATTCAACAGCATTTAGAATCAATTACTACATCTATCGCTAACAGAATCGGCGCAAAACCTACTTCTATCCAAGTGCGCGAACTTGGTAATCGTTGGGGTTCATGTAACCCGAAAGGTGATATTTATTTCCACTGGCGTGTTGCTCTGCTTCCTAATGCGATGATTGAATATGTCGTAGTTCATGAAATGGTTCACTTAGTTCAACCCAACCACAATAGAGATTTTTGGGACAGGGTAGAGCGAATCTTACCTGACTGCGTGGAAAGAAAAGATTGGTTAGCGAAAAACGGCGCAATTTTTAGCTTATAAATTGCGATGAGGAGTAACAGTCTGTCAAGGAAAATCATTTCCCTATGCTGGCTTATTGTTGCGGTGGATTCTGCTTGTTTTGTCGCTCCTCAACTGCCTTACTCACAAGCCGCACAACAAGATTACTGATGGGACGGTCTTCTTCCTCAGCCCATCTCACCAAAGCCTCGTGGATATCTTTGGGGAAATATATGGAAGTTTGTACGCGATCGCTCTGACTCATCAACACTACAAAGATTTGTTGCCAGTTCATCATACTCCCGTAACCTTGGAACAAGGCTCAATAATGTTTAACAATGTGTGACAATGTTTTGTGGTAGATTGAAAACATTATTGAACTAGTGCGACAATGCCGAGGTTTTTGGATAGCGATCGGGTCAAGTGGCGATCGTCATCTGACGAAAACTAATAAGTAATTAGTTCTAAGTACACAAATAAAATTATTTATTGAGTGGAGATTTGGTAACTATGAGCCGTAAGAATGATTTCAAAGGTTCAACCCTCAAAACTATACGATGTCATCTAGGGGCTAGCGAAGATGTACTTCGTAAAGTATGGGAAGAAATGACTCAAAAAAATACTCCTCTAATTATTAAATTATTAAAAAGTGTAAGCGAACAGCCAGAATTTGAAGCTAATAAGAAAAGCGGAAATATAACTAATAAAGAAATCACAAAATTACGTAAATCTATAACAAAAAATTCTGAGTTGGAGAAACAGTCAGGTCGTCTTGGCTCATCAGCAGACTCTTTTGTAAAAGAGGTTTATTCTTCATGGCTTACTTTATATCAAAAGCGAAAAAACCAGAAAGAGCGTAAAGAGTACTTTCTCAACAATATACTCAAGAGTGATGTTGAACTTGTAGAAGAAAGTAATTGTGATTTACAAACAATACGTTCTAAAGCACAAGAAATACTTAGTCAACCGGAAGAATTCTTAAAACAAATTAATAACGCAAATAAAAAAACAAAATCCAGCCCGAAAAGAAGTAAAAAAAACAGTGGGAAAGAAAATACTGTTACAAAAGAAGATGCCAATAAAATTATTCCAAAAACATTGAATGGGATTTTATATGAGATTCACAGAACAACACAGGAAGTTTTAATACGCTGTGCAGTTAGTTATTTGCTAAAAAATTATAATAAAGTCAGTGAAGTAGAGGAAAATATCAAAAAACTTGAAAAACGTCGTACTGAAAAAGAAGTCCAGATTAGACGTTTGGAGAAACAGATTCAAAATAACCGATTGCCTAACGGTAGAGATATAACTGGAGAAATATATAATGAGGCATTTGATAATCTAAAAAATCAAGTACCTAGAGATAATGAAGAATATAAAGAATGGATACATAATATATCAAAAAAGATATCCAATTTTCCATATCCCATAGATTACTTGTATGGAGATTTGACTTGGTATAAGAATGAAAAAGGACAGATTTTTGTTTACTTTAATGGCTGGTCTGATTATCACTTCCAAATTTGTTGTAATCAACGGCAACGTCATTTTTTTGAACGCTTTCTAGAAGATTATAAAACTTTTAAAAAAAGCGAAAATGGTGAAGGAAAGCTTTCAGGTAGCTTGTTTACACTACGTTCCGTACAGTTGTTATGGCAACAAGGTGAAGGCAATGGTGAACCGTGGAAAGTTCATAAATTATCGCTACATTGCACCTATGATGCTCGTCTATGGACAGCAGAAGGTACTGAGGAGGTGAGAAAAGAAGAGACTGCTCAAGTGCAAAAACGAATAAGTAAAGCAGAGGAGAATAAAAATTTAGATAAACAGGAACAAAAAAAACTGAAAGCAAATCAATCTTCGCTGTCTCGACTTAATAATTCATTCACTCGTCCTAGTAAGGCAGCTTATCAAGGTCAATTTAACATAATTGTTGGCATCAGTTTTCATCCTGTTGAATTAGCAACGGTTGCTATAATTGATACAAATACCAAAAAATTACTTGTATGTAAAACAGTAAAACAGTTACTAGGCAATGCTTTTAATCTGTTAAGCCGCAGACGACGACAAGTGCATTTAAGGAAAGAGAGAGAAAAAGCTCAGAAAAAAGATTCGCCATGCAATATGGGTGAATCGGAATTAGGGGAATATATTGATAAATTATTGGCAAAGAGAATAGTAGAAATTGCTAAGTCTTATCAGGCAAGTTGTATTGCGCTACCTACATTAAAAGACATAAGAGAAATTCGCACCAGTGCAATTCAAGCAAAAGCTGAGACAAAAATTCCAGGGGATGTAAAGGGTCAAAAATTATATGTTAAAGAATATAACCGTCAAATACACAATTGGAGTTACAACAGACTCCAAGAATCCATAACGTCGAAATCTGCTGAATTAGAAATTAGTATTGAATTTGGCATCCAGCCCCATTATGGTACTCTGCAAGAACAAGCCAGGGATTTAGCATTTTATGCTTACCAATGCCGAATTAATGCTATTAGCAAATAAAATTTCTAATCAAAAAGTAAGATTTAATACAATGCGGTTTAGTTAAGCATTTTTTCCTTGTCTCTGTGTCCTTTGCGCTTGGATTGCCGCAGGCTACCCTCCGCGTCTACGTTAAAAAAATTAAGTTTGACAAAGACTTTTAGCGCTAACTGAAGCGTATTGTGATTTAATAGATGTTAAATCGGTGCCTTCATATATGCTCTTTTGAGCCTTAACTGTATGATGCTAATACAGTATTAACCCCTTTATGTAAATACTGTTGGAATGGGTTAGTTTAGCGTTTGGGAAAACGTATTCTTTCTGACCCTGGTAGCTGCCAACTCTACCTATGCGGTCATCTAAATGTTTGTTAGCAGTAATTGCTTGGGTAAGCTAATGCTGCTCTTAGATGAGAAAGTACTCGCACCGAGACGCATGGGAAGTATAAGGTGTTAGGGTTCCAAACAGCCCAGAGCCTTTGCTCTTGACATCAAACTCTTTTAGCTTGGTGTTAGGTGCCAGAGCGGCCTGTACTACTAAAATCTTAGATTTTGGTTTTACTAGGAGTGTCATTACCTCTTACTTTACAACAAAGTAAGGGTACGGGTATACCGTCACGGTGGCTACCGAACTACCACCCCCTAATTTTTATTTTTGGCAGGTCGAAGCGGGGGCAAAATCCCTGGGGTGCTGCCAAATGTTCAAAACTCTTGTCTGCACTGGTTATTACTATTTTAGTCATGAAGAAAATTTTATTCATTGACTGTAGAAAATAGGAATTAAAGGAGGCTTGTCAATTTTGCCTCCAGAAGTCCTTGTTGGCAAGAGTTTTCACGGGTGCGGTTTCCAAAGCCCTCTCGTTAGGTGGTGGGTTGAAAGTGTTATTTAACGAGATTTTACCATGAGAGACGCATTAGGTTTCCAAAGCCCTCTCGTTAGGTGGTGGGTTGAAAGAGTGGCTTAGATCCGAGTATTGGATACGCGCATAAAGAGTTTCCAAAGCCCTCTCGTTAGGTGGTGGGTTGAAAGATGCGCGACATCCTGATGAAGTCATCCCCGGAAGGTTTCCAAAGCCCTCTCGTTAGGTGGTGGGTTGAAAGTTGTGCCGATCGGTTAAATCTGATTGTTAATCCTGGTTTCCAAAGCCCTCTCGTTAGGTGGTGGGTTGAAAGTTGTGACCACCGAAGTAGCCGCTTTGGTTATATAATTTTGTATTAGGGTGGTTTGAAAGGAGCGCTGCGATCGCACGCAAGACGCAGCTATTTTATAATAGTAATGCCTCTGCTTGAACGAAAACAAGAAAAGAAGAGGTAGTATATTTTTGTAATTAAACTGCAAATAAAGCGCTTTAAAGTTAGTCTTGCAATTCAAGAGTCTTGGGCTTGCTGTAATCTTTTAAATTAGAAAACATATATTTGTCCGAGTTTTACAGGCTGATTTTGGACAATAATTCTTTAAAACTGGTTTCAACTCTGGACAATAATTCTTTAAAACTGGTTTAATTGCTGAAAGTCCCGGAAATGCCTAACTTATGTCCTTAAATTTTGTAAAATTGGACAATAATTCTTTAAAACTGACAATAATAATTTAATGGACAAATGGAGAATAACGGATTCGAACCGATGACCTCTGCGGTGCGATCGCAGCACTCTACCAACTGAGCTAATTCCCCTTAATCGGTGCTAAGTCAAGAGTAATATTACTCATTAACTCAAAACATTATCACCATAGATTATTCTAACATTCTGTTACCGATGGTTGAGGCTGTTTTTGGGAATAAACTTTTTGCACCCGTTCGAGTTCCAAATCACTGAGATAATCAACAGTCCCAGTTACAGCAGCGTTGAAGCATGTGGAATGGATAAGTATTCGCTACACCAACAACTTGCATTTGCGATCGCTTCGCCGCTTCGATACCTGCTGGAGTATCTTCGATTGCCAGACATTCTTGTGGTTGGAGATTCAAGTCGGGATATTCTTTATTTAAGCGTTTTACTGCCAGTAGATAACCATCGGGTTCTGGTTTACTGGTAGTGATGTCATCACCTGCGACAATGATTTTAAAATGTTCAGCTAGTTTAGCGCGATTGAGTACCAGTTCTATTTCTGTGCGAATCGCGCCACTAACTAATCCTAGTTTCAGATTGCGCGACCGCACCTGATATATTAAGTCTTCTACACCTGGATATAAAGGCAGTTTCTTTATTTTTTCTAGTTCCACCGTATAAGCTTGGGCTTTGCGGTACAGCAACTGAGTTAAATAGTTTTCATTGGCTACTCTACCACGATTAGCGAGTAGCTGCCCAAAACAAGCGCGATCGCTGCGTCCTAAAGAAGCTTGACGCTCGCTCACCTTTTGGGGTTGGAGATTTTCTTCAATGAGAATCTCATCGATCAGTTGCAGGTGGATTGGCTCATCGTTAATGATGACACCATTAAAATCAAAGAGAACTGCCTTTAAACTCATGCCATTATGCCAAACGCTGGAGAACCAAGTCCCTCCAAATCATTATTATCTACTGATGTGGGAGTATAATGACGGACATTTTCGGTTGCTATTGGTTTTATGCCGCTAGTTACCTGATTTATCCACCATACATCCTGCGATCGCACTGCTTCAAATCCGGCTGCACCCATATTCGCTTCTGTACTACTAGCAGCATATTCACGAATATATGGCTCCTCAAAAACATCATTTAGCCATTCTAACTGGCGCAGAGTCTTCTGATTCCCATCAAGAATTAATACTTGTCCTCCAGTTACCAGCAACCGGAAGCTTTCTCGCAGAATTGCTAGAGACACCGCATCTGGTGTTTCATGGAATAGCAAAGAAGCTGTTACTAAGTCAAATGTTGCATCCCTCAAACCAGTTTTTTCAGCATTTCCATGTCGCCAGACTATCTCCAAGCCAGCATTTCTAGCTTTATCTTCCGCTCTTACCAGCATATAAGGTGATAAATCCAAGCCAATAACTTCCGCTTCGGGGAAAGCCCGCTTTAACATTAAAGTAGTGGAACCAGTACCGCAGCCTAAATCAAGTATGCGTCGTGGTTTTACCTTCACGGCATCAACTAAAGCTTGACGGACAATACCTTCATTAGGCGGTAGAACGTATTGAGTAACCGGATCGTAAGTAACTGCTGCATCGGAATTGAGATACCCGCCAGCAATCCCGTGAAAGTTTTGATTACTGTAGTACGCCGGAATTATGACATCATCTCGTCGATAGCGATCGCTCTCTTTCTCCCAATTAATACTATCAGCGTAACGCTGTAATCCATCTTCATCAATCAAAAGACGCACTACAGGGGATAAAAAACGTTCCCAGATTGTATCTTGACGCACTGCCATATTGTGTCAGAACTTTAAGGAGCTATTTAAACACAGTGATTTTCTTTACAAATTTTAATACATTAGAGAAACATTTGCTTTCTCCCTGTGGTGATAGATTGACGTTTGTAATCATTTTTGTTACATTTATAATACAAAGTTTAACTCCTAAAAGTAAGTTCTTCAGCTTCACGAAAATTCAAGGAGCCAAATGAAAGACAATACAACATATAAATTGCTACAACTAACTAGGTAATGGGTTATATGTCATACCGATAATTATCACTGCCCTATACCCAATCTAAAATTTAAAATCCAAAATAGAAAAAATTATGCCCTACGAAAAGTTAGAAATTACCACACCAGCACCCGTCTTATCTTGGGCAAATCACTCTTTGGGCCCAGAAGAAACCAAGATGGCCAAGAATGTGGCATCATTACCATTTGTATTTAAACACGTGGCATTAATGCCAGATGTTCACTTAGGAAAAGGTGCTTTAGTGGGTTCTGTAATTGCAACCAAAGAGGCAATTATCCCAGCTGCTGTCGGTGTAGATATTGGTTGCGGTATGAGCGCTATCAAAACAGCATTTACCGCCGAACAACTAGAAGGTAAACTAAAGAAAATCCGCCTAGATATTGAAGCAGCAATTCCGACTGGATTTAACGAAAATAAAGACGTTGAAAAATCCGTCAGCAATTGGCAACACTGGGATGATTTTAAAGAGTTGCATCGCGGCGTGCAAGACCTACAAAGTAAAGCTATGAAACAGATGGGTTCTCTCGGTGGAGGAAACCATTTTATTGAAGTGTGCCTCGATACAGAGAATCAAGTTTGGCTGATGCTGCATTCTGGTTCGCGTAACATTGGCAATAAACTTGCCCAGTGTCATATTCACACAGCCAGAGAATTAGCAAAAATGGCAGGTAATAAATTGCCTGACCCTGATTTAGCTCACTTTGTCGCTGGTACGCCAGAATTCCAGGCATATTGGCACGATTTACAATGGTCACAAAACTATGCGCGTGTCAACCGCGATGTGATGATGGCGCGTTTTAAGCACATAGTTGAGAAGCATCTCGCCGGTGGGAAGGCAACTAAACCTTTATTGCAGGTTAATTGTCATCACAATTATGCCGAAAAAGAAGTGCATTTTGACGAGGATGTATACGTTACTCGTAAGGGTGCAGTCCGCGCCCAGACTGAAGATTATGGGATTATTCCTGGTTCGATGGGGGCAAAGTCTTTCATCGTTAAGGGTAAAGGTAATGCCCATAGCTTCTGTTCTTGCTCTCACGGTGCAGGGCGTTTGATGTCTAGAAATAAGGCAAAAAATGTCTATACACTTGATGATTTGATCGAGCAAACAAATGGTGTAGAATGCCGCAAAGATGAGGGTGTGTTAGATGAAATTCCTGGTGCTTATAAGCCGATAGAACAAGTTATGGCAAATCAAGCGGATTTGGTTGAGGTTGTCGCCACACTCAAGCAAGTTCTTTGTGTGAAAGGGTAAATTAGATAGGGTGGGCAATGTCCACCTTTTTTATTTTTTAAACGCAAAGGCACGCGGAGGTAAGCGCAGAGATACGCTGAGGCATAAATGATTGTTTTAAGTGAATCGACTGAAGAAATAGAGCTATCTGCTAGCGCTAGCGAAAATAAATTAATGACTGAAACTGCCCAATTCTTACTTAATGTAGAGATTGTTGGGTGGTATTATTTATTTATTAAAGTATAAATATATGATAAATTACTAGTGTTTATGGTAAGCTAAAAATATTATCCATTTACATCTTTATTAAACTCTTATATTTTTTCATTTGGGATAATTATTTGAATCATTGAAATACACTTTTGTTGTTTTTGAAGGGCACTTTAATACACCACTTGTGTACTCTGGTAAAGATAAATTTTTTCTAGAAAGATAGGCGGTATTATTCTCTTTGCAAATAACACTCACCATTTTCAGTTGCTTGCTATCAGGGACTTTAACTGCAAAAACAGCACCAACATATAAATTAAGTGTAAAGCCCGGAAAGCCCCAATGACCTTTACAAGCATCTTGAAATGCATAGACGAAAATACTATCAGTAATATAATTAATATTAGTGTTACTCTTAACATTTTGCGCTCTAGTGTAGTATCCATAACAGCTTTGTGGATCGCCAATAACCCAATCTTTGAATGATGGTTCTTGTCCTTTCTGATCGGTAATTATCACAAAACTTTTCTGCTTTGCAAAAACAGCTTCTTGAGTAGTAATCATTGATATTAACTTTTTTTTAGCGTTGATAGTTATTCTGTCTATCTTTTCATTCATCGCTTGGTTTCCACCGTCTTCACTTGAGCATCCAGTCAAGAACAAGCTCAGGAAAGCAATACTAAAAATTAATAATTTATAAGGCGAATAAATAATTTCTTTTTTAGCCATAAAAAGTAATTACTAACAAAAGTAGAGATAAATAGTTTCTAGTCAAGCACTCGATTACCAGAGTGTCTGACTAGAAAATTTATTTAAATTTTAACTAGGTTATAACAAAAATGTCATTATTACCAATTGTTGGTCTAATTGAAGTGAAGACTCAACAACTAAGTTTATACGGCAATTTAGAGCAAGCTAGAGGATGGTTTCATCAGAGCAAATGGCAAAATTAAAAGCAGAGTATCGTCAAAAAATGCAAGCAGAAGCAACCGAGCAAGGAGCTAGGTACGAAAATTTGACTTTTTTTGGAACTGGTAGAAAGGTTTAGAGCAAACTCTAATTTTCTATTGTATTTAGCCAATTCATTAAATCAGCCTCACTGGTAAAATCCAGTAATACTTCACCCAAGTTTTCTAACTGAGCTAGGGACAACTCTTGCAAGCGAGATTGTAACTGAGAATTAATTGAACCAAGCCGACGAGTTAATAGACGCATCACTAGCCTCAGCTCTGATTGCCTTCCTTGTTCAATACCTTGTTCAATACCTTGTTCAATACCTTGTTCAATGCCTCGTTGTCTCCCTTCTTGAAGTCCTTCTTGGAGAATTTCTTGATAAATGGCAGATTCTCTCATATCTTCTCTCCTCAAAAACTGACGAATTAGTTCTGGCTCGAATACCAATCCTGCTAGAAGTTGGGTACACACCGAGATACTCTGCTTGGTGGCTTCTTCTTCAATCATACTCACCTGAACTGCTATCTGTTGAAGTAACCTTTGAGGAGAATCTGTTCGCGCTAAAGTTGCCAGAGGTAATAAACCAGGGGATAACAATAAGGGTTCTGGATCTTGTTCCCAAATTCGGATGATGCGGTAACGGTGGATAGTATTGCGGGCAGTAAATTGATCTACAAAGACAGCTTCTGAAGTTGTCGGTTTAAGAAAAATTACTATCTGCTCGATATCACAATTGTATTGTCGATATAGGCGCACCCAATAGTCCAACATCCGCAGTGGCAAGGGTGGAGTCGATGCTGGTAAAGTTTGAAACTCTAAATGCAGTATTTGATTGGCAGTTTGCAAAAAAGTTACAGAATCGGCACGAATTGGTTCTTGATTTAATTCTGTTTTGAGAATCTGGATATCCGTTGCTTCAGATGCAAGTAAGTAGCGGATAAAATCTTCTGGATACTGCTCAACCAAATATTTCAGGGTGTTGTCGTATGTCACTGTGATATCAGTTTGGACATAAACTCATGTAGAGACGTAATATCGCTACATAGTTTGTCCATCAAAAATTTAAGTCTAAGTATTGTTTGTTGTTAGCGCTACTCTACGAAAAACTGCTGTTCGCTCATAGCGCTAACATTTAAATTTGGTGTTTTTTCAAAACTACAGTGTCAAAGATTGAGGATTTGTCTCAATCAATTTTGCTAAATCTTGTAAGAACGCCGCAGCATGGGCACCATAAATAATCCGGTGGTCAGAAGTAATATTCACCTGCATTTGTTGTCGCACGCCAAATAAACCGTCAAGTGCTGCTACCACTTGCGGGCGGGATGCCCCGATCGCTAAAATTGAGCCTTGTCCAGGCGGCAAAATCGCATCAAATTTATCTACGCCAAACATCCCCAAATTGGACAGGGTGAAAGTACCACTGTTGTATTCTTGGGGCTGTAATTGTTTTGTCCTAGCACGTTCTACCAAAGACTTCCAAGTACGCGATAGAGAATATATATCCACTGCGTCTGCATTTTGCAGCACAGGTGTAATCAATCCGCCATCATCCATCGCTACTGCTACGGAAATGTTGATATCAGAATGATAAACAATACCTTGGTCTGAGTAGCTAGCATTTAACAATGGGTGTTTTTGCAATGTCACTGCTACAGCTTTCGCCAGTAGCGCTGTCATTGTCACACCTTTGGATTTAATTTGTTTATAAAGTTTGTCTAACCCATCGGTGGTAATTGTATAACCAACACGGAAGACGGGCACGGATATGGTGGCTACCATGTTCCGCACTACGGCATTTTGGAAGGTAGTTAAAGGTACAGTTTGACCAGGAACAGCCGCTGCCACGGGTGCGGGTGCTGGTGTCCGAGGTACTGGGGGCGCAGCTAGAGTGCTGGTTGGTACAGGTGCGGGTGGAGCAACTGGGGCAGGTGCAGGTTGCTTGCCTTTATTAGACAATGCTTCTACATCTTCGGCGACAATGCGTCCGTGGGGGCCACTGCCTTGAAGTGTAGTTAAATCAACTTTGAGTTCTTTGGCTAACTTGCGGGCACGGGGTGAAGCTACAAGCCTTCCTTCTTTGTGGTTAGACCCGTTTTGAGACGCTAAGGCGGGTGTTGCGGCTGAGGCTGTGGCAGCAACTGGTTCAGGGGAAGAGGTAGGAGTAGCAGCCGCGCTGCCAGAATTGGCAAGAGATTTCGCCTGTTCAATTTCAGCTTCCGTTTCAGCGATGAAGGCGATCGCAGATCCTACCGGGGCAGTTTCACCAGCTTCAACTATAATATGGGCAAGAAATCCTTCATAGAAGGTTTCTACATCCATATCTGCCTTATCTGACTCTACAACCACCACTGTTTCGCCTTTTTCCACTTTGTCCCCTGGCGATTTCACCCAGGAGACGATTTTGCCTTCCGTCATAGTGGAACTCAGCGCCGGCATAAATACTTCGTGAATGCTCATAGGGTGGTTTGGAAATCAATGGTTTATGGACTTTAACAGTTTTTATCAGATCGAATTGTATCTTGGTGGGAGAGTTTTAGACTGTTTATATTTTAGTTGGGGATTGGGCAAAACAGTTCCGTTAGCGGATAGCTAAGGTTTAGCCCGTGCTGAGTAAGGAAGTGAGATTCGCCACTCAGAACTGGGCACTCAGCACTAGGCACTCTTGAGGGGCATTGGTTATTCACTAATGACTAATGACTTTAGGAACCTAAATATAGCTTAGAGGTCTATAATACAGAACTATCCTCAATCGGTTAGCCAAAATCTCGATCTCGTTTTAGTCATTGACTTGCAAAAACCAGCACGAGTTTCTCACAGATAAAATGGGATTGCTATTTAATATTTTTGATAACCACTACTTAAGATACACGAGCTTCTCACGGATAGAGGATATGGGATGTAGTTCAATCTAGAATTCAAAATTGGTAATAAACCTATTTGAAATTCCTGTTTACTTTTATGTCGGCAAAGCTGAAATTCTTTTTGATTGTGATATTAAGTATCTCTGCCACGGCTGGTGCTGGAGTTTATATTATCCAGCACCAGCAATCTGCACCGATTGTTGAGACTAGTGATGAGCAAACCCAGCACATGGGAGGAATACATCAGTCTCAGGAAGTTGCAGCATTCTCAGAGCGTTCCGATTATCAAACTATACCTTTAGAAAAACTTAACTCTTCTCTTCAAGGCAGTAATCCTACTACCCTCGCCCTGAATGCCTTTGAGGAGATAGCAGTGGGAGGATCGCAAAAGATAGAGGTAGTTTATCCCCAACCAAATCAGGCGTTAGTGACGATTACGCAAATCAAGCGGGGTAATAATTCAGTTGGGACGGTTAAATATCGAGCAAAGATGACAACCTTTGGGCGATCGCTTTTTATTAGCTCACCTCCAGTGTGGCAAATCGTTTGGGCTGGCTCCCAGGTGGAATGTTGGGCTGGGAGCCGCTCTCACACTAACACTAAGTTAAATCATATCTGTCATTAGTCACTTGTACTGAGCGTCTTGCCCTGAGCGAAGTCGAAGGGAGTCGAAGTATTGGTCATTGGTCAGAAAACAAATGACAAAGGACAAATGACAAATGACAAATTTAAATGTCGCCGCGAATTTCTTCGACAACGCCATCGCGCAGAACGATTTCGACTTGCATTTTGCTAATTAGGTTATCACCGATTTCCACCCGAAAAAAGCCTTCCATTTGGAATTGGTTGACTTCTTGATCTTGCTGGAGAAACTGCACTTGCTGGAGGTTTTGCAGCAATTGATTTTTTTGCTCTAAAAATTCACTTTTCTTTTGATTGACTTGGAGTTGGATATTGTCAATTTGTT
Organism: Nostoc sp. DSM 114160; assembly: GCF_053470305.1. NCBI lineage: Bacteria > Bacillati > Cyanobacteriota > Cyanophyceae > Nostocales > Nostocaceae > Nostoc > Nostoc sp. DSM 114160. The sequence continues at coordinate 1,207,325 of NZ_JBPFGO010000003.1, read as the reverse complement.
GGAGGGGTCTGGGGGCCAGGTGGTTGCAGACTCTGCTTTTGAATTGCTGCGATCGCTCTTTGTCCTTCAACGTCTAGCTGTTGCAGTTGCTGATCGAGTTGATTGATTTGCGCTTGCAGCTGCTGTTGTACTTCCTCTTTCCAGAGGGGAGTCACAATAACTTTGACGTTAACGACGCGTTTGAGAAGCAAATTAGATTTGGAGACATCCATAAATATTTCACGTTCACTCTTTACAGTTAGCAGGTGGAATGATCAGGCAAACATGCCGTCAATAATATCGCGATAGCGTTCCGTGACGACATGTCGGCGAACTTTTAGTGTTTGTGTCATCAAGCCATTTTCGATGGAAAACGGTTCCAGGATGAGTTTAAACGTTCCGATGCGGTCATCCGGTCGATAGCCTGGACGATTTTGGACTTCCCGATTCAATTCTTGGCGAAATAAATCCTGGATCATTCTACTCTCCAAGTCAATTTTTTGACTATCTGAGGAAGTCACTTGATTATTGGGCGTATCCAGCGTTAAATTCTGACTTGCTGCCCATTTTTCTAAGGCTTCGACATTGGGGACTATTAAGGCTCCCAAGCTGCGCCGATCTTGACCGATGAGCATAATTTGATCGATGTATGGCGATCGCAAACACGCATCTTCAATCGGCTGTGGCTCGATGTTTTCCCCGTTAGTCAATACAATCGTATCCTTAGACCTGCCAGTCAGCACTAAATCGTCTTGTGGTGTCAGCCAACCCAAATCGCCGCTATCAAACCAACCCTCAGCGTCAATTGCTTTCGCTGTCGCTTCCGGATTTTGGTAATAGCCTTGCATAATCTGCGGGCCTCTCAACAATACTAAGCCTCGCTTCTCTATTGGTAAAGGCGCTTTTGTCTCCGGATCGACGATTTTAGCTTCTGTCGCCGGGAGTGGTAGCCCTGATGCGCCAATCAAATTCCGCCAAGGACGCCGTACATGGGTGACAGGAGAAGTTTCTGTCAAGCCATACCCTTGTAAAATCTGCACGCCAATAATTTCAAAGAAATTATCTATGTGTTTGGGAAGTGCGCCACCACCGCTAATCATCTGCTTAACTTGTCCTCCTGTGGCTTCCCGAACTTTGGCGTAAACCAGTCGTTCTCCCAAGGCATGGAGGGGTAATAAAGCTGATGCTTGGATCTTAGCTGCTAATCGTTCGGCGGCTGAAGCATGAAGATTATTTAAATCCAATCCCTGAGCAGTTCGCTGCGCTTTGATATATTTGTCGCTAATGCCTAATAAAAATTTAATTAGGCGTTGCTTGTTGGCTGGTTGTTCCCGGAACTGCTTTTGCACTCCTTCATAAATCGACTCCCACAGGCGGGGTACACCGACCATGTAATTGGGTTTAAATTGTCTCAAATCCCCTTTTACAGAGCGCAAGTTGGTATAAACTTGCGTACAACCTTGAGATAGTAGGTAATATTCTACAGTTCGTTCATAACTGTGCCACGAAGGCAAAATACTGAGAACTATATCGCCAGGGTTTGGTTGCAATACTGTGCCAAAAGTGATCACTTGGTGCATCAAGTTACTATAAGACAGCATTACACCCTTGGGTTTACCCGTAGTGCCAGAGGTATAAATTAGAGTTGCCAGAGCGTCACGATTTTGCTTGACTGGCACAAAATTATGATTTTTCCCGATTTCGAGCAACTGTGAAAAGTTGAGTACCTTTAGGGTTTCGTCTGTTGGTGGTGCTTCATCGGAAAGTAAGATGACTACTTGAATTGGTAAATCTTTGAGACGATCTTGGAGTTTTTTAAGTGTTTTTAAATCTTCAACGACGATCGCTGTACTGCCGCTATTAGTGATAATAAACAGCAATTCTTCTTTTTCGGCTTGGGAACTACGCACCGCATCAACGCCTCCAGCAGTCATGATGCCTTGATCGGCAATGAACCACCGAGGACTGTTGTCAGCAATTAAGGAAATGCGATCGCCTACCTTTACTCCCAACGCTTGTAACCCAGCAGCAAATAGTTGCATTTGCTCTACCAACTGGGTATAAGTAATCACTACTTCTGGTTTAGCATGAGGATTGCGGAGAGCGACAATATCACCAAATCGTTGAGCTGCCAAAGGCCAAATTTCTGGTAATGATTCCACATTTGTGTAATCTACCAACCGCTTTAATGCCTCACGTTCTCGCTCACTGATGTTAGATAAAAAAGAAGACGCGGTTTGGGTTGTTGACATAACACCTTACTTAAAGATTTTAAACTGATTATTTTCCAGCTTATTTTGTTATTTTGCTACAATAACCAACCTTATTATCCACATACCTTTCTGTGTACGATCATTCCAGGAATTCCACGTTTATATTTACAAAAATTTATGTTAAAGTTAATTTACATAGAGTGCAAGCAATGATTGGTTTGCATCTAAAAAGAGCGATGTCTATGACGGGTGGTTCCTGAGCGCAGCCGAAGGACTACGCCTACGCCTATGTTTCAAAGGAGATGATTACCTATGAATTTTATCGACGGTATAATGCTAACGTTGCTCAATATTGTTGCTTGCATAACGTTCCCGAAGATTTTAGCTATCTTTTTGGCTGAGAAAACCAAACTTACTGAAACATTGGCGAATGGTTCCAAATTACAAACAGCCAAAATTCAACTTACAAGTTTTCCTTATTGTACAGCTTACCAATTGACAGGTAGCCAATACTGCAAATTCAGTCCTGATTTTTGTGCTAGCTGTTCTCCAAATTGATGGACTATTCGCGAGGAATTTTTCCTCGGTACTTCCGAAAACCAGCAATTCAATTAATTCTTCAACACATATTCATTCTCATTTCGACAGCTTGAAATCCCCGACTTCTTCAAGAAGTCGGGGATATTTTTGTTCGTAACTCCTGCAAGGATTACTAAACCTCGTTTATATTTAGATTTTCTTGGTTACATTTGTCTGTGTAACAGACTCTTTAAGAGGTTGTTTGAAAAGTGGTTGGCTGTGATTAAAATCACATTATTACCCCCCTTGGAAAGGCTTTCTGGGGCAGGTTTTTTTGATTAGACAAATTTTTGGGATTTTAAAACCAAAACCATTGTCTGAGAACTTAAAACTACGTTCAATAATTGAGAACATTCTCAACTATTTATCGAAAGCCTAAAAGCCTGCCCTTGAAAGCCTTGGAAAGGGGGAAAACTAGAAAATCTAGTTCCCTCCCCTTTATAAGGGGAGGGTTAGGGCTTTCTGGGGCAGGTTTTTTTGATTAGACAAATTTTTGGGATTTTAAAACCAAAACCATTGTCTGAGAACTTAAAACTACGTTCAATAATTGAGAACATTCTCAACTATTTATCGAAAGCCTAAAAGCCTGCCCTTGAAAGGAGGGTTAGGGTGGGGTAAAAAAATATTTGATACATCAATCATGACTTTTCAAACATGCTCTAAGAAACTCGCAGCGATTTGCTTCAACATCAAACATTAAACCAGCTGGATATAGTATTAGTCGATAACTATAAGGCGCATATTGATACAAGGTATTAAGATTTTCAAAGTTTACATATTGTTACAATTTAAATGCGTAACAGCTTAACTTGACTTTTTCAAGTTTTGGTAGATATACACCGAAGAAATTGTATTTATATCTACTTGTTTAAGCTCAAATTTATCTTCATTAGTATTTTGAAACAGAACTGTAAATGCACCCGCACCTAACCTATCTTGAGGAAACATCCGATAACAAGGAATTGTAGTTAAATGCGATTGATATTCGGCTAAATTACTAATTTCTATCGCTTGAAACTGAGGAAATCGTTCTAAAAACCATTCGCAAACTTGCTCATTTTCTTCAGACGAATACGTGCAAGTCATATAAGCAAGATAGCCTTGCGATGAAACAATTTTAGCAGAGTTAGCTATAATGCGCTTTTGCCGATTTGCACTCTTGTTAATAGCAGTTGGGTGAAAACATCCGGGTGCTTTTTCACCTTTGGCAAGTAAAGATTGTCCAGTACACGGAGCATCTACTATGACTAGATTGCTAGAGCCAGGAAACATTTCGGCAAATATGCTCGAATCTCGATTAACTACCGCGCTAGGGCTAACCTGGCAACGCTTCAAATTAGAAATTAGCATTCCCAGACGTTTGCCAATTACTTCATTGCTGATGAGCAATTCAGGTTTTAAAGCTCTCCAAGCAAAGATACTTTTACCTCCTGGTGCGGCACACATATCAAAAACTAAACGCACAGACTCAGGAATAGCTAACAAAGTACTAGCTGCAAACACCGAAGAAAAATCTAAACAATAGAAATATCCTTTTTCATGCAAAGGATGTTTACCAGGTTTTTCTCCCAGAGATAAGCGGTCTATAAATTGTGGTTGCCAAGCGGTTGGTGTTTCCACTGCAAAAGGCGAGATATCTGGTTTTTCATAACACCAAAGAATAGTAGGTGAAAAAGGCTGAGGATTCATTAAAGCCTCAATAAATTTTTCTTGCTGATCTAGATTAGCGAACAAACGCCGCGAGAGTTTAAGTAATAAATTAGAAGGTTTTTCCATGTAGATGATGAATTATCAATTACAAATTACAAATTACGAATTACGAATTACGAATTAGTACGTTGTATCTAAATCAAAATCAAACTGTTACACAAGAACAATGTAATTAAGGCTTTTGGCTTCATACTCAAAATATAATGACCGCCATTGGGAACGCAATGGCCAAGCTACCCCACTGCACCGGAGAAGGTCATGTTTTTAGATAGTTTTCAGGAAAAATTACGCAAAGAAGCACAACTATGGAGGGATGAAGGATTAATTAGTTCTTCGCAGTATGAGCAGATAGCAGAACGTTATCAATTTAAAAACTTGGAAGCTGCTGCACGCGATCGCAATAAGGCAATAGCGATCGCTATCGGTAGCATACTTTTATGCTTAGGCATAATTACCTTTGTATCAGGAAACTGGCAGGGAGGATCGCGAGAAGTCAAAATTATTTTGATGATGAGTTTGTTTTTTGCGATCGCCATCACTGGATTTTACAGTTGGAGGCCACCTGAAGGAAAGAAACCAGAACGAAGCAAACGCCTACTGGGAGAAGGGTTGCTTATTTTAAGCGCCTTCATCTTCGGTGCAAATTTACTGCTGATGGCCCAGATGTTCAATATCATCGGTTCAGTTTCCCAACTGTTTCTCGCCTGGGGATTTGGTGTTGTGGTCATGGCCTTCAGTTTGTCTTTAAATTCTTTAGGAATTCTGTCAATTATCCTTGTGGAAATCGGCTACTGGACTGGACTAGAAGACTTATGGTACGCTTCAGGAGAGTTAACTTGGTCGCGGTTAGTAGTGCAGCATCTGCCTTTGTTGGCATGGCTGGTATTTGTACCCTTAGCCTACTTCTGTCGTTCCCGTTGGATTTTTGGTCTAGCAGCTTTTGTTTTTGCTAGTTCCTTACAAGCTAACCTTAATCCACTGCCATTGCTGAATTATGCTGATATAGCCCCTTGGGTGGCATCTTTTGCTTTTGCACTGCCACCTGCATTATTCTGGAGTTATGATGATTTACTCTTTCCAACCATAAATTACAGGTTGTTTCAATATCTAGCCCGTAATTTAGCGTTGTTAAGCTTTGGCATCGTCTTTTACGTTTTGTCTTTTCGTTGGGTCTGGGAATCTCCAAATTATAGTTATAATCAGCCAACGAATTTGACAAACTTATTTGAGTCTCTGCCAATCATCGATTTGGGGATTCTCAGCGGCTTGGCGGTTTTGCAATGGTTGTTTCTACTGCGCCAAAGAAATAATCCTCCGCGCCGCGAAGTGATTTTCACAACTGCTGTCATTAGTACATTTCTTGTCTTTATTGCAATAGTACCTTTTTGGCATCAAACTATCAGCCGGATTGATGAACTTGGCATTTTTATTTTCAATGTACTTCTTGCAACATTAGCCTGGGGACTAATTCAAGAAGGATTGAAATTAAGCAACAGAATTTCCTTTTGGGGCGGTATGCTGTTAGTAACACTGCAAATTATCAGTCGCGTGCAGGAGTACGACACCGACTTACTTTTTAGGTCGCTAGTCTATGTCCTGTGCGGTTCTGCTTTAATTAGCGCTGGACTCTGGTTTGAACGCCGCCTACCTGGTGGTAGCTCTACAAGTAAAAAGTAGGGCAAATTTTAGATTTTGAATTTTAAATTTTGGATTGAATAAAAAATCTAAAATCCAAAATCCAAAATCCAAAATTGAGAACTCTCTGTGCGTCAAAGTTTTTAAAGTTTCTCTGCGTTAGTCCTAATCTCGTTACTTTTAACCTCTTCAAGACCTCTGCTTTTTAGGACTACGCTCATGACTAATACTTCTTCTGAATCTAAGAATAAACCCTTGTCTCCGGAAGCTGAATTTTCCAGTAAGGTGACTTTTCGGGATTACTTGATTGCTACTGAACAAAAATCGAATAAGCCCTTACCTTTTTGGCGGTTACTTGCTCCCCTAGCGCTGCAAACAGGGTTAATTATGGCAGTACCAGCCCAAGCAGTTTATACAGATGTAACAGGTAAGACGGTGATTTTGCAAACCGTACCTGTAGACCCTAATAATGCGATCGCAGGTAACACCTTAGCCTTAGATTACAACATATCCCGTACCTCAAATTTGAGCAGACTACCTGGCTGGCAAACATTAGTCAGCAAAGGTCGTGGAAGCGGCAGAAGATTGCCTGAAGGAACCAATATTTACGTGACTTTGCAAGAGCAATTCTCTACTGGGCGCGGTGTTCCGAGAGCTTGGAGACCGTTACGAGTAAGTAGCGATCGCCCCACAACTCTTAGAGCTAATCAGGCAGCCTTAAAAGGTGTTTATCAGGATGGTTCCGTTAACTACGGCTTAGAAACATATTACATCCCAGAAAACCAACGCCAGCAAATTCGGAACGACTTACAAGCCCAACGCGCCCGCCGAGGACAAGTACCACCGATTGTGGTCAAGGCGAAAGTAGATCCGCAAGGTAAGGCAGTGCCAGTTAGTATGTGGGTGCGCGATCGCAACTATCGTTTTTAAGCTGTTAGGCAAATAAACAGTGCATATTTACACCACGCTAGTTTGGTCTTTGAAATTCTGAGCGCCGACTTCCGACGACGCTCATAATTTTCTGTTTGTCATTAGATATTTGCTGAAAAAGAATATAGAGACGTAGTAATGCTACGTCTCTACAAAGATTCTAGATAAAGCATATTTAATTTCATCAGATATCTTATATATCGCCTACATTTAGAGGTTGTTTTAAAAGCGTTTGGCTATAATTTTAATCCCATTTTTACCCCCCTTAATCCCCCCTGATTAACAGGGTGGTTTCAGAGCTAATTTGTAAACTCAAGTAAAGTACTTGTCTTGCAAGGATTTCAGGAATTTGAGTCAAAAAAATACTTATTCGCTGAAACTCAGACCTAGTAACGAGTTGAGTATCCTTCAGATTTTCTTTACGAATCAGCTCTCATACGAAAAAAGAAAAATACATAAGTCTTGATTTCTCATGCATAACGATAGATTTTGACCCCTCTCCAAACCTCTCCCCGTTGGCGTCAGCCTGCCGTTAGGCAAGCGGAGAGAGGGTTTGACAAGCAGTTTTACTTTTTCTCTCATTGTATGAAACCACTCTGCTTAATCCCCCCTGATTAAGGGGAAAACAAGAAAATCCGGTTCCTCCCCTTTATAAGGGGAGGGTTAGGGTGGGGTAAACAAATATTTGATACACTACTACAGACTTTTAAAACATCCTCTTAGAATGCAATAGCCCTGGATTAGAGCAGAAAGTCAAAACTGTGTATTTATAGTAAGATTATCAGCAAGTTTTATTTGCTGATCGTATATGATTTTTCGGGGATTAAGTCGAAAAGCAAGGCTACTATTTACGAGATTTTTACTGCTAGTGTTCATTGCAGTTATTGCGTTGTGGCAACTCTCCCCAACCCAATCCCAGTTAGTACAGCAAAAAAGCAATTACGCGATCCATATTCAACAAAACTTTAATCAATCTGCTTTTTATCCCATTTCCCAAATTCCATCTACAAACCTTTATAAACCTATTGGCGATTGGATAGGAAGGTTAATTTTACCAACAAAACAGCAGTTACAAGATGGTTTAGATTGGGTATGGATGGAAGTACAATATGCACCACCTACAGCACAAAATTTGGTAGGTCAAATTGTGCGTTTGGAGTGGAAAAAGAATAAAAATTTGCTGGCTTTGGAACGAGCCGTAACGCGAGATATAAATTTCACTCCTGAAGTGATTAAAAGTCAAAAACAAGGAAATATTCATCCTTTTCGACTAAATGGAGTTCGTCAGGTAGGGATTTTACGCTCTTTGGCTGGTGCAAATCCTGATGATGAAACAATTGTTGTTTTAGATTCAACTACAATCATTGATGCCAATCAAGAAAAATCTATTTTGCAAATTGAACGCGAACCTGTTTTGGCAACTGGGAGATTTTATGGGTTGGTAAAAATAATTAAACCGATTGAATCTCAATATAAAACTAGTTTATTTCCCAAGGAAAAGCAATATAACGATTATTTTTTGGTACAACATTATAATCCTAATGCAAATAAATTTAATGGGATTGAAGAAACTATTCGCATTCCCCAACAAGCAATAGATTCGCGAAATTTTGCTCCTTCAAGTTCGCAGCAAATCGAGCGATCGCCTGCGGGTGAAGATGGGTGGTATATTTATGGGGCTGCCGATACAAAGGGCGTATTTACGGTACGCGCACTTGCACCTCGTTCTCTGTTGCAAATTCAACCCCGTCAAATTATTACTGGTAAGGAATTAGGGCTAAATTACATCCAAGATATAAATTGGCAAAATACTAAGAACAATAAAGGTAAATTCAATACTGTATTATTAAAATCTGGAGAAACACAAAATTCACTTAATCAATCTATATCAACATGGCAAGAAGGCAATAAAGCTATTGTTCTACACCTATTCGGTGGAATTGGCGGACGTAAAGCTGAACCATTAGGAGTACCTTATACTGTCACCGGACATTTCGCTTTTGGAATTGCAGAAGTTGTCCGCGATGAGTTTACTAAAAAATTACGCTTTGAGACTAAATACCAGCAAATTTATGCCCATAACCCTGATGGAATTATTGCCGGAACGCATACATGGGCTGATTACATGGGTAATTTACAACGTGGTTGGCTAGCAACACGTCCAGTATCAGATATTCTGATCGAATTCGACCCTGTAACGCAGGATTATGATTTCGATGGTGTCAAACTTTCGCCTTTAAAAGAATTTCAGCAACAATTACAGGTAACAATGGCACGTTATCGAGTTGGTGATGGAACTGGTGGCGCAATGGTATCACCTGCTACCTCATGTGTCCAAGACTCAAGTCAAGCACTTTATGCTGCGATATTAGCAATTAAAAACCAAGTTGCTATAACTCCTCAAATTCAAACTTGGATACGCGCCAACCCTAATCACCCGCAAACTTTACGCTTTCAGCAGCTAGTTGAATTAGGTCAATCTTTGGAACAACAGTTAGCACCCTTGGGTATAGTTCGCGCTGATTGGCAAAGTCAAGCAGGTATACTCGCAGGTACGGGCAGAGGAAAAACGACGAAACCATTTCAAGATCGTAGTATTTGGGCTGGTTTGACAACATGGCGAACAATAATGCCTAGACTTGCACACGACGACCTAGCCGCAATATTTTTAAAACATGGCGCAACTATGCAAGTATTGCGAACTAATCAAGTCGGTGGTTGGGAATCTAATATTACACCCATTGCCCCAACAGCACTTTTAGGACAAATTAAGATTCCTTTTACCAATATTTCACCACTTTCAATTCTTTTAAATCGCGTTTTAGCGTCCTTAGTAGTTCCAAGGCTAAAAGATTGGTTAGTTATTGTTGTACTGCTGGTAATTTATAGTATTTTTGCTCTACCTTATGGTTGGAAATTTGGATTTTTACAGATAGAACTATGGTCTGCAAATTGGACTAATAAATGCTTGTTAATATTACGTTGCTTATTTTTACCTGCAATTGTGGAAGAACTCTTTTTTCGCGTTTTTTTGCTTCCTCATCCTAGCGAAATTACCAGTTGGTTCCAATGGTCTTTGTGGGTAATAGTGAGTTTAGTATTATTTATTTTGTATCATCCCTTAAATGCTAAAACATTTTTTAAAGCTGGAATTACTACATTTTTTAATCGTGTTTTTCTTGTTTTAGCGGCATTTTTGGGAATTATCTGTACTGTTGCATATACCCTCACAGGATCTTTATTTGCGATCGTTTTAATTCACTGGGTTATTGTAGTAGTTTGGTTAATCGTTTTTGGAGGAATCAGAAAATTAGATAATCAAAAAATTCAGAATGCTAAGGTTTAAGGAGGCAGGGGGCAGGAGGTAGGAGTCAATAATGCTTGCTTAAGGCTAAAACTTGATGCCTTTATTTAGCATTACTAAATCTAGGACAACCTTCCTCAGCCCCCTTTTTACAACAACCGCAAAACTTTTTATTAGCGATCGCACTACAACTAGTATTGAGCAACACGCTGCTAAGGCACAATCAGCACTGGGCAAGGAGAAAGGTTAATCACGCGAGTGGTAACGCTATCATCCGCTCCCTCTTCAGTCAAGCCTAGCCCCCGACAGCCCATGATAATTAAATCTGCCCCAATTTCATCAGCAACATCGCAGATCGTAAAAGCTGGTTTGCCTTGCCTTTCTAAGGTTTCAGATTGAATACCTTGCCCAGAAAATAAAGATTGGGCATTTTCCAGCAGTTTCGCAACTACTTCTGGCAACACCATCGGATCGTCTGCGCTAGGCGCGTCTGGAGGTGGTTCTTCTACCACAGACAGCAGCACCAAGCGACTGCTGTATTTTTTAACTACGTTGGTGACAACATCAGCAGCTTCCCGCGTTTCCCGGCTTTGATCGATAGGAAATAATACCGTCTTAAATATATCTGTCACTTGGGTACCCCTGACTCCGGTAAAATCTTGATGGTTCTACTTTCAAAACAATAACAAAAAGGCAATCAGGAGAGTTTGGTGTGTCCAAAAAAAGTTTAGCAAGTTTATCTTCGGCTGATATATCTGGGAAACGTGCCTTAGTGCGGGTTGACTTTAATGTGCCTGTGGACGATCAAGGCAACATTACCGACGATACTCGCATTCGCGCCGCTCTACCAACCATCCAAGATTTGACGCAGAAGGGAGCTAAGGTCATTCTCGCCAGCCATTTTGGCCGTCCCCAAGGGTGTGGATGACAAATTACGCCTAACTCCCGTTGCCAAGCGTCTGTCTGAGTTACTGGGGCAAGAAGTCGTTAAAACTGATGATTCCATTGGTGATGAAGTTGCAGCGAAAGTTGGCGCGTTGCAAAATGGCCAAGTGCTGTTACTCGAAAATGTCCGTTTTTACCCAGAAGAAGAGAAAAACAATCCAGAATTTGCGGAAAAATTGGCAGCTAATGCTGATTTTTATGTAAATGATGCTTTTGGTACTGCACACCGCGCCCATGCTTCCACTGAAGGTGTGACTAAATTCCTCAGTCCTTCTGTGGCTGGATATTTGGTTGAGAAGGAATTGCAATATCTGCAAAACGCCATTGAAAATCCCCAACGTCCTTTAGCGGCAATTATTGGCGGTTCCAAAGTTTCCAGCAAAATTGGCGTAATTGAAACACTGCTAGAGAAGTGCGACAAGCTGATCATCGGTGGTGGGATGATTTTCACCTTCTACAAAGCCCGTGGTTTGAATGTTGGTAAGTCTTTGGTAGAAGAAGACAAGCTGGAACTAGCGAAATCTTTGGAAGCTAAGGCTAAGGAACGGGGCGTTGCTTTATTGCTTCCCACCGATGTGGTATTGGCAGATAACTTTGCCCCAGATGCCAATTCTCAAACCGTTAGCATTGAGAATATCCCCGATGGTTGGATGGGTTTGGATATTGGGCCAGACTCGGTGAAATTTTTCCAAGAAGCCCTTGCAGATACCAAAACGGTAATTTGGAACGGGCCAATGGGTGTGTTTGAGTTTGATAAATTTGCGAAAGGTACGGAAGCGATCGCTCATACTCTGGCTGAAATCGGTAAAACTGGCACAACTACCATTATCGGCGGTGGTGACTCAGTAGCGGCTGTGGAAAAAGTTGGTTTAGCCGACCAAATGAGCCATATCTCCACCGGCGGCGGCGCTAGCTTGGAGTTACTTGAAGGCAAGGAATTGCCTGGAATTACAGCTTTAGATGATGCTTAATATAGACGTTACAGCAATTTTCAGCTAATTAAACCATCGTTAGGGGCGCACATCTGTGCGCTTCTAGCGTAAATAGGAGAAAAACTGTGGAAACCAAATGGCTGGAATGGGCACAGAAGTTACAAGCGATCGCTCAAAATGGTTTGACTTATTCTGAGAATGTTTATGATATAGAACGTTACAAACAATTACGAGCGATCGCCACGGAAATCATGGCGAGTTACTCAAATGTAGAACACAGCTATATTCTCGATTTATTTAGCCGTGAACTCGGATATGCAACTCCCAAAGTTGATGTGCGAGGAGCAATTTTTCGTGACGATACTATATTGTTAGTCAAGGAGCGAGTAGACGGCTGCTGGACTTTACCTGGTGGATGGGCTGATGTTGGCGAGTCGCCCAGTGAGGCAGTTGTGAAAGAAATATATGAAGAATCTGGATACCAAGCACGTGCAATCAAACTCTTAGCTGTCTATGACAGAAACAAACAGGGACATCCACCATTACCGTTTTATATCTACAAGCTGTTTTTTCACTGCGAACTTATTGGTGGTTCTCCATCATCAAGTATTGAAACTGAAGAAGTAGGTTTTTTTCCTGAAGGTGCGTTACCAGAACTTTCTCTCGGACGTGTGACACCAGCACAAATAAATCGACTTTTTCAACATTATCGCCAACCAAATTTACCGACAGACTTTGATTAGTATAGGAATCCGGTTTGATTTCTGAAAAAAATCCGTACACTTATAATCCTCTTCTTCACTATTGCCTATTGCCTATTGCCTGTTCCCTGCCTCTACGAGTAATTTCAAAAATCAAATACTAGTCCTATAGCTCCTTCAATATTTAATATACTTGGGCAACTTTTTTAGATAAGATACTACTACAGAAATTTCCTATCTACACTAATTAACTATATAGTTCGATCCGATAGTTTGCTACCAAAATAAATGCATAGCAATGATTCAAATTACTCAACAACAAACAATCCAGCACCACCCAAGACTGGGAATTGAAGTCCTGCGCGGTTGCAATCTTAACTGCCTCACAGAAATAGAGTCGCGTGAATTAAAAGAATCACTTTGGAAACATGGCGTTGTAGTCGTTAGACAGCAACAGATAACTGCACAACAATTAAAAGAATTTGCCAAGCAGACCTTTGGCGATTTTATGTTTGGCGGCCCTCCGAAAACATTAGATCCTGAGATTAGTCCAGATTTACAAAGCCAATATGTTTATATATTGGGCAATCCAAAGGGGCCGGTTGCCGATCCAGCCGGGAAATATGCGTGGCAATGGCATCATGATAAAGATGGCCTCCCCAGTACAGAGGGACTGGATATGAACGCACTATATGTTGTGATGCTTTATGGAATACAAGTGCCGGAAGGTGTAGATGGGCAACCTCACACTACTGAGTTCCTCGATATGGTAGAAGCTTACAATAATCTAGATCCTCAACATCAGCAGCAATTAGAGCAGATGTCGATGTATCACTCGCCACCAAGATTTTCTCAAAAACCCAATGCAGATACTGATATACCGAAGAAACTGCATCCCATTGTGTCCACTCACAAAGTCACTGGTAAAAAGGGATTATATTTAGGTTCGGACACTGCGATCGCAGTTGGTATGGAAGATCGACCAGAGGAAGCAAAACGTTTCTGGGAGGATTTGTTTGCAACTGTTCTAGACTGCACGCCAGTCTACTCCCATGTTTGGCAGCCAGGAGATATTATTTTTTGGGACAACTCACAAGTGATGCACAGAGGTAGACCTTACGATCCAACCAAACACCAGCGAATTGCGTTGCGTTTAGGTGTAGTGCAGACAGATTGAAAGACACTACTACAATAGACTTCTTGGCATTGTGGGGAAAAGGGTAAGGGGTAAAGGGTAAAGGTATGGAATTTTCCCTTGTCCAGTAACCTTTAATATGTACCCCAACATTTGTCTAAGCTAGTAAAGAAAAGTTTGTAGTAAGCACTTTAGTGCTTAGAAAATTAAAGACTAAAGTCTTGACTACGAACTTGCTTACTATCAAATTAAATTTGACAGACCACTAGTACAACACGGCGGAAATAAACCAATCATTCCAAATCAACGAAACCCTTATGCTGTATTCATTTTTAATTTTTAATTTTTAATTTTTAATTTTTAATTTTGCCTTGCGGTACTAGGGCGTTGTCTCAGGTGTTGGTGTTGGTGTTGGTGTTGGTTCAGGTGTGGAGGTTTCTGTAGGCGTGGGTGTTTGGGTAGGTGTCGGCGTTGGCGTGGGAGTTGGTGCAGGTGTGGATGTTTCCGTGGGCGTGGGTGTTGGTGATGGGGGAGCGATGGGATTTTCCGCTGTAATAGTGAGTTGATAATCTACTGGTTTCGTTGCTGTGGAAACTACGACAAACTCATAAAATCCATTTTCTGGTAATTTAGTTGACAAACTACGCTTAGTAGAATCTTCTAAAAATCGAATTTTGCCAGAGGGTGAATAGACTGATAACAAAACTTGGGAATTTGCTTCTAGCTTCAAATCCAGAGATTGGTCTTTGGCAAGTCCGGCAATGAATACTTTACCACTACCAGATTGGAGAGTACCATTGACTGTTTTGCCAGTAGCTCCCGGATCGAAGACAAGTTTCTGGAAAGCGCTACCGTCAAGGATTGCACTGAGTCGATCGCTAACAAATCCATACCAAACTTGTCCTATGGGCTGACCTTGAAAACTTTTACCCCGTTGCTCAGGAAATACACGTAAGAATGCAGCATCTCCCAAATCATATAAAGAACGACTACCAACGTTAATTTTGTTGACTTCCACTTTCCAGCGATCGCGTTCAGCAGTTGTGTAAGTTCCTAGTTTTTGGCGGGCATTATTACTCAGTGGTGCAAGCTTTTCTAGTAATTCCGAAGCTGTTTTATCCCATTCTGCGCGCAAACTCTCATCTTCAGGGCCATTACTGAGAGTACGTCCCCGTAAACTGGGATTTCTGTCCCAAAAAACTTGATTCACTAAGTTCACGTAGAAGTTAGAGTCAATACCCAACTGTTGACGGCGATCGCTTAATTTTTCTTTGCGTTCTCTTTCTGCTGGCGAATATTGCGCTAGAGGATCGGTTGGTTGTTCGCTAGTTGGAATGGGACTGGCTGTAGGATTAGGGTTGACTTGCCCCACATCTCGTCTGCCATTCAATCCCCACCAAATTAATCCCACACTCCCAACTACTAGCGCCGCCACAATAAAGGTTTTTGTTGGTGTCCACCAGGAGGAAGAGGGGGAAGATGAGGGATATGACGGATATGCAGGGGTTGGGGAAGGTGGGGGAGGTGGGGAGACGGCGACGGTGGCGGCTGTGGGTTGTGGTGGAGTGGGATATTGAGTTGGCGGATAATTCGCTGGGGGTGAGTTGAGGGCTTGGAGTACTTGACGGGCTGATTGATAGCGATCGCTTGGTCTAGCGGATAGCATTTTATCTAATACTTGTGCCAGATTTTGACTCAGATTAACTTCCCGTCGCCACTGCCAGGTGAGAGTATAAGTATCAATTAATTCTTGGGGTTGTTTCCCTGTCAGTAATACCAACATTGTTGCAGCCAAAGCATACAAGTCGCTGTGGGGAGATACTAACCCAGTTTGCATTTGTTCTGGCGGTGCAAATCCGATTTTTCCTAATAAGGTTGGTGCTGGCGGAGGTGCAACCATGCCGGGTTGGTAATATTCGGAAGCTACGGTTGCTACTACTTGTTTGACACCACCAAAATCAATTAAAACTGGCAGTTTGTCAACAGTCCGAAGCATTAAATTATCTGGAGAAATATCTCGATGAATTACTCCTAGTGAATGAATGTATTCCAACACTGGCAAAATTGAAAAGAATAATTGGCGTATTTCCGCCTCTGTAAAGCGTAAACCCTGTTGTAGTCGGGTATTTAACAAAGAATTGTAAGTTTCCCCTTCTACATAATCTTGCACCAAAAATAGATATTCTTTGCCCCCTAAATTCAGCCGCAGCAGTTCCCGGAAACGGGGAATTTGGGGATGTTGCAGTTTATAAAGAACACTCGCTTCTCTCTCAAAGAGTTCTTCAGCTTTTTGGACAACGTAAGCGGTTTGAACTTGGGGGGAAAATTCTTTTAAAACACAAAGTTCGCGGAAACGGTTGACATCTTCAGCCAAATAAGTGCGTCCAAAGCCACCTTGGCCAATTTGACGCACGATCGCATAGCGATCGCCTAAAGTCATTCCTGGTTGGATACTATAACTCATGGGCGTATCCAACAAATTCTCACCACACTGGAGACAAAAGCGGCTACCTGGGGAATTTTCATGTCCTTTAGAACAATATATTTTTGTCATTTGTCACTTGTCATTTGTTATTAAGTTATTTCTCCCCAGTCGCCTTATTTGCCAGATTGTACTTTACTGACTCGATCGGCTGCGATCGCATACCAAATTTGACCAAAAGTCTGTTGATTTAGTTTCTTACGCTGTTGATCGGGAAACAAGCGATCGAATTTTTCATTTGTGTCTTTGGTCAATTGATCGATTGTATAGTTCCCAAACTGCCCCGATCGCGCTTGTCGTCTCCATGTATCGTAATCTTTTTGACTATAGTTTCCTAATTTCCGACGAGCTGCTGTACTGAGGTCAGCCTGTTCTAGTTTATCTAATAAATTATCGGCGATATCAGACCATTCATCTCGTAAACCAGCATCTTCAGGTTTAGATGTCAAGCTACGTCCCTTTAATTCTGGTTTTTTTGTATAAAATAAATCGTCTACTGTGCGAATAAAAAATCCTTCGGTAATTTTTAGGTCTTGACGACGACTGATAATTTTCTGGAGGTCGCTATTTTTTTCTTTGTCGCCGACTGGTTTACCGCTGGGATTGGGAAACTGGGGGATTTGCGGTAATGAAATTGATGGAATAGTAATTGAAGTTACACTCTTAATCACTGCATTTACTACCGCCCAAGCACCTGCGCCAGTTAAAACAACTAAAGCCGTTCCCCCTAAACTCATCACAAAAGGGCGAATCCAAACAGGGAAAGATGCCGGTTTAACAATTGCTTGCGTTTGCCTCTGAAATCTGCTCATAACAGCACTGGCGCGTTGTCTTCCCGGAGCAACTACCATCGTCTTGATCTTGGTGGTAATATAATTACCTGAAGATTTAGTTGCAGTTGGCGATGGTAAATCTCTGAGGATTTGCTCGGCTCGTTGGTAGCGATCGCTCGGTCGATAAGCCAGCATCTTTTTTAACACTGTTTCTAGTTTGGGACTAACTTGGATTTCTTTTCCCCACCTCCAAATTCCCTGATAGCTGTCGTATAGTTTCTGCGGTTCTTGACCTGTGAGTAACACCAGTGATGTCACCGCTAAAGAATATAAATCGCTACTAAAAAATGCTTTTCCCTGCCGTAGCTGTTCTTCGGGAGCGTAACCTTTTTTACCCAGTAAAGTATTATTTTCAGCCAACTTGGTACGCCAAAAACCTTGAGAAGCTGGCAATTGCTTGACGCCACCAAAATCAATTAGTACTGGTAGATTATCAGAACGCCGCCAAATTAGATTATCGGGAGAGATATCGCGGTGAATTACATCTTGTGAGTGGATGTATGATAATACAGGTAAAATTTGTTGCAGGAGGGTGATTACTTCCTCTTCACTAAAGGTTTTTCCTTGACTTTCACGCTGTTCTAATAACTGGTAGTAATTCTCACCATCCACATAATCTTGCACTAAAAAGAAAAAATCTTTAGTACCTATCTTCACTTGTAACGAGGCGTGAAAACGGGGAATCTGTGGATGCTGGAGTTTTTTTAGGACATTAGCTTCTCTCTCAAATAACTCTTTAGCTTTTTGTAAATCTTGATTTTCTTGTACTTGGGGTGCAAATTCCTTCAGCACACAGGTTTGATGGGATTTATTGATATCTTCCGCCAAATAGGTGCGTCCAAAACCACCCTGTCCTAGATGACGGATAATTTGATAGCGATTATCCACAACCTGTCCCACAGCAAGAGGTAATGGTTCGCCACAATGGGTGCAAAAGCGGTTACTACCATTATTTGTGTGTTGTTTACTGCAATAGAGCTGCATGGTGCTGAAGGATAAATTAAGGTTTTATTTAATGACTACAACGCACATACCTTCATTTTCGGATATTCTACGAATTACGTAGCTTGCTTCTCGCATGAAGGCGAGTATTACGAATTACGAATTATTTTAAACGGTGTTGGTTCTACTTCAGGATAAATAAGCAAGTGTCATGAACGGCAAATCAAGACAGCAGCAAGTAATTAAAGCATTTGAAGATTTTTTGTCTACCCCCCTAGAAACTCTACTGCAAAGGCATCTCAACACTCAAACTTCAGCAGCTTTGAGTTTATTTCACGATGTGGCGGCGAATGTACCAGCCTACAAGGCGTTTTTAGCAGAAAGGGAAATTAATCCCGCGACTATTCAAACCTTAGAGCAGTTTCAAAAACTACCAGCGATCGCTAAACAAAATTATATACTGCGTTATCCTCTAGCTGACTTGTGCCGCAACGGACAACTCCAAGCGTGCGACATGATAGCTGCTTCATCAGGTTCCAGTGGGAAACCGACATTTTGGCCTCGTTTTTTCACAGATGAACTCCAAATCGCCACACGCTTTGAACAGATTTTTCACGATAGTTTCTATGCAGATACCAGACGTACCCTAGCAGTGATTTGTTTCACTTTAGGCACTTGGGTAGGTGGAATGTTTACCACTAATTGCTGTCGTTATCTTGCTAGCAAAGGTTATCCCATCACTGTAATTACTCCTGGTAACAACAAAGAAGAAATCTTGCGAGTTGTCCAAGAACTTGGTTCAGGTTTTGAGCAAGTCGTGTTATTAGGATACCCGCCATTTTTAAAAGATGTGATTGACACTGGTATCGCTCGTGGGGTGGAGTGGCAGCAATATCAGATTAAATTAGTCATGGCGGGAGAAGTATTTAGTGAAGAATGGCGGAGTTTAGTTGGCGAAAGAGTTGGTTCGCGAAATCCTTGTTATGATTTTGCATCACTTTACGGCACTGCGGATGCGGGAGTTTTGGGTAATGAAACCCCGTTAAGTATCTGTATTCGCCGTTTTTTGGCAGAAAATCCCGATGCAGCTAGAACTTTATTTGGGGAATCGCGTTTACCCACGCTAGTACAATACGATCCTTTCACTCGCTTTTTTGAAGTTCAAGATGGCGGATTGCTGTTTTCGGGAGATAATGGTATTCCCTTAGTGCGTTATGACATCTTGGATACTGGTGGGATAATTAGTTATGATGCCATGCTGCAATTTTTAGCAGAATGGGGATTTAACCCGTTGGAAAATCTCCGTTTCGATACTCAAGAATCACCAAGAGGTATTCATCAGCTACCTTTTGTTTATGTCTTTGGACGTTCTAACTTTACAGTTTCCTACTTTGGCGCAAATATCTATCCCGAAAATGTGACGGTGGGATTAGAACAACCAGGAATTCAAGAATGGGTGACGGGTAAATTCGTGTTGCAGGTGAAAGAAGATGCTGATAAAAACCGATTTTTATCTGTAGTTGTGGAATTAGCTGTAGGGGTAGAGGGTAATGAAGCCCAAAGACTTGCGATCGCTTCTTCTATTCTTTCACAATTGTTACGTCTCAATAGTGAGTTTGCTAATTATGTTCCCGTAGAATATCAAACACCACAGGTTACATTAGCTCCAATGGGGGATTTTGAATATTTCCCGATTGGGGTGAAACATCGGTATACGCGTCAATAGTATAAGACGCGATGAATCGAATACAGGAAGAAGACGCGATGAATCGAACACAGGAAGAAGATGCGATGAATCAAACACAGGAAAAAGACGCGATGAATCGCGTCTCTACAAGGGGGGATGGGGTGGTTGTTCGCGATCGCTTTCCCAATTAATTGGGTTATTGATAATATATTGTCTAATTTGATCGAGGGCGAATTGGTTGCGAATTATATTGTCATGAAACCTTTCTTGCCACCCAAAACCTTCATAAATTTGATTAATTTCAAATGTACATCGTCCTTTGTACCATCTAATAATTTTAGAAAGGGAATTTTTAGACAACATCGGGTTAAATAACCCAGTAACCCCACCTCGTTGCATATCCCCCCTTGTAGAGACGCGATGAATCGCGTCTTCTTCCTGTGTTCGTGGATTCATCGCGTCTCCTTCTCGTATTTGATTAATAATCAAAATTCCATGAATATGATTAGGCATGACACAAAACGAATCTATCTGGCAATTAGAAAAATAATTAGGAATCTCGTACCACAATTTATGAGCAATTTCTCCAATTAGCGATCGCTGCATTTCACCCTCTACAATATCACCAAAAAAGCATTTTTTAGCGTCGGTGCAAATAGTAACGAAATATCCGGCATTGCTGGCATAACTCCATGCTGGTAAGCGTGTTGAATCAATTCGATATTTACCTTTGTATTTGGGTTTGTTGTTTTGTGGTTGAGGATCGTAATGATTCATAATTACATCTTTGATATCAAAATTTCTGCAATTATTGCTTTGCATTGATGTAATTGCCAACCCAAAAAACTCGGAATTATTCGCGCTATGTAAATGATGGGAAGGAAGAAGACGCGATGAATCGCGTCTCTACAAGGGGGCGATCGCAAAAACGATCGCATTTTCATTCTGTTTACGATATCTGTTTTATTAGGGGCGATGCATTCCCTGGATTGCGGAAAGATCGGACGTGATAGATTTACGAGACGCTTACGAGATGGGATGAATCGCGTCTTTGCAAGGGATTGCTGCTTCTACATTTCGGCATCTCTATGGTATTTGGTACAATATCCAAGATATTCAGTGAAATTTCAGGGTAACTGAAACTTCTTAATAATCGGAATCGCTATCTCTACCGTTGTATCTGTATTTATGGGAAAATTTCATCTAAATATTTAAAGTGATATGTCAGAAACACCTCAAGACGACGGCATTTGGATTGTTACCGATGAAACGCCGCAAATATCGATTCCTGACGGTGCTAAAGGCGGGAGTGGTAATACACGCGGTTGGGGAGACGAAGCTATCAGGGAAAGTATTGGTAGCAAAGGCGTAGGAGATGCGGTTAAGGTTAGCGCTCAAACATTAGAGCAAAATATGACTCACTTTCTCAAAGTTGTGGGGAATTTGTTTAGTCAAGCCCAACAGCAAGCAAAAGTCAACTCCAAGATGCAGCTAGATGAAATTGAGTTGTCGGTAGAAATTAGTGCCGAAGGAGAAGTTAAATTAATTGGCAATGGTGCTAAAGCTGGGAGTAAAGGAGCAATTAAGCTGAAGTTCAAGCGCCAAGAACCATAATGAGATGGCAAAAAATTGGGCGATCGCGATCGGAATTAACCAGTATGATTATCTGCAACCGCTAAACTATGCCAAGCGGGATGCACAGTTAATGCAGGAGTTTCTGGCGAATGAAGCCGGATTTGAGCGGATATTCTTCTTCTCTGATGACTCCCCTGATGTTGCTGGAAAATCAACCCGCCCAACTCGCACTAATTTGCTGCGAATTTTACGGCAGTTATTTGAGAATCCCTTTATGGGAGCAGGGGATAATTTCTGGTTTTTCTTCAGTGGTCATGGGATAAGATACGCTGACCGTGATTATCTCATGCCCTGTGATGGCGATCCAGAGGATATTGAAAACACGGCAATTGCGATTAACTTTGTGAGTGAACGTCTGCGTCGCTGCGGTGCTGATAATGTTGTCTTGATTCTGGATGCTTGTCGCAATGAAGGTAAAAAAACAGGTGAAGGAATTGGGCGACAAACCGCAGAAGAAGCACGTCAACAAGGAGTCATCAGCATTTTTTCTTGTATTCCCCAGCAGTATTCTTATGAAATTGAAGCTTTACAACAAGGTGCTTTTACAACTGCGTTACTAGAAGGGTTAGGAATTAAAGGTCAATGCGCTACTGTTGAACGATTGGAGCAATATCTTAAGTTTCGCGTGCCTGAACTGGTTCGCCAGTATAAGAATACAAGGCAAACGCCTTATGTGATTGCTGAACCTGTGAATAAATCTCACCTAATACTTGTGCCACGATATGCAACCCTAGCAGATATCGCCACGTTGAAAAACGATGCTTACCAAGCAGAAGTAAACAGGAATTTAGATTTAGCAGAGCAATTATGGATTCGGGTATTAGCTGCGGCTTCAGGGCAAGATATGGAGGCGGTGAGAAGTTTACAAAGAATTGAACGGTTGCGAAATAGTTCTGCAATTCCTGATTTACCTCAGCAAACAATTCCACAAGGATCTAAGTCAGCCACAAATACACCTATAAATAGACCTTTTCAAATTCCAACTCCCAAGCCAACCCCACCATCCCCGATTAATAATACTCAGACTTCTGGTGCAGGACAATTTCCAGCATCTACAATTTCAAAACCTTCTTCGCCATCAAAAAACCTAATATTGCCTAACTGGTCACGACGACGTGTAATTAACACTACTGGGTTTGCAATTGCTGGGTTGGGTTTGACAATTGTAGTACCACGTTCTTACCCATCTAATTCATTTGTTGAAGACTTAGGAAATAGTATTACCCTAACAATGGTGAAGATACCAGGGGGAACCTTTATGATGGGTTCACCGGAAGGAGAAGCAGAGAGAAATAAAGATGAAAGTCCACAGCATCAGGTAAAAGTACCTGGGTTCTTCATGGGTAAGTATGAAATTACCCAGGCACAGTATAAAGCAATTACGGGTAGTAATCCTTCCAACTTCAAAGGTGAGAAACGACCTGTAGAACAGGTGAGTTGGGATGATGCAGTAGAATTTTGTAAAAAATTGAGCCAAAAGACAGGAAAAACCTATCGACTACCCAGTGAAGCTGAATGGGAATATGCTTGTCGTGCGGGAACAACTACACCATTTTATTTTGGTAAAACGATTACCACAAATTTAGTTAACTACAACGGTGAGTATCCTTACGGCTCTGCACCAAAAGGGGAATATCGTCAACAAACAACAGATGTAGGAAAATTTCCGCCAAACTCTTTCGGTTTATACGATATGCATGGTAATGTATCAGAATGGTGTCTAGATGTATATAATGACAATTACCTGAGTGCGCCAAAAGATGGTAGTGCGTGGCTGACTGATAAAGATAATAACATAAGACTGTTGCGTGGTAGTGGTTTTATCAGCGTTGCCAAGAATTGCCGTTCTGCCTATCGCATTGGGTATACGCGCTCGTATCGTTACGGCAGTATTGGTTTTCGCGTGGTGGCTGTAGCGTGAATACTCCCCAAAGTCAGAGTTGAGAAGTAGGAATTTATCGAGCGTACACCAGGGAGTCCAGACCTGAACCAGCGAGGAAGGCGACAACCTCCGAATATAAAACCGAGTCGGATAGCTTGGTAGGTTGCAAAACCGAACAGTTGTTCGACTCAATTAATTCTGCAATATTTAAAAGAAACTTCTAAAATCTAGCTCATTTTTAATTGTTCTAATTTTTGTCTAATCAAAATTTCCACTTCCTCAATCTCAGCATTCGATTTTGGGATGTCAAAAGTCTCTGGAGATGCTTCAGATGTAAAGCGGTCAACAAAAGCACGAAACGCTGCTTTGTTGTCGGGGTGAGCAATGACGAAGGCTCTTAACTCGGTTTTGCTCATGCTGCTAAATTCTGGCTCAATCACAAGAACCTCTAAAGACCATTGCGATAGATTTCTACCTCTATGTTATCTCCTGCCAAAATAAACACATTACCTGTTTGCTCATCAAGGCGGATAATGTAAATAGGAGTGAATGTATTGGTCAAAGATTGACATACTATGACACACCTGATGCCTTGTTCAGCAGTTGGCAAGATTTGTATACCTCATAACCGCATAGCTTGGAATCAGAATAGCAGGTAAGGGAAAAATATCAAATTATCTATGTTGTAAATTGATAAGGCAGTGTTTTTCAATCTCGCCATCAAATATCGAATCTAAATACCCGTCATAAAACTTAATTACGAATTACGTTAGCGTAGCCCATTACGAATTACGAATTATTTAATGGTGCGTTGTCACAAAGGTCAACGCACCCTTATCTAAAGAAACGGCGAGTCCAAACAATCACTTCACAGATGCCACTGTTTGGTTTACTACTGGGCGTGGTTTCTTGCGGTCTGACCTGCGCGTTCCACCAGCCATCTCATATTCATCACTATATTTGCCATAGCAAGATGCAACGTTTAACAGCATTTGCTCAGAATAAGTATTCAACTCACGTTCTGCTTCTATCAATGCATTGTGTGTCTTATTTACTACTGTTTGTGCTTGATTATAAGCGGCTAGCTTTTCTCGTAACTCAATTACTTTGGTGTTGTAAGTAGCAATTGAAAACCCATTACTAAAGTCTAACTCAGGGTTAATTGTCTGCATTCCTTCAATCCGTCGTTCAGCTTTGGTCAGCGACATGGAGTTTCGTTTGCGTTGCGTCATATAGTTTTCCTATTTGGATTTATTTATAAATAACCCGGACTTTATACACTGAGTTATTTATATATCATCACAATACGCAACAAGCAGATGCACTAGCCACAGTGAAGTTACAGAATTATAAAAGCATTGGATGGCATTAGCCAACTAGATAGATGCGGGTATATTTGCTGAAATTCGTTGAGAAAAGCTGGTTTTGAAGTCGCAAAAGCTTGTTTTGATGTCGCAAAAGCTTGTTTTGGAGTCGCAAAAGCTGGTTTTGATGTCGCAAAAGCTGGTTTTGATGTCACAAAAGCTGGTTTTGAAGTCGCAAAAGCTAGTTTTGAAGTCGCAAATGCTGGTTTTGAAGTCGCAAAAGCTGGTTTTGAAGTCGCGGTATCTCATGTAAGGACGCAATTTATCGCGTCTAAAAAACTGACACGTTAGAGAGACGCGATAAATCGCCGTCTCTACAAAGAATGTACTCGTCAATTATTCTTTGACAGACTACTAACTAATAGTAACAACAGCTACTATCGCATCGGCTAGAGGGGGATGAGACTAAGCACACTAAAAATTTATTTTTATAACTGAAAATTTTATTTTATTTATATGTTAAGTAACTTTTAGGATGTTATCTGTATAATCTATCATTCAGTCTGAATTATCGAATGTATAATCTATCATTCAGTCTTATTGATTATTAACCTCTATTACTCATTATAGGTTGAAGTTTGGGAATTAAGGGATCTCTTTTTAAGACATAACATACCACTCACTTAGTAGTTATTTATTAACGAAATTTGAGAAGTTATGTAGGCATACTCTATCCTAGACATGACCTAAACTTGTGCTTCAAAAATCATGAGCCATTATATGAATAGTTAGCACGTTAACAGTACTATCCAATGTCTCAAGACTTATTAAACTCCTTTCAAGAAGCATACAGCAATCTCGAACTGTTTCCGTTAATGGAACGGAACGAAATGGAAAGATTTCGAGTCGAATATGGTGATGATTTGATTGCAGACCTGAACCAATTAGTAGAAGATAGCCCTAATGGAGATGGCAAAATTGTCTTTACAGGACATCGGGGATGTGGTAAGTCTACTTTGTTAGCTGAATTTAGCCGACAAATTCAAAATAAATATTTTGTAGTTCTGTTTTCTATTGCCGATAAAATTGAAATGTCGGCGGTTAATCATATTAATATACTGTTTGCGATCGCAGTTAATTTAATGACAGAGGCAGAAGCTCGCAAAGTTGATATTCCGCAATCTACTAAAGAAGCTCTTTATAAGTGGTTCGCTACCCGCACTCGTACTGAAGAATCCAATTTGCAAGCAGAAGTAAGTATAGGTTTTGACCTTTTAAAGTTGATTAGCTCTAAATTAAAAGCTGATGCTAGCGTTCGGGATGAAATCAAGCAAGAATTTGAACGCAAGTTATCAGATTTAGTTGCCAGAATTAACGAAATCGCTGCTTTAATTCAAGCTGCAACTAAACAAAACGTTTTAGTAATTATTGATGATTTAGATAAACTGGATTTAGGCAGAGTTAACGAAATTTATCGAGATAACATTAAAGCTCTTTGCCAACCTAACTTTCAAATTATCTACACTATCCCGATCGCAGTCCTTCGAGAAACATTTATTAGCACAATAATTGCCACCGAAACCAACGATCAAGTTGTGGCAATGCCTGTATTAAAAATATTTGATAAAGGGAAAAATCGCTTCCCAAATGCCCAACCTCGCCCAGAAGCAACAAAGATTCTCGGTGAAGTTTTACAAAAGCGGATTCCTAATGAATTAATCGCAGCAGATACGGCTGAAAAAATCGTAATTTACAGTGGTGGCGTACTACGAGAATTAATTCGGATTTCTAAGGAATGTTGCCGTATATGTTTGCGATCTATCCGGCGAAATCCTTCAGCCAAAGTTATTATTGATGATAAAATTCTTTTGCAAGCAATCAATAAAATTCGCAATGATTTTTCGATCCGGTTAGGAAAAACTGATATCGATATTTTGCAGAGTGTGTATGAACAATTTATGCCCAACGACCCCAAACAAGCAGAGTTTTTAGATTTGTTACATGGACTATATGTTCTAGAATATCGCACTGATGAAACTTGGTATGATGTTCATCCCATTATTATCGAAAGCTTGAGAAGACAGGGAGCCATTAATGTTAAATGAAGAATTATTAGATGATGAAGGAGCAAATCAGGATGCCTATGATGATTTAATTGTTTCTATTGAAGCTCAAAAGCGGGGATTAAATTTACTGATTGCGGTTTGCGATGATGCTAGCTTTCGCGATGAGATAATTACTCAATATGAAGCTGAATTACAACCAGCCTTCAGTGCATATCGAGTAACTTTAGCACGTCAGGAACCTAGCCTGAAAGCTGCTCTTAACCAACTAGTACAACAAGAAGAATATCTCCGTCAGCAAAACCCGGCGGTAATTACTGTGACGGGTGCTGAACAATTGTATTTTCTCAGGTTAGGAAATGAGCAATCGGAACAGGAGAAATTTTTTGGTTACTTACAGTGGACAAGGGAAGGATTGCGCGAATTTCCATTTGCGATCGTGCTTTGGGTAACTAATCAAATTTTAGTCAACCTAATTAAAAAAGCTCCTGATTTTTGGAGTTGGCGCAACGGTGTATTTCGGTTTGAATCTCAAAAGACAAATGCTATTCCTGGTAAAGAATTAGAAAATATCCGCTTTGTTTTTCGAGATACAGAATTAGCTAGCACAGATACTAATGAAACTAATCGCTTTTTCTTACCCATTCAAGATTTACAAAGGTTAATTGAGAAAGTAGAACAAGAACGGGGAACTAAAGACCCCACCTTGGCTACCTTATACTCAAGATTAGGCGATATTTACCACAGCAGATTAGATCGGGGTGAATCTCAAAATTATCAAGAAGAACAGGAATTAGCAATTAAATATTTGCGTCAGGCGAGTGAGTTACAAAATGAATTGGGTTTGCAGATAGACTTAGCTAATAGCCTCAACAATTTAGCAGGAATATATCGTGCAACAGGAAACTACAGCGAAGCCGAACCCTTATATAAACAAGCTTTAGAAGTGAGAAAACGCCTGTTAGGAGAAAATCATCCGGCTTTTGCTACTAGCCTGAATAATTTGGCAGGACTTTATAAATCTACTGGACAATATAGTAAAGCAGAACTTCTATATCAACAAGCTTTAGAACTGAGGAAAGGATTGTTAGGAGAAAACCATGCCGATGTCGCTGCCAGTCTGAACAATTTGGCATTACTATATGATGAACAAGGACGTTATGACGAAGCAGAACCTCTGTATTTGCAATCATTAGAACTCGAAAAACGTCTGCTGGGTGAAAATCATCTTTCTTTTGCTCTGATACTGAATAATTTAGCGCTACTTTATTATCATCAAGGACGCTACAGTGAAGCTGAACCTTTATCGCAACAAGCAATAGAATTAGATAAGCGATTTTTAGGAGAAGAAAATCCTGATGTTGCCACAGATTTGCACAATTTAGGTTTAATATACCGCGCTCAAGGACGCTACAGTGAAGCGGAATCTTTGTTTTTGCAGTCATTAGAACTCAAGCAGCGTGTATTACAAAAAGCGCATCCACTATTAGCAGATACGATCTATGCTCTTGGTTATATGTACAGGGAACAGGGGCGTTACAATGAAGCGGAACCCTTATGTATAAAAGCCTTAGAGCTTGATAAGCACCTATTGGGAGAAAATCATCCCAATGTTGCCGAAAGTCTGAATAATCTGGCAGAAATTTATCGTGAAACAGGACGTTACGGTGAAGCAGAACCGCTGTATTTGCAAGCTTTAGATATTTGCGAACGAGTGTGGGGTGTGAATCATATTCGCAGTGTCAATATTCGTCAAAATTTAGATAAACTTACTACAGCAATCCAGAATAATTAAAAGAAAGTAGCGATTTGAATAATCTGTAATGAAAAACCTAATAACAATGACTAGAAATGTTCGCAATATATCAGCTAAGATAAACAATTTATGACTCAAGCTATACCCAAATTAGTAACCTTTGAAGATTTTACAGCCTGCCGCCCTGAAGGTGGAAGGTATGAATTACATGATGGCGTGATTGTTGAAATAGCACAACCAGTAGGAGACCATGAAGATATCGTCGGGTTTTTGGTTGAAAAAATTGCAGTTGAGTACGTTCGCAATGGTCTACCTTATTTCATCCCAAAAACAGCATTAGTTAAATCTGCTATTAGTCAGTCTTGCTATTCTCCAGACTTGCTATTACTCAACCGCCCTGCTTTAAAATTAGAGCCACTTTGGCAGAAATATTCTACGGTTGAGTTTGCCGATTCTATCCCTTTAGTAATTGAAGTTGTTAGTACTAACTGGCGGGATGATTATTATAAAAAGCTAGGTGAATATGAACAAATAGGGATAAAAGAATATTGGATTGTTGATTATTTAGCTATCGGTGGTAAAAAGTTTATCGGTAATCCTAAACAACCCACTATCTCTATCTACCAATTAGTTGACGGTGAATACCGAGTTACCCAATTTAGAGGCGATGACCACATCGTATCACCTATTTTTCCCGAACTAAACCTGATTGCTCAACAGATTCTGCAAGCTGGTAGTTCCCAGTTCTAGCCGCGATCGCACACAAGTCATACTTATAGATACCCGACCTCTTAAACAAGTCGGGTATCTCTGGAAAGCTTGCTCAATTGTCCTTCAAATAAATCTACTAGCGAACGCCAACGAAACCAGCTTTCTCAATTGCTCTTTGCCCTTGGGTCAGTTAATAAAAGATTGGCATAAGCATTTCCAATCTGCTGTTCCCGTCCTTTATTCTGCTTAATAATCACAAACAAATTAGCAATCATCGGATAGCTGCCATTTTCGATCGCCTGAGTATTTAGTTGGTTGCGCTGACGCGGACACTGTTCAGGCGAAACCATCGGCGTTTGATAGGGGGTAATTAGCCGATCGGAAGTCTGACCCAATGGTAAAGCCTTCACGCTACATTGAAAGACTACCGAACGGGCAGAAGCATAATACACACCACCAGGGGTTTTACTGACTTGGCGCACTGCCTCTGTAGCCGAGTAGACATATTGCACATTAGAGCCAAATGCTTGCCCTTTTAAGTCACTATTGTTAGGAAATATTACTGTATCTGCGTCTTCTGGTCGTTGCGAAAAAGCTGTGATGGGTAGATTTGGCCCGCCGACTTGATTCCAGTTAGTAATTTTACCCAAATAAATTTGCTGCAATTGGTCGACAGTTAAACCAGGCACATTGAGTGATGGGTTCACTACCACTGCTATCCCATCTTTACCCACTTGGCGTTGTTCAAGGGTGAAGCCTCGCTCTTTTGCCATAGCTTGTTCTTCATTCGTGAGCGGACGGGAGGATTGAGCAAAGTCTATTTTCCCATCAAGCAACATCCGAATGCCAGAGCTAGAACCAGGACTACCATTAACAGGGTTTACGTAGCTTAATCGTAGTTCCGGGCGATCGCTCTGGATCTGAGAATCTACCAATTGCCGAATAGATGCCCAAGCGGTACTACCTCCGTAGTTGAATGATGCAGTGGGAACATCAGCAACTGTCTGAAAAGTTGATTCATTCTTAGAGATGCGATTTAAATTTTGATTAGAGGAATTAACGCTGTTAGAGGACGGTAAATTTGGCTTCAATAACCACCAAAGTAATCCGCCAATAACCATAAGTGTGAGAACTTTACCAATAATCAAACCTCTCAGAAAGAGGGAGATTTCACTGTTAATTAAAGCTTTTCTTTGATTTGTATTGTCCATATTTTTAAATATTGTTTCATTGTATTTATCTTACAGGAATATCTAAGTATTTATTCTACAGTCATCATGAAATATTTAAATTCAAACTAAATTTGTAATAGCTAGTTAATAGACAGTTTGATGATTGCTGCTAGATAATTAATTTTTCTAATTTAGTGAAATTAAATTTATTCTTTGGTAGTTTTTGCAATGGTGCAATTGCTTTGAGAGATTCTTCTGTTATGTGCTGATTTTAGCTAGTAGACTACTTATATTAGTTAATGACGAGAACTCAACCTTTCTATAAAACTCTTTAGTGGAGTAGGTTGGTTTGGAAGCGATGTCCCCGTATTAATGAATGTATAGATTAAAATTATTACTATCAAACTCGTAGTTGCACCAAGACCAATGCCCAGTAGCAAAATAAAGTTTCTATAAGTTAGCAAATAAATATCATCAGCCTTGTGGTTGATGTCAGTAGATTGTGAAGACTGTGATAACGCTACATCAGAATTAAGCGCTTGTAAAGCTTCTGTGGCAGACTGATAACGCTGGTTGTAGCGATCGCGAACCATTGTATCTAAAATATTTGCCAGAGCATCACTTACCTCTGCCTTGTCACGCCAGATAACTTCTCCAGTAGTGGGATCTTCTGGTAATTGCTCAGGCATTAAACCTGTTAAAGCTTGGATGCCAATCATCCCGACTGCATAAACATCGCTGCAAAGTTTTGGCTTTCCCTTAGCCTGTTCGCTTGGCATATAGCCAGGAGTGCCAACCGCAATTGTTAAGCCTGCTCCCAAAGCACCAATTTTCTTAATACTGCCAAAATCAATTAGCACAATCTTTTGATCGGAGTACCGCCGCATTAAGTTTTGAGGCTTAATATCTCGGTGAATAATATCGTGTTGGTGGACGAAAGCCAGTACTTCTAGGATGTCTTTTAATAAATTTACGACTGTATTCTCGTTCAGACGCTGACCCTGGGACAATTTCTTGAGTCAAGGCATGACCGTCAATATATTCCTGAACTAAATAGAAATCTCCGTTTTCATTAAAATGAGCAAACAGTCTCGGAATTTGCTCGTGGTTGTTGCCTAGCTGGTATAAAACTTCTGCTTCCCGATCGAATAGCTTTTTAGCAATGGGTAGAACAGCAGGGTTAGAATCTTTTGGATGGAAATGTTTGACCACACAATGAGGTTGTCCTGGTAAATCCAAGTCAATGGCCAAGTAGGTATCACCAGAACCGCCACTTCCTAACTGTTTGACAATCTCAAAGCGATTCCGAAGTGTTTTTCTGTTTAAAGAGGAGCGATGTCTGTTACCTATAGCACCCCCTACTAAGTAAGTATTCCCAGATTCTCCGCTTCCCATCACTTTGACAGTTTCAAAGCGACTTCGGAGTGTTTTTCTGACTAGAGGGTTCTGGCTCATGTGGCGTATACTACTTCTTAATTTACTGACCATTCAGAGCTTGAATGAGGTTATCAATAACTGCTTGCCGTTAGATTTGCCGATCTTTGCCGCAGTTAGCCATCGCGCGACCTATGCTTTGGATACCTTTGGTGCTTAGTTGCTTGACTGCTTTGTTGAATACCCTTACAAATATCTTAATACAAAATTAATTTATGAAATACTTCTGTAATAATATTACCACTTAAGTAAATTTAACACTAGTCCACAATTTAACTACTGTGGACAGAGAATAATATTTATGAGTTAAGATGGTTAATTCTTTTAACTGCTAAGTCTGATTACTGACGAAACCTTGAGCAGTGAAATTTAAAGGCACAAATAGCAATTAAAGTGTTCGCTAGAATTTTTCATCAGATTGTAGTCGTTACTAACTGCGATCGCGTTGTCAGATCGATGTGAGTTTGACGAAAAAACTAAAAAAGATTGGGTAAGTTTTTCAGATAGTTAGGTGCAACTTTTCAATCACTCACACATTTTACGATCTCGATCTACTAATGATTCTGGCAAATCTTTAATGCGTATTCGCTTCCATAAAATGCCACAATTAATATGTGTCATACCAATTGTTAAAAAAATGCATCCCTACCTATTCTTAGCAAGGGGAGGGTGCGCGTCAGCGCAGGTTGGGTATCTGTCGTAAACATTTTTGGAATTGGTATCAAATACTTCAATAGACCTCTTGCAGAAGTCGAATAGACCCCCCTTAATCCCCCCGATATATTAGGGGAAAACCTAAAACATTGCCCCTTTCCCTTATGAAGGGGAGGGTTGGGGAGAGGTGATTCAAGGGTTTTTGCAAAAGGTCTAATGAAAAAGCAAAATTACGAATTACAATACTTGCAATCTCTCGAATAACTTCAAATTCTTCTACTTTTATGACTAGAAGAAATATTAGAACTGTATTTTATTAAATTAAATCCGTATAAATTTGCGAACTTTCTTTATTTATTGGTTTACTTAGTCCTTATAACATTAATTTACAGTATATTAACTGGTTCTTCAATACTTTCTTTAAAACATCCTACTTTTCCGACTTTTCCCACCTTTGACTTCACTTAATTTTTGTATCACTTCCAATCACTCAGTTGCATCTAGCAAAAGTAATACTTGGAATAAATAGTCGAAGCTGATTTTTATATATTTTTATTTAATACCAATTCGTAATTAAGAAAGTTTTATATGGCATGGCTTTCGGGTTTTGAAAGTGTTGCCTCATTTTAGAGAATTGATATAACTTTTTTTAGGCAGCTAATAAATATACCTTATTTATGTTTCTAACCTTTGTATAAGGCAACACAAAAAAAATTTACTAGTGCGGCAAGTTGAATTTATTGGGTTGAATAATTCTGTTAATGATTAGATTTTGGTTTTTGTGAGTTTTTTAAACCCAACATTTTAAGCATTTCACGCTAGTAGGTTGGATTAAGAAAAGCGCAACCCAACAAAGTCCTGCAAATGTTAGGTTACTCTTCGAGAAGCCCCTTCGGGTCTACGTTCCTCAAACGCCACTTGCTACCCGAAGGAACGCTAAAAGCGTAGCTTGGTTCCCCGTAGGGGTAAAAATCGGGAAACCGGGCGCAGTGGCTCCCCAACCTATATAGTTTAAGGGACATCTTGCAAAAGTCAGAAATGCCAAGAAGTCTAAGGTTTTTGGGGCTAACCCAAGTGTATTGTTGTATGAGGGTAGCACTTCTACGTCTTTATACTCATTTTCACAAAGATTTTTATTCTGTTAATTAAAAAAGCCCCCTAGTGGGGGCTTATTAAGTTGTCCGCGTGGATTAAACAACTAGTTAATTAATACTTACAGTAGATACAGTAATCCGAACAAAATAATCCAAATTACGTCAACGAAGTGCCAATAGATTTCGGCTGCTTCAATGCCAAAGTGCTTTTCGTTACTATAGCGACCCGGAAGGCGCGATCGCCACAACACAGCAACAATCGCCAAAACGCCGATAGTCACGTGCAATCCGTGGAAACCAGTTAAAACGTAAAATGCACTAGCAAATAAATTGGTAGTTAAACCAAATTCTAAATGGGTATATTCATATACTTGACCAACCAAGAAGATAGCACCCATTGCAGCGGTAATTGCTAACCAGATTTGCGCACCCCGCGCATCGTTCTTTTTGATAGCAGTATCGGCATTGTGCATGACAAAACTACTAGAAATTAGATTGATGGTGTTGACTCCAGGTAACAAAAGTTCTAATTCTGGAGTACCTGCTGGCGGCCATGCAGGTAAGGTAGCACGGAAAGCCAAATAGGCTCCGAACAACCCCATAAAAATCATCCCTTCAGCAATTAGGAAGACAATTAGCCCAAACATCCGATGGTCTGGATGTTCTTCATGATGACCGACGGACGCTTCCGCTGCATGGTGATGATTTAGTTCGGTTTTAGCTGGGTCAA
This sequence comes from Nostoc sp. DSM 114160, assembly GCF_053470305.1. Classification (NCBI taxonomy): domain Bacteria; kingdom Bacillati; phylum Cyanobacteriota; class Cyanophyceae; order Nostocales; family Nostocaceae; genus Nostoc; species Nostoc sp. DSM 114160. The sequence continues at coordinate 1,172,883 of NZ_JBPFGO010000003.1, read as the reverse complement.
TAGTTTGACTTTGCATGAATTTTTATCAGTGGGGAATGGGGAATGGGGACTGGAGACTGGGGAGCAGGGAGCAGGGAGCAGGGAGCAGGGAGCAGGGGGAGAATTACTCATTACTCATTACTCATTACTCATTACTCATTACTCCTAACTCTATTTCCGGTCTTCGGAATTAGCAGCAACCGCCGAGTCGGGTTCTGCTCTTAGTACTGAGTTGGGCCCGCCAGATAAGACGGGATTGGGATCGGATAAAGGTACACCTTCATTAGTATTTTCCAAACCGTAGTCGTAGGGGCCTGTAGCTAGTACTGGGGTTCGATCGAAATTCTCGATCGCAGGTGGTGATGTAGTCATCCACTCTAAGGTAAGTGCCCTCCAAGGATTATTACCAGCTTTTTCGCCGTATAACCAACTCCAAATCGCATTAATGATGAAGGGAAATGTTGAAACTGCTAGTATGTAAGCGCCGTAAGTGCAGATTTCGTTGATAAAGGTAAATTTGGGGTCATACTGAGCGACGCGGCGGTTCATGCCCATTAATCCCAGTTTGTGCATTGGTAAGAAGGTCATATTTAGACCAACTATTGTTAAGGCAAAGTGAACTTTACCCCAAAATTCGTTCACCATTCGTCCCGTCATTTTTGGGAACCAGTGGTAAATGCCTGCATAAATCCCTAACACGCTACCGCCAAAGAGCACGTAGTGTAAGTGTGCTACCACAAAATAGGTGTCGTGGACATGAATATCAAAAGGCACTGCTGCCAACATTACGCCACTGATCCCGCCGATGACAAAGGTGCCGACAAAGCCAATAGCGAACAACATGGCAGTATTAAGCTGGATTTTTCCGCCCCACATGGTTGCTAGCCAACTGAATATTTTAATTCCCGTAGGTACGGCAATGATCATCGTGGTGATCATAAAGAACATCCGCAACCAACCGGGGATACCGCTGGTAAACATGTGGTGCGCCCAAACAATTAGCCCCAGAAAGCTAATGGCAAGAGACGAATAAGCGATCGCTTTATAGCCAAAAATCGGCTTGCGGGAATGCACCGGGATAATTTCTGAAATTGCCCCAAAGAAAGGCAAAATCATGATGTAAACGGCTGGGTGGGAATAAAACCAGAACATGTGCTGGTACACAACTGGGTCGCCACCCCCAGTCGGGTTAAAAAATGTCGTTCCTGCGAATAAGTCAAAAGCCAGCAAAATTAAACCAGCTGCTAACACTGGTGTAGATACCAAAGTCAGCGCCGAGGTAGCAAACATCGCCCAGCAGAACAACGGCATTTGATGAACCCCCATACCGGGGATACGCATCCTGAGCAATGTCACCAAGAAATTGATTGCTCCTAGAATCGATGACGTACCTAGTAGGAGGACGCTCATAATCCAAATTCCCTCACCGACTTGACCTGTCACCAAGCTCAGGGGAGGGTAGGAAGTCCAACCTGCATCCGGTGCATCGCCTACCACTAAACTGACGATCAACAATAAACCCGCAGGGGGAATCATCCAAAAGGCAACAGCATTCAAGCGCGGAAATGCCATATCCTTTGCCCCAATCATCAAAGGGATGAGGAAGTTAGCAAAACCCGCACCAGCTGGCACGATCCACAAGAAAATCATGATCGTGGCGTGCAGCGTAAATAAGCTGTTGTAGACTTCAGGGGTGACGAAATCGACTTCTGGGGTTCGCAGTTCTGTACGAACCAAATCAGCCATTACGCCACCGATACAGTAAAAAATGAATGTAGTGACTAGGTATTGAATCCCAATCACCTTATGGTCGGTGTTGAAACTAAAGTAGTCTTGCCATTTTCTGATCCCTGGCTCCTCAACAAGAGCAGGGGTGTTGGCAGTTTCTTGCACTTGAGCTTGGGTCATTTGTCATTTGTCCTTTGTCCTTTGTCACTTGTCCTTTGTCACTTGTCTTTTGTCCTTTGTCATTTGTCCTTTGTCATTGGTATGAGTACTAATGACCAGTGACTAATGACTAATGACTAATGACTAATGACTAATGACTAATGACTATTTGTGAACTTGATGGAGGATTTCTGGCTGAATTCCCATGTCCTTGGTGTAAGGGGCGAGAAATTCATTTGGGGATAGATCGGCAGGGTTAACCGCAACGGCTTGATTTAGTGTTTCTTTGCTGGCAACTAGTTGTTCTTGCACCCATTTGTCAAAGGCTTCTTGTGGCTCAACGACTATTGGCGCTCTCATCGCACCGTGGTAGGGGCCACAAAGTTCAGCACAGATTAGGGTATAGTCTCCTGCTGTTTTGGGGGTGAAGCGAATCTCGCTTTGCCTACCGGGGATCGCATCTTGTTTCAAGCGGAATTCTGGAACCCAAAAGGCGTGGATGACATCGTTGGCGGTCATATTGATTTCCACTTCTCGCCCGATGGGGACGTGCATTTCACCTGTAGTTATACCAGTTTCAGGATAGGTGAAAATCCAGGCATATTGTAGACCAGTGACGTTGACTTGTAATTGTGCTGGTTTGCCTGCTTTATCAGGAGTTCCCCCAATCGTCGGGGCAACACTACCGACACCTGGGGCATTCCGCTTTTGCGGAATTTGGTCAGCATTACGAACTGCTGCCGTAGCTGGGTCTTGCATTGCCTCATCAGATTTTTCTTGATTGAGGTTGGGTTCGGTGCTGGGAGGAGTATCGTTTAAAGTTGCAGCCATTGCACTCCCATGCCCTGGCATTTTCATCGACTCCTGATTCATCATCGGCGCTTCATGAATAGCATGGGGATCAAAGCCACCGATTTCGTTGTAGACATCAAAGCTGTAAACAGAAATACCGATAACGATAATTGCTGGGATCGCCGTCCAGAGAATTTCTAGAGGTATATTGCCTTCAACTGGTGGGCCGTCTTCATTATCACCTGCACGCCGACGATATTTAAATGCAGAGTAAATTAAAACACCTTCGACGATTAGGAATATACCTGTAGAAACGACCATCATCGCGTTGAACAGACCATCCACCAATACGGCTTCATCTGTGGCTGCTGCTGGCAACAGACCGTGATTTTGACCGTACCAAAGGCTAGCGAGCGTTAGCACGATGCCAATGAGTAATGTCCAGATTGAACTTGGAATCTTCACGGCTTACTTAATTGAATTTACTACGTTATCTTAAAGCTGCTCACTTACTAAGGTAGTCTAGGCTGTCAGACATGGGCGAGAAAGGTCTGAAATTTTTATTAATTTTTTTGGCTATTTTACTAATTTTGAGTATGAGTTTACTATCATACAACGCCAAAAATAGATGCAAATCAGTAAAAAAATTTAAGGAAAAATTTAGGATGTTTAAATTAATTGCCATTCATCAATTTCTCACATCTTGAAAAATACCTAAAGCTTCAGGCAAAACCTTGTTGGAGTGATTCAAAGTATAAGTGAGTGCTAATCTATAAAACCTTAGCCTATACGCTAGGGTGAAGATAGGACGCTAAAAGAAAATTGAAAATTTTAAGAGAGCCACCAAGAACGGGCAGAAGGTATCATTGATGAGCGAATTTGTCCTACAACAACAAAATGAAGCGGCGCTTCAGCAGCAAAAGCCCAAGGAAATGATTCGTCGCTTGGTGTGGAAAATATGCATAGCCACCTTAATTTTGATGGCAATAGGCAGCGCCACCCGTGTGATGAATGCTGGGCTGGCTTGCCCTGACTGGCCCTTATGCTATGGCGAACTGGTGCCAGCCAAGCAAATGAATCTCCAAGTGTTTTTGGAGTGGTTTCACAGATTGGATGCGGCTTTAATTGGTGTAAGCGCGATCGCACTCTTTGGTTTGTCCTGGTGGCATCGTCGTTTCTTACCCAAATGGCTGCCTTGGGCATCTACATTCGCCCTGTTTTTAATTGTCTTCCAAGGCATCTTGGGGGGACTCACCGTTACCGAACTGTTGCGGTTTGATATTGTTACCGCTCATTTAGGAACGGCGCTGTTGTTTTTTAGCACCCTCCTGATTATCGGCACAGCACTCACTCCCTATCAGGGGACTGGAACCGTTGGTAAGTTGCCTTGGGTTGGTTTAACTGCTGCTGTTCTGGTTTACCTGCAAAGTCTACTAGGTGCTTTGGTAGGCTCTCGCTGGGCGCTACACCAATGCCTCGGCGGTTCTCAACTTTGTACGGTAATGTACAGCCATATTGCTGGTTTGGTGCCGCCAACAGTAGCAACCTTGGCAATGGTATTTATCTGTTGGCGGACACCAGCACTACATCCAGCCTTACGGCGACTGGCAAATATGGCTGGTGGGTTGTTAACCTTACAAATCTTGTTGGGATTCGCCACTTTCAAATTACACCTCCAAGTCGAGCCTCTCACAGTCTCTCACCAAGCTATAGGAGCTACTTTGCTGGGTACTTTGGTGGCTTTCACAGTTCTCGCACTGCGTGACTCAGTTAGTGCTGAGTCACGAGTGCTGAGTGCTGAGTAGGGAATGGAGGAGATGAGGGAGCAGGGGGAGTAGGGGGAGCAGGGGGAGTAGGGGGAGCAGGGGGAGCAAGGGGAGCAAGGGAAGAAATAACTCCTAACTCCTAACTCCTAACTCTTGTACAGACGCGATTAATCGCGTCTCTACTGTTAACTCCTAACTCCTAACTCAGCACGGGCTAAACGCCCCGCTTCCGCTAACAGCACTGATGGAAAGCGCAACGGCGAGTATTGCGACCCACGCAGGTGCAGAAAATCTGTGTTTTCGTTTGCCTGAAAGAGCCACCTTGAGCGGGGGCTGCATATAAGTTGTTGAAAAATAAGGAACCAGAGCCAAAATGATTGAGACTAATGTCTCTCGCCACCACGGAACATTTTTACAGGTAATTCAAAGTTACTACCAGCTAACCAAACCTCGGATTATTCCGTTGCTTTTAATTACCACGGCTGGAAGTATGTGGATTGCTGCTAAGGGAGAAGTAGACCCATTGTTGTTGCTAGTAACTCTCACTGGTGGCACAATGGCAGCTGCAAGCGCCCAGACGATCAACTGTGTCTATGACCGGGATATTGATTATGACATGGAGCGGACGCGTCATCGTCCGATGCCTTCCGGTAAGGTGCAGCCACGCGATGCTCTAATTTTTGCGATCGCACTGGCAACACTTTCCTTTACACTCCTAGCAGTATTTGCCAATTTATTAGCCGCCTCGCTAGCCTTTTCTGGCATCGTCTTTTATATTTTGGTCTATACCCACTGGCTAAAACGCCACACCCCTCAGAATATCGTGGTTGGTGGTGCGGCTGGGGCAATTCCGGCTTTAGTGGGTTGGGCTGCTGTCACGGGGACATTAAGCTGGTCAGCATGGCTGATTTTTGCCATCGTCTTTTTATGGACACCACCCCATTTCTGGGCGCTAGCTCTGATGATTAAAGATGACTACGCAAAAGTTGGGATACCAATGTTACCTGTGATTGAAGGTACTACGGCAACTGTAAAGCAGATTTGGTACTACACGCTGGTAACAGTATTGGCAACCGTGTTATTGGTTTATCCCTTGGGCGCGAGTGGAATTCTTTATGCTGCGATCGCCCTCAGTCTGGGAGGATTATTTATCCACAAATCTTGGCGGTTGTTGCAAAATCCAGAGGATCGCACTGTCGCTAGAGAGTTGTTTCTCTATTCGATCTCCTACATGATGCTGTTGTGTCTGGGGATGGTAGTTGATAGTCTTCCCGTTACCCATAATTTAATTAATGCAGCGATCGATCGTCTGCATTTTATTGTTTAGGGGATAGAAAATTTAGCGATCGCGTTTGGTAAAGGGGCGCGATCGCATTTTCGGAAATTAAAAAATATACATAATTAGAGTTTTGCGTATTTGCGATTAAAAATAAAATTTTAGTTATAACCAAATTGATTAAAAAGCTGAATGTTGACAAATTACATTCGTACAGCAATGCACAAAGCAACTTATGAGTTGCTTGAGGATGGAACTTTCTACGGCGAAATTCTAGAATGTCAAGGTGTGTGGGCAAACGCTACAACACTAGAAGCTTGCCGGGAGGATTTGCAAGATACTCTTGAAGGATGGATTGTACTAGGATTGCGTTTGGGTCATACTCTACCAATACTTAATCGTCAAGCTAATATCAGCAGAGATGAATGGGAGACGTTATGAATTATATGCGCGATCGCTCACGATACGATAATCTCTCGTGCGATCGCACCAAGGGCTAACTCAATTGATTCTGGCTGTAAATACAATTGAATTGCTTCTTTAATATTTTCCAAAGCTTCTTCTTCAGTTTCTCCTGCTGAAGTACAACCAGGTAACTCTGGACACCATACAGCCCCATCGCCTGTTTCTAGGTCTGATTCTTGAATCACGCGCCATTTCATAGCTAATCCTCTGGTTTGTCTTTGAACAGTGACATCTCTTACACTGACCTGAGTACAGGTTCAGTATAGGCTTCTTACATCAAACTCAGGTTTGAATACCACCGCCACCTCTTCTGGCAGCATTTGCTGCATCAATATGCTGAGGCTCAACTGTTCCGGTATTACACGCGTGTGCTAAGGAAACGGCAACGTTAATGACGCCAATGTGCGAAAAGGCTTGAGGAAAGTTACCAAGATGCGCCCCTGTCTCCAAGTCGATTTCTTCTGCAAACAGTCCCAGCGAACTGCTTCGTCCCCCCAACATTTGCTCAAACCAAACACGAGCCTCTGTTGTCCTTTGAGCCAAGATCAGTGCGTCGATCAGCCAGAAGGTACAAAGAACAAAGGATGCCTCTTTACCGCTCACTCCTTCTGGTGCATCCCGGTAACGATAACACAGTCCATTGTCAACTAGATGCTTAATAGTAGCATCAATAGTTGACACCATACGCGGGTCAGTTCCATCAATGAAGCCGACACTAGACATGAGCAAATTCGAGGCATCAAGAGTTTCGTCCTCGTAGGATTGCTTGAACGCACCAAGTTTTTCGCTCCATCCTTTTTCAAACACCTGATTGCGGATTAGTTCGCGCTCCTGTCGCCAACGGCTAGTATCACCAGCTAGCGCAAGCGCTTCAGCCATTTCGATGCCACAGTCTAACGCCACCCACAGCATAACTTTACCGTAAACAAAATGCCGCAACCCCCCGCGCACTTCCCAGATACCGCTATCCGGTTCGCGCCAGTGTTCAGCAGCCCAATCTACTAGTGGGCAAATGTGTTCCCAAATTGCAGTTGGATCGTACTTTCCAATCTTCCAAGCGAAATGTAAGGCACTAAGCACCTCACCATAGACATCAAGCTGAACTTGCCCAGATGCACCATTGCCAATCCGAACTGGCTGCGATTCCCGGTATCCCCGCAAGCGATCTAAGGTTTGCTCAACCACCTGTCCACTTGATGCGATCGGGTAAAGGATTTTGATGCCAGTTCCTTCTATCTTCAGAGTCTGCGCCAGCCAATTGAAGTATTGATACTCATCATCAATGTAACCTGCTAATAGCAATGCATAAAGAGTAAATGATGAGTCGCGAATCCAGGTGAAGCGATAATCCCAGTTCCGCTCTCCACCAATTTCTTCAGGCAACGAGGTTGTAGGTGCAGCCACAATTGCTCCTGAAGGAGCGTAAGTCATCAACTGTAAGGTGAGCGCGCTGCGGACAACTGCATCTCGGTACGCTCCTTGATAAGTACACTTATTCGCCCAACGCCGCCAGAAAGCGATCGTTGATGCCAGGGCATCGTTAGGGGCTAGGTTTGGCAGTTGTGCATCCTCCTCAGTCAAAAGCGTGAATACGGCTTGCTCTCCGGCGTGGAGGATAATCTGGCACATAAATGTATTGCTTGTTGTGTCTAGATGCCATTCAACGGGGCCAGTAACTGTGAATGAACCAAATCTGACTTCGTTACCAAATTTGAGTAAATCGGGAATTGTATACCCATAATCAGGGCGAGGAGAGCAAGTGCTAATAATTTCAACTGTTCCTTCGCTAACCTCGACAATTCGGATCAGTCTACCAGGCGCAGGAAGGCGTTGCTGCTGCTCATTATTAGTGATATCCATAAAATCCAGCAGCGAAATTCGTCCTGACTCACACGTAAAAATAGTTTCTAGTACATTAGTTTCGTTCAAGTACTGATGATCGCTTTCCCAAGCAGTGGCTGGCTGAATACTCCAGCTCCCACCACGTTCGAGATCCAAAATCTGAGCAAACAAAGATGGAGAATCGAACCGAGGTAGGCAAAGCCAGTCAATCGAACCACAACTACTAACAAGAGCTGCGGTATGGCAGTTGCCAATCACCCCATAATCTTCTATGGGGAGAAAGGATCGGGTAGGAACTGTTGGGTTGCTATTGGGATCGGATGTAATACTCATTACCGTCTTTAGTTGCTGATAACCTTTAACAAAAATATTATTTGGAGTTACAAATTTTTGACAAACTTTATTCCTTTAAATGTTAATCGTTAAATTACAATCTTGAAAGTTATTTGGCAGAAGTAAATTTTTCCAGTTAATCTATCTAGAGGAATAGGAAAACATATATCTTGGGTTTATCTAATTAGGACGGCAAACACTTTAAAATTTCTAAATTTATTGTCTTTAAGCTAGCCTTCATAGTATTGATATAGGTATGTAATGGGTTTTTATTACCTAAGCAATCAGGCGGGGAATTTGGGGTATTGCAGTTTCACCACTCTCTATTTTTGACTAGATTTATTTTTAGGGTGTCTACAATCTCAAGCCACTTTTGCTAGCGGCGAATTTGCGATGTCTACGATGGGTTACGCCTACGCGAGTAAAGTTTCGATCGCAAGTGAATTTATTAAACATTAATTACACTTACCTATTTATCTATTTTTAATAGCTATGGAAAAAGCAACGCAAGTAATTCGTCACGAGTGAAACCAGCATGAGCGGCAACATCTCTCAGTATGGCGTTAAGAGTACCAATTTTAATCGGGTCATGGGCGGGAACTGTGATATTATGCTCACCATTCTGTTGAGTAGTTAACCGAATGTGGCTACCCTTTTGATGACTGACTTCGTATCCTAAACGGGCAAGAGCATTAACTAATTCTGAACCAGATAAGTCTCGTGGGAGCTTCAAGAAGCTATTACCTCATCACGAACTATGTGTAACCGAATAATTTTTGGACGGTTTTGTTCATTAGGAAAATGACAGTGAACCGCATCACGTATCATTTCGCGTAGTGTTTCTATATCGTCAGCCTGAGTAAAAATTGACTCGGTTAAAGCTCTAGCTGTATAACCACCATCTGGATCATCTTCAACGATAAATACAATTTCAGTCATAACTCTTCCCTTAACTACTAAATTTTACGATCACTCATGAGACAATAATCTCTCGTGCGATCGCACCAGGGGCTAACTCAATTGATTCTGGCTGTAAATACAATTGAATTGCTTCTTGAATATTTTCCAAAGCTTCTTCCTCAGTTTCTCCTGCTGAAGTACAGCCAGGTAACTCTGGACACCATACAGCCCAATCACCTGTTTCTAGGTCTGATTCTTGAATCACGCGCCATTTCATAGCTAATCCTCTGGGATATAAACTACTAAATTTTACTTAATATTACATTTTTCGAGTCGCGAAACTAGACAAGAAAATCTAGAAGTCCAATTACTAAACCCCTGATACAACATAAAAATTCCACTTGGTAGATGTCCTTTAGGTGCTGATAAAGTGAAGTCCAGGTCACTATAGTTTTTCCAAGAACTGTTCATACACCATCCTACCCTATTACCAAAATCACACCAGATTTGATAGTTATTAGAAGATTTTCCCCCAATGCTATCCCAAATTAACTTCTGCACAGTGAATCCAAATTTTCCATAGCTGTAATCGACCCACAGGTTGTTTGTTGTGTGTATTAGCTGATGGTGGAATCTGCTAATATATCCTTCAAACCACTTATCTATTTCTCGACCATATACTTTGAGAAACATAGCCATAGTTTCTTCATCAGCATCTCTCCATCTTTGTTGTATTAATAATTCCTCCAGTTTTTTGTAATCTACCTGCGCGAGCATACGATAATTTTGTTGGGTAGATGTATTAGTTTTTATATATTTTCCATATCTGGATGTATAAGATGGATAAATTATAGGATTGAAATTTTTTATCACCTCATCAGCAGATTGATAGCGTTCCTTCACAAAATCCTGAATTAACTTATCTAAAACTTGCCCAAAGTCAGGATTAATACTTTGTAGTAAATATTTTCTCCAAATCCAGCAACCCCTGAGCGCATCATAAAGTTCATCAGAACCATTTGCTTTTGGTAAACATTGGGTTAATAAGCGAATACAAGTTACACCCAAACTATAAAGGTCACTTGCAGGGAAAACTTGACCGCGCATTTGCTCTAATGGTGTATATCCAGGTGTTCCCACTGTTGTACCAACACCTACAAAAGTTTTTGTAATTTGTTTAGAAACACCAAAATCAATTAATATTAACTTGCCATCTAAACGGCGCATGATATTTTCTGGCTTGATATCTCGATGAATTACACCGCGTTCATGGATAAACTTCAGGATAGGCAATAAATCAGTTAAAATCTGTTTGATCTTTTCTTCGCTAAAAGCTCCCTGCTGCTGCAATTCTTGTAATAAATTCTGCCCTTGAATCAATTCTTGTACCAAATAAAGCCGCTTATCCTGTTCAAAATAAGCAATCAGACGGGGAATTTGTGGGTGTTCTCCTAAGTCATACAGACGCTTCGCTTCTTGCTTAAATAACTCTGTGGCTTTCTCAAGTGCAGCCGTTCCTTCAAATTGAGGGAGAAATTGCTTAATTACGCAAGGTTCATCTATCTTATCTGCATCCCTGGCTTCATAAGTTCTGCTAAATCCACCCTCACCCAAAAGCCGTATTACCCGAAAACGGTTTCTAAATAATAATGTGAGTGTTTTTCCACACTTAATGCAAAACTTATTGTTATCAGGATTAAAAGGATTTGAGCAATTGGAATTAGAACAGTAAAGCATATTTAGGAATATATCAGCAGATAGTGTCTATGTTCAGTTTTCCCAATTTATGCTTACTGGGTTTCACAAGTCTTTATATTTTTGAGCAGATTTATTTCTAGCGGCATCTACAGTCTCAAGTTACTTTTGCTAGCGTAGTGATATAGAGTTTATCGCTCCCCAGTAAGTGGCTGGAAGCGAAAGGATTAATATGGCTCATTTAAATCAGCGTCGCTCTCAAAATGTCAACGGCGATTTTTATGTAGATACTACCTGTATTGATTGTGATACCTGTCGCTGGATGGCTCCTGAAGTATTTTATGATGTAGACGATCAATCGGCTGTTTATCATCAACCAACCAATGAAGCGGAAAGATTAGCCGCGCTAGAAGCACTTTTAGCTTGTCCTACTAGTTCTATTGGTACCGTTGAGAAACCAAAAGATATCAAAGTTGCTCAAGAAAAGTTTCCTCTATTAGTAGCGGAAAATGTTTACCACTGCGGCTATCATTCGGAAAAATCTTATGGTGCTGCTAGCTATTTAATTCAACTTCCAGAAGGTAACATTTTGGTGGATTCTCCCCGGTTTACGCCGCCTTTAGTCAAACGTTTAGAAGAACTGGGGCCAATTCGTTATATGTATCTCACTCATAAGGATGATGTGGCAGATCATCAAAAGTTTGCCGAGCATTTTCAGTGCGATCGCATCCTTCATGCTGATGATATTACTGCGGATACTCGCAATGTAGAAATACAGCTAACTGGTTCTGAACCATTTACTTTGACACCAGATTTATTAATTATCCCAGTTCCCGGTCACACCAAAGGACACACAGTTTTACTTTATAAAAATCAGTTCCTCTTCACTGGGGATCATCTCGCTTGGTCAGAAAGCTTCCACCAATTGGCTGCATTCCGCAATGCCTGCTGGTATTCTTGGTCAGAACAGACTAAATCGATGCGTAACTTGGCTAATTACTCTTTTGAGTGGGTGCTACCAGGTCATGGACGAAGGTTTCATGCTGATAAAGAAACCATACGCCAGCAGATGCACAAGTGTATCGAGTGGATGGAATCTGTGAATTAACATTAGATAACTCACTTTTCTCACGCGATAGGGAAAAACCTAACCCCCTAACCCCCAACTCGTGGCGGGAAGGGGGAAAATTCAAAGTCTCTCCTTTTAGGCTACGTGCAATAAATTTTCTTGTGGGGCGGGCAAGATGCCCGCCAATTAGGACGGGCTAGAGAGCTTATCCCATAAGAGTTTGCTAATGCACAAATTTAGCCTTGCCACCCCACTAGGGTGCGTTATGGACACGCCGAAATAACAAATGAGTTCGCCGAAATAGCAAATGCGTTTTAGCTTTGTCAGCCAGCGTAACGCACTGCAAATCTTTGGTGGATGAAGTTTTTTCGAGTGTGTATACCATTGCTCCTTTTAGGAGAGAGATTTAGAGAGAGGTCAGCCTCTATTGCATACAAACCAGCGATCGCTATAACCTGGGTTTTAGCACCCTTTTAACCAAACACGGATTATGAAAAAGCTGATCAACAAGCCAGAAGACTTTGTGCAAGAAAGTCTAGAAGGTATGGCGGCGGCTCATTCCGATTTAATTAAACTGAACTACGATCCGACTTTTGTCTATCGAGCCAATGCACCTATTCCGGGTAAAGTAGCAATTATTTCAGGTGGTGGCAGTGGACATGAACCAATGCACGCTGGCTTCGTGGGCAAAGGAATGCTTGATGCAGCTTGTCCTGGTGAGGTTTTCACTTCACCGACTCCCGACCAAATGCTAGAAGCAGCAAAGCTTGTAGATGGAGGCTCAGGTATCCTTTATATCGTCAAAAATTACAGTGGCGATGTGATGAACTTTGAGATAGCAACAGAGTTAGCCCGTAGTGAGGGCATTCGATCGCTAAATATTTTGATTGATGACGATGTAGCAGTCAAAGATAGTCTCTATACCCAAGGACGGCGAGGTGTAGGAACAACAATACTGGCAGAAAAAATTTGTGGTGCGGCGGCTGAGGCAGGGTATGATTTGCCACAAATAGCAAATTTGTGTCGCCGAGTAAATTTGAATGGGCGGAGTATGGGAATTGCTCTAACATCTTGTACAGTGCCCGCTAATGGAACGCCGACATTTGAATTGAGCGATCGCGAAATTGAATTAGGTATCGGTATTCACGGTGAGCCAGGAACAGAACGTACAGCGCTCAAATCAGTAGATGAGATTACCGAAATTTTAACGCGATCGCTCATTGAAGATGCAGCATACACCCGCACGCTCCGCGAATGGGATGAAGACAAAGGAGAATGGGTAGATGTAGAACTAACAACTCTACCATTTGCCGAAGGCGATCGCCTCTTAGCTTTCGTCAATAGTATGGGTGGAACCCCGATTTCTGAACTGTATATTGTTTACCGCAAACTCGCCCAAATCTGCGAACAGCAAGGATTGCAAATTGTACGAAACTTGATAGGCCCTTACATCACATCTCTAGAAATGCAAGGTTGCTCCATTACCCTGCTGAAATTAGATGACGAGACGATCCGCCTATGGGATGCACCAGTCAAAACACCAAGTTGGCGCTGGGGAATTTCATAATTACGAATTACGTAGCTTGCTTCTCGCCTTTGGCGAGTATTACGAATTATGTTAAGTCAGTCGCAGATACTACAATGGTTGCAGGCTTATGCAACCGTGATAGAGCAGAATAAAGCATATTTGACAGAATTAGATGCTGCGATCGGAGATGCTGACCACGGGATCAATATGGATCGCGGCTTCAAAAAAGTAAGCGCTCAGTTACCAACTCAAAAAGACAAGGACATCAGCAGCATTCTCAAAGCTGTAAGTATGACCTTAATTTCTTCCATTGGCGGTGCTAGTGGCCCTCTTTATGGCACTTGGTTTTTACGAGCCAGTACAGCAGTAGTTGGTAAGCAAGAATTAACAGAACAAGATGTTTTAGGAATACTCCAAGCAGGCTTAGACGGCGTGCTGCAACGTGGTAAAGCGCAACTAGGAGACAAAACGATGGTGGATGTGCTGTCTCCAGCTGTAGCCGCTTTTGGGCAAGCTGTAAAAGAAAGTAAGGGAACGCTGGAAGCTATGCAACAAGCTGTAGCAGCAGCCCACAAAGGGTTGCAGGAAACTATACCAATGCAGGCGAAAAAGGGACGGGCTAGCTACCTGGGGGAACGGAGTATCGGACATCCAGATCCAGGAGGAACTTCTGCTTATTTGCTGTTGAAAAGTTTGTTAGCGGTGTTGGAAAGTTCTGGTGAATAAAAAATTTTCTGAAATTATTATTTTTTTTCAGGATAATGACATTAAGCTATGTGCCTAGAGTATTGACGGCGCATGAAGATGTCCTTGAGAGGTCAGCCAATATGACATCAAGTGAATCAAATGAAATTAATGCGGTTGAAATAGATGGCGTCCGGTTTGAAACTTTAGTACCGGAGCGAATGTTGTGCTTACCAAAAAAAAATCTAGTACAGAAACTTCTGAGTATTTTGGAATTTTTATTACCAATAACGCCAGGATATTTTTCCCCTAAATATTCTGTACAGCTTGGTATACGGATTACTAATAACACCTTAACTCCTCTTATATTTAGCTTTTATTTCACCTTATTTCCAGAACTAGTGAATGCATACGGTCGAATTCCATTCGAGGGTGGTTGGATTAGCCCTTTATCATCTTTAGAATCTGATTACCTTTTGGCCATACCAGGAGAGAGTTTGACATTCTTTCCTGATATCGAAATATTTGGGATTTGGGGTAATCGACTTGGAATTAACATTCCTACTGGAAATGGTGGTACATGGTTTTTTAAACCTCTCAAGCCAGGTAATTATCAGTTCCGATTTATCTATAACAATCAAAATGAAAAGGAAACAACGTACAGTTCTGTGAGTAGAGATATGAACTTAATAGAAGGAATTTGGACGGGTGAAGCATTAACTCCGTTTGTGGAGTTACATTTAGCCCAGCTTTGAAGTAAAGCTTCGTCGCAGATCATCGCCTAAAAATTCAAACTTATCTAATTATCTGATTCACAACAGATGTACTCTGAATACGCCATTTACCTCGTTGTCGAATCAAATCATACCGAACTCGCAATTTATCGTCAGAAGAATTTTTATACTGACCATTTTCATATAACTGCGTCGCTTCCTTCACCGTAGCTACCACTGCGGCACGATCTGCGAATAAATCAATTTTCTCTACAGATTCCACCTTTACGCTATGGTCGTACTTGCGGTAGCGGTTGTCTGACCTAGCCTGTTGAGCAATCAGCCGCCATTGAGACAAAGCTGAACCAGTTAAAATCTGCTCTAAATTATTAATCTCATGATTCGGCCCTAAAGCTTCGGCTTTAGTAGATAGCCAAGTACGAATGATTTCCTCTGCCGCAGTATCTGTTAAAGGGCCATCTAGTCCTTGTGGTGGACTATTTGGAGGAGGAATAGATATTGGTGGTTGATTTATTTGTACAAACAACTGTGAAACAGGTGCAGGTCGTGTCGGAAAAAACAGATTTTTTAACCATCCAAAAGTTGTTGTGGCTAACACCCAAAAAACTAAAATACTCACTAAAGAAATAAACACTCTCCATACCAGCCGTGTTTTTCCTTCAATGGTGTTAGCAAAAGTTCGCCGCCGCCGAGGACGACGAGAATGGGGGCGATTGTCCGGTACACGCTCCCGGATAGCAGATGGAGTAGATTTTCTTCTTTGCCGACGCTTTTGGTTATGAGCAGGTGTAGCATTTTTAGCTGAACCGTTCAAATACTCCTTTGTGCCTCTGCTCGTTCGTTCAGCAGCAGGAACCTCTGATTTTACACTTCCAGATAAATTCCACGTAGGTGGTGAGAAGTTTGAATATTCTGATGTGTCTGGCAAATTTAAGTCAGGTGTTCTGCTGTGGTTAAATTGCGTTGGAGTTTTAGTTGAATTCTTAGGAAAAGGCGAATTATTTGTCTGCGGCTGAGGAAAATTTTGGGGGTTAATTACAGCCCACTCATTAGTTGTTTCTGCATCCGTTGGCAGCGCTTCTAAATAAGCTTGTACCTGTTGGTTAGCAAAGTAATCTTTTAGAAAAGCTTGCTGGTTTGCTAAATCTCGAAAATGGGGAAATACTTCGTGTTGTAACCATTGTTCTGCATATAGACACAGCCCTGGTAACAAATCTGGAGAGTCTTGAGATTTTTCTCTAATAAAAGCTAAAGCTTCGTACTCCTGACTAAGTTCTAAAACCCGAGTTGCTTCTTCAGTTTGTCCCAAAAGTAAAGCACATAACGACTGTTCTAAATGTACGTCTTGGCGTTTGGCCAGACGCATAAGCATTTGCCTTGCTTGACGAATTAAAGCAGGTTGCCGTTGAGCAAATCCCCGCGCTATCAAGGCATAAACAGCTAAGTAAGTGGCAACAGCAGAAGGACGTTTGCTTTGGGCTTCAAATAACTTGTGCTGTTCGGCGACTGTTAAGTGGTTACGTAGCTGCTGGATAAAACGCAGGAAGTCATCTATGTTTAAACCAGAATCATCATTGTTTGTGCCATCAATCCCGCCACGATCTTCTAAGAGATTTTGCAATAATTCCAAACCTTGGCTTCGTTCGGCGGTCTTTTCTTGAGGTAGTGCCAGCAATTCTAAAATTCGATATGGCCGCAATTTGTAAAGATCCGCCTGAATTTCCGCCTGGGACACTGGCGAACAACCCTTCGCGTACTAACAGTTCTTGACCAGTTTCTAGGGATATGGCGGCATTTTCATAGTGACCTTGTTGCCACTGTTCGCGACCTAATTCTAGACAAGCAAGGGCAACAGTCAAAACAACATCTGGGTATTCAGCACTTTCGTGTATTTCTTCCTCTGCTAAATTATTACCCTTTCTTGCACTTGTAGCATTATTTTTATTTACCAGATACGGACGACCTAGTTTTAATACAAGTTCGTATTCCCCTAACTCTTGCAAAATTAATAAAGCACCTACTAATTCGTCTTGAGTAATTTCGATACCCAAACTCTGAGTGTCACTACCCCTTTTGGTGCTTTCTGGAGGATTTTCCAGTGCTACCGTGGCAGCAGCAAGGTTATCAGGATCGTAGGCGTGAGCAAGATAGAGATGATCGTAGGTACTGCGTTGTTTTGGATCTGATAAAACCACGTAAGCTTCTTCTATGAGTTGTTTACGAGAAGAAATTGCTGCCTGAGAATACTCGCGTCGCGGCAATTGTACAATGCGATCGCTATATGCCTGCCGCAATTGTTCATCACTTGCCGCCAACGGTAGTCCTAAAATTCGGTAGTAATCTAGCGGAATTCGCACAGCCTACTTCCCCTGCACCGCGATCAACATAATTTACCTAGAGCGTTCCAGGCCGTAAAACCGTGCCATAAAAATGCCGTATAGAATTTACTCTACAAGTGTATATTGCAACAACTTGTTTTGTACCTTCCCGAAATTTTGAGTCACATTTTAGTACTAATTTTTTGCTTTCGCCTAGAAAGCCTCAATTGTTTGTTTTAATTCTTAGTATTTTTGTTTAACACAACTATTATCAGCCTTCGATACCACAAACCACAACTACCGTTTTTAATCGCGGCATAATTGTTGTGGCTGGAAGAATCTATATGATGATTGATTTTTTTGGTACTTTCCTACTAGGCAGTAACAAAAATACCACTATTGAGGGTTTTACCCTGATAACAGGAGACAAAAATCATATCATAATTTACCCTTCATTACAATTACCTATTTCGGTATTATAGATTTTTGCCTGCTTTTTTTTAAATTGTTAATGGATATGCAGAAAGCAGTCTATCTTGATTGCTAGTCTGTGAAGGGGAATATTCAGGAGTGCTGAGTTTTGAGTAAGAAGTAATGAGTAAGACGTAGTACTTGTGAATCTTTTGCTAAGTACTCACTACTCGTAACTGATTTGATGCCTAATCGGTCTAATTTTACTTTTTACTCAGCACGGGCTAAACCTTAGCTATCCGCTAACGCTACTCAGCACTGTTTTGGTGAGGGAGAAAACCGAAAGCGCTAGATATTGCCCTTAGAGTCAAATCCTCACGGGGCATCAGCTGAAAAGTTAAAAATCAAAAATTAAAAATTCAGCTATTCCCTAAGACCCTTTTTTGGTGCATAAATAAAGTTTGATTGTTGAGTCTTACAAACGCTAGCCTGTTAAAAGCTGAGGTGTTATCAGACCAACTTATTTAAGACCGTAACTTTAAGTTGTACAACAGGGATACTCAAAAATAATGGTTCAAGAGCGTACTTTACCCACTTTTAATGCTGCTACTACGCAAATTACAAAAGAAGAAGGGTTACGGTTGTATGAGGATATGGTGTTAGGGCGCTTGTTTGAAGACAAGTGCGCTGAAATGTACTACAGAGGTAAAATGTTTGGTTTTGTCCATTTGTACAACGGTCAAGAAGCTGTTTGCAGTGGTGTTGTGCAGTCAATGCGACCGGGTGAAGATTACGTTTGTAGTACTTACCGCGACCACGTTCATGCTCTCAGTGCAGGCGTACCAGCAAAAGAGGTAATGGCAGAATTATTTGGTAAAGCCACAGGTTGCAGCAAAGGGCGCGGTGGTTCCATGCACATGTTTTCTGCTCAACATCGCTTGTTGGGTGGCTATGCTTTTGTGGCTGAGGGAATTCCTGTAGCAGCTGGGGCGGCTTTTCAAACCAAATACCGCCGCGAAGTGCTGGGAGATAAAAACGCTGACCAAGTGACAGCTTGCTTTTTTGGCGACGGTGCAGCTAATAACGGTCAGTTTTTCGAGACACTAAATATGGCAGCCCTATGGAAACTGCCAATTATTTTCGTAGTCGAAAATAATAAGTGGGCCATTGGGATGTCTCACGAACGCGCTACTTCCCAGCCAGAGATTTATAAAAAAGCCAGCGTATTTAACATGGTGGGCGTAGAAGTAGATGGTATGGATGTACTAGCAGTTCGAGCCGTTGCTCAAGAAGCTGTAGCCCGTGCCCGTGCAGGTGAAGGCCCAACATTAATTGAGGCGCTTACCTACCGCTTCCGGGGTCACTCCTTGGCAGACCCCAGATGAAATGCGAAGCAAAGCGGAGAAAGAATTTTGGTTCGCCCGCGACCCAATTAAGAAGTTGGCAGCTTATTTGCTAGAGCAAAACCTAGCGGATGAGGGAGAAATTAAAGCAATCGATCGTAAAATTCAGGATGTAATCGACGAAGCCGTTAAGTTCGCCGAAAGCAGCCCCGAACCAGACCCCAGCGAGTTATATCGTTTCGTGTTTGCAGAAGACGAATAAATTTTAGGGAATAGGGCATGGGGCATGGAGGTAAGGGTGACAAAGAGAATAACCAATGCCCAATCCCCAATGCCCAATTCCCAATCCCCAATCCCCAATTAGGACTAAATTTGTGTTTACCATTGCACTTCAACAGCAACAATACAAAACCTACATCCTTTCAGATGAAAATGGTGGTTCTCAACTGGAAGTTGTTCCAGAACGTGGTGGTATCATCACTCGCTGGCGTATACAGGGGCAAGAAATTTTCTATTTAGATACTGAACGCTTTGCTAATCCTGATTTGAGTGTCAGAGGTGGGAATCCTATTTTGTTCCCCATCTGCGGCAATATACCTGATAATACTTATACTCATAATGGTCAGCAATATACTTTGAAACAACACGGCTTTGCGCGTGACTTGCCGTGGGAAGTAACTGACCAAGTAACTGAAGATAAAGCTAGCCTCACCCTCGTCCTCAACAGCAACGAGAAAACACGGGCTGTTTATCCTTTTGACTTTCAAGTGCAGTTCACTTACGAACTCCAAGGTAATACCTTAGAAATTCGGCAACAGTATAAAAATCTTTCATCCACATCACTGCCCTTTTCTACAGGTTTCCATCCTTATTTTCTGACAAATGATAAAGCTGCCCTAAAGTTTGAAATTCCTTCCCAACAGTATCAAGACCAGATAAGCAAGGAAATTCACCCCTTTGATGGTAATTTTGACTTTAACCGCGATGAAATTGACGTTGCCTTTAAGCAGCTAACCAGTCAATCAGCCGCAGTCACAGACAACAACCGCAAGTTAAAACTAACTCTGGATTACGGGAATAAATATCCGATTTTGGTGTTTTGGACGCTCAAAGGCAAAGATTTCTACTGCCTTGAACCGTGGAGCGCTCCCCGTAACTCCCTGAACACTGGTGAAAACCTGACTGTATTAGAACCAGGAAGCAACTATACGGCATCTGTAAGGTTTACGGCAAATTTTTTCTAAACCTATTTACAAATCTATAGATGTCTATGCTATGATGGCAAAGTTGCGAAATCCAAAGAAAGGGTCGCTAACTCAACGGTAGAGTACTCGGCTTTTAACCGATTAGTTCCGGGTTCGAATCCCGGGCGACCCATATAAAAGTTTATTAAATGATGTAAAGAAGCCTTAGTAATTGGACAAAGAAGCATTTGGGATAATAAGCTACCAGAGCTACTAATTCTAGGGTAGCTAAATGTACAGCAATACAGAGCAACTATAGGACATAGTACAGCAGTAGAAAGCAAGTATAGAACATATTTATAATAACTATGGCGTAAACTTTTTCAACATAGATACACCACACTAGTTATAATTTCCTATAAGTAAGTTGAAAAAACTCTTAAGATTTAGCGTAATGATTACGCTTCTCTCAGACCGACTAGCTGACAACCACATTAGGAGGACTATCTATGGCGCTTGTACCACTGCGGCTGCTGTTGGATCACGCAGCTGAAAACGGTTACGGCATCCCAGCTTTCAACGTTAACAATTTGGAGCAGATTCAGGCGATCCTGAAAGCTGCTGTCGAGACAGATAGCCCCGTAATTTTACAAGCTTCACGCGGCGCTCGTAATTATGCAGGAGAAAACTTTCTCCGCCACCTGATTTTGGCAGCGGTAGAAACCTATCCTCACATTCCCATTGTCATGCACCAAGATCATGGTAATGCGCCTGCTACCTGCTACTCAGCAATTAAGAACAACTTCACCAGCGTGATGATGGATGGTTCTTTAGAAGCTGATGCGAAAACTCCCGCTAGCTTCGAGTACAACGTTAGTGTTACCCGCGAAGTTGTAAATGTAGCTCATGCTTTGGGTGTCAGCGTTGAAGGTGAACTCGGTTGTTTGGGTTCTCTAGAAACTGGTGCTGGTGAAGCTGAAGATGGTCACGGGTTTGAAGGTACACTCGACCACTCACAACTGCTAACCGACCCCGATGAAGCTGTTGACTTCGTAGAAGCAACCCAAGTAGATGCTTTGGCTGTTGCCATCGGCACAAGCCACGGTGCTTACAAGTTTACTCGCAAGCCGACTGGTGAAATTTTGGCTATCAGCCGCATTGAAGAAATTCACCGCCGTCTGCCTAACACCCACTTGGTAATGCACGGTTCTTCTTCTGTGCCTGAAGATTTGCTGGCACTGATTAACCAATATGGTGGTGCAATTCCTGAAACCTACGGTGTACCTGTAGAAGAAATCCAAAAAGGCATCAAGAGTGGTGTACGTAAAGTAAATATCGACACCGACAACCGTTTGGCTATTACTGCTGCTGTACGTGAAGCTTTGGCTAAAAAACCAGAGGAGTTTGACCCCCGTCACTTCCTCAAGCCTTCTATTACATACATGCAGAAGGTTTGTGCTGAACGCTATCAACAATTTGGCACAGCCGGCAATGCCAGCAAGATTAAGCAAATTTCTTTGGAAGATTTTGCTGCTAAGTATGCTAAAGGTGAACTTAACGTTGTTACCAAATCAGCTGCTAAAGTTTAATTTTGACAGCAAATAAATAGCAGCATAGGAAAACTATGCTGCTAAGAAACTGAGGATTTTAATGTTGTCAGAAACCGGGTGTTTACCCGGTTTTTTGTTTTATTTATCAGGGTTGGGAATGGGCGTTAGGAGTGCTGTTAGCGATAGCGGGGCGTTTAGCCCGTGCTGAGTTAGGAGTTAAGAGTTAAGAGTTAAGAGTTAAGAGTTAGGAGTTTTGTTTATCTCCTTGTCCCCTAACTCCCTCACTCCCTCACTCCCTGCTCCCAGCTAAGAGTTCCCTTGCTTCTTCCCCTGCTCCCCCTGCCCTTGAAAGGGCAGGCTTTTAGGCTTTCGATAAATAGTTGAGAATGTTCTCAATTATTGAACGTAGTTTTAAGTTCTCAGACAATGGTTTTGGTTTTAAAATCCCAAAAATTTGTCTAATCAAAAAAACCTGCCCCAGAAAGCTCCCCCTGCCTCCCCTGCTCTCTACTCCCTAGAACACGCGATGCTGTAAAGATGGCATTTGACGCCGGACTTGTTCTAGCCTTGTGGGCTTGATTTCTGCGATCGCAATTCCCGGTTTTTCTCCAGCATCGGCTAAAATGACACCCCAAGGGTCGATAATCACCGCGTGACCGTGGGTTAGACGACGGGCGTAGTTATTCCCCGTTTGGGCGGGAGCAATGACGTAGGCAGTATTTTCGATGGCTCTGGCTTGTAGTAGTACTTGCCAGTGGTCTTTACCTGTAAAGGCGGTAAAGGCGGCGGGAATAAAGATAATATCGGCTCCCTTATCTGCCAGATGACGATACAGTTCTGGAAATCGGACATCATAACAAATAGAAAGCCCTAAATTACCGAGCTTTTCTGAGAAATGGACGGGGGGTAATTGCGTACCAGCCACAACCGTGCTGGATTCGCGATAGGTGTTGCCGTCAGGAACATTAACATCAAATAGGTGGACTTTGTAGTAACGCGCAAGCTCTTGACCGCTGGGGTCGATGAGTAGAGTAGTGTTATAAACTTTGCCTGTATTATCTACAGGAAGTGGAAAGCTGCCGCCCAAGATGGTAATTTGAAAGCGTTGAGCCATTTTTTTGAGAAATTTTTCACTTTCAAGAGCGATCGCATCACCTTGTGCGAGTTTATCTTTTTCTTCTCCCATATAAGAAAAGTTTTCTGGCAAACCTACCAATTCAGCACCTTGACGCACGGCAAGCTCTATTAATTCTTCTGCCTGCGCCAAATTTTTGTGTAAATCGGACACACTGGTCAATTGAATAGCGGCGGCTAAATAAGACTTCATAGATTCAACAATGAATAGTTGATTTATGGAAGATAGATTATCAAAATATATCGCTACTTCCAAATCTGTGGAACTTAATTAGAAATCCATCAGCCAAGATTTTCTTTAACAGACTTGTTTTATTGTCGATCTTAATCTTCCTCTGGGTTCTAGCAAACTGAGCAAGATAAAGATTAGATTGCGATCAAACCTTGATAAAAACTGTCTACTGTGGATATTTCTATTCTCATTCAAACATTTATCGCTGTGTTTGTCTTGGCGGATGCTGTGGGCAATATACCGATTGTTTTAGTTTTGACTAAGGGCATGATGCCAGACCAAAGAAACAAAGTTATAGATAAAGCAATTATCATTGCGATCGCAGTTCTTTTGCTATTTGCCTTTGCAGGACAAATAATTTTAAATTACTTGGAAATCAGTATCGGCTCTTTGCAAATAGCAGGAGGAATATTGTTGCTGTTAATTGCTTTGCAAATGCTGCGGGGAGAATTAGATAGGCCAATTCTTGAAGAAGGACGCGATGTCGCAATTACCCCACTAGCTTTACCGCTGCTAGCAGGGCCGGGGACTTTGACGACGGTAATGTTGCTGATGTCGAAATCACAGAGTCCGCATATTGCTGTGGTGGTGGGTATCTTAGGGGCAATGTTTATCACTTGGTTGATTTTGCGTTTAGCAAATCTGATTGACCATTGGATTGGTGCAGAAGGTGGAGTAATTGTGACTCAACTTTTGGGTTTTCTGTTGGCGGCGTTAGCGGTGGAAATTGGTAGTACAGGAATTAGGGAGTTGTTTTTGAGGTAGAAAACTCCTAAAATAACGTGAGTTCGATGAACTTCTCCCGGACAACCTCCCTCTCCCACGGGTCAAGGGAGGAGCAACGATAAATTAGGGTTTTGGCTCTCCTCTCCGTGTTGGAGACGGGTTGGGGGAGAGGTGAAAAAAGGGCTTGTAGAACTCACACTAAAATATTCAGAAACTGTATACAAATGTAAACAAGTTTGAGAAACGAGAAATTCGCGGCTCTCAAACTTGTTTATGAAAATTAACTTAAAGTTAGAACAAAATGGATAACTCAAGAGGATTTTATTACCGATTGAGTTTCAAAGATGCTTTTCGAGAGTGGAAGCTAATGTAGTTTTAGGCACAGCGCCGACCACCATATCCACTTTTTGCCCACCCTTAAAAATCATTAATGTGGGAATGCTGCGGATGCCGTACTGACTAGCAACATTCGGATTTTCATCTGTGTTGACTTTTACGACCTTTATTTGACCTTTGTACTGTTCGGAGATTTCATCGACAACAGGAGCTACCATACGGCATGGTCCGCACCAGGGTGCCCAAAAGTCAACTAAAACTGGTACATCGCTGTCGAGTACTTCTTGCTTGAAACTAGAATCGGTAACTTGTGCGGCTGTTGACATGCCTAAAACCTTCGCCAATAATATCTGAGCTTGGTGAAAATTCTACCATAGCAAAAACCTCAGCTTGGGAGTGCGAGGATGTACATTTGCAAAGAAGCTCTCTTATTTTATTTACAAACATAAGGAACCGCCCGAACAGTAGTCCGGGCGGAGTGTGGTGTGAGGAGTGAACGGAAACATGCGTCTCCGCTATCTCTATTGTAAGCGACATATCGGATTTTTCCAGCAATTGTTTTAGGGGCCAGAAAAATTTATTGAAGGATTAGGGATTAGGGAAGAGGTGACAGGTGATAGGAAATAATCTGTAGCCTGTAACCTCTAACCTGTACCCTACTCCCTTCACTTACCCATACCTAATTGTTGAGCTTTTTGGTAAACTTTGCCTTCGGTTAATAAAGAAGGTGCAATCACAACTTCCACCTGCTGCATTTCTTTAATATTTTTCGCTCCCAAAGTGCCCATACTGGTCTTTAAGGCTCCTAAAAGATTGTGAGTACCATCATCTAATCCTGCTGGGCCAATCAGTATTTGCTCTAGGCTACCAGTGGTGGCAACGCGAATGCGGGTGCCACGGGGCAAAACTGGGCTAGGAGTCGCCATACCCCAATGATAACCTCGTCCTGGGGCTTCTGCGGCTCTGGCAAAGGGGGAGCCAATCATCACACCATCAGCGCCACAGGCGATACATTTGCAAATGTCGCCACCAGTAATTAAACCGCCATCAGCAATAATGGGGATATAGTTGCCAGTTTCGTTATAGTAATCATCTCGTGCTGCGGCACAATCTGCGATCGCAGTCGCCTGTGGCACACCCACACCCAACACTCCACGAGAAGTACAAGCAGCACCCGGCCCAATTCCCACCAGTACCCCAGCCGCCCCAGCTTTCAACAAATTCAACGTAACTTCGTAAGTCACGCAATTCCCCAACACCACAGGGATGGGCATGGAACGGCAAAATTCTGCTAAATCGAGTGGTACTAAAGACTCTGGTGACAGATGTGCAGTAGAAACTACCGTAGCCTGGACAAAAAATAAATCTGCCCCAGCTTTTGCCACTGCCTCACCGTATTTACTTGCACCGGCTGGAGTCGCACTCACCGCTGCAATGCCGCCTTGTTGTTTAATTTCCTGAATACGTTGTTCAATTAATTCAGGCTTTATTGGTTCGGCATAGAGTTCTTGCATGAGGGCAACAAATTCATCTTTTCCCACAGAGGTAATCCGATCTAATATTGGCTCTGGGTCGGCATAACGAGTTTGAATACCCTCTAAGTTGAGGACACCTAATGCTCCTAACTGTGACAAACGTACAGCCATACGAACATCTACTACGCCATCCATAGCACTAGCAATAATCGGGATTTCTCGCTCAATATTGCCAATACGCCACTTAGTATCTGCCAAACTGGGGTCTAGCGTTCTATTACCAGGGGCTAGAGCAATTTCATCTATTCCGTAAGCTCTGCGAGCTGTTTTTCCCCGCCCAAGTTGAATTTCCACGCTTTAACTTTACTCAAATCTGTTTAAGCTAGGGTATCAAATTGTGGGGAAATTTGGGGCGTTTTTTCCCTAACCATATAAGTGACTAGTGATGGTTGTCATTAGTCATTTGGATTTTGACCGATTAAAAATCCAAAATCAGTTTGATTTACCGTTTATTTTTAGCGGCATCCACACCAGTGTAACCAGTTGCTAACCAAATTATCGCTCTAGCTCCATCACGAATAGATTTTTCGATAGATTCAGGGGGTTTTTCGGAAGGAACTGGCACTGGTTTTAAATAAATACCCCGACTACCCAAAATAATTTCGCCAATGACACAAGCCCGACGCATGTGAAAATCTGAAGTAATCAAATAAACGCTCTTAATGCCGCGAGCTTGCAAATCATCTACCAAAGTAGTAAAATTAGTAACTGTATCTACTGCTTCATAATCCAAGTGTAAACGTTGAGGATCGACACCAGCTTTGGTAAACACTCTTTGGGTGAATGTACGTGGACTGCCGCCTGTAATCCAAATCGGTATATTTGGATGCTCGCGAACGAATTTGGCTGTAAACTTTTCTCGCTCTAAATGTCTCGTTGAACCACCTAAGACTAGGACTGCTTGCGGCTGCACAAATTGGTTTTGTACTTCTTTGTATCCTAACCACATAAATATTGGTAGGACAAAAGCCATAAAACGAAAAGATTTATTTGTAAAGAGTAGCTTATTCAAGGCTCAATAACTTAATTTACTTGGTACACAATTTTCTCTGGCTATAAGAAAAAACAATTGATAGTAGAGTAGCAAACTTCCCAAGAATCTGCCCAAATACTGCCCAAATATAAATTTGGTTAGTTTTTGTGTAACAGCGCGATTAAGCGTGCCTGGAGTTTTTCCTCTAATTGATGGATTATCCTAACCGATATCGGACGATTCATCAAAGGGTTTTAACCACTTTATATAGTTGTTCTCAATTGCACGGAATACTGGAGCCAATCGCATGGGCGGATATCCCGACTTGTGAGAACTGGCATACCACTTTTATAGGTACAGCAATGCTCTTACCATATTAATTGCTGTATATATGAATTGTCTAAAGATAACGGGACTGGTGCGACTTGAACGCACGACCTGACGCTTAGGAGGCGTCCGCTCTATCCAACTGAGCTACAACCCCAACTGCGAAGCATATATAATTATAGCAGTAGTTTTAGGTAGACTGCCAAAAATTATCCCAAGAGCCACCGCCTACTTCTAAACCACAAAGAAAACTTTTTGCTTTTAAAATTACTTTAGATTTTCTGCCATTTAGTTCTCGTAACTCTAAATTCACTTTTCCTTGCATAGTATCTCGGCAACAGTATCTTAAACCTTCTACTGTCGGCGCACGTAGAGGTGTACCAGATAAATCTGTGGTTCCTGTTAATTCAATTTCATAATTAGAGTTACTAGCTTTCATTTGCCATCTACCCCAAGGCTGAATTTCCCACTCAACTTGGGAATTCCAGGGAACAAATTCATAAAACTTACCTTGATAGTGCAGTCCAATCATCGCTACAGATTCCATCCACCACAGCACACCCCGCCGTCCCACCACCAGCAGTTAATGCTAAGTCGGGTTCGCCCTCGAAGCAATTACAGTTTATCCAAAACCATTTCTGAGGAAAAGCACCACCCCAATTTTTCTCGCCGTAGGCTGGGGCGTTAGTGAATTCGTAGATTTTGCCATTCCAGTCAATCTTTCCACTGGCTAAACCGTGAGCCATCAAAATTTGCCATCCAGGTTCAAAAATCTGCAAGAATGACAGCCAGCCTGCGGTTGATTGCTGAATGCCATTTTGATTGCCCCAACCGTATACTGGTTGAATTTCATACTGCCAACGGCAATAATTATTGGTGGCGCGATCGCGAATTATTCCCTGATTCAAGGTGGCTGTGGCTTGATATCCTTCTTGGACGTGATACTCAAACTCTGCTGGGAGTAAATATAGGGGAGAAACTTGCAAATTATTTTTACCCCAATGACCTAAACCCAAAACATCCCGACTACCCCAAAATTTATTGACATCAGGAAAAGTACGGCAGAGGTACTCATCATCTGGGCCGAGGATTTGAGCTGCACCGCCACTGTAAGGTTTACCGCCGATGGGATCTTCAATAGAGTACATAAAGGCAAATGTTTGCCTAATTTCCGGTAGTGTGACGCGATAATACCAACCTTCAAAGAAACGGCGACTACTACCATCCCAGTGATAGCCAGAATGGGGTGTTTGGAGAGAATTTAGGGGAATAGTTAACATAGATTTATCTAATTGCCGATTTTTTCAGTATGCGCGACGATCGCTTCGATATTAATGATGCTTATGAAATTCTTGGGCTAAAACCCGGTGCCTCTCAAGCACAGGTGAAGCGAACTTACCGTAAACTGGTGAAAATTTGGCATCCCGATCGCTTTGTCGAGCAAAGACAAAAACAGGAAGCTGAAGAAAAAATCAAATCAATCAACGCAGCTTACAACAGGCTCAAATCCGAAATTCCATCTGAGCCTCCTATTCCTAAAAATCCATCTTCATCTTCGCCTAAAAATCCCCCAAAAATATCTGTCAATCGTTGGGATGCAGAAACTTTTTACACTTTAGGAGTAGAAAATGCTACACAAGGAAGATATGAGGATGCGATCGCAGATTTTACCCACGCAATTCGTCTCAATCCTGATTATATTGACGCGTATAAATATCGTGGACTAGTTTGCTCACAACTGGGATACGAATATAGAGCCGCTTCAGATTTAAATAAAGCTGCACAAATAGAAGAAGAGTTAAGAAATCCGGGGAGTACGCAAAGATCGCGATCGCCCAGATATGATGCATCAAAACCTAGACCTCTAGTAGAAAGATTTTGTCAAAGGATAAAAAGTTTACTGCGGCTAAATCGGCGTTGGAGATAAGGAGTGAATCTAGTTGAAGACACTAGAGATGGAGTTAGATAATACTTATACTTGGGAATACTAAGTGTAGTAAGAATTGCTGCCGATTTCTTAGTATTCATCGTATGAGCGATCGCTTTGATATAAATCATGTTTACGATATTCTTGGGTTGAAACCAGGTGCATCTGCTGATGAGGTCAAGCAAGCTTACCGCCAGATGGCTAAGACTTGGCATCCAGATTGTTTTATTGAACCGCAGCAAAAGCTAGAAGCAGAAAAAAAAATCAAAGAAATCAATCAAGCTTATGCAAGATTAAAGTCTTATCAGCCAAATCAGACAAATCAATCTGCTTCCACTTTTACCAAAATTGATTTCACTGCATCTAATGCTGAAAGTTTCTACAAATTGGGCATGGAGAAAGCTCAAAAAGGAAAATATACTGAAGCAATTGAAAACTTTACCCAAGCGATTCGTCTCAACCCCAACTATTTTGAAGCCTACAAATACCGAGGGCTTGCTTGCTCGAAACTAGGATATGAAAATAGAGCCAAGTCAGATTTTAAAAATGCCAGAGAACTGGAACTGAAACAGAAAAAAGCATCGCCAAAGCCACCAACGCCGCCACCACCACCCCAACCGACATCGCAACCGCCAAAGCCACCAACGCCACCACCTGAATCACAGTCTCAACCTTCACCCTGGAAATGTGTACACACCCTAACTCATCTAAACTGGGTTTTTACAACTGCAATCAGTCCAGATGGACAAACTTTGGCTAGTGGAAGTAGTGATAATACTATCAAGATTTGGCATCTCGACACAGGGAAATTACTACATACTCTCACTAGTCATACCAAATGGGTAAGATGCCTAGCCTTTAGCCCAGATAGCCAAACTCTGGTTAGTGGCAGTGATGATAGCAGCATAGTCATTTGGCAAGTATCTACAGGTAAATTACTCAAGACCCTGAAAGTACATTCAACCCCAGTTTTTTCTGTAATCTTTAGTCCAGATGGTCAAACTATCTTGAGTGGCGGTACAGACACTACTATAAAGGTTTCCCATATAGAAATAGGACAATTACTGCAAGTCCTCAAAGGTCATTCTTCCTTCATTTATTCCCTTACCACTTGCCCAAAACAACAGATTTTTGTCAGTGGCGGTGCGGATAATACCATTAAGCTGTGGAATTTGAAGAGTAACAAACTGATGCAAACTCTCAACGGACATTCAGGTTGGGTAATGTGTGTTGCTATTAACCCTGATGGGCAAATTTTAGCTAGTGGCAGTTATGACCAAACTATCAAGCTATGGGACATTAGTACAGGTAAGCTAATTAACACTCTTGCCGGACATCGCAGCTATATTTGTGCGATCGCTTTTAGTCCCGATGGTCAGCATCTTGTTAGCGGTAGTGCAGATCGTACTGTGAAGATATGGGATGTTAACACGGGACAAGAACTTTACACTTTGGATAACCATTCAGATTGGGTTAACTCTGTTGCTTTCAGTCCTGATGGCAAAACTTTGGTTAGCGGTAGTCGAGATATGACTATCAAGCTTTGGCGATGCGATATCTAACAACAAATTAAAAATTTAAGTAGATAGACATAATTAAACATCAAGTAAAATCCTAGTTCGTAGTGAGCAATTCATCGCTCAAAGAAAGGATTATAGGACTAAAGTCCTTACTACAAACTTTAATTGATTTACGTCTAGCTACTTAGAGAATTGAAGCAAATTGCTGGATTTTTCGATCTAGCCATTAACTGACAGTTAAATAACATCCATCTTTGGGATACTCTTTCTGTTGATTAAGTATTAACTCTCTAAAGATTAAGTATTAACTCCCTGGAGATAGAGCCATTTGTTTGAGGGCAGAGGTTATTCTGAGATTACCAACAGTTGAGTAGCAAATAAAACTCAATATTTATCAGCAACATATATTTTTCAGTTCATTAAAACCTTTTGTTTTCACAAAGCTTTAGTTCGTCAATATCTTAATCTGAGGAGTTAAATCAACGGCTATGTCTATTCCCAATGAACGCGAAATCAAAAATAGTGAAGTTAGACAAGAATCTTACACTGATATTAATGGCAATACTCAAACCCATTTGACACAAACTAGTGAAACAGTCAAGAACAATACAACTAATCCCAGCTCTTACACTAGCGGTTACGTACATGGTCGAAATGTTGAGCGTAGCTACCAGCAAGCAGATTTAGCCCAACGTGATGAAAACAATGCTAGTGGTGGGTTGCTGTTGGGTATTATCATTACTTCCCTGCTTGGTTTGGTTATAGGTGGGGTTTGGTACTTCAACCAGCAGAATAACGCAGCAGTTAACAATGCTGTGCCGGTCGTGGTTCCTGTACCAAGTAAGAGCGAGCCAACTCCCAGTGCATCTCCTCAACCACAAAAGACGATAATCGAAGAAAGAACTAGGGAAGTACCTGTACCTGTTGCTGTTCCTGTTCCCCAACAGCAAGTTACACCTCCGTCTGCACCTCGCCAACCGGATATTAACATTACTATTCCACCCCAGCAGCCTGCGGCAGAAAAAGCACCTTCTGTAACCCAGTCAGCCCCTAAAGCGACACAAAGTCCGGCGACGAGTTCAACTACTAATACTCCGGCTTCGCAGAACGATAGTTCTACTAATAGTGTTGCTCCTGGTACAAAAAGTGACACCTCTAAAAGTACTACACCTCAAGGATTAGACCAGTCAAACAGTACATCTAATAGCGATTCTTCTACCGCAGGCGGTTCTGGTCAATAACACCTTCTGAACTTTCAGCCCACTTGGTAATGTTGGCGTGAATGCCAATATTACCAAGTGGAACAAATTTTAAGCAATATTTCTGAATTGTTGCGATAAATTAATGGGATTCAAGTTTAGTAAAGGTGTCTTGTAGCTAAACAAACACAATGCTAGATTAAGACCAAGGTACAAACAGGTTAAAAGTTAAACAAAAAGTTTCAAGTTAGAGCCTGTGCCTCCTGCTCTAATCTTATTGCGATCGCTATCCTTGGTTGTGACATCCGTTGAATGTGTTTTTGCCTTAAGTTCAATGAGTTGTTTTGGAGGTTTTAGAACGCACAGCCAGAAAATGCCTGCCTAGTTGGAATATAAGGATGTGCAATTTTGAATAAAGCGATCGCGAATACTGTCCACCTTATTTTGAGTTAGTCATTTCTGAATTCTTCAATCTTCAAGAAACCGCCGCAAGCTATTGAGATTTATCCATCGTAGCTTCAGGCGGTTTCTGTCATTTGTCATTTGTCCTTTATTTAGACCAATGCCCAATGACTAATGACTAATTAAAGTAATTACAGTCACTTCAGGCGGACAAAATAAACGTCCTGGTTTATAAGTTCCTAAACCACGATTGACATATAGTTGATTTTCTTCCACCTTGTGAAACCCTTGCGCCCACTCCCAATATCGAACTACTTTCGAGCAGTCTCCTAATAAAAATGTCACCCAACGCCGCAATTTTTTGGGAATTTGTTTAAGTAGCTTTTTGTAATAGAGTACTAGAGGGCCAATGCCCGGAATGACGATGTGACCACCGTGGGTATGACCAGATAGTTGCAAATCTACGCGCCATTGTTGCAATATCTTGGCTGTATCTGGGTTATGAGATAAAACGATGCGCGGTGTAAGCGAATCTAGTTGATTCATTACTGGTGCAGGGTAAAATTCCTGCGACCAATAATCAGCTAGTCCTATCAATGGTAATTCTTTTCCTAGTGGATAAGCGATTTCATTCCAAAGCACATGTACCCCAATGCTGGTTAACGCTTGTGTAACTTCTGCTTTGGAGTGGCTGTAATAGATATCGTGGTTCCCAAGTACGGCGTAGATACCACAGCGACTTTGCAGATGTTTGAGTCGAAGCACCAATTGATGGATTGGTGTGGGATTGTCAGTTACGTAGTCACCAGTTAATAGAATTAAATCTGGTTCAGCTTCATTAGTAAGTGCGATCGCTTTTTCTAACATCTCTTCCGACAGTCGCAAACCATCGTAATGAAAATCTGACAACTGTACTAATGTTGTACCTTGTAAAGATGCAGGAAGTTCTGCAATCTTAACCGTTATTTTATCTACTCTTAAATGTCCCGTAAACAACCAATGCATAAGTTAACCGATACTCCTCATACCAGCGCTTACAGCTTACCAAAAATCAAAATGTAACTTGATAAAATGCAATAATTTATGTCATCTACTTCAGATACAATTAATTCATTGATTTAATTTTGCTGATTTAATTTTGGCGATGAGAGTAGCAGGTTATGTCTAAGTTTGCAGGCACTCATTAGCCAGAATACCTGCTGAAATTGCGTTCTTTTTTGTTAAATTTGGTAATTACCTACTCACCTTGTAGCGTGATTATAGTAACTTCTGGGCGGCAAAATAAGCGTCCTGGGAGGTAAGTTCCCAAACCACGATTGACATATAGTTGATTTTTTCCTAGCCGATGCAAACCCTGTGCCCATTCCCAATGTCTGACTACAGAAACATTTTCTTCCAAAAATGGGACTCGACGCCGCACTTTTCTAGGTATTTTTTCTACAAGCTTTTCGTAAAACAACGCCGCAGGGCCAATTCCGGGAATCAAGATTTGACCACCGTGAGTATGACCAGATAATTGTAAATCGACTCGCCATGCTTGTAATATCTCCGCAGTATCTGGGTTATGGGATAAAACGATGCAGGGTGTGTCGGGATTTAGCTGGTTCATAACTGGTGCGGGGTGAAACTCCCGTGACCCAATAATCAGCCAGTCCAACGAGTGGTAATTCTTTTCCTAGTGGATAGGCAATTTCGTTCCAAAGGACGTGAATTCCAATGCTAGTAAGGGTTTCTGTAACTTCTGCTTTTGCGTGTTTATATATATCGTGATTGCCAAGGATAGCATAGATACCACTGCGACTTTGCAAATGTTTGAGTCGAAGTACCAGTTGGTGAATTGGTGTGGGATCGTCAGTTACGTAGTCACCAGTTAATAAAATTAAATCTGGTTCAGCTTTGTTAGTAAGTGCGATCGCTTTTTCTAACATCTCTTCCGACAGCCGCAAACCATCGTAGTGAAAATCTGACAATTGCACCAGCTTTTTACCTTGTAACGATGCAGGCAACCCTGCAATGTTAACCGTCAATGCTTCTGTACTTAACGGCCCAGATAATAACCAATGCATAAGACGTTCAATAAAGCTCAATCATAGCGCTTACAGCTTAACTGAACATTGTTGATTTGTGTGTAGCGACCAGAGCAACTTATTGGAAATTTTATGAAAGCTGTATATTTTAGTGTATTTATACTTAGTTAAAATCAGACGTAACTTTGCTGTTAATTATGTCAGTTTATTTGGGTAAAGTATATTGTATTACATACTACCACATTGAACCAAAACACCTAAGGCTGTTTATGTCGTCATTATTAGAGCCACAATTTAGCCAGAATTTTCCCCGCTTTAAGCAGCACGTAGAAACACTGATTTGTAAAGCAGGTTGGACAGTTGAAACTGCAAAGATCAATCAACCTGACTATGATCTAGTGGTCAAAAAAGAAAACCTAGTTGTTGTTGTTCAGGTTAAATGGCTAAAAAGTAATGTCACAGCGCCACAGCTTTTAAAGTTTGCTGACTTTTTAGATTCTGACGAAGGCAAAAAATTTAATTTTGGTTGGTTCATAACTACAAAAGGATTTGGCGGTCCAGCATTGGCATTAATGAGAACCTGGAGTAAAGATACTAAAATTCGCTGTGGGATTGCCCATGAAAATAAGCTGGTTGCGATTCCTGGCGGCGAAAACCCTCCCCCACCTCCGCCAAAAAAAGTTTACTTTGGAGTTTTTACCTGTAAAGGCGGAGTAGGAAAAACAACTGTGGCAGGTCATTTAGCAGGAGCATTAGCGCTGCAAGGATTTAATGTAGCACTTGTGGATTTAGACCCAGAACAAAATCTGCAAAAATTAGTAGGTGATGGGGTTTTTGTTCCCAATCCTAAAGGGGTAGGTACAACGATTCAAGTTTTTGATGGAAATGATTGGAATGAAGAT
Source organism: Nostoc sp. DSM 114160 (assembly GCF_053470305.1). NCBI lineage: Bacteria > Bacillati > Cyanobacteriota > Cyanophyceae > Nostocales > Nostocaceae > Nostoc > Nostoc sp. DSM 114160. Next base: position 1,137,887 of record NZ_JBPFGO010000003.1, on the reverse strand, counting down.
GCTGCCCGTGACTGTCAAATAGTAATTTGCGATTGCTCACCAGCATTAGAGCGTAATCCCTCAGAGCTAGTTAAGCGATTAGATTATTGTATTATCCCAACAACCTTCAATCCATTGGGAATAAGTAAGCACGGTAAAGTTATTCAAGATACTGTTAAAGAAATACGTGAAATCAATAATTTAGCTCATTTATTTGTATTAGTTAACAACTTTAAAGACCCTGGTATTAAGCGCTTAAAGCTTCTAAAACAAGTTTATTCTAATGCTTATAAAGAAATTAGTAAAGTAGATAAAAAATTTCATTGTATAGATCCAGAAGAAGTTTGTATTCGGACTAGCGATCTACTTTACTACTGGGGTATACATATACTCGAAAATCCAGAAAATCCTGCCAGTAGATTAGCCTTTGATCTAGTTGGCGGAAGATGCTACCCGCGTGAAGATTTTATCAACTTAGCAGATTATATTGAAAGAGAAGCTGGTATAGGAATTCTTAGAGCTAATTAAGACTGCTTAAGATCAGTTTGCACTTAGCGATCGCTAGTCTTCCTATATAATTTTTAGCAAAACCTGTGTTGAAACTGAGGGCTTTTCTTACATACCTAATGGATTTTTCAAACCCCTTCTAAGCCATAATACCCATTACTAAGGCTAATTTTGACTATTTTATTGCAAAATAATCAAAAAAATAACGCCTACCTGTAATTTTTTGGTGACGTTATTTTTTGAATTTAATTCACAGTTAAAAATAGTTAAATGAATTTGTTAAATCTTTGTCATTGATTGACCGCAATTTTTTATACAGCACTGCGGTTAGTTAATAAATTCCACAAGAAGACTGCAACAATTGCACCAAGAACTGCTACTGCAATACCTGGAATGCTCAGACTAGGAGCTGCTAGGGTTAAAGTTCCCGTACTGAAAAATACACCTAAACTACCGCCAACAAAAGCACCGATGATTCCTAACAATATAGTTCCTAGAATTCCGCCACCTTGATGACCGGGGTAGATAGCTTTTGCGATCGCACCAGCAATTAGACCTAAAACAATCCAAGCAAGAATATTCATTGTTGTTAAGTTGGTAAACGTTTTTGACTTACAAGTACATATTAACGATCTTCATTTTTGACTTAATCTACCATCAGAATTAATTATGAATATCCATTAGGAATAGTTTAATTGCTACTAGATTTTTATATTGCGCCTACCATCCTGCTTAGGACAAGTCGGCTATGAATAGGTGTGACATGCCAATGTCCTAAGTTGTCCGATCGCTGCTATGTGACCCATTTGAGGTAGATAGTCAATTAAAAAAAAGCTCCTAGTAGGTCTTTAACTAGGGGCTTACATAAACTATTGCTTGGTAATTGCAGTATATGCATTTTTAATTAGCTCTCTCCTCTACTAGAAGAATTAAGCTGAGTTTTTAGAGACTGTCTCTAAAGTAATGTAAAGGAAGCGAAATCAGGTGATTGAGACGATCGCCTATCCCTTTGCAAGTTCATGTCTAGTTTTTAACTTTTAATTGCTTATCCCGCGCTCGCTACCAATAACTTGATGGTTGATAAAAGGCAACAATCTGCGGTAAGACCAATGCATACTTAGAAAAATCAGACTTACTAAGATTAGCAGCATAACGCCCAGAATCGTTGTATATGCCTTAGTGCGCCACCAAAAGCCATTCGCACCTAGTCGCACAACCTTCCATAAGTTAGCTGCTATATCAGCACTTTCAGAATCGTGAATGATGATTGGTAAGGATGCTGCTGTGTTTTGTCGTGCAATTGTCATTTTAATTACTCCTTTAAACCTAAATGCTGAAGTATTAATTTTAAACTACGGTAACACTATAGGTTTTATGTTATTTGTATTTAATATCTCATAGCTTGATGCAATAAGCAAGTTTTCAGGGCATTGGGAATAGGGCAAAACAGTTGTGCTAATATTACTCAGCACTCTTGAGGGGCATTGGGCATTAGTATTAAAAATTAGTATTTACTAGATTGAAAACTATTCTCTAGTCTCAATCCCTACTCCTAGTCTCCAATCTCTAGTCAAAATGCCTAATCAAATTTGGTTATCACAGTTGGAAAAACACCGAGCGATCGCAGTTATCCGCGCCCCTCAAATGGAACTGGGACAACAAATGGCAATGGCTGTAGCATCTGGGGGAGTGCAGCTAATTGAAATTACCTGGAATAGCGATCGCGCTGGAGAATTAATCAGTCAACTACGTTCGGAATTACCAGCCTGTATTATTGGCACTGGTACGCTATTTAACGTGCAGCAGTTACAAGATGCGATCGCATCTGGGGCGCAATTCCTCTTTACACCCCACGTTGATTCGGCAATGATTCAAGCAGCACAAGAAAAAAATGTCCCTATCATACCAGGAGCGCTGACTCCTACAGAAATTGTTACCGCTTGGAGCCAGGGCGCTAGTTGTGTAAAAGTGTTTCCCGTGCAAGCAGTGGGAGGGGCTGATTATATCAAAAGTTTGCAAGGGCCGCTGGGTGAGATTCCCTTAATTCCTACTGGCGGCGTGACTCTAGAAAATGCCAAAGAATTTTTGCAAGCTGGAGCGATCGCTGTCGGTTTGAGCGGAGAATTATTTCCCCAAAAGCTTGTCATAGAGAGAAATTGGTCAGCGATCGCAACTCAGGCAAAAAACCTGATGCAACAGTTAGGTTAACTTAGAATCAAATCATCAAAATTCACGTCTATTAAAGTAATAGATAGGGAAATAAAGGTGAAACCCGATCGGTTTCTCAAGACCCCCATGATTTGAGTGTGAGTGTATCTAAAATGAAAAGACAAATTTCTCCTGACTGGGTGCGTCGCTTACAAATAATTCTCACTGGTACAGTACTGTCCCTAAGTGTTTTTACTACTACTGGAACCAGTGAAGTTTGGGCGAATTCCAAAAATCAAGTGATTGCACAAAAAATTCAGACATTACAACAATCAAATCAGCGCTGGATTCAAATTGATCTTTCCAAGCAAAGATTAATAGCTTGGCAAGGTGACAAAGTGGTTTATGGAAGTGCTATTTCCTCTGGCAAAAAAGCTACTCCTACTCTTGTCGGTACTTTTAAAGTTCAATCTAAGTTTAAAACTACCCGGATGCAGGGAGAAGACTACAATGTTCCCAACGTTCCTTATGCAATGTTTTACCAAGGTAATTACGCTATTCACGGAGCTTATTGGCATAAAAAATTTGGCACTCCAGTGAGCCACGGCTGTGTGAATGTTGCACCTAAACATGCTAAATGGCTATTCGAGTGGGCATCCGTAGGGACACCAATAGTCATTCATAAATAATATGTGAAGCAGCCAAAAGGCAATTTAGGTAAAATCATAAATAACAACAAATCAAAACAATTAAGTGATTCCCAGCATAAAATCATGCTGGGAATATTCGGAGTCGTAATTACGGAAATTGAAATAAAATATAGAAAAGGGCATTAAATATTTGCCTAAAAAATAAGCGGAAATCCTGACAATTACTGTGTGAAATTACAAATGCAAATATGAATTCGGGGAAAGTTTGCATTTAGACATTTAAATGACAGATTCTTTGTAAAGGTTGTCCTTTGTAATTGGTCATCGGTCATCATTTAACAAATGACAAATGACAAATAAAAGATGAACTGCGTAAATCCTCGACAGGAAGTTAGAAGTCACTTTGGAAATTTGTAGTTTTCCAGAAAATTACTTCACTTGATGATTTTTGCGTAGTTTAGAAGATAAGGCATAATGCAAACTTGGATTCGCCGCAGTGGGATTCGTTCTTCAGCAACTTTTTGTACTGGCGTGGCATTGATGGTAATGACTTTATTCTCTTGGTCATCGCCGTTAACAGGTACACCAAACTCGACTACAGCAACAGCCACCTCAGTAGATCAAAACAGCACTAATAATATTAGCCAACCTCGCTGGATTGAAATTGACTTGTCAGAACAACGTTTACGTGCATGGGAAGGTAATAAACTTGTTCATTCATACCGCATTTCGGGAGGTAAGCGATCGACTCCTACACCCATAGGTAGATTTCGGATTAATTCTAAGTATCGTACTCATCGGATGCGAGGCAGAGGCTACAACATTCCTGACGTTCCTTACACAATGTATTTCTACAGAGGCTATGCCATCCACGGAGCTTATTGGCATAACCGTTTTGGCACTCCAGTCAGCCACGGTTGCGTAAATTTACCTGTTAAGCAAGCTGGCAATCTTTACAGATGGGCTTCAACGGGAACTTTAGTAGTAGTGCATAAATGATCGTGAATCGATCGTTGCTGCAATCATTACCTTGATGTATGGACAGGTGGGTTATGCGTCAGCGCACCTGTTCATATATACTAGACCTCTTGGCATTTGTGCCTTTTGCAAGAGGTCGGGAAATGGGGAAAGGTTAAAGGGGAATGTTAATTCTATCCCTTTTCCCTTTAACCCTTACCCTTTACCCGACAAATGTCAAGAAGTCTACTGCCCTGATGACCTTAGTATTTTGGTATTTCTACCAAAGCAGCAGCCAGTGCTACTCCAGGGAGAAGATTTTTTACCTGTATTACCAGAAATTGAACTTGCATTAACTGTCAATCAAGTTTTTGGATGATTAAAAATGGGCAATTAAAAATATACATTTGTCGTTAAGTGTATGCTTTTTGATGAGAATATAGACATTAGTTATGTCTATAATAGACATGATTATGAATAAAAGAGGTTTTAGATGAACTGGAGAATTGCAGAAGCGAAACAGAGGTTCTCCGAACTAATTCATGCTGTCACCAAAGAACCGCAACTCATCTACAACCGAAATCAACTGGTGGCTGTAGTTGTTGAAGCTGAGATGTTTGAAGAATTTTTGACGTGGCGCAAGCAGCGCGAAAAGATTTCTTTAGCTGAGGTTTTCAAAGAACTACGTCAGATAGCTGCTGAGGAAGATTATATTCTCGAAGTACCCTCCCGCCAAGACCGTCCTAACCCTTTCGCTGATGCCATCGATGACTTTTCTTTGTGACACCAATATTATCAGCGAATTAGTAAAACTTCAACCTAACTCTGGTGTACTGAAATGGGCAGAAAGAGATTTTTCAATAGTTCTGAGTGCCATCACCGTTGAAGAAATATTTTACGGACTGACATCCAAGCCCAACCCTAGAATTCAAATATGGTTTGAGAACTTTTTGGGAAATAATTGTCAAGTATTGCCTATCACCATTGAAATTGCCAAGCGCTCCGGTGAATTGCGAGGTCAACTAAGATTAAGTGGGAAAACACACACCCAAGCAGATATGATGATTGCTGCTACTGCTCAAATTCATCAATTGACTTTAGTAACGCGCAACATCCGGGATTTCGATGGCTGCGGTATCCCACTTTTAAATCCTTTTAGTTAATTAACTCAACTGTGCCACAAGTTGATTTTCCAACAGCGTGTCATTAGTTAACAAGTCTTCAACAGTGATTCGCAAAAAGCGTTGCTCATCAACTTGAAAGAGGATTTTGATGCGATCGCTTCCAGGATATCCGGTTGGTGTCAGTTGGGCAATTGTCTTCGCACCTTCTCGATCGTTGAGGGGTTTGACGCTGGTTTCACTATTGTCCAGACGGCGAGTAATCAAGCGATCGCCATCAAAATAAACTTCAGTACTACCCGTATCTGCTCCCAATTCTCCCATAATTAGTTCAATGCTGGGCTGATTTTCTACAGAAGCGCCTAAGACTAATTCCACTGGCTGAGTCATTGGGTATGCTTGTCCGGCTTTAATTAAAGAATGCCATTTGTGACGCTGGTTGCGGCGATCCCAGTAACGGATACCATAACTATGGTAGAGAAAGTCTTTGATTTGCACACCTTGAGCTAATTGTAATGCACCTTGAGCGATCGCTTCAAAAGGACGTTCGCAACGGATTTTTTCTGGCTCAAAATACTGTTTAATCCATGTCTGCACTGCGGGTAATTGCACTGTGCCACCAACTAACAAAACTGCACTAATATCTGGAAGTTCTATCCCTTGCCGTCTTGCTTGCTGCAACAGTGTGGTCATCGACTCATCAAGTAACTCAAAAAAGGCGTGTTCTTTGAGGATATCGTCAAAAGTATCGCGGTTTAGTTCCAGTTCATAACTTTCAAATGTCTCATCGTCAAAATAAACTTCACTAGCTTGGTTTTGAGTTGATAGCTGAATTTTTACCCGTTCTGCCAATCGTGTTGTCAAGGGACTTACAGCCAACTCTTGAGTTTTAGCAAAGTAATCTACCAACCAATTATCAATATCAGTACCGCCTAGATTTTGCCCTGCTTTCGCCAGTACACGGGCAGTTTTGACTTTTTGTTTTGAATCTTCAGCCAAGGACTTATTACCCCATTTGAGGAGAAATCCCAAGGGCTTTGTGCTTGCCTGCACGCTTTGATCCAACCGAACAAGAGACAAATCCAAAGTACCACCGCCGAAGTCAATCACCAAGAGAATTTCTCGATCTGCCAAACCATAACCTAAAGCGGCGGCTGTGGGTTCATCCAGCATTCGTACTTGTTCAACAGGGAGGCTTTGACATACTGTCCCCAACCAATGACGATAGGCTTCAAAACTGTCTACAGGTACGGTTAACACCAGAGAATCTAACCCACCTTCCAGGGGTGCTAGTTCTTCAATTACTTGAGTAAGGAACCATTGCCCTACTTGTTCAAAGGTGACAATTTGCCCATCTAGTTCGGGTAAGAAACCTTGAATCTCTGCACCAATACCGCGTTTGAAGCTGCGGAAAAATCGCGTTTCGCCTTTGAGGTCAAAACCGCGATCGCGTACTTGTTGCCCGACTAAGACTTTATTTTGGGCTGCGTCTTCAACATAAACCAAGCTGGGAATCAGTGGCGGATTGAGACTTTGTTTAATTGATAAGCCCGGTAGAGTCAGGGTTTCTGGCTGTTGGGTTACAGGGTTCCAACGAGCAATGACTGTGTTGCTAGTACCAAAATCGATTGCGATCGCCATATTTTATATTTATTCTCTCGCACGAAGATGCCAAAGCTGCTTTATTTGTGATTATTCTCTATAAGTTACCAAGAAAGCAAATGCGCCCATAGGCATAGTTCTTTGCATCCCAATCCAGATATCGATTCAGTCTGTTGCAGCGAAGTGTTAGCTGCAACGCATAGCATAGTTAGACAACGATCCTGGGTTTTGACGCAATACTGTTCGGTTAAGGCAAGAGACACGATGAATCGCCGTCTCTACAATAATCAGTCTTTTGTAGAGACGGCGATTTATCGCATCTTTGGCGATCGATATTAAAGCAGTAGATATCAGATGGCTATTGGGGAGAGTTTCAGCCGTTTCTGGTGTAAAAAGGGTAGTTAAGACCTTATGCTGGGCGAAAGTAAAATTGGAGGCACTGGCTAATTAGTACAAAAACCTAATCTAACCCGGAGTTCCGGGTTAGTCGTAGTTCATGCTCAATCTTCATTGCGTAACTGCCAGACTGCACCAAAAGCAGCCCCAGCCCCAGCTAACAATCCAGTACTCATTCCTTGGATAGTTTTTTGGAATGGATCTTGAGTTAGGCACTCACTTGTAACCTTACTGTCTTCCAAGCAGAGACTACTTTCTGCCCAACCAGCAGTACCTCCTAAAATTACACCAGTGATACTACAAGAAACAATTAGCAGTAAAAGACGTTGTGTTTTTCTAGCCATAGATGGATGTTTTACTCAATTTTGTATTTTAGACTTTAAATTGGATTCCTATGTAAATACACTTGGGTCTAGATAAAAAATTTTAGATTTTTCCATACTTGAGCCACTGTTTAACCAGGCTGCTTCAGCAAAATTCCAAATCTAAAATTCTGTCAAAGGTTAGAAATTGTAGTTGACTTTAAACTACTTTACACATCCGAGCAGCAAATGTCAGCTGGTTTATGGCTGGCGAGGTAAACTCATGTGCTTCGTCCTAGTAATCTATCTTTAAATTGATTGGTACACAATTTCGTAGCAAAGACTTTAGCTCTGAGAAAACAAGGACTAAAATCCTTACTACAAATCCTCAAAACTAGTTTGACGTAGTATTCGGTCAGTTGTTGCCCACTGATACTCAAAAAATATCTACTCAATCTTCAAGTTGAAAGGCAAGCGGGCATAAACCCCTTGTGGATCGTTCATCTTTTGTAAAATCTCTACTTCCTGTTGCAATTTTTGGAATTCGGTGGTGAGGGGATTGGATTGTTTGAGTTGCGTCCCTTCAATCCCTAAAGCAGTCCGCACCTCTTCTGTTGCACGCCCAAAAAAGCGTTCTCCAAAGCTGCTAGTGCGAGGATATTCTTGTACTTCCCAATCGTCTCCTAATTTCGCCTGCTTGGCAGTGTATGCGATCGCAGTATTCAAACCACCAATTTCATCCACCAAACCAATTTCTTTAGCCGCTTCACCCGACCAAACCCTTCCTTGGGCAATTTCTGCTACTTTTTGTTCTGGGAGTTTCCGACCTTGAGAAACTTTATTCAGAAACATATTATAAATCCGGTTAACACTGCGCTGATAAATTTCTAACTCTTGAGGCGATTTCGGACGCGAAACTGTTTGACTATCAGCATAGCGTGCGGTTTTCACTGAATCCCAAGTAATACCATTATTACTGGCCAGCTTTTCCCCATTGAATAAGATCCCAAACACTCCTATAGAACCTGTAATAGTATTTGGTTCTGCAAAAATGCGATTAGAGTCGCTAGCAATCCAATAACCTCCAGAGGCGGCGACATCACCCATTGACACCACAACTGGTTTTACTTCACGAGTTAATTTCACTTCTCGCTGCATGACTTCGGCTGCGGTAGCGCTACCACCGGGACTATTAATTCGTAAGACAACAGCCTTCACATCTTTATCTTGTCGCAGCTTGTTGAAGATTTTCGCAAAGCGATCGCCTCCTACTTGCCCATCTTCTCCTTTACCATCGACAATCTCACCCTCAGCATAAACAACAGCAATTTGATTTTTGGAGTTACGTTCTACACCCAAAGATTTACCAGAAACTTGTGCGTAGCTATTCAAGCTAATTTGGCGGAATGTTTTGTCTTCTTTATCGCTATTTGTTAATTTTTTCAGGTCAGCGACAACTTCATCGGGGTATTGTACTAGATCGACTAAACCGTTAGTTTTAGCTTGTGTGGCTTCTAGTAAAGACTGATTATCTGCGATCGCTTGCAACTTATTGGGTTCAATTTTCCGACTTGCGCCTATAGCAGTGCGCCACTCTCCCCAAACGTCATCTAACAATTTCTGAGTTTGTTCGCGGTTTTCTGGACTCAACTTGTTGAGAATAAATGGTTCAACGGCTCCTTTAAATTTCCCTACCCGCACGACTTGAACGCCAATGCCATACTTTTGCAATGCTCCCGCTAAAAACATTGGTTGTGAACTCAAACCGTTGACTTCCATCATTCCTAGAGGGTTAAGGACAATGGAATCTGCCACTGAACTAACGTAATATTCCTTTTCACTCCAATCACTGCCATAGGCAACAATCTTTTTCCCCGCAGCGCGAAACTCCTCCAGCGCTTTCCGAATTTCTTTCAGGGAGGCATAGCCGACATTACCAGTTTGGCTTGTGTTGGTTGCATCCAGATAGATTCCGACAATGCGCGGATCTCGCCGCGCCTTTTCCAAAGTTTCCACAACTTTGCGGAGTGCCATTCTATCTTCATCGACACCTGAGATTGTGTTCTGAAACAGTTGGTCTGAACTAGGCTCGCCATCAGTAATTTTCATTGACAAGTCAAAAACCAACACTGACTTATTTTTCACATAAGGCCCAGTATCTTTAGACGAGCTAGCAGCAAAAATCAGCAAGAATAGTCCAGTAGTTCCTAGACCAGCGAAAATAATTAGTCCTAGTAAAGTGCCAACTAAACTAGCAAAAGTTTGTTTGATAAAATTACGCATTAGTTATTAGTCATTGGGCATGGGGCATGGGGCATGGGGCATTGGGCATTGGGCATTGGGCATTTATAAATGACAAATACTTCGGCTTCGCTCAGTACAAGTGACAAATGACAAATGACTAATGACCTATTTACTTATTCTATGCGCTGTAAACAGCCAGAGTGCTTTAACTGATACAAGGTGGCATTGCCAGTGCAGAATAAGACTGTGGTGATTTCAGCGATTAATACCTCAGCAAGTTCGGCTACTGCTGTCTCTGATATTGCTGCTGCTTGCAAGAAAGGCATTGCTAAACCAGCTATATCTGCTCCCAAAGCGATCGCAGCTGCAATATCCAATCCATCACGCAAACCTCCCGAAGCAATTAAAGGCACATCTTTGGCGTTGGCGTAGCCCGTCGTAGACATCGCTCTAATAGTTGTAATGCACTCTGCCGTCGGTAAACCCCAATCGGCAAACGTCCTGCCTAAACGACGTTGTAAGGGATTTTCTGCCCGTTCGCTTTCTACTTTTGCCCAAGAAGTACCTCCCGCACCCGCGACATCAATTGCTGCTACCCCAGCGGCAAGAAGTTTTTGGGCGATCGCGGCTGAAATGCCGTTACCAACTTCCTTCGCAATCACTGGTACTGGCAATTCTGAGCACAATATAGAAATTTTGTCAAGTAAACCTCGAAAATTAGTATCACCTTTGGGTTGAATGCACTCTTGTAAAGGGTTAATGTGTAAAATCAAGGCATCAGCTTCTAAAATATCAACTACGCGCAAACATTCATCTAAGCCGTACTTGTAATTAAGTTGCACAGCCCCCAAGTTTGCAAGTAGCAGAACATCAGGGGCATACTTGCGGACAGCAAAAGTATCAGCCACTTGGGGTTTTTCTACTGCTACACGTTGAGAACCAACACCCATTGCAATTTTGTAGTGTTGTGCGACTTGGGCCAAACGTTGGTTAATCATTGCGGCTTGTTCTGTTCCGCCAGTCATGGAAGAAATTAACAAAGGTGCGCCAAGGTGTTTCCCCAGGAAAGTTGTACTGATATCAATATCGTTGTAATTGAGTTCGGGTAAGCAAGAATGAGTGAAACGATAACGTTCTAATCCATTGGTGATGCGATCGCACTGAACATCTTCTTCTAAGCAGATGCGAATGTGATCGGCTTTGCGATTCTGAGTTTGTGCAGAGATATTGGTAGGGGCGTTCACTGGTGGGTATGGCTAAAAGTATTGGCTTGCGATCGCTATTGTTACATTGTCTGCAACCGTATTTGTATAACAAAAATATTTATTTTACCTATCAATAGGGTACGTTACGCTATTGATAACAGAACCATTCCCCCATTTGGTGAGTTGATTAATATGGTTTTACAAACACAAAAGCGCTACACCCCAGAAGAATATTTGGAATTAGAAGAGAAGGCTGAATATAAAAATGAATACAGAGATGGAAAGATTATACCTATGACAGGGGGGACAACCAACCACAATAAGATTGATAATTTTACCTAAATTTTACCAAACACATCTGAAAAGTTAACTGAGTCTTGCCGAATATCTCTTAACTGCAAATTTTGATTAATGTGCTGCAATCGATTAAATTGGGACTTCCAGAAAATAAACTATGCCACTAACAATTCAATTAGTGACTCAAACCAATGAAACTGGGGTCAAGCTGACAAAAAAAATTTATTCTTTGGAAGTCCCTGACATGAAACACCAAAAACATAACCCCTCTCCGACACCGGAAAGGGGTTAATTACTGCTAAAACTCAGCAATCTCTAATAAGCGTCCTGTAACTCGTAGAAATCGGGTGAGACGTAATCCTTCCGCAAAGGCCAACCCACCCAATCTTCCGGCATCAAAAGCCGCTTGAGATTTGGATGCCCTTCGTAGATAATGCCGAACATATCGTAAGACTCGCGCTCTTGCCAATCTGCGGTCTTCCAAATCCAGTATACAGAAGGCACTACAGGGTTTTCCCGTGGTAAGAACACCTTAACTCGAACTTCTTCGGGGCGATCGCTATTATCACCGACTTTAATCAAGTGATAAACACTCACCAATTCCTGTCCTGGGCCAAGGTCAACACCGCCTTGAAACTGGAGATAATTAAACCCATAAGCATAAAGGGCTGTAGCGGTAGGAAGCAAAAAATCTGCCGCTACCTTAATTATCTCTACACCATTTTTGTCTGGTGCTAAAAACTCATGGTCAAAACCATTTTCCGTCAACCATTGGGAAACTTTACCCGCTTGTACCAATGCTTCTTCTTTCGCTGCTGGTACTGGTTTAGATTCTTCTTCAGCCACGGGGTTGTTCCTCCTTTTGCGCCTTTTCTGTCAGCAGTGCAGGTGGTATTGGCATACCTATTGCTTCCGCCAATTCCTTCGGTGGTGCAGAGCGAGTTGCTGACTGCAAATACTTACCAGTTAAGATTTCCTCTACTGGCTTCAGGTTATGAGTCGTGCTGTAATAGCGGTGAGTTTGCTTAATTTTACCCCGCTCTTGCATCGACTCGTTGGAGATTTTCTTCCGCAACTTAATGATTGCGTCGATAATTGCTTCGGGACGGGGAGGACAACCAGGCAAATACACATCCACAGGAATCAGTTTATCGACTCCGCGCACTGCCGTGGTAGAGTCAACGCTAAACATCCCGCCAGTAATTGTGCAAGCACCCATCGCAATTACATACTTCGGCTCTGGCATTTGTTCGTAAAGACGCACCAGTTGCGGAGCCATCTTCATCGTGATAGTCCCTGCCGTAATAATTAAATCAGCTTGGCGGGGGCTAGAACGGGGAATTAGCCCAAAACGGTCAAAGTCAAACCGGGAACCAATTAAAGCTGCAAACTCAATAAAACAGCAAGCAGTACCAAATAACAACGGCCACAAACTAGAAAGCCGCGCCCAGTCGTAGAGGTCATCAACCGTCGTCAGAATGACATTTTCTGAAAGGTCTTGAGTGACATTGGTACGCTCAATGGGGTTGATGATTCGTTCTTTACCCTGGGTTGTTAAGTTAGAATTCAAGACCATTCCAAAGCTCCTTTACGCCATGCGTAAACTAAAGCGACTACAAGAATTGCAATAAAGACTAACGCTTCAATAAAAGCCAATAGCCCTAAACGGTGAAAAGCTACCGCCCAAGGATACAAGAAAACAGTCTCCACATCAAAGACGACGAAGACCAGAGCAAACATGTAGTAGCGGATGTTGAACTGAATCCAGGCTCCCCCGATGGGTTCCATGCCAGATTCATAAGTGGTGCGACGTTCTGGGGCGTAACCACTGGGTCGTAGGAGCTTGGAAGCTGAGAGCGCTAAGGCAGGTACTAGGCTACAGATGATGAAGAAACCTAGAAGGTACTCGTAACCGCTGAGGACAAACACAATGAGTATCTACCGCTTATGGAGTATTTTAAGTAGTGAGTTTTGAGTGCTGAGTGCTGAGTGCTGAGTGCTGAGTGCTGAGTGCTGAGTAGGGAATCTCACTTCTTTACTCAGAACTTTCGGAACTCGGAACTGTTTTACCCAACGCCCAATCCCTTAACTGCGTAATCGGGTAGGGCGGGGACATTTCTGCCCCTTTCCCCCCTAAGAACCGTGCGTACAAGTTTTCCAAGTACACGGCTCAAGCAAGCCATAATAGCTGCTAGGCTAATACTTCCTCCGCTTGGGAGGAGTATTTTGCCTTGCCGGAATGGATTTGTTGATGACAGTAGTAATGCACCATTTCTATGTTGGCTAGATTATTCTTGCCATTTTTATGTCGTGGTGTGATATGGTGGCGATGAATTGTTTCCCCGTTAAATAGGGAATCTTGACATACTGGGCAGAGGTAGTTTTGTTTTTTTGCTATCTTTTGGCTACTGGGTTCCAGGGTCTTGGACTTGTCCTTTTCTCTGTCTACCCAGTATTGTCTTAGTTCCGGGTCATCAGGTGAAGATGACCCTTTCACTAGGACCTGTCTCTGTATGTTGAACCAGCTAAATTTTAGCAGGGGTTTATTGGACTCTTTGTTACCAAAGACCCAATTATCCTCCCTGTCTAGGTTCAACTTTCCCCAGTATTTCGCCTTACGCCACTTATCGGATTTGTTCGGGTGCATCCTTTTGGCATATCTTTTCTCCCTGGTGTACATCCAGCTATCGAGACTGCTGAATGTTTCCGAAGAGACCCCTACGCGAAGATAGTTGGCTATTCCCCTGACAATGGGGTTTAGTTTTTCTATCAAATAATCAATATTCTGGCTCTTATTGTCTAGCCATACTTGTTTGATTTTGTTCCGCGCATTATGCATGGTTTGTTTACTGGGTTTTATCAGTAGCTTATATCCTGTTTTTGTGTTGGATACAGGGTATTGTCTGACGTTAAATCCAAGAAAATCGAAACCTTGTGTAAGGTGAACGATTTTTGTTTTCTCGTCAGAGAGGGAAAGTCCTCTATCTTTCATCCAGTTATTCAGGATTGTTACTGTTTTTTCTGCGTCTTCTTTGGTTTCGCAAAAAATTACAAAGTCGTCGGCATATCGAACAATAGCGCGTTTGCCAATTAGCTGTCCTCTATTATCGTGTTTTATGCCTATCGCTTTTTCCAGTCCATGCAAGGCTATATTGGCTAGAAGTGGACTTACTATTCCACCTTGGGGAGTTCCTGTTTCGGTGTCATAAAAGGCTTCCTTGTCCACGTATCCTGCTTTTAACCATAGGTTTATTAATTTCCTTGCTGGGAAATTTCCTATGGCTTCCATTAAGGATTCATGGGCAATATTATCGAAGCAACCCTTTATATCAGCATCGACTACCCACTTTTTCGTTTTGTTAGGACGTGCAATCAGGTATATTTTTCCAATTGCATCGTGGGCGCTTCTGCCTGGTCGGAATCCATAGCTGCTACCTTCAAATTTGGATTCCCAGTAGGGTTCCAATGCGTTTTTTACAATCGCCTGTAGGCAACGGGTCTATTATGCTTGGTATTCCCAAAGGTCGTTTCTTGCCATTAGCTTTGGGAATATACACCCTCCGGGTGGGGTAAGGTTTCCAGGGGATGAATTTTTTTAGTATGTCTACTAGTAATCCTCTGGCTGAAGGTGTTTTCACCACAAGTTTATCTACACCCGGAGTATTTTTGCCCTGGTTTATTTGCGTCACTTTCCTTACTGATATAAGGATATTAGAGTAGCAACGCAATAGCAGCCTTTGCAGATTGCGAACCAGTTTCAACTTCCCAGACCTTGTAGCCTTGAATATTCTTTGTCTTAATCGCCTGACTACTTTGTTGGCTTTACGCCAGTTGACGCAATTCCATTGAGTAGTTCTCTCAGTTACGTTCGCATTCCTCGCGGTTTGCATCTAACTTTTCCTTTTGAGTTCGGTAATCTTACATTGAAATTCAAGAGACTTACCTGCCATACGTCAGCACCCTTTCGGGTCGGGTATTACCCTATCTGTCCGGTTATTTATTCCCGTTGCCTTTCGGCTGACAGCATTCGCTTTTTATGGTATCTCTTCCCCACTGGGGAGTTCGGGTTGGATTACTCCTTCCTTACTAGTGACGTAGGTCTAGCCTCTAGACTCCATTGGGGTTACTTCGTTTCACACGTATGAGATGCGATTGGTTTAGGTACTCTCTTTATTCCGGGGAATTGGTGTCCTAATATTGACAGAAGCAGGTCAATATCTACTGGATAAGGTTGAAAGTGTACCTTATCCCTTTTTCCCGACACTGCCGTATGTAACCACTTTCCAACAGCCTAATAATAACGAAACCTCGATGAGAGTTCATTTTCATTTACCATGCCAATCTTCCTCTTGCCTCCCCCCGATTTGTGGTTATCAGGATTGGTTGGGCTTTTCTCTCTAGCTTTGAGACACAGCAATTACTCGCTTTGCCCCTTTGAGATGAGGACAAGCGTTGGACACTAGCTTGCGAATATCCCTCGGTATCGGTGCATAAAATTGCTTGAAAACCTTATCCAGTTGGCATATTCGACTCATTACGTGCGACATCGAATCGCACACTTTCTTTTACATTATATCTGTTTGGTTTTTCTGAAATCTGCGAAACAGACACACTTTAGGTATTTGATTCACTTTTGCTAGTGATAGAAAAGTCTAACAACTATGTCATAATTTTTAACGTATATTTAAGATTTCTTCTCTGCGAGGCCTTAGCCATGAGCGAACCAGCTGTTGAGACTCCGGTGTTAGACCGCTACGAGTGTCGCGCCTGCGGTTATGTTTACGAACCTGAGAAGGGAGATGACAAGCATGATATTCCTTCAGGGACACTCTTTGCAGAACTGCCCATAAATTGGCGCTGTCCAGTTTGTTCTGCTAAAAAGACTGCTTTTGCCAACATCGGCCCTGCCGGTACTGCATCCGGCTTTAAAGAAAATCTCGGTTATGGTTTGGGTGTTAACAACCTAACGCCAACCCAAAAGAATATCCTAATTTTTGGTGCTTTGGCTCTTGGCTTCTTGTTTTTTATCAGTCTTTACGGCTTACAATGACAGCCTTTAAGCAATTCCAAATAACGCTCTCTACCAGAGGCCTTACACTGCGCTAACGAAATTCAAAATGAAAAAGCCAGGATTTTCCACCAGCATCCTGGCTGCCAACTGCTACCAAAATTTAGAAATAACTAAGAAATACTGATGCATTCAATTGTGAAAGGTTGGCAACGAATATTTGCCTTGTTAATAGTAGTCGTGATGTGCATAGGTTGTAGCCAAGTTCCCTCTGTTAGCTACAACCCTTGGAAAGTCATTTCTGTGCCAACAAACTCAAATTTATTGGATATTGCTTTTACTGATAACCTTGAGCATGGCTACTTAGTCGGTAGCAATGCCACACTATTGGAAACCAATGACGGTGGTAATACCTGGAAACCAATAACACTGCAACTGGATGAGCAAAAGTATCGTTTTGACTCAGTAAGTTTTGTCGGTAAAGAAGGCTGGATTGCCGGAGAGCCTGGACTTTTACTACACACTACCGATGAAGGTGCTTCTTGGTCGCGTATACCTTTGAGCGAAAAGCTACCAGGTAGTCCGATCGCAGTTAAGGCGCTAGCAGACAATACAGCGGAAATGGCTACTAATGTTGGAGCCATATATAAGACCACAGACGGTGGCAAAAACTGGAAAGCCCAGGTGGAATCAGCAGTGGGTGTGGTGCGTAACTTAGAGCGTTCTGCTGATGGTAAGTATGTTGCTGTTTCCGCTAAAGGTAGTTTTTACTCGACTTGGGAACCAGGCCAAGATGCTTGGGTTCCCCATAACCGCAATAGTTCTCGGCGAGTAGAAAACATGGGCTTTGGTGATAATGGGCAATTGTGGTTGCTAGCTAGAGGAGGTCAAGTTCAGTTTAGTGACCCAACTAAACCTGAAGAATGGCAAGAGGCACAATATCCAGAGTTGTCTACCAGTTGGGGTTTACTGGATTTGGCATATCGCACACCCAATGAAATTTGGGTAGGTGGCGGTAGCGGTAATTTGCTACGCAGTGCCGATGGTGGCAAAACCTGGGAAAAAGACCGTGAAGTGGAAGAAGTTGCGGCTAATTTGTACAAGATTGTGTTTTTGGAGCCAGAGCGGGGATTTATAATTGGCGATCGCGGCGTTTTGCTCAAATATCTACCAAACCCTGAAGCAACTTCCCCAGCAGAGGCGGCTTAGTGAGTGGAGAGTGAAGAAGGGAATAGGGAATAGGGTACAGGTTACAGATTATTCCCTCTCCCCTGTCACCTATAACCTCTCTCCTAATCCCAATACCTAATTTCTGAGAAGAACGTTGCAACTTGTAACTCTTTCTTAACTTTGTAGGATAATAAACTCAATAACACTCTATGTATAAGGTAGGGATCTAAATGTCAGGTACCACTGGAGAACGTCCATTTTCGGACATCATTACCAGCGTTCGTTACTGGGTAATTCACAGCATCACCATCCCGGCATTATTTATTGCCGGTTGGCTATTTGTCAGCACCGGATTGGCTTATGATGCTTTTGGTACACCCCGTCCCAACGAGTATTTCACACCAGCGCGGCAAGAAGTGCCCATTGTGAAGAACCGTTTTGAAGCTAAAAAACAAGTTGAAGAATTTATTGGAAAGTAGTTTGAGATCATGACTAGCGGAAACAACATCAATCAACCAGTTACCTATCCAATTTTTACCGTTAGATGGCTGGCAGTACACACTTTAGGTGTACCAACTGTATTCTTTTTGGGCGCGATCGCCGCAATGCAATTTATTCAACGTTAGGAGCAATTATGGTAGAAAGATCGCCCAATCCCAATAATCAACCGGTTGAACTAAACCGGACTTCGTTATACCTGGGATTACTACTAATTTTCGTTCTGGGTATTCTGTTTTCCAGTTACTTCTTTAACTAATTAGAAGTACTGTTGTTAATCTTGGTCTATGAACATGTGTTGATTTGTTGTTAAGGGAGGAGAGAAGCTGTGTCTGGAAGTGGGAGAATTCCCCTGTGGGTCGTCGCTACGATCGCAGGTTTAGGTATAATTACAGTCCTGGGCATTTTCTTTTATGGTGCCTACGCCGGACTCGGTTCTTCGATTTAACATTAGTTAGTTTGAACCGAATACTATAAGTTAGAACTTTCTAGCATTTGTTGAGAAATCAACGTTAAAAAAACCGCCTGTCTCTATGAGATGGGCGGTATTAATTTTGGTCATTTGTCCTTTGTCCTTTGTCATTTGTAAAAAACAAATGACTAATGATCAATGACTAATGACTAATGACTACATCAGTATCAGCCGATATCGCTGATATCGTCGTTTTCAATGTATAAAAACAGAAATGCGAAGACCACACCTGGCAAAATCCAACCAATTATGGGCACGAAGATCGCAGACAAGTACGATGTACTAGCCAAGACAGTAGGCAAAAAAGATGCTGCCATAGTTAAAGGTTCCTATGAAATCACACTACAATTCAAGATGAGCTTACTGCAAATTCTGCCAAATTTTTGAAATTCTTTCATATTTTTAACACAGAGAGATGGGGGACAAAGGGACAAGGAGACAAGGGGGAATTATTGAACAAGTTTCTCCCAAGTCTCCCCCCTCTTCCTTGTCTACCTTGTCTCTTCTCCATGCCCCTCATACCTGAGTTACATACCCAGAAGTTCATCTAGCTGCAAGCTTGGCAAGTCTGGAGGAATGACGGTTCTTACTATTGTGACTTTGTGACTCTCCTGTTGGGTTGTTAGATCGAGTGCGATCGCTCCTAAGCGAATTTCTAAACAGCCAAAGGGAATGTTTAATTGTGTCATCACTTCCAACTCTCCTGATGCATTAGGAAGTAAATTTGTCAATAAATGAGGCCCATCTAATAAGCAGCGAGTTTGATAATCTTCAAGCCATAACTTGACAACAACTTGCAGAGGTACTTCTGGCAGTATTACGCGCACTATGATAGATTTGCCAGCAATTAATTCGCCTTCTGGCACATACAAATGTGGAGTTGGCAAAGGCTCACTGGCTGCCGCAATTAGAGGTAAGGAAGAAGATGAATATAACAGTGATTGCTCCTTTTCTTCAAAAGTGTCACTCTCCTTTGCATCGCCTTCTAGTTCGGTATCTGTATCATCTACAACGATTTCTTGCGCCAACCAAGCTGACGCTATATTTATTTTTATTGGAGGAGGAGGGGGCGGTACTTGTGTTAACAGAGCCGATGAGATTGTTGATTCTTCTAGTACTTTTTCTATTTCCGTATTTTCTCTAATCCCCAGTTTTATTTCCTGCGCTGTGTCTATATCTTCCCCAAAGTTCTCCTGTTCAGGAGCCAATCCTTCGACTTCTTCCCATGTTTCTTGTCCCTTGGGCGTTTCAGCCAAGAGAAGTTGTGAACTGCTCCAATCTTCGTTCAGATTATTTTCCGTGTTGGCATCTAGGGTCTAATGGCAAGTTAACATCAACATTCGCATTTTCTCCACTAGGAGGAAGGGGTATTTGCTGTGGTGGAATATAGTTATTGTAATCTTGAGGTTGCAGATCGTTGATAGATTCAGGCAAGGAGTATCCTTGGCTCTGCATCCACTTCCTGAGCAGGGGAGATGAATAAAGGTTGCCTGTTGTAATTAATTGTTCATTTTGCGGGGCTTCAACCTCAGCAACAGATTCTTCCTGGAATTGTTCATTTTGGGGGGCTTCGATTTCAGCAACAGATTCTTCCTGAAATTGTGAATTTTGCGGGGCTTCAACCTCAGCAACAGATTCTTCCTGAAATTGTGTGTCACCTACTCCTAATTCAGGTATCTTTTCATCTTCAGCCACAGTTGCGTCCAACTTTGGTAAGTCTTCAGCCGCTTTAACTTCCAATGTATCTGGAAGAACATTATTTTCTACTTTTTCTTCGGCATCATCTGGTAAAGCTTGTAGCCGTTTCAAGTATGGCAAAGTAGTCTCGATTATTGGCATTCGACGTTGCTTGATGACCAACTGCTCCAAATTGATGGTGGCTATAGTAGCATCCTTTTCTACAAGCTCCTTCGGTGTCTGTGGTTCTGCAACAACATCTGAGGGAATATTGGCATCACTTTGAATAGGGGGCAGTTTCGGTAATTGAGGCAACGAAATACTTGAATTCTTGAGCTTAGATGTCCGCAAGTTAGCTTCTCGCAGAACTTGCAGGTTAATTTGCGGTGGTAAAGGCGTGTTTGGGGATGGATTAACTATCTGAGACTGATCTGTTTTTGGAGTTTTGACCAGATTTAATAGTTTTAAATCGAGTTTAACAGGTGTCTCTGTCTCTGTTTCTGTGAAAGCAGCAGATGAGTCCGATGGTGTTATGAGGTCATTTAAAAATATGTTGGATTTTGCTGTGGCTGTGATTGCCAGTAATTCTGTTACATCTGCTGTAATGGTGAAGGACTGGGTAGCTAACGGCATGACTTCACCAGCATCGGCGAATTTCCCATACAAACTTATATCTGCCAAAATTAGCTTAGATTCACAATCAGCAGGAATATCAATTGAGGTATTGATGGTAAAGGGCAACTCCTTATCTGATAAGGGTTGCCGTACTTTGGTCAATATTTTCGAGTTCTTGGGCGATCGCAGTTCAATTTCTACTGCAAGCGCCCGCAAGCTTTTTGAAGATGATGTTTCATCCCAATCTAGATTTGTCTTTTCTTGGAATTCTATGTACCCGTTGATTATAAGAGCTTGTCCCCAACGAGCAATATAATTATCCTGACTTAAAATTAGCAGTAATGGTGGCGGTAGTTGTGTTGCCGAAGAATCTGTAACTTTTTCATCTGGCGGCAGCAGTTCAGAGGTGGGTAAAGCTAAATCTATTAAATTTTGTAAAATCTGCTCTGCCGTCTCTCCTTTGAGCCATACAGGACTTACAGGCCGATCGATAACTATATCTTCATCTTTTTCCGTTTCATCTGACGCAACAGTGGTAACAAGGTTGCCATCTGTAGTAATTGCCAATCCTTCAGAAACTGCGATCGCATTATCTAGCTCAATTGCAGTTTCTGCTGGGGCATTAGATTCCAAGTTCTCTTCATCTGAGGCAACAGTGAGGTTGCCATCTGTAGTAATTGCCAATCCTTCAGAAACTGCGATCGCATTATCTAGCTCAATTGCAGTTTCTGCTGGGGCATTAGATTCCAAGTTCCCTTCATCTGAGGCAACAGTGAGGTTGCCATCTGTAGTAATTGCCAGTCCTTCAGAAACTGCGATCGCATTATCTAGCTCAATTGCAGTTTCTGCTGGGGCATTAGATTCTAAGTTCTCTTCATCTGCTGCAACAGTGAGGTTGCTATCTTTAGTAATTGCCAGTTCTTCAGAAACTGCGATCGCATTATCTAGCTCAATTGCAGTTTCTGCTGGGGCATTAGATTTCAAGTTCTCTTCATCTGAGGCAACAGTGAGGTTGTTATCTGTAGTAATTGCCAGTCCTTCAGAAACTGCGATCGCATTATCATCTAGCGCAATTGCAGTTTCTGCTGGGGCATTAGATTCCAAGTTCTCTTCATCTGGTGCAACAGTGAGGTTGTTATCTGTAGTAATTGCCAGTCCTTCAGAAACTGCGATCGCATTATCTAGCGCAATTGCAGTTTCTGCTGAGGCATTAGATTCCAAGTTCTCTTCATCTGGTGCAACAGTGAGGTTGCTATCTGTAGTAATTGCCAGTCCTTCAGAAACTGCGATCGCATTATCATCTAGCGCAATTGCAGTTTCTGCTGGGGCATTAGATTCCAAGTTCTCTTCATCTGGTGCAACAGTGAGGTTGCTATCTGTAGTAATTGCCAGTCCTTCAGAAACTGCGATCGCATTATCTAGCGCAATTGCAGTTTCTGCTGGGGCATTAGATTCCAAGTTCTCTTCATCTGGTGCAACAGTGAGGTTGCTATCTGTAGTAATTGCCAGTCCTTCAGAAACTGCGATCGCTTTCTCAAACGTAAATAACGTGATTGCAGTTTCTGCTGAAGCACTATATTCCAAGTTTCCAGAAACAGGATCTGGGCGATCGTTGGATGAACTTGAGTCTAAATTTTTCCTCGGTTCTCTCTCTGCTAACAGCGAGAAGACTTGTACTTGCACGCTGTATTGCCAAGATTTACCGAGCAGATCCGACATCAAATCGCCGGAACACCGCAACTCCCAAACTCCCGGTTGGAAGTAGGTAAAAGGAATTACCGCCATTATGCCTTCTGAATTAGTGCGACGCGATCGCTTGAAAATTCGCCGCGTTGGTTGAACTTCCTCAGTTGAAGAGTGAGTTACTCGCACTTCCACGTCTGTATTAAGAAGGTTAGAACGAGCCAAAACTCTATACTGCCCTTCCAAGATTTCCAAATTTGGCGATTCTAGGATATGCCACGAGCGAGCGCCTTGTTTCTGTATCAGAAATTGCCAGTGTTCCATTGTAAGTGATGCCCAGACCGACGAGCCGCTGAGTAATATTGTGTATTAACTTGCTTGCAAGTTTACCTCAGTATTTTAGAAATGCCTCACTTAAATAACTATCAAGTTAACTCAGTTTTACTGACTTGACTTCACACACTTTAACTACTCACCTCAAGGGAATTTCAATAAGTCGCCGTGTTGCTTGTGCGTAAAGCTTTTGTTGTTTTCTGAATATTAAGTTTGACACATCCTAGTGCTAAATTAACAGAGATACAATGGATACCGTTAGTTGTCTTTGCTCAACTTAGTGCAAAAATTTTTGTATTATTTTTTACTAGAATTTCCACTTTGCAATAGACACAACGTACAATAAATTTAAATTCACTTGAGAATTGTTATTGAATCATAATTACCCACATTTTTGCTGCAAAGAGGTAGGATGTGGTTCTTAAGTGTCCTCTGCGATCGCCCAAGTTAGGCGCAAAGCGAGATTGCAAATCACAACACTTAACCACGCAAAACGCATCCAATCTATCTGAAGTGGCTATTTGAACCGTTACAAAACACGTCTTCCCTTGAGTGAAATGTGGGTTGACAATGAGGATTTACAGGAGGGATTCGATGCTAGTCATTTTAATGGACGAGCAAATCCTTGCCCCTGAGCAAGTTTGCCAGTCTTGTTTACTTGCTGACGGGAGCGGTCAACCCCGTTGGCGTAAAGGTCAACTGCGCTGTGGTCAAGCCATTCGCAAACTTACTCAACAGCAGCCAGACCAATATGAATGTATGATGGGCTTTCGCATCGCCCATATAGAATAGTTGAATTTCTCAGCAAGACCAGTAACTGCGTTATCCTAAGCTCAAGTAACTATTAAAATTTAACCACAGGAGAACGCATAATGTCTTGGCGCGGGTCTACAACAGTTTCAGATCGGATTTTTGCTTCCTTGCCTTATTTGCTTCCTCTAATTGAAGTTTTTGTATTTGGTAGATATTTACTCTCAGAGTTTCCACCGTTACAACTACTGTTTTTACCGCTTCTGCCATTATTGAGAATTTACTACGGCGTGCGTTATGCAGGAATGATTATTTTCTTTGCTTTATTTTTGCTGGTAGTAAGAAACGAAAAAATTAGTCACTTTATTCGTTTCAACACCATGCAAGCAATCCTTTTGGATATCATTATCTTTTTGTTTAGCATCCTAACTGATGTTGTGGGACTAGTTCCTTCCGGTGGTTTTGCAATCCAAACTTTATCCACAACCATTTTTATCGGCATAGTGGGAGCAGTCGCATATTCAGTCATCCAGTCTGTGAGCGGACGTTATGCAGAAATTCCAGCCATTTCCGATGCAGTGTATATGCAAGTGCGTTAGAAGTTAACGGGTCGCTACGGTGTTTTCCAGGCGACCGATACCTTCAATTTCGACGCGGACGCGATCGCCTGGATGCAAAGCACTTACACCCTCAGGCGTACCTGTAAGCACCAAATCACCAGGGAGTAGCGTCATCACCTGACTGATATAGGAAACTAAAACATCGGGGGAAAACACCATCCGATCGATACAGGCAGATTGGACTGGATTAGCATCGTCATTCACAAAAGTCTGCAATCTCGCTCCTGGATTTAATTCCCGCACAATCCAAGGTCCCAAAGGACAGAAAGTATCAAAACCTTTGGCTCGCGTCCACTGACCCATCCTGTTTTTGTAAATCCCGCGCTGTTACGTCATTGGCGATGGTGTAGCCCCAAATTTTGGTTTGGGCTACCTCTGGCGTGCATTCAAAAGCGTAATCGCCAATCACTAGAGCTAACTCTCCTTCATAGTCAACTCTCTGTGACTGGGGAGGATACTTAATTTCTCTTTCAGATGGAATGATCGACGTAGGTGGCTTCAGAAAGATTAATGGCTCAGAAGGTACTGGGGTTCCCATTTCAGCTGCATGATCCGCATAATTCTTACCCACGGCCACAATTTTTGAGGGGGCGCAGGGAGCCAGAATTTGGTAATTTTCTGGTGTCAAAGTTAAATCAGTGGGTTGTCCTTGTAACCAGGGTGGAGCATCTAGCACCTGTACATTCAGGGATAGCTGTAGTAACCCATAGTAAATCTGTCCTTCTGGATTTTGAATTCGCACGTAGCGCTGCGCCATAACCTTGATAAATACCTTTTTTCTGCTTTTTAGTTGCTGTGAGTACCTAGCAATCGTCAGTTAGCTGTTTAGCCAACCGATTGAGCCTTGAGCAAAAAAGCGATCGCTATTAAGATGCCCTTTAAAGAAAGATACCCCTTAGCGAAGCTGATAGCTCGATCTATCTTGTGAAAGAAATATCAGGATTGCCTCTCAACCTAGTTTTCATTAGGGACATCCAAAAAATCCAAACTTTCTTTGGCAATTTGGCTAATGAAACAAAATTGAAAACTGGTAAGATTATAGTTCCTTGTTGCTTCAGATGTTGATTAATACTGGCATTTTAAATAAAATTTAGGTATAAATTGATATCAGCAGCCACTTTTGTCCATGAGGAAACTGAAAAATATGACTACAAATTACGAAACAATGTACATCCTCCGTCCTGACTTGGGAGAGGAACAGGTAGAGCAAGCAGTTACTAAATATCAGAATTTGCTTCGCGAACAAGGCGCCCAGGACATCCAAATTCAAAATCGTGGTAAGCGCCGTCTGGCTTATGAAATCAAAAAACATCGGGATGGCATCTACATCCAGTTAAACTACAGCGCGCCTGCAACTGCGATCGCTCCTTTTGAACGCGCTATGCGTTTGAGTGAAGAAGTGATTCGCTACTTGACAATCAAGCAGGACATTGAAGAAGAAAAACCCCCTAAAGAGGAAAAAGAAAAACCTACTAAAGTAGCTGCACCTGCAACAGTGTAGGGAGATGAGGGAGATGAGAAAGTAGGGGAAGCAGGAGAAGAATTCCTAACTCCTAACTCCTAACTCTCCAATCCCCACTCCCATTCAATAAAATTTTGTCTTTTTCTTTTTTCGTCATTTGTTTGGGAATGCTAAATTAACAAATACTTGCCAAAGGTAGTACTCCCGCAGTTATACCTAAAAGTGGACAAGATTCTGAATGGGAGCTTTAAGCTACTGTGAGCCAATCTGAGACACCTAATATTCAAGTTCTCTCGACGGAAGTATCGCAGCTACGCCAGGAGTTGCAACTTCGCGATCAATTAGTGCAACAACTATCTCAAGAACTTTTCCGGCTGGTAAAGGGTAACACTAGTTTTATGCCACAGCAGCCGGAATTTGAGCGCGATCTGACCCAGTTACACGCTTTACAAGAACAACTCCAAGCTGTGGAACAGCAGGTGGCGTTCTACCAAGAGCAAATTACAACTCGTGACTCCGAAATTTATCAATTGCGACAGTCAGTTCAAGAACTTACCGATCGCACTCGGATGTTGGAGCAAGTAGTACAAGAGTTGCCTCAAATTTACCGTCGGAAGTTTGAGGAGCGGATGACGCCAGTGAGAGAAAAGGTAGCAACGCTACAACGGGAAAACCGCCAACTGCAAGCAGAACTGCAAAGTGTGAGTTACCGTTTAGCACTCAAAACTCGCAATGCTAGTCACAGCGGTATTGATTTACCAAATTTTCCCCGCCCAGCATCGGAACAAACTAATATTTCGACTCCCCAGAATGCCTAAAATTATCATTATGGTGGAATTTAAGAGGTAAGAAATTGGTGCATCAAAACATCTTGGAGGCATCCAAGTAGTAGATCGAGGCAAAAATAACTATAAAGTTAGAAATAACCGAAAAGCCGAGATTCTAACCTTTCTTACCTCCTGCTTCCTTTCACTAGTTACGTCCCAGATAAAACAATTAGCTTAGAGTAATTTGCACAACCCTGGATTTAAAAGGCTGGGGAGTGTCACAAACAGTTGCATTTGCTTTGATCCATTTTGGCAATTTCTGACTTTACTGCTTTAGGTAGATGACTTCCAATAATGCGATTTATACTACCTAGCTCAAAGATATGAGTTTCCCTCAACATTTAACTCTTGCCAATAAAGAAAATCAGCCTGCTAGCACCAGACTGTTATTTTAAAGAGAATGTGAAAAAATGCAAATATTGCTTGACTCCGCCATCCTCCCGTAGGTAGATTTATTAGTTAGTCTGCTAGCATCAGACTGTTATCTTTAACGTTGGTAAAAATATCTTGGTAAGTGTGAAAAATTTCAAACACTGTATCGAGTTGGGTAAGTTCCAAAATCAACCGTACAGGAGCTTGTACGTTGCATAGAACTAAACGGCAACCACTCTGACGTGCAGCTTTTAAGCCTTTTACTAAAGGAACTAACCCAGAGCTGTCCATGAAGTTAACTTCTGCTAGATCGATAACCCAGAGTTGATAAGCTTGAGGGACTACTCCAGCCATCTGTTCGCTCAAAGCCTTACCGCCTTGCAAATCTATGCTTCCTTGGGGTTTAAACAAAATCACTTGAAGTTCTTGTGTGAAAGCCATGAATTTAACAGGGTAATTGGAACACTTGACAAAAAATTGAAAAAGACATCAATACTTCTTCTTTTTCAACGGTAAAATGACCTTTTACCCAAATATTTGGGCAATTTTAGTCCTACAGTTGAGAGAGATTATTTCAGTATTCATGTCGTATAATTTGTGATAACTTTCATCAATATAGGCATAAGCGCCTAACAATTTCGGTATCAACCGTATCTTTTACAAGATTTTCACAATTTAAACGGATATTTATAAATTTTCTATAAAATTTTTAATCTTTTTTTAATAGATTATGAACATGTGGTACTAATCCCAAAAATTGGATAGTTAATAGTCATAAGTTAATAGTTACCATAGAGTAGAAGTTATGTATTAGTTTGATTGACACCCCACCCAAAAACAAGCAAAAATGTAAAAATATAGTAAAAGTAAAAATTTGTAAAGACGGCGGTGTGGAATGTCTTTAGAGCTGATTTCACTAGAAAATATCCAGGAAGTTGCTCATAATTACGGGTATTGGGCAATTTTTTTCGGAATTTTGCTAGAAAATTTAGGCATTCCCCTTCCTGGTGAAACCGTGACCTTAGTAGGCGGGTTTTTAGCTGGCAGCGATGAACTAAATTTCTGGCTGGTTCTCGGTGACGCAATTATGGGTGCTGTCATTGGTGGTACTTGTGGCTATTGGATTGGTAGAGTTAGCGGTTGGGCTTTTCTAGTAAAAGTTGGCAGCATATTTCGGATTTCTGAAGTGCGGCTGCTGAGTATTAAAGATCAATTTAGTCAAAACGCTGCTAAAGGAGTGTTTTTTGGGCGTTTTTTGGCATTGTTACGAGTTTTTGCTGCACCACTAGCTGGTATAGCTGAAATGCCCTTTAGAAAATTCTTTTTATACAACTTTTTAGGAGCAGTTGCTTGGGCTAGTTTGATGGTAACCTTAGCTTTTTTTGCTGGCAAAATAGTCTCTTTAGAACAATTGGTTGCTTGGGTGGGTCAATTTGCGATCGCAGCGTTACTAATCCTCGCTGCCTTAATTATTGTGCCCCTGTGGCTGGAATCTCGCCAGGTTAAAGGTGCAGCAGAAGAGTAAGTCAAGCATAAACTAAGTCAGGAGTCAGGAGTGAAAAGTAAAGTAAAAAGTGAATTTTTTTGACTTTTACTTTTGTATTTTGCTTTTTTAACTCCTAACTCCTGTAGAGACGCGATTAATCGCGTCTCTACTTCTAACTCCTAATCTGCTTTGACCAAATGCGAGTCGGTAGTCCCCAAACATAGATAAAGCCTTCAGCGGCTTTGTGGTCAAATTTGTCTTCGGCTCCGTAGGTTGCCAAATCAGGAGTATAGAGAGAATTATCGCTCGAACGCCCAACTATCGTAGAGTTGCCCTTGAACAACTTCACTCGTACAGTTCCAGAGACTTGCTCTTGTGTCCTTTGAATAAAGGCATCGAGTGCAACTTTGAGTGGACTGTACCACAAACCGTTGTAAACTATTTGGCTGTAAGTTTCTTCAATCCCACGCTTGTAATGGGTGACATCTGCCGTTAAAGTCAAGCTTTCTAAATCTTTATGTGCTTGAATTAGCACCAACATTGCGGGTGATTCGTAGATTTCCCGCGATTTGATCCCCACCAGACGGTTTTCAATCATATCGATCCGGCCGATGCCGTGATTTCCTACCATCTGATTGAGTTCTTCAATTAGCTCAACTGGCTTTTTGGCTATACCGTTGAGGGTTATAGGAATACCACCCTGGAAACCAATTTCGATGTACTGTGGCTCGTTGGGAGTCTGAGCGATCGCTTTGGTCATCTCATAAATTTCTTCTGGTGGCTCAAATGACGGATCTTCGAGTAAACCAGCTTCAATACTCCGACCAAGCAAATTCTTGTCAATACTATAGGGAGAAGATTTTTTAACTGGTGAGGGAATACCAAACTTTTCCCCATAAGCGATCGTTTCCTCACGACTCATCCCCCATTCTCTGGCTGGTGCGAGGATCTTCAGGTTGGGGTTTAAGGCGGTGACAGAGACATCAAAGCGAACCTGATCGTTGCCTTTACCGGTGCAACCGTGAGCGATCGCATCAGCACCATATTTTTCGGCTGTTTCTACTAATATTTTGGCAATCAGTGGACGAGCTAGGGCGGTTCCTAGAGGATAACGATTTTCATAAAGGGCGTTGGCTTGAATCGCTCCAAAGGCGTAATCTTTAACGAAGCTGTCTTTGACATCTGCCACTAGGGATTCACTTGCACCCGATTTCAGAGCTTTTTCTCTGATTGGCTCTAATTCATCTCCCTGACCTAAATCTGCTGCTAGGGTAATCACCTCTTCCACACCCCACTCCTGCTTGAGGTAGGGGATGCAAACTGAGGTATCCACTCCGCCAGAATATGCCAGGACAACCTTTTTGGCGCGACCCATTAATTTCTCCAGTTAGGACAACAAAGAATGAGTCATTATTATATCTAAACTAATCCACGTATATTTTATTCATGCAATAACCTATAGGAGTCAAAATTACGGTTCACTCTCAATACAGTTTGGTTAAGCTCTAAGCAGTATTGAGTAGACCTCTTGCACAAATGAAATGTAAAATTTGCCCACCCTACCGGATCTTGCTACATCCCTCAACCCCTTCTCCCAATTTTGCATGAATAAAAAGTCTAGTTAAAGAAAATTTTCTCAGCTTGCTGCGCGTAGCATTGACCGTAGAAGAAGCCCTGATTATAAATGGCAAATGTATTAGGGCGAGTTTACCTAAGTAAACTCGCCCTGATTTGTATTTAATATTAACTAAGTTTTGAAATCCTTCTACAGGCTAAGGTTAGACTATAGAGAAAATCTTACTGAGCTCAGATTGATATATTTAATGAGATTGTCTTACAGTTTGTAACTTTTCGTTCTTGCGCTTGCGTAGAAACATACCACCTACAGCCAGCATACCTAATGTAATACTAGGCTCAGGAACAGACTTAGGATCAAAACCTGTAAATTTGTCAGTTCCTAGATGGAAAGAATGGTTGTCGCTTTCAAATCCACCACCACCTGTTTGGGTAATGACAATCTTGTTGAAAATGTCGTTGCTACTATCTGAGTAGAAGTGAAGGTAGCCATTTCCTTCACCGCCATGCTGTGATGCACGAATTGGAGCAACTGGGTTCACATCCTCTGTTGTAAATGATTTGATTAGATTATCGCCATTGTAGAAGGAAAAAACGTTACCAGAACTAATAGCTCCCCAGTCAATACCGAAATAATTGAGGGAACTTGCAAGGTTAATTGTGACTTTATCGCCGTTGAAAACTGCCAAATAATTCCCATTATTGACTTCACCATTTGCCCCAGCAGGTGCCCATACATCTGACCTCACACTGCTGGTTCCACTGTTATTCTCAAATGAGTATTTAGCAAAACCAGTGGTTGGTGCTTGACCATTATTGAAGTTAACAGTTGTCGTACCGGGAAGTTGAGTAAACTCAGAAAAAGCACCTTGGTCAGTTTCTCCATTAGGGCCTGCAATGCCAGTGGTTATTTGGAAGGAAATAGCCTGAGCAGAACCTGCATAGATAAATGAGGAGATTGCAGATAAGGATAGAGCAGCGATACAAGCAATTTTTGTAAGAGACATAATCTTGAAATTCTGTATTTTTAATTGTTGAAAAGTTCGTTTGCGACTTGGATTCATTATGTAGTGTCTTATAGAAGAAACAATAGGATGAAACTACTGGATTTGGATTTATTGAAAAATCCCTAGATTTAGCCAAGAATTTGCCCTATTTTTGAACAGAAATCAGTAGTTTCACTTGCAGGAAAAGTGGATAGGATATCTGTTATTTATCTGAAGGTAAAAAAGTTGTAAAGTTAGCCTGCATATATTAAGAATTTGTATATTCGGATGTTGTCCTGATTAAGGATCGATCAAGATAACAAACAAAATTGTTTTAAATTATTTGTTTGCTGGTCAATATAAATAGATTCGGGGTCATTGCTATTGATTTTGAGATTCTTCCGTCGCTCTATTTACTTTTTCTTCTGTAATCAACTATGCAACCTGAGTGTTTTGACATAGCTATTAACATGAATTAAACTAAACTCTTGCAATCAACAAAAGAATATCGAGCGATGCATCCAACTGAAAAAGCTGTTGTCCCTACTCGCGTTATTGGTTTAATTAGTGGCACATCCGTAGATGGCATAGACGCTGCGTTGGTAGAGGTTTCCGGTACAGAATTGGATCTCAAAGTTGAGTTGCTAGCCGGGGCAACATATCCTTATCCAGCCCAACTCAGAGAAAAAATATTAGCAGTTGGTGCAGGCGCTGCCATCTCAATGGCAGAATTAGCGGAAATAGATGATGCGATCGCCCAAGTCTTTGCCCAAGCCGCTCAAAATATTCAAATTGGTCATCAGCGCGCCACTCTCATTGGTTCCCACGGTCAAACGGTTTATCATCGACCACCCAAAGAGGGAGCAGGGGGAGCAGCACTTCTCTACGAGACGCGGCGCGAACGGCTACGCTCAGTGACCGAGGAGCAGGGGAGCAGGGGGAGAGAAACGATCGCTACCCACGGGCTAAACTCTAGCTATCCGTTAACAGCACTGGGCAGTCCCTTGGGTTACAGTCTTCAACTAGGGCGAGGTGCATTAATTGCCTATCTTACGAACATTGCGACTGTGAGCAACTTCCGCGTTGCTGATATTGCTATTGGTGGTCATGGTGCGCCTCTCGTGCCCAGAGTCGATGCTTATTTACTCAGTCATTCCCAGGAGGGGCGTTGTATTCAAAACATTGGTGGTATTGGCAATGTTGCTTATATTCCGCCTCGGTATGGAGACTGGCTCTCAAAAATTCGTGGTTGGGATACTGGCCCAGGAAATAGTCTGTTGGATCTAGCGGTGGAGCATTTAAGCGGTGGTGCTAAAACTTATGATGAAGATGGCAATTGGGCAGCAAGTGGTACTCCTTGCCATCAATTAGTAGAACAATGGCTCAACCAAGACTACTTTCATCTACCGCCACCCAAATCCACTGGACGCGAATTATTTGGTGTGACTTACTTGCATCAGTGTTTAAAAGATGCTCAAGCATACCAACTCAATCCGGCTGACGTACTGGCAACTCTCACAGAACTTACAGTTGCTTCAATTTTTCATAGTTACCGCACTTTTTTGCCAGAAATGCCACAACGAGTACTATTATGTGGTGGTGGTAGTCGCAATCTTTATTTGAAACAAAGGTTACAGTTGTTGTTAGGATCGATACCAGTCTCGACAACAGATGAAGTCGGCTTGAGTGCAGATTTTAAAGAAGCGATCGCTTTCGCAGTTTTAGCCTACTGGCGACATTTAGGTATTCCTGGCAACTTACCTACAGCCACAGGTGCACCTCAAGAAGTACTTTTGGGAGAAATTCACCAAGGTCAGTCTTGAGTCAAGAACAATAAACAAGATAAAAAATTTCTTCATTCTTTTCTCGAACTCATCACTGGTAACTTAGCACTGCTATAACTGTAGTTTTGGCGGCACTCAAGCAAGACAGGGAATAAAAGGTGGCTCATACTTTTTTATTGGAACCAGGACGCTGGGCAATGGAAGGAAATTGGCTAGAACGTAACGGTATGCCAATCAGCGTCAAGGGTATGACGTTGGTCGCTTGGAATCGAGATAACTGGTTTACTATGGCCACAAAACTGATATTCCCAGGCAGCGATCGCTCTGAAATCTCTCTGCAATATAAGGGGCGGTTGCATGATGGAGAGCGTCAGTATACTTTTTTACTACAACATAATATTTTGGGGCAGGTTGAAGGTGAAGGCTGGATTGGTCTGGATACGATCGTACAGCGTTACTGGGTACTAGGCGATCGTCAGCGTCGTAGTGGCTTTGAAACCCTACACCGGATTTCGCAAGATACATATTATCTCAGTAGTGGTATCTTAGCTGGTCATTTTTTAACTAACACAATGGAAGCTAGCCTAGAGCGTCAGTCAGCTTAAAAGCAGCCCTACCTCACCCTTTGCTGTTCTTCTAAGCCAAAAACCGCCGTTCAAAGAACTCTGACAACGCACTGGTTTACCAACGCCTAATATCTCCTGCCCAACTTTAACCACTCATTGTTTATTCTTACCGACCTACTGAGTTGTATAGTAAAAAAGAAACGATTAAATTATGGTCAGGATTTTAGTTTTTTACCTAACCATGTAGTCAGGAGTTCAGTTTCGTGAATCCTAAAGTCTCCGTTATTATCCCTGCTTACAATACTGAAACTTATATTGGGAAGGCAATAGAGTCAGCCTTAAAGCAAACACTCACTGACATTGAAGTTATCATAGTCGATGATGGCTCAAGTGATAAAACTGTAGAAGTCGCTAAAAGTTTCACCGATCGACGTCTCAAAGTGATAGTTAATCAGCAAAATCTTGGAGCTGCGGCGGCACGTAATCGCGCTTTCAGAGCAGCCCAAGGAGAATGGATTGCTGTACTTGATTCAGATGATTGGTATGCTCCCAAAAGATTAGAAAATCTTGTGTCTCTGGCAAATCAAACAAATGCAGATATGATTGCTGATGATGTTTATTTGATCAAAGACGGTACAACATCTCCTTGGAGTACATTGATTCAAGAAAGTGGAGAACGTATAGATAAAATCTTCCAAATTGATATCGTTTATTTTGTGGAAACTGATGTCTATGGGCAACCAGGGTTGCATCTTGGCTTAAGCAAGCCTCTATTCAAACGAGAATTCTTGATTAAGAACGGCATCGAGTACGATGAAGAAATTAGAATGGGTCAAGATTTTTGGATTGACATGAAATGCTTAATCAAAGGAGCTAGGTTTTTTATTGAGCCAAAACCCTATTATTTCTACCGTTCACGCCCTGGTTCTCTGGTATATCAAAGCCAATTACCACGTCTAATTCAATACTGCAAAACTACTACTTCTTTCATGCAACAAGACATTGTGAAAAAGAATCCTACTCTAATGCGTGCTCTATCTTATAATCTGTCAGTCTATAAGAAAAATCTAGCTTATCTTCAAGTTGTAGAACCTATAAAACAAAGAAAATGGTTAACAGCATTCACAGAAATCAGGAAATATCCGGGTTTCTTTTATGATTTTATGTCACGATTTAATGGTATTGTCGAACGTCGAATTCAATACTATTTGATGAATAATAAATCAAGTTTTGATATATATCCTAATCAGCACAAAAAACGAAAATATCACACTTAAAGTATTACAGATTACCTATAAATAATGCATCATTACATAGTAATAATTAGCTGGAAGGTTAAAAAGATTGTTAGGTAATCAGAAAATGTTTTAAAAGTATTGGATGAATATAATTCGTTATTACATAAACTAAGTCTACTTCGTAAAGTAATGCGAATTTCAGGGTTTGTTAACCTGTGAAAAATTTGCAGCAAGGGCTTGTATATCAAGTTATCAAATTAAACATGGTTTGTTGTCAAATTATTTAATTGGGCAGTTAAAACGTCCAGATATTGCTATGTCAATTGCTTAGTTTTTAGGCAGTCGGCGCGCTCCGCACGCTATTGCTTATGCCAGTTGCGTAAGTCTTGGTGTAGCCAAACTAATGCCGTCTTCTCTCAACACAAAGCAACGTCTCGTAGAGAAGAGGAGATGCCAAGAGTGATAGCGCATTAGTCAAAATTGGGCAAACTAAAACTACACTACAATTTTTGAATGCACTTGTCCTCCCAAACATTTACAACCTGCTTTTGGAGTCGAATTTTCTATGTCAGACCCCAACATTGGTCGCTTACTCAGCAAACGCTACCAACTCCAAGAGTTAATCGGTACTGGAGCAATGGGTCGGGTTTATCGTGCTAAAGATACATTGTTGGGAGGTGTACCTGTTGCAGTTAAGTTTCTGGCTCTATCAATCCAAAATGAAAAGATGCGATTGCAAGACCGTTTTGAGCGAGAAGCAAAAACCTGTGCTTTACTAGGGCAAAAAAGTATCCATATTGTCCGAGTTATGGACTACGGCGTAGATGACAATAACACCCCATTCTACGTTATGGAATACTTACAAGGACAAAGCCTGAACAATATTATTCGCAAGCAACGATTACCTTTAACAAGATTCCTCAGTATGGCGCGTCAACTCAGCCTGGGGTTACAGTGCGCCCATGATGGCATCCCAGTTGATGGCGCTATTTGCCCAATTATCCATCGCGATGTCAAGCCAAGCAATATGCTGGTGATTCAAGATCCCAGTTTTGGAGAATTGGTCAAGGTTCTAGATTTTGGTATTGCTAAGTTATTACAGTCAGATGGCGACCATACAAAATTTTATTTGGGGACATTGGCTTATTCTTCTCCCGAACAGATGGAGGGTAAAGAATTAGACAATCGTGCTGATATTTATAGTTTGGGTGTCATGATGTTTGAGATGCTCACAGGCAAAATGCCACTGGTGGCACCAACTCACTCTTTTGGTGCGTGGTATAAAACACATCATTATCAAAAACCACGTTCTTTTGCTGAGGCTGTGCCTGGATTAGAACTACCAAAAGAAATTGAAAATTTGGTGATGAGTTGTCTAGCTAAAGTAGCACGCGATCGCCCTCAAAGTATTACTGAAATCCTCAGAGTTTTAGCATCTTTAGAAAAGCCTGAGCATACACGCAAAATTCAGCAAGCCAGCCATTCCCTAGTTCCTACTACTACAGCTAGCAGCGAGCTTGAACAAAAGACCAAAGCCGATTTGCGGGCATCCTGGTCAAACGATGAAATTGCTCGTGCCATTTCCTGGCCCAAAAATAAACCAATTGCCGATATTGTGTTTCCCCAGCCCATTCATACCAATGGGGAGGTTTTACCAGCTTTGTGGGTGATGCTACCGCAAGAGGAAATTCAAAAACGCTTACTCTGTACCCGCTATAACCAATTTCTGTTCATCTCTATCCCCCATCCCATGCTGCTATGGATTACTGTCATCTACAATCGCAAGCATGGCGCTAAATGGTTGCCTTATTATATCGATTTCAAAACCAGCCTTGGTCAAGAAATTGCCCGGTTACTACAGCACACAGGTTACTACCGCCTCCTATTCTTTGCACGAGAAGCACCAAATCCCTGTACCCACATCTTACTTTCCAGCGTCGCTTCTGCCCAACGGCAACGACTGCAAGAGTGGGTCGCAATGAGCAATACGTTGATGTCCTCTGCCGACCCGCAAATTAGTAAAAGTTTACTCAAAAACGAGTACGAAAAGATTAAGCCTCAGATTATAACAAAACTGGAAAGTATAGATACAGATTCTCCATACGATCTTTCCAGCTAGGCATAATTTCTTAATGTTACGTGTTTCATAGGTGGTCGCTCTCAGAATGTAACGTTTTATAAACAAAATATATATAAATATCTAACTTCTAGTTATATGTATAAAGAGTGAAATCACTAGCTGCTAAAGCAGTGGTATACAAATTATCTCTGAATCTTCCTCTGCAAATATTCCAGTGGATTGTCAATTTGTGCAGGTTTGATTTCCTTACTAGACGAAACAACAAGAAGTTTGGCTAAAGCAAACAACAGTTTTAGCCTGCAATGCTAAAGTTAGTCTAGACTCCAATCAGATATGCCGTAGACAATGTTTATTCATTCTTAATTAATTTCGGGAATTGAACTTTTGCGCCATCTTGTAGAATTACTTATCGAAGTTGACGCCCCGGCATCCCCAGCTCTTTTCCTCCTTGGAACCAAGCAAGAGAAGGAGGTCGCCCACTGCGACATTAGAACGACTCTATGCCATAGTGGAACCTGAATCTAAGCCCCACTGATGCTTAAGAAGCTCTTGATAAGTTGCCTCGCGCACGACCATTTGCTCATAGAGCTTGACTAAAAAATCTTTAGCTTGATCGTGGCTCATATTTTGCACCTGAGTAGCAAATGAGCAGATGCTGAATTGCTGTTCCAAGGATAGTTTCATTGGTTGATTCATAATTACTCCGAAAAAACAACGCGTAAAGGTGATATCGCTTACAGAAGTCCAAATGGGATAATATTTGGACTTATATCTGTCCAACATTTGTTCCTCCGTATTACGAAAGATAACAATTGTTTGACAGATTGCCCACATCCAAAGTGTGGACTTTTTTCTGCTTTGATATCTTGCATCTAATCCTACTGATATACCACCCAAGTCAGCTGAACCATATTCCGGAAAATAAGCTCTATTTGGTCTTAGATAGGTATAACTACCTCCCTCATTCATTCCTGCTTTGCACAAATATCCTTTAAAGAGAATATTTGGTGCTATGCAAAACCCGTCTTAGTCTTTGTGTTTAAAAAGCCTAAGATGCTGTCTCCGCAAGCGTGGAAGAAGCTTCGGGCAGGGAAATTGTAAGGAGGTTGGGGAATTAATGGTAATAAGCGTGAATTATAGTCGCTTTACCTTATTACGTGCAAGATGTCAATTTCCCAATTTATACAAATTTAGCCTCTTTGGGTGATTTTAGAGGCTAAAAATATTTGTATCAAATTGTAAAAAGGAAAAATGCTCACGCTGAACAAATTACTGAGTATATTTACCAGATTAGTTATTTGTCCTACCCTGCGGGTTCGCCCTTGGCGTTCTCGAAGAGTAGCCGCTGGCGCGCCTATGTCCTTTGTCATTTGTCCGTTACCAATGACCAATGACCAATGACTAATGACTATTTTCTTCAAGCGAGACGATGACAACTGTGATGTTATCGTGCCCTCCATGCTCTTTGGCAGCCTCAACAAGAGAGATGGCGGCTTTATTAAGCCAAGGACTATCTTGGAGGCAGTTAGCAATCTTTTGCTCGACAAGTTCTTCTGTAAGACCATCACTACATAAGAGCAAGCGATCGCCAACTTTTACATCTAGTGGTTGCACATCAATTTGATGCAAGTCTTCACGCCCCAAACAGCGCGATAATACATGGCGAAAAGGATGTAATCGTGCTTCATCTAAGGTGATGTCACCGATTTTGATTGCTCGTGCTACCCAAGTGTGGTCTTCCGTCACCTGTTCTAAGTGCGACTCGCGGAAGCGATACAGCCGTGAATCGCCAACATGAGCGCACCAAGGCGACTCTGGGGAGCGAAAAATTACTGCTACAACAGTTGTCCCCATATCGGCGCGTTCGGGATGATTTTGCTGGTCTTGCAAAATCGCTTCATTGGCAACCCACAAAGCTTGCTCTAGTAATTCTTGAGAAGATTTAGAAGTTTCCCAATTTGCTACCAAATACGCCTGAATTTCTCCTGTAGCAATCCGGCTTGCCTCTTCACCTCCGGCATGACCACCCATACCATCGGCGACAACGAAAAATCGTCCTTCTGGGTCGATATAGTAAGCATCCTGATTATTAGAACGAATAAGTCCCGGATCGCTAAAACCCGTGAAATTAAGTTTCATAAATTTTTTGCAACAATTAATACATACGATCGTAACGGTCGAGGCGTAAAAGTAATCGGATCAGAATCGCTGAAAGCGCCGCTGCAATTAAACCAGGCAGCAGTGCCAACCAGAGATAATCCTTAACCACTAAAATAGTAGCTGAAAGCGTGAAACCGCTGATTAACAGAGCATAACTTATTGAGAGCTGAATACTGCTCTGCCGCCGCAGCAGGCGTTCGGTTTCTATAGACCCGAACGCGCAAGCGCATATCTCCCCGTTCTAGCTTTTCTAGCGTATCCTCTAACCTACGTGGTAAACCCAACGCAGTACTACTTACCTGAGCTGCTTGGCGACTTAATTCGTTAAGAAAGCTATTCCCCTCAGAACCATTCATATCGGTTATAAGCTGCATTGCATATGGTTGGGCAACTTCCATAAAGTTAAACTCTGGATCTAAGCCTTTACCTACTCCTTCTAAAGTAGAAAAGGCTCGCATCACGAAAGTGAAAGTTGCTGGAAATCTAAATGGCTGATTATAAGCTATTTCGTAAAGGTCGTCACTGATTGCTGCGACTGATTGATTTTCAAAGGGCTTATCCATGAAATGATCCAGCATATACTGCACGGAACGCCGTACTGGGCCCATATCATCAGTTGGGGCGATCGCACCTAAATCGATCAGAGATTGCACAACGCGATCGCCATCTTTTTGAGCAATGCCAAAAAGTGTTTCCATCAATCCTTCGCGGATGTTGGACTGAATCCGCCCCATCATGCCGAAATCATAAAATATCAGAGCGCCATTTGCACTGACGGCAATATTACCTGGGTGAGGATCGGCGTGGAAAAAGCCACTATTGAGTAATTGTAGTAAGTAGGCTTGAGCGCCTTGACGAGCGATCGCTTTTCGATCCAAACCCGCTGCTTCTAAAGCTTCGTATTGGCTAATTTTAATTCCAGGGAGATATTCCAAAGTCAGAACTCTGGAAGTAGCGTAACGCCAGTATATTCTGGGGACGCTCACCCAATCATAGCCGCGAAAGTTCCGGCGAAAAGTATCGGCGTTACGACCTTCGTTAAGATAATCAATTTCTTCCCAAAGAATCCGACAACATTCTTCGTAAATACCCAACCAATCTCGTCCACGTCCCCATTTAGGATGGTTTTGAAAGTAGCGGGTAATTCCTTTGAGAATCTGTAAATCTATTTCAAATAACTTCTTTAGCCCAGGACGTTGCACCTTAACAACAACTGATTCTCCAGTATGTAGTACAGCTTTGTGTACTTGCCCCAAGCTAGCAGCAGCTAAGGGAATAGGTTCAAAATTATGGAAAAGTTCAGGAATTTTCTTGCCTAGTTCTTTCTCAACGATCGCTTCTACTTGCTCATAACTAAATGCGGGTACTTTGTCTTGTAATTTGGCTAGTTCTTCTACATATTCACCAGGGAATATATCAGCACGGGTAGAAAACAGTTGCCCAACTTTGATGAAGGTTGGTCCTAAATCCAATAGAGTATTGCGAATCCAGACTGCTTGGGTTTTGCGTCTTGCAGCTTGCTTTACATCAGTTACACCACCTGCATAACTCCAAGATTTGTTGTATAGCCAAAGTTTGAACAATAAGGTCAAGACAAAAGACCAAATGTCCACAAAACGCCGTTTGCTAGAGTATTTTTCCCGATTCCAACGGTATGCCTTCTCTGAATAACCTTGTTCCATATACTTTGTTTACCGTTGGTTTGCGATCGAATCACTTGGAAGAAAAGACACTCTGATTTCTAAACTATTCTTTTTTTAAGTGTCATTTGTCCAAAGTCCAATTGTCATTTGTGCATAATTCTTAGCCTAATGACTAATGACCAATGACCAATGACTAAAATTTATGCAGAAGTTCTACGATAATGTTGCAATTCTGTTCGTAACAGGGCAATTTCAGCTCGTAATTCATCAATCTCTGCTTGCAAATCACCTGAATCAGAACTGGCTTGCCCAGTACCTGGGGTAGGTTGACCTGCAT
The DNA here is from genome assembly GCF_053470305.1 of Nostoc sp. DSM 114160. Classification (NCBI taxonomy): domain Bacteria; kingdom Bacillati; phylum Cyanobacteriota; class Cyanophyceae; order Nostocales; family Nostocaceae; genus Nostoc; species Nostoc sp. DSM 114160. Next base: position 1,097,137 of record NZ_JBPFGO010000003.1, on the reverse strand, counting down.
TAGCTGCTTCTGCTGACCGATTTGCTCGCTCTAAAACTTCTTCTGTAAATTGGCGCAGTTGCTCTCTAGCTTCTGCATCAAATTTGCCCAGATCGCTCAAAGCATCGGTCAAGGCGACCTCTAAACGCTCATTAACTACTTCTGCTACCGCTCTGCCTACGAAAAAGGCTTGTACAAGGGGGTTACTCATAAATTTTTGTTACGTTGCACCGCAAGAGAATTATAACTTGCCTGTATGCTTTACGGCTTCTGTTGTTGAGGTAGAAATTTACTAGAAATTTACATCAGGCGATCGCTTTATTGAGCGTATTCCAGCAACTCTTGATAATATTGCTCTGGTGTACTTGGTAAATAAGTTGTCATTTGCAAAGTTTGTTCCCTCAACTTGAAACCTTGGGTAATGTTAATCTGGCTGAGGAAATCTATATCGTGGGAAATTACCCAGAGCGCTCCTTGGTAATCATTGATACCTAATACTATTTGTTCAACAGTTTCAATATCTAGGTTATTAGTTGGCTCATCAAGAATCAGTAGATCGATTTCTGAGATACTGATTATAGCGATGCCTGCGGCGGGCTACGCCTACGCTAATCTTGCTAATTCACCTCCACTCAGTACAGAGGCGCTTTTATGAACATTATCGTATTTAAACAAAAAGTGTCCTAGCTGTTGGCGTAAAAGCTGATAGCTGAGATTGGGATTAGCTACTTGCATATTTTCCAGAATTGTGTATTTACGATTTACTAATTTGTAGGTTTGATCGAGATATACAGCTTTCATCGCTGGTGCAAGCAAAACCTCACCAGATTCTAAAACCGCCGTTTGGTTTTCCATCCCCAAAATTGCTTTGACCAAACTCGATTTACCAGAACCGTTTGCGCCGATAATGGCTATGCGATCGCCAGAAGAAACATGCAACTGAATATTGTGTAAAAGTACCCTTTCTGATATCTTAAGATTTGCACCTTGAATATCAATTAAGTTTTTGCGCTTTTGGCTTTTTTCTTCTAGTTGGATACTTGTTACTTTTGTGGTTTTTACCTTGGTATCTACAACTTTTTGATTAGCTTTAGCCACTGCGGCTTCATGTTTCTTTTTCGCAGTTCCGGCTGATATTTCAGCTTTTCTTTTCATCGCTCCGGCTGCTGTTGTGTCGATACTACCATCGAGAAACTTAGGACGACCATTGCGCTGAGATTGGGCTGCACGCTGTTGTTCTTGCATAGCAGCACTTTGAGCGCGTTTGAGTTCCTTTCTGGCGACTTCGTGCGATCGCAATGCTGCTTCTAACTCTATTGCTTTCTGTTCTCGATAGTACGAGAAATTACCGCCATATATTTTCAAGCCAACAGGTGTAAGTTCCCAGGTAACTTCTGTTACTTGGTCTAAGAAAAAAGGCTTATGAGAGACAATTACATACGCACCTGTGAAATTCAAAAGAAACTGTCTTAGGCTTTCTAATGCTTGCAAATCCATGTGATTAGTTGGCTCATCGAGCAATAACAAGTTTGGCTCTTGAGCTAAACCGATTGCCAAAAACAGTTTAGTAAGTTCTCCACCACTCAAGTTAGCAATTGGTAAAGATAAGTCAACTTTGGTGTTAAATTGTGTTTGCAAAATATCCTCAATCTTCCACCATTCATCAGAGATAGAAATCAAAAAATTAAGTACTGTCTCTGCTGTAATTTCTTGCCTGATAGTGCTGATTTGTGGCAAATAATAGACAATACCATTACAGCAAACTGAACCTGTATATCGGTTAATTTGACCTGCAAGTATCTTGAAAAGGGTTGATTTTCCTACCCCGTTGCGACCGACTAAAGCAATGCGATCGCCTGCTTCGATACTCACCTGAATTTTTGGAAACAAAGTTCTGTCCAAGCTGAGTTCGTAGGCTAAATTCTCAGCTAATAATATTGATTTTTTCGGCATTCTTATCAAACCTCAATTCGCAAAATTCCACCCGCGTTTTTCCAAAAGCTGCGGGTAGATTAGACACAAAAAACCAGCCGCAGACAATCGTCAAGCGATTCTATGTAGATAGGAGTGATGACAATATTTGTAGTGCATGACTATGTGAAGTAACCGTGTCAAACTAGTTGCGTTTATTCTTCGTTGACATTTGTTGCTTTAGTGCAACAGGTGTTTGGTATTACTTCATTTGTGCTATCTCATTGGAGTTGTGATGAGGTTTGATATTGACTACAGTGTAGCACTAAGGTATTTCGGAAAGCGAGGATGCGATCGCTAACTACAACACTGCTAAAATAAATTAATAACTACTTGATGCCGTATTCATTCTATGACCATAGCTCAAGAATTAGATTCTCAAGAAGGCATCTGCCAAGATGTTATATTTCCCCCTGGCGATTTATATAGTGATGAACCACCCTTGGAAAGCGAACTGCATTTACGGCAAATAATCCTACTTTTAACATCTCTGGAATGGTTGTGGCGAGATAGGAATAATTTCTATGCGGCGGGGAATCTGACTATCTATTACAGTCCACATCAACGCAAATCAGAATACTTCCGAGGCCCAGACTTTTTTGTAGTGTTGGGAACTGAACGTAAAACCCGCAAAAGTTGGGTAGTCTGGGAAGAAGATGGCAAATATCCGAATGTAATTCTAGAAATTTTGTCTGACTCAACAGCGAATACAGATAAAGGTTTAAAAAAAGAAATTTATCAAGATACTTTCCGCACGTTAGATTATTTTTGGTTCGATCCTTATACAGAAGAATTTGCGGGATTTCATTTAGTAGATGGAAAATATCAACCTCTACAAGCAAGCGAACAAGGATATTTGTGGAGTCAACAACTAGGGTTATATTTGGGAGTCGATCGCGGATTATTGCGGTTTTATACAAGAGATGATCAACTAGTACCAACACCTGAAGAAACGGCAGAACAAGCAGAACAAAAGGCAGAACGTTTGGCAGCAAAACTGCGTGAGTTAAATATCGATCCAGATACAATTTAGACCACGGCTAATTCATTTAGGATAGTGTTGTGTTAAAAACTCCTCCGCTTCAGTCCTATCTTTAATTACTCCATCTAAGGTAGCAGCAACTACATCATCTAATATTTGCCGATACTGGGGCCCTGGTGTGTAACCTAGTTTCTTTAAATCATTGCCATTCAGTAGTGGCTGCACATTAGTCCAAACAGTTAAATATTCCCAAATCTGATGTCTGAGCGATCGCGGACTTTGCACAGCGATTAAAATCAGCATTGGTAAATCGTACTGTCGCAACAACTGTACTACTTGACTAGGACTTTGACACTTAGGTAAAGATTCCATTACTTCAGTTTGAGCAGAAGCCAAGTTTTGCAAGCGTTTAACGCCATCTTCTTGCAGTTGTAAGTTCTTTGCCACTTTCGCCCGATATTGTAGTGTTAGATGGGCAATTAACGCTTCTAAACGCATTTCCCAATGAATCAGAGTTGGTTTCGGGTCAAATCGCCGCAAACAGCGTTCTAGCAAACGTAATTGTCGCAAGAGTTCTGCGTCTAGCTTCAGGGTAGGATGGATGCATTGCAATGCCTCTAAGTTATCGAGTAACTGTAAAGCTGATTTCCAGTAGGGAGCTTCTAGGATGTGTTTTAGTTCTGTTTTCAGTCGAGTTTGCAGGGCTGGAGTTTTGCTATTCTCTTGAGCAGTGCGATCGTAAACACCACTGTTGATGGCATAGCGGATAAACTCTTCAGTTTGCGATTCTATCTGAAATCCAAAGCGCACGGCAAAGCGCACGCCACGAAAAATGCGGGTGGGGGTCTTCGATAAAGCTGTTGGCGTGTAAAACCCGAATTTGTTTAGCTTGTAAATCTAGTAATCCCCCAAAAAAATCGAGTAACTCACCAGTACGAGGGGAAGTCAGGCGCAAGGCGAGGGCGTTGATGGTAAAATCTCGGCGATACAAATCTTGACGAATAGAACTCGCCTCAACTTCTGGATTTGCGGCTGGATAAGGATAGAATTCTGTTCTCGCAGTGGCAATATCTACCCAGAGAGAATCTAATTCTGGGTCTTTGTGCCATAACAAAGCCGCAGTTTGAAAAGCCCCGTGGATTTCTAAGCGAGCCATAGGGTAAAGTTGTTGGAGTGCTTTGGCTAATTCCACACCAGCACCGACATCTGCTGATTTATGAAAGCCATCAACCACAAGATCGATATCTTTAATCATCAAAGTGCCCGCTACTGCTTCTGTTAATAGCAAATCCCGCACCGCACCGCCCACTAGATAAAGATGCCAACCCCGTTTTTCTGCCTCTTGCGATGCTGTAGTGAGTAATTGCCATAGTTGGGGAGCAAGGCGATTTTGCAATTCAGTGCTGAGAGGAATTTTAAATTTTGTTAGCGCAGCATTAGCGACTCTGTAAGCGTCATTTTGAATTTTGAATTTTTGCTCTCCCTCTTGGTCTTCATCCCTTTCTTGATGTAATTCGCGTAAGACATCAGTACGGGTGACAATGCCCATTAACTGCTCATTTTCCAATACTGGTAAGCGTCCGATATCATAAGTCACCATCACCGACTCTATTTGTGGTAATGTCGTATCTGGTGTAATCGTTTTGAGATTCTTGGTCATGTAGCCCTTAACTGGTGCATGACTAAATCCGTGGTGTAAGGCGATATCAATATCCCGCCGCGAAATAATACCTACTAGTTGCCCTTGAGTATCGACTACGAATAAACCAGAGTGTCCATAGCGTAATAAAATGCGCTGGGCTTCGGCAATTGTCGTTTCAGGCAGAATCGTGCGGACAGGAGAAGACATCAAATCCCTCGCAGTTAGGGGATGGGGAATTTGTGCTTTTATCCCGTCAAGAAGTTGTTTTAATATTGCCTGCGAATCAACTTCTCTTAGATTTAAAGATGCGGCTTGCGAATGACCGCCACCCCCTAGAGGTTGGAATAATAGGTTAAGATTTGTTTTGGGAATTTGCGATCGCCCAATTACCGTTAAGCGTGAATCCTCTTCACCTAAAGGATACTCATTAGCCAATAGTAGGGCATCAATTTCAGTTAATTCTACAAGTTCCGAAGCTAGGCTCGATAGCCCTGGCACAAAAGCCTCAGTTTTCAAAGTTACCCAAGCAACCGTATATCCATGTAGACTGAGAGATTCTAAACTTTCCAGAGATTTAGTTAATAGCTGCTGCAATTGCAAAGATAATCCGGGATCGCGGTAGGTGGAAATTACTGATAAACTAGCCCCTTGTTGCATCAACCAAGCCAAAGCTAGGGCATCTCGTGCTGTGGACTGATCGTATGTTAAAGAGCCAGTGTCAACGTGGATACCCAAAGCCATCACAGTTGCTTCGGCAGCAGTCAAGGAAATTTCCTGTTGTTGCAACTGCTCGACGATTAAAGTTGTGGTGGCTCCTACCGAGTCAATATGCGATCGCGTCGCCGGAATATCTGATTCTTGTCCTAAGTGATGGTCATAAACTATAATCTCTTTCAGATTGGGTAAATCTAACCACTCAGCAGCTTTACCCAAGCGATCGCGGTGCTGTGTATCCACCACGGTTAGAGAGCGAATTTTTTCTGGATTCACCGAACGGCGTTCAATCAGTGGATATTCATCCCGATGCAATGCTAAAAAATCCCGTACAGGAGGATGAGAGCCGCCAGTTAGCACAATCTTGCTTCCCGATAGTAGGCGTGTCAACCCTACTGCTGCTCCTAATGCGTCAAAATCTGCTGTAGTGTGGCAAAGAATTAAATCCATAGTTATACAGTCATTGGGCACTTGTACTGACCGAACGCGAACAGCGTTTCGTAGAGAAGCCGTTGGCGTGGTCACTGAACGTAGTCGAAGTGCAGCCTCTCTAAGAGTTGTATTGGACATTGGGCATTGGTAACGGACAAATGACTAATGACCAATGACCAATGACTAATGACAAAAATGTTGCAATTTCTGCTAGCTTAAAAATAATAAGAAAGTGTCAGTGTCGCCCTTTAGGATATTCTATCCTTAGTATTTCGCTGTATTGGGAGAAGTAAAAATGACCATAATATTCCAGTTTGCCTTGATAGGTCTAGTACTGTTGTCTTTTGTCCTCGTTGTAGGCGTTCCGGTTGCTTACGCCACTCCCCAAAACTGGAATGAATCTAAAAAACTGCTCTGGGTTGGTTCTGGGGGTCTGGATTGGTTTGGTGTTTTTAGTTGGCTTGTTAAACTTTTTTGTCGTTTAGGCGACGGCTTCGCTCTGGCGCAGGCACATAATATAAGAACTAGAGGGGCAGAAAAGCCAAGGTCAAAGGTTAAGGGAAACAAAAGATTTTTTTCCTACTAACTTCATTTTGACTGCGCTTTCCTGCTCCTCTACATTTAAATAAGAAATGTATATTGGCCAGAAGTATAGTTGATAAAGAGGCAGTCATGGCAGTTTTCGAGGGAACTTTTACCCAAACGGAGCCTTTGCGGTTTGCAGTGGTGATTGGTCGATTCAATGACCTCGTTACCGGAAAGCTGCTAGAGGGATGTCAAGATTGTTTAAAACGCCACGGTGTAGACCCTAATCCCCAAGGTAATCAAGTGGACTATGTTTGGGTTCCGGGAAGTTTTGAGGTACCTTTAGTAGCTCGCCAATTAGCACTTTCCCATCGTTATGATGCTGTAATTTGTCTTGGCGCAGTCATTCGAGGACAAACACCCCATTTTGATTACGTATCCTCAGAGGTTTCTAAAGGCATTGCTGCCGCTAGCTTTCAAACTGGAGTGCCAGTAATTTTTGGCATTTTGACAGTAGATACTATGCAGCAAGCCCTAGAACGGGCAGGCATAAAAGGTAATCATGGCTGGGATTACGCCCTGAATGCCTTAGAAATGGCTAGCCTGATGCGTCAACTGCGTTCTAACCTGGCAGAGCCATATTCTCGTAATAGCCAGTCTCTGCCACCTTCTTTTCCAAGTGCCAGCGTTGGCAATTTAACTTTGGAGTCAGAAGAACTCGGCTAGTCTGTCATTAGTCATTTGTCTTTTGTTATTCACTAATGACTAATGACTAATGACTAACTAGGGGGTTGACAATTACAGATAAATCTGAGATATTAATATTTGGGTGATGATCGCGGGTATAGCTCAGTGGTAGAGCGTCACCTTGCCAAGGTGAATGTCGCGCGTTCGAATCGCGTTACCCGCTTCCAACTAAAACCTCTTGAATTTATTAAGAATTCTAAGAGGTTTAGTGTTTTTAGGGTGCGTTGAAGTGTACGTAGATTAGCTCTGCACTCTTGTAAACCGCTCCAAAGCTGGGCAGGTCAATCAAAGTTAGTCAGAATCTATATATTTGGACAAAGATTTACACACTGTATATAGATGTTTTAGCAATTCCGGCTTTGCAAACGATTGCGAACTCCAAGGAATAGAGATTGGACATAATGGCGATCTAACCTTGAGAACTGATATTAATATATAGTGACCCAAAGCAAAATTAGCGGGTCTGTTGATGTGTTTTGTTTACGAGTGTAGCCTTCCCAAAGAATTTGCTTTAGAAGCGAATCGCCACCTATGCTTAAAATTGGATCGGGTATGTCAGCATAATAAATCACCAAAAACGCAACCACATTACCTTGAAAACAACAGATGAAGAGAAGGAAATTTTTAAACAAGACCGCCAGCTATGAGGAAAGATTACAAATAGATAACTCTGTACTAATTTGGCAAATAGTATACTTAAAGTTAGCGGCATCTACTATTTTTAATCAAGGCAATGTTTGTATCGCCTTTCTATGTATATAAAGACAGAAGCCTTTAAGGTGTTGATCAAGGCATTATATTCTCGTAGTTCGTGTAAAACACGCTCAAGTTATTAGAACGCTTGTGCAATCTCAAAAACCCGAAAAAATCGATTTCAATACCGAATACCCCTGTCCCTGTCGTCGCCGGGGTCAGTTAATTCCGATTACGCTGACAGAAGCATTTGGTTGCGATCGCTGTCAGCAAATCTTTGTTGTAGAAGATAATGGTCATGTCCTAGAACAGCTTTCCACCACCTATCCCTACAAACGGGCTTGGCGTTGGATGGGAAATAGTTGGCATGTTGTCCATCCCCGCTTGGGAGAAAGCTATTTGCCTATAGCGCTGGGGATTATTTTCGTGCTAGTGATTATATGGCTGCCATTAGCACTGCGATTGGCAAATGGTTCCAGCATTATTGCTTGGGCAATGGTGGCGGTGCTATTGGCTATCTTACCAGCACTAATGGTCTGGCTTACCTACAGACGTTAACTCAATGACTGTTGAATTGGATGACTACCCCGAACCGATTACTAGTGCCCAACGAGCCTATCAAGCTTCCCTAAAGCTGGCGCTCACAAAGGGAGCAGACCGGAGTCGTGCAGTATTGGCAATGGCTAAGGCGATTGAGCGCTCATTTGATGACATTCTAGAAGCCAATACCTTGGATTTAGAAGCCAGTCGGGAAATGGCAGTGCCTGAGCTGATATTGGACTGGCTGAAGCTGACTCCCACAAGACTAGAGATGACAGTAGACATTTTACAACGGTTGGGGGAATTATCAGATCCGCTGCGACGCGTCAGAACCGCTGATTATCAACTAGAAGATTCCCAAAGTTACACCCAGTTAATGCCCTTGGGAGTGATTGGATTTATTTATGAGGCTTTTCCCGATTTAGGAGCGATCGCAGCGGGTTTTTGTATCAAAACTGGTAATTGTATAATTCTCAAAGGCAGCACCGAAGCTAGCCATTCTAACGCGGTCATCGCTGAGGTACTGCAAAATGCGATCGCAGAAGTTGGTCTAGCTCCGGGCTGTCTAGAAATGATTACAGCAGAACATGGGGCTTCAGTTCGCGATCTAGTTACCCAAGACCAGTACGTGAATTTAGTTATTCCTTACGGACGTTCTAGCTTAGTGCAGCAAGTAGTCCGACAGTCAACTTGCCCAGTTTTAAAGTCGGCGATGGGTAACTGTTACCTTTATTGGTCGCCCAATAGCAGCTTAGAAATGGTACGCTGGATGATTCTTAATAGTCATCAAAGTGAACCCGATCGAGTTAACGCCATTGAAAAAGTGCTAATTCATCGTCAAGCCTTGCCATCATCTTTAGCTGTCTTGTGGAACAGCTTGATGGAAAAAGGCTTTGAAATTAAAGGGGATGCAGAACTAGTCCAAGCCTTTCCTCAGTTGCAGCTGGTAAAAGAAGGCGAATGGGGAAACCCTTATTTAACGAGGACAGTAGCTTTTAAACTGGTGGATAGCTTAGAGAGTGCGATCGCCTGGATTAATGAATACAGCAGTGGTCATGCCGACTCCATCGTGACTGAATCCTATCAGGAAAGTCGGCAGTTTGCCTTGGGAGTTAACAGTGCCTCTACCTACATCAACACTTCCCCGCGTTTTTCCCGCAACCCTTCGCGGGGAGATTCAGTATTTCTCGGCATGTCTAATCAAAAAGGTCATCGCCGGGGATTTATCAGCCTGGAAACCTTGACCACCGTTAAACACATTGTTCAGGGGAATGGCAGATTTTAAATAATTCGTAATTTATATAATATAATCCTGAATTTTGAAGTAAAACTATCTCAATCACCGTGAAAAATTAAATTCCCCACACCTCAACGGTGCTGTCTCCACTCCAAACAAATAGTCTCTGTCCATCTGAGCTAATTGTAAGGCGAGTAATTGACGATGAATGACTTGTGAGACTACAAAGTTCATGTCCTGTAAGAATATTCCACACTTTAATAATTCCATTTTCTCGACTACCACTAAGTAAAAAACGTCGATCGCGGCTGACAGTAATTACAGGCATATACCCTGAAAGACTTAAGGTGCAAATTACTTGTTGGGTTTGCCAATCCCATATTTCATAGTTTTGGTCAAAGCCTTGTTCTTCAGTCACTAATATTTGCGAATTTGAGTAGATGGGAATACGGCGATGAATATTTTCGGGGATAAAAATAGAAGGTGTTATCTTTTGTTCATTAACATCCCAAAATGTTAGTTCATAGCCATCACGAGTACTTACAAAAGTTTGACCATCTGGGCTAAAAGAAACTCTCCAAAATTCCTCAGACTGGATATTTGTACTGAAAATCTTCTGCTCTATTTTTAAATCCCACACTTCAGCCAAATCAAGACAATGCCAAAGTCCTAAAACGCGATTATTGGGTGCGATCGCGATTTGATCGAATTCCTTCGTAGTTTCTGGCTGGAATGTGCATATTACTTGTTGCGTTTGCATATTCCACACTTGAATTGTGTTGTTATAATTACCAGTAACTAAAGTTTGTAACTCTTGGCTTATATCTACAGAAGCTATCCTGCGAACTTCATCTGTATACCTTTCAATAGTCAAAAGATACTCAGAAAATAAATATGGGTTATATAGCTGTAATGCCAGTTTAGTTCTTGGCTCTGTACTTTCCTGAAGTAACCAATAAGCTGCTTCTTGAACATTAACCTCTGAGTTTTGTAAAGCTTGAATAATCAAGTCTAAGCCAGCTTCCCCATACTCAAAAGCATCTAGAAGGGCATCGATTTTTTGTTCAACCCTTCCATGCGTCAGAAATTGCTTAACTTTTTCAATTCCTAGCAAAACTGCATCTTTTCTGAGTTACCAAAATTACAAAAGACTTAAAAAAGTAGAGAATATGGGAGATTTAGGAGAAGTGTAGACTATATCAAGTCGAGAAGCGATCGCCTGTTCAAGGTTATACTAAATCAATTTTACTATAGAGTTATTTTGGCATTTATTTGCAATACTTAACTTATTTATAATTAACAAAAGTAAACATAGATTAAAAATAATAACTAACATCATAATTTATTAAGTTCATTAGACTAAGTTAAGAGTATGCTGAATAGTTGAAGTCTAGTTAAAAGTTTAAGTAACTAAGTGCAAATAAACTTAAATATTTGTTTAGTTTTTTATCCTTTGTCATTTATTTGAGTGTTAAATACTAAGAAATCAAAGTTTATTTGTGTCAACTTACTAACTAGGCTGTCAAACAAGGTGGTGAAAATCCGACCAGAGCCAAGTACCAACAGCGAAAACAAAAGTAAACTTCACAAAAATTACGTAAAATGATCAGAAGAATTTTGCTGGCTGTATCGGGATTGGGACACGCAGAAGAAATGCTTAAAACCCTGAAAGAAATCCCTTCAATTCAATCTGCAAAAGTTACGATTTTGCATGTTGTGCAAGCACAAAATGCTGCTGCTACCATGACAACTAAATGGGAAAATGGGGGTAAAATTCTGGCGAATGCCATTCAAACTTTGAACTTAGATCCTAGCCAAGTTTCTTCAATTTTGCGTGAAGGGGACCCTAAAGATGTGGTTTGCCAGGTCGCTGATGAAATCGATGCTGACTTGATTATTATGGGTTCACGCGGACTAAAGCGGCTGCAATCGATTTTATCGAACTCAGTCAGTCAGTATGTTTTCCAGCTATCTTCTCGCCCCATGTTGCTGGTAAAAGATGACATTTATGTTAAAAGAATTAAGCGCATTATGGTGGCAATAGACAATTCTGATTCAGCAAAAAATTGCTTGAAATTGGCATTGTTTTTACTGCGAGATATTCCAGGTGGCGAGTTAATTTTGGCAAATATTAGTACAGATTTTGGCGGTAAAAAATCAGAAATCACCCAGGTTAATTCCGACAAATATCCAGTTTTAGCAGCTGCTGTTGCAGAAGCTCAGAAACAAGGCATCCAATCTCGTTCTTATATCAGCAGTGGCAAACCTGGTGAAGAAATTTGTCGATTGGCAGAAGAGTTGAATATAGACTTATTATTGCTCGGTTCTCCAGATCGTCGTCCATCGATCGCTAAGAGTTTTGTTGATATAGATCGGCTCATCGGATCTTCTTTGTCTGACTATGTTCGAGTCAATGCCACTTGTCCAGTATTGTTAGCGCGGACAATCGCTTAAAGTAAACAGTGCTGAGTATAATAATTGTTGTAATAAAATAGTAAAGAAGTAAGATTTTTCTTGTCTTTACTATTGGGCACTCAGCACAGGCTACGCTAACAGCACTAAATGGATAGTTGATAAATAAAAACCCCTACACTATTAGCGCAGGGGTTATTTATTTTATACACAAACTCTTAACTATCTTTTCCACCTTCGCGGCTAGCAGTTTGGATGTACAGAATTAGTAAAAACACAGCAGGGACTAGTACGAACAAAATGCTCGCTATGAACCCCAGGTCATTAACTTGCATGGCAAGAAAGCCTCTCTTAAATTTCCAGTCAACAACATTAGGATAGCATTATCGATGACAGAGTTATACCAATTCAAAATTCAAAACTTGTACTGACTTGTGCCGAGCATCTCGACTCCGCTCGATGGAACCGTAGCCGAGGTAGCTTGTCGAAGTATTCAAAATGTCGGCGTAGCGTCTCGTAGAGAGAAAACTCAATTTTGGTAAGTATTTTGACTACTGACTGGATACATGACAGATTTGAGAACTTAAGGCTTCGTGACTACGCTGACTGAGCCATTCACTAAAGTTTGACAGGCAAGGCGGTAATTTTCTGGCTTTTTCTTAAATTTCCGGTTTTCTACATCTGTGCGGGGGGAAAGATTTTCTAGTCCTTCGACTATCTCCACAACACAAGTACCACACTGACCATAACCACCGCAATTGGTCATTTTGCCAATCAATGTATATATGTCAATGCCATTTTGTATCGCCTTGAGCCGGAGATTAGCACCATCTGCTGCCACTACTTCTTTATTTTCTTTAACGAATTTGATATTACCCATAACTGATTCCTCCTTGACTGTAAGCTTGGCTTTCAAGGCTTCATATTGACATAGCTTGATTAATATCTTATTTATTATAATAATTCATTGCAAAATATTAATAAATATTAATTTTATCAAACACGACACTGCAAAAAAATAGGACAGGTAGTCTACCTGTCCTATAAATTGAACAATAGATTAACTTATCTAAATCCCACAGCTGCTTGCCAAACGAAAGCAAGCAACAAGAAGAATACCGGGATAACTGGGAGAACGTCTACCAAAGGATCGAAGATTTGGTAAGCTTCAGGCAGTTTTGCTAATAAAAGTGCTGCTTCCATATTTGTTTAAATCCACCTATCCAACACAGCTTTCATAATTGAGAAGTATCTTAACATGGTTTGAGTCTCGATTATTGGTCAATAGTCATTTGTAATTTCACTCTCATCTGATGCTGATTCAGATGAGTTGAGCCAGTGACCAAATTCTGCGACAAAGCGATCGCTCAATATTGCTTCTCTAATTTTTTGCGTAAAGCGAATTAGTTCGGTAATGTTGTGAATGCTCAACAAGGTATAAGCCAAAATTTCCTGCGATCGCACCAAATGAGATATGTAAGCACGGCTAAAATTTTGACAAGTGTAACAGGGGCAAGTTTCATCTAAGGGCGTAAAATCTTCACGAAACTTAGCATTTTTTAAATTCCAGCGTCCGCCTTGGACTATCGCCGTACCATGTCTTGCCCAGCGGGTGGGAATGACGCAATCAAATAAATCTATACCAGATGCGATCGCGATCGCCATTTCCCGATAAGTACCCACACCCATCAAGTAACGCGGCTTTTCGGGGGGTAGAAGCGGTGCTGTTACTTTGACAATCTCAGCCATCAATTCTGGCGGTTCTCCCACACTCACGCCACCAATGGCATATCCGGGCAAATCTAACTTAGCCAAAGCTTCCGCCGCACGGCAACGCAAATCCAAATACACCCCCCCTTGCACAATCCCAAACAACGCCTGATCGCTGCGTTGATGAGCTGTTATACAGCGTTCTAACCAGCGGTAAGTGCGCTCAGTTGCAGTTTCTACCTCTTGGCGAGTAGCTGGGTAGGGCGGACACTCATCAAAGGCCATAATCACATCAGCCCCCAAAGTATTTTGAATCTGAATGGAGCGCTCTGGTGTTAAGTTAATAATTTGTCCATCATGGGGCGAGCGAAAAGTTACGCCTTCTTCAGTAATTTTTCGCATCTCGCTTAAGCTAAAGACCTGAAACCCACCCGAATCTGTGAGCATTGGACCCGTTCCAACCCATAAATTTATGCAACCCACCACCCCCAGCCACGATCGCTTCCCCTGGTTGTAGGTGAAGATGATAAGTATTGGATAAGATCATTTGCGCCCCAGTATCTCGTAACTGAGATGGAGTAATAGTTTTCACATTTGCCAGCGTTCCTACTGGCATAAATCTGGGGGTTTCTACAAGACCGTGAGGAGTGAAAAACACTCCTGCTCTAGCTTTTGTCTGACTACAGCAAGCAAGACATTGAAAAGAAAAATTCGCACTCATGCCATTTGGAATTTTAGATTTTAGACTTCGGCTTACCTCGACTTCGCTCAAGGCAAGTCGCTCAGTCGAACGATTTTGGATTGTGAAACACTAATTGATAAAGAGTTTCAAAAATCCATAACTAGTACAACGCAGCAAAAATAAACCTACCATTTCATTACAGCCAGAAAGCCCAAAATTCAAGCATGAGTGACTTTTGACTTTTGCCTTGCGGTACTAGCGCCATAAAACCAAATGGTATTAGGGCAAAATTAATCATATTTGGCTAAATTATGGACAAACATCAAGATTGGTAGTTTAGTTTTAGCGAACACTTAAGCATTCATTACTAACCTAGTTACCAACTTTACGAGTATATACTCTAAATAATTGTTATTTAGAAAGAATCAGAACAGTCATCGTCAATTTCTGCATCCCACTTGGCTGAGAGTACTTGTTCCATCATCGCTTCTATAGCGCTGACATTGAAGCTTCGCTCTCGTCGCTCTTGTAAAGGTGTCGATCGGGGAATTAACCGCAGACACAATCCTTCTTGCATCAAATCGAAGTAGGTTTCCTGTTGCGACGACTGTTTTAGTTCTAAGTAATCAAAACTACAAACATTCAGATATAGGGCGCGGTTAGCCACTAAGGTAGACCTTTGCGGATTGGCAAAAACTTCCATCACATCCCCTTCACCCTCGCTCAGTACCTTATCTTCTTGGGTGTAGATGTAGTGGACTCGACCTAAATCTGCCAGCAATCGCCGGATGTCGAGCTTATTCACAATAATGCCCGTGTTAATAATGCACGGAGCTGGTATCCTGGTGTCGGGTAGATGGTGACTCATAGGAAAATTGCGATTGAGCTAAGGAGGGCAACAACATAGCTAAACTGTCATAATTGAATAGCTTGTTTACTCCCTACATTTAAAAAAATATCAATTTTATGGGGCAATCGTCTAATAATTTGGAGTAAGTTTTTAGTTAACGAATACAAAATACAAATTTTGCTCCTTGATGGAATTTTAACTTCCTAAGTTATCGTTTTCGTATAAAAAGTTACTCAAAACTATTTGTTTACCACTTAGACCAGCATAACAAAATTTTCAACGAGAATGTTTAATAGAAGTAAATCTTATTTAAAGTTTTAAAGTCTACTGATGTCGGTTTTACCGAAATTATGACTATTATCCAGCAATTTACCAAAAATTAATCTAATTCAAATGACGAAACAGCAACAGTGGTGGAAAAAGCTGCTGTTAAAGCTGGCAGCTAGTATTATATTTTACACAAGTATTCCGTTACCGTATTTGAACGGATTGGACTTTCAAAGAGTAGCACGTCTTGCTTCGCTTGTTGGAGTTATAATTGGGGGAATTTTAGGGTTGCTAGATACGGGGATGGATTATATTGGTATGCCCGTGTTAACTCGTAGTGCTTTGGTAGTAAGTGTTTGGATTGCCATAACTGGAGGATTGCACTTAGATGGGGGCAATGGATACTGCCGATGGTTTAGCAGTAGGCGACCCAGATCGGCGACTGGAGGTAATGGCAGATAGTGCTACAGGAGCCTTTGGAGCAATGGCTGCGATCGCCTTGGTACTACTGAAAATAACAGCTTTGACGGATATGCCAGAAAACCGTTGGTTATTGCTGATGGCTGCTTGCGGCTGGGGACGTTGGGGACAACAACTAGCGATCGCCCGATATCCTTATTTGAAAGCAACTGGTAAAGGCGCGCTTCACAAACAAGCCATTCGTTCTTACAAAGATTTGTTACCAGGATTGTTATTGTTGTTTAGTTTGAGTGGTTTACTTTGGCTAATAGATAACCAGCAGCTATTTCTCGCACTGACAATCATAGTTGTTGGAAGTGCGATCGCCACTTTAACTGGTGCATGGTTCAACCATAAACTAGGCGGACACACTGGAGATACCTACGGCGCAGTCGTTGAGTGGACTGAAGCCTTATTTCTCTGTGTATTGACTACTGTAGGAAGTTAGGAGTGAGGAGTGAAAAGTGAGGAGTTAAAACTCCAAACTCCAAACTCCAAACTCCTAATTCCTAACTCAGCACGGGCTAAACGCCCCGCTACCGCTAACAGCACTCAGCACTCATTTAATCGGTTGCAACTTTGTGACTTTGAGTTTAAAAGCCCCAACCCCAGTTTCCCCAAAAGACCGGACACGAATAACATAATTCCCTGTCTCTACGATGCGAGTAAAGAGTAAGGAATTGCTACTACCATCAGGGCCATCATCATTTTCTGCTAAAGTCGAACCATCAGGTGCTAGCAGTGTGATGATACTGTCAAAGTTTTCCGATGACAGGTCAACTGCTAAATTATCGCCCTTCTGCAACTTCACAGTGTAATCACGGGCAAACCCACCTTGACCTGTGGGGATATCTTTGTCTGAAAGGCGATCGTCAATTTCAGTACTGTTAGATAAAGGAATTGGACTATACAACTTATTTTGAGCAACTGCACTTGTACTTATGCCTATTGCCAGCAATGTGGCAGGAATGATGATGAGTTGTTTTAAACCTGCCGCAAAAACTTTATTCATACATTTTAAGCAATTTTTCTACAAAAATAGGGTAATTAGGTCAATTTATGCACTTATCTGCTAAAGTTAGCTTATTAACTCTTGATTTATCCGTCTTTGACAGCAGTGGCTACAGCTACTAATCCTAAGACCACAATTCCATACTGACGAAGTGTTTGCACAGCAGACCTGGCAGTAGCACCAGTAGTATAAATGTCGTCCACTAACAGCACTGGGACATTTGGAAGACGATGGCGAAATTCTTGCCCAATAGCAAAAGCTTGGTTCAAGTTTTTTTCTCGTTTAGATACCGACAAACCAAACTGCGCTTCAGTTTCTCGCACTCTTGCTAAACCGTTTAGTTTCAATTTTAATCCAGTTATTTCGCAGAAACTTTGTGCTATTAGTGCAGCTTGATTGTATTTACGTTGTTTTTGTTTGCTAGCGTGAAGTGGGATAGGAACTACTACAGGCTGGCTATCTCGCTTCGGTGAATTTAACAACCATGCTTCCCCTAACCATTGACCCAAAGGACGAGCTATTTGGGGTTGATTTTCGTATTTCATCGCTGCGATCGCTCGTTTCACTGGGCCACCATATTCCCCCCAGCCAAACACTGGTATAGGCTCTTGCCATAGAGAAATCGGGTCTTTACGTTGACATTTTTGCAGTTGTATGGTGCAGTTTTGACAGAATTCTTGGGAAGTTGCGCGTTGACATAGAGGGCAATGGGATTGGAGAAAAAGATTGAGTAAGCCTTTAAAATTTTGAATCCAAGGGTGCATTTAGAATTGTCCTTTGTTATTTGTCATTTGTCCTTTGTCCTTTGTTTTTAGCTAATGACTAATGACTATTGACCAATGACTTAACATAGACGCGATCGCACCTTGTTGTTTCCACTCCTGTTGCTGGAGTGTAGCCATTGCTTTCATACAGCTTGACTGCTTCCACCAAAACACTGGCGGTTTCAATCCAAATTTGTTGAAAACCACGCTTTGCGATCGCTGCTTCTAGCTGTTGTAACAAATATTTCCCTAATCCTAAACCCCTGATGCTGGGTAAAAGATACATTTTGCGGATTTCTACAGCTTTTTCACCTCGGTGTATGGGGTAGTATGCTCCAGTACCTACTAACTGACTTTGGTGTTCAATTACCCAAAACTCTCCCCCAGTAGCTAAATAACATTCCTCGACTCGCAGCACATCTTGGTCAGCACCCTTGGGTTCCCAACCCAGACCGTATTCTGA
This sequence comes from Nostoc sp. DSM 114160, assembly GCF_053470305.1. Classification (NCBI taxonomy): domain Bacteria; kingdom Bacillati; phylum Cyanobacteriota; class Cyanophyceae; order Nostocales; family Nostocaceae; genus Nostoc; species Nostoc sp. DSM 114160. Next base: position 1,079,056 of record NZ_JBPFGO010000003.1, on the reverse strand, counting down.
TAATACATAACTGATGACTTCGGCGGCTCTTGTGCGATCGCTTTTCACCCAATCACGAATTAAAAAATCTTGATAATAGTTTTTCATTACCATTTGCTGGTCAAGTTTACCCAGAAAAATTTTCCGCATCTATATCCCAATTTACTCAGCAAATCGCAATTCTTGCAGAGTTCATTTCAAGCTGTAATCTCAAGGCGTGAATTATCTTCAGTGCTGAGAAAAGTCATCTTTAACAAAGAAATCGGCTCTACATCTACCTACATTATCAATGCCCAAATCCGCTGAATTTCTGTTTGGAACAATTTACGACCGCGTTTAGCATCTCTTTGAGCAGCACGTAATCCCTGCTGACGGAGACAATAACCCGGTCTCACCACATCTCTCAAAACCTTGTGCAGGGGAGCAGGGGAGAGTTCTTGTACAAGTTCTTTCCCCTCTACCTCTCTGCACCTCAAGCTTGTGAGAAATGCGAGAATACCCCCATAAGCCTGAATTTGCTTTTTGTCAGTAACTATGAGATATTTTGTTTGAAATTGAAAATACTGTATTTTTATCGATTTAAGTAGGTCGGCGTGAATATTTATCGTTGAGATGAGGCAGGAGGCAGGTGGTCACTGAGCGTAGTCGTACCACTTCGTGGAAGCAAGCTAGCAAGAGCGTCTCCGACAGGAGAAGTGAGGTAGGAGGGAAGAGGGTTTGAGTCTATTTAATTTTTATTAACATAGTTTTGTTTTTCCACAGCGTTTTACTTACTGATGATTTGTGCTAATTAGCATGGTGTATAAGCTTTTTTCTATGAATTTAAGTTTTTTTAGAAAGCATCCACTGTTGTTTGTCATCATAATTTTCTTTGGAATTTTTTTCAGTACTACAGTAGTTGCTGCAAACTTCAAATTATATTTCGTTGCTCAAAACTATAAACCAGTCAAATTAGTAAATCTCCAAGCTATTAGGGTAGATGAACAACAACTGCCTGTAGATAAATTACTAAAATTGATCCAGCAGCGATTGTTAATCGCACATGATGTAGCCCGATGGAAATGGAATCAAAAACGTCCTATTGAGGATCTAAAGCGCGAACAAGAGTTACTATTAAAAGTTCGGCAGCAAGCAACAACCCATAGTTTAGAACCCGATACAGTTGCAGCATTTTTTCAAGCACAAATAAAAGCCGGAAAACTTATCCAAACCACTGATTTTCAAAACTGGCAAAAGCAAGGTATTAAATCTTTTCCTAACGTGCCAGACTTAAACCAGACATTACGACCATCGTTAGATAAATTAAACATAGAATTTCTCTTTGCTTTAACAGAACTGAATTCTGTTCTAGGTTGTCCACAAATTCGGGAATTAATTCAATCACGTTCCCAGGTGATTATTCAGGGAGATGGTATCGATCGGCAAGTGCAGAACCTAGCAATTTCACCTTTGCTGCAATTTAAAAGCACTTCTTGCAAAGTAGTTTCCTTTGCTAAATTCTAAATTAGATAATGATTCTGAAAGTTAGATTTATTTAAAAGTTTAAAAGCTATTTACAATATTGAAGCGAAACACCAATTGGCATTCATTTCTGGTGGTAAAGGCTGACTTTTCACAGGATTTGGAAAATTTTGATATTAAGCAATCGCTTGCAACAGAATTTCAAAAATAAGAGGGGTCAAGGGAAAAAGGTTAATAATAGTCTCCCACCATAGAAGCAATAGCTTTTTACCCTTTCCCTTGCCCCTTACCGTTCCTGATAAATAACTGATGATACACTTCCTGCTCCTGCCTTCTTGTATTAAGGCAATGTTGCTTCAGAAATGCTCAAAGTTTTGTTGTCGTCGGCTTTCGATGACTCATTTCCTGGAACGGATGCAGTTATCTCCCCAATGGCGCTGTCGTTTGTTGCGGTACCAGGACGCAAGGCACTTAAAGCAGTCTTAATCACAACAGCTGTAGGTACTGCCACAATTACACCCAACAGTCCGCCAATTCTTGCCCCTGTTAAGACCGAAATTAAAATCCAAACTGGATTTAAACCAGTAAAATTGCCTAAAATTCGGGGGGCAATTAAATTTTCGAGAATTTGCTGTACGATTACCGCTGCGATCAACACTCTCACACCCATTGAAAAATCTTGCAACGCTACCAATAGTGTAGTTAGGGCAATGCCTACAGAACCGCCAAAGGGAACGAGAGCCATCAGGCCAATAGTTAGTCCGAATAGCAATCCAAAGGGCACTTTTAGCCACAAAAAGGTAGGAATAAGGGCTGAAGCCATACAGGTAGATAAAATCAACTGGGTGATGAAGAAATTTTGGAAGCTGAGGCGGACTGTTTTGGAGAAAGGCTCGCGAAATTTATTAGGTAGCCATTCAACTAAACTTTCCCAGAGTTCACCCCCATGCTGTAAAAGATAAAAAGTCAAAACTATCGTCAAGAGAATATCTAGCAGACTAGTAACTGTCAGTACAGCCAGATTTAAAACTTGTCCAGCGATCGCTTGTAATTGTCCTTTGACGCGATCGTTGATTTGCACCACCAGAGCATCGAGGTTAATCGGTAAGCCAAAAGTCTCAGCTTTTCCGTTTAAGATCATCAACTGAGAGCGTCCAGAGTCGATTAAATCTGGCAAACGCGCCACCAGTTGTTGTGCTTGGGTAAGAGCCAAGGGAAAAAGTGTCACACCCAACGCCAATAAAATCGATAAAGCCAAGAGAAATACTAAAATAGCAACTTGCTCTCGCCTAGCACCATGATGCTCCATCCAACTCACGGGGTAGTTGAGCAGAAATGCTAGCACTGAGGCTCCGACTAAAATGACTATGAGAGAATGGAAATAATTGAAAAATACCGAAATTGCCCAACCATTGAGAACTAGCAGCGGAGCGAATAGCGCGATCGCCCCGATTCGCGCTATTGGAGTAAATGTTTGCCACCAGTCGAGTAGCTTACGTGTCTGCATTTTGAGCTGATTGCGGAATAGAACTAAATGAAATTTTTCTTTACAGCTTATTATCTCTAACTATATGAGTCTTATTCATCCTTCTAGTTTAGGAGTTAGACTAACCCCAATGAAGAATTTTGAAGCAAAAGAGAATGGGGAGCCAGGGAGCAGGGGAGCCAGGGAGCAGGGGAGCCAGGGAGCAGGGGAGCATACTTCGACTCCTTTCGACTTCGCTCAAGGCAAGACGCTCAGTAACCGGGGGAGCGGGGGAGCCAGGGAGCAGAGGGAGAATAATAATGCCCTATCCCCGATGCCTAAAACACAGTTGCTTTTACATTTAGTTCCAATCGTCGGCTTTTTTCCATCTTTGTGGACGCTCTATCGAGGCCAGGGTAATCGGGAACAACTTGCTATTAGTCGTCTGTCTATTACTTTGGCACTTACTTGGCTGTTGAGTTATCTATTATTAGCCACCGGGGCAGCAACTTCAGATTTTTTTCCGCTACGTCTATTTATCCTCAATAGCTTTCTTACGTCAGGTTACTTTTTAGTAAGTATTTGGTTGATTTTGCGCCTAATGCAGGGCAAATCTAGTCGTTTACCAGGGTTTAGTAGTTTAGCTGAACGAGTGCTTGGCAAGTATTTATCTTAATTTTTTAAAGCGATAAATTGTCGGTGTTTTTACTGAATTTTAGAAAATTTCTGGCAGATTTATTTATATATCTAGTCAAATCCAGTTTATTATTGCCATACTTCAGTAAAACATCTCCAGGTTGTCCCAAAAAAAGAATAAATGCTGCTATAAGTGTTGTGGTTGACACTACATTAAAAAAGTTAGCACCGATAATTAAGAGTTAGCTATTATGGGTTGATTTGTTTGGGTGTTTTTAGTCTGCAAAATTACTGAATTTGATTAGTGAGTAAGTGTGAGGAAGTCTGTGACCATTCAAAGAAGTTCGGCGGAAGAAAACCAGTCGGGAAAAGCCTCAAAGTCCAATAAAAAAATTCCCCAAAGCTCGACATCAGGACGGTGGCTGTGGTTTTGGGTAGGTATGGGTGGTATTGCGATGGTATCTGCAACTGCGGGGGCGCTTTTGGCGGTGTCTTTGACGAGTACGCCTTTGCAACAAGCCCAGCTAACTCCAAAGGATGAGGCGGCCTTTGATAGCGAGCGCATTTCTGGAGGTGTGCTGCGATTTTCAGAATTAACTCGTCCAGTGAATCTTTTAGTGATGGGAATGAGCGTACTTCCGCCAGATATCCAAAACCCTCCTGAAGATACCAAAAATCTCAAATACCTGCCCCAAGTCAACTCTTTTGATGGTCTTTCCGATGTGATGCTCTTGGTCAAATTCGATCCAGAGACGAAAAAAATAAATATGCTCTCCATTCCCAGAGATACCCGCACGCAAATAGAGGGATATGGAGTGAAAAAAATTAATGCTGCCAATGTTGACGGTGGACCAGCTTTGACTGCTAGAACCGTCAGTAATCTCTTAGGTGGGGTGGGAATTGATCGCTATATCCGAATTAACGTTTTGGGAGTTGCCAAGCTGATTGATGCTTTGGGTGGCGTGACTGTCTACGTCCCTAAAGATATGAAATATCAAGATGATTCTCAGCATTTGTACATCAATTTGAAGGCGGGTAAGCAGCATCTCAACGGCGATCAGGCACTACAATTGCTGCGTTTTCGCCATGACGAACTCGGTGATATTGGTCGGATTCAGCGCCAGCAAATGGTCATCCGCGCTTTGATGGAGCAAACACTCAACCCAGCGACTGTTGCTCAATTACCTAAAGTTCTTGATGTCGTGAAAGACCACATTGATACTAACTTGACGGTTGAAGAGTTAGTGGCACTAATGGGTTTTGGGGTGCGGACAAATCGCTCTAATATGCAAATGTTAATGCTGCCAGGTCGCTTTAGCGAAAAGAATGAGTTTGATGCTAGCTATTGGTTGCCCAACAAAGATGGGATTGCGAAACTGATGGCTCAACACTTTGGTGTGGAGTCAGAACAGGAACAGCTGGCAAGTACAACTAACCCCCGCTCTTTGCGTGTAGCAATTCAAGATAGTACAGGTGGCGATCGCTCTAACCTGCAACCGTTAATAAGAGCCTTGGAAAAATCTGGATATCGCAATATCTATGTGGCCAAGGCATGGGGTGAACCTCTAGATGTAACTCATATTGTCGCCCAACAAGGAGATGGTGACAGTGCCGAATCAATTCGCAGCACTTTGGGATTTGGAGAAGTGCGGGTGGAAAGCACTGGCAACCTTGCATCGGATATCAGTATCCAAGTAGGTAAAGATTGGTTGGAACAAAAATCTATTTTGGAGAAGTCGTTGACACCCTAAAGGGTACATCTGCTGATACTGAATTTACTACCTGGCTCAGTTCTTGGAGTTTAGCTGCTGCTAAACCATTGGTTAATAATTCTTCTGCTTTAGCTAAACCTTCTGGCATATCTGAACAAATACCACTGCGCCATAGATAAAATCCGCCATTCCACAAGGCTGTTTGCATCAATTCACCTGGTTTACCTGCCAAAACCTCTTGAATATCCGCCACCAGTTCTTCAGTAGTTCCAAGGGGTACGTTCTTGGTAGTAAAGCCGTAATCGCGCGGTACGAGGTGCAATCGTTCTACCTCTTGGGGTGCTACGGATGAAGATAAACTGATTATTGCAGTGCGATCGCGCGGTAAGTCGCAACTACCTTCCAATCCTTTGACTAATGTAAATTTTGTCACTCCCCGCAGTCCAAAAGCTATCTGAAACATCCCTTCTGTAGGTGGATGGACAAACCCAGCAATTACGTGAGCATCCCCAGCATAAGGACACCAAATTAGCTCCATTGTCGCCAACGGCGGACGTTTGCCAAGTTGGTCGCGGTACTCCCAAATACTTGTAGTTAAGGAAAAATGCTGAGGTAGATAAATAAAGCCGATTCCCGTTTGCTCAAACACTTGTTGAGTTTGTGCTAGGGGTAAAGTAGTCCAATCGACTCCTAAACCCTGCCAAATATCTATCAGGGGTAAGCCGTACTTCGTTGGTAGGCGATCGCCACCATGCATTACCACTGGTTGTCCCACTGCGGCGAGTAGTAAAGCTATGACGGGACTAATCGGTGCTGTGCGTGTCCTACCATCATAAGGAATGCCAAGAGCGATCGCAGGTCGCCCAGAGGCTATGGGTTGCAGTTTTGGCCCCAGTTCCTCATAAGCATCCAACATTCCGGCTAACTCTTCTCCCGTAGGACGCTTGATTCGGTGAGCAATCAAAAAGGCTCCAATTTGGGCTGGTGTCGCTTCACCCAGCAGCATCATTTGAGTAGCGGTGGCTGCTTCAATACGAGTTAAATTCTTAGATGTGTGGTTTCCGCTGCCTACTTTTTGCAGAAATTCCCGAAATACATTGCTCATTTTTCCTTTGTCCTCCGTCCAGCGTCATTTGTCTATTGTCCTTTGTCTTTCGGGATAAGCGAAAATGACTAATGGCCGAATTTTAGATTTAAGAAGGTAAAAATGAGTCGTCAACAGCAGAGTTTACTAAATTATTTAGCTCACAAGTTTGTCTATCTTTAACAAAGGGCTTAAGCTTGTTGTTAAGCCCCCAGTCTTGTTAATTAAAAGTTATAAAATCAGCTTTTTACTACACTACATATACAGTGAAATTAACTAGGTTATCCTGACCAAATCGCAGGGAATCACCGTTCAGTAGGCGATACTGCATACCAGGATTCAAAGGATTGTTGTTTAAATAAATACCATTTGTACTCATATCAACAATCATGTAAGAATTTTGCGACCAGTCCCAATCGACTCGCGCATGACGACGAGAGACTATTCCCTCACTGGGAATGCCGGTCAAGTCAATTTCTGGCGGCGCTATTCCTGGACTCTGACTGCGGCGACCGATATAACCTCCTTCCCCAATGAGGTGAAATTCTCTGCCGGTGCTATGAATCAGCTTTAAGGCTGGCGCTCTTTGAGGCGGGGGGGTATAAACAGGTGGCGTTGGTTGATAGGAAACTCGTGGCTGATAGACTGTTGAATAATCAATGGGGGCTTGTTGGGGAGCTTGGTAAGGTTGGTCTGTAGGCGGCCGCTGATACTGAACAGGTGGTTGACTAGGTTGTTGTTGAATAGGTGGAGGTTGACTAGGTGATTGTGGTGTAGCAGAAACTACATTACCCACCGGGGTAGAACACCAGGGACAAACCTTAGCATTGTTAGGCAGGGCGCGGTTAAAATATTCGCAACTAGGATTAGGGCACCGATTTGCAGGCATAAGACTTTATATCATCAGGCATAGGTTGTAAAGCTACAAGACCTACTTTACTAAGTAAACACTGACCCTGACGAGTAGTTAGCATCTGGGCAAATGTAGAACCACCAGGTAGGCGGTTGCTGTCTTTAGGGTACACTACAAAAATAGGGTATCCCAAGGGGTAGCTTTGGAAAGTTGTGACATCAACATAATAATCATCATGTTGACACAAATCATCTGAGGGATTAATTGAGCGCCGATCGCGCTTTTGAAACAGAGGTTGAATAGCAGACTTTTTAGCATCGGCGATCGCTAGAGGATAGCCAGTACACTGACTCGAAGTTTTACTGATAATCCCAAAACTGATAATACCAGTAGTTCGCCCCTCTAAAGTTTCACTGCGTATTAGGTTTTGAGTTTTTGTTGTATCAAGTTTAGTAACTTTCGCTGCAAATAAAGCTTCGTCTTGAGGAGCATTTTGCAGAACTATTTGTTGAAATTTACTGATTGCTTCCGGTTCGGTTGGGGCAAAAGGTTTCACAGGCAGATTTGGCAGTTTAGGATTAATCTGCTGCCAATTAGTAATTTTACCTGTGTAAATTTGACGCAATTGCTCGAGATTAATTTGCCCCCCAAGAGCATTAGCAAGATTTGAGTCTCTTTTATTAAATGCGACAAAAACAAGTAACCCATCATAGGCTACTGCTTTTTTCGCAAGTTTATCTGTAATGTTATCTACCAAACTAGTAATGGCAAAATCTTTTTTGTTTGTTTGAACTTCTTCGATACTTTTAATCGGATTATTTATATTTGATGACAAAACAGATTTATAGTCAAATGTTGCGGTTGCATCTGGCTTTGGTCTGGTCAATAAATCTGCTAAACGGCTGTTGTCCACTAATTGCGTTAAAACAAAACTCCATGTACTATCTTTTTCTCCTGTATAAGTAAATTGTCCAGAAGGAACGTTGGGGACTTCGGAAAAATTACGTACAAGTTTAGACCATTGGATATATTGATTAGGATTATCTGTTTTCCTACCCCATAGCCAATACCAAATTCCGCCACCAAGTAGTAATAAAAATAGGATTATTAGTAAAAGTAAGGGCATTGGCAAAGGCTTTTTTATTTCTTGAGAACCTGGCGCTCGCGCTGAATTTAAACTTTTAACACGATCTTCTTGAGGAAGTTCTAGCAGTGCTTTACGAGCCGCTTCTGCACTCTCAAAAGGAGTTTCCAACCCAATTAAGCGATAAATAAATTGCCTTAAATAGCTATCAGTATCCGGCCATTGTTGATTATCTCTAGGGTCGAGAGGCTGGTTAGATGAAAAATTAGTTGTCCGACCTACCCATAAATAAAAGGCTAATAATCCTAATGATTCTAAATCTTGATCGGGTCTGGCGGCAGCAGGTTGAGGAATAATTGGGGGAATAAATAAGTTTTCCCAGATTGCTAAATCACAAAAGTATATAGAAAATTTTTGATTATTTTCTACTTTAATTAAAATACTATCTAAATTGATATTGCCGTGAGTGATACCTAGTTGTGTTTGATTGGAGGGAAAACGCAGCTTTTGAGTGTGGAGAAACTGGAGAGTTTGTAAACCTTGATTTAGTACTTCCCGCACCTCAAGAGATGTCATTGCTCCCTTTTCTATGAGATATTTACCTAAAGTTTGGGATGATTCGATTCCTTGAGTAATAAGATAGCAGCGTTCTCCTTTTTCATCTGCGATCGCTTCTTTCGTTTCCACCAGACGGAAGTTTTGAATTCGACTATCGGCTAAACTTACCCCACCCACCCGTTTAAAAGTCTCTTTCCGCTTTTGAGTCTCACTTTCATTAAAAGAACGATTCGGGAGTAGGTATTCTTTGATGATTACAGGTTGTTTGTCTTTAAGTTGAACACCTGAATATAAGCGCCCTAAACCGCGCACACCGACAAAACTAGTTATTTGATAAGTTCCCTGATTTCCTTTAATCTCACCCTCCTGTGGTAAAGTCGCTGGAAAACCACATTCCAAGCAAAACTTAGCACCCTTGATTTGCTGCGCCGTTTGGAAGGGGCGATCGCAACTTAAGGGAGAATTGTACGAGCAGGGGTATTCTTGATAAAAAGATTCAAATGAAGCCATATCCAAAAAGTTTCGTGAATTGCGCCGATTACTTCCGTCGCGCTCAAGCATGAACTAATCCTAGCTTGAGGGCAGTTACAATCGCTTGAGTCCGGCTAGTAACCTTTAATTTTTCAAAAATACTGGTGAGATGCGCCTTAACAGTAGCAACTGTTACATACAAATGTTTAGCGATTTTTTCATTAGAAGCACCTTGAGTTAACCAGTACAAAACTTCTTGCTCTCTTTCGGTTAAATGCACCTCATGACATGCTTTTACACAAGAATCTGAATAAGCCTGAAAAAACCGGAAAAATCGACTAGCAACTTCTGAAGGTAGATAAATTTCTGACCTAGTTACAGTGTCAATAGCTTCACATAATTGAGTTGCTACACGATTTTTAAACACATAACCTGCGGCTCCTCCCTGCATCGCTCTAAAAATCCAATCGTCTTCTTGATGAGCCGACAATACTAAAACTTTGCCACTGTAAGCAGCTTCTTTTAGACGTGCCAGAACTGTAATTCCATCACATCCTTTCAATTGCATATCCAGCAAAATTAAATCTGGACACTTCTGAGTTGTAAACTTTAAAACCTGCTCAACAGAATCTGCATCACCAATAACTTCTACAGGTAACGCAGAATTAATACTATAAAAATTTAGGAGAGTACGTAAACCTTGACGAAAGCGTTCTTCATCATCTACGAGTAAAACCGAAAGTTTATTATTATCATTAATCATATTTTTCTGATGAATTATAAATTAATTCACATTCCTTGGTCGAGGTAAAATCATCGAAATTTGTGCCCCACTTTCTGATAAAACTTGTGCCCAGATACTTCCTTGATGATCCAAAATGATTTTTTTAGCAATAGTTAAACCCAGTCCTGTACCTCCTTGGCGTCGGGAATAAAATGGGGTAAATATTTTTTGTAAGTCTTCTTGAGACAATCCTGGTCCTCGATCGGAGATTTTAATTAAAACTTCATCTTGAAAAATTTGCCAGGTACAGGTAATAGTTCCTGAATGAGGGCTGAAATGAACGGCATTACTGAGGATATTATCAAAAACTTGTTTCATTTGTAATTTGTCTATCTTCAGTATTGTCGATGTATCAGGAATCAATATTTTAAGTTTTTTCTGATTAATTAGAGGTTGTAAATTTGTGATACTTTCTACCACTAAACTTCTTAAATCTTGAAGTGTTACTCTTAATTTTGCACTTTGACCGCAATCAATCAGTTCATTTAAATTAGTATCTAAATCTTGTATACTTTCGCCGATGATTGTTGCTTGCTCTTGCCAAGGGCTATCCTTTAAACCTAAACATAAATTATGTGCATACAATCCGATAAGTCCTAGAGAGTTACGTAATTGATGACCGACTCGATGCAAGATATTTTCTAGGAGTTGAATTTCAGTTTTTTGTCTGCCATAGTCCAAGGAAATATCTACATACTTACTCAGCAGCATAGCAGAGCGTTTTACATATAGTTGTAAACTCGACGAGAGAGGTTCATGAGTAATGATTTGAATATATTCAGTTTTCTGATTTCTATAGGATATGGGGCAAATGTAAGAAATAGATGAAAAGTCCTTCAGCTTAAATTCTTGTAAAGTCAAAACAGGCGGAAAATCTGTCAGCCATGCTTCCGAACGCAAATAAGCTAAAGTTTTTGAGGAAAAAGGAACTTGGTCTTGACCATAATTTATTACCTCTTGATTAGCTCTCAATAATGAATCATGATAGACAATCCGAGCGAAAAAAATTGGATACTGACTAGTTAACTGCTCAGACTCAAGCTGACAAAAGCTTTGGATGTCTGAGTAACTCAAATAATTAGAGCCATTGTCTAGTTTTTGTACAGAAAAGCCTAGTGTCATACCTTCACTCGCTTTTTGCAACTAAATGTTTTTACTCTTCTGCTGACCAGTATAAAATTATGCAGTTTCAGGAATGTTTATTTTTTTGTTAAGTTCTCTTTTGAGATAATTCATACAAATAATTATTAAGGTTTGTATTCACACGTGTATCAAGCTAACTTTGTTATGTAAAGAAGTTTGTAGTAAGGACTTTAGTCCTGATGTTAAGCACTGAAATGCTTACTACGTACCCAATACTTGTCGGGTTTTGGGGGAAAGGGGAAAAGGGAAAGAAAAAACCCTTAAACCTTACCCTTTAACCCTTTCCCAAAACCAAACTTTCAATTCAAAATGCAAAACCCGAGTAGTATTGACTACGTACCCAAGCTTTCGTTAGCTTAATGGACTACTTGGGATGTCTTTTCAGCCATTAGTGTCAAGTTAGGATGAAATCATTGGGTCAACTAGTATAGCTAGGGACACAACGACCGGCTCAGTGCATCGCTCTTTACTGGATGAAAAGTCTTTTTGTGTTTAGGTTTTATCCTTTTCAAATTAAAATTGAACAAAAATAATAAATGGCTGCCCAAATTCAATAAACGACTGCCCGAATTCAATAAACGACGCCCCGAATTCAATAAACGACTGCCCGAATTCAATAAACGACGCCCCGAATTCAACAAACGACTGCCCGAATTCAATAAACGACTGCCCAAATTCAATAAACGACTGCCCGAATTCAATAAACGACGCCCCGAATTCAATAAACGACGCCCCGAATTCAATAAACGACTGCCCGAATTCGACGAACATACCTTTGACATTTGGGCTTCTGCCTTAACTTGACACCAATGCTTTTCAATCCACCTCACAAGAAAAAAATGTAGTGCCTCCACTGAAGAACTGCTCCAGATTAATCTACAAACTGAAGTTGCTGCTTTACGGATTCTTGACCCAATACCTGATTTAAAAAATATCGACAAAAGTCTAATTAACTTTAGAAGCCCGATACATATACTGTAGATGCATCTGGATTAGCTACCAGCAGCACACCTTCATGCTTATCTTCGTTCTTCAAACTTTAGCCGAAATTCTCGCTGGAGGAACCTCACTTACCAGTACAGAGCAAATTGACTTTAGCCATCCTGGTAATCGTAGGGAAGAGGGAGCAGGCCCGACTCTCAATTTATATATTTTTGATATACGTGAGAGTAAGCAGGTACAACATTCTGGCAGGCAAGTAGAACGCAAGCTAACACGCGCTCTACAACCTGCCACTGTAAATTGGGCACCAGCTTGGTTTGATGTTTCGCTGCTATTAACAGCCTGGGATAGAACAGCTTTAGGTGAGCATCATTTTATTAGTGAGGCATTGACTGTGCTGTTGCGCCATCGCACCTTGGAAGAAGAGTTTTTGGTTCCTGAATTACGGGGCTATGGTAATTTGAACATGACAGTTGCCTTAGAGCCGCCAATTGAGATTGGCTCTTTATGGAGCGCTCTCAATGTGCCATTGCGTTCAGCCTTATATTTGACAGTTACAATACCCTTCGAGCCACAACCGGCTCCAGTGCCTTTGGTTTGGGAGCGAATTTTCAATTTGCGAAATCAATTGTCTCGCGATAGTGACAGTTTAGTATTAACCAGGCGAGTTGCGATCGCAGGTATTGTCAAAAGTGCGGTGACAAATTTGCCGCTGGTAGCAATAGAAGTGGCTGTGAGAGGAACTGACAAGTCCATATCAACTACTAAAGAAGGGTTGTTCTTCTTTGAAGACCTTCATTTAGGTAATTATGTTTTGACTCTGAATCATCCTGGCTATTTACCCCAAAACGTCAATGCATTGGTAGATAACCAAAGTAATACTTTCAAAGAAATATTTCTAACTCCTGAATAATTAGATTTTTACTGACTTGGAGAAACTTTCATGGCTAGACTTGATTACTTTGCTCCTGGTGTTTACATCGAAGAAATTGACCGGGGTAGCCGACCAATTGAAGGTGTTAGCACAGCAGTTGCCGGATTTGTAGGCTTTACAGAAGACGTTCGCGGTGGGGCTGAATTATACAAGCCCATGCTAGTAACCACTTGGACGCAATTTTTAAACTACTTTGCCCGTCCCAACTCTGACGGCTTCACTGACTTCAACGCCTATTTACCCTTTTCAGTCTACGGCTACTTTATGAACGGTGGCGGTCGTTGCTGGGTAACAAGCATTGGGACTCAGTTACCAGGCGCACCTAGACCTGCAACTCCAGAACCGGCTACCCTCAGAATCAACGCTAGAGGTAATCGTCCAGCCCTGCGCTTTACTTTGCGCCCTGAGCAAGCATCAGGTGGATTAGTAAATATTGTAATTGTTGATGGTTCGCCCCGCGCTCTACCCGAAGGTACTGAAGGAGAAGCACCTCCCAATACAGGCGAATATTTCACCATCGAAATTCGTCGGGGAGATGAACTTTTAGAGCAATACGAAAACTTGAGCATGAACCGCGACCCTAATGCTCAAGTCGCAACTTATGCGCTGACAGCATTGAGAAATTCGATGTATGTCACCGTAGAAGACATCACTCAAAGCGGACAACCTTTAGCTCGTCGTCCGGTGAATGGTCAATACGAATTAGCACCGCCCATTGTCGCTGCCACACCCGATAGATTTTCACAAAATTTAGAAGGGGTTAGAGACGATCGCACCGGGGTACGCGGTATCTTTGAAGTTGATGAAATCACAATGCTGGCTTGTCCTGATGTGATGCGGGCTTATCAAGAGCAAGTACTGAATTTAGATCAAGTTCACGGCATCATCGAGTTGATGATTAGTATGTGCGAGGGTTCTGCCAGTGGCGATATTCCCAACCCACCCAACCGCATGGTTGTACTTGATTCGCCACCAGAAGCCGTCAAACCGCAACAAGTAGTGGAATGGTTGAATAGATTTAACCGTCGTTCCATGTTTGCGGCCCTTTATTATCCTTGGATTAAAGTACCTAATCCACGCGATCGCGGTAATCCAATTTTAGTACCTCCTTGTGGTCATGTAATGGGTGTTTGGGCCCGCACCGACGAAACCAGAGGAGTTTACAAAGCCCCAGCCAATGAAGTTCCCAGAGGCGTAATTGGTTTGGGCTATGACACCAACTTCCGCGAACAAGAACTATTAAATCCCTTGGGAATAAATTGCATTCGCAGCTTCCCCAATCGAGGTATCCGCATTTGGGGCGCACGCACTTTAGTTGAGCCAGATAAAACAGAGTGGCGTTACATCAGCGTGCGTAGATTAATTAGCTATATCGAGAAATCCCTAGAATTAGGGACTCAGTGGGTAGTTTTTGAACCGAACGACCAAGATTTATGGGCGCGTGTCACCCGCACCGTCAGTAACTTCTTAGAACGTATCTGGCGTGAAGGTGCTTTATTTGGTGCATCTCCAGCCCAAGCATTCTATGTCAAGTGCGACGAAGAATTGAACCCACCAGAAACCAGAATTTTAGGACGTTTATATATTGAAGTCGGAGTTTGTCCCGTCAGACCTGCGGAATTTGTTGTTTTCCGCATCAGCCAATGGAATGGCATTGAAGATAGCGAATAAAACATAGGGCATGGGGCATTGGGCATGGGGCATTGGGCATTGGGCATGGGGCATGGGGCATTGGGGAAAGAATTCTTATAACTCCTAACTCTTAACTCCTAACTCCTAACTCCTAACTCCCCATTTCAAAATTAATTACACACAAAGGAGTCTAAAAGTATGGCAGGCGAATTTTTAACCTCTTGTAAGTTTTACTTCGAGGCTGATGGAATTACTGATAAATTCATCAAAGAAATTAGCGGACTAGGCGTTGAAAATACACCAGCGCAAGAAGTTCACGGTTCATCTAAAGGCGCTAAACTAATGCGTCAAGCTACACCAACTGTTGTTAAATTTACCAACATTACAGTAAAAGTCATCGCCACTGATGATATAGACCTTTATAAATGGTATCAAGACTGTAACGAAGACATGGGAGACCCTCGGAAGTGGGCACAGAATCGTAAAACTGGTTCAGTAGTTGCTTACGACCAACAAGGCTCAGAAAAAGCACGCTGGAACATTGTCAATTGTTATCCCTGTAAATACACCGGGCCTACCTTAACAGCCTCTGGTGGTGATATGGCAAATGAGACTGTTGAATTGGTTCACGAAGGAATTAAACGAATCAAATAATTAGCATTTGCAGTAATTAACAGTGGTACAATCCGCAAGCCGAATTCCAGAAGTTCTGACAGCCCATCGGTTCTATTTAGAACTGACACTAGAAGGTCAAAACGATGCCAATTGTTTCTTTTTGGAGTGTCAAGGCTTTAAAAGAACACAAGAGGTAATTGAAATTACTGAAGTCACTTCTCAAACCTGGGGTACAAAAGGACAATCCAAAGGTCAGGTGGTGAGAACCAAGCTTCCTAGCAATCCCAAGAGTGGTAATCTCATTCTGCGTAGAGGTACCACCAACTCTATGGATTTTTGGAAGTGGTTTGAAAAAGTCGAAAAAGGTAATTGGTCACAGCAACGTAGACTTGTTGCTTTGTCTATTTATAATCAGGCAAATGAAGAAGTAGCTAGATTTGAATTAGCCGGTGCTTGGCCTGCAAGTTACAAAATTGCCGATGTCAACGCCCGCAGCCATGACATCGAAATTGAGGAGGTGGAGGTTGCTTTTGAGGAATTTAAACGCGTGAAATAATTAGGAGAATTATGTTTCCCACAGAGTTTGAATTTACACTGCCAAAGGGGTATCTAGACTCTGAAGGCAACCTCCACCGCAAAGGTGTAATGCGGTTATCAACGGCGATAGACGAAATTGCACCCTTGCGTGACCCCCGCGTTAAAGCGAATCCCGTTTATGCCACAATTATTATCTTGTCGCGAGTGATTACCTGTTTGGGTGCTTTATCAGAAGTTACTCCTGCAATCGTGGAAAACTTTTTTTCCCAAGATTTAAATTATCTCCAAGATTTTTACCGTCGAATCAATGGCTTGGAAGGCGAAACTTCCATACCGGAAGATACAGTAAATTCTCCCGAAGCACTTGTTCATAATTGAATTGGGCATTGGGTATTGGGGAATGAGGAGCAGGGGGCAAAAGGAAAAGTTCTAAGCTACGTCTGCAAGTATCAAAGACTCATTAAGGGAACTCCAAATAAAAAAATACTCAACTACTTTTTGTGGGATGGGCGACACGAGCGCCCCAAGCCTTGGGCGGACAAGATGTCCACCCCACAAGATTGGATAATTTATTTGTTGGAAGTCCCTAATGAGTATCAAAGCCTCATTAAAGGAGTTCAAAGACTCATTAAAGGAGTTCAAAGACTCATTAAAGGAGTTCAAAGCCTCATTAATGAGTATCAAAGCCTCATTAATGAGTATCAAAGCCTCATTAAAGGAGTTCAAAGCCTCATTAATGAGTATCAAAGACTCATTAAAGGAGTTCAAAGACTCATTAAAGGAGTTCAAAGACTCATTAATGAGTATCAAAGCCTCATTAAAGGAGTTCAGAGCCTCATTAATGAGTATCAAAGCCTCATTAAAGGAGTTAGCCTCGTTCCCAGCCTAGAGGCTTGGGAATGTATTCCCAGAGGTTCTACCTCTTGTCAACAAAGAGGAGGCAGAGCCTCCCAGAATGGGTTCCCAGCCTGGAGGCTGGGAACCAGTCAGAAAAGACTCATTAATGGAGTTTAAAGACTCATCCCCTATTCCCAATGCCCAATGCCCAATGACGGCAGTTGCTCCACTTGGGGAGACCCCAAGACCGCACCGCCTCCCCAATGCCTAATGCCTAAATAAAATAACCTATGCGCCGTAAAAAGGATACTCTCTGCACAGAATTTGCTTTCACTCTTCCTAGAGGATTGAGTGATGGCGAACAACGAGTACATCGTCATGGGGTGATGCGTTTAGCCACCGCCAAAGATGAAATTTTGGTGCAACAAGAGCGCAAAGTTCAAGAAAATCCGGCTTACGGTGTCTTGGTGATGCTAGCACGGGTTATTACTCGCTTGGGCAGTTTCAACTCTGTTAGTCCTGATTTACTCGAAGGACTTCTCCTACATGACATTGCCTATCTCCGAGAATTTTACAATCGAATCAATCAACAAGGCAATGTACACATTCCGACACAATGTCCCCACTGCAATACTCAATTTTCAGTGGAGCTAGAACTAGCGGGGGAGTCGTAAGCTACCCCTCTGATACTTTATATGAGGAGGTAGCTTTTATTGCTTATCATTTCCACTGGTCACAAGATGATATTTTAAATTTAGAACATACTACCCGTCAGCGCTGGGTAGCAGAAATCAATAAAATTAACCAAAAATTAATATGAAAGTTAAAGTTAGCTACTCACCAAATTTAAGTGAAGTCAATGAAGTTGACCTGACCACAGAAACTCCAACAAGAGGAGAATGGGTAATAGGTCGTTCTCCTGATTCTGATTTAGTCCTAGACAGCCCTGATATCAGTCGGGTACATGCTAAGTTTTTTGTTAAAAGTGGAAATTACTACTTTTCTGACCTTGGCAGTAGAAATGGTTCAATAGTTAATGGGAAACAGGCTGAAAAAGATCGACCATATTCTTTGAGTGATGGAGATATTATTCGGATTGCAGATTATGTTTTGATTTTGGAAGCAGTTGCTCCTGCTTATGAGCAACCAGAGACAGTCTTTAGAATTATAGATCCTTCACTGTTTTCTCGGCCGCGATCGCCAGAAAATGTCAACGCTGCCAATGTTGTTAATCCAGCCCCAACCCCAGAGGTAGTTAGCGAAGTTCCACCGCCAATTAGTTCCGAAGTAGAAGCACCGCCTGCCTCAGAAATCAGCGAAATCTCAGAAGTTGTTTCGACTCAACCTGATGATGTCATTCCTGTTGTTGAGACACCAGCAGCAGTTAGCGAAGTTCCACACGATGTTCGTGATGATATTGTGGATTTGCGGACATTAGTTACACCAGAAGTCAGCGCCGATAGTCAGGAAGTCGAAGTTCCAGAAGTCAGCGAAGCCTCAGAAGTTTCTTTGACTGAACCTGATAACGCCATAGCTGCACCTGAAAACATCATTGAAACTCCTGAAGAGGAAAGTGTTCTTCCAGAAGCTAACCATGATGAGGCTGGAGATTTTGAAGCAGCACTGGCGACAGAATCTACTTTCGTACAACAGCGTGATACAAGTGCTACTCCAGACACTACCTACGACGAGGATGCAGAGTTAGAGGCAGCACTAGCAGCAGAAGTTACCTTCGTACAGCCACGTGATATTTTAAACGAAGTTCCTGTACAAAGCGCCACTCCCGAAGCTACCTACGACGAGGATACAGAGTTGGAGGCAGCACTAGCAGCAGAAGTTACCTCCGTCCAGCCGCGCGATATTTTCCACCATGTATCTGAGGAGGAGAGTGACATTCCCGAAACTACTCATGATGAAGTAGTGAATTTGGATACGCCAGTAGTAGAAGAAACCAGTGAAGTTGTTGAAAACGAAGAGATTCAGCCACAAGCAGCAGTGGACCAGAGCCAAGTTACACGGGATATCATTGATGAAACTACTCACGATGAAGTAGTGAATTTAGATACGCCAGTAGTAGAAGAAACCAGTGAAGTTGTTGAAAACGAAGAAATTCAGCCACAAGCAGCAGAGGAGCAGAGCCAAGTTACACGGGATATCATTGATGAAGCAATAGATTGGGATAGGTCAGTTACAGCAGCAGACAGCGCAGATGTTGAGGAAGTAGAACCTACTTCTGCGGTGGATGAAACAATAAGCGAAGTTTCGGAAGCATCAACTACACCTGATGATGCCGTTGCGGAAGTTTTAAGCAATCAATATATTGATTTGAGTAATGCAAGTACTGAAGAAGTTAGTCTATATGTTGATGGTGTTGCTGCACAAATAAGCGAAATTTCTGACTTCGGTTATATTCCATCTTTGGAAACAACAGAAAGTGGAGCTACTGAGAGCATCAGTCAAACTATTGAAGCAATTCCTGAAGTAGAAGAAGCTCATTTTGATGAAACTCCAGAAGAAACAAATGTTAGTGAGTCTCCTCAAGCAATCATTGAAAGAAACATAGTGCTGATTGCTCATGAAAGCAAAAAATCAGAACTTGCTGAATTGGTTTCCGAACATCAGGAATTTTTCTCGCAGAGTTTTACAATTACCTGGCCATCTGTTAGTGAAGTTTTACATCAGCAGGCAGGGATAACGATTAGTCAACAAACTCCCGCACCAACTTCTGGAGGATATCAAACAATTGCTTCATTGGTTGGAGCCGGAGAAATTGTAGCAGTTATTTTCCTGCGAGATTTGCTGCAACCTCAGCCTGGTCAAGCAAATGAAGAAGCACTGTTAAGATTATGCACTATTAATCAAGTTTTATTGGCTACTAACTTGTCAACAGCAGAGGCAATTGTGCATTATCTGAAACACATCTAGCAATGATAAATGAGTTATGAACAAAAAGATCCCCGACTTCGTAAAAGTTGTCGGGGATTTGAGTCTCTTGGCGTTTACAAGTAAAATATGATGACTATATTTTTTGAAAAGTTGCAAATTGCGTAGAATAATTTCGATATTAAAAATTAATCCAAAAATATACGTATATTTTAAAGTAAAATCTATTTAAGAAAATGGTTGTAACTTTTAAAAGTTTATTTAGACAGCCAGTTATTCTTTCAAGTGCGATCGCAACACTTCTATTAGTAGGAATTCAAAAACTGGGGGTTTTTGAGCCTCTAGAAATGAAAGTCTACGACCAAATGATGCAATTACGTGCCGACCCAGGCCCAGACACCCGTTTATTGATTGTTGCTTTAAGTGAAAAAGATATCCAAAAATGGAATTGGCCCTTGTCTAGCGAACTTCTAGACCGACTATTAGGCAAACTTGAAGAATATCAACCGCGAGTCATTGGTCTAGATATTTTTCGTGACTTACCAGTACCGCCTGGTCATGACAAGCTACTGCAACGCCTCCAACAGAGCGATATCATCATTCCCATTTGTAAACATTCGGGTTCTAATAATCCGGGAGTAGCACCCCCAAAAGGCGTTGAAGCAGAGCGAGTAGGATTTAATGATGTCGTAGAAGATACTGATGCCACAATTCGCCGCAACCTCTTATTAGTAAGTGCAGAGGAGTCTGATTCTTGTCAAAGTACCTATTCCTTTAGCTTACAACTAGCGCTCAAATATTTAGAAGTTGGAGGCATCCAACTAGAATTTACCCCCAAAAAGGAACTACGACTACGTAATACTGTATTTAAACCTCTGCAAAGTAACGCTGGCGGCTATGAAAAAGCAGATACCAATGGCTACCAAATCCTGTTTAATTACCGTTCTGGTCATCAAGTTGCCCAGCAGGTAACTATTACAGAAGTACTTGCAAATCAAATTAAACCAGATTTAGTTAAAGACCGCATCGTTTTGATTGGTTCAACAGCTAATAGTTTAAATGATATTTTTAATACGCCCTTTGCTAGCGGGAAATCAGATAATTCTGGCAAAATGGCCGGAATTGAAATTCATGCCCACAGCGTTAGTCAAATTCTCAGTGCTGTTCTGAACAAACAACCTCTATTTTGGTTTTTGCCTGAATGGGGTGAAGTCCTGTGGATATGGGGATGGACTGTAGTTGGTGGGTTGCTGGTATGGCGGATTCAACATCCGCTAGGCTTAGGATTGGCAGCACTAACAGCCCTAGCAGTATTATTTGGAGCCAATTTTGTCATTTTTACCCAAGCTGGATGGTTCCCAGTCATACCTCCGGCGTTGGGGTTAGTATTTACTGCCGCCAGTGTGCTTGCTTATAGTGCTTATCAAACCAAGCAAGAGCAAAAAGAAATTACCCAACGGGTTCAAGAACACCAACAATTAATTCTAGAATTACAAAATCTTTTACGACAGCGTGGCAACGCCTCAAATGAAGCGCCAACGGTAATTGTTGATTCTATCGGGCAAGAAATTGCACTAGGAACGGTACTAAATAACCGCTACAAAATTACTCAACCCTTGGGTTCTGGCGGATTTAGCAATACTTATTTAGCTGACGATATCCAGCGTCCTGGTAATCCGCAGTGTGTGGTTAAACAGTTGCGACCTCCCCGCCAAGATGCAGAATATTTAAATGTTGTCAGACGTTTATTCGACGCGGAAGCAGAAATTTTAGAAACTTTGGGAAAGCACCCACAAATTCCTCGACTGCTAGCTTTTTTTGAAGAAAATCGGCAATTCTCTTTAGTGCAAGAATTTGTTCGAGGGCACGCTATGGATAAAGAGTTAACTGCTGGAAAGGGACTAAAACAAGCTGAAGTTGTGGAGATACTCAAAGAAGTTTTAAATGTACTAGTTTTTGTTCACAGCTATGGCGTAATCCATCGAGATATCAAACCTAGTAACTTAATTAGGCGAGAATCAGATCGGCACATTGTTTTAATTGACTTTGGCGCTGTTAAGCAGATTCAACCTCAGCAGCAAGAAGTTCAGACAATTTCAATTGGCACTCCTAATTATGCACCTTCGGAACAAATGAGCGGGTTGCCAAAACTCAACAGCGATATTTATGCATTGGGAATTATGGGAATACAAGGCTTAACTGGAGTAGAACCCAGAGAGTTTCGTAGAGATGCAAATACTGGTGAAATAATTATCCAAAGCCAAGCTGATGCTAATCAACAGATTTGGCAACATTGGCGCGAATTCACTGACGCTACAGACGAGTTGGTGAGAATTTTAAATAAAATGGTACATTTCGACTTCACTCAACGATATCAATCAGCCGCAGAGGTGCTTAAAAATCTCGAAAGTCTTTAGTATTTTTTTCAACACTAAAATGCTAATAAAAAAGCTTGGTCATTTACATGACCAAGCTCTTAATCATTTCAATCAATCATTACAGGTAAAGTAGTGCGACGCCGAGTAGCCCGCACTTCGGCAAGCTCAGTGACCATCGTAGACATCGCAAGCAGATTATTAATTAGCAGATTGTTCCAAATTCACCTTGAAAACTTTGTTCTTTTCTTGCTCAGTTTTAGGCAGTGTTAAATTCAAGATGCCATCTTTATAATCTGCCGTAACATTAGTGTTTTGAATCCGAGCCGATAGAGGAATTACGCGTTGGAATTTACCGTAATGAAACTCACTTCTGGTGACACCTTTTTCCTCTGTTTTCGTTTCAGACTTCCGCTCACCGCTAACATAAACAGCATTTTCTGTGACTTGTACATCCAGGTCTTTAGCTTCTATTCCTGGCAGTTCTATCTTCAGATGAATCGCATTTTCAGTTTCTTGAATTTCAGCAGCCGGAACTTTGCTTAAGCCTTTGTCAAACAATGCAGATGGTAGTCTGGTATCTTCAAATAAACTATTGATTTGGTGTTGTAGAGTGTCAATTTCTCTCCAAGGATTCCAACGAACTAGTGTCATAACTCTTCCTCGCATTAGTTAGTATTTTTTAATAAGTTTTGCACTGAATCTTGTGCTTACATATTCATATTATGCAGAGTGAAAGCTGCTGTAAATTCGGTTTTTAACACCAATTAATTGATGATTGCCGTACTAAACTAGATAGAAAAAAATTGACGGTTTACTCTAATTTGTCTATTCGGGTTTACCGAATAGACAAATTAGATTCAATCATACTAAATCAAGAAATCTGCTGTTGAAGGGATAGCCTAGAAATACGATGCCTCAGTTGGGCTATATCTACAACTGAGTAATAGCGTTGCATAAATTTTTAGATAACCTCAGTTAAATATATATCTGTTCAAGTTTGTCCTGAACTTAGCTCTCGATTTATTAACCAACACAGCATCAATGATGAAACTCTTTCCTTGGCTTAATTTTGCACACATTGTTGATTCTAGTGTCCTGCCTAGAATCGCTAGGACTCAAATAGCTACTCATGGCAAAAGTGGCACATCAATCAACACCGCTGTCAAATCTAATACTTTACGCAACGATTCCACAGATATCAATTGCCTCAAAACCTTTGATACTGCTGTTCTTGCTTATCAGATGATGGGTCTTAGCAACTTTGAATGAATCGTCGGATGCAATCACCCAAATGGGTGAGGAGCAAATCAACCGTTTAGGTGAACTGGGTGCAGGAAGTTAAGACAAATAAAAAATAAGACTCTATTACTCAAGAACACTAATTGCACTTTACTATAACTAAGGATAATCCGATGAAACTCTCTATCTTGATTGATTCTGTACTCATTGTTACTTCTATTGCTTTATTACCTAGAATCGGTGGCGTTCAAATAGCTACTAACAATAGTGGCAAACCTATAGCTATCAATTCTAACAATTCATCTAACGTCAGCTACCTCAAACCCTTTGATGCTGTATTTCTAGCTGATCGAGGTAATCTGAAAGCACAGGGTGGTCTTAGCAGTAGCGCTTTGGTATCTCAATCCCAAACAGGAAACCTGACTGCATTAAATGTGGTTAAGACTGCTGTTAACGCTAAAAAGTTACCAACACAAAAAGCTTTGAATGATAAAGGTTATCTAAACGCTGTCGAGTTGCAGTTGACATCAGACGACAGCACTAACGATTTATCTTACTAAGTAGAGACTTGCAGAGGTTCGTAATGGATTTATAAAATGCTGTACTATCATCTGGTTGCTTTGACAAAAAAATGCGTAACCGAGCAGGAAAAGCTGCTGTCTCCCCCTAATTACCATTATCATTCGCAAAAATTACTTTCACCCCTCCAACACCTTGGAGGGGTTTTTAGTTGGTGCTACGGTTGCTACTTGCTCTAGCGTTGTCCTATGCACAGTAGCACTAGAATGCTTTCTGCTCCCACAACGGCGCGACTCATCACACTTTTAGAAATAAGGGACGAGTCATAAATTATTTACTGTTCTATCAAATTAACGTTGTTAAGTTACTCAGCAGGTGTAGTTTTCACCTCCAGGCTGTGTTAAATATTGTGATGCGAAACAGGAGTATAGATACGTTGCGAAAGCTTTCTCCCGAATCTCCTTTATTTATTGTATTAATCATTATTAGTTTTATAATAGTAACTTTGTCAACTTGGTTATCATCTAAACCATTCGTTTTAAAACCATTTGGAGCTAATGATATTGTCCAGCTACTCACATTACAATTATTTATTTCTTTGTTGTTAGAGCGTTCTTTAGAAGTTTTTATAACTACTTGGCGTGGCCCATTCGTCGAACAATTAGATATTAGTATTCAGCAAGAAAAGGCTCTCATCTCTGAGAAAATAAAACTTATGGAAGGACAACAGCAACAATTTCCTTCTTTGGAATCAAATCAAATCAGTGGACTTCCACCAGAAGGAATGAGTTTAGAACAGCAAATTATCCAAAATTTTACACAAAATCAACAAAATTCATTAAAACTTTTCCAGCCACAAATGGATGATATACATGAAAAAGAGCGCCAAAGAACAGCCTATAAATCTGATACACGAATAATTGCTCTATGGACATCTCTTTTATTCGGTCTTTTAATGAGCGCAATAGGTATTCGCTCAATCGAACCACTTGTAGTTATTGATTTAGATAATCCCATACAAGTAATTATTTTCCGTTGTTTAGATGCATTGCTGACAGGAGGTTTAATTGCAGGAGGTAGTGAGGGAATTCATAAGCTCATAAAAGTTTTTATCGACTTTATGGAAGCTACATCTAAACAAATCAAAAATCAGGGATCGTCTTGATGAAACTCTCAGAGCGACACCGAGCAGCGCCTTAAAGTAGAGATTGCATACAAAAAAGCCCAGTATTTTTAACTGGGCTTTTAGCTATCTCAATCAATTATTGGAGGTGAGAAGTTTCGCACTTATGCAGCAGGTTGTTCTAAATTAACCTTGACGACTTTGTTCTTTTCTTGCTCGGTTTTAGGCAGTGTCAAATTCAAGATACCGTCTTTATAATCTGCGGTAACATTGGTATTTTGAACCCTAGCAGATAGAGGAATTACACGTTGGAATTTGCCATAGTAAAATTCACTCTTGGTAATACCCTTGTCTTGGGTTTGAGTTTGGGATTTGCGCTCACCGCTAATGTGAACTGCGTCTTGGGTGACTTGAATATCTAAATCTTTAGCTTCCAGTCCTGGCAGTTCTAGCTTGAGATGAATCGCATCATCGGTTTCGTGCAATTCAGCAGCCGGAACTTTGATAAAGCCTTTTTCCAACCGTGCAGACGGGACTTTGGTATCTCCCAATAAGCCGTTGATGTGACGTTCTAAAGCGTTCAATTCTTGCCAGGGGTTGTAACGAACTAGTACCATAACTCTTTCTCGGAAAAATTCAGCTATTGTTTAATCGTTTTTGCACTTGCCTTTGTGCTTATGTATTTATAATAAATATGGTTCCAACTTGTGTAAATTCGGTTATCATCACCTAATTAAATGATGATTACCGCACTTAATTAGACTTAAAATTAAATTACGGTTTACTCTAATTTCTCTGTTCGGTAAACCAGAATAATAACTATTAAGACCAATAATAATCAACTACCTAACCTGCTGTTGAAGGAGATATGCAGTCAGGCGATCGCTTATCTTTTCAAAACAACAACATCCAAGCTCTATTGCGCCGTGGTATTCCTAAGACTTTAGGCTAGAATCCTCTAGCATCAAGGCAGGGGTGTTGACAAAGGATTTATGATTTTTGGCCGATCTTACCTGATAATTCAGGTTTTATAATTAAAGTTAAAGGGCTTAGAGTATTAAGCATAAATGAGGTTAAAAGCTGTGAAGAAAATAGTTGTTGCTGCAATATTTAGCTTAATCGCTGGCTCAACGTCTTTACTTTTTCCCCAAGCCGCTAAAGCTGATAGGGTTGTTTACTGTCGTCCTGTTATTGATAATAGGGTACTCAACTCGTCGGCTAACCATCCCAATGCTTATACAAATGGTTTTCGAGAAGGACAACAAAGCGCTCGGAATAGAGAAGCTTATAAACCTCGGACTGCGGGAGGCGAATTCGCTCGTGGTTTTCACGATGGTTATTTGAATCTACCTTATGCTGGGCAAGAGAATGTTGTACCTAGAACAATTGTGCAACATACTACTCAGATTTGTGATGATGATTACACCGTAGCGCCTTCTCCTGTTTACATCTACAACCCTTATCCCATCTATGTGTCGCCCTATCCTACTTATGGCATCAACTTCGGATTTGGAAGAGGGTTCCATTTCGGATTTGGCGGAGGGTTCCACGGATGGGGTCATCATCGAAGATGGTAGGGAGTGGGGAATTTCGTCAAAGAAAGTTTCTGGGCTGGAGGATACTTTGTATTCACCCTCGGAAGTGAGGAAGGAAAAATTCGAGAGTATATCTGAAATCAGAAAAAAGAAGATATTCGGATGATTAGATGAAAGTATTAAATAATAACCGCCTTGGGCTATTGGCTATGTAATGCAAGCAATTCTCTTTCTCTATGTTGATTGGCAAGAAAGGCGTAAGGCTTAATGCCTTACCGCATAAAAGTTGAATTATCTAGATGAGATTAGTCAATAAGTTGTGGGGTGGGAATTTGCGTATCGATATCTGCTTGGGAAAAATTAGGTAGCAACCAGGTACTCTCACCCGCCTTGAATACTTTCGCAGGTTCAACATTCAATTCAATTGCACCAGTGGCTGGATTGGTTCTAGCAAGAGACTGTGTACCATCGACAAACTTAACGGCGATGGGTTGAGTCAGTTGTTGTGGTTGAGCGTTTGGGCCTAAAACCACTTGAGAACCTGCGGGTAAGTAAATACCATCGCAATCCCAATCATCATCGGTGATTGTTCCTGCACCCAAAAAGTAAAGTTGGGTTGGAATTTTTTTTGGTTTATTGGCATAGACAGCCAAAGTCTTTCCAGTTTCATTGCGGCACTGCGCCCGCTTTCTAGCTGTTTCTATGACATTTTTCTGAAACTGCAATTGTGCTAGTCGCTGCTGGAATTGCTCAGGTGTATAGCCAGCTTGCTCAGGTGTATTCTTTACAGTTAGAAGTTGATTGAGTGCCTGAGTTACCTCAGCATAGTCAGCCCCCTTAGTGAAATCCTTACCTGCCCAAGAGGGTTGAGCAATTAGCAGATTCACCATCAATACGAGCGCAACAAAAACAATTTTGAGAAACTGCATAAATTTCTCCTTTTTTTTGAAATTAGTGTTCAGTACCACTGAAACTTTACCAGATTTCAAATCCTTGAAAATTTCGATCGCGATCGCACCACATACCCATAAGATTAATTAATAGCCCTACAAGCTCTCCTCAATATCCACTAAAAGTTGGTAACAGTTAACTATGAACTGATGGCTGATGTCAAACTCTTAACTGGGTGACGGCGATATTACCAGAAAAACATACATCTACATCGCTACCAGGAGTGCGATCGCGTTTGCTATATTCTCCTACATAATAAAAATTATCGCCTTCAATTCGATAGTTCACAGGCAAAGGTTTGGTACAGGCTTGGCAAAATACTATCTCAGGATGTGGTTCTCCTGGTTGCAGATGCGGCAGATTCACATTCCAGAAGCTTCCTGGTTCTAGGGGACGCTTGAGTAAATCCGCTAAAACTTCAGCTGTGAATTTGGCAGCTAGATCCCAATCAAAATTCAGCTTGGCTTTACGATAGTGGGAAATGGCAACTCCGGGAATACCGTGCATCGCGGCTTCCCGCACGGCGGCCACTGTGCCAGAAATATAGGCATCGACTCCCAAATTGCCCCCAGCGTTGATGCCTGAAAGTACAAATTTGACATCTGCGGCAATTTGTGTTAAAGCAATTCTCACGCAATCAGCAGGAGTACCTGCGATCGCATACTCAGTCTCAGAACGTCGCTGGAGGTTGATAGCACGAGTAGTAGTAACTTGATGTCCACAGCCAGACTGATGATCGGCAGGAGCAGCGATAATAGAATTTCTGCCGTTTACAGCTTTGAGCAGCGCTTGGATACCAGGGGCATCAATGCCATCGTCGTTAGTTAAAAGTATAGTCATGTATATATGATATTGATTTAGCTAAAATATCAGAAAAATGCAGATATAAACCATCACATAGACATCTCTAGAAACTAAATATGCATTGTCCAGAACCCTTGTAGAGACTTAGCAGTATAACGTCTTGACATTCTTTTTTACTCAGATATCTAATGAGTACGTTAAGAAAAGCTACTCGCAGATATGAAAAAATATGCCGTTGTTGAACCAAAATATGAATCATGCGATATGATTTCTAGATGGTTTGCAAATTCCGCCCTCAGTATTTGGGTTAATTCCCAAAATGGGCGGTATTTCTTGTGACTAGTAAGGGGGTTTAGCGTCAGGTTAATGCTTGCAACCGCCCTCAGGACAAGTTTGTGTAATCAAAAATCCCGTACAATATACATATTTGCTGGGAATATCAGAAATTTTACACTGAAGAAAATCGGGAACGAGGTGATTTTTGCAGTGTTTCTGTAGTATTTTTGGTGCAAGTCTGTCTTAGGGATTACACGATGAAACAGCTCCTCAAACAAGTTTTTAGCAGTCAAAAACACCTCATCCGGCTAATTCTACCTTTGGTGACGATTATTTTCGCAGCCTCGCTGTTTGCCACACCTGCTTCAGCCACAGGTGTGTATCAAATACCCAGTCTGACAGCAGGGAATGACACCTGGGTTTTAGATCGAGGTGAAGTCATCAGCCGTCTGAATGAAGGCAAGATTAGCAGTGCTTTTAAGGATTTGGCAAAGCAAACAGATAAGGAAGTCAGAATTGTTACTGTTCGCCGACTCGACTATGGCGAAACACCAGAAAGCTTTACTAAAGAACTGTTTGAAAAATGGTTTCCGACAAAAGCAGCCCAAGCTAATCAAACTTTGTTGGTTCTTGATACAGTTACCAATGGTACTGCCATTATTACTGGGGATCAAGTCAAGCCTTTGCTTACTGACTCTATTGCCGAGAGTATAGCTACTGAAACAGTAAGTGTGCCGTTACGCAATGGTGACAAATATAATCAGGCATTTCTCGATGCAAGCGATCGCCTTGTCGCCGTTCTCTCTGGCAAAACCGATCCAGGGCCACCCCAAATAACTGACAATGTGCAGGTTGGAGGCACTTTCAAGAAAGCAGAAGAAACCAACCAAGGCAACGCTACTGCTTGGGTTGTAGGATTGTTAATTGCCGCCACCGTTATCCCAATGGCAACTTACTATATCTATCAGATAAATCAGCCCTCTTCTAATGGGTAATGGCAGAGTGGGGAGTTAGGAGTGGAGTTAGGAGTTAGGAGTTAGGAGTTATGAATTTCTAACTCTTAACTTTTAACTCCTCACTCCTAACTTTAATCTTGAACATACTCTTGCCCTGTAACTAAAGCTACCTCAGCCCGGACAAATTCTCGACCTAAATAAGCTGCATGATCTAATTGAGTTACAGGAGAAGGCTGAGTTTCTTCAAAAATTTTCACGCAAAGTTCTTTTGCCGTTCTGGCGCTAAAAACTGTTGTATGAGTTCGTTCTACCTTTTCTCGCGCTGGAATTACCTTTCCCGTTTCAGGATCGACAGCTAAACCGCGATCGTCAATCACATTTGTAAAATGCTTGGCATAAATTAACCCTGCGTCTCGATCCAAGTAAATAATGAAATATCCACCGGGATCGAGGTCAATATGACGCTGGGAAAGTTTATCATCAATTGCAGCTAAATCTTCAATTATTAAATTCATAAGCATTATAAAAAGAAATTTTCTTTCTTGAGGGGTTTTACACTCTATATCAAGTGTAATTCCTATCCTCCTTAGTCTTCTTCATATCTTTCAGATATTTTTGATCCCTTTTACTTAAAATAAAATTAGAGAATTAGACTCAACTATTCCGAATAGTGCCATCTGGCATGATGGTGTTACGAAAAGTAGTGCGATGCAGATTAGATCCTTCCAAATTGGCTCCAGTCAAGTTAGCTTCCCAGAAGTCGCATCCCCCTAAATCAGTTCCGCTCAAGTTAGCCCCTATCAAATTAGCCCTATAGAAACGAGTTTTGTGGAATCTCGCTTGTCTAAGGGTCGGCATTAGTCAGGTTAGCAACATCGAGACGAGCACGTCGCAAGTCAGCTCCTCTAAGATCGGCTTCGGTCAGATCAGTACCATCCAAGCAGGCTTCAAACAATTTGGCATTAACCAAACTAACTGCCTTCAAAATAGCACGAGCAAGATAGAACTCCTCCATATTATTCCCAGTCAAGTCAGTGCCACTCAGGTCAATCCCGTCCAAGCCAGGATCGGAAAATTTAACTAGAGCGAAGTTACGTTCTCCAGCAGCATATCTTTTAATCAACTCATCACGATTCATAAATATTTTCTTGAACTTATTTACAACATCAACGCTGTGTTGATTATCGAGTAGTTGCTTTTCCTCAACCATTTTTCTCACTAAATGGCAACTCTACATTAATTGCTTCAATCTGCTGCTGTTCGAGTTGATTCACTTCCTTAATATAGGGACGAATAATTTGTCCTAAACGATTATTGTAAAAGCGATGCAAACTGTGATTTGGCATAGCGGGGAAACCACGGCGTTTTTTGTGACGCCCGCCCGCACCAGGGTCAAAAATTTGGATATTGTTAGCGATCGCCCACTCAATCGGTGCATAATAACAAGCATCAAAATGTAAGCAATCTATTTCTTGAAAACTCCCCCAATAGCGTCCGTAGAGTTTGTCACCTTTAAATAAACAAAAGGACATTCCTAAAGGATGAGAATTATCTTCCTCGCTATATGCGCCAACAAACAAGACTCGATGGCGATAATCGGTGTGTAGCTGCTCAAAAAACCTGCGTGTGAGATACTTGCTACCCCACCAGCCAAACTTATCACAGGTGTCAGCATAGAATTCGTACATCAAGGGAAACAAAGACTGAGGAATTTGATCCCCGCTTAGAGGTTGCAATCTTAAACCTGCTTTTTCTACAGCTTTGCGTTCCCGCTTGATATTACGGCGCTGATTCGCATTGAAAACTTTCAAGTAATCATCAAAAGTTTTAAAGCCAGCATTTTCCCAGATATAGCTGTGGTGCAGCCAAGTTGTAAAGCCATGCCGTTCCAGCATCGGACGCCATTGGGGATCGACATAGAGAAAATGACATCCAGAAATCCGATTTTTGGAGCAAAAAGTATCAATTTCATGCACCATCAGCGCTGTGATTTCATCCTCGTCTTCTCCTGGGGCGATTAAGAAGCGATAACCTTCTGCTGGGGTAAATGGTGTCATTCCCAGCAATTTTGGGTAATATTGGACTCCGATGCGATCGGCTAACTCTGCCCATTGGTGATCGAAAACAAATTCACCAGAACTATGTCCTTTAAGATAAAGTGGCGCAGCCGCAATCAGCGTTTTATCTCGCCACAATGTCAAATGATTTGGCAACCAACCAGTTTTAGCCGTAACACTCTGGGAAGTTTCGAGATTATTCAGCCATTCCCATTCTAAAAATGGCGTTTTGAGTGGCATTGCCAAAGCATTCCAAGCATTTTGGGGTACTTCAGCAATTTTGTTCGTCCAAATGACAGAATAGCGAGGCTTAAGTTGTTCCACCATCTTAGAGGAGTAGGGAGTAGGGAGCAGGGGAGCAGGGGAGCAGAGGAGTAGGGGAGCAGGGGAGCAGGGGAGCAGGGGAGCAGGGAGTGAGGGAGTGAGGGAGTTAGGGGACAAGGAGATAAACAAAACTCCTAACTCTTAACTCATAACTCTTAACTCTTAACTCCTAACTCCTAACTCAGCACTCAGCACTCCTAACGCCCTATCCCCAATAAATAACTTAACTTAGCGTAATCTAATCTGCTGGTCGTTGCAGGCGATAGTGCAAAAACACTTCTTGCTCAACTGTATGAACTTCTATAAGTTGTAACTTGGGAGCCAAATCAGGTAAAAATCCTTTCCCTTCAACGGGTGTGGGTGCAGTATTACCACCTAAAATCAGTGGACAGACAGTTAGCCATAATTCATCAATTAAGTCTAATTTCACCAAAGAAGCGACTAATTCACCTCCACCCAAGATCGCCAAGCGTGTTATATGTAGAGTGGTTAGATACTTCAAAGCTGCGAGAATGTCAATTTCTTGCGTTGGTGTTTCAAAAACCAAAATCTTCTCAAATTCTGAAGGGTACTCCTGTACTCCGATTCCCAGAGTTGAGTGAAGTGTCTGTAAGCGTTCTTTCCACGAAAATTCCCCTGCTGTTGTGGTGAGTAGCCAGCGTCTAACTGGTTGCTTAAAAAAGTGAATTTCCGGATTAAGGTTTGCAGAGTTTGTAATCACTATATGAACTGGTTGCTGAGGCTTCCCTGCTTGCGCCCGGAGTTGCACTAGAGTTGGATCGGTTAAAGTAAGTGTTGTTCCATAAGCATCCAGAGTCCTAGCACCGAACAAAACGGCATCAGAGGCAGCAATTTGTTTTTCTAAGTGCGCTTTATCAACCTTTGAGCCAAACCTAGCAGGCGATCGCTTAAAATCTGCTATCTTGCCATCTGCACTCATTGCTAAAACAACTGTAGTATGAGGACGATGTTGCAACATTAAATTGATTTGATAGTTTTAATATTTACTTTAGTCGTATGTAGATTCTCTTTAAACCATACCTGCAACCTACTGTTTTATATTTCACCATTGTATTGATATGCAACACAAATCGCTTCTACATCTAGCATATACGAGTTTTGGTATACCACGTTTCTTTTTGAATTATAGCAATTTGTTATTTTTAAACATTGAAAATAAAATTCTGATAATTTAAGAAAATGTCTCATCTAGCTAGTTTAATTGCATATCTTTGGTGTTGTAGATTGCAGGTGCAAAGTGAGACACTTGATGACTAATTCCCGCCAATCTTCCTTCCGTCGAATTTTAGTAACAAGAATATTGCTGCTGTTTGTTCCAGTTTTACTAGTAGGCGAAATTGTTGCCTTGAATAAGGCACGTACTAGTATATTGAGAACTGCACGGCAAAACTTAACAGAAAGCGCTATCAGTAAAGGAGAGAGAATTGGTGATGCGATCGCAATCTTAAAAGCTAATTTGCAGAGTGTAAGCAAAACAACGGTTATTCCATCGGATTCGCCTATACAAGAGCAAGAATTTCTCACGCAGTTAAGGCAACAACTTCCAGCTAGTATTGAGTGCATCCAATTAACAAATCTCCAAAGCCACAAAATAATTGCCAGTAGCTGTGGGGAGCGAGAAATTGGCGAATTGAGATTACCTTTCCCTAGTGAGGGAATTGATGTCAAAGCAATCTTACCGCCAAAAGCAGGAACGACTGGAAAAAGAAACACACAAAATCAGCAGCTGCAACTAGTTTTATCTGCACCAGTCTTTGATAGCCGAAAAAATTCAGTTTACAGCTTAAGTATTCAGTCTGCATTATCCCAACAAACCAAAAATCCGCCGGGATCGCTCACAGGCGCTATGGTAGTGATTGCTGAAGATGGCACAATTTTGGCACACCCATTGACAGATTGGGTGGGAACTAATATCAATCAGCACCCTCATGCTTCCCAAATCAAAAGCATAATTAAAAATGCAATTACGGGACAAAACGATTCGATAAATTTCTCTTTTACCGAAGGAAAAGAATTAGTCGCTGGTTATACAGCAATTCCAAATCCACTCACTCAACAGCAGCAGCAAAAATGGATAGTTTTAGCTGTTACTAGCGTCGATAATGCACTTTTTGGTTTAGAGGAAATTAAATTAATTCTGATCGTTTTGACAGTCGGTTTGATTGGTGCAAGTTTGTTAGCATCTCTATATTTAGCTCCTTACTTGGCACGTCCTGTAGAAGAATTACGAGACTACGCTCTCAATATTCACTCTCATCATGCCGCACAACCAGTTCCGCACAATTTTCAAATTCGGGAATTCAATCAACTAGCCCAAGCATTAGACCAAATGGTAAAACGGCTGAAAGCTGGATCGGAAGAATTAGAAATAGCTTGGAAAGAAGCAAAAAGCGCTAACCAAATTAAAAGCCAGTTTTTAGCTACGACTTCTCATGAATTGAGAAACCCATTAAATATTATTATTAACTGTATTCGCCTGGTTGAAGAAGGTTTATGTGATGACCGGGAAGAAGAAATGGAGTTTCTCAAACGTGCCGATGAAACAACAATTCACTTGTTAGGTATTATTAATGATTTGCTCGACATTTCTAAAATCGAAGCAGGTAAGCTTTCAGTTGTTTCCACACCAATTGACCTCCGACAACTATTGTTAGAGGTAATTAATTTACAATCAGTTAATGTCCAACAAAAGGGCTTGCAATTGAAATGTGAGTTAACTTCCAAAGTGATACCAATTAAGGCAGACGCGGGAAAACTAAAGCAAGTGCTGATTAATGTTATCGGCAACGCCACCAAGTTCACCGACACCGGAAGCATCACCATTTCAACAGAAATCCAATCTACTAATGGTAAATCTCAGGTGGTAGTAGCTGTCAAAGATACAGGTATAGGTATCGATCCGACTCAACAGCATAAACTATTTCGCCCCTTTGTAATGGTGAATGGCACTACCACACGTCAGTTTGAAGGTACTGGGACTGGGACTAGCGATTTCACGAAACTTAATCGAACTCATGGGAGGCACTATTACTCTTGAGAGTGCGGGACTTCATCAAGGTACGACACTGAAAATTACCTTACCTTTGATTGATATCTCGCTGTTAGCTGTTCCAAATAAAGAAGCAAATGTCGGGGATCTTGGGTTCTCCTCTGGGAATGAGCCAGTAAAAGCAAGCCGCTATCCCAGCCTACAGGAATCTGGGGGAAGTTCCTCTTTGGGGATCAACAAATCTGTAAAAGTAGAGCTAGACAAAGAGAAGCTCCCGAAGTCCCAGTTGCTATTTGGAAATGAGACTTGCGAGATTCGTCTTTCACCCCTGCAAACTATCTTGGTAAGTCTTCCAAAAGGAGGAGTTTGTGCAAATGGGACTTTCAAGAAGTAATTTAGTCAAAAGTCCATATTCATAACTACTCCTAAGACTTTTACTCCTTGACGATGCGATCGCTCAAAAAAACAGGTTTACCGCCTTGATTAAGAGATAATGTTAGAGCAGCAAGAATTTCTACTAACT
Organism: Nostoc sp. DSM 114160; assembly: GCF_053470305.1. Classification (NCBI taxonomy): domain Bacteria; kingdom Bacillati; phylum Cyanobacteriota; class Cyanophyceae; order Nostocales; family Nostocaceae; genus Nostoc; species Nostoc sp. DSM 114160. Next base: position 1,043,751 of record NZ_JBPFGO010000003.1, on the reverse strand, counting down.
CAGTGCCTACCCAGCCAGACGAAATCTCTGAGGGAGTATTGTTAAGAATTGAGACAACAAAGGAGGAGCAAACCCGCTCCAATGGTTCTCCTGGCTCTAATTCCAGCACTATCTGCCTTTGATTCACAGGAATAAATTGATTCCCCTGCTGTTCAAACTCACCATGTAGCAGGGTTAGGGGTGATGATATTGACATTTCATCAAAAATCAAGCTGCCAAGGCTACCTACAATCCCCAGCCGTCTCTGTTTATCAGAATTCAGCCAACACAAATGAATATAAGCTTGAAAGCCATCTGGGTATGTAAGTGTCAGCCATACTAAATCAGCCAAACCTTGAGGCAGAGCAGAATCTGTATATGGACTCACCTCTGCTCCCCTGCTCCCCTGCTCCCCTGCTCCCTGTAGCCACACAGTACCCGTTGCTTGTACTTGCACAGGAATTTGATCCAGCCAAGCGTTAAAAATAGCAATATCGTGAATAGCTAAATCCCATAGTGCATCAACATCTTGCCGGACAGGCCCTAAATGGGTGCGGGTGGCATAGCCATAGCGTAAATCACCTAATTTCCCCGCTTGTACTACAGTTTTTCCTCGCTCAACTGCTGGGTGAAATAAATAGGTATGGTCAACCATGAGTATTAAATTATGCTGCTCTGCCAACTGGCAAAGTTCCCGACATTCTGCGGGGTTGAGAGTTAGGGGTTTTTCTGCCAAAACATGATATCCCTGTTGGAGAGCATCTTTAATTAAAGCATAGTGGGTGGTAGCAGGAGTAGCGATCGCCACTGCTGTCAACCCTGGCACTGTCTTTAAATTCTGCCACTGGGTTGTTAATAGTACATTTCCGCCTAAGTTAAACTGCTGCTTTACTGCCGCTAATCGTTCTGGATGAGGGTCTACTACAGCAACTACATTTACTTGAGGATGTGCTAAAAAATTCCGCAACAGATGCACTCCCCAACGCCCAACTCCGATAACAGCAATTTTAATTTGGTTTGTCATTTGTCACTTGTACTGAGCGAAGCCGAAGTATTTGTCATTTGTCACTTGTACTGAGCGAAGCCGTTGGCGCAGCCTCTCGTAGAGAAGTATTTGTCATTTGTCATTAGTTATTTGTATACAAAGGACGAGGGACAAATGACCACTGACAATCAACTGATTATCGACTAATCACCCTTCTTTTAAGCTCAGGGTATTTGCGGATTGGGAATTGCTAAAAAAGCTACTTTAGCTGCGGCTTGTTCGGCGGTTTTGATCGATCGCCCCTTACCTTCTCCGAGTTTGTTTCCGTGCAGCCACACTTCAGCCAGGAAACGTTCTTGATTGCGGTGCGGTTGAGTGACTTCTACAACCCGATACTCTGGTAAAACTTTAAATTGCGCCTGAGTCCATTCTTGGAGAGCAGCTTTGTAATTTAGTCTGGCAGGATCGAGGCGAATTTCTGTGGCTAGTTGGTGAAAGTGGGGATCTAGCCAAGAGCGAATCAATTCCAGATTTTGAGTACTTAAGTAAAGCGCACCCAAAACTGCTTCAAAAGCATCTGCCAGTCGTGACTCTAGACCAACTTTATCGGCGGTAGCACTACCAGCGACTAGTAAGTATAACTCCAAACCATAAACTCTGGCTAATTGGGCGAGAATGCGATCGCTCACCAACACCGAACGAATTGCCGCAAAATCCCCTACTGAACAATCGGGATAATTTTCCCATAATACAACAGCCGACACCAACCGCACCACTGCATCGCCAACAAACTCCAGCTGTTCATAATTTGCCGAATCAGAGACAGTGGGATGAGTTAGCGCTAAATCCAGCAGTTCCCACTTTATAGGTGCTTCTAGCGACAAACCAAATTTTTGGACTAAACTTTCAAGTTGCCGTTGACGGCGTGGATAGGCAAGGGGCATTACGCGATCGGGGGAAGGGGGAAGGTAACTAGCTATCTATCTTATATCTCTAAAGTTCTTGGACTATCACTTTAACAACTTTTCGCTACTTCTCTCTATCTAGCTTCTCTTGAATAGCTTGACGGCAAAACTCAGGAGGATCGTCTTTAGCTTTTACTTCTTCCTTCATTTCCTTGGTGACACGAAAATTTAATTGTTCAGTTAATTCTTTGCTTGGTTGGTTTCCAAAATTTTCAGGTTTACCTTTAGCTTTAGCCATTTATATAGAAACGTAAATATAGCTTGAAGTCGATGTTAACAACGGAATAGAGTTTTATATCGGTGGCGATCGTGTCTTGCAAACTAGTTCACCACCGATTTCCACTTTTACAAGAGGTAACTCTATTTTATGTTTACGCGCACAGAATTAGAAGTTAAAAGCTTGAGAGCGTTACGCGATTTATGTCTGATACAGTATGGCATCCAAGCAATAGGAAACCCTGCGGATAAGGCATCCTACATTAACGCACTCCTGACTTTTCCTGTTATAGCCTGCAAGCAAGTGTCAGAAAATAAAGGATTGAAGTCTCCTATGCTTTCTCAAGTACAAGCGTTAGAAGCAACGCTAGAGGCTATGGGAACACCGACACCAGAGCAGTCAGCATTGCTCAAGGTGACGATGGAAGGAAGGAAACTAGAGTACCCAGCACGGTACAGTCAAGAAAAACTGTTTGGACTCTATCGCGTTAAATGGCATTTGGATACAGCATTAGAGATATTGGGAATGCTTTAAATGCTTTAGATGATCGATTAGCGATGTCTACGACGAGCTTCGCTTACGCACAAAACCCGTACAAAAAATAATAGAGTACAAACCGTGAAAGGTTCATACTCCATTAAAGGGGAGAGAGCAGGACATAAGCCGGGTTCTGTTCTCTTGCGAGGGCAGTTATCTATCTGGGACGTTTGTTACCAAACGCCTCAAGCGGCTCTCATTGAGCGGAACTGGTAAAAGACCAACCGTAGTTCCTATCGCCTTGCTCCCAACCGGGGTTTACCGAGCCAGCACCTCTCGATGCTGCTGGTGCGCTCTTACCGCACCTTTGCACCCTTACCAGATCAATTAAAAATGTAAAATTAAAAATTAAAAATTACTCATTTTACATTTTTAATTTTTAATTTTTAATTGTCCTGGCGGTATCTTTCTGTGGCACTATCCTCACGATCGCTCGCACTGGACGTTATCCAGCAAGTTTGGTCTTTCGGGAGTCCGGACTTTCCTCAAACCAGTAACTATGACCGATCTGCAACCGCCTGCGCCTACTCTCTCCTTAAATCCAGTGTACCCGGTTAACACAAGGGGTTGACAGCTTATTACTTTTTTTTATTCCAAGGTAGAGCGTAAGTCCAAGGTAGTTTCCTGACTGTGAAAGGACAATTAATAATGCTAATGGGAGGAAAATCACGACCTGGGGCTAGACCTAAACGCACTTCAGATATCCTCAGCACTAATTGCAGAGAAAAATCCAACTCTTTTTTTCTGTTAAAAAAGTCGTTGTACAACTTTTTTTGCCCTTTTTGTAGCCCATTGATATCAATTAGTGGTTTTTTTGCTAAATAGGTTCCAGCTACTTGATCGCGCTGGAAAACATCTTCTGCTGTCACTGTTTCAGAAAGTGTTTTCCTGGGGGCAATCAGGCTAGGACTTTGGGGTACTGCTAAGTCGCGGGTTAAGTCTGGTGATTTCCGAATTACGCGGCGCGATTGCTTGCTATGTTCAACTACTAAAGAACTGTTATCCCAGTCAACATATAGGGCAACATTATCCGATTTATTTTCGATACTAATTCCTAAATCTTTCAAATCGTCAATTGGGTATGAGGATTTGAGTTTAAAGGAAATTCCAATTTTATCGTCGAGATTTTGTTCTTTGAGTTGTTCGTCAACGATTCCTTTTTTAAACTCAAATTTAACTTGGTCATCGATGGATTCAATCATGCGGTTGAAAACATAAGAGACACCGATAATATAAATCGTCAAAACTACTAAATTCTGGTCGCTACTCCTCATAACTCAAAAATTTTAACTCCCGGTGCTAATGAATATATATTTGACTCATCGCTAATTTACAATTTTTAATTGCGCTTGATTACTACAGAATTTTGTAGCCAGCCTCTTCGCCAAAAAAAGAATAGCAAACTAATTGCGATCGCTAACATCAATGCCCAGCAAAGTGGATAACCCCAATACCAATTCAACTCAGGCATATTATATGGTGATTTTTCAGTATTGAAATTCATACCATATATTCCGGCCACAAAAGTCAGGGGAATAAAAATTGTTGAAACTATCGTTAGCACCTTCATGATTTCATTCATTTTATTACTTACTGCCGAAAGGTACACATCCATTAATCCAGATGATAGTTCTCGGTAAGTTTCCACCATATCCATCACTTGCACTGTATGGTCATAACAATCTCGCAGGTAGATTCGCACTTCTTCACAAATCAAATCGGGAGCATCTCGAATTAAGGAATTAATTGCATCCCGCTGGGGCCAGATAGCACGACGTAGTTGCAGTAATTCTCGTCTAATTTGATAAATATTTTGCAGTGTTTGGGGAGTAGGTTTAACTATTACTTCCTCCTCTAACTCTTCGATTCGCTCGCCATAAAGCTCCAGCACTGGGAAAAAGCCATCAATAATTGCATCTAATAGAGCATAAGCTAAATAATCTGCTCCCTGTTTACGGATGATACCTTTATTTTTTTCAATTCGCGATCGCACCGCTTCAAAGCAATCATGTTCTGGTTCCTCTTGCACTGTCAGTAAATAATTTTTTCCTAATATCAAACTCACTTGCTCGCTATAAAAACCACATATTCTTTCCTTTGGTACTACCATCCGAGCAATGAAAAGTAATTGCTCTTCATAATCCTCTGTTTTGGGACGCTCCGGTACATTGACTACATCTTCTAAAACTAGAGGATGTAACTTAAAAACCTTACCCAATCGTTGTAATATATCTTGACTACCTAAACCTTGTACGTCTACCCAAGAAACCGATTCCGCTTCCAGATAAGAGACACACTCCTCTGGAGTTTCTATTTGTTCGCGGATGAAATTGGTTTGGTTATAGTCAATCAAAAAAATTATTGGCGGTGGAGCATCTGCATCAATAAAAATAGTTCCAGGTATAGTCCCTGGTTGGTGATGGAACTCGTCTTCATACAGCTTGGTGAGTATTTTAGGAAGGCGACGTAGTTTTCGTGCCATGCAATATTACCTAATAGTCATTTGTCATTAGTCATTTGTCATTAGTAAATAACAAAGGACATAAGAATAACTTACACGTTATTTCACAAAAATTAATATAAAGATGGTAATTTCTAAATTGTGTAATTATTTAGGTTGCTAATTTGATCGTCACTCAGATTGAATCTGACGAATTACGAATTACGAATTGGTATAACATATTGCCTTTGAATCAGCAATGCTACAAAAAAACAGTTTGCCTTGGCAAGACAAACTGTTTAAAAAATATTTATCTGGGTCAGCAGAAATTAGAACATACCCATGCCGCCCATGCCACCCATACCGCCCATGCCGCCCATGCCGCCCATATCAGGGGCAGGAGCAGCAGATTTCTTCTCTGGCTTTTCAACAACGATCGCTTCGGTGGTTAAGACCAAACCAGCAATGGAACCAGCGTTTTGCAAAGCTGAACGTACAACTTTGGCAGGGTCGATAATACCAGCAGCAATCAAGTCTTCAAATTCGCCAGTAGCGGCGTTATAGCCAATGTTGATGTCGCTCTCGCGGACTCTAGAGACGATCACAGAACCTTCAGCACCAGCGTTATCTGCTATTTGGCGCAAGGGGGCTTCTAGCGCTCGTTCGACAATATCAGCCCCAATTCTTTCTTCGTCATTTTCTAGGGTGTTTTTAATCGCTGCTACCGCCTTGGCTAAGTGAATTAAGGTTGTTCCACCACCAGGAACAATACCTTCTTCTACAGCAGCTTTAGTCGCGTTGAGCGCGTCTTCAATCCGCAGTTTGCGGTCTTTGAGTTCGGTTTCGGTTGCCGCACCCACTTTAATCACTGCCACGCCGCCAGCAAGCTTGGCGATGCGTTCTTGAAGTTTTTCTTTATCGTACTCAGAATCAGTTTCTTCCAACTGTCTGCGAATTTGACCAATCCGCTTTTGTACTTCTGGCTTGGTGACACTACCAGCAACAATTGTGGTGTTTTCTTTGTCAATGGTGATTTTGCGGGCAGTTCCCAGCGCTTCTAGAGAAGCGGTATCCAAGCTTAAGCCGATTTCTTCTGAAATCAACTGTCCATCAGTGAGAATCGCAATATCTTCTAACAAAGCTTTGCGGCGATCGCCAAATCCAGGTGCTTTAATCCCTGCCACGGCTAGTACACCCCGCGCTTTGTTCACCACCAAAGTTGCTAAAGCATCACCTTCGACATCTTCAGCGATAATTAGCAACGGCTGACCAGAACGGGCAACTTTTTCCAACACAGGCACTAAATCTTGGATACTGCTGATTTTTTTGTCAGTAATCAAAATCCGGGCGTTTTCAAATTCGACGATTTGCCGTTCATTGTTGGTGACGAAGTAGGGAGAAATATAACCTCTATCAATCTGCATCCCCTCAACTACTTCTAATTCAGTTGTCAGGGATTTAGATTCTTCAACGGTAATTACACCATCTTTGGTGACTTTTTCCATTGCTTGGGCTAACATTTGACCAACTTCTTCATCGTTACCAGCAGAGACAGTGGCAACTTGAGCGATCGCACTTCCTTCTACTGGCTTGGCTATTTTGGCAATTTCTTCTACTAATGCCTCAATAGTTTTGTCGATCCCGCGTCTCAAGCTCACAGGGTTACTACCTGCGGCGACGTTCTTCAAACCTTCTTTAATTAAGGCTTGTGCTAAAACTGTGGCGGTGGTTGTCCCATCTCCAGCGACATCTTTAGTTTTTGAGGCCACTTCCTGGATGAGTCTTGCACCAGTATTTTCCAAAGGATCTTCTAATTCAATTTCCTTGGCAACAGTGATACCATCGTTGACAATTTGAGGTGCGCCAAATTTTTTCTCTAAAAGGACATTGCGACCTTTGGGCCCCAAGGTGATTTTTACGGCATCGGCAAGGGCGTTAACACCCCTTTCTAGAGATCGCCGCGATTCCTCGTCAAATGCAATAATTTTCGCCATGTTTCATTTCTCCAGCGCTTCCATTAGACAATTTAGCACTCACAGCGCCAGAGTGCTAATCTCTCAGGCTGCTCAAGTTACAAATGGAAATAAAAAAATTGATTAATATACAGGTGATGCTCATATTAGATACTGGCAGTAATGCTTGAATTGGGAGATGAATCTAGACAACTCCCTTAAGTCCCTTGGTATTGCCGACCCTAGCGGCACCGGCTGGTTGGCAGTAGTATTTACGTTCCTCTTGGCTTGGCTTGTAACTTGGCGTTTAATTCCGACAGTACGCAAATTCGCCTTGCGGGTAGGTTGGGCTGACCAACCCAACGCCCGGCGACTCAATCGAGAACCTTTACCCAATGCAGGGGGGCTGGCTATCTACGCGGGCGTGATTGCTGCGCTGGTACTAGCTAGCCTTTTACGACCGATCGAACTCCAAAACGTATTGGCTCAGGTGCTCACTATTCTGTTGGGGGGTTCGATATTAGTCCTTGTGGGCTTTATTGACGATCAGTTTGGCTTACCGCCCTCTGTGCGATTGTGGGCGCAAATTGTCACGGCACTTTTGCTGGTAGCTAATGGCATCAGTGTCAAAGTCCTGTTTGGCACTCCCATCGATTCACTTCTGTCCATGTTGCTAACAGTACTATGGGTAGTAGGGATTACCAACGCCATCAATTTGATGGATGGTATGGATGGCTTGGCAGGAGGAATTAGCTTTATAACCGCCATGAGTTTATTGGGCGTTGGTGCCCAATTTAACAATCGTGCTGCGGCAATCTTAGTCCTCGCAGCTTTGGGAGGTGCTGCACTAGGATTTTTGCGCCATAATTTCCATCCATCACGAATTATTATGGGTGATGCCGGAGCATACTTTTTCGGTTATGTCCTGGCAGCAACTAGTATTTTAGGCAAACTGCAACAAAACACAGTTTATGCCCTAATTCCTACGGTTTTATTTCTGTTGTTACCGGTGCTAGACACCACTCAAGTATTTGTGCGGCGGCTACTAGCGGGAAATAACCCTCTGAGTACTCCAGGTAAAGACCATCTGCACCACCGCTTACTTGCTTGGGGACTCTCCCAGCGCCATGCTGCGTTTACCCTTTGGTCAATTACCTTAGTTTTCAACTTGCTGGCGATGAGAATACAAGGTATGAGTTTGGCTGTGATGCTGGCTACCGCCAGTAGCATTATCCTGCTTTTGGGCTTTACAGTCTGGCAAAGGATACGCCAACAGCCTTAGTTACTTGTAGGGTGGGCATTGCAGTGCTAGCCCTACTATGTTTATTCAGTTGATCAAAAATTCAAGCTTGAGTTAAATTGTCTTGCAACCAAGCAACTAAATCTTCTTCTATGGAAAAATCCAACAGTGCCTCGGCTAGATTTTCAAGCTGTTCGATAGATAACTGGCTGATACGCTCTTGCAATTGCGGACTCAAATTACCAATGCGTCGTCGTAACTGGCGCATAACTAGCTCTAGAGTTGTTTCCTGCTTGAGCTCCTCATAAAGTCTAGTCGTTTTGATATCAAAATCACCGAGTCCAAACATTTTTACCAACTCCTGACGACTGATACGCGGTAGTTTGTAAACTACAATTGTTTCTATTAAATCTAGCACTTTTTTTTGAAGTGCTTTATCGCTCAATTCCGAACGTGTCTTTGTAATCAAACTTTTGACTAATATGGGAGTTTGTTTTTTATTTACAACTACTAATTTGATGATCCCAATTCCCAAGGAATATTCAGTTACTTCTCCAAGCTCGTTTAAATATAGCCTCGTTACAAGTTGGCTTTCGAGTAAAACTCGATAAGGTTGGACTTGGGTTGGTTCAAGGCTGCGGCGAGGGAATATAACTACTGCTCGCCAATCTGAAGTAGGTGCGTAAAGTCGTAAATACAGAAATATTTCTGAAAATAAACGAGCATAAAATTCATTATCTTTTTGAAATTGAACCTCTACAAAATAAATCGGCTGACGATTAGTGTCAGCAACAGGAAGAAAGACTCCATCAATGCGAAATGCTGTTTGCTTTAATTCTACTGAAGCGAAATTATATGCATTTGCTTCTGATGGTTGCAGATTAATTAATTCAAAAAAAGCACTGGGGAAAGTTTGAAATAAACGATAAAAAATAGAGTCTGTTTTCATAATTAGTCTGTCAAATATTATTTAATAAGTTCGTAGTTGGAGCTTTAGCGCCAACTACGAAAAATCGCTACCCCTCAATTATTTAGCTCAACTATTTAGGCCATTACCATGCCGCCATCGACGTTAAAGACTTGTCCGGTGATGTAGGCAGCGGCAGGATCGGCGGCGAGGAAGCGCACCATTCCTGCGACTTCTTCGGGTTGACCGAAGCGACCGAGTGGGATGTATTTCAGAATATCTTCGGGGTTGTTGAGATCGCTGGTCATATCGGTGGCGATGAATCCAGGGGCGACGGCGTTAACGACGATCCCGCGGGTAGCTAGTTCTTTAGCAACGCTTTTGGTGAAGCCGATTACACCTGCTTTGGCAGCGCTGTAGTTTGACTGACCTGGGTTGCCCATTTGCGCAGCAACAGAGGTAATGTTGATAATCCGCCCCGATCGCTGCTTGAGCATGATTTTACTGACGGCGCGTGTACATAAGAAAACACCAGTTAAATTTAGGTCTATCACAGCTTGCCAATCTTCTGGCTTCAAACGCAAAAGCAGTGTGTCGCGGGTAATCCCGGCGTTGTTGACTAAGATATCCACACGCTTAAACTTTTCCATGACGGTGTTAACGAGTGCGTCTACTTGCTCAATTTTAGAAACGTCTGCTTGGATCGCGATCGCCTGACCTCCTGCTGCTGTAATTTCTGTTACAACTGCTTCAGCCGCAGCACTAGAATTGGCATAATTGACAACTGCGATCGCTCCTTGTGAGGCTAATTCAATTGCGATCGCTCGGCCAATTCCTCTTGATGCACCTGTGACAATTGCGACTTTATCTTGTAATAGCGTCATTTAATGTTCCTCAATCTTAGAAATACCGCGCTAATTATCTTATGGCGATTTCGGGAACATCTGAATATTGTCTGGATAATATCTAACTCTTGCGGGGTGACAATCTTGCTGTCATGCTGCAAGTTAGATAGCTAGTAGATAAAGTTATACCTCGTATTTAACTAGATATAGCTATGCTGAATCAAAGGCGCAAAAACCAGATCCCCGCCTTCATAAAAGCGATCGAGAAGCTGCGGTTTGCAATTCTCACAAATCAAATAAGATTCCTATATAACTCGAATAACAATAATTAACGTTTTACTCTGATTAAATATCTATAGTTACTTCAGGGTAATCGAAAGTTTTATGGGGCAAAAGTTGGGGGGATGAGTATCCCTACTCATCCCCCTCGGTTTTAAATGCTGGCAAGGAAGCTGTGTTGGGCTAGATTTATCCAGCCAGCGGCCGGTAATTTGCAACTAAACACGGATGGGGTATTAATGATGGTGTGCATTTTGGTAAACTAACTTTGGTATCGATTGGCGATCGCGTTCTTTGGTAGGGAGGCGTTCGCCTAAAATTTCAGCTAAAATCCGTCGGGGATATCGTCTATGTTTGGCTCCTCACCTGGTTTGGGGGTTGGATTATATGTAGGATATGGAGCAAAAAGCTGACAGTTGACAAACCGCATTAAATGCCGAGCTTCCGACACCGGATCGTCGCCTTCATCAAGAGTTGCAGTTGCCTGGAAAGTTTCATTCTCAAAGTTCCCCAGATTTTTGACCCGCTTGTAGGTAATGGTTTCGATTTTCATGGCTTTGTGATATTTTTGACTTGTTCACGTTTCAAGTGTTTGAATTGGATAATCAAATTGCGATCGCGTTTCTCGAATGGCGCGATCGCTTTTGAATTAGCCCTACAACCCAAACTCTGTAAGGCGGTCACGGAAAACTACTTCAATTGGGTTTCGGGAGAATTTTCTCATCATTTGATGGTAGCTATCCGCATCGCTGCGTTTTCTAAATTGCGACAAAATAACCCACTTGCACGGCGAGACTTCTTTGAGAACAATCCAATCAAAAAGCTGTTGTCGATAAGTCATAGGTAAATGCTGTTGTTAAATTATGTTGGGTAGTTATCTTTGAGAAACTGATGCAGTTGCTCATCAGAAAAGCTATGAAACTTTTGTTTACCAAGGTCTATGTATTTCATTCGGTGAACAATCGGCGATTCTCCTGTATGTTTTGCTAATTCGTCAGTGACAAGTGCATAAGCGACAACCAAATATGATAGGAAGTCGTTGGAAAGAAGCACATCAGATTTTCGTTTTGTAATCCTCATAATTGCCTAATTTTGATGACAAGTAAAACCAGCCAACCATCAGCAATTGACTGGTTTAAAGTACTTTCGGCTTATATAAATGAAAGTTATTTCATAGGCATTTCCTCCGACAAAAATAGTCAAGCTTGAGGGCGCGGTGGTGAAGAGTTAGCCGTGCCCTTAATAATTAGGCGGCCGTTACTGTCACGATCCATCACCAAGTCGGCGCGGGGTGCAATTGATAAATTTCGGATTTTGCGTCGCGGTGGTTTTTTAGCGATCGCTGTCGGTGGTAATTCTGATGGCAATAACTCTTCATGAAAATCTCGCTCGACGGCACGCGCCAAGCCAGGACGGGAACGATAAATTATCCCGTGGGCATCGTCAAGCAGTTCGGTTAAGGTTTTGACCTGACATTGCAACTGCTCAATTTCTTTTTCTAGTTGGCGTATCCGTTTTTTTCGTGTTACATACTTTCCTTTGGTTTTAGTCATATAAAAAATGCGACCGGCCGCAAGGGTTTGCGCGTTTTTCAAATAAACTGTGATCCGTTGCATAACCACACGGTGAGTCCACTTGCCGTCTTGGCTTGTAGCCAGATGGCAAAGTGGCGAACCCGAAGGGTGGAATGCAATTTCGCGATCGTGCATCTGTGCGTGAGCCATTACCTACACGCCAGCCTCTAGGGGATTTTCACCCAGGTCTTAATTTCCACAGCCCACCGTGTCACCACGTCGGCATATAGCCCCTGGAAAATGTGGAATGCCCTACTAAGGTCGGTTACAGATTGGGGCCCCCATACAGTTGCACGTCACCAGCTTTTATCTAAACCGCGACTTGTATAGACAAACACTTCATGTCCTACTCGCTCGCCGAACCTCTACACGGGACACTGGTAGCCTGAAACACTCTTCATCAGCTTTCAACGGCTATTACACATAAGTGTGACTTTCCCGGATTTGGCTTTCGCTATCAAGGTGAGACACTTGAAATTCACCAGCCAACACTGTTTCTCTGCCGAGTCACTTAGGTCGGCTGGTGTTTATGTTGTCTATCAAAGCAAGCATACTTGCTTTCGCTCACGGATGTCAAGCGTGCTTGCTTATTTGCTATTATGTCAAGAAAGAAGCGACCAGAAAACCCGGAAGATATGCCAGCTTTGCAGATATTACGTGAAGCAGTTGGTTTGACACAGGCACAGCTAGCAAGCCGAATTCCTGATAAGACCAGAAAAAAGACCTTAAGTCGTCAAGTTATTAGCGGATGGGAAAGAGGTGAATATGAACCAGAATTGACAATTCGTCAAGTCAAAGCCTTGTGCCGTGCTTTAGGTAAATCGCTTGAAGAATTACCAGATGATTTTGGCCCCCCGCCAACCCAATTGACCGAACCTGAAAACTAAAAAATTCGCCACAGTGCTGTAAACAAGCACTGTGGCGGGACGAAATGACTAACCTAATTATGACGGAAACCGACAACGGAACTGCCCCAAGGCAGCTGACATTGTTCGCGGTGGAGTCAGTTGCAACGGCTCCCCCTTCCCCCCTGCACCCTAGTTACGATTCTTACTGGGATGAAGTAACCAATGGCGATAGCGATCGCTGGAATCCGGCCGACTTCACAGAAGCACCACGTCTTGTAGACGACGGCGGTCAAGTTTCCGTTTTTTACGATGAATCACTTGAACCACCAGATCCAGACGATTACGAAAACCTCAATGCTTATGAGCAAGCCTGGAGCGACTGGGAGTCAGGCCGTGTTCTGGAACAGAACACACAGGTAGATGAATTAATCAGTGAAGACTCGCAGATTTCCCCTGGCGATCGCCCGCCTCTTGTTCTGGAACGTGATACCAAAAATCCTGTTCCAGAACAAAAAACCCAGGATTGGGAGACTATACCGATGTTCCAGAACACATTTTAGCCGTTCCAGAACATCTTCACTGGGTAGAAAAGTACTGCCCAAGCAATCGCAAAGATAACCATTATTACCGCTATTGCTGGAAGACCGGCAGCAAAATTAAGCATCGGCACATCACCGGGGGGAGTGTGCGATCGCAGTTGGCGCAGCACAGGAAGCTGGAAGTTGAGATTGCGATCGCGGACGGACTAACCCCGGTGGAAATTGAGAGTTTGATTAAATCATGGAGAGTAACTAATGTCTGAACCGAATGGCACTAAGAAAAGCTCTAAGCTATACAGGATAGGCGCTACAGATTTCAAAGCTATTAAGCAGTGTGGCGACGGGGCAGGCGATTGTTCTTGATGAAGTGTTGCGATCGCTAATGAAGTTTGCTCCCGGCGTAACCGCCCGCCTTGTTGGGATGCCTGCGGCGGTAAACTACGCTATGGTTGACTCCAGACAGTGCAAAAATGTACGGGTTGTCCAAAAAAATTTTAGGTAGGAAAAGCTTACTCGTTCATGAAATACTTTCCTTGAGACGAGCAAGCAAACATCATAAATACTACTGTGACACTACGAGTACAAATCCTCAAGGATAAATTTAGCCAAAGTTTGGGACTACCGTTTAAAGAACTATTGCCAGAGTCTGTGATAAGACTTGCAATCTCGGAGCTAAAAATTAAATACAAAAAACGGTTGTTTGACCCATTCGTAACTTTATGGGCATTTTTATCTCAAGTATTAGATACAGACAAAACTTGTAATAATGCTGTGAGTAAAATAATTGCACATTTGGCTGAGTCAGAAGTAGAAGTTCCCTCAACAGATACGAGTGCTTACTGCCAAGCACGGGCAAGATTACCAGAAAAATTGTTAGAAAAAGTTTTCAATTATTCAGCACAAAAACTGGAAGAGAAAGTAACCCAAGAACATCTATGGTGTGGTCGAAATATTTTGGTGATAGACGGCTCGACGGTCTCTATGCCTGACACTGTAGAAAACCAAAAAGAATACCCACAACCCAGTAGTCAAAAGCCGGAATGTGGATTCCCAATTGCCAAAATTGGTGTGATATTCAGTTTATTAACGGGAGCTGCCGTTGCCTTGTGCATAGATGTTCTGAACACTCATGATATTAAATTAGCAAGAATTCTGTACAGTTTTCTCAAACCTAATGATGTGCTTGTAGGGGATAGAGCTTTTTGTGCTTACGCCGATATGTTTAGTATCAAAAAGTTTAATTGTGATGCCGTGTTTCGTAAACATCAATCTCGCACAACAACTATGCGAAAAGGTAAAATTGTTGGAGATTGCGACAAATTAGTTACTTGGTATAAGCCGAAAACTTGCCCAAAAGGATTGGATAAAGATGAATTTAATGCTTTACCTCCTTCCATAACTGTGCGAGAGATTTACTATTATATTGTTATTCCTGGTTTTCGGACTCAACAAGTTAGCTTAATTACCACTCTTTTAGATGGATCTTCTTATTCTACTCTGGCAATTGTTGGGCTTTACGGACAACGCTGGGATGTTGAACTAAATTTAAGACATCTCAAAACTACCTTGGGTATGGATATTCTGCGATGTAAAACACCTTCGATGATCCGCAAAGAAATTTACGTTTATTTGCTGGCTTACAATCTACTTCGTAGCTTAATGTGGTCGGCTGGAACTACTTATACTACCTCTCCAAATCGCCTATCACTGCAAGGTACTCGCCACCATTTAATTAACTTTATTCCCTCTCTTATAGCAGCAACTTCTCAAAAACGGCACCAAATTTATCGCACTTTACTCAAAGTTATTGCTCACAAGGCTGTTCCTGACCGCCCAGCTAGAAATGAACCACGAGTCCGTAAACGTCGCCCCAAAGCCTACCCCTTAATGACCAAACCCCGGCATGAATTACGCAAACAATTGCAAACTGCTTAATTGATAAGCGTTTCCGCTTTTCTTAGTGCCATTCATGTCTGAACCAATGACTTATGACAACCCTGACTCAGAACACAACTTGCTAGTGACAAATCTAATCATCGCCAAACTTTCTCAGCTCGTAGATTACATATCTCGCCTAGAACCGGACTTAGAGGCGAGTGAATTAGCAGCGATCGTGGCATTTCTGATTGATGGACTGCCAGAGGTAATTAAGTCGTGCCAGCTAGAAGAAAATATCCACCAAATGGCGACAAGCCTTAAAAATAGGCGGCAACAGTCCAGTACCGCCACTAACAACTAATGACTAATGTTTCAACAGCAGCGTAGTCAGTCATAACTCGTAATTCATAACTCCTAACTCCCTATTCCCCAATGCCCAATGCCCAATGCCCAATGACGAATTGACTTTTGACTTTTGGCTATTCCCCATCATCATCGTCATCTGTGCTGATGACAACATTCACACAGTCAGACCCCAGCCTCAAAACCGATGATGCTGTATGTTTCACCATAGGCATCTGTCAAGCAAATTACTGCATCACCCGGAAAGTCTTGTAATTCAAGAATCAGTTTTTCTACAGTCAGTTCTTCTGTTATCTGTTCTTCGGTTGTAGTACTCATAAAATTTCTCCGGTTTAAAAATGCGATCGCCTTGTGAGTAAATGTGGGCGATCGCGCTGTGACTAATTGCTGGTTTGAGCTTACCTGCTCATAGAAACTTTGTCACAGGTTGGGGTTCATAGAGTTGCGATCGCGCCTCTTCTCTCATCCGTCTCTATCTCAAAGTAAGGGTCAAGCCCTTTATTATCGCGGTGTCCGGTGAAGGTGCGAATAGTTTCTTTCGGGATTCCATTTTTTCTGAGTCGGTTAACAAAGCTCCGTCTCATGCTGTGAGTGGATATTCCCTTCGCTTCATACCCTGCTTTCTCCACCGCAGCCATCAAAATGTTGTAGGCATTTTTCCAGACAATCGGCTTAGTGCCGCACCGGGACGGGAATAACCACTCGCTATTTGTGGCTGGTTTGTATCGCTCTAGTGATTCCTTCAATATTGCATGTACTGGAATCTCTGTGGCATCGGCTGTCCCGTCTGGCCTGTGCTTTCTAATGATTGCAGGAAAAATGATATCGGTTTTAGCAATACCTGGTTCCTGATAAACATCGGCTACTTTCAGTTTCACCAAAGCCCCCCAGCGTTCGCCGGTAAACCATCCAATGTCTAAAAGCAGTTTGTATTTTTCTGTTAAAATTTGTTGCCTGACTTTGGAATATTCAGCGTTTGTAATTACAGCAGCTTTTCCTTTTCTGTTACTCTTTGCCATAGACGTAAAAAATAAACTTCGCATATTCCGCTTTTACCTGGTTCAGAGGTGAAAGTGGAATTACCTAAATATTCACTATTAGTAAATATTCGCTCAATCCTAATGCTGGCAAAGGATACACGGCATCAGTGAATATTCCACTTCTACATAAAAGTGGAACATTTACATTATTTTCGGGATTGAATACAACGGATTTATTCATTTCACACTCATCTGTTGTATGCAACCTGGAATCACTGATTTATTTGGGCCCAACTCTACCTTTTCCGGTTCACCAAAAGTATTAGAAATTCCACTTAGTTCCCTGCCCGCGCTGACAACTGCTAATCCAACAGCATTGGAATTGTACGCGGCAATTATTTCTTATGCTCATACTTGGATAAATGCCAATACTGATGCTTCAGTAATGGCAAGTTCCGATTTAGTTATCTCGTCTCCGGTTACTCGCAACGGTGTTGCGAAAACTCAATTCCAATTTTCAGAAAGATTTTATGGGCCGTACAGTGCCCCGACATTCGATCCAAACTCAATTTAATAATTAATAAATGCAGTGTACTGTCGTTGGAACTTATCTTTCCTCTTTAAATGGGTGCGATCGGGATACATTATCTGTTGTCTTGACATTTGAATCAGGGAGCTTTTCTTATAGCCCAACATTAAATAGAGAGTGTGGAGTTGAATATAGAATTTCAGAGTCTTCCATAACAGGATTGAGTTCTATTACTTATACATGGGCTAGAGGATCTGGAACTCTTGATTATTCTACTTTTGCTGATTTTTCTTGGATAGGCTCACCGAGCATATCTTGTACTAGCACTACTAAATACGATTGTATTAATGGTACTTGTACAGATGCAAATACACACAAAACCGCAGGAATTTATCAATCGCTAGCTGATTGTCAAGCTGTTTGTGCAAATGGTGGAGCGTGTGCATCAGGCAAGCAATGCGTAGACCCGACAACATTTATTCCTAGTGGTAAAGTCTGCATTGATCAAGGTGAATTTGCATCAATTGAAGCCCTAATATCTAAAATTGGTGGTGAGGTTTGTTAAGTGTCTACAGAAGGTCAATCTCTGATTTCCTCACTTTCAAATATTAGTCATTGTTCTGGTCATCAGTGCGATTGTTGTCAGCAACTCCAAAGTCAGATTGATGAATTAAGGAATTTAATTAATAATTCCAATAATGGAAATCTTCAAAGCGAGATTGATGCACTTAAACATCAATTAGCTGATGTGTATCGCCAATTAGCCCAAGATGAAATTCAAATTGGCAATATAGAAACTGAACTACACGATCTAGAAGCAAAATTAATTGCAGTTGGGGCAGGGATTGCCGCAGTAGTAGCAGTAGTGGCTGCTCCATTAATTGCTGCTGCTCTTGAGGGAGTGTTTGCAGCGATCGCGGCTTTGGGGGCAGAAGTAGCTGGTGCAGTGGCGGCCACTGCGACAATAGAAGCGCAATTCGTGGTTTTAGAATCTGAAATTGTCGCTTTAACTGGCGAGGCATCATCAGCACTAGCATTAGCTGGAACAGCTGAGGGAACCGCATCATCAGCACTAGCGTTAGCTGGAACAGCCGAAGGAACCGCATCATCAGCACTAGCGTTAGCTGGGACAGCCGAAGGAACCGCATCGTCAGCACTAGGCGCAGCATTGCCAGCGTTAACACTTGCCCAAAAAGCAGATTTAACAGCTGATTCAGCATTGGGATTAGCAGTAACCGCAGAAGGGACGGCTGGTTCAGCATTATCAATTGCTCAGATTGCAGAAATTCTAGCCGGAACTGCTGAAGAAACAGCTATTGCAGCAGGTTCCACGGCTGGCATTGCTTTAACTACAGCAGAAACTGCGATCGCAGAATTGCAGCCAATAGCAGCCCAAGTTCAATTTCAACAAACTGAACTGGCATTTCTTGAACCACAAGTAAAAGTAGCTATTAGTTTAGGTACTGTGGCCGAGGGAGAAGCTGCGGCTGCCCTTGCCGCTGCCGAACTTGCTGAAGCCACAGCAGCCTCAGCATTGCAACTTGGAACAGTCGCAGAAGGAGAAGCGGCTGCCGCCCTTGCAACTGCTGAACTTGCATTAGCAACAGCAGAAGCATCGCTAGCTAAACCAATTATTCCAGGTCCTCCAGGACTTCCAGGAGAACCCGGCGCACCAGGTGAACCAGGACAACCAGGTCCGCAAGGTCCGCCAGGTGAACCTGGAACTCCTTTACCACCACTACAAGGCCCACCAGGAGAGCCTGGACCACAAGGAGAACCTGGCGCTCCAGGTCAACCAGGACCACAAGGAGAGCCTGGGCCACAAGGAGAACCTGGCGCTCCAGGTCAACCAGGACCGCAAGGCGAACCAGGGCCACAAGGAGAACCCGGACCACAGGGAGAGCCTGGAATACCTCTACCACCATTACAAGGAATCCCTGGAGAGCCTGGACCGCAAGGAGAGCCTGGACCACAAGGAGAGCCTGGAATACCTTTACCACCATTACAAGGAATCCCTGGAGAGCCTGGGCCACAAGGAGAACCCGGACCACAGGGAGAACCCGGAAAGGATGCAGAAGTGAATTTAACTACAATTGACGTTCCATTTTTTGAAGGATGTAGCGATACTCATCAACCCAATTATGGAACCCGAATAATAACGGTTATTCAGGGCACTGAAGTTCAAGAACTATTGAAATTTCAGCAGATGGCAGAAATTGCTGGTGAGCAATGTAAATTAGACAATTCTGGCTCATCAAATGTTGTTGCAATCGCATCCCTTCCCGAACGCTATCAACTTTCACCGGAGGGACATATTCCTCAATTAGTTTGTTTATTCCGTGAATTAAAATCAGACGGAACATTAGGAACTGATTGGTATCCTATTACAATTCCACATCCCATTAATTCAATTGAAAATGAACAAACCCCTCTACCAAATTACAAAAAGGGTTCATGGGAATTAATATTAACTTTAAAAGACAACAGCAAAGCTTTTATTAATGCCTTCTCTAAAGATGAAGCCGAACAATTTTTGACAGCTACTAACACTCAAATTAATCCTGTCTATTTAGAAAATAATTTTACAAAGATAGGGCAGAGGAAAGGACAAGCCTTAAAAGAGATAACAGTAAAAATGGTACGGGCAGATTATTACCCACAAGGCACTGCTAATTCTAAGCCGCAATGGTCTAAAAGGTTTGTCTAATGGCTCTCGTAGAACAGTCGTTGTTCAGGAGGCTTAAGGTCTCCGTCCGTTGAACCGTCGTTGTGAAGCTTAAAATGCAATGTAACAACCGAGACAACGTAATAAGTGTTCAACAACGGAAACTTAATATATGGCAAGAATCCTTAAATCCTATTTACTGACAATAGATTCAATCAATTATGCTTTGCATCTTGATAGCAATATCTATGAAGGTATTAAAGACATGGTTGGGTTGAGTGATATGCCAAGCCCTGCCCCAGCCAACTTGAGACAAAGCTCAATTGCAGAACTAGAAAAAAATGGTCTTGCACATAAAATTAGTGTTGGGTCTTGCCACAGAACCAACTGGAAAAGTCACCAAACGCAAGATAGTAATGTGTCCCTCGACTAAACCTTTCAAAAACATGATTGGCAAGCAGATTGGCAGCCTTTATGTCAAATCTGCAAGTGTGAAAACGCATCGTAATTTTATCTAATTAAAATTAAGGAAGAACTATTAATATGGCTGGACTTTACGCAACATTAGCGGTTACTGGGACTCAACTTGCACTTGATGCAACTGAAAAGCCCTTTACTTTTTATTTTCGGGGCGCGAAAGAGATTTATGCAGATGCTGAGTGGTCAACAGCTACAGGCATTAAAGATGTCACTGCTACTCACGCTGGACAAGTTGTACTTACAGATATAGGCGATTTGCTCTTACATGGGATTGTCAGAACTGCCGAAGTTGAACTTAAGGATTCTGATAACGGAAAAGTTGTTGCAATCAAAAGAGTTCGTTATGCCGGATCTAAATCGTCAACTGTTGAAGAAAAGAAAGCTGATGGTGGAATTGTTGGCTTGAATTGGAAAGGCGCTGGTAAATTCACTGGTAAACCAATTTCCGCAGTAATTGAAACTAGAAGGATGATTGTAGATTAAGTTTTATGGGTGCAAAAACTTGCACCCATAGCTATATTTATGAGCGCTACACAATCAACCATAGCTACTACATCAAGCCCAGTCATTACGGTAACTCTAGAATCGGTTGGCGTATTTACTGGCATTTTAGTAAGTGTCTCTGTCTTGGCTACCTTAGCAATAAAGTTAGTTAGTAATCTAAACAGTATTTCAAATTCTATTACTCAAATTAAAGAAGACTTGAAAGAACACGCTAACAATGCCGAAAAACTTAGAGATTTAGATAAAAGGCTAGACTTGCACATTCAAGATTACATTAACAGAAAAGATACTGTAACCTTGTTGATTGCTCAAGTATCCCAGACGGTCGATCACCGAACAAACCGTTTATATACATCCATGAAAGACATTGTAAACTTCTTGCAAAAGCAAGGGAATTTTAAAATTAGAGAATTTCAAGATTTACGCAAAATGGAAGATGAAGATCCTTTTAGTAAACTTTGATTTTTTTTGGGAATTATCAATTAGTTACACAAGGTTTTGATCGATATGTCTAAGTCCACATTGAATACACTTTCTACCATTCTTGGCTTAATTGCGGGTGCTTCTAGCTTGCTTGGTAGCACTGGAGTAGTTAATCACCAGCTTGCTGGCACGATCGGGGGACTTGCTACAGCGCTATTGGGCTACCTGGTACAACAACCTGCGGCTGGCGAACAGTCTCAAGTACCAAAGTAACTCTCTGGGGATTCTCTGTAAATAAATGAATAACTATAACTAATATATTTGCCTGACTAGATAGACTAGAAAGTGTTGCAATACTGCTCGGTTAAGGGGAAAAGGAGTAGAAGGCTCGATATATAAGGTTTTTTCCTTTTTAACATGAGTTCCTTTCCCTCTTAACCGATAAGTATTGGAAAGTGTTGCATCTACAGCCTTTGTAGACATCACTCTTGTGAAAGCCTCTATAATGATTTGGTCGATCGTGATAGGTTGAAATACATATTTAATACAGATGCACAACCTAACATAATATACGTATTTTATTATAATTATTTAAGATTTTTGGCTGGCGAATCATTCTAATATTAACTAATCTAATCTTTTACTAACAAAAACCCATGAACCTATACCGATTTTATTTTATAAGAACTACTATTGAAACAAACAATTGAAAATCGGTGTGTGTCACATGGCAACCAAAAAGCAATTTAACAGTTTTGAAGATATGCTGTCTGCTTCTGATGTACCTGTATTAGTAGATTTTTATGCTGACTGGTGTGGTCCTTGTCAAATGATGGTGCCAATTTTAGAGCAAGTTAATGCCCAACTTAAGGATCGCTTAAGGATTGTCAAAATCGACACAGAAAAATACACAGATTTGGCTACTGAGTATAAAATTGCTTCTCTTCCAACCTTAGTACTGTTTAAGCAGGGTCAGCCTGTGGATCGGATAGAGGGAGTAATGCAAGCACCGCAGTTGGTGCAATATCTACAAACAAAGATTTAATAACACTTATAATTTTGATTTTGGTTCTTAGAGGCGCGAAATATCGCGTCTCTTTCAATAGATAGATAATCATGTGCGCCTATATTAATCAAATCACTGTTTGGTTGAACTTCTAAAAGCTATAAGACTCCTATTTGATTGCGTGAAAAAACTCTGTATAACTAAGGCTGATTCTCTACTCTCTGCCTCTGGCGCTTACGCTGTACTTTGAGTGCGATAAAACCTTAAGTAAATGTTAAGCATATTTACTTATATGTCTAGAGAAAGTAGTTTAGAAATTGAGAAGATTATATTGTATAGATATAACAAAATATATTGACAAGTAAAACCATATATGAATAGAAGGCAGCTAAGACCTGACAAAGCTTATATTTGGGTGAATATTGATTTTGATAAGGTTAAAAATAGAATAGATGCGGTGACTTGCCAGATTGAGCGGGTTATACAAAAGCACCACCTTTCAAATCAAACTCATAAATCAGGTAAAAGAAATAATTAGGTTATCTGGGGGCGATATCGACGATGAGCTACACCTACACAGTTTATTTTTGATGTAGCCCGGACTTCGGCCATTCGGTAAGCTACTTCGACTGCGCTCAGTACAAGTCAGTCAGCAACGTAGACATCAGATTAGTTTTGCACAACAGATTTTGAGCAATGCGACTATATTTTTGTCAAAAACCAAACAATATTATTCAATAAACATCCACCGAATTTCTACGTATTTATCAGTCATTATTTTATCCTCGACACTCCTTTTAAAAATTCTTGGGGGAAAAGGGTAAAGGTTAAAGGGGAAGGGGACAATACAAAGCCTTTTCCCCCGCCCCTTATCCCCAGAGGGGACCCCACCTTCCCCCTTCTCCTTTTCGCGACAAATGCCAAGAAGTCTAATCTCTTAAAATGTAAAAGTAGTCCGAAGTACACCTACAGTCGTAGTGTCATTATTACTGTTACCTTCTGGGTTAAAGAGAACAAATGCACCAGGGGTAATGCTGATATTATCGGTAACTTGAAGGCGGTAATAAGCTTCCAAATGGTAAGGAGTCGCCCGATTCTCGCCTGTGGGGGTAAGTTGAGCAGAACCACCAGCATCACTACGAAAAAGCGGCTGACCAAAAAGAATCCCGGCAGTGTTCCCTGACTTGAATAAATCATTGAAGTGAATTCCTGCCATCCAACTAGTAAATGTGGTGGAAGCACTCACGCTATTGGAAGCAGCATCAACAAATAATGCTGCACCATAGCCAGATAAGGCTATCTTGGGAGACAGTCGCCATGTTAGCGTACCGCCAACAGAGTTGAGTGTGACCGGTGTTTCAGGGTCCAAGCCCTGCTCCTACTAAAGCACCGATATCACTACTAACTAATCCTGTACCCAAAATATTGATTTCGTGATAACTGTGGGCATAGTTTAAACCAATATCCAGAGCGGTACTTGGCTTGAAAGTCAACTGTGTGGCAATCACATTACTACCACTAAATAAACCTGCTCCCAAAGGTGTAGTAGAAACTCCTGGTACTGCCTCAGCGGCAGATTTTTGGGTTAAATTGGCATTTGGATTGCCGTATAAAGCTCTGAAATCTAAATTTGGCGAAATGTTAAAAATAAATCCCGCCGCCGATGCTAAACCAGTACCCGAAGTCCCACCAGAAACCCGTACCACAGGATTCAAGTTGCCAAAACGAGAAATTGACTCTTGTCCTTCACCATAAAAAGGCGTAATTGTTGGGAAAGCATCTGATGTCTCCGCCGCAGTTCCCGCAAACAAGGTTAATTTACTAGCCACGGGAAAGATATACAGCAATTTGTAAATCTGAACGCTGTTTGCGCCAACACCCGACAAAGTATTGACATTTATCCCCGGAAATTGCGGCTCAAAACTGGTACGAGCGCTACTTGCACTTAAAAGTGGCGAAGCTAATCCTAAACCTTGTTGCAGGCTACCCTGTCCATCGGCTCCACCCAAAAAGTTATAGGCTTGCAATCCAGTAATCAATGAATCTTTACCAGTAAAGCTAGTGGTGAGATTTAATCGCACTCTATTGACTAAGATGATGTTCGGGTCACTCTGATTAGGAGCGCCGCCGCTAGCACCAACACCAGCAATAATTGCCTCGCCACTGAGTTTGGTCGTAGTAGAAAACTGATTTGCTTCTAGTTCTGCTGTGCGAGCTTCTACAGCATCTACTCGACCTCGCAATGTTGCCAATTCCGCCGCAAATTGCTCTTGTAGTTTCTGCAACGTGGTTAAATCTTCTTTTTTGACCAAATCACCAGTTGCAGTCGCAATCAGTTCGTTGATTCGCTCTAAACAAGCATTTAAGCCAGCAGCAAATTCATAGCGAGTCATCGCCCGATTACCGCGATAGGTTTGATTGGGATAACCTGCGATACAACCATAGCGTTCGACTAAAGATTGGAGTGCCTGAAAAGCCCAATCCGTCGGTTGTACATCAGACAATTGCGATACGGATGTTACTTGTGCAAGTTTGTATGAAGTTGGAGATGAACTTACAGGTTGTGGTGTGATTGGCTGCCACAAGTTAACAGCAGAATCTATTCCTAAATCTTGATTTTTTTGCTGTTGATTGACTGAGGATAAGTTTTTTTGACTCTCATTAGCTATCAATAATTTACTGGAGATATTATTTGCTAAATTGCTTTGATGAGAATCATTTTTTTGAAAGCTGCCATCATTTTGATTAACAGCTAAGTTTTTATCTGCAATTTCTAGACTAGGAAGGGCTTGCACAGGTGATAACCCGGCAATTAAACATAAAAATCCCATCCCACTAGCAGAAGCTAGTAGATATTTTGCCATCATAACTCCCAACACCAATAAAATCGTGAAAAAACAATTGCGATTTCCAAATGGATTGATAAGTAAATTTAAAGTATATTTAGCAAGAGAATCTTGTTAACTTTAAATTTTGCATTTCAGGATTTTTTTCTGAATTTGCTTACCAGGAAATCAGCTTATATTGCAAGTATTAAATTATAGTAAATACTATTTTTGGAAAGAATTAACAATAAATTATATTAATAGTTTCTATAGTTACTATAGTAAATACTAAATGGTTTGTGAACAGTAAGTTTCCTAGAATGCTTGATTTATAAGCCTTACAAATTTCTCTGTTCAAAGATAAAAGCGGATTGCTATTTTGATAAAACAATAATTACATAAGTCTCATTTTGTGATAACGAATATAAATATTGAGCCGAGGATTTCGGTTCAATACCTACCAGAGAAGAATTACTAAAAAAATAAGAGACCGCGATCGCTGCTCAATTTAGGTGCAGGCTAAAATCGGCGCAAAAAAATAGCACATTATAGCACACAATTTCTCCAATTGAGATATTTTAAGTATTCAATCCCACCAATAACAAACAATGACCGCATCAGAATACCGATGAACATCTTCACCTGATAGCGCCCCTTCCAGTCTAGTTCTCAGTCGGCGCTTCAGGCGCAAACCGTAGTCTTCATTCGTGCTATCACTTATCTCTACTGAGTCAGCCCGCCATTTTTTGCCCAAGTCTAAAAGCTCTGACACTTTTGTGTCTTGGTTCTCTGTCAGAATGTACAGTGTATCGGCAGGATAGGCAATAAAATGAATGATGCTGCTTTCAGGCATGGGACGATAATTTGCCATTGCAAGAAGGGTATCGACCATACCACCAAAGCTTAAACCGTTTTCATCTGGTGCAAAGATTGGTTTTGTAAACAGAAAGCTTGACCATAAATTTCTGTGGTTGGAAAGGTCAGTAATCACTTCTTCACCATCAAACTCATTGAACCGACGCTGCCAAACCAAGGCAGCGAAGAGTTCTTGAGGAGAATAGGATTCCGCAATCGATTGGATTTTGCCTAAATCAAGCATCACATTTACGGGAAGTAATATTTTTAACAAAACATTTGTAACTACCCTTGCAGTTTATTTACCCAGTGCCTGCTATTCTTATAGTTACTTCGGTCTGTCATAGCAGATAGATTATCCTCGATAATGTTTTATTTGTGAGCGCTCATATACCATCGTGGTAATGTGGGTGCTTTTACTTTATCAAGAAAGGCAGAAGGCAGAAGAAGAGGGGAAAAGGGAAAAGGTTAAAGGGAAAAGGTTAAAGGGAAAAGGATAGATATTCTCCTTTCCCCCTTCCCCTTTCCCCCTTCCCCTTTACCCTGCCTTGTTCACGTGATGTCTGGTGTTTGGTACATTAAGCTGATAATGAAGCTTTAACTTGACCAAAACGGCGATCGCGATTTTGATAGCTCAACAAAGCTTGATGAAATGCTTCTCGATTAAAATCTGGCCAAAGAATATCGGTGAAATACATCTCTGTATACGCCATTTGCCACAAGAGGAAATTACTCAATCGCATCTCACCACTGGTACGAATCAACAAATCGGGTTCTGGAGTATCTGCCGTGTAGAGATGTTGTTCTACAAGACTTTCATTCACTTCTTGGGCGCTAAGTTTGCCCTGTTCCACGAGTTGAGCTACTTGACGACAAACTCTGGTAATTTCGTTGCGGCTACCATAGTTGACTGCAACAGTAAAGTGGATTGCTTGATTGTTCAATGTCTCTGCCATTGAACGTTCCATTTCCGTTTGTAGAGACTTGGGTAAAGCCGATAAATCTCCAATAAACGAGATGCGTACACCTTCTTGATGCATCTGAGCCAACTCGCGGTGTAGTAATCGCTCAAACAAATGCATTAGAAAATCCACTTCTTCAACAGGGGACGCTGCCAATTTTCTGTTGAGAAAGCGTATGCTGTCAACGCTTTGATTCCCCAATCTTTGCAGCAACGCAATAGTTCTTTGAGCGTTTTTGCTCCTTGGCGATGTCCAGCAATGCGCGGTAATCCTCGACTGGTTGCCCATCGGCCGTTACCATCCATGATGACGGCGATATGTTGGGGGATTTTTTGGGGGTTTAAATCGATGGGTAGTTTTGATTTGTCATTTGTCATTTGTCATTTGTCCTTTGTTATTTGTCATTTGTCATTTGTTTTTACTAATGAGCGCTGTGTGCAATCTTTCTTTCAAACCTAACCCCCAGCCCCTTCCCTGCAAGGGAAGGGGAGCAAGAGTCAAAGCCTATCGACCTTTCGGGGAGAGGAATGGAAGTGGGGTTCTAAGAATAAGTTGGACATCGCGTTAATGAGTAATTTCAAATAAATTTTGTAAGTACTCTGGTGTGAGGGTGTTGTTCCAACTCCACAAGCGATGCATTGTGTAAGTGAAGGTAAATAGGAGAGTTGTTTTGTTGGTTAATGACCAAGCATCCCAGTTGAGAGTACCCATCATGCGGCGAAGAGTACGCATGAGGTTGTTACGCTGATAGTTTGGCGATCGCGTTTTGATTAGCGTCCGTCCAATTCGCATCAACCCAGTATCAGGGAAAGCCCAGACTCCAAACCCCCAGAATTTGGTCATGTGGTTGATTTCATCCTGCGCTAGTTCCTCTAAAACATCCTGGAGTGCGCCTGTGGTGTGAGCCATCAACCAAATATAAAGACAGGTTGCACCGTATTCTGTGGCAATGCGGTGTAAGCCGTGGCGATATAAGTCTTCCTTAACGTCATCTGTGGGGAGATAGCCTCTAACAGTACGAACTTTTGGGATAATTTTCTCGCCTGTTAATTGGGTGTAGATTTTGATTAATGCAGGTGTGTGCTGACGTTCTTCCTTTTCCCACAAACCAAGTTCCAGTAGTTCGCCATTTTCACCGACTGTTCCACCAACAAACCGAGCCATCTGAGGATGCAATTTTCCCAAATACTGCCGACTGGTTTGGGTATAACCGCGAATGGGCGCTTCTGTGTCCATCGCACCGATCAATATAGATAGAAATACCTCTGCGTCTAAGCCGATAATTTGATTGCGGTTAATCGTCTGCCAATCGATGGGTTTCCAGGGACGCGGTTGGGGAT
The DNA here is from genome assembly GCF_053470305.1 of Nostoc sp. DSM 114160. NCBI lineage: Bacteria > Bacillati > Cyanobacteriota > Cyanophyceae > Nostocales > Nostocaceae > Nostoc > Nostoc sp. DSM 114160. The sequence goes on along the minus strand of NZ_JBPFGO010000003.1, from coordinate 1,015,634 downwards.
TGACAAACTGTAGCGGTAAATCTTGTAGGCGATCGTGTAGTTTTTCGACTGCAAGATATTTGTCTATGAGGGAACGAATGCGGCGCTGTGTTTGCAAATAATGAGGACTAGGATAGCTTTTATCTGCTAAGTCTTCTGCAATTGGGCTAAGGGTATTAAGCATATTTTTATACTTAAATTTTTATCTCTTTGCCCAATAGCCTAAGCGATCGCACTTTGTTTTGTCAGTCGGTGAAAGTAGGCAGTTTTATGTGATAGGGTTGCAAAAGTCGGGGAAAAAGTTGGTTATAGAAAATTTGGGTTTAAAATGTTGTCCTTCTAAGACGATTTTACAAAGTTAGAAGAGAGAATTGCAGAAAATGTAGCGAAATTGTTAGAACAAGGGTAGATAAAAGTTGACTAACAGGATAAATGATGAACGTTTATAAAACATATATCACCATTGCAGATCCAAAGCAGTTAGTATTATCTGATTTACCATTTAAAGCAGGACAGAGAGTTGAGGTGATTATTTTGTCAGACGATAATCAAAGGGTTACTTTAGCAGAAGAATTAAAAAAGCTATTCAAAGAAATACAAGCGATACACGCAGATAATCCTTTAACTGATGAAGAAATAGCAGCAGAGATTGAAGCTTATAGACGGGGAGAATGAAAATGATTATTGATAAAAACTTTTTCTTAACAATTTTGTACTGGATATTTTCTAACAGAGCTTGTTAAGTAGTAACTGCCGTGTTTTGGAAGTTAAAGTATGACTGCTGAAGAACTGTTGCAACGTTATGCTGCTGGTGAAAGACGCTTTATTGAAGTCGATCTCAGTGGTATTGATTTGAGCGGAGCTAATTTGTCAGAAATTGGTTTGTGCAGATGTAATCTCCGAAATATTAATCTTTCTGGAGCAAATTTGCTTGGTGGGAGCCTCATGGGTTCCGATTTGAGTGGAGCTAATCTGAGCAAAGCTAATTTAGAAAGTGTTGCTATGCAAGGAACGAATTTGGAAAATGCTACTTTGCTCGGTGCTAGAACTATCGAAACTGAATTTGCTGGAGCTTTCTTCTGTAATACCACGACTGAAGAAGGGGATGTTGTTCAAGAATATGAATACTTCGACTAATGCCATTACCGCAGCAATTAATTCTTAATTAATTAGCTCAAAAATACACTCAAATTATTTTTACTAAAGTTACCTGTCTTCTGGTCATATTCTAACAATGCAATGCCTGACAACCCCTAACAATAAGTAGATTTCAATTCATGAGGATACTAAGGTAATGTCGATTTTGACTGAGGCGCTTGAAAGAATAAGTAGTGGTTTTCGTTTTACTGAACAGGGCATGAGTCTTGAAGAAGTTGAAAGAAGACTTAGTTTTTTCCCATTCCGGCTGTCTGATGAAGCTTACGAGTTTTATCAATGGGCTGGTGCACCTACTGGGGATCGAATGCCTGACGGTTGGGATGGTTCTTATAACGACAACTCAACTTATTATTGCTTCTTGGAGCAGCTGTTAGAAGGCGCAGATGATTTAATTCATTTTCTATCCTTAGAGGAAGCTGAGAAATATTATTCTCCAAGAGATGCAGATATATATGACCCAAAGTGCTTGCCATTCGTTTCCTATGAGAATGGCAAGCTAGTTATTGTTGGTTCAGAAACTCAGATTGAGACTTCTCCAGTGCTGCAACGAGAAGACATTAAAGATAAGTTATGGTTTCCAAGTTTGACGAATATGATGTTAGCGATCGCAGAGGCTTTAGAGACAGTAGGGACAATTCTGCCAGAGTTGTCCAGGAACTATGATGATGAAGATTATGGTACTGATGATTATGATGATAAAATTCGTAAAAACTGTAAATTAGTAGGATAAATCGCTCAAAAGTATGGTTCACCAAGGGGAATAATTCTTACTAATTAAGCATTTTATACTAACCAATAATAGCTGCTTAACCTTCTGGCAGTTCTCCAAATTGCTGACGGTAACGCTCAAGTTGTTTCTGCGCTAACTCAAGCTGTTCTTCTGAAGTTTGATAGCGCTTTCCTTGTTGGTCATACCAATACAAAACCTGACGCTGGATATTACCAGATACGTATTGCCCTCTACCAATTCCCAAACCAATTTCTGGCATCCAAAAGGGTTCACCAATTTGTAATTGATAGCTACCATCTACTAAGCGATAAACTTCAAAAGGTTGATGACGGTCTCTTTGCCAATACTCTGGATTGTAAATAATGTAGTACAGCACCCCTAACTTGACATAGGTGTCTAATTTTTTATCGTATTCTCCACCTGGAGTTAAGGAAACAATTTCTAAAGCCAAGATAGGCACAATGTTGTTTTCTTCCCAAACAACATAGCTTTTACGAGATTTACCTTCCTTGCGGCGTTCTACACCTAAGCTCAAAAATCCGTCTGGTACAATCGGTACAAGTGGACTAACCCCTGTGGTATGGTAAACGCCCATATCCACACTGAAAAACCAGTCATTACGGTTTGCCCAAATATATTGCAGCAAAAAGAGAAGCAGGTTGGGAATAAAGTTCTGGTCTTCGTTATCCACAGGGGTATCGTCTGAACAAGGAAGTTCAGCACTACTAGGCAATTGACGGGGGTCTAATTTCACCATAAGTAATGATGGTGCTGATGTTACCTAATGAGTTTTATTCTAGACGATTCGACGCGGACGATATACTTTAAGTAAACGTTCTAAGTTAGTGGCAATGAAGAATTTTGATATTCAGTTAGATGAAGAATATGCTCAAAAGCTTGCCTATATTCAACATGAGGCTGACCAAAATACAGTAGAGGCAATTAAATCTTTGATTGAATTGCGTTATCAACAACTTGAGCAACAAAAAACAGATCCCTTAGCTAAACTTAAGCAAAGTAAGTTTATCGGCTGTTTCAAAGGAGAAACTAACTTAGCTGCTAATTCCGAAGTCATTGTGCGTAAGCGTTAACGTAGCGTCTCGTAAGAAAAGAGTCTTAGAAGTTATTTATTTAAAGGGGAGCAATCAGGGCTATTTCATTCTAATGGGACTATCAATTTATCTTTTGGCAGGATGTAACTCCGATCAGTGTAAAAGAGAGGTTACACGTATCAATCAGGTACTTGAAGAGGAGCATCTTCCTACTTATAATGAGCCTTATACATCGCAAATTGAGGAAAGCGATCTACCTGAAATTGAATGGCTCTACTCAACAAGCGAACCTCTTGAGCTTCTTGCTGCTAAGTTTATTGAGAATCCAAGCTGGATTCTTCCTATTAATCGACAAGATTATTACCCAATATCAGCGACATCACATAAGAAGATTATTCAAAAGGGTCAATCACACATAGTTTGTTTACCCCAAATTAGTGGCTACTATGTTCCTGTTTATTTCAAGTCGCTGTTGTTACATCGATCTCCTCTATTAGGATCGAGTATTGCTTTTCGTGACGAATTACAGTGTCTTGCAATAAAATTAAATCTTGATTTAGGTGAATATACTCCTCATTTTGGAGCATTGCGTGCAGAAAGAGAGCAAGAATTGGAAAAAGACGCATTTGGATCTGAAAAATGGACTCTTCTTTGTTTATACAATTTAGCAGTAGCCAGTATTCGTTATAGTAGTGCAATTGTTTTTGGTGGATGATGTAGCTTGATGTGACCGAATCTTCCTTTCAATAACTTGCTGCTGAATTTTGAATAAAGTTTGCAAAAGTCGGGAAAAAAGTCGGGTTTACAGAATCTTATCCAAAAACTCCAGCAACATAACTGTAAAGTAATTTATAGTTGTCCTTAAAATCTGAACTAGCCTTGTCGTTACCCAATGGACGCTGAAGCAGCATTAGCATGGTTAGACGCCATAATTCCCCCTCAGACTGGGGAACGGTTGAGCGATTTGCAAAAAGTGATTCTTGTGCAAGTTTGGTTGGGTAGAAAATACTTGGATATCGCTCATGCTTACGGTTGTACGGAAGGACACGCTAAGGATGCTGGTTCTCAGTTATGGAAGCTGCTTTCTAAAGTATTGCGCCAAAAGATAACCAAAAGTAATTGTCGCGCTACTCTGGAGCGAGTTCTGAGAAAAACTACTGCGATATCCAGTTTGATTGATTACTCGCGATCGCCCCAACCCACCCCAAAATTAGAGGATACCAATTTTATTGGCCGAACAGAAGCGATCGCTCACCTAAATACTTTGGTAAATCAAGGTTCAAAAGTCATTGTCATTCAAGGTGAAGGCGGTTTAGGCAAAACTACTCTAGCGCAGCAATATCTCCATCAAGAGTTTGACTTGGTTTTAGAACTGCTGATGGCGAAGGAAACGCAGAATATCACCCCTGCTGAACGAGTTGTAGAGGAATGGCTTAAACAAGATTTTGACGAAGAACCTGGGGTAGAATTTGGGGTAACTTTGGCGCGACTCAAGCGCCAACTCCACAATCGGCGGATTGGGGTGTTAATTGATAATCTCGAACCTGCATTAGATCGACATGGTAGGTTAATTGCTTCTCACCGCAACTATGTAGAACTATTGCGGGTGTTGGCTGATGCCAGGGTGCAATCTGTTACCTTGATTACTAGCCGCGATCGCCTTTGTGAACCTGGGCTAAATGTGAATCACTATCGGCTTCCTGGCTTGGATCGAAGCGCATGGCAACAGTTTTTTAGCAGCCGTGGATTAGCCATCGATTCACCAACCTTGCAAATCATGCATCGCACTTATGGCGGTAATGCCAAAGCAATGGGGATTCTCTGTGGTTCGATTCAGGAGGATTTTGATGGTGATATGGCTCTTTATTGGCAAGAAAATCATGCCGATCCGTTAGCCGCAACTGATTTAAAAAATTTAGCCGTTAGTCAAATCAATCGTCTGCAAGCCCTCGATCCCAAAGCGTATCGCTTACTTTGCCGTTTGGGATGTTATCGTTACCAAGATATACCCAGTATTTCATCACAAGGATTGTTTTGTTTACTGTGGGATGTTCCAGCCGATCAACATCGCCAAATTATTGCCTCCTTGCGAAATCGATCTTTGGTAGAGTGTGAAAAAGGTGAATATTGGCTGCATCCGGTGATTCGGAAAGAAGCGATCGCGCGTTTACGCCTCACCGATGAATGGGAAATTGCCAACCACAAAGCCGCAGAATTTTGGACAGCTAGTATTAAACAAATTGAAACTTTTAAAGATGCTTTACAAGCTCTAGAAGCATATTATCATTATATAGAAATTAATGAATTTGAGTTAGCAGGGAAAGTTATTCTCAAAAGCCGAAATAATCAATGGCAGCAGTTTTTGCCTCTTGGTAGTACCTTGTATCGGATGGGTTTAATTCAACCTGTACTTACGGCAATTAATCAAGTTGTTCATAATCTTGATAATGACCAAAATCTCAGCGAACTTTATAATATATTAGGCGATCTATACTGGATAACAGGCAAAATTAGTCAAGCGATCGCCTGTCAAAAAAAGACTATTACACTAGCAACCCAAGCACTCAAATTACTTGTACCTCAGCCGGAAAATAAACATACAGTTTACTATCTAAGGATGCTAGAGGTAGATTCTTTATTAAGTATTGGTCTTTACAAGATAGATTTGTGGGAACTAGAGGCAGCCGCCAAGTTATTTCAACAAGTAATTTATTTAGCTCAAAATACTGAACATCATCGCTGGGCGGAAAAAGCTTCAGTTTGTTTAGCTTTGGTATATTCTTATTTAGGTTTGCGCGCTCGTTCATCTGCATTAGCAAATGTAGCTTATCAAAATATTACAAAAAACGATAAATTGGTAGAACAAACGGGTAGATTTGTCTATTTTATGCAGATTTTAGGTCAAACCTACGTCAATTTAGGAGAATTTTCTCAGGCAAATCAGATATTCCAGCAAGCTTTGACTTTTGCTGAAGAAAGTCACTATATGCAAGTAAAAGCAAAAACTCTTAATGGTTTAGCAGAAATCCATCGGCAACAAACAGATTTTGCATTAGCTCTTGCTAATCATACACAAGCAATCGAACTTTTGGATAAAATCGGTGCAAAGTACGATCTAGCTGAAGCTTATTTTCAATTAGGTTTAACTAATCAAAAGATGGCAAAATTTGATGAAAGTCAAATGAATTTTAATCGAGCGATTCAGCTATTTACTGAAATTAAAGCACCTAAACAAGTTGAAAAAGTTTTCAAGTGTTCTACTCAAATCTGTGTCACCAGTCGGAAATTGGAAACGAGGTAAAAATTTTTGGTTTAGTAGACGGCTCTGCAAAAAAATTAAAGCAAATAATTAAAAGTTGACTTAGGGACTTGGTGCAGTCCATTGAGAAGCGGTTTGATCGTACTTCCCTTTTATGGTTGCAGCGCGAGGACGAGCTGCTGCTAAAGCCGCTAGTTCATCGTCTTCGGAGGTATAGTCTCCAAAATCTACACCTAATAAACCACCATTACCTAAAATCCCGATACTCTTCAAATGATCCTCAATATTATCTAAATCAAGAATGTCAGAGTCATCATTACTTAAAGTTCCCATCCACATAATCCAAATATCTTTTTCTATTTGATCGACTCCGGGCTTAGTAGGATCGTAAGCCAAAATAGAATTACCAAAGGCACTCATCGCAGTTGCTTTTTGTCTCAACTCGCTAAAGACACTTGCCATTCCATTAATGCGATCGTTCATAGTATTAGTTGCTGTTAGTATATCTGCTGGCGAATATGACGATGCACCACCAGCAATTTGTACCCTAATTTCTGCAATTAATCGCTCAAGAATAACAGTATTCTTATGTAAGTTTGCTAATACTTTATTGGTTTGCAATGCACCACGATACATTGATGCAACGTGTTGCCAAATATTACTTCGCAGCATATCCGGTGAAAGACCACCAGGTTGTAAATCACTGCCTCGCGTTGTGATGGCATCTGATACAGCAAGAGCTACTGCCGAAGACGCAGCACCTTGTAAAAATGAAGAACCGGCTGCTGTACCTGCATCAGCGAGGGTGAGAGCAAACCATCCGGCAGCAGTAGAAGGAGCAATATAGGCGGCGGCAAGACCTGCTAAAACACCCGTTCCTATTCCTAAAAATATTCCTCTCCAAAGAGTTTGATTTTGTGCTTCTGCTCTTCCTTGACCAATTACTCTTGAGTAATTGCTGTAAGCCATATCGTAATTTATAGAGAAAATTTTTAATTTTGTACTGATTAAGTCAGTATTTGCTACAGATAAATCGACATAAATACTACCTAAATTATGACAAGCGTCAATTAATCTTGCATTAGCTTCCGTCAGTGGCAATTTTGACGAAAGTTCTGTTACTACTGGGTTTTTTGGCGCTCTCTGCAACACATCTCTCTGCAATACTCCACCTTTGTGTTGTACTACATGAGGCAACTGATTATTCCCTGCCGGTTTCCTTTGCCCAAAGTAAACATCGAAAGGCTTCGTTTGTACTTCTTCTTGAGTCTGTTCTTCTAGTGTCATCTGCGGTTGCATCGCAGTATTAGGCATTGATATGACTTGATTAGCCACCTTATCGGCTTCCTGCTCATACTGGTCTCCTGGTTCTCCAATCGTCAGTTTTGCTTGTGGACGACGCAACGCCATGCTACTAATGTCGTGAACAGGCTTTTTTTTGATAGCTTCTGGTTCTAAGGATTGTTCGCCAGTAGATTGTGCAGCTTGCAGGTCGGTTGATACCTTAGAGGATGTTTGGATTGAAGCTTTATTTGCGATGTCAAACCCGCGCACTGGATTCGCCAGCGTTGGAGTTGTTGCTGAGATCAGCGACGGATTTGAAGTGGATATACCTGCTTTCTTAGACCCAAATATGCGATCGCTCATCTCACATCCTCAAGCATATTTTTGAATCAGATTATACAATTTGTTTCGTGGCGATCGCTATCGACTTAAGTATAAATTATTCTTTGCCAGCAGGTGTTTTGTGTAAGCGAGATTTATAATTCTAGAAAGCTGGGATGAAAAGCTGGAGCGATCGCTTTTGCAGGTGAATGAATTGGGTTAAGTTAGATTTATCTTGTCAAAATAGAAATTATTATGTCTTCTGCTCAAGATTTAGGAATAATTTTAGAAGACACACCAGAAGATGTTATATTTCCTCCTGGTGATTTATACAGTGATGAACCACCTTTGGAAACAGAACTTCACTTGCGGCAAATACTGCTGTTGATTCAGTGTTTGGAATGGTTGTGGCAGGAGCGTCAAGATTTTTACGCTTGCGGTAACATGACGATTTATTACAGTCCGCGTCAACGCAAGTCTGAACAATTTAGAGGCCCCGACTTCTTTGTAGTTTTAAATACCCAACGCAAAATACGCAAAAGCTGGGTAGTTTGGGAAGAAGATGGCAAATACCCAAATGTAATTGTAGAGATTCTTTCTGACAAAACAGCTGCTACTGATAGAGGGTTGAAAAAGGAAATCTATCAAGATATTTGGCGGACTCCCGATTATTTTTGGTTTGACCCGGTAAGTTTAGAATTTAAAGGATTTCATTTATTAGATGGCCGTTATCAAGAACTGCAAGCAAATGAAGCTGGTTGGTTATGGAGTCAGCAATTGCAGTTATATTTGGGAGTTTATCAATCGAAGTTGCGCTTTTTCACTCCCGATGGACAACTGACACCCACGCCAGAAGAAGTAGCACACCAAGAACAGCAACAGCGTCAACAAGCCGAGCAGCAACTTGCCCAAATCGAGTCTATGCTTGCTCGCTATCGGGAAAGATTTGGTGAATTACCAGAGTAATTTTGTTTGCTATGGTAGTTGGCGTAGGTACAGCTTGCTAGCTACCAGCATTTTCTACTAAGATCAAAATTGTAAAATCACATCCATCCCCCAACTTCCGCATCAGTCAAGGGTTTTTCTAACTTACTATATTCTGTTTGAGCCGCCCGCAATACGTGTTTCATCTGCACTGGTTCCCCGACATCGGCAGCCAAAAAAGCTGCATTTAAGGCAATATTACGGATATTACCTCCAGCGACATTGAGCCGTGCTAGTTGCAGAGCATCTAAATCTGCGGTTGGGGTTTCGGCTGGAAAGACACGCCGCCAAATTTCGGCTCGTTGCATAGTATCCGGGAAGGGGAACTGCACCACAAAGCGAATCCGCCGCAGAAAAGCTGTATCAATTGCACTCTTCAAGTTAGTAGTCAAGACTGCTAAACCTGGGTAGCTTTCCATCCGTTGCAATAGATAACTAACTTCTATATTGGCATAGCGATCGCGGGCATCTTTAACTTCACTCCGTTTACCAAATAAAGCGTCGGCTTCATCAAATAACAAAATCACTCCACCTTGTTCTGCGGCATCAAATACCCGACGCAAATTCTTCTCTGTCTCACCAATATATTTGCTGACTACCGATGATAGGTCAATCCGATAGAGGTCGAGGCGCAATTTCTGAGCCAGTACTTCTGCTCCCAAGGTTTTACCAGTGCCGCTACTACCTGCAAATAAAGCGCTGATTCCCAATCCCCTAGCACTCTTGCCCCCAAAACCCCAATTATTATATACAGTACTACGTTGGCGCACGTGAGCCGCGATTTCCTGGAGAACTTGTTTCTGCGCCTCTGGCAATACTAAATCATCCCAATCACCAGATGGCTCAATTCTTTGGGCGAGTTCATCTAAGCGCGGACGTGCTTGCACGCGGCAGGCATCCCATAAAATGCTAGCGATATCGGTTTCTGGTGTTTGTGCTAATTGTCCTGCGGCTTCTGCACAAGCAGCGTGAATGGTTGCAGCACTAAGGTTAAACTGATCCACTAAGGTTTTGACTTGCCCATTCATTTGCGATGCACTCGCTCCTAATGCATCTTGCCAAACTGCACCTTGTTCTTTGCTAGTTGGTTGATGTACGTCAAAATTAACTACTAGGCGTTGTGATAAGCCGATCCGTTCCCGACTCGTGACTATTAAAAAGCCCTTTGTGCGTTCGATGAAACGAGCGATCGCATTCAGCCGCGTTGTATCATTAGTATCTAGTTCGTTGCAGTCTATCAGTAAGGCACTCTTACTTAAAATCGTCTCGCGAGTCCAGAGGCGAATAAGATTATCCAACTCGCCAGGTGCTAAAGGAATGACTTGTGCAGGCATTACCCACAAGCTTAAACCCTGAAGCTGACAAACTGTGGTGGCAATGGCACGTTTACTGGCAGTTTCACCACCAGATAACTGGATGATTGGTAAGCTATTAACCTTGTAAGCTTGTGACCAAATCGCTGCGACTCGCTCTGCTAAATCTTGATGCGAAGGTACTAAATCGCTAACCTCTGGTAATGGCTCAATGATACTAGCTAGCCGTTCGTCAAGATATTGAATACCCGTGAGATAATGTAAAATCCGCTCGTCAATTCTCAAGGGACTAAGAGTTAGGGCATGACCATCACCAATTTGAATTAACCGCCAATAACGTAAGGGAGCATTTGGAGCGATCGCATCCCAATGGACGTTAGGTAAAGCTGCCAAAGCTAAACCCAAAGTTGGGTAAGCTCGTTGTGAATCGTCGTGAACGATGGCACACAATTTGGCAAAATCTCCATTTAATTCCATACCTGCACACAACAGCAACAAATTACGTTCAAAGGATGAGAGGCGAAACATTTTGCAGACTCTCTCCAATGCCGATGGTGCAGGCATAGCAGCAACAGCTTCCTGTAACGCCTGCTGTAAATGCTCTGGGTGGTTCTCTTGTGGTTGATTTTGCTCTTTTGCCGTGTGATTTTCCAAAATATCACGCACTACAGCCAGAGCTGCTGATAGGTAGCGGTAGTTTGCCTCATCCCAATTGTGATTAATTGTTGTAGCATTCATAAAATTGTCACCTGTGGCGAATCATATTCCCCTAACTGATTTTTGTGAAGTGGACTTTCGGCGCCATCTACTTGCGCTCGGACAATATAAGTTCCTGGTTTGACATTTTTGATCGGAATTGCGATCGCATCAGTGTCTTGGGTAGGTGGTGCAGCCAAAAAAGAGTAAGCTACCGGATTCTCACCTGATACCTGATTGAGTAGCAAAACTACCCGCTGTTCTTTACCTACTTTCGGCTGGAATTTAACAGTAATTTCTGCTGCGCGTAAATTCTCACCGCTATTTTCTACTTGAGTGACGAATGCTGTAATTGTTGGATGTAAGACAAAAGCCGCCACGTTTGATTCAACTAAATGATTCGTTTGCTCTGCATAGCCCATTGTTAGATGTACAACTTGGACACCCTGAACGCTGGCGTATAAATCTGGGGGGACTAATAAGCTGATTTGCGTTTCTTTGACTTCTTGAGGTACTAGTAATGTTTCCGTATTACTAAAACGAACTCGTGTGATTTCACCGCGTAACCGTTTACCACGAATTACTAATTTTGTACCTGCAACAATCATTTGTTCAGTTTTAGTCTGAGCTATAACTTGCTCTATATTCGGTTGAGACAAGGGCATCATGTAGAAACCTGCTTCTTTGTCAGATTTACTACTTTCAATCAATATCATTGATGCTAAATAGGTAGCTGAAGGTCGATAGTGTGTTTGTAAAGCAGACCATAACTTAGAAGTTTCTTCCATGTTAAAAAACTCTGGAGTCAGTTTGATCTGCCCAATTTGTTCTGCTAAATCGGATACAGACACACTTGCTACGGCTTGGGAAAAAGCACTTGAGGTATTGGTTGTAGATGCATTTATCAAAGTATTTTCAATAATATCAGATGCGATCGCTGGTGTTTTGTGTAATAAATGCATTGCATAGCCGAGTAAAAGCTCCGCCTGAAAATCCTTAGCTCCGTAAGCTGTTAATAAGTAGTGAAGGTCAAGAGCTAGTGGTGGAGTCTGAGAGCGTGGGTTTCCATTAATCCGTGAGTGCCTGCTCCGAAATTCTTGAGATACCCAATCGACATTGCGGTTCTGCGTCACTTGATAGAGAAAAAGGTTTATTTGGGCACGCTCGTCAGCTTCAACTGAAATTCGATCGGGCGGTAAGGCAGTTACAATCACATCACCAACACTAGCAGCGATCGGATCGCTGACTAAACCATTTTCCAGCAAGACTTTTAGTACTGCTGTCACTGCGGCTATAGAGAGCACATTACTCATCCTGATTCCTCATGGCAATAGCACATATTAATCATGTACGCCAGAGTACATTAATAGAATATATTTTGCAAAACTTTAAGTCCTGTTGTCGCTAAGACTATCAGCACGAACGCTTAAACTTAAACCTTTATGGGATAGTAAGCTGTTACGTAAAAAGAAAAGCACATTAACTGGTGTTCGCGCAGCGTCTCCTTCAGGAGAGGTTGTTCTTTGTCAATTGTCCAAAGTCCAGTTGGTAAACACAAATGACAAATACTTCTCTACAAGAGGCTGCACTTCGACTACGCTCAGTGACCACGCCAACGGCTTCGCGGTAGTTGAATCTCGACTTCGCTCGATTACCGCGCAGTCGAAACTCAGTACAAGTGACTAATGACTAATGACGGTCTACACGGAGTTTGTGCAATATGTAGGCGCGTTAGCTTAGTTTTACTTTTTTCACTTCATCGATAATCTGTGATGTGAAAAAAGTATTTGCCAAAAAGCTAGGTTTTGTCGGATAAAGAAAACCGAGTTCTTAATTTTAGAGCGAGTCGAGCTTAATTAAGATTTTAAATGATTAAAACTAAAGTACCGATGACGACTAACCCAGTTCCTAAAACGATTTTCCAGCTTAATGTTTCTCCCAAAAAAATGACTGAAAATAATAAAACTAATACCAAGCTTGATTTATCAATTGGTGCAACAAGGGAAGCTTTTCCTGCTTGTAAGGCTTGGAAGTAAAAAATCCATGATAACCCTGTAGATACTCCAGATAATAATAAGAAAATTATGGTTTTTTGGGGTAAAGCTAAGATATTAACTACGTTCCCCTGAAAAAATACAATCCCCCAAGCAACTACTAAAATCACAACAGTTCGGATTGCTGTTGCTAAATTAGCATTCACATTTTCTATCCCAATTTTGGCAAAGATAGTTGTCAATGCTGCAAAGCTAGCTGACAATAATGCATATATCCACCATGTTGTGGCGTTGCTTTCCATCTTAGCCTCCTAATTAGCCGGTCAAAATTAGCAGTGTAATTTAATCAGAGTCTTAAATTCAATTACTTGTCTGTAAAGTTTGACTTGCTAGACAACACGGCGTAAATAAACCACCCATTCAAAATAAATGAAACGCCTATGCTGTATTAATTTTGAATTTTGAATGCGTGAATTTTGAATTCCGCCTTGCGGCAGTAGGTTCGTAGTTTGCGCTCTACCGTTTGACTCTTTTAGTCACTCAGTACTACTGAAGTGACGATTCTCGGCGAACTTGCGCTAACTTAATATCAGGAACAAATTTCAACTGCTATTAGGTCTAAAGTTTAAACATTTTATCAAATTTATCATATTACTTTAAGTTACTAATATGTTAAGCTGAGTATAATTAGACAAGTACTAGTAGTATATATTACTAATATTCATCTAAGTTATGAAGCAATCATATTTGTAATACTAGTATTATCTCTGAATAAAGTTAACACTTAAAGTAACTAGGATGGGTTGCCCCAGATGAAATCCCCACCTTCTTCAAATTCTTGGAATGGTCGCTTCGTCGGTGATAACCAGCGATACCGTTTAGACAGACGGTTAGGCGGGGGTGGCATGGGAGAAGTTTTCCTAGCAACGGACACCCGTGTTGGTCAGCAGGTAGCGTTGAAGTTGCTCAAAGATACGCTAGTGGCATCACTGGAAATGAGAAAGCGTTTTGAGCGGGAGGTGGCAGTTTGTGCTGCTTTGCAAAGCGACCATATTGTTAAGATTAGTGATTGTGGTGTAACCCCGGAAGGTTTTCCATTTTATGTAATGGAATATTTGCGGGGACAAACGCTCAGGCAATTACTGCTGCGCGAAAAGCGGCTGTCTGTTGAGCGGACGGTGAAGATTATGGCGCAAGTTTGTAAAGGTTTACAACTTGCCCATCAAGGAGTGACTCTCCAACGGGATGGCGGCAAAACTACTGAACATATTCAGGTAGTTCATCGCGACCTGAAGCCAGATAATATATTTTTGATGCCCACAGATTTAGGAGAATGGGTGAAGGTTTTAGATTTTGGTGTTGCCAAAATTCGTAGTGAATCTTCAGAAAATTCCAATATTACAAATATAACTAGTACATTTATTGGGACATTTCGTTACGCACCTCCCGAACAAATCCAAAGCGATCGCAACCTGGATGCTAGAGGTGATATTTACAGCTTAGGGATTATCCTTTATGAAATGCTGAGTGCAGCCGACCCCATTTGGAATCAGCATTAAGGGTAGTCATGTGAGTGAGGCTTCTTGGGTATTAGCTCATGCTTACGAGCCACCAAAACCACTGCGCGAGCAACCAGGGTGCGAGCATTTACCCGTACAATTAGAAGCCGTGGTAATGAAATGCCTCCACAAGAACCCAGCCAACCGATTTGCAACCGTAGAAGAACTGAATCAGGCTTTGCAAGCTGCTGCCAAATTTGCTACCGAATCTAGCGTACCCGGAGAAATTACTGGGCGATCGCAAACTTCTTCAAATCTTGGCTCAAATCACGAAACGGTTCCCAGACAATCAAACGACGATACGATTCTGCGTCCTCCATCTGGTTTCAATCAAGGTTCAAATCACGAAACGGTTCCCAGACAATCAAACGACGACACGATTCTGCGTCCTCCATCTGGTTTCAATCAAGGCTCAAATCACGAAACTGTTCCCAGACAATCAAACGACGATACCGTTATTCGCCCTCCATCTGGTTTCAATCAAGGTTCAAATCACGAAACCGTTCCCAGACCATTTGACCCGATTAAGCAAAACCAATCTGAGCAAATCGTTCCTCCCATTCAGGCGGGACAGAACCAAGGCTCAAATCACGAAACTGTTCCCAGACCATTTAACCCAGTTGAGCAAAATCAACAGAGTCCTGTGAATAATCCGAACGCCAGCAAACCTGATGTGACGTTATATCAACCACGACCAGGAGCCGATCGAGGTGGTCAACAAGTACCAGCAGATAAGACGTTGTTTCAACCACGACCAGGAGCCGATCGAGGTGGTCAACAAGTATCAGCAGATAAGACGTTGTTTCAACCACGACCAGGATCTAATCAAAATAGACCGCCAGTTCCACCAGATAAGACGTTGTTTCAGCCGCGACCAGGATCTAATCAAAGTAGACCACCAGTGCAATCAGATGTGACGTTGTATCAGCCACGACGTGCGTCTAATCAAAGCAGAACACAAGCACGAACGGATGATACTATTTACCAACCAAGGCTAAGTGAACAGCTAACTACGAGAATTACTCCCAATTTCTTGCGAATCGTAGGGGTGGTGTTGGCTATTGGGCTGACTTTAGCAGTAGTAACCTATATATATACGCAATTGCAATCTGGTAAACCGCAAAACAACCAGCAAAATTTACCTAACAGCGATCGGCCCATTTAGAACTAATCAGCGGGGCACAACATATGCCCCTAACTGCACGCTTTGTGGATTTCTAACTCGGAATTGGATTTGGGTAAAGGTTAAAGGGTAAAGGTTAAAGGTTTTTTCTTTCCCCTTTCCCCCGCCCCTTATCCCAACAAATGACAAATGACCAATGACTAATGACAAATACTTCGACTCCCAACTCTTGGAGAGGCTGCGCCAACGACTACGCTCAGGGCAAGTCGCTCAGTACAAGTGACTAATGACAAATGACGGTCTACACGGAGTTTGTGCAATATGTAGGCGCGTTAGCTTATAATTCATCCCAAACTACAGGAAAGGAATAATCTGAAAACGCCGAGAAATCACAATTGTCGTTGCGGGTTTCTTCATCGAGAACTTTGACAACTTTGTTATAAATATCTCGTGCTTGTTGCGGTGAATCACCGATGCTGGTTAATCCCACCTTGCCAAACTGCGAAAGACAGCCCATAAGATGAAAGACTGTACCTGTCTCTGTACCGCTGTCAAAGTGCAGTCTGTGGTGAGCAATGATATCCATTAAATCATTGGGTAATAATCCCTGATAGCGCTCTTTTTGCAGATTATCAGTGGCAACATAGTATTTTGGACGACCTTGTTGACTATAAAATAAACCCGTGGAAAGGTCATAGCGACCGTTCGTTAATAATTTCAAGGTCATGAATGGATGCGTTGTACCGCCTTTACGCAGGTTAATTTCGATCGCCTGAATATCCCAGTCTCCATTACCCTTGTCAACGGCGATAAAATCTACACCAAACCGCTCCAAAGTGCCTTTATCTGCTAGCTTTCTGCCAACTTGAAGTCCCAATTGCTGTAATTGCAATCGATATCTTTCATCAGCAGGAAAACTGCAACCAAGATAAATCTGACCGTCTGGGCCTCCGAGAATTTGGTCGTGAGTTGAAAGGATTTCCACTTCGCCTTGGGGCGTGATCCGTCCTTGAACGCTGGGCGATCGCTTAATTTCCCCTTCCACAAATGCTTCAGCGATTGCCCCTAACTCAGGCATTTTTCCCAAAAAACTATCCCAAGTCTCTTGTTTTGCTTGAAAGCGCATCGTTGATAAGCGATCGCTAATTGCTGCTATCCTTTCGGCATGAGTACCAGTGTTTGGTGCTAAATTCTCAATCGGTCTAAGATCCAACAATGCATTCCCCTCTCCAGAAATGCCCTCGTTAAGTTTTACTACTACCCGTTTTAATGTTGGTTGGCGTTCCCACAAATCAACGGTAGCTTCTGCTAAATCTTTGTGGTTCCAAACTTTTTCGCTGCCATCTGGATGCGGTACTCCGCTTTCCTTGAAGATTTCCCGACTGCCACTTTTTGTTCCCCAAATCTGTAAATCTGGTGCAGCCGCATACAGTGGTACACCCAATTTTAAAGACAATTCGCCTTCCCAGTGCGAAGAGTTGTAGCAGATCATAAATGATTTGTCTAGCCTCAAAGATTTCTGAATTCGCTCTAGCAAGCGTGGGCGTTCTAAAATCTTTTGGCTCAGAGGCTTAAAAGAGGAATCGTAAGTAGAAAGTAACAGCAAGCGATTGCGAGCATGAGAAAAGGGAATTCCTGGCAACAATTGCAGATAATAATCAATGATACTCGGATGCAGCGGTACTGATGTTACATAAATCAGTCGAGTTCGGGGATTCCGCAACCGAATTAAGGAAAATAGTAATCTTTCTTCATAATGCTCGCAGCCTTCGATCTTTTGGAGTTCTCCCTGGTCAAGACTCAAGGAGGGAATAATTAAAATATCCGCTTCACTATTGTCAAATATTTCGCTGGTTTTCCAGCGATCGCGCAGGGTTAATTGTAAGTGGCGAAACTTTTCAACCTGTTCTAACTCGGAAATATTTAATGTTGCCATAACCCATGCCCTCTAATAATCTCAATGTAGCGCACCACGCACCCTTTTGGACGATGTATAGTTGCCGTGTCAAGATTCAGGTAGTTTTGTAAAAAATTTCCGGAAGTTCGCAAAGAGCGATCGAGCTATAGCAACTCGGAAATCGCTGACTTCTTTAATTTCTTTTCCCTCTTAAGGTTGAGCTAGTTGCAGCTTAGTTTACCTCTAGGGGGCGATAAAGTAGAGCAACATAATAGTTAATTTGAAAGCAGGTGAAAAAGAGAAATTCTTCATCGCATCGCAGTTGTGTACTTATTTCATGGTCAAGCGTGAGGATAAATAATGTAAGTCGCGTACAGTTGCTAGGAATAAGTAAGTTTGGCAAACATCCAGGATAGAAATGCCTAAAATTGCGAATGGCTAGTGAGAGCCAAAGCAAAAAATAAACCTTGGGTTGAATTTTCGATCCAAGGTTTAGTTATGAAATAGGGAATAGGAGAAAGATGGAGTATAACGAGTGCCCAATTCCCCTTTTTCAACACCCATTCAATACTCAATGACTAAGGTAAAACAGATGGCTAAATCAAAAGAACCAAAAGAGAAAAAAGAGCAAAAATTACAACCGCCACAGCAACAAGAAACACCAGGTGTTGAATCAGAAATGACACCCAAACCCAAAGCAGATGATGCTCAGTATCGGGGTAGTGGGAAGTTACAAGATAAGGTAGCATTGATTACGGGTGCAGATAGTGGGATTGGTCGTGCTGTTGCGATCGCATTTGCAAAAGAAGGTGCAGATGTAGCTATTCTTTACCTTAATGAACACGATGATGCCAAAGAAACAAAACATTTGGTAGAAAAACAAGGGCGTCGTGCAGTAACAATTGCAGGTGATATTGGCAATGAAACTTTTTGTCAGCAAGCCATACAACAAACAGTTGGTGAGTTTGGCAAACTCGATATTCTCGTCAACAACGCTGCTGAACAACATCCGAAAGAAAGTATTGAAGAAATCACCGAAGAGCAACTAGAGCGAACTTTCCGCACTAATATCTTCTCAATGTTTTTCATGACTAAAGCTGCACTCAAGCATTTACAAACGGGCAGTGCTATCATCAATACCACATCGGTAACAGCTTATAAAGGTAGCCCACAACTACTAGATTACTCCTCTACAAAAGGTGCGATCGTTGCTTTTACTCGCTCCTTATCAAAAAATTTGGTATCCAAAGGAATTCGCGTTAATGCTGTCGCCCCAGGGCCAATCTGGACACCTTTAATTCCTTCAACTTTCCCCGAAGAGAAAGTTGAAACTTTTGGTAAACAAGTACCAATGGAACGAGCCGGACAACCTGAAGAAGTTGCTCCTAGCTACGTATATTTAGCTTCTGATGATGCTTCTTATGTCTCTGGACAAGTGTTACATGTCAATGGTGGAGATGTTGTCAATGGGTAAGTAAAAAGTTCAGTCATTAGTCATTAGTCATTAGTCATTGGTCACTGGTTATTCACTTTGAATAAAGAACTAATGACTAATTAGAAAAAATAATTACTTCTAAATTATACCCTGATGGTCTTCCATTGGAGGGATGAGTAAAAGTGGGAATATTGATAGTCTATCTAGCAGCAAACATTTAATAAATAATAACTACGTCTATGGCATCTCCTACACCATTGAATGGCAGAGAACTAGTAGATTGTGCTAGAGCAAATGCCCAGCAAGGAATTGAAACTGCTGCTTATCAATGTGGCTATGGTCAAGACCTCAACAAATTTGCCAGAGAACTTAGACAAGCTTGTGAAGACATGAATTTACAAGTGAAGGAACTTAGCGGATTGATTACTGACCAGGACATGATACTGCAATTGGGTACTGGCGAAATTGTTGCTCCAGATACGGAATCAGAATTGTAAAAGTTAAGTTAGTCATTTGTCCTTTGTCTTTTGTCATTTGTCCTTTGTCCGTTGTCATTTGTCTGTTACCAACAACTAATGACCAATGACCAATGACCAATGACTTTTTTCATAACTTTAAAATTATCCGCGCCAAATTGAAGTAAATCAAAACACCTACGACATCAACTGCTGTGGTGATGAACGGCGCTGACATTAATGCCGGATCTAAACGCAGATAGCGAAATAGAAATGGCAGTGCTGAACCGGAGATCGAAGCCAAAATAGAAATAGCTACCAAACTAGTGCCGACAGCGATCGCTACTTCTAATCGTCCTTGCAGAAAATAAGCCCAGACAGTAGCGATCGCACCTAACATTCCTCCCAATAAAGCGCCTGCGATCGCTTCTCGGCTGATTACTTGCAATGCACCACGCGATCGGATTTCATCGGTGTTCATCCCGCGAATCACCACTGTGGAAGATTGAGCGCCTACATTACCCCCAGTACCAGTCAACAAGGGAATAAAGGCCGTCAGTGTCACCACTTTTGCTAAAATATCTTCTTGCGACTTAATAATTGTGCCTGTAACGGTATTGGTTACAAGTAAGACCAATAACCAGACAACCCGTTTCCGAGCGATTTCCAGCAAATTCATTTGAAAATAATTGTCGCCCCCCGACTGCACGCCACCACCCAAAGCATAGATATCCTCGGTGGTTTCTTGTTGCAGAATATCAATTACATCATCCACCGTAACAATACCTACTAGAAGCTGTTCTCGATCTACTACAGGCACAGCCAAAAAATCATATCTTTGAATTAATCTTGCAACTTCTTCTTGATCTGTATCAGTGTAGACAAACACCACATCACGGGTCATAATTTCGCCAATCATTTGCTCAGGCTGAGACGTTACTAATTCCCGCAACGATACAATCCCCGTCAAGCGCCTTGCCGCATCCATGACATAAAGATAATAAATCATTTCACTGGCATTAGCTAAGTTGCGAATTCGCTCTAGAGCTTGAGATACTGTCAAATTTTCTTTCAGCGAGATCAACTCTAGCGTCATAATTCGCCCAGCTGTATCAGCTTCATAACCCAATAGTTGGGCTGTAGCTTGACGTTCAGCTGGACTCAGTTGTTCTAGCAAGCGATTGACGACTTTTGCCGGTAATTCATCAAATAACCTAGCTCTGTCATCCGGCGACATTTGATCGACAATATCGCAGACTTCCTGGCTTTTAAGTTCTTCAATTAACCGTTCTTGAACACTGTAGTCAAGATATTCATAAACTTCGATCGCCTCATCCTTAGAAAGCAAGCGAAAAGCCAAAGCGTGCATCGCTTCTGGTAAACCCTCAATCGCCTCGGCGATATCCGCAGGCTGCACGGGTACGAGAATTGATTTTGCTCCTTGCAAGTCTCCTGCTTCTAGGAGCATTTGCAGCTGAGTCCGCACTAAATCCCGCAATTCCCTGCGTGAAAGATTCTGGATGGTAGAGTTTAAATTGTTTGTCTCAGTCAAAGTCCACTTTCCTCTGCCAGTTTGAACAAGGTTGCTGCCCTTAGTCTAGGGGAAAGTGGGAATGTGCAACGTCAAACTTATAATTTTTCTGACTTAGAGTAAATTGAAAACTTTTGTAAATGAACGAAACAGAGGGTTTCGGATGCTGACAATTCTTTGCTCGCAGCGCCTCGTAAAGCCTGCGGCATAGCTTCTCTTCTCTACGAGAGGCTGCGCCAACGAGAGGCTTCTCTTTCAGAGACGCTAACGCGAACGCCAACGCGAACGCTTAGGGCGTAGCCTCTTGTAGAGAAGAGAAACTGTCCCATAGCGATTTACAGGATAATCCACTCACAACAAGAGACTTCTTGGCATTTGTCAGGAAAAGGTTCTGCAAAAGTCCCCTTCCTCTTGAACCTTTACCCTTTTCCCCCCCTCTGATAAAAGTTTTTGTTCCACTGATTTTAGGTTATTACTATATTTCTGCTGGTTCTGGTAACAAAAAGATAGAGTAATAGTCAAAATGAAGTATAGATAAATATTAATTTTTCAAATCTTTAAATATTAAAATTTTTCTTTATACAAATTTTATATAGTTAATAAATTTGTAGATAAGCACATTAGATTATCCGATATTTTGGCATTTTTTATTTAAACATCAGCAAAACTTTTATATTCCTTTAAAAAAGGATATATCAATATGAATATTTAAACAAAGTTCCATACAGAAGATAGACATAACACCGCCATCTATTGTCAAATGTGTAAGCACTAAAAGAATACTTAAGTAATCTATGTAAAGTTATTGCATTTGACTAATTACGCATGTATTTGCTTTCTTAAGCACTGCTTGCCTTGCTGATATGCATCTGCACATCAATAAAATTTAGAAGGTATCAAAAATTTACTAAATTTTTGAAAGAAAACAAAGACTAATATATTCTTCAATTAATTATTCATGATTAGTAATTACTAAATATATATTTATAAGTTAATCAATTATTAGCTTATCAGTATATTTATATCAAGCTTCATGATGCATTTTTTGCTGGAATATTCAATGTAAAATTAATCTTGAAACATTAATTATGGCATCAAATCAAAACTTATCAACATCTGTAAGTCCAGTAATTACTACTAAATCATCTCTAGAAAGTATTGACCAAGGACAAACCAGCATTTCTGCTCGCTCTAGCCTACTCTCTCAAGGAGATGGACTCAAGGCAGAGTATTACGACAACATGGACTTCACCAACCTGAAGGTAACTCGTACAGATCCGACGGTGAACTTTAACTGGCGTACTGGTTCTCCCGATTCGTCGATTGATGCAGATACTTTCTCAGCGCGGTGGACAGGTCAGGTAGAAGCCAAGTACAGCGAAACTTACAAGTTCTACACTACTGCTGATGATGGTGTGCGACTGTGGGTGAATGGTCAACAAATCATCAATCAGTTTGTCGATCAAGCTGCCACCGAATCTAGTGGCTCGATCGCATTGGTTGCAGGTCAGAAGTACGATATTAAACTTGAGTACTATGAAAAGCAAGGCAATGCCGTTTCTCAACTGCGTTGGTCAAGCGCCTCTCAGGCGAAGGAAATCATTCCTCAGTCGCAACTGTATAGTAATGTCAGCACACCTAGTAGTGGCAATGGACTCAAAGGAGAGTACTACGACAACATCGACTTCACCAATCTGAAGATAACTACTACAAATCCGACGGTGAACTTTAACTGGGGCGCTGATTCTCCCGCTCCGTCGATTGATGCAGATACTTTCTCAGTGCGGTGGACAGGTCAGGTAGAAGCCAAATACAGCGAAACTTACAAGTTCTACACTACTGCTGATGATGGTGTGCGACTGTGGGTGAATGGTCAACAAATCATCAGTCAGTTTGTCGATCAAGCTGCCACTGAATCTAGTGGCTCGATCGCATTGGTTGCAGGTCAGAAGTACGATATTAAACTTGAGTACTACGAAAATAAAGGCAATGCCGTTTCTCAACTGCGTTGGTCAAGCGCCTCTCAGGCGAAGGAAATCATTCCTCAGTCTCAACTTTATTCACCATTTCTTCCGACCACTATCACCTTAGGTTCGTCTTCGATGACTGTGAACGAAGACAGTGGTAGTGTTACCGTCAAACTAATTAGAACTGGAGATACAAGTGGTACATCTTCAATTAAGTATGCGACTATAGCTAATACTGCTACAAAAGGAGTTGACTATGGCAGTGAAGGCGTTGAAACTGCTGGAACACTGATTTTTGCGCCGGGACAAAGTAGCGCACAGGTATCGATTCCGATCAATGATGATTCCTTGATAGAAGGAGATGAAACCTTTAATTTTGTCATCGATCAGGCAGAGGGGGCAACACTAGGAGTCCAAAGAACTCTCGCAATTACAATTCAAGACAACGATCGCTCCGGCCTCGATTTTAGTCAGACAGTAGTTAATGAAGGTGACGGTAATGCTAAGGTGATAGTTACACGAGGCAACGCTTCGGCGGCTGCTAGCGTCAACTACACGACCGAAGATGGGACTGCTAAAGCTGGATCTGATTACAAAACTGTATCTGGAAACTTGAGTTTTGCAGTTGGACAAACCAGTAACACCATTGTTATCCCCATTGTTGATGACAACATTGGGGAATCAAATGAAACATTTACCTTGAAGTTAAGTAACCCAGTTGGAGTGCAGTTAACTAATCAACAGACAAGTATCACTATTATTGATAATGACTCTGGTAATTTTGCTTTAGATAAGGTAGCTTCTGGTTTGAATCAACCTACAGCTTTTGAATGGGCACCTGATGGTAACAGTATGTTCATTGCCCAGAAAAATGGGGTAGTGCGAGTCATGAAAAACGGTAGCTTATTATCAACACCGTTTACTGATATTAGCGGACAAGTAAATGATACGCGCGATCGCGGTCTTTTAGGCATTGCCGTACATCCAGATTTTGGTAAAAGTCCAAACGGCAACAACTATGTTTACCTGTTGTATACCTACGATCCACCAGAAACTAATACAAGCAATCCTAATAATAATCCCAATAGCACATTGGACGATCCCGATCAAAATGGGAATCGTACTGCACGCCTAAGTCGCTTTACAGCTGACCCCAATACTAATTACACTACTGCAATTGCTGGCAGCGAAGTTGTACTACTCGGCACAAATGGCACTTGGGCAAATATCAGCCACCCAGATGGAAATAGCACAAATGTTTCACTTGGCTATGCACCATCAGGAATTCTCAACAAAGATACTGGTAAGCCGTTTACTAGCTTGCAGGATTATCTCAATAATCTCGATAAAGTCCAAAATATCCAGAATTTTATAGCCAATGATAGTGAATCTCACTCAGTTGGTTCTGTGCGTTTTGGTACTGATGGTTCTCTATTTGTGAGCTTAGGAGATGGTACTTCCTACAATGGAGTAGACCCCCGAGCAATTCGCGTCCAGGATAAAAATAATCTATCCGGCAAGATTCTGCGGATTGACCCGATTACTGGTAAAGGCTTATCAAGCAATCCTTTCTACAACGGTGACGCCAATAGCAATATTTCCAAAGTTTATGACTTCGGTCTGCGTAACCCCTTCCGTTTCACAATTGATAAAAAGACCAATACCCCCTATATTGGCGATGTTGGCTTCGGTACTTACGAAGAGGTGAATGTCGGAAAACCAGGAGCTAACTTTGGCTGGCCATTCTATGAAGGTGGCCTTGATGCAAATGGTAATGTCGTCAGTCTGAAACAACCAGTCTACGCTAATTTAGATGCAGCAAAAGCCTTCTATAATAGTGGCTCATCTGTTACAGAACCACTGTACACTTACAAGCATTCTGGTTCTAATTCGATCCTAGTGGGTGACTTTTACACAGGTAATACTTTCCCT
This sequence comes from Nostoc sp. DSM 114160, assembly GCF_053470305.1. Classification (NCBI taxonomy): domain Bacteria; kingdom Bacillati; phylum Cyanobacteriota; class Cyanophyceae; order Nostocales; family Nostocaceae; genus Nostoc; species Nostoc sp. DSM 114160. Next base: position 990,965 of record NZ_JBPFGO010000003.1, on the reverse strand, counting down.
GCAATCTATCAAGGTGCCTTATTCATTGGTGATTTCAGTCAAGGAACTATCGATGCTTTGATATTAGATAGTCAAGGTAAAGTTACCTCAGTTAAGCGGTTTGCTTCCCAAACAGACAGGCCTAATCTAGGACTGCCTACACAAATCACCACTGGCCCTGATGGTAATCTGTATTACGCAAACTTGACCGGAGGCGAGATCGATCGTTTCCGACCTGTGTAGAGATATAGCAGTGACATAAAAATTATCAGTTATCAGCGAACAGTTATCTGACCGTTCGCTGATTTTGCTTAAGATAACTTTGTCAGAAATCCCAGCAATTTTTTGGTATTTGATGTTAGGAGCGTTCGACGATAAGCATCAGCTGCTTTTTTAATTGCTTCGGCTTGAGTGGGATAAGGATGAATTACACTGCTTAACTTGCTCAAACCAATCTTATTCACCATTGCCGTAGTCACTTCTGATATCATCTCACCCGCGTGACTGGCGACAATAGTTGCACCGATAATTTCATCAGACCCCTTTTTATGGTGAATTTTGAGAAATCCTAACTCTTCACCATCGGCGATCGCTCGGTCTACACTACTAAAAGGAATCTCAATTGTTGTCACCTCAATACCCAATTTCTGCGCTTCGTGTTCGGATAACCCTACGTGGGCAATTTCTGGGTCAGTATAAGTTACCCAAGGCATCACCAAACTACTGAGTTTCGAGCGTCCCAAGCCAAAGGGAGAAAACAGGGTATTTTTAATTACAATCCGCGCTGCGGCATCAGCAGCATGGGTAAACTTCCAGTTCATGCAGATATCGCCAGCTGCATAAATTTTGGGATTGGTCGTTTGCAGGTAATCATTTACCTTCACGCCAAGGTGCTTGTCATATTCCACACCTACAGCTTCTAAATTTAGATTTTCGACATTTGGCGATCGCCCCGCACCAACTAAAATTTCATCGACTGTTACCGAATCTCGATGACCGTTAGAGGAAAAGTAAAGGCGTTTTCCCTCGGTGACAGTTACCACTTCTTCCAAGTTGGAATCGAGTACTAGGCGAATTCCTTCGTTAATCAAAACCTTTTGAAGAATTTTAGTGGCTTCAGGGGTCTTCTTTATTTAGGAGATGAGAACCGCTATGGAAAAGCACTACCTCACAACCCAAACGCCGGAAAGCTTGCGCCATTTCGCAACCAATGGGCCCGCCACCAATCACCGCCAAACGTTCCGGTCGTTGAATTAGAGAAAAAACCGTTTCATTGGTTAGATAACCCGCCTGTTCAATTCCCGGAATCGACAGTTGTGCAGCTCTTGCGCCAGTTGCAATCACAGCTTTTTTAAACTTGAGGGTTTGATCGCCAACTTCCACCGTATTTTTACTTGCAAATCGACCGCTACCCAAAAAGACATCGACACCCAACTTTTGAAACCGTTCCGCCGAGTCGTTAGGGCTGATATCAGCTCTTATCTTCCGCATCCTGGCCATAACTTTGGGAAAATCAACATCAATATTATGTTGGGGAATATTAACTCCCAAGTCTTTAGCATCCCAGATTTCGCCAACAACGCGGGCAGAGCGAATAATAGTTTTAGATGGTACGCAACCAACATTTAAGCAATCTCCACCCATGAGATGCTTTTCAATTAACGCCACCTTTAAACCCAAATCCAGACCCGCAGCCCCCGCCGCCACGACTAATCCCGCCGTTCCAGCACCAATAACTACCAAGTCGTAAACGTCGGCAGGCTGAGGATTAACCCAATTTGGCGGATGGGCATAAGACACCAGCTTTTGGTTATACTCGTCAATTGGGCGAACTGTGACTCTTTCTAAATCTGAATTGGTCATTGGCGAAACCTCTTTTAAAATTAAGAATCCCGATTAATTTAGGCGGCTCAGTCTTTTATTTTTTATGCTTGTTTAATAAGGAATACAACGTTTAAATTGTTTTGTCCGTTTGGGAATTGACAGATACGATTGAAGCTTTTTTCTATAAATGTTTCAGCAATCAATAATTTACAGCAATTTGCAAGCACACCTGTGCTACCCTACAATTCCTCTTCTAAAGCTTTGCGGGCAATCCGGGTTACATAAACTGTAACAGTGACTGTTGCAATCAAACCCAAGATGCGAATTGCCCATTGTAAATTCGGGTTGGTAGGTTGAGCCTCAGTGCCAATCATCGCAAGATTACCTGCAAGGGAACCAATATAAACATACATGATGGTTCCAGGAATCATCCCTAGAGAGCCGATAAAGTAATCTTGAAGTGAAACTCCCGTGATGCCAAAGGCATAGTTTAACAAATTGAAAGGAAATATCGGGGACAGTCGCGTTAACAGGACAATTTTTAATCCTTCTCTACCTACCGCTTCATCTATGGCGGCAAATTTTTTGTTATCTGCAATTTTCTGAGCAATCCAACTTCTTGCTAAATAACGTCCGACGAGAAAAGCAGCTGTAGCGCCAAGGGTTGCACCGATAAACACGTAAAGAGAACCCCAAACTGCACCAAAAATTACACCAGCTCCCAAAGTGAGAATAGAACCTGGAAAAAAAGCAACGGTAGCGATAATATAAAGGGCAATAAAAGCTATGGCTCCTAATGCACCCAGGCTTTCAATCCACTGCAAGGCTTCGCGTAAAATTGCTTGGGGATTAAAAGAATTTGAATTTACCGATTCTTGTGCTAAAGCTGGGTCTGTGTTTAATGAAAAACTACTTGCCAATATTAGTAATATTAATACACTGAGGCTAAAAAACTTCTGGAAGTTTCTGGCATTAATACTTTTAACACTTCGGCTCCTTTCGACTTCGCTCAAGGCAAGTCGCTCAGTGTTAAAGCCGAGCAAAGTCGTACCACTTCGTGGAAGCAAGCTACGCGTAGCGTCTCGCAGAGAGGCTTTAAATATCTGAATGATTGTTAGTTTTTTCATCGGTTGTGATTTCTTCTATTGCCACACTTTGAGCTAATGCTTTCTGAGCAATTTTTGTGAGATACATAGTTACAGCAACGGTAGCAATCAACCCAACTACTCGCATTATCCATTGCCAGACTTGAGTTTCTGGAGTAATTGGTTGATGAGAGGTGTTAATCGTGGCAAGATTACCAGCTAAAGAACCAATATAAACGTACATCACAGTACCGGGAATAATGCCGAAGGAACCTAATATATAATCTTTGAGAGAAACCTGTGTTACTCCAAAAGCATAATTTAATAAATTGAAGGGAAAGACGGGTGAAAGACGAGTTAGCAAAACAATTTTCCATCCCTCTTTAGCAACTGCTAAATCAATCGCTTTAAATTTAGGATGTTTGTCCATTTGTCGAGAAACCCAATCCCGCGACAGGTAGCGTCCAATGAGAAAAGCTAAGGTTGCTCCAATTGTTGCAGCAATTAGCACATATATCGATCCCCAAAATACTCCAAACAGACAACCACCTTTGAGCGTTAGAAGGGAACCTGGTATAAACAGTAATGTTGCTAAGTTGAAAATAACTATGTAGGCAATAGGCCCTAAAGTACCAAGACTGTGAACCCAAATGACTAAGGTCTGTAAAAGTACCTGTAAGTTTAACTGTTTAGCAGCAATTATTAGAGTGATAATCAGGCAACTTAGCAGTAGTAGTTTGAGTTTGGAATTTAATAAACGCTTGTTCATTTTTATAAGTTTCACCCTCAGAGGCTCGATGTTGACCTTTTGAAGCTCGACGTTGACCTTTTGAGGCTCGACGTTGACCTTCTGAGGCTCAATGTTGACCTTCTGAGGCTCGACGTTGACCTTCTGAAGCTCAACGTTGACCTTCTGAGGCTCGATGTTGACCTTCTGAGGCTCGATGTTGACCTTTTGAGGCTCAATGTTGACCTTCTGAGGCTCAATGTTGACCTTCTGAGGCTCAATGTTGACCTTCTGAAGCTCAACTTTCAAATTTACACCTTAAATCCAATGCCCTTAAGATATACCACCTACATGAGAAACAGCTTAAAGCCTCTTAAATTTTTCTCGGCGATACCAGCGACAAATTCGCTCAGGTGAAACGCCGAGCAAATAAGCAATAATTACTATCTGATTAAGCAGCGTAGTTTTGAATACTCCCTTTTGCAACCATCTACGCGCTGAGGTGACAACTGGTGTGGGAATAATTACAATGCGTCCGATGCGTTTTAGACGACGCATGAGTTCAAAGTCTTCCATGATAGGCAATTCGGGAAAGCCGCCTATTTGCTGAAATACTTCCTTTGTTAAAAAAATTGCTTGGTCGCCATAGGGCATTTGATAAAAATGCGATCGCACATTTACTCCCCACTCCACCCATCGTAAACTTAAAAGTGACGCATCAATCCGCAACTTAAAAGCACCAGCTACAATCCCAGGTTGTTGTAGCGCCGTGCGAATCATCTCATCAAACCCCGTTGGCAAACGGGTATCTGCATGGAGAAATAACAGAATATCACCACTAGCTGCTACAGCACCCGCGTTCATTTGCACAGCACGACCGGGAGATGATGAGATAACTTTGACATTTAAAGACTGAGCGATCGCTACAGTATCATCACTAGAGCCACCATCGATTACAATGACTTCTATATTTAGATTGGCTTGAGTAGTAGCAATGGCTTTTTTAATATTTCCTGCTTCATTAATAGCCGGAATAATAATAGAAATTTTAGCAGCGCCAATACTTTGACTCATGATTGCTGAGTTTGTTTTTCCGATTGGTCAGGAAATGAACACTCTACTGTTACCTTCAGATTGCTTTCAGCCGTGCCTTTAGTTATGTAAGGTATACCTGCTTCACCGCCAACTTTGATGCCAAATTCTAAAGTTACTTTATCAATATTAGCAACAGGGATTTTCTTAAAAGCATTAAGTGAATAAACAGTGTAAGCCCGAATTGTACCTTCAATCGCTTGAAAATTTTGCACTATCTGTTTTTGTGCAGCATCAGCATCCCATCCCTTATCAATTAGCGCTTCTTCTCCCTCTGGAGAAACTTCGATGTTAACTGGCGGTGCATCTATATTATCTGTAGCTTCAATGTAAATAATCGTGCCATCTTCTAAATAAATAGGTGTGAGTTGAGTCATGGAATAAATCTTGCTTAAAAGAATTAGGCGTAGGGTAGCACAGCTGACTTTTCACGGCATCTGGAAAACCTCTCTCTAAATCTCTCTCCTAAAAGGAGAGAGACTTTGAATTTCCCCCTTCCCGCATCGGGAAGGGGGTTAGGGGGTTAGGTTTTTCGTGGACTTTTTCACATAACGTGAAAAGTCAGGGTAGCACAGCTGTGCTACCTTACACATTTTTACGGAAAATGCGGTAAATTTCTTGTAGAAGCTGGAAATAATGCAACTAAACTATCATAAAGCTTGCTGATATGAGTCGAGACGCTTTGGTGGTGGGAATTAATACGTATGACCGCTTAAAGAGTCTTAATGCTCCTGCTGCCGATGGTGAAGCGATCGCTCAAATCTTACAACAATATGGGGAGTTTCGGGTAACGCGGCTACCAGCAGTCAAAGACAAGGAAAATGAGACGATTCGCATTGGTAAGCAAACTAAAGTTAGTTTAACTCAGTTAGAAAGAGCGATCGTCCAATTATTTAAGCCAGATGGAAAGCCGCCAGATACAGCGCTGCTGTATTTTTCTGGTCATGGTTTGCGGAAAAATCTAGGGATTCAGGAAGGCTTTTTAGCGACAAGTGAAGTCAACCCCGATGCGGGTAATTGGGGATTATCTTTGCAATGGCTGCGGCGACTGCTGCAAGAAAGTGAAGTAAGACAACAAATTGTGATTTTGGATTGCTGCTATAGCGGAGAAGTGCTAAATTTTGCAGAGGCAGATCCAGGCGATCGCGGTAAAGGCAGAGACAGGTGTTTTATTGCGGCTTCTCGTGATTTTGAGGTAGCTTTTGAAGAGATTAACAGCCAACACAGCGTTCTCACCGCCGCACTGCTTCAAGGTTTGGAACCAAAACAAGACCGTTGGGTGAGTAACTACACTTTAGTAGATTCGCTCAATCAACAATATCATCCCTTTCCCCAGCGTCCCATTTTTGCTAACTCTGGTGAAGCAATTAATTTCACCCGCAAATGGGATTCCTCTGTTGTTAATTCCACAGTAGAAATATCAGCTATTTGTCCCTATAAAGGGTTGTCTTATTTTGATTGTACAGAAGCAGATGCCAAATTATTTTATGGCAGAACAGCGTTAACTGATGAATTATTAGAAAAAGTGCGATCGGGTAATTTCCTCGCTGTGTTGGGAGCATCAGGAAGTGGCAAATCTAGTGTTGTGAGAGCGGGTTTACTTTATCAATTAAAGTTAGGACGCAGGTTATCAGGTAGCGATACTTGGCAGTTGAAAATATTTCGACCAGGGATTAACCCCTTACAAAATTTAGCACTGGCATTTGTAGAATCAGAATTATCAGATATTGACCGAGCCTCACAATTAGCAAAAGCAGAAGAATTAATTGCCAAAGGCGCAGTTGGTTTAGGACAGTTGATTACTGCTGCACAAACTCAGCGCGTAGTGCTAGTGGTAGACCAGTTTGAAGAAGCTTTTACTCAATGTCAAGACATTATAAAACGACAGCAGTTTTTTGAATGTGTGCTAGGTGCTTTGCAACGGGATGACAACAAACTCTGCCTAATAATTACAATGCGGGCTGATTTTTTTGGTAAATGTTTGGAACAAGAGTATGGCGGACTTGCTAAGAAAATTCAAGACCATTTAGTAACGGTAACACCGATGATTCGGGAGGAATTAGAAACAGCAATTATCAAACCGGCTGAACAGGTGAACTTAGCAGTAGAACCGGAATTAGTTTCTCAAATGATTGCAGATGTAGAAGATTCACCGGGGAGTTTACCGTTGTTGCAGTACACGCTAACAGAACTATGGCAGCAAAGAACTGAAGAACGGTTAACCCTGACTACGTATAGCAAACTAGGTGGAGTCAGAGGAACCCTGCAAACACGCGCTACAGAAGTTTATGAGTCATTATCACTTGAGGAACAGCAAGCAACAAAACGGATTTTTTTAGAATTGACGCAGTTGGGAGAAGGAACAGAAGATACCCGTAGACAAGTTTTGCAACGAGATTTAGTTAGTTCACAGCATCCAGAAGCTGCGATTAATAGAATAATTCAACGGTTAGCTGATGAGAAGCTAGTTGTCACCAGTACCTTATCTAATCAAATTGCTGTGGTAGATGTGGCACATGAAGTGCTGATTCGCCATTGGTTGCTATTACGCAAATGGATTGAGGAAAGTCGGGACATACTGCGACAAAAACGGAAAATTGAAGCTGCGGCTGTTGAATGGCGAGATAGAGCAAAGGCGAAAGATTATCTCCTTCAGGGGAAACGGTTAAGAGAGGTAGAAGATTTTCACAAGCAACAAACTGAGAACTTAAGATTATCTGACTTAGCTATTGAGTTTATTCAAGCAAGTGTCAGACAAAGACGGAATAATCGCTTTAGAACCGTTGGGTTTTTCTTAATTATTCCGCTGGTTGCGTCAGTAGTTCTGGGTATTGTAATTGAGAAACAGATTAGGATAAACCAACTTTGGCAGCAAGTCGATGCTGTTAAGGGAAAAGAGTATAGTCGAGTAAGAATTCAAGCACTGGAAAAGCTGGTACAAGCTGGTGAGAGTCTAGCTAGTAAAGATTTCAGCAGTGTCAACCTCAGCGATGCCAACCTCAGCCGTGCCAACCTCAACGGTGCCAACCTCAGCCGTGCCAACCTCAACGGTGCCAACCTCAGCCGTGCCAACCTCAGCCGTGCCAACCTCAACGGTGCCAACCTCAGCCGTGCCGGCCTCAGCCGTGCCTACCTCAAAAGTGCCCTCATCTTTGCCATCTTTGGCGACCTCAGGGGTGCCGACCCTCAGGGGTGCCGACCTCAGGGGTGCCGACCTCATCAATGCCGACCTCATCCTTGCCGACCTCAGAGATGCCGACCTCAGCAGTGCCGACCTCAACAGTGCCGACCTCAGCAATGCCAACCTCAGCAATGCCAACCTCATCAATGCCGACCTCTTCCTTGCCGACCTTAGGAATGCCAAAAACCTGACTCCTGAGCAAGTTAAATCTGCTAAAAATTGGGATAAGGCAAAATACGAAGACGATTTTCGTGTCAAGCTTGGTTTACCACCTGAACCTGCTAAGTAAATACTTTGAGTTCGTTTTTACTTCTACCCAATCCTGCAATGCAACTTTTTGCAAACTTTTTCTACATTATTATTCGACTAAAAGTAGTTGTTTTGCGGCCTTCTTTGCGTCTATGGGCAAAACAAAAAGATTTATTTGTCAGAGCGAGTAAAGCTCACAAGACTTAGAGATTGCTTTGGTGGCAATGAGTTTTTATAATTAAGCGATCGCACCAAACAAAGACAAACCCTACATCTAGTTTGAAAAAATGGTGTTCAAGAGCGATCGCAACACTCAAAGATTGTTTTGTTGGCAATGAGTTTTTATAATTAAGCGATCGCACCAAACAAAGACAAACCCTGCATCTAGTCTGAAAAAATGGTGTTCAAGAGCGATGCCTGGGTTGGGCTACGCCTACGCTTGACTCTGAAATTCATTGCTAAGATGTCTTGATACAATTAGTTTGTGGTAAAAAGCTTCATTAAATTTTGATGTCATCCCCAATATAGTTACTATGACAGCGATCGCCATCAACTTAAACCCCATCATCCAACTCACCGACAATCAATTTTATCAGTTGTGTCGTGAAAACCCTGAAATCAAATTTGAACGCAATGCAAGGGGAGAACTTCTAATCATGCCACCCACAGGCGGAGAGACTGGAAATCGTAATATTGAAATTGCGGCAGATTTTGTGATTTGGAATCGTCAAACTCAACTAGGAATTTGCTTCGATTCTTCCACTTGCTTTAAATTGCCTAATGGTGCAAACCGTTCTCCTGATGTCGCTTGGATTAGAAAAGAACGATGGGATACACTTACACCTGAAGAGCAAGAAAAGTTTCCACCTATTGCACCAGACTTCGTTTTAGAGTTAATGTCAGCCAGCGATTCTTTGAAAGAAACCCAAGAGAAAATGCAGGAATATATCGATAACGGGGTTAAATTAGGTTGGTTAATTAATTCAAAATTACGTCAGGTAGAAATCTACCGTCTTGGTCAACCAGTGGAAATATTAGAACATCCAAAAGAATTATTAGGTGAAGATATTTTACCAGGATTTACTTTAAATTTAGCAATAATCTGGAGATAAATATTAATTTATGACAGCATCAAAAAGCGATGCCTGCGGTATTTGCTAGCCAACGCAACACTCAAAGATTGCATTGAATATTCCGAGCAAGAATTATATTTGGCGATAGGAGAAGTAATTTATGAAGATTTCTTCCAAAAAGTTGCAATTCAACTAATTTTGGCAAAGTATCAAGTTTATTTATTAGTTATTAATATGAAGAAAGAGGAGATTGTGAAATGGATAAGTTAACTCAATACCAAAATCTAATCAAGCAAATATTAACAGAGTATCAAAGAATATCTTCACAAGTAACTATTGTTGATGTGGATGAAGTATTAATGTTTGATGATGAAAGAAGTCAATATTTGTGGTTCAATATTGGTTGGAAACAAGGGAAAAGAGTTAAAGGAATTTCTGTCTATATTCGCATTAAAAATGAAAAAATTTACATCGAAGAAGATTTGACTGAAGAAGGAATGGCAACTGAGTTAATGCGTTTAGATGTTCCTGCAAGCGATATTGTCTTGGCTTTTCAGCCTCCCGAAGTGAGGAAATATACTGAGTTTGCAACAGTTTAAAGATTATTTTCTCCTACTAGCGCGGCTGAAAGCGGTTTATTAAAGCATCTAGTTTGAAAAAATGCCATCAAAGAGCGATGCCTGCGGTATTTGCTAGCCAACGCAACACTCAGAGATTGCTTTGTTGGCAACGAGTTTTTATAATTAGGCGATCGCAGCAAACAAAAACCAACCCCGAAGTCACTCCCGTCAACTCTGTAGTGACTTTCGTCAACTCTGTAGTCACTCCCGTCAACTCTGTAGTGGCTTTCGTCAACTCTGTAGTCACTCCCGTCAACCCTGTAGTGGCTTTCGTCAACTCTGTAGTCACTCCCGTCAACCCTGTAGTGACTTTCGTCAACCCTGTAGTCACTCCCGTCAAGTCTGTAGTCACTCCCGTCAACCCTGTAGTCACTCCCGTCAACCCTGTAGTGACTTTCGTCAACCCTGTAGTCACTCCCGTCAACTCTGCATCTAATCTAACGTGAGTTCGATGAACCTCTCCCCAACCCCTCTCCGAGGCGGAGAGGGGCAGAAATATTTTTAGTTGACAATGAAAAAATTAGGGTTTCAAAGCCTCTCGAAGAGTGGGGGAGAGGAATGGAAGTGGGGTTTTTAGAGCCGTCGAACTCACGTTAATCTGAAAAAATGCCATCAAACAGCGATGCCTGCGGTATTTGCTAGCCAACGCTTGACTCGGAAATTTGACAGTCGCTACTAGCGCGGCTGAAAGCACCCAAGAATTAGTAATAACTTGCGAGACCAAATTGAAAATAATGATAATTGCCTAAGTATTGCCAGTGTTTGAGAAATGGTAATCAAACACAGTATTGGCATCAGCTTTAATTTAAATTTTTCTGAGTTTGTCAAACAACAAATAATTATGAAATAGCTTATTCTTACTCATGATTCCTAAGTTTTGCGTTGGTTTACCCAGCGTGCCGCCTCAATAGCAGATGTGAACCGCATAGACACTCTAAAAACCTGCACTTCTCCCGTATTTGGATTTATTACTTTAAGGAACTGCTTAGGCTGGACATTAATTCCTTCAACGACACGTAACAACTTGTATTCTTCCCAAGAGTCAATTTCGACTGCCTTCATTTTTTCAAATATCTTTGTCCAGGCGAGATCGTCGAGTTGACGCTTGCGTTGTAGGGTTATTTTACCGTGATGTGCATTCAGGCTATACCCATCTGTAAAGGCTACGGCAGATGTATTTTCACCGTGGAGATGGTTGTTGCTATCAATATTAATTGTGGTGCAATGGTTGGAAATAATCGCGATATTTTGAAAGAAGAAAGTCCAGCCGCAATTTTTAACAAAATCTTCTAAAATGAATAGTTGGTTTTCAAATTGCTGGTAGTTGAAACTCTGAATACAAAAGTCAAAATAACTGCATCCTGCAATTAAAATTTCCGGTTTCCGACAAGAAGAGAATATATTTTTAATCAACTGGCTATTGCGTTTACCAAAATGTTCCTCTAAAACATCTCCCCATTGTATTTCTAACTGTTCTTGGAGTAATTTGGCATATTCTTTTGCTAGATGATTGTCAAACAAAGAATGTAAATTTGTTTGTAAATCAACGGGTAATCGCGTGAGCAAATATGATTGCAACTTACTGTAGATTTTACTCCAGTGGTAACTATCTATAGCATCACCCAGAATTGTCTGAGATTCGACTTTGAGCAAATTCCAGATGTACTCGAACCCAGCGTTAGGGCTATCAACGATAATTATTTCAGGTTCAGTGAGTTCGAGTGCAGTATATATTGCTCGAACTGCATCCGTAGCCTGTTGTTGGTTGATGGGTTCGGTAGATAGTCCAATGTGTTGCCATTTTTCTCGACATCGGGATATGAATGCACGTTGTTCTGGTGTCAGGTAGTCGGCGGACATAGCAGGTATGCGAAATAGTGGCTATCTTGTATTAAAGCAGATTATTTGATTTGGTTAATGAATCGAAAAGTGCTGTATGTATACAATCCCTTAGACTGCCTACCTTCATCGGCGGAATTACCAGACGTTCTAGTTACGTTTTCTGGGAAGAAGAAGGGATTGTGCCCATTTTAGCTTTAGAGGTGGTTTCTCAAACCTACAATAGCGAATATGAACAAAAGAAAATAGATTATGCCCAATTAGGCATTTTATATTACGTCATTTATGCACCAACGCGGCTACGTCGTAAGCGTCAACGTTTAGAAGTTTATCGCTTAGTTGAAGGTAAGTATACTTTACAACTCGGCGATCGAATTTGGATGCCAGAAATTGGTTTAGGGATTGGACGAGAACAGGGTACTTATCAAGGAAGAACACGAGAATGGCTATTTTGGTATGACCAAGATGGTAATAGATACCAAACTCCAGAAGAGATAAACGCACAACAGCAACAACAGCTAGAACAAACTCAGCAGCAGTTTCAAGAACTTTTAACCAAATTACAACAACAAGGAATTGACCCAAATTTACTATAGACCCTCTTGCAAAAATATATTTTTGCACTCTCAGGGTAAAGGGAAAAGGGTAAAGGGAAAGGATTTTGAGTTTCTTTACCCTTTTCCCCTTCACCTTTACCCCGACAAATGCCAAGAAGTCTTATGAAATATCCTTGGCTTAAACTTTCCCACAGCCAGAGGTAGTTAATTATTTGAGGTGTATTTGCAAACAATTAACTACGATTATCTATCTGAGCGCGTTGCAAACTTCCAGAGAAGTCAACATAAACACTTTTCCACTCTGTGAAAACATCCATTGCAGTAGTTCCAGCTTCGCGGTGTCCGTTACCGGTTTGTTTCACACCACCAAAAGGTAAGTGTACCTCTGCACCAATAGTCGGGCCGTTAATATAGGTGATACCTGCTTCAATGTCGCGCATGGCAGTAAAAGCCCGATTGATATCGCGCGTATAAACTGAAGAAGAAAGACCATAATTGCTATCGTTGAGAATTGCGATCGCATCCTCAAAGGAGCTAACCTCAATTAATGCCACCACTGGCCCAAATATCTCTTCACGAGCAACTCGCATATCAGGAGTTACATCATCCAAAATAGTTGGTTGAAAGAAGTAACCGTTTTTTAATGAGCCTTCACTAGCGATTTCCCCACCAATTAAAACCTTTGCTCCTTCCTCACGAGCGATATCCAAATACTTCCTCACCTGTTTGAGTTGCTTTTCATTGACTATCGGGCCAATATCTGTATCAGAGTCAGTGCCAGCACCCAAGCGTAACTTACTGGTACGCTCATAAAGCATAGCGGTAAATTTTTCCTTGATATCACGATGCAAAATCAGCCGACTAGTAGCCGTACACCGTTGCCCAGTTGTGCCAAACGCTCCCCACACTGCCCCATCGAGAGCAAGTTCTAAATCGGCATCTTCCATCACCACTTGAGCATTTTTACCACCCATTTCCAAACAGACACGCTTGTGAGTGCGTCCGCAAGTCGCGCCGACAAAAGCACCCGTTTCTGAAGAACCAGTAAAGGATACTAAATCAACATTGGGATGCTCAACTAAAGCTTTCCCCGCCTCTTCTCCCACACCATGCACCAAGTTAATTACTCCTGGTGGTAAACCTGCTTGTTGAAAAATCTCAATCAATTTAGTTGCACAGGCGGAGGTATCTTCGGCAGGTTTGAGAATAACTGTATTGCCACATACCAAGGCTGGCATAGCTTTCCAGCAAGGAATTGCCACCGGGAAATTCCAGGGAGTAATTAAGGCACAGACTCCGATGGGCATCCGTACAGTCATGGCAAATTTATTGGACATTTCCGAAGGTGTGGTTTGCCCAAATAGTCGCCGTCCTTCGCCAGCACTGTAAAAGGCGCAGTCAATACCTTCTTGGACATCTCCCCTAGCTTCCGTCAAGGGTTTACCCATTTCCCGACTGATTAATTGGGCAAGTTCTTCTTTATGCTGGAGTAATATTTCCCCAACGCGAAAAATGTATTCTGCCCTCGCTGGGGCCGGAACTTTGCGCCAACTGCGGTAGGCTTGACGGGCGGCGGCTACCGCTGTATCTACATCCTGAACTTGAGAACGGGGAAATGTGGCTACGACTTCGGTTTTGTCAGCAGGGTTGCGACTTTCTAGGGTTGCTTCTCCTACAGCACTCAACCATTGACCGTCTATATAATTACGGCAAGATAGCGGAGTTGTCATTTGGAAAATCTCCGATGATCCACTGAAACTTGTGTATTAAGTTTGCTTGCTTTCTAGGTTATCCTCAAGTTTAGGAAATTGGCGCGATCGGTAAATATCGATATAAAAATTAAGGCACGAACGCCAACACCCCGACAGGAGAACCAGAACCACCACGTAATCTTAGAGGTGCGATCGCTAGAGTAGTACCTTTCGGTGGCAGTTGATCCAAATTTGTTAGATTCTCCAACACAATGCGCGGTTGTTCTAAAACTAGGCGGTTAATCGCAAAACTGTTATCCTGTCCGGGGTCTACACCATGAGTATCAATTCCTACCCCAACTATTTGCCGTTCATCAAGCAAAAATTGAGTGGCATCGCTGCCAAATCCCGGAAAGTGGGGAATCCCTTGAGCATCATGATTGAGGAATGCACTTTTATCCGACCACTTTTTTTGCCAACCAGTATTCAATATAACTACACAACCAGGAGAAATTTCACCGTATTCTTTTTCCCAAGCTAAAACATCAGCAATAGTCAAAGCATAATCAGGATTAACTGCTGTGGCTTGGCAAACGTTTATAACTACCGCAGGTACAACTAAAGACTGGGCTGGATATTGGTCAATTCCCACAGCAGAACTATGAAAACTATTAGGGGCGTTGATATGGGTAGCGCTATGTTCCCCCAAGGAGAAACGCCGCAAGTAATAACCATCATTATTGAGTTCAGCCACAGTTTCAAATTCTACTGTGGGATCTCCAGACCATTGGGGAATATCTATGTCAATTACATGACTTAGGTGGATAACGCGTGTATAGGTGATACTATTTTGACTTTGGGGTTGTATCATCCCAGCCTTCTATTTTATTTGTACTCAGAGATTTTTCTGTTCGGTGCGTAGTGGCGTGGCAAGGCTAAAATAGTGCATAAAATTTAGCTCTTGTGGGGTGGGCATCTTGCCCGCCCGGACGGGTAAGGACACCCGTCCCACAAGAAAATTTATTGCAACATTTAAGGCTTGCCACGCCAGTAGGTGCAGTTCATTATGTACATTAGACCTCTTGCAAAAATATGTTTTTGCACTCTTAGGGAAAAGGTTTTGGTTAAAGGGAAAGGATTTTGAGTTTCTTTACCCTTTTACGCTTGCCCTTTACCCCGACAAATGCCAAGAAGTCTATTGTCTGGATTGGCTATGCCTACGCAAAGATAGTACTACCATTACAACGTTTTTCAAACCTAATTTCCTATATTAGAATAAATAATCCCCTCAATTCCTGTAAATTTTAGGTTATTGAGGGGGTTAAAATGTTGCAGCAAAAAGTGAGTTGATCTTAGTTAACAACTATTAGGTTAAGCTTTGATTAAGTTTAGATTAAGATTACACATATCGAGAAATTAAATATGCGTTATCCAGAACCCTTCTAGAGACGTAACAGTGCTACATCTCTACATTTTTTCACTTTTATCTCTATTGCGTGATATCTAGGTTGAGGGTTCTTGCTTTAGTGGAATCATTACAACAAACTCGGCTCCTTCTCCTGGTGCTGAAATACAATGGATCTTTCCACCGTGTTTTTGGACTACAATTTGGTAGCTAATTGATAATCCCATACCTGTACCTTTACCCACAGGTTTTGTCGTGAAGAAGGGATCAAATAGGCGTTTGCGTACTTCCTCACTCATCCCAGGGCCATTGTCAGCAATGCTAATGATTACATAGTCTTTTTGGATGAGGCTGCGAATATGAATTTGTGGCAAAGTCATTTGTTCAGTGTTGTTTGCTAATGACATAGGCGCAACTCTTGGAGACGCTACACAAACGCCTTTTTGCGGGGTATGACTATTGATATAGGCGCTTCGCCTTCCCACAGAGTATGACTCTTCTAAAGCATCGATCGCATTTGTCAACACATTCATAAACACCTGATTCATCTGTCCGGCGTGACAGACTACTGGTGGTAGATTGCCGTAGTCTCGAATTACTTGGATTTCGGGATGTCCTGGTTTGGCTTTGAGGCGATTTTGCAATAGCAGTAAAGTGCTATCCATCCCTTCATGAATATCCACTGCTTTTGTACCATCTTCATCAAGGCGAGAAAAATTGCGTAAAGATAGGACAATCTGCCGAATGCGTTCGGCTCCCATCTTCATCGACTCCAGAATTTTGGGTAAATCTTGCTTGAGAAATTCCAAATCAATGGTATTAATTTGTCGATCGATCTCTGGTGTTGGTGGGCAGTAGCTTTGTTGATAAAGTTCTACTAAGTGCAGCAAATCCTTAGTATATTCACTGGCGTGGCTAATATTGCCGTAGATGAAATTGACGGGATTATTGATTTCGTGGGCAATACCTGCAACCAATTGTCCTAAACTGGACATTTTTTCAGTTTGAATTAGTTGCGTTTGAGTTTGTTGAAGTTCTAGCAGTGCTGCTTCTAGTTGCTGGGCTTTGTCTTGGGCAGTTTGGGCGGTAATGCGACTTTGGTTGTAAAGTTTAGCTTGGTCAATGGCGATCGCTAGTTGAACTGTAACTGCTTGTAGTAATTCTACTTCGTTGTTCAGCCAAGGACGAAAGCCACTACAATAACCACAGCTAAATGCACCAATTTCACCAGATTGGGTGTGTACAGGCAGCGCCATAAAAGCAGTAAAACCAAAATCCTGCAAAAATTGCTCTGCTATGGAATCGCCCACAGTCTCAGTATCATCAACGCGGATGATTTCTCCGTTCAAGGTTTTGGCTGCAATTAGTTTGATTTCGGCATGAGTTGCTTCTTGTTGGTTAAGTAGACACGGTAAAAAGGAACTTTTCGCCTCATAGACTCTTTCCCAGTATGGTACATCAGCGTCTTGCCGATACCAAAAGAAGACGCAGCGATCGATCTGGAATAAGTTGCGAATCTCCTGCACTGCGGTTTCCACAATGTAATTGAGATCCAAAGAAGCTCGAATTTGGCTAGAAAGACGATTGAGGAGTGCTTCTCGTTGGGCGCTTTCTCTGAGTGCAATTTCTGCTTCTTTACGGTCAGTGGTGTCATAGCAAATACCAACGAAGTACAAAATATTGCCATTAGCGTCTTTAATAGCAGATGAGTTGCTTGTATGCCATCGCCAATTACCATTTTTGTGTTGGACTCGATATTCGATTGGTTTTTGTTTTTCGCTTGTTGTCAAAATTCTTTGAAAATAATCGACACAAATATGCACATCGTCAGGATGTATAAAAGGAATAAAAGATTTGCCTTCAACCTCTGCAATTTCATGCCCAAAGATTTCAGTCCAATTAGGAGAAACGTAGGAAAATATCCCTTCAAGTGTCAGCGCAAAAATAACGTTGTTGGCATTTTCTACAATGCTGCGGAACTTGGCATCACTTTCTATTAAAGCTGCTTGGATGTTGTCGCTGGTGTCGCGAACAAGAACTATAATTTGCTGGTCTGGTAATGGTAATAACCTAGCTGCAAAATTCTTGTTTTCTCCTGGTTGCGGTAAGGTATATTCAAAACTGACTTCATATTGAGTTTCAAGTACTTGATTTATTGCTTGATGGAAGCGATCGCCTACAGCAGTCGGTAAGCATTCGTGCAAACTCTTGCCCTGACAATCTTCTGGTGAAATATACAGACTCTCCATCAACCCTTGCTTGTAATCCAGAATACTTCCAGCAGCATCAATGCGAAAGTAGGAATCAGGAAGTACTTGCAAAATCGCGGCAAATTCTGAGGTTTTTTGGCGTAACTCTGCTTCAATTGCTTGGCGTTTGCTAATTTCGGCTTGCAGTTGCTCTAATGCTTTTGCTAATTCTGTTGCTCGTTCTTCTTCAGTAATTTTACGTAGGTAACGAGAGGAATTTGTCGATAGCGAGCAGCTTTCTGTTAGGGAAGGTTGACCGATCCCGATCGGCACTTCTGTTAGATCGATACAATAACCGATGTAACCGACAAAGCTACCATCTGCCGCAAATCGTGGCGCGGCTGTATCTAAAATCCAGCGATATTCACCATCAGCTCGACGCAGGCGATATTGCCTCTGGAAGGAATCATACGTCACAAATGCTCTCAGGTATATATCTTCACATCGCTGTCTATCTTCTGGATGGACGCTGCCAGTCCAAATATTGCCTATTTCCTCTGCTCGCGCAGATGCAGACGCGGCTTTTGTGAGATGTGTTCCAGTAAATTTCAGCCAATTAGAATTGAAGTAACAGTAAAGTGCATTACATCGAGACATCCAAATCATCAGAGGAGCAATATCCGCCTGCTGGCAGAATCCTTTTTCATCCTGTTGTATCTCTTCCTCTTCAACTATGATTTGCTTAACGTAGCTCTGCACCTTTTTAGAAAACACTTTTGCCTGCCTGCTCTGCCTAAATTATTAAGGTAATGTGCTGAAAATACAATTTCTTAATACATGGATATAATCTTGTTTATGCCAACCTGCTAACGATCTTAATACTTTATTTATTTTTCTATATGCAGTAATTCCTCTTTTAGTGTAAATAAATTGAAAAAATGCTGAAGTTATCATTAAGATTAACTTCAGCATTTTGTGTGAAATTTAAACTATATATATCAGAGAGCTTGTTTTACTTTGTTTCTTTTTTGAAGTACTGAGAAATTCATCTTAGCTATGTAATTGCATTGCTGAAAAACCTGATTTAGCTTCACTAAAACTATATGATTCTCTGCAAGGCATTTACGCTTCTAAATCAAGTTTGATTTTAGAGATACCAAGCAGTTCTGGGGATTAGAAAACTTTATGAACCTCAGTCAAACTGCGGTGACTAATGCTGCTAAAACACGCATTTTTTATGACCAGCTTATCCCATCATCAACTCTTAGATTTTCGTCAACACAATCCCGACTCCGGCATTATCGATCTTAAGGCTTTCTATGGTGGTTTTCGATATGTCCGTGAAATTTCAAAAATGCTTCCTGAAATGCCCGATCCTATTTTATTAACCCAGATTTTGCCAAAATTACTTCTTTAGGACGTATTCATTCCGTTTCTACGGGCGTTGAATTCTTGTAAATTGGCTAAGGTATTGTATCTAATAACAGCATTTTGGCTGAAAGGATCGCCCACACAAAAGTTATAAAAACTTTTTTAACTAATTGACACAGACAAAAAGCTATGGGATAGTTCTACTAAACTACGGTAAACCGACCAAGATTTAGTAGTAAATAATCATAAATCTGATTAAAGACTTTCAAAAACTGAAGGGTTAATTGTCCGAAGTGTAAAAAAGTCTGATAATTCGCTTTTTGCAGAAGCGGGGGTGAGGTTGCACAAATTTGAGACTGTGCGACTAATTTGTTCTGTCTAGTAACCTATCTGATTCACTCAGGTAAGTTTTTTGGTGTCTATCAAGGTGAAAATACAAATGACAAATATCTTTGCAAAGACAATAGCGATCGCAACAAGTGCTGCTTTTATATCAGTGGCTTCCCTAATACTAACAGTACCTGCTCATGCTCAGACAGCACCATTCACCCAATTTTCGTTTAAAACTAATGTCACAGCTACTCCGACTAACGACCCCTACATCTAGTTTACTCAACGATCCCACAAGGGATATCCGGTTGGATTCAGTAGAATTTAGTGGAAGAACGATTAGTAGCTTTGAAGTTGTCACCAAAGCAAAGATTCTCCGAAATGATACATACATTCTTCCAGATGGAAATGTATTCGGTGTACTGAATTCAGGAAGAGGCCCTAATACTCCTGATGACACCCTGCTTTTTGAAGGCCCCTCAAAACCAAATCCAACTGCTCAAGACATTGTTGACAGTTTGGGAAACTTAAATCTAAATAGCATTCTGGTGACGCGAGAAAATGCAGATACAGACAGCATTGAAGTCTCCTTCGCCAATCCCGTGAATACCTTCCTCTTTTGGGAGCGTGGTGGAACAGCAGGTGGTTCAGTTGCAGGCGATAGCGATTTATTGGTGGAAGCTTTGGGTGAAAATAATGAAGTTATAGCGACTTACAAAATTTTGAGGCAAAACTACAGCAAAGCCGACTATAACATCAGTACTCAGGTCTTCCCCATCCTTAACAATGGGCCTTTCAATATTGGCTCTATAGGCATTAGTTTAAATGGAATCACTACTCAAACACTGCGATTAACTAGCTCTAACAATAATGGGCTTATTCCTGGTATTCCTAACGACAATGGGCCAGATTTCAAAGTTATAGCCGCAACGGTTAAAGTTGTTCCCGAATCCTCTACTATTATGGGCGCACTGTTAATGGGTGGTTTAGGGATCATCTTCAAGCGTAAGAGAACAGTTATGAGCTGATATAACAAGCAGTTTTTAAACTGTTAGCCAAAATAACATAACTCCAAAGACCTCTATCACTTAGTACAACTAAGGAGAGGTCTTATTATTTGGTAAAAATCTATACCTGTTAGTCTCCCAATGAGTAGACCTCTTGGCACTTGTGCTTTTTGCACTCTTGGGGAAAAGGTTTTGGTGAAAGGGGAAGGGGACTTTTGCAGAACCTTTTCCCCCTTCCCCTTTTCCCGACAAATGCCAAGAAGTCTAGTGTTTGCTAGACATTAGTTTTGGATTTGAGCAAGAGTCAGAATAACCACTTGATTGAATCCCCAGATTATTTTATTTTTGCCAAATTGGGATGCTCCCAAGTCCTGGCGACTAGAAATCGCGGCTACACGAAACTTTACCCACCTCCATTGGTTTAAAAATTTTTGCTTAGGCGGATTTGGCTTGTGTAGTAGTGAATTATATTCTAATACCCTTGGGTTAGCACCAAAAACCTTGTATAGGACTCCTATTTGATTGCGTGAAAAAAACTCAGTACACATTTATTCCTTCTTCCCTATTCCCTGTTCCCTCTTCCCTATTCCCTGCCTACGCAAATAATTTCTTTGAATCAAAGCGGATTCCTATATATAAAGGACTTACGTAAAAATTGTCTAAAACTCTTATGCCTTAAATCATGTGTATAAAAGGGTTGAATACCCACATATTTACTAAGCGGTCTTCAATAATTTAGTGGTATAAAAGCCAACTTCACTCATTCGCGAACCTTGATTTTGAAGAATGTATTCTTTTTTATTTTTCCTAACAAAATCCAATGTTTCAAAATTGTCTTGACTATGCAAAATGCTTCATCCCAAAATCACAAATTAAATGAGAGAAATGCTAAATGTGATATCAACTGGTTGTAACAATGCCTGGTAATCGCATTTTATATGTTATAAAGCTCACAGAAATTAATGTTAGGCGGAAACTACTTTATGGAACCAGATAAACTGGGCCGTTTTAAGGAGTACGGCGAATTCATTCTCCGAAAGATAGATTCTGTGCCCCAGTACCCTTCTAAACAAGAAGATTGGGTTCCAGCTAGTCTTGATGACTGTCTTCTGCGTTTGCGATCGGCTGCCCAGAAAACTGTAGGCCTGGCAACTTCGCCTGTCAAAATTGGTGTGATGGGAGAATTTAGTAGTGGAAAAACCTTACTTTTAGGCAGTCTAATTGGATATGCAGATGCTTTACCAGTCAGTGAAAACCCCACTACAGGTAATGTTACCGCCATACATATTATTCCGCAAGACGATTTTACAACGACGCAATTAAGCAACTTTACGGTAGAGTATCTTTCCCATGAGGGAGTACACGAGTGTCTCCGCTTCATGCTAGGGGAAGCCAATAAACGAACCACAGCAGCAGGGCTTCCTCCGATACCAGTATCGAAACTCAACTCTGGCACAGATATTATTGGCTGGTGTGAAGAAGCATGGAATAGCAGTAACAATTTAGAGTTGCGTTATTTACTCCGGGAGTTGGTATTATTCCTGCGGGCTTATCAAGCTTATGGGGAAGTTATGTGTGGTGGGCACTACCAAATTGATGCGGTGACTGCCCGCGAGGGGCTACAGCTAGTCGAGCAGCCAATGGCAATCCAAACTCTGAAATTCGAGGATCTACCCCCAGCGCACATCAGATTACCGAGTCCACCCCAGAGGCTACCAACAAAGTTATTGCAAAACAGTTTCCCACTGATCCGCCGCGTCGATATTGATGTGAAAATCTCACGGGAAATTTGGGATTTTGCAGATGCAGCTAAATTTATTCTCATCGACTTTCCGGGATTGGGGGCTGCTAATTCTGGGGCTAGGGATACCTTTTTGTCATTGCGGGAATTGGCAGAAGTACAGACAATTTTGGTATTGCTAAATGGTAAATCTCCCGGAAGCGATCGCGCCAATAAAATCTTCACCATGATGCAGCAGCAGCGACCGGGACAAGACCTGAAAGATTTAATTCTCGTTGGTGTGGGTCGTTTCGATCAACTCCCTCTAGATAGCGAGGGTGGCGAAAGAGAACTTGACCATCTGATTGAAGATAGCCATTTAGAAGAGGAAACGGTTCTCCAAAAACTCAAAGTTCTGCAAACTACCATTGACGGTGCAGCAGCATTTACAACCCAAAAAGACCGCATCGTTTTACTGTCGCCACTATTGGGATTAGCTGAATTGGCAAAACGTTCTAGTAAAGTCAAAGCTGGTTCGCCAGACTTTTTAGCTAACTTGGACTATCCTGATTACCTAGACAGGTCTAAACGGCTACAAGAGAAATGGGAGCTATTAAGTAAAAATTTGATAGAATCTAACACTCGTAGCTATTTGGGCAGACAATTGGGTTACTTTAGTCAAGATGGCGGACTTAGTAAGCTGCGGGAATTGATTCAAACTCACGTAGCTACTCATGGTCTGAAGCAACTGTATGAAGATACCAAAAGAGCTGCTGATGTGGTAAGTCAGCAACAAGATCGCTTGAAAGACATCATAGATGAAATTCACGAGCAAGGTATCCCCACAGGCGATAGTCCCGCTTTTATCGAATTGCGTTTTTTGATCGAAAGCTTAGATAAAATCTACAGAAATTTTCAAAAAGATATCGGGAAAGAACCACTCAAAGATCGGCGCGGTGTTGTTGTCAGCGATGTAGTGAAAGACGAACTCACCTTTAGAATCCTCAATTGGAACCAGTGGACTTTACTCTTCAACAAAGCCAATAATGGAGCGATCGCTCTGGCAGAATCTAAAGGTGCAGCTGGGAAATTATTCGATCGGGGAAACCGCGTAAATACTTCCCTTCCGACTAAGAGCGATGATTTTTATCCAGTATTTGAGAAAACCGTTAAAGAAGTAGAAGATTTTGCCCGCGATCGCATCCAGCAAGCCGTGGTAGATTTGTTGAACCAATTATCAAATTATATAGCCCCAGAACGCGAACAATTACAGGCATTTTTCCACCCAGAAATGGAACAAGAAATTGAAGAAAAATTTGGTTTTGAAGATGCCGATCTCTTTTACAAATTATTACTAGGATGCGATCCTAACGAATGGAAAGAAGCAATCGTCTCGGAAATCAGTAGTAAAGATAAAACTGTTGCGCCCGAAATTATCTTTCCCTTAGCACGTCAAGACGATAAACACAATGTTGGTCAAATCTTTGATTGGGCACCAGAGAAAAGCCAAGGTTTACCCAGATCGAGCAATCACCAACTTTTAGTACTGCGACTGCGAGATGAAATTACAGCTAGCGCCAGCCTCCATCTTGTGCAGTATGTTAGCGAAGTTAATCAGCAAATTAATGCCGAACTAGAAGGTATTTTGGATCAAATTATTCCTAGTTTGCAAAACCTTTCCAAAAAAGAAAATTTGCTAAGATATTTGGCGGCTGGAGAATTACCATCTGAAATCCAAATTCCGACTTGGTTGCAGATTATTTCCGAACTTGCTGCTGTTTCTTATTTAGATGATTTGAGATGACGCGCTCGCGTCAAGATATGAGGATGTATTTATGAGGCGTGATGCGATTTTTTATACAATTTTCAAGCGTGTCCCAGGATTGTTTTTCGAGTTAGTAGAACAGCCACCGCCTGAAGCTGCTAGCTATCGCTTTGAATCAGTTGAAGTTAAAGAACCAACATTTCGGATTGATGGGGTATTTTTACCTCCACCGGATGCAACATCTCAGATAATCTTTTTTGCTGAGGTACAATTCCAAAAGGATGAGTTACTGTACCATCGCTTTTTCTCAGAATCCATGCTGTATATGTATCGTAACGCGTCACTTTACGATGACTGGTACGGGGTAATTATTTTACAGTCTCGCAGCTTGGAACCAGAAAAAACCACTATTCACAGATCGTTACTGAACAGTTCTCAAGTACAACGGATTTATTTAGATGAGTTAGGTAATCCTGATGAGTACAAAGTAGGTATTAGTTTGATGCAGTTGACTATTGCCTCAGAGACTCAAATGGTTCAGGATGCGAAACGTTTAATTGAGCGGGTGCAACAAGAGCAGATAACTGTCTTGGCTAAGAAGGAGATAATAGATGTAATCACAACGATTGCAGTTTATAAATTCGCAAACTTAAGTCGTGAAGAGGTAGAGGCAATGTTAGGAGTTAAGTTAGAAGAAACTAGAGTTTATCAAGAAGCTAAACAAGAGGGGATAGAACTAGGATTAGAACTAGGACGAGAACAAGGAATACAACTAGGACGAGAGCAAGGAATACAACAAGGATTACAGCAAGCAAGACTTGAACTTGTACCTCAGTTCTTAGCTCGTGGTATGTCGATAGAAGAGGTTGCCCAATTACTTAATTTAACCATTGAACAAGTAAGACTTGCATCTGAGTAATCACAACGATCGCAGTTTATAAATTCGCAAACTTAAGTCGTGAAGAGGTAGAGGCAATGTTAGGAGTTAAGTTAGAAGAAACTAGAGTTTATCAAGAAGCTAAACAAGAGGGGATAGAACTAGGAGTACAACGAGGACGAGAACAAGTAAAACTTGAACTTGTACCTCAGTTCTTAGCTCGTGGTATATCAATGGAAGAGGTTGCCCAATTACTTAATTTAACTATCGAACAAGTAAGACTTGCAAGTGAGCAAGAATCTTCAACATAAACTTAGTAAATGATGGAATTTTCATAGCGATGCCTACGCTTTTATATGAAAAGGTGTAGGCATCGCCCTAGATAAAAAAGCGATCGTTCAACAGAATTATTTGATACTATAATGAACCCTTTTAAACTGAATAACTATACCGATCGCGAACCAAGCGAGAAACAACAAAAAAGATTTCCGGGATGGTTTGCTTTAGATTTTGGTACATCGAATTCGACAGTCACACTTTTCGATCCTATTGAAGTACCGATCGCAGAAATTTTACCTAAAGAGCAAGAAATGCGGTTGCGCGATCGCTTATCACAATGGCTGAGTTCTCCCGCCTCAGTAGCTTTACCGGATGTTAGCACTGATGATTGGGCAAAGTTTATCATAGAAATTAGCAAAAATTTAGAGATAGAACCCAGCCGATTGAGCGAAGTATTTGAAAGTGATAATAAAGAGCGATTTTTGGAAGCAATTCGCCAAATTGAACTTTCTTTAGGAAACAGCGAGAGATTCCGCCGTGCTGTCAGCAAAAAACTTTACCAAATCTATCATGAGGTGTTCCGCGTCCCTACCTTAGAGTCGCAAAATCTGATCCCAGTTGTGCTGGATATCGATCGCCGCGATACGGAAATTCCCAGCGAGGCGGAAATTTCACACTTAGAGGATTTAAAACTGCGGATGGGTAGGGAAGCTAGAGATAACAGAAAAAAAGCGATCGCTCAAGGTACAAGCGGTTCTTTAAAGGAAATTATCAGCAGATTTCACCATTCACCCAAACGCTATTTTGGCCAAGAGCGATCGTTTTCAGTTATTTTGGATGGCGAAGAAGAAACAATTACCGCCAACCAGTTAATCCAATCTGCTTGGGCGCATTTAATCGAGTTAACTGAAGATTATCGCCAACACGCACGACGCAGATTTTCGGAAGGAGATTTTTTAACAGCAGTTGTCACCTACCCAACAGTCGCCCCACCAGTTGTTCGTAAAGAAGTTAGAGAATTAGTTGAGCAGTTGGGAATCGATGATGTGCAAACTGCTTATGATGAAGCCGTTTCTGTGGCAATATTCTTTTTATGGCGAGAATTTGGCGGTAATCTCAACATTGGGATCGAGTCATTCAAAACCCGTTGTCGCCAAGTAGGAAATAAATGGTCACAAAATGTCCTCGTCTTGGATATTGGTGGGGGAACCACAGACTTAGCTTTAATTGAACTGACTCTAGAAGATAAAACCCCAGCCTTTGCCGATTATGAAGACCGGGGTTTAGGAGGACGTTACTATAAACTTACTCCCAAACTATTAGGTTCATCCGGTCATTTACAATTAGGCGGGGAGTTAATTACACTGCGAATTTTC
Source organism: Nostoc sp. DSM 114160 (assembly GCF_053470305.1). Classification (NCBI taxonomy): domain Bacteria; kingdom Bacillati; phylum Cyanobacteriota; class Cyanophyceae; order Nostocales; family Nostocaceae; genus Nostoc; species Nostoc sp. DSM 114160. The sequence continues at coordinate 964,729 of NZ_JBPFGO010000003.1, read as the reverse complement.
AGATTATTAAAAGTTGCGATCGCCGATTTTTTGTTAACAGCAGTCACAATAGGCGAGCTTGAAAACGAAAAGCTAGAAGATTTAATTAACTCCGAGTTAAACGAGCGCTTCTTAGAACAAGGCAAATTTAAAACTGGCAGTCTTTTAAAATGTCTAGATAAAGAGAATCCAGAAGGCGATATTGCTTACAAAGATGCCTTAGATACAGCCGAGAAAGTCTTGCCGACTCGTTGGCAACAAGCACCTCAACGTCTGCAATCCTTTTATATTCTCTGGGATTATGCAGAAGCCGCAAAACTGAAACTTGGACAAAAGCCACCAACAGAGAATTCTCTATTAACCTTCACACTTTCTGAGCAGCAAATTTCCGAATTGCTTACCCAAAGCGCTGTTAAATTACAAGTCAAAGATCCCAATAACATCTGCGTCACCTTAGATAACCAGCAATTTGAACGAGCTGCCGCTTCGGGAATTAAAGAAGCGATCGGAATTGCCAAAGGATTGATGGAAAGTCGTTTGCGTGCCGACAATCTTACCAAAGATTCTTGGAATTCCCAAAAAGTTGATTGGTTAATTTTGTCTGGGAAAACTTGTAATTTAGACGTAGTGCAGCGTCAAATCTACCAAGAATTTAGTAAATCTCCATATTTTGTTTGGAATCCAGAACGGATTACTTTTGTGTTGGAATTTACCAAGCTAGCCACCTCCGCTGGTGCTTGCTATGCCGAAAAGTTACGAAGATTGAGATTCGACCCTGAAGAGTCTAAAAGCTTGTTGCGTAAGGGAGCCAACCAGCTAGAAATTGATGTCAAAAATCTATTTTATTATTTACCCTGCAACTTCAAACGCAAAACCCAAAGCAACGATTTACTAACTATATTCAAAGCTGGACAAGAACTCTATCAACTCGCACCTTGGGAAACTGTTGCTAAAGTTCGTACTCATTGGCAAGGCATACAATTAACTAATATTATCTACCGTCAAGATTACGAAGAGGGAGATTTACGACTATGGGGAAGCTTTGACGGCAAAAACCTGATGAATCAACTGGAAATGCCAGAAGTAGAATTTCTGAAAAAAATCAAAGTCCAGTTTGAGATTGACCAAACCCTCGAATTTAACGTATTGCTTTGTCAAGGAAATCCCCATTATTTGATTGACATTTCTGGTATTGATTTAGAATCAGTAGTTTCAGAAACTTCAGCGCTATTTGCTGATGGTAAATTGAATTGGAATATTGCTGTAGAACGCTTCAATAAAGATTTAAATGATGGCGATATTGCCGTCAATGTGATTGAGTCAGCAACTGTCGATCAACCAGATGCCTATCATCTTGTATTTGAAGTCGGAAATGATGGTAGTAAAACGTTTCACAAATTTCATTATTTGCGCGATGGGGTGACGCAACCAGGAATTGGGTTAATTAGTAATCCCTTACCTCCATTCCCACAAACTGGCCAGCACACCTTCTATGTTTATCAAACAGATGCCGAAACCAACAGCAAAAAATGGATAAGAATTGGCGCACTCAGCAAACCAGATGTAACCACAGATTACCCTTGCCAATATCGTGTAACTCTCGACGATCGAGGTATTCTAAGGATGCACGCTGGTGAAGTGCCTTACTGGACATCATCAAATCAAGAATGCTTGAAAGAAGAAGGATGTGTTTATCGTGCTGAATTAGAATTGCAACCTAATGAAGTTGATAAAGAACGCGATCCCTTTTGCGGCATACATTAACTCTTGCATTAAACCTTTGCGTTCCTCTGCGTTAACCTTTGCGTTCCTCTGCGTTGAAAAAAATTAATATTTTTAAATGCAAAGGGGCGCAGAGGTTTGCCAAGTTTTATTCGCTACGAAAATATTTGGAGGTGAGATTCATGCAGCACTTGCGTCAATTATTAGAGATAGAAAACTCGGAGTTAGCCCGGTTACTGCGGTTTAGTTTGTATGGACTAGAGGCTAGTTTAAATCAGGCTCGCGCAGAATTACCACTAGATCCAGGAGCTAAAATATGTGATGATGTGCTGCAAGAACTTCATAACCTTTTACAACCTGAACCACCACAGCAAAATACTGGTTGGGAAGATGCGCCAGATGAGTTAAAACTAAGTCATCTTCGAGAAGCTTTCGATTCCGACTCAGAACTTAGTTATTATCTGGGTAATTCCCAACTGCAAAGTCAAACAGACTCAGACTTGTGGAATGAGATTCAACGCAAACTGCTGCGAATACCAGAGGATTTAGCTGCAACTTGGCAACAGCGCACCTTAGATTTAGCTCAAGAAGTTGGTGCGATCGCAGATAATTCTAATCTTTTTCAACTTCCCTTTATCCGCGACGAAATTATCTACCCCGGTCTTAGTGGAACTGTTCAAACTCAAGGATTAAGTTTGTATCAACAACCACTTTCAAATCATCTAGTTACTCAAGGTAATGCATCTGATTTACCAGCAGCATTCCTATTTTTATATATGAATTTTATCGAAATAGACCCAGATTTACATCACGCTTTAAAGAGCGTTTTTAGCTTCGATGTCGTTTCCTTACACTCTAAACCCGAACAGCGCGATCGATATATTGATGCTTTAAGCGATCGCTTCCAACGCACCCAAAAAGCTGAGAAAAATACCGATCCCCTGTCAATTCTCCGTGCTTGGATTGACATGGACGAAGCGATACATTCCCTAGTATTCGTACCACCGGCTGAACGCTATTCTTGGTGGGGAAAGCTACAACATGAATCACGACGCATCCTGAAGAAAGTCGCTGATGAAGCTATTAATGCAGGTAATGAAGTGCGAATTCGCCAATTATCGGGGCTTTATGCAGATATCTGTGCTTTATCCAAGGATGACTTACAACTAGACTGTGGTGGTATTCCTGGCGAAGTCTTAACTTCTCTTCGAGTGTATGCGCGAATTAATCAAGAAGAATCTCCAGGGCGTGTAATATTTCGCTCATCACGGTAGTTGCTGGTGAGTTTTCTAATTCTTGAGATTACGAGGCAAGGCAGACAATTTTACTAATCCCCGTCTTGCCTCATAATCTAATGAAGCTAAAAACGTTTAAATTTAGAGAATACCCCAGAAGTGTAAAATCCCTTGACCAGAAAACACTTCAAGTGCAACAGCAGATAAAAAGCCAATCATTGCAAAACGACCGTTCCAGTTTTCGCTCTGAGGAGTGAAGCCCCAGCGCAAAGCATTAGGATCTTCTGAAACCGAAGGCGTAGTCTTCTTAACGTCTGCCATAAATAATACTCCGAGCTTTTATGTTGTAACAGTTATAACTGCCTGTAAAGTAATGTAACAGGTTTTTACAAAATTGCAACATAAATTCTAGATAAAATTCATGAGCAAATATTACGGGTACGTAATTTTATCTTGGACGTGAATATCTCCAATTTGAGGAAATGATATCCCGCCAAATCGGCGATCGTATGTGTTGTAAACTAGAAACCCGGTAATAATTGCTGCGATAACTAAAATTCCACTTAAGCCGTGAAGAATTCGCAACAATAAAGGTTGATAAGGTGCAGAACGGGTCATAACAATAATCCTAAGTAGCTTATTTCAGAAAATTGTAAGCATTCAGGAGTAAATTAACTCTTGCTTGGTTATTTCTATGCTTTAATAGCCAATACTGAACTATGGCAAAGACAAATATTAATAAAAATTTGAATGTATGGCAGAAGTTCTCCATTTTACAGGATTTATCAAAGGAGTGACCTATAAAACTTACTTGGATGATAATTTAAGTAGGATTAATTTAGATGTATTTGATGTCAATCAAGAAAGGGGTTATGGATTAATAAAGTCACCTACAACTGAAATTGCTTATTCAAAATGGGTATCACCTAAGAGAACCAGAAGTTATCCATTTGCCAGAATTTATAATACATATAATTCCTCAAAAGTTATAACTATTATTCCGGTGATTAAAGATGAGGGCAAAGATGGAGATATAGATAAAATTCAATACTCTACAATTTCTTGGATGAATTTGCTTAACATCTATATAGTACTTGCTTATTACGAAACAGCAAAAAAAAGTACTAAAAAAGGGCAAGTTAATAAGAACAAATTGAGTAATCAAAAATTTGCTAATGATTTTGTTAAATTTCAAATTAATGAAATATTAGTATATCGACAAAGCGCACTACATTGGAACAAGAATCTATTTGAAGAAAGATTTACACAAACTTTTGAAAAAGCTCTAGATTCTTATGATTCTATTTTTCATCAAACTGGAGTAATAATTCACTCACGAGAAGGATCAGAGAAATATTTACATAAAATCAGAGAAGAGTTTGAGGAATTTAAGAATATTTCTCTTAAAGGTTCTCAGAGTGCTAGTAAGAGAGAAGCGCTGACTTCTCATAAGCTAGAATATTTAGTGGATGGATTAAAAGCAACTTTTAGTATTGAAAACTATCTTGGCGGAATTTACTATTTGACTCCTGATGAGATAATATTCGAGAACAACATATATATTATACAAGAGTCAAAAAATACTTCAACAGCATCTTTGCCAAAGCTCCCTGATATTCAAGATGGTTTATTCAAGCTAATTTTATTTTCTAATTTAGATTCTTTAATATTGAATGATCGGGAAGTATTCTTTGTTACAAAGCTCAAGCTTACAGGTAACAATGTTATCGGTTCTATTGTCTTTCCAGATGCATCACTAGAAGAACTAGAATATTTTCTAGAAGTTAATATTAAGATTTTTAATACCAATCAAAAACTAATTATCAAAAAATTGGCTTTAGAAGCTCAAAATAATCAGAGACTTAAAATAGAAGTATCCAGTAATTTTTCAACATTATAATTCTTGGTTATGATTAAAAGTCCTTTACGATATCCTGGTGGAAAGTCAAAAGCAATAAATCAGATAGCTGAATACTTACCAGAGAGCTTTTCGGAATTTCGAGAGCCTTTTGTAGGTGGTGGTTCTGTATTTATTTATCTAAGACAAAAGTTTCCTCATATTAAAATTTGGATTAATGATTTAAACCGTGAGCTTTTCTTATTCTGGAAGTTGGCCCAATCTGATATAGTTCAGTTAGTTAAAGAAGTTCGGCATATTAAAGTTAAATATAGAGATGGTAAATTACTGTTTACAGAATTAGCTAGTGTAGATGTCAATAGTTTATCTGATTTAGAAAGAGCAGTTCGGTTTTTCGTACTCAATAGAATTACTTTTTCAGGAACTGTAGAATCAGGCGGTTTTTCCCAAGAAGCTTTCCATAAAAGATTTACTGATTCTTCAATAGAACGATTAGAAAAGTTAGAAGGTATTTTATCAGAAAATGTCCAAATTACTAATTTGGATTACAGCCACCTATTAAAGCCAGAAGGAGAAGATGTATTTTTATTTTTAGATCCACCATATTTTAGCGCTAAAAAATCAAAGCTATATGGTAAAGATGGTGACTTGCACACCTCTTTTGAAGATCGGAGATTTGCTGAATTTTTGCAACAATGTCATCATCGCTGGCTAATTACCTATGACGACTCATCGCAAATTAGAGAAAATTTTCAATGGGCTAATATCTCAGCATGGGAATTGCAGTATGGCATGAATAACTATAAGCAGAGTGGTGCAGCGAAAGGAAAAGAGTTATTCATTACTAACTACAAAGTTAAACTTGATTTGGAAAAAAAATCACAAGTTCAGAATCTTGCTAATCCAGGTTTGCAATTAAGCCTTGAGATTTAAACCTAACTTTGATAGCTTCCAATTTTCCGGTAGGATAACCCCATAGCTCTCAATATAGCTACAACATACAAATCTTAGCTATGATAACTCCCCCAATCCCTGCTCAAGAATCCTCTGCTAGCTGGTATGTGCTGCTGCAACAATTAATAGATGGACAATCTTTATCGCGTACTCAATCTGCTGAATTGATGCAAGGTTGGCTCAGTGAAGCGGTTCCCCCAGAGTTATCAGGAGCAATTTTAACAGCGCTGAACTTTAGAGGCATTTCTGCTGACGAGTTGACTGGAATGGCTGAAGTATTACAATCTCAATGTTCGCCACTCAGCACTCAGCACTCACCACTCGCTACTGTAATAGATACCTGTGGCACTGGTGGAGATGGTTCATCAACCTTTAATATTTCTACAGCAGTTGCATTTGTCGCCGCTGCATCTGGCGTATCAGTCGCTAAACACGGCAATCGTTCAGCATCAAGTCTCACGGGAAGTGCAGATGTATTGGAAGCCTTGGGTGTAAACTTAAGTGCCTCTGGTGAAAAAGTACAAGCCGCACTACAAGAAGTCGGGATCACCTTCTTGTTTGCTCCTGGTTGGCATCCAGCACTCAAGGCGGTTGCGTCATTACGGCGGACTTTGAAAGTGCGAACAATTTTTAATTTGCTCGGGCCGTTAGTAAATCCCTTGCGTCCAACTGGGCAAGTGGTGGGTTTATTTACTCCCAAACTTTTGGCAACTGTTGCCGAAGCTTTACAGAATTTGGGCAAAGAAAAGGCGATTGTGCTGCACGGGCGAGAAAAACTTGATGAGGCGGGGTTAGGAGATGAAACTGACTTGGCGGTTTTATCCAACGGCGAAGTACAGTTAACTACTATTAATCCCCTAGATTTGGATTTAACGCCTGCTCCCATAGGTATGCTTCGGGGTGGAGATGTCCAAGAAAATGCGGAGATTCTCAAGGCTGTACTCCAAGGTAAGGGAACTCAGGCGCAACAAGATGCAGTAGCTTTAAATGCATCGTTGGCGCTGCAAGTAGCGGGTACGATCGCCTTTCTCGATCACGCCGAGGGTATTAAAATCGCTAAGGATATCCTACAAAGTGGGGCTGCTTGGACGAAGTTGGAGGAGTTAGTGAAGTTTCTGGGGAATTGATTTGCGATCGCAATTGCGGGCGAAACTCTATCACATTACGCTTAATGGTGACATCGTAGTTACCAAAAAAGTCATGTCCTAGAAGTCCAGTTTCTAGTTCCGCACCTGCGATCGCTACTGGTATTTTATTCACTATTACCCCGCCAACTGCCATCGAATTAACATAGCCCACGGGAAATTCTACAGCTCTGGAACTTGCGGTGTTTGCCTTAGCTTTTCCCACTGTGACGATTCCCAAAGCATTAGCCATCTCTTGGGTGATGACAGTGCCACTTGCTCCCGTATCCACAATCATCTCAAATTGTTGCTGGCCGTTAAAGGTAACTTCTACAATTGGCGTACCACCAATTCGTCTTTTTATCGGCGCTGTAAATACTGCTTCATCGGGAATCACCACTGCTGATGAAGGCAAAGCTGGCTCTGGTGATAACGGTTTTGTTTCTCGTGGAGGTAAAGTGAACTTTGGTGTGGTTTCTCTTTGAGGAACAACGACGACTATTTTATGAGGTTCTCTAACTGCAACAGGGCGAGGATTAGCTTGCTGCTGGGCATATTTAACTTGGCGGCGATATTCTGTAATTTTGGTTTGAGCGATCGCAAATTCTGGGCTTTGTCGTCGTATTTTTTTCATCAGCGCGATCGCATCCTGATACTGACTCGCCACCAATTTCCAATCATCTGGAGATTGAGCCGATTGGCTGATACTCCAAGCGCCAACAGCTTTGTCTCGTCCCATCTCAAAAAGACTTGGTTCACTTTCAAACGGATCTAGCGGCTGCGCTTTTGGGGTAGCTGCTGGTCTTACTGGTTCAACGCTAGGCTGGACTGGTGCTAGATCCCCAATTGGCGTAGGTTGCTCGTCGCCACCAGTAGCGGTGTTCAGTTTGTCTTCACTACAGGCAACGCACAAAACCGCTAGAGTGCTTGATACAAAAATTAGGGTTGCACGGGATAAAAAAGACTGAAGCATAATTAATTTTAACTGCCCAAGCTTTGCCAAATCCACTCCCGCTACTTTAATTCCCTTTTAATTTTAATTAACTATCTTAAAAACTCCCAATTGCTCAACTCATGGGATAATTAACAATCGCAGTATTAAGGAATAGAAAATAGGGAGCAGGGAACAAGGAGAAGAGTTTTCCCCTCTGCCCCCCGCACCCCGCCCCTGTGCCTCTTTTCAATGCCCAATCCCCAATCCTATCACCTATGCCCCTGACTGACTCAATACCAGCTTTACTTGTCCTAGCAGATGGAACCACTTATCGCGGTTGGTCTTTCGGTGCGACGGGAACCGCGATCGGAGAAGTGGTGTTCAACACTGGCATGACCGGCTATCAAGAAGTCCTGACCGATCCTAGTTACCGCGGTCAGATAGTGATTTTTACCTATCCTGAACTGGGGAATACTGGCGTCAATCTGGAAGATGAAGAATCAGATGGGCCCCAAGTGCGGGGTGCGATCGCGCGGAATATTTGTCACCGTCCGAGTAACTGGCGATCGACACAATCTTTACCTGACTACCTCAAACAAAACCAAATACCAGGGATATACGGCATTGATACCCGCGCTCTCACCCGCAAAATTCGGATGTTCGGAGCGATGAACGGTGGTATTTCTACTACTATTCTTGATGAAGCGGAATTGCTAGAGCAGGTACTAGCAGCCCCCAACATGGCAGGATTAAATCTGGTTGCTGAAGTCACCACCTCAACGGCTTATGAATGGTCCGATCCCACAATTCCAACTTGGGAATTTAACTCTGAAACTGCGGAAAATCTTGGGGAAGCCTTTACCGTTGTTGCCCTTGACTTTGGCGTTAAGCGCAATATTTTACGTCGCTTAGTCAGTTATGGTTGCCGGGTAATTGTTGTACCTGCTGATACACCACCAGAAGAAATTCTCAAATACAATCCAGATGGTGTGTTTCTTTCTAATGGGCCTGGCGACCCTGCTACCGTCACTGAAGGGATTGCAACTGCCAAAGCACTCCTGTTAAGTGAAAAACCCATCTTTGGTATTTGTATGGGACACCAAATTTTAGGTCATGCACTAGGGGCAGAAACCTATAAACTCAAATTTGGTCATCGTGGTTTGAATCAACCTGCCGGTTTACAACAACGAGTAGAAATTACTAGTCAAAACCATAGTTTTGCTATTGATCCAGATTCTTTACCTACGACAGTTGTAGAAATCAGCCACCTAAACTTAAATGATCGCACCATTGCCGGGGTACGGCACAAATCTCTACCTGTGTTCTCCGTACAGTATCATCCAGAAGCTAGTCCTGGCCCCCACGATGCTGATTACTTGTTTGAGCAATTTGTTCAAGCCATGCGAACAGCACGTCAAGCCGTGGCAGAGGTGAGGTAAAAATAGGGAATGGGGAATGGGAAATGGAGAACTTGTACTGAGCGCAGTCGAAGTATGGGGCATAGGAAATAGGGAGCAGGGAGAAGAGTTTTCCCCTCTGCCCCCCGCACCCCGCCCCTCTGCCTCTTTTCAATGCCCAATCCCCTATTCCAGCAGATTGTAGACAACTTGCTCAAAAACCATCTATACTTGAGCGTTCACTTTAACTCATGAGGAGGGAATTATTGCTGAGCCACTGAATCTAACCGTTAGCCTGAGAGGCACTCGTGAAGTCCGGGATAACTGTCAGCTATTCCGCCTCACAGGTTTGTTAGATGCTTTTTCCGAGCCGACATTTCGCAAGACACTTGGCAGCAAGATAGACGAGGGTCCTAAGCACATTATTTTGGATCTCTCGCAAATTGACTTTGTTGATAGCTCTGGCTTGGGTGCTCTGGTGCAGCTAGCCAAGCAGGCTCAAACTGCTGATGGCACTTTGCAAATTGTCACGAATGCCCGCGTAACTCAAACGGTCAAGCTTGTTCGCCTAGAGAAGTTTCTCTCCCTGCAAAAATCAGTTGAAGACGCTCTAGAAAACGTCAAGTAGTCTTGATTGCTCGATCTGAGAGTTAAATTTAGCTATCTAGATTCAAAATCGGATAGCTTAATTTTTAAAACTTCTGGCAGAAAACCTCTCTCCTTGTGGGAGAGGCATAAAGCCAGTTGAGCTATTATGTTTAAAGTTGAGTAATAACTAAAGATATAAAGACCCAATTTATTAGGTGTGTATTGGGTATGTAATCGTTGGCTAGAATATTGGATAAATAATCAAGTCTGAGATATTTGTTGTAAGAAATACAAAGCCAGCAGATTTGTTTATAGATAGACTTGACTTGATGCTGTATAGTTAAAAGTTGTCGTTTACTCAGTAAGTATGGCAGATGCTACCAAGTAGAAGGGTGAATTTGATGTTAAAATTTTACCCTATCTGAGGCGCGAACCACAACAAGTAGGCGAAATTTGGTTTATAGATGTTGACATCAGGGTGATTTTAAATGCCAACTCTCAATCAAAAAGATGAAATTAGGAAGTAATTTTGATAGTATTGATGATGCTAAGTATACTATCACGGCATACTTCAGAAAAATCAGTCTTTGCAAAGAATGCCTGCCAAATGTAGCCCGTCAAGGAATGATTTATTTGTGAAGTCACAGGAGGAAGAGCTATTAGATGGACAAGATGAAACTCCCAAACAGAGCTTGTCTTGGACTGAAGCACTCTTGGCAACCACAGGGCCATTCCAACAGATTTCCCTCTCACAAGTGCAACAAATTTCTCCTAGTGCTTTAGCATATTTGGGGGATGCAATTTATGAGTTGTATGTTAGAATGTTCTATCTGCTGCCATTGCAGCGGTCAGGAATTTACCATCGTCTGGTAGTGGAGCAGGTAAGAGCAGAAACACAAGCGCTACATTTGCGATCGCTGATTCCTCATCTCAGGGATACCGAATTAGAAATTGTCCGACGGGGTAGAAACGCCGCAACAGGACGCCCTAAGCGGCTTAATCCCGAAATTTATCAACAGGCAACTAGTCTAGAAACTTTAATAGGCTACTTATATATCACCGATTACCAACGTCTAACCGAACTGTTGCAAATACTTCATCTAGAAAAAGAGTAAAAACTCAATTTCGCAGTAGCCACAGCACTAGATTAGATTCAAAAAATTGAGGTAATCGGAACAATCAACCATACACTATATCCATAATTCAAATGCAGGATAAACCCAAAAAAATCTTGACTTCTAGCGAACCAAATCGGGGACAACCCGTAAAAATTAAAGGTAAACGTGTTGTTACTAATCCGGTTCGCAATCCCAGGAAAATAGATAACAACCCAATCTCTGGTGCGAATCCGACTCGCAATCCCAAGAAAATAGATAGCAATCCAATCTCTGGTGCGAATCCGACTCGCAAGCCCAGGAAAATAGATAGCAACCCAATCTCTGGTGCGAATCCAACTCACAATCCCAGAAAAGTAGATGGCAACACCATCTCTGTTGTTAATCCGAATCGCAATCCCAGGAAAATAGATACCAACCCCAGTTATAGCAACTCCCGACAAAGAAATAGCAACTTTTCCCAGCCGTCTGTATCTACACCGACAGAAGAAGATAACGATCTCATCTACGGTCGTCATCCAGTATTGAGTGCATTGCAAAATCAGCGCAATCTCAACCGTCTATGGATTACTACCCGTCTGCGGTACGATCCCAGCTTTCACCATTTTCTCTTGCAAGCAAAGGAAAATGGCACAGTTATTGATGAGGTTGAACCCAAACGTTTAGACTATCTTACCAACGGGGCTAATCACCAAGGTGTGGCAGCACAAGTTGCTCCCTACGCTTACATCGAATTGCCCGATCTAATTGAGCAGTGCAAATCTGTAACCGATGCTGTAATTGTCGTAGCTGACGGAATTACCGATCCCCACAACTTAGGAGCAATAATTCGTACTGCCGAAGCAATAGGCGCTCAAGGATTAGTAATTCCCCAAAGAAGGGCATCTGGGATCACTTCCACGGTCATGAAAGTGGCAGCAGGCGCTTTAGAGAATTTTGCTGTAGCTAGAGTTGTCAACCTCAGCCGTTCCTTAGAAGAATTAAAAGAAGCTGGCTTTTGGATTTACGGCACAGCTGCAAGTGGCAGCGAACCTTTGCATACAGTCAATTTTACTGGACCAATCGTTTTGGTAATCGGCTCAGAAGGTGAAGGTTTGGGTATGTTGACTCAACGCTCCTGTGATTTTTTAGTATCGATTCCTCTACAGGGTAAGACTCCCAGCCTGAATGCTTCTGTAGCCGCAGGTATGGCGCTTTATGAGATTTATCGCCAGCGATCGCTAAATACGCTGCACTTAGATAAATTGCAAAAAATCTCTTTGAAAAAATAACAGTAACAGAGTATAAAGAAATGTAAAAGATAATAAAGCAGCATATCGTTTAACACCCTGTAGACGTTTATAAATCGGCTAAAACCATGAAAACCATTTGGCATAACCTTAAGGAAGTGTTAATTAACACGTTCGACTACATCGGCTTGGCTTGGTGGGTAGAGATTGTGACGCACAATCCCCGTTGCACGTATTACTTCGGGCCATTTCTAAGTTCTTCTGATGCAAGATTAGCAAGCAAAGGATACATAGAAGATTTGGAGCTTGAAGGAGCGCAGGGAATTGTTGTGAATGTCAAGCGCTGTAAACCTAGTAACTTAACAATTGCTGACGACTTGGGGGAAAGATTTGACCGCAAAGTACAGCCTGCCTTTGGCGGTCAAATTTAAGTTAGGCCAGAGAATGAAAAGGATGCTCTGATGCGGGGACGCAAAGATATGGAGACACAGAAAATCCTTTTACCGGGGGTTATTGCGTCTTTTTCGCTCATCGCGTCACCACATCTTCTCTCTCCATTTCTTCTTCGTTGTCAATAGTCAAAATTTTTTAAATATTTGGACTATTGACTACCAACTACCTGCGGATGTTCTTTCAGCCAATGGTCAATATCATTTAGTACCTGCTGAGGAACTTCCCACGGAAAAAGATGAGCGGTGTTGGGATAGCACTGCCACTGAGAATTTTGGAGATGTCGAGCAGTTTCTAAGCTGGAATCAGATGTGATGTGGCGGTCTTTTTCACCAGCAAGTACTAGACTAGGACATTGTATTTGTTCTAAATCTAGAAGCCGATTGTATCCTGATTGAATTGCACTATAAAGGGCGCGAGTAGCAGCTGGAGAAGTTTGCAAATAAGCTGGTACTGCTTCCTTGGCGATGTAATTGTAACTGGTAGATGTATGTTGTTGGATTAGGTAGCGGAAAAGCGATCGCTTACCAAAAGTTTCAATATTCCATTGCCAACTCGGTTTTATATAGTTCAATAGGGCAGCAATGCCAGTATATAAATTATCCTGCCAAGTAATAGGAGGATGACTGCCACGGGGTTTTGCAGCTGTCGCCACCAAAATCAGCCCAGTAACGCGCTCTGGCAAACGTAATGCCATCTCCATTGCCAAAATGCCCCCAAGTGACCATCCCAATACCAGGCACTTTTCAATCTGCAAACGGTCTAGCAGCGCTTCTAAATCAGTCAAATGGTCATTCATGTCAAAATTGCCGTTGTAGCGACTTTTGCCGTATCCGCGTAAATCAGGGGCAAAAGTTTTGTAGCGTTTTGATAAATGATTGGTAAAGACAGAAAGACTACGACCAGTACCAGGATGACCATGTAAGCCCAGAATGGGGAATCCTTGACCTTGGGTGTAAACATTGAGACGTGCAGCAGTTGGGGTGTGGCGATCGCTCATTACTCGCCCTTCTCCTGTCTACAGAACAAATCTTCTAAAATGCGTTGACTTTCAGTTTTCAAGCCTTTAATCTCAGTCACAACTTATTTCCGTTCAAAATCGCTTCAAAGTTACGTACCTATTCAGTTTAGGTTGTGAACCTACAAGCTAGACAATGTTTTAGTCTTGTATTTGAAGGGTGATTAGTCTTTCTCTTACAAGCCCTGTCTGTTCAGAGCAGGGTTTGTGACAGTAGTTCTATCTTATTCTTCTAATTGTGTCATAGGCTTGAAATCCTTCTGCCCAGCCAGCAACTACCCAGAATGACAAATTATGTTTACCTGTAGCGATCGCACAAGCTGAAGTTCTACTGGCTCAACGTTGAGATGGGTTGCGACCAGTGTAAGAAGTATTTCGAGATTCAGGGCTTGTAACCGCAAATCCATCTTCTGATTCATATCGTCTACTATCTCCTCATGCTACGGTCGGACAAACAGGAGAGTGTGATGGCTGCGTTTCGACCTACGCGACGACACTTTATTCAAGTATTTGGCGGGGCAAGTGTCCTAACTCTCTTTGGCTGCAATCGAGGGGAGCAAGAAATGGTGACACTATATACCTTTGGCGACTCAATTTTAGATTGCGGACGATATAACGAGTTTGGGGTTCATCCAGGGCAACTCCTCGTCCAGAATGACGATCGCCTGTTTCCCGAATTTCAAGGTCAGGATCTAACATCACGCGGGCCTGCTCAACTGCAACATCGTGCGCGTGATGGTGCAACGGTTGATGGGTTGTCTTCTCAGGCTCACCAATTGCGGGTGCAAGGAAAGGCGATTGCACTAATCACTATCGGTGGTAACGATCTCCTGGGGGGATTAATTCAAGATACTGGTGCAGGAATTGCAACTTTTGCTAATACTTTGGACACATTTGTACAGCAGTTGCCAATTCGCCCCGTTGTCCTTGGTAATGTGTACGATCCTACCTTTGGAGATGACAGACGCAACTTTGTAGGGGTTGAGTCGGCGATCGCCCGCAAGAACCTCCAGCGCATGAACACTGCAATTCAAGAAATCGCTAATCGCTATGGGCAATTTGTCGATCTCCACGCCCATTTCCTAAAGGGCGATCCATCCTGGTTCACAGCGACGATCGAGCCAAGCCTGTTGGGTGCATCCGAAGTGCGACGGGCTTTTCTCCCCTATGTTGTCGGTAAATAAAGATATTTTTTCTTGTGGCAATATAGAGTTGAGCGTTACCAACCCAATCCTTAATCACAAACTACTAGTGCCGACTGCATCGATCGCAGCTTCCAGGGCGATCGCCACATGAGTCCAATGAGTCCCACCCTGGCAATAAACCACATACGGCTCACGCATTGGCCCATCTGCTGATAATTCCAAAGTACTCCCTTCAATAAATGTCCCCCCAGCCATGACCACCTGGCTCTCATACCCCGGCATATCATCTGGAACGGGGTCTAAGTAGGAACCGATGGGAGAATGCTGTTGTATAGCTTTACAGAAAGCAATTAGCTTTTCGGCAGAACCGAGTTTAATTGCTTGAATTACATCTCCACGGGGAGCCAAGGGAGCCGGATTGACTGGATAACCGAGTCGATCAAATACATAACCAGTAAGATAAGTCCCTTTTATTGCCTCTCCGACTATTTGCGGCGCTAGAAATAAACCTTGGAACAGCAAGCGATTTTGGTCAAAAGTAGCACCGCCATAACTACCGATACCGGGAGCCGTGAGGCGACAGGCGGATGCTTCCACTAAATCAGCGCGACCTGCGACATAACCGCCAGCACTGACAATAGTGCCACCAGGATTTTTAATCAATGACCCCGCCATTAAATCAGCACCTACATCTGTGGGTTCCTTGGTTTCAATGAATTCGCCATAGCAGTTATCCACAAAGCAAACGGTATTCGGGTTTTGCTGTTTGACTAAGTGAACGATTTTTTCAATATCGGCAATTGATAAACTAGGACGCCAAGAATAGCCACAAGAGCGCTGAATTAAGACTAAACGAGTGTTTTCAGCCACACTAGTAGTTAAAGCTTGCCAATCTATAGTTCCTTCTGGGGTTAGCTCCAATTGGCGGTAATTTATGCCAAACTCGATCAGGGAACCTTGACCTTGACCCCGTAAACCAATGACTTCTTCAAGCGTATCGTAGGGAGAACCGACCACTGCTAACATTTCATCTCCAGGACGGAGAACACCAAACAAAGCACAGGCGATCGCATGAGTTCCCGAAACGAACTGAACCCGCACAGCCGCAGCTTCAGCACCCATAACTTCGGCAAAAACTTTATCTAAAGTTTCTCGTCCTAAATCATCATGACCATAACCACTTACACCAGCAAAGTGGTGTGCGCCTACACGGTGATTACGAAAAGCATCCAGCACTCGTTTTAGATTATGCTTGACCTGAGCGTCAATTCCAGAAAAAATTTCTAATAGTGCATGTTCTGCTTGCCGCAGCTGTTCTAAGCTGTTCATCAGTTCCTCTTTCAAAAAAAATTAATTTATAGATATGCGGATTTTAAGATCGCGCAGACTAGGCTGGAAAATTCAAATTCAGGTTACTGCATGACAATTGCTACTTCAACCAAACCTCAAGTTAACTGGGTCAATACCCTGTTTTTCATTGGACTGCACATCGGCGCTTTATTTGCCTTTGTTCCTGGTAACTTTAGCTGGACAGCAGTTGGTGTGGGTTTCTTGCTGTACTGGATAACAGGTGGTTTAGGAGTTACTCTCGGATTTCACCGCCTTGTTACTCATCGCAGTTTTCAAACTCCCAAGTGGCTAGAGTATCTTCTGGTTTTCTTTGGGACACTCTCGTGTCAAGGAGGCCCAATTGAATGGGTCGGGACACATCGCATTCATCATTTAAACTCTGATACTGATGCCGATCCCCATGATTCTAATAAAGGCTTCTGGTGGAGCCACATGGATTGGCTGATTCACTATTGTCCCGCTCACGCTGATGTTCCTCGTTTCACCAAAGACATTGCCGAAGACCCAGTTTATCAGTTTTTAGAAAAATATTTCATCTCGATCCAGGTTGCTCTAGGTGTATTGCTTTTGCTTCTAGGTGGCTGGTCGTTTGTTGTCTGGGGAATTTTTGTGCGCATTGTCTGGGTTTACCACTGCACTTGGTTGGTGAACAGCGCTACTCATAAATTTGGCTATCAAAGCTATGATTCTGGTGATAAATCGACTAATTGCTGGTGGGTAGCCGTACTAGTTTTCGGTGAAGGCTGGCATAATAACCATCATGCTTTTCAATACTCAGCTCGTCATGGGCTGAAATGGTGGGAAGTCGATTTAACTTGGATGACAGTTCAATTGCTGCAAGCAGTTGGTCTGGCGACTAATGTGAAATTGGCCCCAACAAAAGTTAGTTAGGAGAGACGCGATTAATCGCGTCTGTACAGGAGTTAGGAGAGACGCGATTAATCGCGTCTGTACAGGACTTAGGAGTTACGTGATGCCATCAATTTTTCTCAAACCATAATTTTGGAAACTACAAATCTTTATGGGACAAGGAGCGTTTATAATTCACATCTGGTGTGAGTTAAAAATCTAAACTCCTAACTCATCACTTCTAACTCCTCACTTTTTACTCCTAACTTTTTAAAAAGCTATTTACTGGTGCGCTTGTGTCGGTTAGGTTGCTATAATCCGAAGCGCTAATGTGAAGAATTTTTGCGGCAAGTTACTTTTTAGTGACTTGGTGGAGGAGTTTGTTGTTTTTTAGGTGTCCATGACTACATCAATAATTAATAGCCAGAAACTAAGTGACGAGCCTAGTAATTCCGACTTTCGGCTCAAAGATATTGTCAAAACCCTGCCACGGGAATGTTTTCAGCAGAACCGTCGCAAAGCTTGGACACAAGTAATACTCAGTGTCTTGGCGGTCGCCTTGGGCTATTACAGCCTGGCGATCGCTCCTTGGTTTCTCTTGCCCCTTGCTTGGATTTTTACGGGCACTGCTTTAACAGGTTTTTTTGTAATTGGCCATGATTGCGGTCACAGGGTCTTTTGCCAAACGTCGTTGGGTGAATGATTTGGTAGGGCATTTCTTCATGATGCCGTTAATTTACCCCTTTCATAGTTGGCGCATTAAGCATAATTACCACCATACTCATACTAATAAGCTGGATGAGGACAATGCTTGGCATCCAATCAGACCAGAAGTGTTTGAAGATTGGGATAAAACCCGACAGTCTGCTTTTGAACTGTTCATGCGTAAACGCTTCTGGTGGGTAGGTTCCATTGGACATTGGGCTGTAGTGCATTTTGATTGGCGGAACTTCAAAACGAAAGACCAATCGAGTATCAAGCTGTCTGTGGCTGTAGTAGTTGTGTTTGCTGCGATCGCTTTCCCGCTTTTGGTCGCCACAACTGGTATCTGGGGCTTTGTCAAGTTTTGGCTAGTGCCCTGGATGATTTACCATTTTTGGATGAGTACTTTTACTATTGTTCACCACACTGCCGCAGATGTTCCTTTTACGACAGCGAACAAGTGGAACGAAGCTCTAGCACAGCTATTTGGCACTATTCATTGTG
This sequence comes from Nostoc sp. DSM 114160, assembly GCF_053470305.1. Classification (NCBI taxonomy): domain Bacteria; kingdom Bacillati; phylum Cyanobacteriota; class Cyanophyceae; order Nostocales; family Nostocaceae; genus Nostoc; species Nostoc sp. DSM 114160. The sequence goes on along the minus strand of NZ_JBPFGO010000003.1, from coordinate 946,576 downwards.
ATTATCCGCGTTGGGTAGAAATCCTGTGCCACGATATCAATGTTCATGTCCCTCATCATATTTCCACTGCGATTCCTTCTTATAATTTGCGGTTAGCTTACAGCAGCATCAAAGAAAATTGGCAGCCTTATCTACATGATGAGTGTCAGTTTTCTTGGTCTTTAATGAAACAGATTACAGACCAGTGTCAACTATACACAACTGATGTTGGCTATAAAACTTTCAACGAATATTATACAGAGCAATAAATAGCGCTGTGATTTAGACTTACGCTCTTGAACTCAACGAGAGCGTCTATCATGCTGTGTTTAAATAGAATTTGGCAACTTTTTACTAACTAAAAGTTGTTAGCTAAATTGCCAAAATTTATCTTTTTTGATGTTAGCGATCGCTAGTTTTGTGGGCATCCTAAAGGTGAGATTATCTTGTCTCAAATCAAGTTCCGATTTATATCCAACAAAAGAATCCAGTGCTATCAAATCTCGTCACGTTCAATAATCCTACTGGCTACGAAACGTCTGAGGATTCCACCAAATTACCTTTCACTCTTCAAGATTTAAAAGCTGCAATCCCTGCTGAATGCTTTCAGCCCAATGTAACAAAATCACTTTTTTACTTTTTTCGTGACATCCTAATTATCGGTCTGCTTTATGCCGTAGCTAATTACCTGGATTCTTGGCTTTTCTTTCCGATTTTCTGGCTAATGCAAGGAACGATGTTTTGGGCTTTGTTTGTAGTCGGGCATGACTGCGGACACCAATCTTTTTCTAAGCATAAATGGCTCAATGATTTGATTGGACATCTTTCTCACACACCAATACTTGTTCCTTATCATGGTTGGCGGATCAGCCACCGAACCCATCACAAAAATACTGGCAATCTCGATAATGATGAAAGCTGGTATCCTGTGACGGAATCAGAATACAAAGAGATGCCTTTAGCCCAAAAGATAGTCCGATATTATATTTTTCTCTTGGCTTATCCTGTGTATCTGTTTAAGCGTTCTCCTAATAAAGAAGGCTCTCACTTTTTGCCCAGCAGTCCGCTTTTCAAAGCATCAGAAAAATGGGATGTCATCACTAGTACTGTACTTTTGATTGGCATGGTAGGTTTGCTCGGTTTCCTCACATACCAATGGGGTTGGATGTGGTTGCTGAAATATTATGCTGTGCCCTACCTTGTATTCATAATTTGGCTAGATTTGGTGACATTTTTGCACCACACTGAGCCAGAGCTTCCCTGGTATCGGGGAGAAGATTGGACTTTCCTCAAAGGCGCAATTTCTAGTATTGACCGTGATTATGGTTTGGTTAATCATATCCATCACGATATTGGTACTCATGTTGCTCACCATATATTCCTTAACATCCCTCACTACAATTTGCTGAAGGCAACTGAGGCAATAAAACCAGTCATGGGTGAGTATTTCCACAAATCGGAAGAACCTATTTGGAAGTCATTATGGCGTTCATGTGTCAGCTGCCATTTTGTACCTGATAGTGGTAGTAAGGTTTACTACACATCCAACCAGAAGTTAGCTAAAGACTAGAGCTAATTTCAAAATCCCTCTCCCAAGCTTGGGAGAGGGGCGTTGCATAATTGCGGGATGATTTTACTAGTTTTGTGGGATGGGCCGAAAAGCCCGTCCCTTGTATTTCCGGGCGGGCTTTTCGGCCCACCCCACAAGAATCATCCCTTGATTCAGCAACGCCGGGAGAGGGATTTAGGGTGAAAGCTCATTGATTTATGCAAGAAGTTTAATAAACATAAGCCGCCTTGTTTTTGATGTTGTTCACCATGATGGTTACAGCCACCCTAATGATTAACGTGAGTTCGACAAGCCCTTTTGTGACCTCTCCCCCAACCCCTCTCCGACACGGAGAGGGGAGCCAAAACCCGTGGGAGAGGGAGGTTGGGAGGAAGAGGTTCATCGAACTCACGTTAATGATTATGGTGATGATGACCATGACCGTGGGAGCAGTTTTGCAAATCTTGCTTCATCAACTTGTCGCTGATTTCTTGCAAGGATTCATCCACAGCTTGTAAGCCAATCCAAGTATCAATCTTTTGGACATCAAATCCTACCTCACGGCGTTCGCCTACTTCTAACAAAGGACGGCGAATTAAAAGTGGCTCTTTCAGCATCAACGTCAAGGCGGTTTGGGCATCGATTTTTTCAGGAACCACCTCACCAGATTTTACCTTAGGGGCGGAAGGATTAAACCATTCGGCTACGGGGCGATCGCCAAAAAAAGAACGCAACCGCTCAACTGTCCAAGGTTCTGTTAGCAAATTCTGTGGTATCACTTCATGACCGGCAGCTGTGAGCAAAACTTTTTGCTTAATACCACCTTTACAGCCTGGTTTGCTATAGAAAATTACTCTTGCCATTTAACTACCTCTTAGTAGAATACGATTCGTTTGTGTCTCGTTCCCAGTTTCCGACTGAGAATGCTGTCCTAAAGGCGGAGCCTCTGTTGCTGGCGGCAGCAGCCCAATTGAAGTGCATTTCCCAGAGGCTGGAAACGAGATATGAAAAGGCTTTCAGCTTAATTTGACACCAATGATGGCTGTGTGTGCCTACTGCGTGATGCTAAAAGTTTTTAGCACTATACTTAATCGGATCAAACTCAAATCTCTCATTGGGATCGGTTTCACCGTAGATATTAAAAGTCACAGTTGGTTCATCACCCACTGCTTCTACACAGTGAATTGCATCGGGAGTAAAGCTAATAATATCTCCTGGAAATAGAGTTAGCTCTCCCGTGGGTTCAATTTTGTCCTGAAATTCTGGGCTATGACTGCGTTGCCAAAAAGTATTTTTTTCCTGACCTTTTAACACCGCCACGATTCCCCATGTCCCATGATTATGAATGTTCGATCGGGTTCCCGGTGCAAATGTTACTGTTTGCACAGTTAAGGGAAAACCTAATTCATCGTATAGGAGTAAAACAGAGGTTCCTGTTTTGGGTGAAGGCTCTAAAGTTTGACTTCGTACCCAGTAGGAATTTACTATCAAGCGCCTTACGAGCATCCGAATTTCTGGCAGAAAACTGACTCGATCGTCTCCATTATTGAGAACATCTTCCACCTCAGTTAAAAACCGGTAAAGGCGGTAATTTTCTCTCAATAAATCCCAGGCTCTTACAGATTTACAAGCTTGATGCTGACCATCTCCCGTTAGTAACCAATCCTTACCTTTCATAACTTTTAAATTGATAACGGAGAAGATTGGATGATAATGATCGGAGAGACGTTAGGAATATTGTTTGCAGGAATTTTAGTCGGTATGGTAATTGCAGGAATAATAGAGTTACTATTACTAGCTGCTCCCAAAATAGAGTAAGAGGAATATGATGTAGATAACCAGTTGTTCATGATTGTTCACCAAAAGGGCATTGGGCATTGGGAATGGGGCATTGGGCATTGGGAATGGGGCAGAGGGGAAAGAGGTAATACCATTTCACGAAATGCTTGATACAAATGATTTGTCTCTAACTCTTTCCTCCTGTCCCCTGCCCCTTGTACCCCTGCTTCTTCATCATTCCCCACTCTTTCACACATCGTTTTGTAGAGAAGCACATTGACTAATTAATCATCTTCTTCTGCTGGACGTGTCAAAATATCCAGAAGAATTCCGGCACCAAAATCATGCTTTTCATCTATCTCTTTGACTTTGGTGCTGATTTCTTTTGCTTCTTCAATTTCTCCTAACTTTGCTAGTACTAATCCAGAAGCAGCATAAGCATTTAAGTACAATCGAATTTGTGGTTCTTCTTTGCGACTGACTAATATCGGCTTAAGTTGCTCCCAGTCATCAGGAAAGTTTTCTATTTCTTTAATTTTATCTAATAATTTGATTGTTGTTTGTAGTGCCAGAGAATAATTATTTTTATAATAGAAAAATCTATATGCTGCTACCAATACATCTGTATTTTCACCAGTTTTTGCTAAAGCTTGTTGAATATATTTTTCTGATTGTGATGTATTCTCCCAGTTTTGTGCAGCTAAAACTAATAAGTTTTTAATGTCTTCTGGAACCTGGAACCATGAGAATTGGTTTGTATTAGCTTGCATAATAAATTTCTGGAGAGTTAGGAGTTAGGAGTTAGGAGTTATACCATTTTAGATTTTAGATTTTAGATTTTAGATTTTGGATTGTGAAACATCCATTGGATAAGTGTCTCAGTTTTCCATCTGTCTAATCATTTCTCAAATTGGTATTAGAAGTTGTGAATTACGAGTTAGAAGTTATAAATTCTTAACTCTTGACTTCTGGCTCCTCACTCCTAACTTTTGTTAAAACAAAGTGAGAATGTACACTAAGGTGAATAATACAATCCAAATAATGTCTACGAAGTGCCAGTAAATTTCTGTCATTTCGATGAAAGTATGATTGGTTGCAGAATATTCACCGGGAAGACGCGATCGCCACAATGCACGTAATATCAATAACAGTCCTGCAAAAACGTGCAAACCGTGGAACCCAGTCATGATATAAAAGCAGTTGGCGAAGACGTTGGTAGTCAGTCCGTATCCTAATGTTGAATACTCATAAACCTGACCACCTAAGAAAATTGCTCCCATGATTGCAGTAATTGCATACCACAATTGCATTCCCTTGACGTTATTCTTTTTAATCGCCGTATCACCGAAGTGAATCACGAAACTACTAGACACCAGAATAATGGTGTTAATTGTCGGCACAAGTAGTTCTACTTCGCTTCCTTCTGGAGGCCAAACGGCTGTACTGCTCCGAAAAAACAAATAAGTGGCAAAAAATCCCCCAAACATCAGGGATTCAGAGGCGAGGAACGTCAAAAGTCCCCAAACTCTTAAATCTGGATGTTCTTCGTGTCCTGCACTGTGTTCTTCGCTTGTGGTTGTAGCTATAGTCATAGATTTTTTGACAATACCGATCTACTCTGTCTGTTGTGGAAGCTTGAATAAAGAATGAAGTCTGAAGTGGCAAAATTTCCATTCTTTATCCAAAATTCTTGTTTAACGTGAGTTCGACAGACCCTCTCCCGGACAGCCTCCCTCTCCCACGGAGAAAGGGAGGAGCAACGAGGAGAATTAGGGTTTTGGCTCCCCTCTCCGTGTCGGAGAGGGGCTGGGGGAGAAATCAAAATAGCACTCGTTGAACTCATGTTTGTTTAACGTGAGTTCGATGAACCTCTCCCGGACAGCCTCCCTCTCCCACGGAGAAAGGGAGGAGCAACGAGGAGAATTAGGGTTTTGGCTCCCCTCTCCGTGTCGGAGAGGGGCTGGGGGAGAGGTCAAAATAGCACTCGTCGAACTCACGCTTGTTTAGCCAAACTCTTGACTTGTTCAGGAATTTTGAAAATTCCGAGTTTCGTGTTCTGAATTCGGGCGGCCGTTTATTGAATTCGGGCGGCCGTTTCTTGAATTCGGGCGGCCGTTTATTGAATTCGGGCGGCCGTTTCTTGAATTCGGGCGGCCGTTTCTTGAATTCGGGCGGCCGTTTGTTGAATTCGGGCGGCCGTTTATTGAATTCGGGCGTCCGTTTGTTGAATTCGGGCGATCGTTTATTGAATTCGGGCGTCCGTTTTCTGAATTCGGGCGTTCGTTTAGGGACTTCCAGAAAATAAATTATCCAATTTACTCAGATCGTATTTTTCTTTCTCCCCCTGCCCCCTGCTCCCGTTCGGCTACGCTCACGGCAAGCCTGCCCCCCTGCCTACACCAAGATCGGATATTTTATTTAGTTGGAAGTCCCTTATTGAATTCGGGCGTTCGTGTTCCAAGCTTGGAGTTTCGAGTTTTTAAATCTAATGACTAGAAGTTTTAGTGGCTTTGAGTGCGATCGCATCACTCACTCTACGAACTAAGCACTAGCTTCTGGCGTTGCTGATGACTGTAATTCAGTTCTATGCTCTTGACCGTAGTCATAAGGGCCATGAGTGACAACCGGCAACACTTCCCAGTTTTCAATTGCAGGTGGTGAGCTTGTTGTCCATTCTAAGGTCAAACCTTGCCAAGGATTATCACCAGCCAAAGGCCCTTTCAGCCAACTGTAGATTATGTTGATGGTGAAAGGAATTACCGATATCGCCAAAACAAATGAACCAAAGGTACAAATTTGATTGAGGTCGATAAATTGGGGGTCATACATTGCCACTCTTCGCGGCATTCCCTTTAAGCCCAACTCGTGCATGGGTAAAAAGGTCAGATTAGTACCGATGAAAGTCAGGGCAAAGTGAATGCGTGCCAAGTTTTCATTCAGCATTCGTCCGGTCATTTTGGGGAACCAGTGATAAATGCCGGCGTAGATGCCAAACACGGAACCGCCAAACAGAACGTAATGGAAATGTCCGACTACATAATATGTGTCGTGGACGTGAACATCAAAGGGGGCTGTTCCCATCGTCACACCACTTAAGCCGCCCATGACAAACATGGACAACAAGCCAATGGCGAAAAGCATCGCACCTGTGAAGCGGATTTTACCACCCCAAAGGGTAGCAACCCAGGCAAAAATCTTCACGCCAGTGGGAACTGCAACGATAAGAGTGGAGATGGTAAAGAACATCCGCATCCAACCGGGTGTGCCACTGGTAAACATGTGGTGTACCCAGACGAACAAACCGACAACGCAGATGGCTACACTAGAGTAAGCGATCGCTTTATAACCAAAGATTGGTTTGCGGGAGTGAACTGGAATTACCTCGGACATAATGCCGAAGATGGGCAGAATCATTAAATATACTGCCGGGTGAGAATAAAACCAGAACAAGTGTTGATAAATTACAACGTTACCACCTGCATCTGGTTTAAAGAAGGATGTGCCAAAGTTGAGGTCAAACAACAGCAGCACTAAACCGGCTGCTAATACAGGTGTGGAGAGAAGCGCCAGCAGAGAGGTTGCCAAGATTGCCCAGCAAAATAGGGGTACTTGATCCCATTTCATGCTAGGAACCTTCATCATCAAAATGGTGATTACAAAGTTCAGCGAACCCAAAATTGAAGAAGTTCCCACCAAAACGATCGCAAGTATCCACATACTTTGAGCAATTGGTGCTGTCACTAAGCTCAAAGGTGGGTAAGCTGTCCAACCAGATTGGGAACCGCCGAAAATGAAACTACCTAAAATGAGCGCACCTGCTGGGGGATTTAACCAAAAGGCGATCGCGTTTAGCTTCGGGAAAGCCATATCCCTGGCACCAACCATCAATGGCACCAAATAGTTACCAAATCCCCCAATGGCGCTAGGAACAATCCACAGGAAGATCATAATCGTCCCGTGATTGGTCATGAAAGCGTTATACAGATTGGGGTCGAGTACGTCTGCATCTGGTGTTGCTAATTCGACACGGAGAGCAACAGCCATCAGTCCGCCGATGAGATAAAACACAAACGCCGTCACCAGGTATTGGATACCAATAACCTTGTGGTCAACATTAAATGTAAAATAGTCCTGCCATTTCCACGCCTTCGGATGCGAAGTGTGGCCAGTCACCATTTCCGGTTTCTTTTCGTCTGGTGGAGTATTCCGGGGAAATTCTACCTGTGTCATATTTTTGTCCTTTGTCCTACCCTGCGGGAAGCCGCAGAAGCGTCTATGTCATTTGTCCTTTGTCCGTTGTCATTTGTCACTTGTACTGAGCGAAGCCGTTGGCGTGGTCACTGAGCGAAGTCGAAGTGCAGCCTCTCGTAGAGAAGTATTTGTCATTTGTCCGTTGTCATTTGTCCGTTACCAATAACTAATGACCAATGACTAATAACTAATGACCAATGACCAATGACTAATGACCAATGACCAATGACTCTAGAGTTGCTGCACTAATTCCCATCTCATGGGTGTGGGGTGCGAGAAACTCTGATGTTGATAAGTCGGCTGGATTAACAGCAACGACTTGATTTAGGTTTTGTCGTTGAGCAAGCTGATTTTCTGTCCGCCAGCTATCATATTCTTCTGGCGTGTGGACAATTACCTGTGTCCGCATTGAACCGTGATAACCACCGCACAACTCAGCACAAACTACGGGATATGTACCTGGTTTGGTGGCGACAAATCGCAGTTCGGTAGGGATACCGGGAAGTGCATCTTGTTTCAAGCGGAAGTTTGGCACCCAGAATGAGTGAATTACATCTTGTGCTGAAAGGTTGAGTTGCACATCAGCACCAACGGGTATGTGTAATTCCCCAGAGGTAATGCCACTATCAGGGTAGCTAAATAACCAGGCATACTGTATGCCTTTGACATCAACAACTAAATCGGCTGGTTTGTTTAAGGTTTTAGGAGACGCGCCAATACCAATTGTTGGGGCTATTGCTGGGGCAGTTGTTGCTTCAGAAGCATCGCTGAGTGTAGCAGCGATTGCAGTTCCCGACTTATGAGCAACATGAGCAGCTGAATGAGGATGACCAGCAGGCTCAAAACCGCCCATTCGGTTAAAAACATCTACGCTGTAGATGCCCAAACCGAGGACAATTACTGTAGGAATTGCTGTCCAAAAGATTTCTAAGGGAACGTTGCCTTCGATTGGCAAACCATCGGTATCATCACCGCGACGGCGACGAAACTTGACCAAAAAAACTATAATTGTTCCTTCTACCACCAAGAAGAGTGCGATCGCAATGGTAAACATGACGTTGAAAAAACCGTCTACCAAAGGCGCTTGTAACGATGCCTGCACCGGCATGAGTGTGTGGTTGTGACCGATCCAAATACTGATTGCTGTAACTACTATCCCAGCAACCAGAGTCCATAGTGAAACAGGAACTTGTTGCATACATGCTACCTGTGTAAACAGTCTTTTGAGGTGTTATTTTCTGAGTTTAGGTTTTAGGGGAGAGGTTATAGGTTACAGGTTATAGGAATTCATCTATTCCCTGTAACCTGCACCCTATTCCCTTGTTCTTTCCCCATTCTCTATTTCCTTTTCACTTATTAACTTTCTAACGTGTAGCCATAAAAAATGGGGGAAACTTCCAGATTTTTTCCATATCTTTCCCCCAAAAAATGACAAATTATAGTTGAACTCATACCACAAAGTTAGCGCCCTGCTTTCACAAAAGCTAGTTGTTCTAAGAGGGCACTGTTAGACCTAATATTGATTAGGCTATATTAGCAGCAAGTTTAAATTTGTTAATAGCTAACATTTTGCGATTTACGGATTTGTTTACTATGAACTTTTTATTAGTTCCAGTAAATATTTAGTATTCCCCTCAAGTTACCTTGCCTAGCGCATTTGCGCTTTATTCAAACAGTGCCTCCTGTGACGAACAACAATTTTGACTAACTCCAAAAACCTTAATTATTTAAAGCAACGTGGGTGTAGCAGTTCTTTGGACAAATCCGCGAACAAGCTTCACAACCAATACAGTTGTCTGGAGAAGTAACTGCCATTACTTTCCGTTCAATTTCATCATCATCTTCATCTTCCACAAATTCACCTTCTTCATTGAGTGCCTTCAAACCAAGCACATTGTATCCGCATACCTTAATGCATCTGCCACAGCCGATACATTTGTCCTTGTCGATTTCCTGAGCAAATTTTGGTGTCCATGCCTTACCGCCAAATGTCAAACCTGTTAGTTGTGCCATGAATAAATCCTCAGCAATTTTGCTTGTCAATCTGTTTGTGCATTAATCATCATATTATCCTAGTCTTTTATTGTTTTATATTCAAAATTTACTTTTATCACATTAACTTTCGATGACTTTGAACACAATGCTCAATTTTTTTTTATGTCAATTTATAGATAAAATTTATTGCAAATGATTCTTATGAATATTTAGTATTCTTCGTTTATATGCTCTACATGGAAATGCATTGAATTTCTGACTCAATGTCTGACTAGAGGCAGTAATCAGCCAACGATCGGCAATTTTCATACAGAGGATAAGTAAAAAGTCGAGGATTTGAAACCTATACGAGTAAAGCCTCATGTATATGTGGTTTATACCTGCCGATTTAACTATTATTTACAGCAAATGCAACTATATCTCTAAGAGTAATGATATTTTTTTTTCAAATATTTATAGACTTGGGCAAACAAATTTATATAAACAGTATATAAATATACCAAAATAAATGTTCGCTATTGACATTTTGATATATGCAATATGTATTTTAGAAAGCAACAATTTTCCAGTTATTTTGATTTAAATATTTAAATAAATGATGACAAAGGAATATTTTGATTTCATCTGAATACACAAAATTAATTTATAAAGGAACTGTAAAGTTGATGGCAGAATACGATCGTGCCTTAAATATTAAAATTATTAACAAATCAGAGTAAGCTCAAGTATAGGAGGCTCGAAGATTGACGAAAAACATTTTGTGTAAGATTTTATCGTCAAAACTAAAATGTTCATCAAGTACTAAATTAAATAAACGTAAAGATTTTTTCTAGGCTCAATCCGAACAAATTAATTATTTTGCTCATGAAATGTATAGTTAATCAGAAGTTTTATTAGGCTATTTTTTAAACTTTAAATAGCTTGCAGTTAGATGCGAATTTAACAAGTGGATGTGGAAATGGAATGTGGTGAGAAAAAATTATTCTCACTAGAAATATTGTGTGGTAGCGAGTCATGAATAAACAGGACTCATCCAGGGGAGACCTGAGCCAGACATCTCAACGATTAGAGTGGGAAAAGAGCCAAATGCCTTATACAATTCCTAACAACAGTTGCGTTGGATGTGACAACTGCCGCCCCCAATGTCCTACGGGTGCAATCAGAATAGAAGACAATGAATACTGGGTCGATCCTGGTCTTTGTAATAATTGTGAGGGCTATTATTCACAACCGCAATGTGTAATAGCTTGTCCAACTAATTCTCCGATTCCTTGGCAGGCGAAAAAGGGAAGATGCAAAGTTGAACCGAGAGATGCTAGCAGCTTAGACTTATTTTCTAATGGCAAGAATAATCCATTTGCTTCAGCGATCGCAATTTGGGAAGCTTGTAATGTATTAGCGCAGCGCACATCCTTACCCTGGGAAACCGATGAAGAAGGGTACATCAGTTATAGCCGACAAGTTAATCAAGGGCGAGGTGCGATCGCTTTTCATATCCAAGATCCCTTGAAAGTGAACGACAAGGCTACAGACATAGCAGCAATTGAGGGGCTTGACATCAGAGCCGCTTGCATACATCTAATTTTTGCAGCTTATGCTACAGCTTTAGAGCAACCTTGGGAGCAAGAATTTGCGATCGATGAGCGACAAATCGAGAAATATTTGGGGATGGAGAAACGCAAAGACTTGAGCAAAGCTGCCAAGCTAGCTTTAATGAAAAATATCGTTCAGCAAGCTTGCTCCCTGATTATCTCCATTGACTGGCCCCAACAAGGTCGAATTAACGGATTCTCTCTTGTCGGCAGCCGCTTATGGCACTTAGTAGATATTCAGCACCACTTCCAGGAAGATAATCTCGGATGCAAATATCTGATCGGGCTAACTTTTAAAGTCAAAGCAGGCTTATGGGCGCAATATTTCTTAAACAAACAAGCATGTAAAGAGCGAACCGCATTCTATCAATACGGCAGTCTCCCCAAAACACTGCTAACCACAGTCATGAGTATTTGGCAGCAACATGAAGGCGCAGTTCGACTAATGCTGTGGTTGCTGTTTAAAACCAAAATGGGTAAAGAACAACGCATCACCATTCCTACCCTGCTGCGTATTGCTTACGGTGAAGAAAAAGTCGCCCTTGCATCCAGACAACGGGAAGAACGCAAACGTCTGCTGCGAACCTTTGAAAGCGATTTAGAAATTCTCAATCACTATGGAATGAAACCGCTTTTCGATCCAGTTACTTACCCACCAGAAATTCAACCTTTGTGGGCGAAATTAATCGATCTTCCCGAAGATCCAGATGAAGCATTAGAATTTTGGACTAATGACGGTGGTGCTGAAACTCGCCTCACAGACACAGGCCCCCGTGGTAAATGGAATCTGCTCATGAATGCGCGGATTTTGGCTTTTGAACTCCCGCCAGAATGGGAACAGCAAATCTCAGAATCGGAAAAAAAGAAAACAAGAACTGCTAAAGCCAAAAAGAAACCCAAAGCTACAAACGATTTGCTAGGCGAACAGATTTTGCAAGCGCGAAAAAATTTGAATCTTTCCCAAAGAGAATTGGCAAAACTCACAGGTAAAAGCCAAAGCTGGATTCGAGATATCGAGAATGGTCGTTTAAAAGCCAAATTAGAAGACCAAATACTGTTACGAAAAGTCTTAAATATGGCTTCATCTTAATTGAGAATTTAAACGCAAATAGGCGCAGAGGAACACAGAGATTTTATTAAGAATTTGTGCAGCGTTATAGTAAATACAGCAATACTTTGCGTACCTCTGCGCTTCCCTTAGCGCCCCTCTGCGTTTAAAAACTCTCTCTCTACTTCTGTGTACTATAACTCATCACCTTACTAGAAGTAATCCAAAAACTACCGACAGCATATTTAGTAACTACCAACTCTCGTGTCGCATTGCATGAACTTTTCAGTTGTTGAGTCTTCGTTTCATCTTTCACAAGTTTAGCCTGGTAAGTATAAAGAGAACCACAAGGTTGTTCAAAACTAATTTCAGCTAAAATAGTATTATTGTCTAAACTTTGCTCTAAAATTTTGCCTGCAACTTTGTAATTAAACCAATCCCATCCTTTATAGAGAATTAGCTCTCTTTCCAAAACTTGAAGTGCAGCAGGCAGAATTCCCCAGCCTCGATAGACTTGATGTAAACATTGAATATCACCAGTACGAGTCAAAATCGATCTAAAAGAATCTCGATCGAGACGACCGTAGTATCTTCCTTCTGGCAAGTCTATAACTGTTGGTGCAAACCGATGTCCACCAAAGTGCGATGATTTCCAAATTCGCACATTCTCTAAGCGCAAATCAGCATTACTCGCTGTTATTTGGAAATAAAAAGGAGCGCCATATCTCGCACAACACTTATCATGGCTGCCGTGGGTACAAACTAAAATATCTCTAGTTTTACTAGTTTCTACTTCCAAATTAGAATCGATACCCCATATCCATTTTTGGACAACTCCTGCTACTTGCTCAATATTTGCTAGCTGAAACTCCTGCTTATGGTATCCATTACTTAGCCCCTCTTCTTTTTGATAAATCAAAAGCGTAGTGTGATTTACCTTGTGTGATAAATCATTAGCAATTAGGAGGAATCTAATCGGCAGTTTCGCACGCTTCACTTCTTCTATCAAAATCCTCAAATTCTGAGGCACCCACTTGGAGTTAAAGGCTTCTGATGTCCAAGGTAAAGGACACTCAACTAAAATATAAGTTTGATAATTGGTGGCACTACCAATAACATCTTCTCCTACTTGCCGCGAATCATCAGAACAAAAAAAAGTATTCATCTCGCTGTACTCATTAGCATATTTTATGGACAAAAGGTATTACAAAATACAATTGTGTTCTTAGCTACAATATCCTTGGTTCAAGGAGATAAAAAAGAACAATATTCATTTCCCAGTTAAAACTAGGTAGCCACTTTATAACATCATTATCGATTGAGGTCTTCCCGGTTAATAAATTCTCCACAATAAAGATAAATAGTGTCAAGAGATATTTTTCCGTATGAGTGGCGTTAATTTTGTATCTAGTTTTATTGTTATTTGGTATTTAATAAATTTTCATTAGCGGAAACTCAGTTTTTCTGAACTTGGTCTCTTTGGCAAAATCAAATATATTAAACCTAGTACATAGACGCAAAGCGACTGGGAGAGTTACCGACGATTAACTTGCTTACAATCTTGATGTAGCTGATACTACAATCAAAAATGTTCCTAGTAGCAATCTAGTTGTTTAAAGTTTTGCTGAAATTATCTACATAGCTAATTACATATCCTGTTTTTACATATAAAGATATAATTCTGTATCGATTATCTGACAAATATATTCCTAAAGGGAGATGCGGAAACATTTAATAAACAGCGCTCGCTTTGGTAAGCCAATACTGTTTTCAGACTTCTTCCCCACTATCTGCTTTCAATTTATCTATCGAATTATCCATATTGCAAATAATTCTCAATAGCTTGAGAAAATAAAAAAAGTCAAACTAGGGGTAAATGCTTTACTTCCCCTTACTCCACCTGCGATAAGTTAATAATTAAAAGTAGTGACTAATTATTAGCACTGTCACTGACATTAACATTAACAAATTTGGTATTTAGCGTTTTACCTAATCTAACTTCCCGAAGTTTGTGTCAGGGTTTGATGATAGGCATCTGCTTTGACTGTAACTGAAGTCAATAAGAAATGCAAGTTTTTAAGATTCTTTATGACTTCTTTACAGTTTGTTGCCTCTAGGACATTGCTTAAATCAAGGTGAACAGGCATTTCATAGTAAGATAACCTACTACAACAAGCATTGATAGTTTCAATATAATAGATAAAGTTTTGCAATTGTGACAAATTGTTGCTAGTAAAGGCGCACTTACTAGTCCAAATATCTGTAGCTATGGCGATCGCATATTTCTACTTTCACGCAGAATTGAATCATTTTTTACCACGGCATCACAAACAGGTAAGAATCTCTCATGTGTTTGAGGAAAAAGCCTCTATTAAGGACATGATTGAGTCGTTGGGTGTCCCTCATCCAGAGGTAGATTCGATAAATGTTAATGGTGAATATGTAAATTTTTCTTACATAGTTTCTGATGGAGACACTATCAATGTTTATCCAATTTCAGCTAGGAATGTTATTATACCAAGCGTTTCTCTTCTGCCAAAACCACTCAGTATTGTCCGTTTTGTTGTAGATATTCATTTAGGGAAGCTGGCGACATCTTTACGACTTTTAGGTTTTGATACTTTATACCGCAATGACTACGAGGACGATAAATTAGCCCAAATATCGTACACTCAAGCGCGGATTCTCTTGACTCGTGATAAAGGTCTATTGATGCGTAGTTTGGTAACGTATGGGTATTACGTTAGAAACACTAACCCCGAACAACAAATCCTAGAAGTACTGCAACGCTTCGACTTGTTTGAATTAATCTCACCATTTAAACGGTGTTTGCGTTGCAATGGATTATTAGAACCTGTAGATAAGCAATCCATTATTGAACAAGTGCCAGAAAAGGTGCGATCGCAGATTGATGAATTCCAGCGTTGCCAAGACTGCGATCGCATTTATTGGAAAGGTTCGCATTATGAACGATTACAACAGTTTATTGATGGAGTACTCAACTCACAAAAACGTGAGTAACTATTTACCCAGCTGAAATATTCCCACTGATTATTTGACTACCCCCGATTCTGGGATCTTCATCTTCGCGATTCAAATCATCAGGAGTGGGATTTTGCTTACTCTCTCCACTCACTTCTTCTGGTTCAATGGGATCTGCCTCTTGAGTATCAATATCAAGAGAGTCAGGAGGTTCTTTGGCATGAGAGAAATCGATAAGTGGATTGGGTTGCTCAGTAGTCATAAGTTGCTAAATAATAGTGTAGTTTTTTCTAGTGTTAAATGTATCTTGAGTGCAAACATCTTTCTGAAGAAAGAAACTACTAGTACGCCAAGGTAACGCAAGCGGGGTAAAGGGGAAGGGAGAAAGGGGAAAGAAAGGTTTTTTATCCCTTACCCTTTTCCCTTTAACCTTTACCCAACCTCCACCTAACAATTTTGGGTTGACAGACTACTACGTTGTGTGATGGTGTAATAAAAGGTGAGTGAATGACATTAATTTTAGCTCTCGATTTTGGCGGAACCAAGCTGGCAGCAGCAACAGCTAATATCGGTTCGAGAAAGTGGTTGCGTTATGAACGTCGTCTCTCGCCAGTAGGTGCAGATGCTAGCACTGACTTGGAAATGATGCGATCGCTCATTTACTCTTTGCTGCAAGACACAAAACCTGCTGCGATCGGTATTAGCTTTGGCGGCCCGGTTGATGCTTCTACGGGGACGGTGCGATTATCTCATCATGTGGCTGGATGGGAAAATGTTCCTCTCAAAGCCTTATTGGAAGAAGAGTTTGGCGTTTCTGTTTGTGTAGACAACGATGCCAATATTGCGGCTTTGGGCGAACACCGTTTTGGTGCGGGACAGGGATACGATAGCCTATTTTACATCACTGTCAGCACTGGCGTGGGTGGCGGTTGGATACTTAACGGCCAGCCTTGGCGGGGTGCTGGTGGGATGGCTGGCGAAATTGGACATATCGTTGTCGATCCGGCTGGGCCACTTTGTTTGTGTGGGAAGCGAGGATGTGTAGAACGTTTGGCTTCGGGGCCTTATATGGCGCAAAATGCTAAGGAAATTTTGGAAAAGGAACCGCAGAGGCGCAAAGTACTTAGAGATGGAGAGATTTTGAGGAGTTTGGTGGGGGGTAATTTAACGTTGCTGACGGGACAGTTGGTAAGTGAGGCGGCGGCGGCTGGTGATGGTTTGGCGAAGGAAGTTTTACACAAGGCTGCTTGGGCGATGGGTGTGGGTATTGGCAATGTAGCAAATTTGATGAATCCGCAGCGCTTTGTGTTGGGGGGCGGTGTGACGAAAGCGGGGGAGGATTTTTGGCGGGTGGTGCGTCAGGTGGCGCGGGAGACGGCTTTGCCGGAAGTTGATTTTGAAATTGTGCCGGCGGTGCTGGGAGATGATGCGCCTTTATGGGGGGCGGTAGCGATCGCTTCTATGATAATCCCGAATTTGTAAGTGATATCATGTCCGCCTAATTAGTTATAATTCGCGTATCTGTGCAAAAACCAGGAAATCCTCTTTCCCCCTGCTCCCTTGCGGTCTTAATGATAAGTCTTTAACCAGACATGATATGAGTGAGGCGTGGGGCGCGTGCAAACAGAATTAGTTATTTTTGATTGTGATGGAGTGTTGGTAGACAGCGAAGAATTAGGCAATCGTGTTCTTGTGAAATTTGTCGCTGAGTTTGGACTTGCAATCAAACTTGAAGAAGCTATTTTGTTATTTAAGGGTTGCAAAATGGCTGATTGTGTTACTGTCATTGAGCATAGACTTGGAAAAAAGCTGCCGCAAGATTTTGTAACTCAGCTTCGTACCCGTACTGCTGAGACATTTGAGCGTGAACTACGTCCTGTAGAAGGAATAGAAGCAGCTTTAGACAAGATTAATCTACCTATTTGCGTTGCTTCCAGTGGCCCACCGGAAAAAATTAGGTTAGCTTTGCGTGTAACTAACCTACTGCCTCGATTTGAAGGACGTATCTTTAGCTCATATCAAATTGGAAGTTGGAAACCAGCACCTGACTTATTCTTATATGCGGCTAAAAATATGGGAATTCAAGCTGCATCTTGCACTGTTGTAGAAGATAGCGTTTTGGGTGTACGTGCGGGTGTTGCTGCCGGAATGAGAGTTTTAGGTTACACCGAGCAAAGTGAGGCTCATCTACTTGAGGCATCTGGAGCGCGTGTTTTTTATTCCATGCACCAACTGCCTTCTTTGTTGTCACATCATTAAACTTAATAATTATGAGTCTAATGTAAAAATTAACATTCTGAGCTATATAAAATATTTTCTCTCATTTAAATCTGCTATTACTGTTGAATGCCTTGACGAAACTCTCTAATAGCTTCCAAGGGGGACGATAACAAAGCACAACGATTAAGTAGGGATAAATCTAATTCTGCTAAAAACTCACTTTTAACAACTTTCTCATATTCTTGCTCTCGTAAGTAGTAAACTTCAATTGTGCCATCTTCCCAACACCAAACTTCCGGGACTTGCATTAATTTGTACTTCTGTAACTTTATGGGACTACCACTAGTAATCACTACTTCAATGCACAAGTCTGGTACAGGTTTGTTCGTTCCAAAGCAATAAGATAAATCTGCTTGATATTCAACTATCTTGGGAATAATCTGACTAAAACTACCACTGGGAAAAAATTCAATGCCTTTGACTTCAAAATAAATAATCAGCAGTGCAGCAATTAAACACTTAATCGCCTCATGAGGCTTACCAAGAGTCACTATTTCTAAGACTCCATCACAATAAAATAAGCGCACTCCTGAGACATTTTCAAAGCTAGCTTGAATTGCTTTAAACTGTTCCCAACTTAAACAATGTCGAAAGAAGTGTTGTTCTTCTGGTAAGTTAACAGCATTTTCTAACGTTTGAGTCATAATATTTTTACTCTCTCAGTTAGTAATCACAAAATTTATCTTATTTCCATTTTAAGTCAAAACCAAATTATCCCGATGAATCACGGTTTCTGCACCGGCATAGCCTAAAATTGCGGAAATTTCCCGCGAATGACGCCCAGAAATCTTTTGCAATTCATCGCTGTTATAATTCACAAGTCCTCTAGCAATTTCGTTACCATTCGTGTCACATAATTGCACAGCATCTTGTGTGCGAAACTCTCCTTCTACCGCCTTAATTCCAGCTGCTAATAACGATCTTCCTGCTAGAGAAATTGCCGCGATCGCACCTTCATCTAAATACAATTTACCCGCAGGTACAAGTCCGTAAGCTATCCAACGTTTACGCGCCGAAGTTGGTTCGGGTTGCGGTTCAAAATGCGTCCCAATCAGTTCGCCTTGGATAATTTTTTCGATATTCCGAGGAAATCGCCCTTGGGTAATTACGGTACGGACTCCCGCTGCGATCGCAATTCTCGCAGCCGAAATCTTTGTCACCATACCGCCAGTACCCCACTGAGAACCTTGGGAACCTGTTTGTATTTGTAATTGAGTTAATTCTTTAATGCTACTCACTAAAGCGATCGGCCGCGCATCTGGTACGGAACGCGGATCGGCTGAGTATAGCCGATCGACATCGGTGAGCAAAAATAGCCAATCTGCTTCTACTAAGCTGGCAACCAATGCCGAAAGGGTGTCATTATCACCAAATTTTAGTTCGTCTATGACTACGGTATCATTTTCATTAACTACAGGGATAACTCCCAGTCCTAATAGTTCTTGAAAAGTATTGTAGGCGTTGAGATAGCGGCTGCGCTGTACCAAGTCACTGCGAGTCAGTAATACTTGAGCGATCGCCTGTTGCAAGGTAGTAAATAAATCATCATATATCCGAATTAACCTACCTTGTCCAACTGCTGCTACAGCCTGTTTGAGTGCGATCGCTTTCGGACGTTCAGTTAAACCCAATCGCGCACAACCCACGCCGACAGCGCCAGAAGAAACCAAAATCACCCGATGTCCTTGGCGTCTTAAATGGCAAAGTGTTTCCGCCAAAGTAGCAATGGTAGAAAGTGCTAATTGTCCCGTTTCTGGTTGAGTTAAGCTGGAAGTACCGATTTTGATAACAATTGTTTTAGCCATTGGTCATTAGTCATTAATCATTGGTTATTAGTCATTGGTCATTAGTCATTGGTCATTAGTAACTGACGAATGACAAAGGACAAATGACAAAGGACAAATGACTAAAACAATTGTAAAGCGCCAATCCCTCTATAGTGAAGGTTGACGCTTTACGGAAGTATATTTACTTATTATGAGTTAGGATCTTTTTTGGCTGACCCCATGTTATTAATACTTATGATCCCCGATTTTTTGCTTCCAGTATGATTCCTTAACCATTTCTTTAGATTTACTTTCCTGACGATTTCTCAAGTTTTGTGAATCTTGGTTTTCTTGAGGGTAATAGAGGCTCCCAAAATTTCAGATATCCAAACTTCAAAGTTGCGGACGGGATGAGAGCGCAGAGCCGTGTCGGCATGAACAATTGGTTCGACTAAAATGGTAAACATTCCCAGGCGATTACCTGCGATGACATCGGTAAACAAGCGATCGCCTACCATCCCCACTTGATGCACCGGTAGATCCATTCCCCTCAGTGCGGCTCTAATTTTGCGTCGGGAAGGCTTGGCTGCACCCAAGTAGTAAGGTAAGTTGAGCGATCGCGCAATTCCACCAATTCGCGCTTCACTCAGGTTGTTACTCACTAAGCACAGTGCAGTACAGGTACGGATTTGCTCTACCCACTCTCGTAGTTCTGGGGAAGCTATTCCGACTGCAAAGGGTACTAAAGTTTCATCTACATCCAATACTAGCCCTTTAAGCCCGTATTTTTGGATAATATCTGGTGTTAGGTTCAACACTGAACCCTCTAAAATCAAATCAGGCTGTAAAAGATTGTTCCAGACCATAGTCAACAGTCAAATGTAGATAGCTAAGACAAATGAGCATAACCCAATATAGTTTAGTTAGTCGAACTCCATCCTGGAATGTCTCCCTGAACATTTTGAGATAAAATCCTTAAAATCTTATCTATTTTTTTGATGTAATAATTACTCAAATCAATAAATATATTTAGGAATCCGATTTGATTAATGAACATATTTGCGTGGGGAGGGAACTCTTAACAGGGAACAGGGAACAGGGAAAAGGGATTTAGAGATGTACTGAGTTTTTTCATAAATCAAATATGAGTCCTATTGTTTTCTTCTAACTTCAAAAACTTCCAAATATCGCCTTTTGTTAACGCACCATCAATTTTTCTAATTTCATTTCCTTCTTGTTGATTAAACAGAAGTGCTGCCAACATTGCGGCTGCACATCGACCTAATCCACCTTTAATATTTTCATTTTTGGCTTCAATAATAATCACCACTGGCACATTAATTGTTAGCTGCTCTTTAGAACGAGTCACGATCGAGTCACAGTATCCATTCACACCTTTTTCTGCATCTACATTAAAATATGTTCCCGAAAATAAGCTAATTGGATAACTCGCTCTGCGTCTTATCTCCAACAATATCGGAGTGATAATCATTTCTGAACGAACTTTTTCAGTATTAATTGCTAAAGCTAGTTCTGTAGTTTCTTCTAAAAAATTTTTGAGTTTCTCACTTGCCTGTAAAGGTTGTATGTCAGCACATAAATCAGTTTATTCATCAATGCGGATGCTGAATGACTTTTTAAATTTACTTAATGTAAAATCGCTATAAGTCATTTTCAGCACCTCATACCACTTTTAGATTTAGATAATGGAATTGAAAATCACGACCAAAATGCTTGTTCCATAATTTTAAACAATACTAATTGTCCCAATTTAGTGTCAATGTTTCATCGCTTCCACATTTTATAGGACATGGTAAAAGGTTTAGGTAGATTTTGATTACAATGAAAATTCCCAATTAAAAATTCAAAATGAAAATATTGCATTTTGAATTTTTAATCTTATTCCACTTCATTAAAAAGATGCTCTTCTAACAGAGGTTGCACTTTCCGAAACTCCTCTGGAGAAAGTAATTCTGGCTCACCTGTTTTTGTTATCCGTGCAAAAAACAACAGAGGATCTAGGGGTGTATAAATTGCATACTCCTGATCTTCTTCATAAAAGCTAGCAAGTAGCTGTAATTGTTCAGGCTCTAAATCTGCCTCTTCGTCTTCGATTTCTAAGGTGAAGAGTTCTGATTCTTCAACTGGTGGTAAATCACCTGCAACTGTCAAAGCATAAGCTGTGTTCTTCAGTACCAAGTTCTGCTCAGATAGTACAGCTTGGGCATTAGCAAAAATTTGCTCAATGATCGTGTCATCTTCTACCAGAACCGCTTCTTCTTCCTCACCATCACCTTCCCAAGAAAAAATTTCTACAGGTGAGTCTACAGGAAGAAGCAAAACGTATTCTTGTCCATCTACCTCTAGGGAATGCTCTATATAACAGTCGAGCGATCGCCCTTTGTCATCGGTTAAAGTGATGGAACCCGCATGAGCGTTATCATTTTCTTCAGGAAATGGAGAGGAAAACATAGCCGAAATGTAGAAATTTAATAAATACCAGCAAGTTTGAAAATCGCTTAACTATAGTGAATGACATATTATGATGTCAAACAAATAGCTTTATACGTAGATACAACTGCTGGCTAATCGTTTTCAGAATATCATGTTAAAAGGTATCAATATTCAATAGCCGCAATTGAGCTGCGAGAGTTGGCACGTTTAAGATCCAGCCATTGTTGCAAAATTAAAGCGGCTGCCTTGCGGTCAATTAAACCTTTATGGCGTGATGGGGAGCGGTTTTCAGCTATCAGCAGTTGCTCTGCTTGAAATGAAGTTAATCGCTCATCCATATATTCCACAGGCAAGTTTAGTGCTTTAGCAAGTCTTTTAGTAAATTTCTGAACTTGACGAGCCTGAAATCCTAGTGAGCCATCCATTGAATAAGGTAAGCCCATAACTAGAATTTGCACCTCACGTTCATTAACGATTTGTCGGATTTGCTCGATATCCCGTTCAAAAGATGTGCGTTCAATTGTAGCGATCCCCGTGGCAATTAAACCCGTGCGATCGCATCCAGCCACACCAATCCGCTTGCGACCAAAATCTAGTCCCAACGCTGAAATAAAAGGTTTTGGTTGCTCTTGGGATATCACACTAATTCTCCTGCTGTCCATCTGCTGATTCAGTAATCGGCGATGTTTCTATGCTAGGGTTTTTTACCGGAAAGTTAATCGGTTCTGGCTTGATTGGCAGTGGTTTATCTGAGGATGGCAGTTTCCCTGGTTGTATCCATGACATCCCACCTGGTATAGGTTTACGAGTTGGTTGTAAACCTTGCAGCATATCAGTCCATTGGATTCCTTCTAAGGAGACGAATTTTGACTCTCGTAGCTTGTGCCACACAGAGCGAGACATCACTAATGTATGTTCTATGCGTTTTGCTCCAATTCGCTCCAAATATTCTTCTCGCTCTGCCTGATAGTCTGAGGAGGCTAGTTGTAACCCTTGCTGAGGAAAATCTTGGGCAATACGAGCCAGTTGAGATAGTAATTCTGGATAAAGCCAGGTGTAAGCAGGATGAACTGTCAGCGTTGCAGCATGGGGAACTTCACCTTTGCGATCGAGTTGCACCTGAAAATAGCCGATCGCAGCTTTGCGTTGCGGTTCAAATACGTAACCACTGACTACTTCTGTTTTGGTCAGCCATTGCTTTACTGCATCAGTTAAAGCGCCAAACAAACTGGTTTTAAAGTCGCGGGTATTGCGGTCAAAAACCTGACGTACCAAAGGTGGCATCGATGCCGTATCCAGTTGATATAGCAACTGGGCATCAGCATTACTTATAGGTAAGAGGTTGGGCAAGTCTGGCTCTGCTTGTGCCAATTCAGCCAGTAATTCTGACCCAATTTCCCAGTATGTCATTTCTGCTAGACGCTGGAATCCATTTTGTCGATATAATGCCAGCGCCTCTATGTCATTGATATTAACTTCCAGTAACCAAGTCCGAGCTTCCAGAATCGATTCAAAGCAATGACGCAAAAGTGGCGAACCAATTCCTTGTTTATCAACACCACGCTCTAGCAACACTCGATCGATCCGCCAAGTGCTACGTGTGCGGTTAAAGGGTGACACTTGAATCATTCCTAAAAGTGTCCGCCCTTGCTCTGCAACAAAAGCACAAAGGCGATACTGTAGCGGGTTAGGAAACCAACTTAAAAATTTGAGTAATCCATACCAACGACGCAGCCTTTGCATCTGGCTGATGGCAAAACCTGCTCCCTTCGGAGTAAGGGCTGCTAATGACTCTTGAGTTATGCGCTCAATTCCGTCCAGATCCCGATATTGGACTGGTCGGATAATAACGCTGAGGTTTCTGGGAAGTAATGAAGTCATTTTTATTCGAGCCGCCATTTAGCCTTAACTAACTGCTCTTCAAAGGAAGGAACTGCTGCAATAATCTTAACTAGTTTCTGCTCTCTACTATTGTGCCAAAAGGGTGATTTTAGTAACTTAATACTTAAAAAGCAGAAAAAGCAGACCTTGTGAGAACACCATTGGCATTGACCCAACAACATCTGCCCTTATTTTATTTGAATTTTGATTAAAATTTGTATATATTTTATAACCCTTGCCGAGAAACTAGCTTTTCAAAGTTGGCTTGGGTTTGATGGAGTAATTGGTGGCGACTATCTACCAGTGTTTGCTTCAGCGTTGGAACAAGATTACGAGCTTGCAGAGTCATGTGAAGTTGCAAGTTGGCAACATATTCACTGAAATCTTGATTCATTTCATCTGCGCCCGCATCCGTTAATAAATTTGATTCCATTGCCACTGTGTTCTCCTGTGTTAATCCTGTGCTGTCTCTCTTCATGACCAAAAACTATCACGTTGTTTGGACTAACTTCTTAATTTGCAATGAAGTTTAACGCTTCTTAGGGATAACATGTCCCTTAAAATCTTAAACCAACGCCACCTTGTACGGAAATAGCTGTACCACTGCTATCTCGGTAGGCATCAAAAGCAATAATAGCATTGCCAAAAAGGACAGTATTGCTATTTGGGATCATATAATCAATACCCGGTTGTAAGGCAAAACTAATTTTGTCACCTACAGGAGAAGAATCACCACCACCAGCTAAAACTAATCCCGCACCCAAGTAGGCATCAGCTTGCCAGTTGAGGGGTAAATCGTAAGAAACCGTTGGTACAACAGCCGTATTACTACCAATTAACACTTGAGCGCGGAGTGAAATTGGTGCTTCCAAAAGCTTGTAGCGCCCCGCTATCACTCCCCCCAATTGGATACCATCGGTAAAACCAACAGTGGGGCCGATACCAATATAACTGCCATAAGCTACTTGAGCTTGTGCTGGTTTCGTACTCGCCAGACTCAAGATCAAACCAGCCCCTAAAACTGAAACCAAAGATGGAATATATTTCATAACCAACTCCTCACACCAATTTGTCATTAGTCATTTGTCACTTGTACTGAGTTTCGACTGCGCTCAACTACCGCGAAGTCGTTGGCGCAGCCTCTCGTAGAGAAGTATTTGTCATTGGGCATGGGGCATGGGGCATTGGCATAGGTTATTCTCCTTGTCCCCTTGTTTTTTTGTCCTTGATTTCCCTCATCTTCCCCTGCTCCCTGCTCCCTGCCCCTCTGCTCCTCTGCCTCCCTCTCATTCTACGGGCAACGGGGATGAATGCCTCCTTGAGTACAAATGTATGCTAATTGCTTGGCATCTAAATTTTTGGCTTGAGAAAAATCAACCCCTTGGACTACGGCAGATACTGAGCCTAAATCTGGGGTTTGGACAAATTGATCTGCTGGATCTTGTTTGCTAGGAGCGAGAATTGCTCCTTTAAAATCTGCTCCAGCAACGTTTGCCCCTCGTAAATCTGCAAGACTCAGGTCAGCATTTTGCAAGTTAACGTTTTCCATTTGGGCAGAACGTAAAACAGCACCAGTTAAACGAGTAGCGCTGAAGTTAGCATTGCTGAGATTAGCACGATCCAAATAAGCTCCTGATAAATCTGCCCCTTGCCAATCAGTGTTAATTAAGTTGGCAAAAGATAATTGCGTGCCGATCGCAGTGGCGCGACCTAAACGCGCTGCATACAGATTGGCTTCGTTCAATTTGGCATCGCCTAAATCAGCTCCAGTCAAGCTAGCTTTTTCTAAAACTGCGTTTCGCAGATCGGCTCCTACTAGTTGAGTGCTGTTGAGTTTAGCATCATATAGACGCGCATTGGATAAGTTGGCTCTGTTAAGAGTGGCACGACTCAAATCGATGCGGTTCATCAAGACGCGACTGAGGTTAGCATCAGTAAGATTAGCTTGCTGCAACTGAGCTTGGCTTAAATCAGCCATTACATCGTCGTAGGTATCCCAGCGTCCATCTTCACCTACACTCCGAAAGCGGGTACCCTTAAAGCTGGCTTGGTTAAGATTTGCAGATTTAAACTTAACTCCTGATAAATCAAGATTGTCCAGTACCAAGTTGAAGAAAGAACCTCCGGAAGTACCGCTTTGACCTAATTGGGTTCTACTAAGGTCAACACCGTCGATTTTTTTACCGCTATAAACAGAGAGAATCTTGTTGATTGTTCGTTGGTTTCTTTGTAACCGACCCTTGGCGTAATTCCCGCTCTTTGGTTGCAGTGCTACCTACAGATTCCAGTTCGCTCACCAAAAACTGATTCTTATTTTTGAGTTCTGGGATGGCTTGGGGCCCGACAGTTGTTAAAGCTTGTTGAATTGTATCCAGAAGGCTGGGGTCAGTTTCGCTAACTAATAAATCCGCCAGAAATTTAATGGATTGTGGGTCATTAAGACCACCCATAGCCAGAATTGCACTTTGGCGTTGCTCATTAGTTGCCCCAGAGTTGGGAGTCAATTGTTTGACAAGTTCGAGGAATTGTTGGCTGTTGATTTGCTTGGTTGCTCGTTGGGATTGTTGAATTTGGATATAAACTTGAGTACCGATTAAAGTTGCCAGCACAGCAGTCATACTCGTTAGCCCTACCCCAAACAAAGTCAGATTGGGATTTTGCTGTATTCGCCGCCACAAATTATGCGATTGGCTGGTTCGATCTGCCGCTAATTCTTCTCCCTCTTGCCATTCTGCTGCTTCTTCATTACCGTCAGCAGACTGAGCTTGTTTGTTGCTAGCTAAAACTGCATCAATTGTATAAGTACCTGCGAGTCGATCGTGGAGTGCGCGACGCCCCCGACGCGACGGTAAGCCAATCCCTTCACCCACAATCATTAATAAAGACAAAAATGTGAATAATCCTAAATTGGGAAAAGCAAAGCTGTAGCGCCACAGCAGATAGGCAATGGAAATGGGTACAGTCCAACGCCCAACTCCTTCTCTGATCGCAACTGCCCCCAATCCGGGCGGCTTCCCTTGCTCGTTGACAACCCGCACTTTTAACCAACGTTTAGGAATTGTGCTACCAGTCTTAGCTAATAAATACAATTGCCACCACGAGAGAGTTACAGGCGCTAACAAGGCGATTGTCCACAAAATATTAGTCGGCCATGCTACGTTACGGATGCCATAGCTCACAGGTAGAGCTAGGGGTCTGGCGATCGCTCTTTCTGTGACTACCAGCACGGGGTTAAGCGGTACTCGGTTCAGATCGCTTCTAGAATTGGCATAGACACCAAGGCCGAAGGGAATCAACCCACTAGTCACCACTAGTGTAATTTCAGCCGCCCAAGCAGCAAAACGCCTACTTCCTAGTAGCAGCGAATTGGCTCTTTCCGATTTTTTTGACTGACCAGATTGATTACTAGTTCTTCTGACAATTGGTGACGTCATCGTATAATTTCCTTTGATATTATTTCTACGCCGCGATCGGCACAATTAAAATAGACTAAGCTCGTCAGCAAAAAGAAAAGCATATTGAAATAGGATTTAGGAGTTATGCAGCAGAATTCAGGAGTCTGAATAAGCTGCGCTAACAGAAATCAAATAGGCTTTATACCTAGTTTTGACACTTAGCTTGTGTACTTCAACTTCCTGGAAATCCTCTGTAAGTCAGAAGCCGTTTTTATTTCGGCTCCTGACTTTCATAACTTTGGGCAGAGTGCAAAGTAAATGCATATCAACTTATTGCTTACGTTGAAAGCTACCAGACACAAAAAATTTGTATCCAACATACACTAACACTGCCAAAAGTGCCAGACTGATTATAGATGCAACTAGTTTAAAAACTGCTTGCAGCATCGCCAAGCCTACTAGCACCGTCACACCTGAAACTACCAGCTTTTTTGCCCCAGATAAGCTGTTGAACCAAATCTGAAATCGCTCTAGTTGCAAGTTGAAGCTGGCAAAAATAGACTGAGGCGTTTGTTTTTGTTCTTGTGAAACCACCCCAGGCGGGGAATTAATCTCTGCCTCTAGCTGATTGAGACGACGCTGTAAGTCTTCTTCTGGTTGAGGATTCATCAATCTTTCCTAACTCATTAGCATACTTATTCAACAATAGACTAACCAAATTCTATTTTTGGTGGTTGTCTTTGTGATTTTAGCTAATGTCTGTGGATGCAAGACCTTTCAGGCATCAATTGTAGAGACGTTGCAATGCAACCTCTCTACATACACCTATCAAATCTTCACAAATAATCCTTAACTGACTAGTATTACTTTATACGGCAGCTTTTGGAACCAAGAGGAATTGCTGTCGTCTATATAAATCGGACTGTATAACAATATTGCTCTAAAAAAAATCTGGAGCATTCATTAAAATGAAGACTCTGAGGCTACTTGCAATTATTCCCACAGCTTTGGCGATGAGTTTGGCTTTCACTGAGGCTAATTTGGCACAGACACCAACAATTCAAATTGGTCGGAATTTCCAACCAGATCCACTGGTTTTGAAGGGAAAGTCTGGGGGAACTGTCAAAAGTAATTGTGGCAATATTACCACTGAACCTAGTCAAGTTATCCAAGTTACAGAGTCACTACCTTATTTACGATTAACAGTAGAGAGTCAAGGAAAGCCAACACTCCTGATCGACGGGCCTGGAGGGCGCTTTTGTGTATTAGCAGATAGTTACTCTGGAGGTAAGTCAGAACTTTCTGGTTATTGGCAGGCAGGAAAATACTCGCTGTATGTGGGCGAACTATCCCAGCAACAGTATACTTACAACCTCTCAATCTCACAAAAAAATAAATAGTCATTAGTCATTTATACTTTGCTAATGACTAACGATCCTTGACTATTCTTCCAGTGATTTAGCGGGAACTTCGACAGCAGTGACATCAATTGTGCCTTCTGGTGTGAAGCGCTGAAAATGACTATTTTGCACTAACAGTAATTCCTTACAATTAGGACATTGCAACTGAGTGTTATTTAAACCTGTAAATTCATATCCACAAACGGGACATCGATCGGCAACCAAGTTGCGTTGCAGCCACCAACGAAAGCCAAAAAAAGCCACAATAGGTGCTAACAACAGTAACCCGAAAATAATTAGCAGTGAATTAACTAACCAACCCAAGCCCACTGATGCCAGCAGCCAAAAAACTGCCAGCAGGGTGAGCCAAGGGCGGAGATTTAAAAGATTCAATTGAAATGACTTAAAGCTCATTTTTAATAAATTTCGTCCTGCTCTCCTTCTAGGATAGCGATTTTAGTCATTAGTTATGAGTTATCGATCGTTTGTCATTTGGACTCAAATGGACTTTATTACTGAGGATAGCAGCATTTTGTGTAAGTGCTGTTGAAAGGCATTGATGCCAAACAGAGCGATCGCCTGTTCTCTTAGCCACTCTCCATCACATCGCTGGTCATTCCCTTGAAGCATTTCTATACAAGCTGCTGCTACAGCATCAGGATTGCGGTGTGGAACTCGCCATCCCAGTTTACCATCTTGCAAGGGGTCAGCGGAGCCATCATCGTCACCAGATAACACCGGCACTCCACAAGCCATTGCTTCTAGATAAACTATGCCAAAGCCTTCTTGCGACGGCATAATATAGGCGTCAGCAAGCCGATAATGTTCCATTAATTCTTCTGTGGCAACGAAACCAGCAAACACGACGCGATCGCTCACACCTAAATATGCAGCAAGTTTAGCCAATCGCGGTTGGTCATCGCCGCGACCAATTACCAAATATTTCACTTCTGGGAAAACTTCAGCGATTTGTGGTAATGCCCGAATGGTGACATCTACACCCTTGTAAATATCTCCTGACCATAACCGCGCTACTGTCATTAACACTTTCGCGCCAGTTAAGCCATACTTCTGGATTAATTCTGGTTGTTTGGAGCCAGGAGTAAATTTATCCGCATCAATTGCACAAGGCAGCATCTGTACCATGTTTGGGTTTAGACTATTGGCAACACAAGCGCGATCGCGGCTGTAGCGACTAATTGTCCAAATTCTCTCTGCTGATACCAGGGCACGACGTTCCTGATTTTTCAACGGTTCCCAGACTTCTTTGCCGTAAGTTAGCACGGTGTAAGGAATCCCCAAGGGCTGGCAAAGTGTTTGGATTAATACTGCTAAGTTAATGTGACCGCAGAAAACCTGCTGCGGACGGCTCTGCAACAGACATTTCAGTAAAGCTGCTGCCATTTGCAATCTCCCCAAATAGGGAGACTGATTTTTAAAGTAATGAAATTTTAAGTTCTCGTCTTCAAACGGATTTAAGCTATCAGCGCTATCTCGCAGCAAAAATACTTCTGCTTTGTAGTCTTGACCCAATCCCAAATAGGCGCGAAAAATATCTTTTATATACGATTGAATACCACCTTCGTGAGCAAAAATTTCTAAAAACACGAAGACATGGTTAGTTTGTTTATTAACTTTATTACCTAAATTCAGGTTTTTTGTCACTGTAGTGATGTGCATTTTAAATTATTTATACTCGCGGTAAGGGCGCGATGGCACCGCTTTGTAACCGCTCTAAATCTGTTTTTACCATTTTTTCTAAAAGTTCCTCAAAGCTTACTTGGGGTTCCCAGCCGAGGTTTCTTTTAGCTTTACTGGGGTTAGCTACTAGTTGAAAATGCTCATCTTGTCGCAAAAAGTTAGTATTTAAAACTACATACTGCTTCCAATCCAAGCCGACAGACTCAAAGGCTGTGGCAACTAAATCTCTCACACTGTGTAGTTTACCAGTGCCAATCACATATTCTTCTGGCCGATCAATTTGCAACATTAGCCACATTGCCTCTACATAATCACCTGCAAAGCCCCAATCACGTTTGGCATCCAGATTACCCATTTCTAAGGTGTTAGTTAAACCCAATTTAATTGATGCAGCTGCCAAAGAAACTTTGCGTGTGACAAACTGAGGTGCGCGTAGAGGAGACTCGTGATTATATAAAATTCCGCTACAGGCAAATAGTCCATAGCGCTGTCTATGATGCACCATCGTCCAGTGAGCGTGCATTTTAGCCGCAGCATAAGGATTTTTGGGACGAAAAGCGGTTTCCTCATCTTGAGGCGAGAGGAATACATCGCCAAACATTTCTGAACTGCTGGCTTGATAAAATCTCGTAGACAAACCAACTTTTCGTACTGCTTCCAAGAGCCTAGTAGCTGTACCAGTTATTAAATCCAAAGTTCCCAATGGGGGTCGTTCCAAGAGTCGGGTACAAAACTGGGAGCCGCCAAATTGTAAATTTCTTGGGGACGCAGTTGTTCAACTGCGGTCAACAGTGCTGCACTATCCCTCAAGTCAACTGTAAAAATTTCTACTTGATTTGCCAGTATTCCCAGTTTTGTCAAATTAGGTTGTCGATGTGGGGATACTAATCCGACAACTCGATAACCACGGTTGAGGAGCAAATGGCTGAGATAGTAGCCATCTTGACCAGTAATTCCTGTAATTAGGGCTGTCTTAGTCATAATATTTTGTTCCCCTATTGTGTCTATCTCTTTAATCACGAAATGGCACTTGTTGGAGAACAAACATTAATACTCTCAACACTGCTGACAAATCTTAACAAAGCAGCTAGTGTAGCTCGAATGCTATTTTTACTATATTCACTAGTTCTTTTTATACAAAAGCTTTACTGAAAACTTTACAAAAAAATCATAATAACGATCGGTAATTTCACGTAAAAAATATATTTCTCCAATTTAAATAACATTGAAAAAGAAGTATACTTTTATCAATCAAATAACAATGTATTTTAACAAAAACCGCTTCTGTTTGAAAGTTTGTAGCTCAAATTGAGGCAAAGTCTTCATTAGCTTGATGACGGCTATATGGAAGTTTTATTTGTTTGCCTCCTATTACAAGAGAGTATTGTAGAGAAGAAAAACCCTCGTTTTTTGTCGAGACTCCTTCCCTACGCCCCACTTTGCTCACAAGCCAAAATTGACATCAGAATTATTCTTTCTTTTAGCCTTGACTTCACTGTTACTTTTGTGCTTCTACAGAGTACTTGACAATGAGTAGGCAATTTCTACCATCCGCACCACGTTCGTATACAACCTTGTCAGCCAACCGCCGGAGGAGAAACCATCCATACCCACCTACTTGCAGAGTACCTGGGGCTGGCTCTGCGATCGCATCAGGATTGAAAGGTTTTCCATAATCCCAAATTCTAATCTCTAGTCGGTCAATCCACAGATAAACGTTAATCTCAATGGTTGTTTCTGGCGGTAAAGCATGATGAGCATGACGAACAGCATTGGTAAAGCCTTCTGCTAATGCTAAATTGAGGCGATCGAGTTGGGTTTTTGACCAGCCAAGTTGAGACAAGTGTTGCAGACAAAATTGCTCAAACCATTCTTGCACTTGGTTTAAGAGCCTGAGTTCGCTCTTAACCGTCAGATGGTCTTGCTGCACTATACTAAGCATTAACTGTGAGTTGAATATAAGTAAACCCAAGTTGCTAGTTATTAAATTCTGCGCTGTTCGCAAAATTTCTCTGACATAAAAAAATCTAAATTGATATATTCTATGTACCAAAATACAAAACATGAATGATTTTGGCATTGACGAGGGTTGTAACTAGCAACTTACGTTAAGTAAGTCAGAAATGTTTGTATTTGTTGACTTTTGATGATTTGAGATTTGGGAATAGCTTTTCTATCCAAAACTGCAAATCCCAGAAGCAATCTGAACGATTGAAGAAGAATACAGAATAAAGAATTCAGAATGGGCTAAACCTTAGCTATCCGCTAACAGAAGGAAATCAGTGAGGGATACACTGCGGGATTTGGCTACAAATCCAACACTATCTTGTTGAGCACTAAAAAAAGCATATTTTAGTGGGGAACTTAAACCCATTTATGCAGACACTATCTATAAGACGCTATGCATAACTTGCTTTCCTGTAAGATACACGGATTCACTTTGGGTGGCGTTATCCGCTTTTTCGTTCACGTTTTAATTCTGTTAGCTCTCTTCGGGGCGTTTAGCCCATTCTGGCTTCTGAATTCTGAATTCTTTACTGTTAAAATTGACGCCTGTTGATTGTTTTCAAAAGCACATCTGCATCTGCTCTTGAAACTCACAGGCGTCAAAGAACTTTGTGGTGACTAATTTAGAATAGTCCCAAGGTCAAAGATTTATCCAATGGCAAAGCAGCACCAATACCCAGCCACAAGGTGACAAGGGTACCAAAGAGGAATACTGTGGTTGCGACTGGACGACGGAAGGGGTTTTGGAACTTATTCACGTTCTCAATAAAGGGAACGAGGATTAGACCTACTGGTACAGAACCCATTGCTAACACTCCTAAAAGTTTGTTAGGAAGCGATCGCAAAATTTGGAAGACTGGATACAAGTACCACTCTGGCAAAATTTCCAATGGTGTGGCAAAAGGAT
Organism: Nostoc sp. DSM 114160; assembly: GCF_053470305.1. Classification (NCBI taxonomy): domain Bacteria; kingdom Bacillati; phylum Cyanobacteriota; class Cyanophyceae; order Nostocales; family Nostocaceae; genus Nostoc; species Nostoc sp. DSM 114160. The sequence continues at coordinate 913,610 of NZ_JBPFGO010000003.1, read as the reverse complement.
TTGCTGGTTCACCTGTCATTGCGGGATCTAGCACGGCTAGAGCCACAATCGCAGCGAAGGAACCCATGATCACAATTGGAAAGACGTAAAGTAAGTCATTTGGCCAAGCGGGTTCACCATAGTAGTTGTGACCCCATGCCTTTAGCGAGTTTGGCTCTTAACTGAGGATCGCTCAGGTCAGGTTTTTTTTGTGTTGACATTTTGAAATGTGCTCTCCTGCTTAAGTTAAATTAAAGCATTTGTGAAAGCTATCAGCTACTAGGCAACCAAAAGGCAGGAAACAGCGTTTCTATATCTACAGTCATCCGCCTGAAGTTTTCTATAGCTTTACGCTCCAGATACAAGTATTGGTTTTTTGGAACTTATGTGCAATTAATTTCTTGTGTTTCATAAGTTTAAAACAAACAACTCGATCTGAAAACTGACAAATGTTGCCTTTCACTAATAGCTGAGATTACAAAGGCCCGGAAATGCCTTGCTTGCGGATCATTAAGAAGTGAAACAGCATGAATACTGCAATCAACCAAGGCAGTACAAATGTGTGTGCGCTGTAGTAACGAGTTAGTGTTGCTTGACCAACACTGGAACCACCGCGCAATAGGTCGGAAATCAGAACTCCAACCACAGGAATTGCTTCTGGTACGCCGCTAACGATTTTCACAGCCCAGTAGCCAACTTGATCCCAAGGTAGAGAATAGCCGGTAACTCCGAAGGAAACGGTAATCACAGCAAGGATCACACCACTTACCCAGGTCAATTCGCGGGGCTTTTTGAAACCACCAGTGAGATAAACCCGGAAGACGTGCAAAATCATCATCAACACCATCATGCTGGCAGACCAGCGATGGATGGAGCGAATTAGCCAACCGAAGTTTACGTCAGTCATGATGTACTGGACTGAGGAAAAAGCTTCAGTAACTGTTGGTCTGTAGTAGAACGTCATGGCAAATCCAGTAGCAAACTGGATGAGAAAACAAACCAAGGTAATTCCACCCAGGCAGTAAAAGATGTTGACGTGGGGAGGGACGTACTTGCTAGTAACGTCTTCGGCGAGTGCCTGAATTTCCAGGCGTTCCTCAAACCAGTCGTAAACGTTAGCCATACAATCTCAAGTTCCTAAAAGTCGGTTGCGGTTGATAAATCCCGAAGTTCTGAATCGGCAGAAGCCTTCGCTCAGACTTCTCTCCCAATTAACAATTTTGGGATTTTAGTAAAGAGGAGTTTTTTTTCTTTGCTTTTTAGCTTTCAGTGTGCTAAGAGACTTCAGAAACTTTACACTCTGTAAAGATGGAATATATTGCGATCTCTTTACGCCCCTACACACAAAATGGTGGACACAAAGTAGATTTTATCCTTTGGTGAGTGGATACGATGCATCAGTTGACTGAACAACTTGATGAGAAAAATGCACCACTTCTATAAAAAAAGTAACATAATCGAGAGATAGATTTCATCAACAACAGAGGAAGTGGGCATTATCTAGGCAATTTGGGTTGAGGTGGAATTGATAATGGGGTTCATGAATAAACAAGTCTTTCGGGTTGGATTTTCATTGTTAATGGCGGTTTGCTTGGCGTTGGGTACGCTCACTCAGCCATCGCTGGCTTTGACTGGAGAACAAAAGCTGGTTTCGGAAGTTTGGCGAATTGTTAATCGTACTTATCTAGATGAGACATTTAATCATCAAAACTGGGCGGCTGTGCGGCAAAAGGTTCTGGAAAAACCACTGCCAGATTCAAATGCCAGTTATGAGGCAATTGGGAAGATGCTCAAGAGCCTCGACGATCCTTTTACCCGCTTTTTAGATCCAGAACAGTACCGCAGCTTGCAGGTCAATACTTCTGGGGAGCTGACTGGGGTAGGATTGCAAATTGCCTTGAATTCTGAGAATGGGAAGTTAGAAGTAGTGGCTCCCATCGCCGGTTCACCGGCAGATAAAGCGGGGATTCGACCACGCGATCGCATTCTCAAAATTGAAGGTGTTTCCACAGAAAATCTCACCCTTGATGAAGCTGCTACCAGAATGCGCGGGCCCAGTGGCAGCCTTGTGACTCTCGTAATCGAACGGGACGGAGAAGCAGAAACGGAAATTAGACTGACACGCGATCGCATTGCCCTTAACCCTGTGGTTTCAGATTTGCGTGTTTCTGCTGAGGGTACACCCATTGGCTACCTACGTCTTACACAATTTAATGCCAACGCTTCAACAGAGTTGGCACACGCTATTTCTAGTCTAGAAAAAAAAGGCGCTGCTGCCTACATTCTAGATTTACGAAATAATCCTGGGGGATTATTGCAATCAGGAATTGAAATTGCCCGTCTCTGGTTAGATTCTGGCACTATTGTTTACACTGTTAACCGACAAGGTATTCAAGGTAGTTTTGAAGCCTTTGGGCCAGCCCTGACGAAAGATCCTCTGGTGATTTTGGTAAATCAAGGAACTGCCAGTGCCAGTGAGATTCTTGCTGGCGCACTCCAAGATAACGGTCGTGCCCAGTTGGTAGGCGAAACTACCTTTGGCAAGGGATTAATTCAATCCTTGTTTGAATTATCAGATGGTTCGGGTTTAGCAGTCACAATTGCTAAGTATGAAACTCCTGAACACCGGGATATTAACAAACTAGGTATTAAGCCAGATAAAGTTATTTCCCAACCAGCCATTAACCGCGAAGAAATTGGTACTGAAGCGGATCTGCAATATCAAGCCGCTGTGGAACTTTTGAAGAAAAACTCTGTGGTAGCTGCTGGAAAAGCGTAAAAAGTTTGGAGTTAGGAATTTGCCTTCCTGGGGTCGCAATCCAATACTTTTCGGGTAAAGCATTTTTAACTCGGAATCGGGTTTGGGGAAAAGGGTACTGGGTTTGGGTTAAAGGTTTTTTCTTTCCCTTTTCCCTCGCCCCTTATCCCCTTCTTGGGGCCCCACCTTCCCCTTTTCCCCAAAACCTGAGAAGTATTGGGGTCGCAATCTTGTCAGTCCTTTTTCGTTTATGCCAACAATGGTAGCTGAATCACAAATTCAGTTCCTTCGCCAAGTTTAGAATTCACTTGGATCGCTTTGCCATGTTTTTCTAGAATAATTTGACTAAAAATTATACTGGAATTTCAATGATAAATTCTGTTCCCTGACCCAGAACTGAGTTAAAATGCAATTTTCCGTTGTGGGTTTCTTCGACGATTTGTCGAGCGATCGCAAGTCCTAATCCTGTGCCTTTACCGACAGCTTTTGTCGTAAATAAATGGTCAAACATTTTTTGTTTTACTTCTTCCTCTATACCCTTACCATTATCAGCAATTGTAATTTTAACTAAATTATTTTCTACTGTAGTGGTAATTGTAATGCTGTTTGGATTTGCTTTAATTTCGTCAAAGCTTCGACCAATATTCGATTCCTCCAAGGCATCAATAGCATTTGCTAATAGATTCATAAATACTTGATTTAGTTGTCCAGGGAAACACTCAATTTGAGGTAAAGTGGCGTATTCAGTTATCACTTCAATTGCTGGACGTTGCTCGTTAGCCTTGAGACGATGTTTCAAAATTAAAATCGTGCTATCGATGCCTTGGTGAATATTAAATGGTACTTTATAATCTTTATCGGCACGCGAGAAAGTTCGTAAACTGGTGCTGATATTTTTCAGGCGATCGCACGCCATCGACATGGCATCAATCATCTTAGGCAAGTCTTCTAAGCTATAATCCAAGTCGATTTCTTCGGCATGGTCTTTGATTTCATCACTTGCATTGAGTAAGCTTGATTGATAAAGTTTTAAGTGTTCAATTACATCAGTAAGGGTAGGTTTAGCTTGTTTGAGACTGGCAGCAATAAAACCGAGAGGATTATTCATTTCGTGAGCGACACCAGCAACTAAATTCCCTAGTGCAGACATTTTCTCACTTTGCACCATTTGTAATTGGGTGTTTTGCAAATCGGTTAGCGCTTGTTCTAAGTCAAATGATTTTTGCTGCAAGGCAAGTTCAGCAAGTTTGCGTTCGGCTTCAAGCCGCGCCCTTTCGCTAATATCTCGCATCACAACTACTGCACCGAGTTTGTTACCTGAAGCATCGAAGATTGCTTGTCCGCTAGCTAACAAAATTCTGCTAGAACCATGCTTCGGCGCAATTACCATTTCCGCATTTTCGACGATTTCTCCTTGCAAGGCGCGAAATAAAGGAATTTCCGTGGTTGATAGAGGTGTTTGACCATCAGGTTGATAGAGATCGAAGTGTTCTGCCCATTGTTCTGCTGGTAATGATTCTACTGGTACACCATGAAATTCACGAGTTGCTTTGTTAAATAGAGTCAATTTGCCACTTGCATCGCAAACAACAATTCCATCGGTAATATTGTGAATGATGGCATTCAAAAACTCTCGTTCTTTGGCTAGAGATAGTTCAGCCTCTTTGCCATTGCTAATATCAATTACTACCCCATCCCAAATGATTGCCCCATCGGCTTGTCGCTCTGGCCGAGAAGCAGATTGAATCCATTTTACGGTTCCTGAAGGCAAGATAATCCGCCATTCTTCCTCAAATGGTGTAAGATTTTCAGCTGAGTAGGCGAGCGCTTGGGCAAGAGCCGGGCGATCGTCAGGATGATTCATAGCGTAAAGGCTATGCGTCCCTGCCATTACCAACTCTGGCTCTAACTCATATAAGTCGAGACAGCCAGAACTAACGTAGGGTGTTGAAGTTGAACCATCCACCTCCAGACGAAATTGGTACACCATGCCAGGAATATTATTTGCCAAATTTTGGAAGCGGATTTCACTAGCCTGCAATTTTGCTAGAGATTGTGCCAACTGTTGCGCATAGTTCTGAGAGTTTTGGTAAATTCGGGCATTTTCCAGAGAAATTGCGGCTTGGGCACAAAGTAAGTTCAGCAGTTCGACGCGATCGCTTGTAAAGGCTCCGGTTGCCAAATTATTTTCCAGGTACAATATGCCCAACAACTTACCCTGATTCAAAATTGGGCTACACAAGATACTCTTGGGTTGCTGTTGTTGAATATACGGGTCATTGATTAATTGCGGATGCACCGTAGCATCAGTAATTACTGCTGGTTGTAAATTGCGTTTGACGTTATTAATTAAGCCAACTGGTACATCAACTGAGTCTTCAACAGGCTGTGGGTTGAATAACATCGGGTAAAAATCCACTTTGGCAGCTTGGTTCTGTAGACTGCTCAAGGAAAGTTGTGCTAAAGCCTGAACTAGCAACCGCTCTGATTGCAAAAGCATGAATACACATTTATCGGCTCCAGCATTTTCAATGACGATATGCAGCAAAGCTGAAAGCAGTTTTTCGAGTTCGATTTCCCGAGAAAGAGTTTGGGAAGCTTTGAGAATGGTAGCTAAATCTAAAGCAACAGAGACGCTGCTACTATTGGAAGTGGCGGAACTGGTGGAGGTGAGACTCTCCAAGGTGAAGATAGTTTCGTTAGTTGAGAGGGGAGAACGGGTTTGCTCTAAGATGGGGGCGAGGAGTTGGGGATAGCGTCGTTCCAAGTCAGCGACTTTGGCTTTAGCGCCCCAACGAGCATAGCCATAGTAGGCTTGGGTCATATATGACTGAGCAATGCGCTCTTTGTGCCAATTGAGGTAGAATTTAGCTGCCAGTTCATTGGCTAGTGCTTCTTCTTGGGTATAGCCGTGTTCTTTAGCTAGAGTTATGGCGCGATCGTACAAATCTATTGCCTCTGATTTCTGCCCTAAGACTCGGTATCGGTCGGCTTCAACTAAATAAAATTTGTGCAGGTAATTTTCTGGAGCATGGGTCAGCCCACTTTTGCATTTTTTCCTGATTTTTAGCCACCCGTTGCAGAATGTTTTGCTGTTGTGCCTCACAAACCTGAGAATAGATTGCCAGATGGGCTAGAGAATCATAGGTGTAGCAGAGCGGAACTATGAATAAGCCTGTAGCACCACCCGTATAGTTTTCGGCGGCGATCGCCGCTGACACCGCCAACTCAAACTTGCCAAACATGTAACACAGACCAAGTTGGTTGGCATAGAAATAATACAGCGCAGTTTGATCGCCCGAACGCTCGAGAGCTGGCACAATTTCCTCTCGATTAAAGGCATTTCCAGTCAGCTGCCAAGGTTCAGCAGAATCGCCAAGCATATTCAAAATTGGTTGCTGAAAAACGGTCAGATGGCTGGTAAGACCTTCTTGGTTGAGCTGCCCAAGCTGATCTCGGAAGGCAGCGCTCTCTCGGTTGAGATCGCTTAATTCTCTGCCTATAAACCAACAATATGAGATGTAAATGAATCCGCAAATAGCAGCCGATTCTAAATCTCCCGTTTCTAATCCAACTTCATAGCCTTCCCGGAGAAACGGTAAGGAGTTCTTGAGCGGCTCTTTCCAATGCCACACGCAACAGTAAATTCCGACATAGACTCTGGATTTCAGTTCTTTGGCATTGAAATGTTCCAGCAACAAGTGTGCTAATTGTGCAAACTCATACCCAAAGTCAATCTCTCCCGTCATCCCACAAAGTATCATTCCATAGTAGCCATAGCCAATTGCCGAAAATGAGCTATTGCCATATTGAACGGATAAATTCACCTGTTCGACGACAATAAACGGTAACAGCGCTGGAGTGACAACAAAAGCAGCAGAAGTAACAGCGGCGAGAATCCGTACAACTGCTAACTTGTTAGGGTCTGACATTTGGGGCAAATTGATTAAATCCAGCGGTTGCCTTCCAGCCAAAATCGATTTAGTCGTCTCGAATGCTTTAGCAATATCTGATTGACTGGGTTGTTTGGGAAAACTCGTTCCTAGACGCTCTACAATCTTCAGAGCAATCTCCACTGCCTCTATAAATTGATGTTGGGCTTGAGCAGCTTGAATTTGAACTTCATAGACCTTGACCGTATCCAACAGATTTCTAGAGTGTTCTATTATGACTGCGGCCAATTGTGTCATCTGTTCAAAGTTGCCGCTCAGGTAAGCGGCTTCAGTGGCAGCTTCATAGAGGGCTAAGGTTAACTCATACTGCGTTTGCCACATATCTTCAGCTAACAAAGCGATGCCTGTAGTGCAATACTCAGATGCGGCTGTATAGGCAGTTGTGGCTCTGGCTTTTTGTCCAGCTTTCAGATTGAGGTGGGCGAGTTCTATTTGCTTAGATAGCTCGACAATTAGGGATTTGCCGATATTAAGTTGGTTAACGATTTCAAATAATTTTTCGTCTTGTTTGCTAACAGGTGTATGAGTCAGTAATAGTTGCCCAATTGTGAGGTGAGCGATCTGTTTTTGTTCGTCTGGAATCAGGAAATAAGCAGCTTGCTGGACGCGATCGTGCAAGAATTTGTAAACCGTCATTTGTCCTTTGTCACTTGTCATTTGCAAATGACCGATCGCCAATGAGGAATTCTGATAAAATTTGTAAATTTCATTGGTAGGAATGATAAATCCTTCTTGCAATGCTTTCCACAAGTCTGAAGCGGTTTCTGCTTGCGACTTTTCATAAACGATCGCTAACGTCGCCAAATCGAACTGATTGCCGATACAGGCTGCCAGTTTCAGAACATCTTGAGTGATGTTGGGCAATTTTTGAAGTTGTTGTGCCATAAATTCCACCACATCATCAGTTAGAGCAAGCGATCGCACTTGTGCTACATCACACTGCCAAAAACCTGCCTCCCAATTAAAGCTAATCAGCCCATCCTCATGTAGCGCTTTCAAAAACTGAGTTGTGAAAAAGGGATTGCCTTTGGCTTTTTGATAAACCAACTCTGTCAATGGCAGTGCCTGTTTTGTTGCACAACTAAGCGAGTCGGCGATCAAATGGTTCACATCTGCTTGACTCAAGGGAGCTAGGTTCAAGGTTTTGATGCTAGAAGAAGTTTTTTCAATTTCATCTAGCGTCAACATCAGTGGATGAGCCGCAAACACCTCGTTATTGCGGTATGCGCCAATAATGAATAGATGGCTGCAATCGCTTTGAGCCATCAACAACTTCAGCAAATTCAGCGATGCCGAATCTGCCCACTGCAAGTCATCCAGAAATATTACCAACGGATGCTCTCTGGTCGCGAACACCTGAATGAACTTTTGGAACAGCAGATTGAAACGGTGTTGTGCCGCACCGCCTGATAGTTCAGCGATCTCCGGCTGTTTGCCGATCAGCTGCTCCAGTTCAGGAATCACCTCGATCAGGATTTGCCCGTTCTCTCCAACTGCCGCTAAAATCTTGCTCTGCCATTGCTCCAGTTGAGTATCGCTTTCTTTAAGCAACTGTCCCATCAAATCGCGAAAGGCTTGTACAAAAGCAGACAGAGGAATGTTGCGGTTGAACTGGTCGTATTTGCCCTTGATGAAGTAGCCGTTCCAGCGCACAATCGGTTTATGCACTTCATTGACGACTGCGGTTTTGCCAATACCAGAAAAACCTGCCACTAGCATCAGTTGAGAGCCACCATTGGCCACATCACCAAATGCTTCTAATAAGGTCTTTACCTCCGATTCCCGCCCGTAGAGTTTTTCGGGTATGAGAAAGCGATCGCTAATATCTCGCTGTCCTAAATCAAACCAGGTGTGTTTGCCTGTTTCTCGCCACTGTTCTAAGCAGGTAACAACGTCATGTTTAAGTCCTAGCGCGCTTTGATAGCGGTCTTCAGCGTTCTTCGCCATCAGTTTGCGGACAATTTCGCCCAGCATCAAGGGCAATTTGGGGTTGAAATCGCACAGGGAGGGTGGAAGTTTCGCAATGTGGTAATGCACCAACTCCATCGGTTCATAGGACTCAAAGGGCAATTTTCCACTCAGTAATTCAAAGAAAGTCACGCCTAAAGAATAGAAGTCACTGCGGTAGTCAATGCCTCTGTTCATCCGTCCGGTTTGCTCTGGCGACAGATAGGCTAGCGTTCCCTCTAGTCCATTGAGGCTCTGAAGTTCCTGGGTTTCTCGTGGTAAGAGCGAGGCAATACTAAAGTCAATCAGCTTGATTTGGTTCGTGTCAGGGTGAATCAAGATGTTGGCTGGCTTGATGTCTTTGTGAATGACGCGCTGTTGATGTAACTGGTGTAAAGTGTCTAGTAGTTGCAAAGCAATGGGTAAGAATTGCTCTAATGTCAGTGTTTTTCCTTGAGTATATTGCCGCAGCGAAACACCACCAAAGTCTTCCATGACTAGGGCATAGCCATTATGATGGGCTTCTAGGCTGTAGGGTTTAATAATGCCAGGAATATCTAGGTTTTTAGCGATCGCATATTGGTTGCGAAACTGGACTAATTCGCTAAAAGTTGGGTATTTTCGTTTTAAGAGTTTGATGACAACTGGTAGGCGATCGCATTCTCGAATTGCCCGATACACTTGAGTACGAGAACCTGAATAAAGTTGCTCAATGATTTGGCAGCCAGCAGTCCTTAAAGTTCCATCAACTTTTGCGCTCATAAATTTTTACGAAAATCTCTTTATACTAGTGTTATAATTCCCGCTACCATAAATTGGGTAACAACCATTAGAAAAGTTACATTGGTATAGGGCACTGGAGCCAAGAGTAGGAATGCAAACACCTTTATGTAGGTGTGGGGAACGCATTTTGATGATTTCCCAAAGTAGTATCAAAACTCCGTTAAAGAGTTTTTGACCTGACAAAGAAAGGCATGAGGCAACATTAAAAAAGTATTAAGAAACTTCCAAATAAAAATATCTCAAAACTGACGCCAAACTTCTTTCTATTTCTTCTCTTTTTGTGTTCTCTGCGCTTGGAGTGGTAGCCTGCGGCTTCGCCTTTGGCGTTCTCGTAGAGTAGCCGCTTTTCTACGAACGCGAACGGCGTGTCGCAGACAGACGCTTTGCATAGCTTGCTTCTTTGTAAGAGTATGCGTCTACGTTTATTTGGATAATTTAGAGCTAATTTGTAAACTCAAGTAAAGTACTTGTCTTGCAAGGATTTCAGGAATTTGAGTCAAAAAAATACTTATTCGCTGAAACTCAGACCTAGTAACGAGTTGAGTATCCTTCAGATTTTCTTTACGAATCAGCTCTTATTTTTTGGAAATTCCTAATTTAGTTGGTAAGTGGAAATATCTAACGCGCGCGATCGCATTTTTCAGTAACTATGTGCTACTCCCATAAATCATATTGACTGCGCTATTTTAGTTTGGTTTAAGCTCAAAGATTTAGCTTATAAAACTGGTCAAACAATTTATCAAATTATTTATCTTTGCAATTAAAAGGCAAGACGTTATCATTATCGCCTAGTTGTTTGGTGCGCAGCACAACATAGCCGCGCCATTGCTTGTGACACTTGCGTAAGTCCTGTTAAAAATCAAATAGTTTTCCTAATTTTTACTATTTGAATTTAGATTTAATTTGGTGGTAATTCTAAACTCATTTCACCCAACAATCCCTTACGAAAATCTGTTAAAAGTTGCCTTGCTGTTCGCTCTACATCACCTTTGTAACGATGCTCTGCCAAGGCGTGTAAATAGGTATCTCCGGTGTCTGATGTGGAATCGAGTTGGTAACGAGATTGTAATGGTTTTTTTGGTAATAAATCTCCTGCTACAGCTTCTAAATAGTTGAGTAAATCCACTAAGGCTGCTGCTACTAGCTGGTTATCGTAAGATGCTTCACCGATATCATCACAAATAGCTAATTTCAAGGCTGCGTCTTGGTCTTCTAATCTTAAAGGGATGACACCAGGAGCATCTAGCAATTCTAATTGTTCGGAAATTCGCACCCAGCGTAGTTGACGAGTTACCCCAGGACGAGCTGCACTTTCCACAACTCGCTTTCCCAATAAGCGGTTAATTAAAGCTGATTTACCGACATTGGGAAAACCAATCACCACAGCCCGCACTGGACGGGGTAACATCCCGCGATCGCTTCTTCTTTGATTGAGTTCTACCCCAGCAGCTTGCGCTGCCCGCGCTACTTCTGCTATACCTTTACCATGTTGAGCGTTGGTAAAATAAGGGACTTCTCCTTGACGTTTAAACCAATCGATCCACAGCGATCGCATTTGTGGTGTAATCATATCTACTCGGTTAAGTATCAATACCCGTTTTTTACCTTCTACCCACTCACCTATTTGGGGATGGTGAGTTGCTAAGGGAATCCGAGCATCTCGTACCTCAAACACCACATCTACACGCTTTAGCTGTTCTTTGAGCTTCTTTTCAGCTTTCGCAATGTGACCTGGATACCATTGAATCAGGTTTAATTTATAGTTTTGAGTTATAGCCATTTGTTATTTGTCCTTTGTTATTTGTTCTTTGTCATTTGTCCCTACCCTGCGGGAAGCCGCTGGCGCGTCTATGTCCTTTGCAAATGACCAATGACAAATGACTAATGACTCCTTTTAGCAGCTTGATGTAAAATCAGACGATTGCCATCAGGGTCATAGGCATATATTTCTCTGCCGTGGGAAGCAATGGAAATGTCTCCTGGTGGAGGATAGCCCAAAGCAGTTAGGTGAGCGATCGCATCTTCTAAGTTACTCACCTCTAAACACAAACTTATCTTACTTTTGGCGCTCGCTTCAAATTCCGATTCGTTTGTGTTCTTTGGTTTAAAAATACCTAAACGCATACTAACTAAATTAAACTCAGCATAAACATTGGGAATCAAAATAACTGGCTTTTGCTCCAGCAATTTGGTATAGAAATTCACTAACTTCTCAAAATTAACCGATGCTATAGTGACAAATGCGTTAGTGTACTGAAAAACCATATTGGTTTTAAGTTAGTTGATTTTTTTGCTGAAGAAGTGCGATCGCCAATCAAAAAAGATTTTCACTTTTCTAAAGTTCTTACACTCAGCACTTGCGGCGGTGTCGAATCTGGTTTGAGCTTTCAAGGAAGCGTCGATGGTTTCAGCGAATTTGAGTAGAAATAAAATCAAGATAATCAGTTATCTATGCAAAAATCTGCTGTAAATTTAAAACAAAACCAGGGATAACATCTTCACCCGATAAACTTGTAGGAGATTGTAAAACTTCCGGTACAAGATTTGGGCGATAAATTATTACTTGTTTCTCTTTAGGATTAATTAACCAACCCAGTTGTAAGCCATTTGCTAAATATTCTGTCATTTTGGCTTTAGTATCTTCTACATCATCAGTTTCAGAGACTAATTCCACTGCAAAATCAGGACACAAAGGGAGAAATTTCTTTCTTTGTTCTGGGGTAAGAGCATCCCATCTTTCTATCCTTATCCAAGAAGCATCAGGTGAACGAGTTGCCCCATTTGGCAATTTAAACCCAGTAGAAGAATCAAAAGCTTTTCCGAGTTTATTCTGTCTGTTCCAAACTCCTAAATCAAGATACAGTTCAAAATTACGGTTTCCCGTTTCTCCCCCAGTAGGTGACATGATAATTAATTCCCCTTCCGCAGTTAACTCTAGTCGTAATTCTTTATTCACAGCGACAATCTGTGCAAATTCCTCATCAGTAAATTGCAGATTAGCAGGTAATTGTAAGGTTAAAGCAGTCATAATTAATTGCGCTCCACAAAAATCCTAGTTGCATCATACCCATTTGCTGCTAATAGGAAAGATTTAGCATCTACTTCTACTTTAGGAATTCGCCCAACAAATGCGACGGTGTTTGATTTTTTAAAAAGTTCGGGGTAGAGATAGGGGTGAGAGACTGAATCAGTTAAGAAAAATTGTAACAAAGCACAACCCAACAAAGCCCCGGAAATGTTGGGTTAGCCTTCCCTTCGGGACGCTACGCGTAGCTTGCTTCCACGAAGTGGTATGGGCAGCAAGCTACGTTCCTTAATCCAACCTACACAGTTTAAAGTTTTTGGCTAATTTTTTTATTCCAGACTATCCATTCCCATTCTGTCTCATATGGTAAATTAGGTTTATCCCATGAGAGAAAATGACCTCTCGATTTTCTGGTTAGTCTGTAAAGGTAACGAGCGCGGAGGGATTTGAACCCCCGACCCACAGAACCGGAATCTGTTGCTCTATCCACTGAGCCACGCGCCCTCATTCTTCAATATTATAGCACGTCTGCGATCGAATTCGCAGCTTTAAAGATAATTAGCTGGGTCTACGGGTGTACCATTGCGACGAACTTCAAAGTGGAGGTGGGGGCCAGTTGAGAAACCTGTGGAACCGACAGCTGCGATCGCTTGTCCGCGTTCAACTGCTTGTCCCTCAGAAACATATAACTCGCTAGTATGCCCGTAGAGTGTAGTTATGCCATTGCCGTGGTCGATAATTACCGCTCTGCCATAACCACCATACCAGCCAGCAAAAATTACTCTTCCTGAATCGGCTGCTCGAATTTTACTGCCATAGCTAGCGGCAAAATCTAAGCCGGCATGAAAGCGACGATAGCCAAGAATTGGGTGTATCCGCCAGCCGAAAGGACTGCTAGTAGAAGCATCGCTAGGATATGCCATTATACCAGTTCCTCGAATGATGATACCTGTTCGGCTGTTGGTTTTTCCTTGGGCTTCTGCTACCTTTTGTTGAATCAAAACTTCCAGATTTTTGGATTCTCTTTCTAGCTGATTTTGCGCAGCTTCTAAGGCGAGGCGATCGCTATTTAGGCGTTGAATCAATTCTGATTGTGATTGCGCCTGGGTTTGATAATCGGCTTTTTGTGCCAAGAGTTGCTCGCGAATTAAGCCAATTTCGTTTTTTTGCTGTTCTACTTCCGTTTTTTGTTTATCAATCGAGTTTGCTTGGGTGTTGAGTTTTAGCAAAATTTTCTGGTCTGCTTGAAACACTAACTTCAACTGATGACGACGGCTGAAAAAGTCGCTGATATTTTCACTTTCGAGCAAAACTGCCCATCCCGCAAAAGCAGGCGATCGCTGGAGATAACGCAATCGTGCTACTGTTGCGATTTGCCGCTCCTGATATGAACGTTCTGCCACATCTAAATCAGCTTCTAACTGCTGGAGGCGTTGGCTAGCAAGTTGTAATCGTGATTCGCTCTCTTGAAGATAGCTATCTGTAGTTTGCAGATTTTGGTTTAAACCAGTGAGGTGTTTTTGGGCCTCTTGTTGGAGATTAGTTAAGCGATCGCGCTCTCCAACTACACCCTGACGCTGCTGGTTCATTTGTTGCTGCTGTTGTCGCAGAGTATCAATAGACTCTGTAGACGTTGCATCGGCTGGAATTAATGCCAAACAAATCCACAAAATACAGCAAAATGCAATAGATAAACAGCAATAAATCTGCTTTTTTTCTAGAAATCGCCCTCTCATAGTGCGAACCTAACTAAAACGATGCTTTCAAACACTATGAGGATTATTCCCAAAATCTGATTCACTCACTCCAACGCATTATTAAATTGGCCTGCCAAGTTGTAACACAAGGATTCTAAGTATGTCAGCATTGAGCAGGTTTATTAGCGGGTGAGATGTATGAACGCACGTATAGCAATTCTCTTAATTACCTTGGTTTTTCCAGGTTTGGCAGTGGTGGGAGTATCGTTGTATTGGTTTAATCTCGATTATGCAGCACTGATTAAAGCCGAAAAGTATGTGGAAAACCTGGTAGAGGTCGGAAAAGTAAATGATAGACAGTTAGAGTATGCCTATCATCGCACCTACATTCATCGCATCAACGTATTTGCCGATGGTACTTGGGGATTGCTAGGAGGTGTAATTACAGCGCTAGGTATACATGGATTAGTCACTATTAAAAAATAGATCGGGGAGACAAGGGAAATAATCAATGCTCCATGCCCCATGCCCAATGCCCATTAATTACGATTAGCTTTCCAATTTGCCAAATCAGCTAAAGAGCGATCGCGGTAACGTCCATAACGCTCTGGTTTACTTTTGATTTTCATTCCTAAATCGGGAAAAATCCCAAAGTTAGGCGGCATTGGTTGGAAATGTTTGGGCGAAGCGGAACTAATAAATTCTAATAATGCACCGATCATGGTTGTTGGTGGTAAAACCAAAGCTTCTTTACCCAAGGCTAACCGCGCGGCATTAATTCCCGCCAAGCAACCACCCGCAGCCGCCGCAGTGTAACCTTCAGTACCAATCAATTGCCCAGCGGCTAACAATGTCGGACGCTCTTTAAATTGCAAGGTAGGATGCATTAACTGGGGAGCATTAATAAAAGTGTTGCGGTGCATCACTCCCAACCTGACAAACTCTGCTTTTTCTAAACTGGGAATTAATTGAAAGATTCGCTTTTGTTCGCCCCAACGCAGATTTGTTTGAAATCCTACCATGTTCCATAGTTGACCGGCTTTATCTTCTTGTCGTAACTGCACCACAGCATAAGGGCGTTCTCCTGTGCGAGTATCTGACAATCCCACTGGCTTTAAGGGGCCGTAGCGCATGGTATCTTCCCCGCGCTGGGCTAGTTCTTCTATGGGCAAACAGGCTTCAAAAAATTTCGCCGTTTCTCGTTCAAAACCCTTGAGTTCTGTTTGTTCAGCTTTACAGAGTTCTTCCCGAAAGTGCAAGTACTGCTCTTTATTCATTGGGCAGTTAAGATAAGCGGCTTCACCTTTGTCATAACGTGATGCCATAAAAGCAATGTCACGATTAATCGATTCTCCGACGATAATCGGACTGGCTGCATCAAAAAAGCTGAGGTATTCCATCCCGGTAAAGCGGCGCAAATCTTCTGCTAAATCGGGACTAGTTAAAGGCCCGGTTGCCAAAACCACAATTCCTTCAGGAATTGCAGACACTTCACCCCGACGGAATTCAACTAAAGGATGACTCGCTAAAGTTTCAGTTAAATCTTGGCCAAATTGTCCCCTGTCTACAGCTAGCGCCCCACCAGCAGGTACGGCGTGTTCATCAGCTTTTGAGATCACAATCGAACCGAGTTGGCGTAACTCTTCATGCAATAATCCCGCCGCGCGATCGCTTGCCATTGCCCCAAAGGAATTACTACACACTAATTCTGCTAAATGTTCTGTATGATGAGCCGGACTAAATCGCTTTGGACGCATTTCATGCAGAATTACTGGCA
The DNA here is from genome assembly GCF_053470305.1 of Nostoc sp. DSM 114160. NCBI lineage: Bacteria > Bacillati > Cyanobacteriota > Cyanophyceae > Nostocales > Nostocaceae > Nostoc > Nostoc sp. DSM 114160. The sequence continues at coordinate 897,691 of NZ_JBPFGO010000003.1, read as the reverse complement.
CTCCAGCTTGCGCTATTTGCCAAGCTGCTTCTGTCCCAGCTAGTCCACCTCCAATTACTTCTATCGGTTGTGTTTCCATAGTTAAATTTTAATTCCTATATTATAAGTATCCTTCAGCATTACAGAAGTAAAATTAAATCAAAAATGATGTTAAACCACAACAAGTGCAAATAAAGTATTGGGCCAATTGTAACGTTGAGACTACACTTTCAAGGTTTTTTACAATCGTTTTTGCCATAATATGAAAAGCCACCGCCAGCGTTGGGCTAAACATTTTTCAACTGGCACACTGCTAAAAAGTGCGTTAGCGTAGCTTACCGTAGGTATCGCGTCCTCAGCCCTTGCCTAATTGGATTAATCAAAAAAATAGCAAAATTAGTCATAAAACTAGGATATTTTGGATAAAACCTTGATTTATCCTTTTTTTAGATGATACATTAAGTACATATTCAATGATTAGTTAAAATGGCGTAATTAAGACGTGGTTTATGACTAAAAACAAAATCAAAGATAACGTCGTTTTCAATCTAGCTCCAGTTATGTTTATTGAAGAAGTAATAGATGATGAGGAATTGAAAAGTGTATACGGTGGCGCAACGCCTCCTGTTTCGCGACTAACTCCTGAAATTCTTGCTGCTCTTGCAAAGCGCGGTATTATATTGCCTAACGATCCTAATAACCCAGATTTATTAACAGAAGAGGCGTTGTCTGCTTTAAAAGAAATTTTGCCTAATGAGACGTAGTAGATACAATTTCCCTTACCCTTTAACCTTTCTCCAATAGATATCTTTCAAAATTTACTTTTGCAAGATGTCGGGGAAAGGTTAAAGGTTAAAGGTTAAAGGGTAAGTGGAAATTAATTCTATCCCTTTCCCCTTGACCCCTTCCCCTTTCCCCTACAATGCTAAGAAGTTCAATATCTTAGCATTTGTTACTTTTGCGAGATGTCTAATCAACCCAACAGATGAACAAACACAAGCTTGTCTGAAAGAAAAGCGATCGCTATCCCCAAAAAAAATTAACATTAACCTTAGAAGTGTTAATTTTTCATCACATAAACTCATGGGTTACTACATCGCTCCCCGCTTTTTGGACAAACTTGCTGTCCACATTACCAAAAACTTCCTGAAGCTTCCTGGCGTGCGAGTTCCCGTGATACTGGGTATTCATGGACGCAAAGGAGAAGGCAAAACATTTCAATGTCAATTAGTCTTCGAGAAAATGGGTATCGAAGTTACTAACATATCTGGTGGCGAATTGGAAAGTCCAGATGCGGGAGATCCAGCGCGGTTGATTCGGTTGCGCTATCGGGAAACAGCAGAACTGATCAAAGTACGCGGCAAAATGTGCGTACTGATGATTAACGATTTAGATGCCGGTGCAGGACGTTTTGATGAAGGGACTCAATATACTGTAAACACGCAGTTGGTGAATGCCACACTGATGAATATTGCTGATAATCCCACAGATGTGCAGTTGCCAGGAAGCTATGATTCCACACCTTTACATCGTGTGCCGATTATTGTCACAGGTAATGATTTTTCTACCCTCTATGCACCGTTAATTCGGGATGGACGGATGGAGAAATTCTACTGGGAACCAAATAGGGACGATAAAGTGGGAATTGTCAAGGGGATTTTTGAACAGGATGGACTGTCACAGAAGGAAGTTGAACAGCTAGTTGATACTTTTGTCAATCAGTCCATTGACTTTTTTAGCGCTTTGCGATCGCGCATTTATGACGAACAAATCCGCAACTACATCCACAAAGTAGGTTTTGAGCAGATATCCTTGAGTGTGGTTAACAGCGCTAAAGGGCCGCCAGAATTTCAAAAGCCAGATTTCAGGCTGTCTCACTTAATCGAGTCTGGTAACTTCCTGGTTGGCGAACAAAAACGGGTGGAAAATTCCCATTTGGTTGATGATTACAATCGTCTCAATCGAGGTAGAAATTCTCAATCAGCACCACCTACTGTTGTAACACCAATTAAACCAATTACTCAGCCAGCAAATGGCCCAACCCAAGAAGTAAAAACTAATGGATTTCAGAAACAGGAAGCATCAAATTCACATTTGACCCTAGACACACAAGCTCAAATTAGACAATTATTATCTCAAGGTTACAAAATTAGTATTGAACACGTAGATGAGCGCCGCTTCCGCACAGGTTCTTGGCAAACTTGTGTTCATAGCCACATTGATGCTGAGACTGATGCAATCTCAAATTTGGAGGCAACTCTGGCAGAATATAGCGGTGAGTATGTGCGCTTAGTAGGTATCGATCCTAAAGCCAAGCGGCGGGTGGTAGAGACAATTATTCAGCGTCCCAATGGGAACAATTAGGGGCAGATACAGCAAAATCTGGGTGTTTAACGACCAAACGTCACCGGACGCAGACAACCTTGGCAACTCAACCGACCAACTTGTGGCGTTCCGGTGCAGCAACTTGTTAGGCGACGCTTTGATAGCGCACCTAGCGAGAACATCGTCGGGCATTTTTACACAGCCGCACGCTGCGCGTACAAAAAGCATCCAGCAATCATTTCTAGTAAGGACTCGAGGCAGGTTCTCCCGCGCCGTTAGTCCAAATGTCGTCTGGCAGCGATCGGGTCACGGTGACAAACCCGATCGTGGTCAGGATACGTGATTGTGTCTACTTCCGCTCGAGTGCCGACTATCAGGCATTGCGTTGCCTTGGAGCTACGATTCTCAAGAAAGTGGCCTATCGGCACTCCTGCTTGAAAAGTTGCGGCGTCGCCAGGACGTAGTACAGTCTTTGCGTCTCCTTCGATGAGCACGATCTCGCCTTCGAGGACATAGACCATTTCATCCTCAGCACTATGCCAATGTTTGATCGACGAACGAGAGCCAGGCTGCAAGACTTCGATGAACGCGCCGAACTGGGTAAGTCCTCCTGCTTCGCTGATCCAGAGCATACGATTTGGTTTATGCGCGGTGTGAGAGGGACTTTCCTCCACGATGAGACTATCAGGAGTGATAACAGTCATATCGGTACCTCTGGTAATTCTGGAGCAATAGGCTTCTTGGCATTTGTCGGGAAAAGGGGAAAGGGGAAAAAGGTTCTGCAAAAGTCCCTTTCCCCTTTAACCTTTACCCTTTTCCCCCTCTTGCAAAAAGCACTTTTGCAAGAGGTCTAATAGGTATTCCATTGTGTCTAGGGCACGAATCGACGCAAAACTTCGTTCGTGTCCCTAAATGAAGCGTTACTTTCAATTCGGTTAAGGCAAGAGACGCGATGAATCGCTGTTTCTACAAAGTCAATTTTAAATCATTTGCGAACAACAAGAAAACCTTAAATCCATAAGAAGTTGGGGATTTAAGGTTGTAAATTCGATTCGCCAGGGTTGTTGTCAATTCTTAAACAACTGGAAACAATATGTTTCCTTAATTTGAAAGCTAAATTTTTCCCTTTTACCAACAAGTATTGGCTGAAGCTGAGGTCATCGTTCTTAAATCGCTTGTAAATGCGGCTGTGTATTGATAAGGTGATGAACCAGAGCAATTCATGGAATTTGTATTAGTGCCACGAGGAGTCCACCATGACTGAGCTTTCACAGTTAAATTTGTGCCATTCCATGATAGAGAATTGACAAGTAAAGAATTAGTTTGTCCATTGTCTGGCTTTTTAGAAGATAAAAATGTGGCATAATCAACCTGGCCATTAGCTGGATTAATCCGGGCTATCACTGCGGCTTTTGGCCCGCCTCCATTACCATAGCTAGACAACCACCGACCACTGGCAAAACGGCTAAAATTGTTACCTGTCTGACTGCCTGTAGAAGAGTAAATGCCATATAAAACATCACTTCCATTCCAATACAATCCGTAACCTGTACCATCATCACCTGTGGTTTCGTAATCATCACGACACCATGCTTTTATCCCATTATTAAAGCGGATAGTTATAGGGTTTTTGTTATTTGAGAATTGCTGATAACCAATGTAAATTCTTGCTGTTCCATTAGCTACTTTGGGGCCATTTTTAGCTGCAATTGTCGCTTCACTATCATTGCAACTGAATGTCACAGGTTCACCGACCGATGTATTTATGGTTTCAGCTAAAACTGGAGCAGTTTTTTGTGTGAGAACTAAGTCACCTACTAAAATTACAGACAAAGAAATGCCCGCAAAATACTTGTGTAATTTGCCAGAATAAATCATGTTATGAATCTGCCGAGACAAGGAACGGAAAACACCGTATCACTATAAACTCTAATCAGTATTTAGACAAGCAAAATGCTTGAAAACACTATGCAGCAGGAGTCTCAGTATTCTAAAATATTAAATATAACTACAAAATGCCCGATCTAATATGCATGATGATGCATGATAGTAGCTGTATATAATTATTATTTATCAAAGACCGTTAGTAAATATAAAAAATTGCAATATGTTATGCTTTACCATAAACAATTGCAATAATTGAGAAAATAATTTTAATCAGCCAAGTGCCTTTGTTCTTTCCGTAGATCCCTTGTAAGAACATTGCTTTTCCTGCTGTTTCATGCTTTTATCTGGGCTGTATTAGGTAGTTTTAGTATTTTTATCTGATGCTTCTCCACCAGCAGCTTTCAAGCGGCTCAATCTGCTTTTGCGAATCCGTTCACTATCGCGAACCCCACCCGCCATTTCATATTCGCTGCTATCTTTGCCATATTTAAAAGCAACTCCTCTGACCATCTTATCTGTAAGATTACTTAGGGTTTTCTCCATCGCATCAATTTTAGTTTTAGAAGAATCAATTACAGTTAAGGCAGTGTTATAAGCATCAAGCATGGTTCTTAGCTGTTCAATTGCTTGATTCAAGTTTTGCAAATCGCAATCATCACCAAAACTCATATTTGAATCAATTGCTTTTAGTCCAGCGGATCTCAACTCAGCTTTTTCGAGAACACGGGATGTACGTTTTTTACGAGACATCAATATATTCCTTAGAGAGGTTTCTAAAGCTACTTTGGCTTACTAAAGCTGTTTTTTGGTTCAGTAAAATTAGTGATAATTATATTTGTTAAAAAAATTCCAACCAATTTGGGTAATTCCTCTATATTTCCAGTTTTTACCTGTTTTTCTTGGTAATTGCTTTAATATTGATGAGGAAGATTGCAATGTTAATGAGGAAAGTTGCAATGTTGATGAGGAAGATTGCAATGTTGATGAGGAACATTGCAATATTTATGAAGAACGTTGCAATGTTGATGAGGAACATTGCAATATTTATGATTAAGATTGTAATCTTGATGAAGAATATTGCAATTTTGATGCGAATACAACCGATAGAATCTAGAAGTACAAAGTGCAAAATTCAGATACAACGTTTGCAGTCAGTACAAGGGACTTCCAAATAAAAAAATAGACCTCTTGCAAAAATCCTTGAATCACCCCTCCCCAAACCTCCCCGTATGTGTTGGGGAGGGGGCAAGATTTTAATACCAATTTGAAAAAATAATGCGACAAATAGACCATTTGTAGAGACGCGATTTATCGCGTCTTTACCCAAGGATGTGTTGCAATCATTAATTGAATTGGTATAAGTTTCCCTCCTTTATAAGGGCTACCGTGTATACACAAGTAAAATTACCCCCCTTAATCCCCCCGATATATTGGGGGGAAACTAGAAAATTCAGTTCCCTCCCCAATATATCGGGGAGGGTTAGGGTGGGGTAAAACCAGGTGAGTAAACTATTTCAGACTTGTGTATATACCGTAGCTTTATAAGGGGGAGGGAAGAGTAACGAGTAAGGAGGGTTTTTGCTCCCCTCTCCTGGTAGGAGAGGGGCTGGGGGAGAGGTCAAAATAGCACTCGTCAAACTTACGTTAATTTAATTCTTGGATGTCCCCAAGCAAAGTGCCGCTAGTAGAAATAGTTAATCAACAAGTTTGGGCTAGAGATATAGAAGATTTAGGAATAACGCGGTGTGCAACTTTATCTCAAACCTAACCCCCAGCCCCTTCCCTAAGAGGGAAGGGGAGTAAGATTCAAAGCCTCTATGCGCTTGCCTAACGGCAGGCTAACGCCAACGGGGAGAGGAATGGAAGTGGGGTTCTAAAAATAAGTCGCATATCGGCGTGGAATAGCAAAAAAACGCCGTCAACGACAAATATAATATAGCGATCGCATTCTGATATCAAAAACAATTTCAGTATTTTCTAAATTTTCCTGAAATTTAATTTTTTAAGTAAGCTTTTGCACTTTGCGGATTAAGCTTGCAATATGGGCAAAACCCAAAAAAAAGGGATAAGCCCAAAAGCTTATCCCTCAAAAAATCAACTAATCAATGTATCAAGTTCCACTTGTCCAAGAATTGATGTACTCAATTTGATCGGGTGTGAGGCTATCAATGGTGATACCAATAGCCTGCAACTTTAACCGAGCAATTTCTTGATCGACTTCAACCGGAATTGAGTGCAAACCAGGTTGCAACTTACCTTTATTCTTCACCAGGTATTCACAAGCCAAAGCTTGGTTTGCAAAACTCATATCCATTACCGCGCTGGGGTGTCCTTCAGCCGCAGCTAGGTTAATCAAGCGTCCTTGTCCGAGAACGACAACTGATTTACCATTTTTCAATTTATACTCTTCGGTGAAAGGACGAACTTCTTTGATTTCTTTAGCTTGTGCAGCCAAGTATTTTAAATCAAGTTCCAAGTCAAAGTGACCGGAGTTACAAACGATCGCACCATCTTTCATGACATCGAAGTGTTCGCCACGAACGACGTGCTTGTTACCTGTGACAGTGATAAATATATCACCTTGAGGTGCAGCTTCAGCCATTGGCAGGACGCGGAAGCCATCCATTACGGCTTCAATTGCCTTGATGGGGTCGATTTCGGTGACGATGACGTTAGCACCCATCCCGCGGGCGCGGAGGGCTGTACCTTTACCACACCAGCCATAACCGACAACAACAACATTCTTCCCAGCCAACAAAATATTGGTGGCGCGGATAATGCCATCTAGGGTTGATTGCCCAGTACCATAGCGATTATCAAAGAAGTGCTTGGTGTCCGCGTCGTTAACGTTAACTGCGGGGAAGGTGAGAACGCCTTCTCTAAACATGGCACGTAACCGGACAATACCAGTGGTGGTTTCTTCGGTGCTACCAATCAAATCAGCAATTTGGTGTTGGCGTTCTTGTACCAAAGTTGCAACTACATCGCTACCGTCATCAACAATAATGTTAGGGCGATGATCTAAAGCTATTTGGACGTGGCGGTTATAAGTTGCGTTATCTTCGCCTTTTTGAGCAAAGACGGGAATTTCATGATCGACGACGAGGCTAGCTGCTACGTCATCTTGGGTTGATAGGGGATTGCTAGCAATTAAAAGCGCATCTGCACCACCGGCTTTCAAAGCGATCGCCAAATGTGCTGTTTCGGTTGTAATGTGGGCACAAGCTACAAGGCGTAAACCAGCGAAGGGCTTTTCGTTCGCAAAGCGATCGCGGATTTGCTTCAAAACTGGCATTTCGCGTCCAGCCCATTCAATGCGCTGTCTTCCCAAGGCAGCTAGGCCGAGGTCTTTAACCTCGTGCTTTAATCGGGGAGAAGTTGCGGTCATCAAAAGTTACCTCAAAAAATTAAAAAAGCTACGTAAGTTTTACGCACTCTACTAGGTTATTCTACTACTGGCGATTTTTGCTTGGATGAAAGCAAATTACTAGTCAAGAATCCTCAAAACTAGCTTGACGTTTGATCGCCGGAATGTCAACTTCCTCTTCAGCTTCTTCCTTTTTGTTTTATCTTTGGTAAGAGTAAGACTCTTTTAGGTCTGACATACTGATTTTTGTCATCTGTCTAAAGATAGAAGGCAAAGAAAAAACATCAAATTTTCATCAACTCAAGGGAAAACTTCAACTTTAGATAGGTACATCTACCCAAAGGAATTAAGCAGGATAGTTAAAGTAGTAATTGATAGATTTTACTCAAGGAGGTGTTTGAGTGCGCTTTAAATTTTTGGCGTTGGCTTTGCCCGCCGTAGGCATCGCCAGTTCAATGGCCATAGGCGTTGTATCTGTGCCAAAAGCCACAGCCCAGATACCTTTGTTACCGCAACTGCAAGCTCCCAGCAGTATTAGTAATGATTCAGATAACAGAGTTGTTTCCGGCTGGATTTATTTAGATGGTCGTCGGTTATTTCAAATAGCGGCAACAAGAACCAACTTTCCTGAGCGTTCAGAAGATATTCAAAAGAAGTTGGAGAAAATTGGTCAAAATTACTTTCAATCACCAGCAAACACACCAGTTAAGGTAGATGTTCGCAAAGTAAACGAATTACCAGTAATTTATGTCAACGGTCAATATCTGATGACCGTTACTTCTGAAGATGCGGGACTGCGACAGGTAGATGTATCGACATCGGCAAATCAAGTCGCCGAATCATTACAAGAAGACTTGCAACAAGCCAAGCAAGAAAGGCAAATTCAATCTTTAATCGACCAGGGTAAAATTGCTGGTGGTATCGGACTAGCAATGATTGTCATGAGTTGGGGGGTATATAGCTGGCAGCGGCGTTCCCAAAAGAATTTAGAAAACTCCATTGCCTCCCAACCCCAAAGGGAACTCTTCAACTACTCAAAACCAGCAGATCAAGCAATTACAACACAACTAAATCAACGACAACAGCAACATCTCCAAGAAGCCAAAAGACGATTATTTCAGCTCAGTCAAGCCGGAATTTGGGCAGGTGGAAGCTTCTTTATTTTGGGTCTATTTCCCTATACACGAGGTTTTCAAGTAGCAATTCTCACAGCCGCCCAATTTCCTGTGCGATTAGGTGTTGTATGCTTGGCAACCTATGTAGCAATTCGTTTGACCTACGCCCTGATTGACCGCTTCGCCTCCACACTGATTAGTAGTAGTGCTTTCCTCACCCCAGAAAGTTCTGCACGGTTGCAACTGCGTGTTTCCACATTTTCTGGTGTAACTAAAAGTATCACTACTGTTATCTGGGTAGGAGTAGGTTTCTTGATCGCGCTGGTATCCTTGGGGATAGATATCGTTCCCTTACTAGCAGGTGCGAGTTTAGTTGGTGTTGCATTGTCTTTGGCATCGCAAAACTTAATTAAAGATGCGATTAACGGTTTTTTGATCATTTTAGAAGACCAGTATGCTTTAGGCGATGTGATTAATGTGGGAAGCGTGGGAGGCTTAGTAGAAAATCTGAATCTGCGGATGACCCAAGTGCGGGATTCTGAAGGGCGCTTGATTACAATTCCCAATGGTGAAATTAAAGTTGTTGCCAATCTTTCTAGTCGTTGGTCGCGAGCCGATTTAACAATTCCCATCGCCTACCAAGCGGATACAGAAGAGGCTTTGAACTTGATTGCAACTATTGCTGATAAAATGAATCAAGAAATGCAATGGCAGAGTCAAATATTGGAACCGCCGCAAGTTTTGGGAATAGATCAATTTGGCGATCGCGGTTTGATTATTCGTGTCTGGATTAAAACACTGCCCCTCAAACAATGGGATGTGGCACGAGAATTTCGCCGCCGCCTCAAAGTTGCCCTAGACGAAGCGGGAATTTCCATCTCTGTACCTCAACAAGCAATTTGGGTCAATGACGAGCAATCGTTAAATTTTTCGAGTAATGGCAAAGATAATTAGAAATTTAGATTCATTACCGCATTTTTCTGTTGATGAGACTAAATTCTAACTCTCTTGCGATCGAGCTAGATTAAACCTGTCTTGAAAATAAGGCAGGGGGCAGGGGGCAGGGAGCAGAGAGCAGGGCTACGGTGTACACACAAGTCGAATTACCCCCCTTAATCCCCCCTTATTAAGGGGGGAAATAAGAAATCTTGTTCCCTCCCCTTTACAAGCGATGCCCTGAGCTTGTCGAAGGGGGGAGGGTTAGGGTGGGGTAAAACTGACGCTAAAACCTTAGTTAATCGCTCTGCCTCTAATGATACATTGAGTCATCAGCATAAATGTATGCATTCCTATACTGACTATAGGAAAAAGAAAATATCTAACATTAAGCCTTAATAAATCCTTATATTAATAAAAAGCTACTACGTTCCTAACCAGTCTGAAACAATTCCATTATTGCTTGATTTATGTTTGTCAATACCTTCATCAGGCGACCAGTGCTGACGACGGTCTGCACGTTCATTATCTTGCTGCTGGGAAGCATCTGTATACCGATTCTTCCCATTTCTCAGCTACCAGACCTTGCCCCAGTGCAAATCAACGTTAGCTCCAACAATATTGGTGCAGATGCTCAAACAACAGAAAATACTGTCACCAACATTATTGAGCGACAAATTAATGGTGTTAAAGATGTATCTTATATATCTTCTAATACGGGTAATGATGGTTCTAGCAATATAACCGTCTCGTTTCCAACTAATGTCAATAGCGATATTGCTCAAGTAAACGTTCAAAATAAAGAAGCACTGGCTTCACCTCAATTACCTGATACCGTCGCACGAACAGGTGTAACTGTTGAAACAGCATCGAGCAGTTTGCTGCTGGGTCTATGGGTTTTACTCAGAAAATAATGAGTATGACAACATTTTCATCAGTAACTATGTCGATTTGTATATTTTCGATCAGATCAAACGGCTTCCTGGTGTGGGAAGTGCCAGGGTATTTGGAGAACGCAAATATGCTATGCGTCTCTGGCTCGATCCCAACAAGCTTGCCCAACATCAACTAACCCCTCAAGATGTAACAACTGCCCTGCAACAACAAAATATTCAAGTGGGTGCAGGGGCGATTGGTAAGGAACCAGCACCAGATAATCAAAGCTTTGAATTTGCTTTACGGGCAACCAGTCGATTTAAAGATGCGGCTGAATTTGAAGATATGGTGCTGAAGGTGACTCCAGCTGGCACTAATAGCACCAGTAATAGCACTAGTAATAGCGCTACTAATAGCACCAATAGCATTTTAGTTAAAGTCAGAGATGTTGGTCGAGTCGAACTAGGAGCAGAGAACTATCTGGCTGATGCCAAATTCACTATTCCAGGAAATGCTCCCAAAGCAGCCGTGGGTTTGGGGATATATCAACTTCCCGGTAGTAATGCTCTGAACGTTGCTCATGCTGTTGAAGAACAGATCAAAATATTAGAGAAAAGTTTTCCACCAGGACTCAAAGCCGAGTTGGCATTTGATACCACTCCGTTTGTAGAAATTTCTTTAGAAGAAGTTCTACACACTCTGGTTGAGGCAATTGTCCTAGTGGTCTTGGTAATTTTTGTCTTTTTACAAGACTGGCGTACCACGATCATTCCGACTGTGGCGATCCCCGTTTCCTTGATTGGGACGTGTGCGGCTCTGTTGGTTTTAGGATTTCAAATTAATACACTCACCTTATTTGGTTTTGTTCTCGCGATCGGGATCGTCGTGGATGATGCCATTATTGTGGTGGAGGCAGTTGCAGTCAAACTAGAACAGGGTATGAGACCCTTTCAGGCGGCTGTCGAAGCCATGAAGGAGTTAACTGGGGCAATCATTGCCACTTCACTTGTACTCATGGCGGTATTTATTCCAGTTGCTTTCATTCCAGGCACTACTGGGATTGTTTACAAACAATTTGCCTTAACCGTTGCTTGCTCCATTGGCATTTCCACCTTCAATGCCTTAACCTTCTCTCCGAGTATGGCAGCCATTCTCATGCGCCCTGCTCAGACTCCACGCGGCCCTTTGGGGTGGTTTTTTACCCGATTTAATCGAGGATTTAGCTGGTTCACGCGGCGATATGTCAGGTTTGTTAGCTACCTTACCCATATCAAGCCGATTGTAATTGGCGTTTTTCTCACTGGTTTATTAGCAACAGTTTTGATGTACAGAGCAGTACCTACCGGATTTATTCCAGAGGAAGATCAAGGTTACTTCTTTGTCATTGTCCAGGGGCCTGACGGGGTTTCTTTGAAATATACCGAATCTGTGATGAACAAGGTAGTCAAAGAAGTGACATCGGCTCCCGAAGTTAAAGCTAGTTTTATGATCAGTGGCTTTGGTTTCGATGGTAATGCTTCTAATTTAGGTATTGCCTTTGCTAACCTGAAACCCTGGAAAGAGAGAGCTGAACAATCTCAATCTGTTTATGGCATACTTCAAAGACTGAACGCAAAGCTATCTGCAATTACAGAAGCCAGAGCGATCGCAGTCAATGCTCCTCCAGTGAGAGGATTAAGTACTACGGGTGGTTTTGAGTTTATCGTTCAAGACAAAACTGGCAGTGCGCCGATTGAAAACCTAATTGATGCTGCTCAAAAATTGATTGGGGCAGCACGTAAAAGCCCTGTTATCCAAGGAGTCTTCACTCAGTTCACCGCAGATACTCCCCAATTTGACATTCAGGTAAACCGCAACCAAGCCAAAGCTCTCAATGTTGAAATTAACGACATCTTTGGAGCATTGCAAACTTATCTGGGGTCGCAATATGTGAATAACTTTGTGCAGGGACAGCGACAGTATCGGGTATATGTCCAAGCAGATGGAGTATTCCGTTCTAATCCAGAGGATATTGGCAAGCTGTATGTTCGCTCTGCTGGTGGGGCGATGATTCCGTTGAGCAGTTTGGTGAAAATTACTCCCTTTGTGGGGCCGAAAACCATCGCCCATTACAACTTGTACAGGTCAATCAAAGTACAGGGCGCTCCGGCTCCCGGTGCTAGTTCTGGGCAGGCGATTAAAGCAATGGAGCAACTAGCAGCAGAAAATTTACCTCAAGGATTTGGTTATGAGTGGACAGGCACTTATCTCCAAGAAAAGACATCTGGGGGAGCTACGGGCTTGATTTTTGCCTTAGCGATCGTTATTGTCTTTCTGGTGCTGGCAGCTCAATATGAAAGCTACGTTGACCCGATTATCATTTTGCTGACAGTTCCTTTGGCAGTTTTGGGAGCAATGACAGCGATTTGGCTGCGTTCCAATATTTTCATGGTAGGTAGCCTCTTCCCAAAAGTGGTCGATGATATCTATTGCCAGGTAGGTTTGGTAACTTTGATTGGTCTAGCTGCGAAAAACGCAATTCTAGTTGTGGAATTTGCCAATCAACTGCACGAGCAGGGCATGAGCTACACAAGGGCGGCGGTGAAAGCGGGACAAGAACGTTTGCGACCGATCTTAATGACATCCTTTGCCGCACTGTTAGGATTTTTGCCTCTAGTGATTTCTCAAGGGGCTGGAGCCAGCAGCCGTTGGTCTTTAGGAACAGCGCTGTTTGGCGGGCTGATGCTTTCGACATTCTTGAGTTTGTTCTTAGTGCCAATTCTCTATATTTTGGTTAAGAGCTTGGCTCAGGCTATATTACCTCGGAAGCGAGGAGGTTCAAATCCTCCAGATTCACCAAATGGAGCTTCCGGAACTAGACATGAAGTTCTACCTGCTGGCTCAAGTCAGCCAGAGACGCAACTTAGGTCTCAGGAGGATGGGATAAGCTCTTAAGTCTGCTAAGAGGCAGGGGGCAGGGAGCAGGGAGCAGGGGGCAGGGAGCAGGGGGGCTGGGGGGAAAAGACCTTTTACTGTTGCCGTGAATCAGAGCGGAACATAGGTTTGAGTACATCCACTTCTTATAAGTTATAAGTGGTTCTCGTACTTTACGGGAAGCTAGTGCAACAGGTGGGGTTAATCCCTTTTCTGTTTTGTCTTGTCTCCCCTGCTCCCCTGCCCCCTGCCCCAGAAAGGGGCAGGTTTTTTTGATTAGACAAATTTTTGGGATTTTAAAACCAAAACCATTGTCTGAGAACTTAAAACTACGTTCAATAATTGAGAACATTCTCAACTATTTATCGAAAGCCTAAAAGCCTGCCCTTGAAAGGCCCCCTGCCCCCCGCCCCCTGCCTCCTGCCCCCTTGCTTCTTCTCAACTATGCAGTTTAAAAGCGTATCAGCTTATCCACAACATCCTCTAACTCTGATACCATTTTCTGTAATTTCCTGCTTGCTAAAAAATTAGCCGAATAGAATTAAGTACTTAGATAAGGAAGAGTGAAATGGGACTTAGCGAGGGACTTTTGAACCCGACCAAAAAGGCTATGGTCGTAGATGATTGTTGCAACATGATTGAAAGACAGCTTGCATCCAAGTCAGGCATGAGCGGCATCGCTTTGAAAACTGCCTTTGCTGCTTTGAAAGGGATTAAGCCAGGGTATATTCCCTATGTCGTTGAGCAAATATTACCGCAATGCTTTACAGCTCTCGATCCCATCTGGAGTAGAGGCGTAGAGAAAGGCGATCCAGTTGAATATCTGAGTACGAATCGCTCTGATACAGCAGACGCGCTACTGAGTGTTACCGATGCGAGAGTCAAGAACTCAACCCGCCAAATTGTGCGAGGAACCTATGAAAAACTTCGCGGTTCAGCCAAAAAGCACGTAGAAGAAGCAGTGCCAGATTTAGCTAATATAATCAATAATTACACTAAGGTCTGAGCCAAAGGTTAGAGACGCGATTAATCGCGTCTTCTAGAAAAGTGGGAAGCGCAGATGCAAAGTAGCTTTTCACCAGATATCGCCTCAAAACTTCACCAACTCCAAATCAAGTCGCGCCCGTAGGATGGCTCTAAGGCTTTTTGACTAGTATAATATTGCACAGCTTTGTTAATGAATCGAGTGCGATCGCCTACCCTTTTAGTACCCTTTTAGTATTTAAGCATTTGCACCCAGAATAGAAGAGTCATACTGCTGGAGTAAATCTTCTGGATCGTTGTAAATTGCGATCGCTCCCGACAGTTGTTCATCGCTAAAGCCACCGCAACGCAAAGCAATTACACTTACCCCTGCTTTGGCGGCAGACTCAATATCATAGGGCGAATCTCCTAGCATCACGACTTTTTCTGGTGTTATTTGCCCTTTGTTCAAGGCAGCTTCTACAATGTCAGGAGCAGGTTTAGATGCTTCTGCATCATCGGATGTAGTTACTTCCGTTAGCAAATCATCTACTTGGGCAATTTTCAGCATGATCTCAAGTTCTTCAGAACTGGCTGAACTAGCGACAACCAGATGCAATCCCGATTTTTGCATCTTTAATATTAAGTTTCTGCTACCAGCAGCAGCAGTGATTTGCGGTATATATTTGTCAAATAATAGTTTTTTGCGTAGTTGAGCGATCGCTTTGCCAGTTCCTTCTTCACCATTTAATTCTGGCACTACTTTAGGAATTAGTTGATCTCCACCCATACCCATAAGTGGTCTAACTTTTTCAAATGGCACTTCCAAGTCATAAGCTGCAAATGCCTCTATCCAGGAATTTGCATGAACATCATTACTGATAACCAGCGTGCCATCAATATCTAAAATTACCCCTTCTAATGCCATGAAAAACCTCAACTGACATTTTGTTTTATTGCTGATGATGGCATAGTAAATCAGTTGACTTCATCATCCCAACAGAAGAGAAAGGGGTAAGAGTTGAGATGGCGATCGCTTATAATTACAGCAGATTGCAAGTAAGTGAAGTACAAGCAGGACTGATTCATCAAACATAAAGAGCTTCCTTCTAACTCCTGCCCCCTGCCTCTTCCCTCCTGCCCCCTGCCCCCTGCCCCCTGCCCCCTACCCCCTGCCTCCTGCCTCCTAAACGAATCCTTGAGGTCAAGATGGTACAAACACCCGCCACTCCAGAAACCGAAACCCTATTGATTGAGTTGCCTAAGTCCATTGGGCTGTATGTTACTCAAGAACAGTTTGCTGCTTTAGCCGCAGCCAACCGAGACTTGAGACTGGAAAGAACCGCACAAGGAGAATTAATAGTGAACCCACCAACAGGCTGGGAAACTGGAGAGCGAAATTGCAGTATTTCTGGCGAATTGTATTTGTGGTGGCGTAATGCAGGCGAACCCGGTAAGGTCTTTGACTCTTCTACAGGCTTCATTTTAACCAATGGTGCAACTCGCTCCCCCGATGCCTCCTGGGTGAGTGGAAAACGATGGCAGGCGCTGACTTCGGCACAAAAAGGAACGTTTGCTAATATCTGCCCCGATTTTGTAGTTGAGTTATAGCAATCGTCAGGTTGGTTAGGACACTAAACTCAGAACATGCTCCATCGCCGCTCGCAAGGTAGGGAAGTACTCGAGTTGCTTGCGGATACGACTTTTTAGCCAAGACCAGCACCGCTCAATTTTATTTAAATCAGGAGAGTAAGGTGGCAAGTACCAGACTTCACAACCAGCAGCCTGCACCAATTGGTCAATGCGTCCACCTTTGTGAAAGGTAGCGTTGTCAATCACCAACTTCTGCCCTGGTTTTATAGCAATCGCCATTACGGTTAGGACGCTAGATGTAACGTGAGTTCGACGGTTGGAAAACGCCGAAAAGCTTGCTAGATATGAAACATGAGAAACTGAGCAGGGATTGCGAACGCTAAGATTAATTGAACGTGAGTTCGACAAGACCTTTTTTGACCTCTCCCCCAACCCCTCTTGGACACGGAGAGGGGAGCCAAAACCGTAATTTCTCGTTGCTCCTCCCTTGCTTGACCCGTGGGAGAGGGAGGTTGTCCGGGAGAGGTTCATCGAACTCATGTCGAATCACTACCAGTCCTCGAATTACCCCACCCTAACCCTCCCCGTATGTATTGGGGAGGGAACAAGATTCCTGTTTCGCCCCAATACATCGCGGGGATTAAGGGGGGTAATTTGACTTATGTATACACCGTAGGCAAGCGAGGAGGACAGTAAAAACGTAGCTTTGGCTCTTTGCTTTAAAATCAATGACAAGTGTCTATTCTACAAAAAATGTCTACAATTTTAACTTCTCACCGCGAATCGAATAATCTAACAACTCCATCGGGTGAATAACTGACATCTTTTTACCTTGCAACTGCAAATGTTTCGTAATTTGCAAAGTACACCCCGGATTAGCAGAAGCAATTAACTCAGCACCAGTATTCAATAAATTCTCTACTTTTTGCCGACCCAATTCTTCAGAAACTTCTGGTTGCAGCATATTATAAACTCCGGCACTGCCACAACATAAAGCTGCATCTATTGGTTCTCTCAACTTCACCCCTGGAATTTGTCGCAACACCTGACGCGGTTGGACGCTAATCTTTTGTCCGTGCAATAAATGACAAGCATCTTGATAAACTAAATTCAATGGTTTATCAGTCAACGGTGAAAGTTTCGCTGTTAACCCAACAGTTGCCAAAAATTCTTGAGCATCTCTAACTTTAGCGGCAAAATCCTTTGCCTTTTCCCGATATTCTGGGTCATCTTCTAAAATATGACCGTACTCTTTTAAAGTATGACCGCAACCAGCAGCATTGATAATTACGAAATCTACATCTGTTTTGGCAAAACTATCAATCATCTGTCTTGCTAAAGCTTTCGCTTGTTCTGTTTGTCCTTGGTGTTCGGGAAGCGCCGCACAACAACCTTGAGATTTGGGAATCACAACTTCACAACCATTCGCTGTTAAAACGCGCACTGTCGCTTCATTCACAGGTGAGAAAAACAGCCGTTGAACGCAACCCAAAATTACCCCGACTCGATACCGCTTTTCACCTTTAGCAGGAATCACAGTAGGCAAATTATCTTGAAAAGATTTGAGAGTAATTTCTGGCAGAATTGATTCCATTGCTGCTAAACGGGGCGATATTTTATTCAGTAAACCCGTAGCCCGAAATAACTTAGCAAATCCTAATTTTTGATAAGCTAACAACGGAACTAATAAAACCCGTAAAAGATTGGGATAGGGAAACAGAGAAAATATCAATTGGCGAAAAAATCGATCTGGTAAACTGCGGGGATAATTTCGTTCAACTTGATGACGAGTTGCAGCAATTAACTTGTCATACTGCACACCAGAAGGACAAGTGCTCACACAAGCAAGACACCCCAAACAAGAATCAAAATGTTCTACTGTTGCGGTATTGAGAGCAATTTCACCCTCATTAATTGCATCCATTAAATAGACGCGTCCTCTAGGAGAATCCATCTCCTTACCCAGCACCCGATAACTAGGACAAGTCGAAAGACAAAATCCACAATGTACACAACTATCAATTAACTTCGGATCGGGTGGATGACTCTCATCAAAGCCCTTCAAATTCTTTAAACTAGCCGTATTATTAACAGAATTTTTTGAAACTTGCATATATTCTCTTTTTCCCCTCTCTATCTCAGCGTTCTCTGTGTCTTAGCGGTTCTTTTCTTAAATTCCACCCACAAACCGACCAGGACTTAAAATATGCTTACTATCAAACTGTTCCTTAATACGGCGCATTAACGGTAAAGCATTACCCGTATAACCCCAAACATCTATTTGTTCTTTAACCGCAACTGGTGCTGACAGAATTGTTAAAAAACCACTACTCGCTTGAGTGGGATTGCTTCTAGCAAAGCCTAAGCGATCGCGGATTTTCAAAACTTGATTTTTACTCTCTAATTGTAACAAACCTAAACCACTACTAATATGAATTAAACCCAACTCCACTTGAGTCAAAATCCCCACAGCAGCAGTAGGTAATACTCCTATTTTGCAGCTAATTACCGATTCTGTAGCAGTAGTATGTATTCGTTCTTGCAATCTCTGCCATAGATTAGCTTCATCACTATCGGTAAAAATTGCCCCATTTAACCCTAACTTTTGTCCAACTTCCAAAACTCGGTTTGATTGTTCCTTAACACTCTCACTAATACTTTGAAACCGAGCAATTAATCCCAGTCCTTCACCCAATCCTAAACTAGACACCAATTTAGTTGATAGCAAATCAGCCTGAACTGGTGTTAACGCCGAACCTCGAAGGATATCAGCCGCTTGAGATACAGCCTCAGCTTTCCCAGTTAGTACCACCGTCCCCGATGCCTCGGCTAGCGGATACAGGCGAAAAGTTAATTGACTAATAAAGCCTAATGTGCCATAAGACCCGGTAAGCAACTTCATCAAGTCATATCCGGCAACATTTTTAACTACTCTTCCCCCAGCTTTGGCGATTTCTCCATCAGCACGGACAAATGTAATACCTAGTAACTGGTCGCGTACACTGCCATAACGTTGCCGCAGAGAACCTGTATCACCTGTGGCAACAATACCGCCAATGGTTGCTGACTCTGGTGCTGTGGGGTCAAGAGCAAGAAATTGCCGCGATTTTGCCAAAAGTGCTTGCAAATCGGAGAACTTCATCCCAGCTTCGACTGTGACAGTCAAATCACCAACAGCGTGTTCAATCAGTTGGTTGATGCGTTCTGTACTAACTACAACATCAATGCTTTTTGCTAAACCACTCCAGCTAAGTTTACTGCCACTACCACAGGGAAGCACGCGCCAGTTATTGGCGTGAGCCGCGGTCATGACTGCGGCTAGCTGTTCTTGGCTGCGGGGATAGACAATACAACTGGGTGAATTTCCAGAAGCTATAGCTTGTTGGATACGTTTTTGCTGACTGAATTCGATATTTTCCCAAAGGCAAATAGCATTTTCTTCACCGACGATAGATGCAAGTTCAGAAGCGCAGACGCCTTGCGGCTTGTCGTTAGACATCGCTTTCATTGAGTTTATTTTTTTACGCCCTACTTCTAATTTACTGGCTAACCTGACCAAAAAAGTGCTGCCCATCCCCGCCCGAAAATAAATTTTCCGGCTTTTAGGTTAAGTCTACTGAAGTAGACTGGAGATTTTTGGTCGATATTTAGTCATCTTCAGATGACTTGAGCTATGAGGCGGGAATTTCAATTCCCGACGGACAAGGGGTTTGGCGTTAAGTTGACACTAATGAGCAATGCTGTGTCCTGACGACAAATGTGGTTCAAATACATGAAAACTGCTGTAAATAGAGAAAGTAGTAGATGAGTAAATTTCACTCATCTACTATAGGTAGAGTTAGGAGACAATTTGCATATATACAATATATTTTATAGAAAAGATAATAAATTATAGCGGTGTTAGTTTAATAGACTATAAAAGTTGGCAGATAAGTATGAGCGCGATCTATAAATAATTTGAAGATTGCAATAAAAGTGTCATTTATGAAATTCTGAAAGTAAAGTTATGTGGCTCTGATTAACTTTAAAAAAAAGTAACAGATGGGTAAAATTTACCCTTCTGCTACAAGCAAACGGAGGTATAAACTTAATTATTTAATTGGCATGAACCAATTCTTGAGGCGCTGCGGCATCATATTCTACAGCTTTCACAAATTCCTTAAGAACGTCTTTGAGTCTTTGGTCAATTTCCTCATCTAACAAGACGCTGTTATCGGGTTGGCGTTGAATTTGTTTGTCTACTGCATAAACTGTAGCGAGGATATGCCGCGCTCCTAATTCAGATAACACAGGTTTTAGAGCATATTCAATTGCTAATAAATGAGCGATGGTTCCACCCAAAGCAATTGGTAACACGGGTTTACCTGTTAATGATTTTTGTGGCAGCAAATCTAGAAATGTTTTTAGCACTCCTGTGTAAGCAGCTTTGTAGATTGGGGTGGCAATAATCACACCATCTGCCTTTGCTAATAAAGCTTTTGGCTGTTCTAAAGCAGGGCTGTCGTATCGTCCAAAAACTAAATCTTCAGCAGGTAAATCTCGAACTGAAATAATATCTACATGCAAGCCTTCTTGTTGTAAAAGCTGGGCAGTATATTCGACAACACCATAGGTTCTAGATGGATGTGTTGGACTACCTGCGATCGCTAAAATATTTGTCATTCAATTAAACTCCTATGCATTAATCGGAATGGGGAATGGGAAATAACCAATGCCCAATACCCTAAACTTTACTAGGATATGGATGTGGCTTTCTCCTGATGTTGCTGCTTAGGGAAATCTTCATTTGCCACAATCTCGCCGAATGGACTTAAGACGTGTTGCTTCTCCACTGCGGGTAAATTATCTAATGGCAAATGGGGAAATAGAAGTTCTGCAACTCGATAAGCTTCTTCTAGGTGGGGATAGCCAGAGAGGATAAAGGACTCAATACCTAAATCAGCATATTCTAATATCCTGGCAGCTACGGTTTGAGGATCGCCGACTAAGGCTGTTCCCGCACCACCCCGCACCAAACCGACTCCCGCCCACAGGTTCGGGCTAATCTCTAAGGCCTCACGATTACCGTAGTGTAATTGAGTCATTCGCTGTTGTCCAACTGAATCCATTCGGGCATAAGCTTTTTGGGCTTTGGCGATCGCCTCATCATCCACATACTTAATCAATTGATTCGCTGCATCCCAAGCTTCACTCTCAGTTTCGCGCACAATCACATGTAGGCGAATTCCAAACCGCAAAGTCCGGCCTTGTATTTCTGCAAGTCTGCGAACTACTGCAATCTTCTCGGCTACTTGCGCTGGTGGTTCGCCCCAAGTTAGATAGACATCTATGTGCTTGGCAGCAATTTTTTGAGCAACAGGAGAGGAACCGCCAAACCACAAGGGCGGATATGGCTTTTGAATAGGTGGAAACAGCAGTTTCCCATCCTGAATGTTAAGATAGTCGCCTTGGAGATTGGCTTGTTCGCCACTAGCGATCGCTCGCCATACTGTCAAAAATTCATCTGTTAATTCATAGCGGCGATCGTGATCCAAATGCAAGCCATCTCCCGCTAACTCCACGGGATCGCCACCGGTCACGACATTAATCAGCAAGCGTCCCCCAGAGAGGCGATCGAAAGTCGCCGCCATCCGCGCCGCTACTCCAGGTGATACCAAGCCGGGACGAATCGCTACTAAAAAACGCATCTGTCGCGTCAGTGATACCAAGGTTGACGCTACAATCCAAGCATCTTCGCAAGAGCGGCCTGTAGGCAGCAATGCCCCTGTATAACCAAGGTCATCCACCGCTTGGGCAATCTGCCGCAGATAAGGAAAGCTTACTGCCCTTCCACCTGTAGCAGTTGCAAGGTAACGTCCGTCGCCGTGGGTTGGGATGAACCATAGTAGCTGCATGAGTCTTGTCCTTTTAAACTACGGTAATTCGATAGAACTACCGTGCTTTGTTTATAGTTTTTAGAGTATCACATATTCCATTTAAGTAAGCAAGAAGTTTTCATAAAACTCCGGTATTCCTATCAAAACAATGTATATTAAGCAATGTCCAAAAAACTAGCGTTGGGTATTGGCATTAGGCAGAGAGGCAGAGGGGCAGAAGTTCTAAAATGCTTGAATTTTGAATTTTGAATACTTCGAAAGGAATTTGCTCAAGCACTAAATATAGTTACTGTAGTCAAAACAAATCTTAAAACTAATGCTCGTAGTCATGTAATTCTATTTTCTAGTGACCTAAAGTTTTCATATGAGAAGATAATCGACTACTACAAACTCCGTTTCCACTCTCGTGTTTAATTTTCGTGATGCCAAGCAGTTCTGGGGATTGGAAGATTTTATGAACCTGGGACAAACTGCTGTGACTAATGCTGCTAAAACACGCATTCTTCATGGTTAATTTATCCCACCATCTTCTCGCTGATTTTCGTCACCACAATCCCGGTTCCAGCATTATTGACCTTAAGGTTCACTACCGTGGTTTTCGATATGTTAATGAAATCTTAAAAATGCTTCCGGAAATGCCTGAGCCTATTTTATTAAATCAGATTTTTGCCAAGCTTACTTCTTTGGGACGTATTCATGCCGTTTCTACGGGCTTTAAAGCCTCGTAAATTGGCAATGGTATTGAAATTGAACTGAATTTATAGCAGTGATATGGCGCGAATTTTATACTATGCACAGCGTTCACCTTACGCTCGGAAAGTGAGAATTGTCCTGGCAGAGAAACAGCTACCTTACGAACCTAAAGAAATAGACATTAACAATAAATCAAGAGAATTTCTGAGTTTATCTCCCATTGGGAAAGTTCCAGTATTGGTAGATGAAAATGGTCTCGTTTTTTGGGATTCAACGCTGATTGTGGAGTATCTAGACGAAACTTATCCTGAGCCGAGTTTCTATCCAGGTTCGCGCGTCGAGCGTTTGTGCTGTCGTCAGGGGGAAGAGTTAGCAGATAATTTGATAGATAATGTTGTGGGATTGTGGTACGAAACCCGTAAAGGAAATCAAGCCGATTTTGCCACCCAAGCTAAATATCAGTCCAGCATTAATCGCCTTTTAGGTGTTTTTGAGCAAAAGTTGACTAACTCAGCCTACCTATTCAATGAAACTATGAGTGCTGTTGATGTTGCAGCTATATCAGGGTTGGGTTACTACAGCCTCAGATTTGGCCATAATTGGCAGCAAGACTATCCTAAATTGAGCCAATGGTTTGAGCTATTACATCAACGTAAGTCGATTGACTCTACCATGCCAAAAGCATAAGGCAATTTAGCTGACTTTAATCACTTGAGTTTTTACAAGACATTGTAGCTATTATATTCACCTATTCAATAGAAAGGGTAACTAATGATGACCGAACGAGAATTTCCGAACTGGGAAACGCTCTATCAAGAACAGGCCGTTGAAACCATGCCTTGGTTCAACCCTAGCTTAGATCCAGATGTCGAAGAAGCGCTCCTTACCCTTGAGGTGAGCAATGGTTCAGTGCTGGATTTGGGAACAGGGCCCGGAACTCAGGCGCTTGCCCTAGCCGAACGAGGATTTCAGACGATGGGAACAGATTTGTCAGAGGGGGCCATTCGTCAGGCGGCAGCAAAGGCAAACCAAAAGGGATTAGAAATTTCGTTTCAACAAGATGATATTCTCAACAGTCGTTTGCAACAATCTTTCGATTTGATTCTCGACAGAGGATGCTTCCATGTTCTGCCACCCCAAAGCTATGGTACTTACGTCCAAACAGTCGCAAGCTTATTAAAGCCTAAGTGCTACCTGTTACTGAAATGCTTCTCTCAAGAGGAAACAAGAGAACAAGGGCCTTACCGCTTTAGCCCAGAGGAGATTGGGCAGATATTCAAAGAACGATTTCATCTGCGTTTGGCTAAACAAACGGTCTATCATGGGATAATCGATCCCCTTCCCAAAGCACTCTTTTGCATCTTAGAAAAGTATTGATTTTTTTGCACAAATTTATCAGCTTCACTGAGAACGAGCAGCGATCGCCTTACTCGACTATTTAAAATTTTAGGCAGACACAAAACTCTACCCTTGCATCCCAAACCGCTGGATCGTCTCGGTCAACGCCACCGCTTCACTTAAAGCGCGTGTACACAATCTCACCAGACATTGCAATCACAATTCGCTGTTTCTTCGCCCACTCAAACCAAGCAATCGCAGTAGATTTGGCCTGTTGTGCTTCCGCTTTCTTCCCCTCCTTACAAGCAGCCACAAACACAGCTTCCGGTGATTTTATCCCAATCCTCGTTCGCAACGCCTCCTTCAAAATCAGCGATCGCACTCTGGTACTGCAATGAAGGGCAATTGCGTTGCTCATCCCACTTCACCCAATACTAATCGGGTTTTGGGGAAAATGGCAAAGAAAAAACTTTCAACCTAGACCCAGTAACCTTTTTCCCAAACCCAATTCCGAGTTAAAAATGCACAAAGCGAGCAGCATTGCCATAGCAATTCATGAGTGTCCATCTGTAATCTCTACAAAAATTTTTCAACAATGATTTCGTCTATATATCTGCTGTTAATTTTGGCTTGTCTTTTCGCTGTACCAATAATTCCAAAACCAAGCTTTTGGTAAGTAGCTAATGCCGCCATATTATCTGCACGAATATAAGTAAGCAGTTTTTCGTACCCACGCTGACGCGCAAGCTCAAACGTAGCATTAAATAAACTTGTACCTACTTTTTGGCGTCGATATGACAGATCAACATAAGTTCCTAGCACTCCCACACGATCAAAGGCATGGGTGTAGTTAGCAAATGCTTCCATACTTTGAAATCCTACAACCTTTTGCTCGTGATAACACAGAGCTACATGGAATACTCCACGTATTGGAAAGTGTAAAATATAATCACGTTCAGCCTCGACAGTCAAGGGTGTATCAAACGCTGTGTATACTCCAGCCTCAATAATTGGATTCAAAATGCTGACAATAGCTTCAGCATCGTTAAGTTCAACTTCTCTAACCAATAAATCCACGTTCAATTACCTTTTAGCATTAACTCTTAAAGTTAATCAATACTCCGTCTGCAATTGCAATTCCCCCCTGGGGAAATTTAGCTAGCAGTTTCTTGATCGTTATCACAAGTGCCGGATCATAATCTCTGCATTTCCGCAAGAAGTCAAAGCCCGGATTCTGCCCCGAATTCGCCGCAACCTTGAGTTTCTGCATACGCCCCGGTCGCAGATTTGACCTCGCTACAATCGCCTCATGCGAACATTTTTCAGAATTTGGTACAGATACGGCGAAATAAATACCTTCATGAACTGTTTTGACTTCTACACCCGAAACTGAATTTTCAGTTATCAACTCAGCAGAGGGGCGACTCGGTTCTATTTTCTGAGCTGCGCTCGTTTCCTTGGAAGAAAATAAGTAACTGCCGCGTTAACAGAAGAAGTTTGTATGCTGAACAGCTTACAAGTACTATATAAGAACAATATCTCAAAATCCCTAATATTCTTCAAAGATTATAATCGAGCATCTATGAAAAGCACGCTCACTGTTAAACTCTGGTTTGGGATATCACGTAATACAGCATTATTATTTATTTGCTGGATGCTGATCGCAGCTTGTAGTAAAAGTAGCAACGTTAGATTAACTCCAGCAAATAATTCCGCAGTAGTAACAAGTGCAGCTAATACTGTTCCTATTGGGATCGCTTTTGCTCAAACCAGTAATGTAGCACTACTAGGTCAAGAGGGAACTGATGGAGTTAAAATTGCCCAGAAGTATTTTAATAACAAAGATGGGATTAATGGTAAACCAATCGAGTTAATATTTCAAGATACTGGTGGCGATGAGGTTGGAGCAATTAATGCCTTTGGCAGTTTAATTAATCAAAATAAGGTTGTTGGTATTATTGGCCCTACTCTGTCACAACAGGCATTTAGTGCTGACCCGATAGCAGAACGCAATCAGGTTCCAGTGATTGGTGCATCAAATACTGCTAAAGGCATTCCTGAGATTGGTGATTATATCGCTCGTGTTTCTTCATCTGTTGCAGTCGTCGCTCCTTACGCAGTCAAAGCAGCGCTTAAACAAAATCCTCAAATCAAAAGGGTGGCTGTGTTCTATGCACAAAATGATGCCTTTAATAAATCGGAAACCGAAATTTTTCAAAAAACAGTGAAAGATTTAGGATTAAATTTAGTCACAGTCCAAAAGTTTCAAACTACAGATACCGACTTTCAAGCGCAAGCCAGTAGTGCTATTAATTTAAAACCAGATTTAATAATTATATCTGGATTAGCTGTGGATGGAGGTAATTTAGTCAAACAAGTACGGGAACTTGGTTATCGAGGCTTAATTATTGGCGGAAATGGATTTAATACTTCTCATATATTTTCAGTTTGCAGGATGCTTTGTGATGGTGTAATTATTGCTCAAGCTTATAGTCCTGAATACAAAAATGAAATTAACACTGCTTTTCGTAAAGCTTATGTTGAGCAATATCATCGAGAGCCACCCCAAGTTAGCGCACAAGCTTTTGCTGCTTTACAAGTATATGTAGAAGCATTGCAATCTTTAGACAAAAAAAGTAGAATTAAGAATTTAACTTTACCTGAGTTGCGTCAAGAGTTGAACAAGGAATTACTGAGATTAACTTATCAAACTCCTTTAGGTGAAATTGCTTTTACACCAGAAGGTGATGTAGTTCAAAAACAGTTTTATGTCGCCCAATTAAAGATGGAAGCAAACGGTATTAATGGTAAATTTGCTTTTTTAAATATAAAGTAATTGACTGTGATTGCTCAAGCGCAGAAATTCACTACAGCCGTAATAGCTCCTGATTGTTTACGATGAAGTTTTACTGTCAATTTTTAAGCTTTGTTTGAGCCTTGCTACTTCCTCTTGCAACGCCTTAATAATTTCTACCAACTGTTCCTTTGACAATTGGTTTAGTTCTTCTTCTGGAATGGCTTTTACTGTCTTTTGGCTCATGACAGTGATGCTCTCGCACTCTTGTCTCCTTTGTCAACTAGGTTCCACCTGAATCCTTACCAAGAATATTCAACACACTATTCGCTACACAGAACTATCGAGCGATCGCTTCCAAAATTTCTGGCTCGACTGAACCTAAAATCAATGCTTTCAACCTGGTTTCTTTACAAAACTTTACAACGTGTCCCATTTTGCACGGTATCCGTATCTCGGCGGCCACCCTCAAGGACAAACTTATCAAATTGCGGAACGTTTACATCAGGGCGCTCGCTTATTTGAAGAATCGTGACTGCAAATTAGATGTGTTTGCTTTGTGTTCTAGTGGAGTCAACGCAAATCTACATATTGACCTAAATCTTTATCCCTGAGAACTTGTCCCATTTTCTGATACTCCCGACGCAGCGCTCGAATTAAATGTACCATCTCAATTACTCCCCCATCATCTGCTGCTAAAAAAGCTGCTGTCAGCGCAATATAGCGAATATTAGCCCCTGTAATCTCAAAATTTTGTGCCAATAATTCTAAATCAAGATTGGGGCTACAGGGAGCATTTTTTGGGAAAATTTTCTGCCAAATTAGGTGACGATTTTTTGTATCTGGTAAGAGAAACTCAATAATAAATCGGAGTCGCCGCTCAAAAGCTTCGTCTATATTGCTACGGAGATTTGTAGTTAAAATTGCAATACCTTCATACTCTTCCATTTTTTGCAACAGATAACCTACTTCGATATTTGCGTAGCGATCGCGGGCATCTTGCACCTCAGAACGTTTGCCAAACAAGGCATCAGCTTCATCAAAAAAAAGGATGGCATTAGAATTGGTTGCAGCAGTAAAAATGCGATTGATATTTTTCTCCGTCTCGCCGATGTATTTACTAACTATTTGAGATAAATCAATTTTGTAAAGGTCTAATTGCAGTTGATGGGCAATCACCTCTGCTGCCATAGTTTTACCTGTACCGGAAGATCCAGAAAACAGAACATTTAGACCTTTTCCTAAAGATAATTTATCTGCAAAACCCCATTTTTGATGTACTAAATTGCGGTATTCTGCTTCTTTGCAAATATCTTGTAGTTGTGTTATTTGGTTGGAGTGCAATACAATATCATCCCAGGTATATTTCGGTTCGATTTTACGGGCGAGAGTTGCTAAATCGTGACCCGATTGAGCGCGAGCTGCACTACATAAGTTTAAAAATGACGGTAATGGTTTTTCTTTAATTGAGTCAATTTGTTGCCAACGGGCAGTATTATAGGCAGTGGCGACAGCATCGGCAATTTGGTCTGGGGTCAGAAGAAAGCGATCGCACAACACATCTAACTCTCTATCTTCAAGAGTTATATGGGCTGCTTTTAGGTGAATTTGCCAACATTCTCGGCGTTGACTAGATTCGGGAATTGTAAAAGGAACTGTAATTAATCCGATTGCACCCGTCGCTGTGGGTATCCAATTTTGCACTCCTGAGAGAATAGTAATACCTATATTTTTTTCTAATTGTCTGAGAAAGGATTGATAAAGAATTTGATGCTCTTGAAGGTAGAGAATATCGAAGTTATCGATATACAGCAAACGATTAAAAAACCAGGCTTCTCGCCATAAAAGTTGCAGTTTTTCCTCAAAGTTGGCTTTATCTTCTACCATCTTTGCTATATCGGCAACTAACAAGGGAACTTCCAAAGCTTTAGCAAGAATTTGGGCGGTGCGGTGTTTACCTGTGCGTAGGCGCAGCCCGCCGCAGGCATCATTTCCTTGAAAATAGAGTAGTTGGGGTTGTTGTTTCTGCCAGTCTTCTCTCAACAAAGCTTCTAGTGCTGTCTGTACATCTGCCTTGAGATATAAAGTATCGAAATATATGCTTGGTTCTAGTAGTTGACAACAGGAAATGAGTCGGGAATCTAACCCCGGTTGATGTAATAGCAACCTCACCACTTGGGAATCGAGTATTAGACGATGAGAAAGAAGTGTAGATTGCTGCTGATGAGGTTCTGGACAGAGATGGAGCAGACGATGGTAAATTAGGGGTGAGTTAGTAGTAAAATGCTTACGTCGTGATAGCTTTTCAGGAACGCTAGAACAGAGCAAGTTTAAGACCATATCTACTGTAGGTCTTTTGTTGCTCATATCATCTTGGAGATAAGCATAAACCTTTTCATAGTGACGATCTAATTCTGGTGCAAGAGCGATCGCTAGTATATCCAAGTCAAAAGCAGATAAGCTAAAAGTTTTTTGCAACCATGCTAAGAGCGAATCAGACCGAATTGTAATTGATGCTTGCTCTGATAATATTTCGGTTTTTTGTAACCATGAAACCTCTAATTCTCCTCCGGGTTTTTGGTTTGATTGCACAGTAGAAATAGCTGTTTGAATCAGCCAATCTAATCGCAGTAGTAGAGGTTGCAACCCATTTAAATCGGGAGTAATTTCTGTTTCTGGAAACATGGGTCTAGTAAATGTTTTTTCTCCTGCTGCTATCGAATTCACGGCTGATAATTGGAATGACATAGAGAAGTGGAACAGACTTAACTAGTGATGGCTAGGGTATGCGTAACTGTTAGACTGCATTGCGATATGTTGGGTTAGTGTCATATCTGTTAGCACACCCTACAAAAGGGGCGATCGCACTACTAGTTAGTTCTCTTTTGGAGTATATTTGCCATTCTTTGCTCGTTCCTGTTCTTTGACGATCGCTTCCTTCGCCTTTTTTACAAGTTCTTGTTGTATAGCTACTTCTTCGTCCGTCAGTCCTAAAGGATTTTCTACAAAATTATCAACTTCATAATAGAATGATGAGTCATCTGGGTTGTCTGTATTTTCCTGTTGGTTGTTTTCCTTTTTATGATAATCATGCCAACGTGTTATTTTGGCATAACCGATAATATCTTGAATAGCGATGTCTCCTGTGGCGATTTCAGGGAATGGATTATCTTGTTTGGTAAATGTCGCATATCCGTCTTTAACAATAACTGCATAAACATATGCTGTCATCTTGAATGATTCATGTTGGACACGATTATTTTCTTTTGTATGTGTTCTATTTTTATTTGCTAAAGGGAACTTGACACAAGCATGCAAGCTAGTTGCTACACTCACAGTCGATAAAAGTTCATTATCCTTAATACCCTTTCGGAAAGCTGGGCCTTTATCACTTAACCATTGGTTTAAAGGATTCCACTGTTGATCTAATGCATATCGTTTTTGGAAGAATGGGGCAGTGATGGGACGCGTAATTCCTCCCCAACCTCCTTGATTTCTACTCTGAAGAACTTTGGACGAATCGCCATCCGTAGTGTGGAATCCCACTCCTAAAGTTTGTGATTTTAACCAAGGTCTACTACTAAAAAGAACATCTCCTTGAGAGTCCAGCATGTTCTGATCTATTTGGTGTATAGCCATAGAAGAAGCAGGTTTTTGATTTTTCACTTCTAACTGCATGATATTTTCAATAGGTTGCTTCTGCCAGCTTGTATCTAAGCCTTTCTCGATCATGCGGTTTAATAGTTCCTTCTTCGTCTGGTCAGGAATCTCCTCTTGTGCTGGTACAAGTTTTGGTTCATCTTGGCTATCATCTACTTTCCATACATCAGACCAAATTTTTTGAGCAGTTTCGGAATCTGCTTTACAAACTTCTGCAAAAAGATAATTTGCTACATATTCAAATGTACCTTCCTTAGCACCTCCAGATTCTTCGTTAAATAGTTCTGGTTTTGGTTTTGTAAGTTCTGCTATCTTACTTTTCTTTTTGGATTTTGCAACTTCCTCTGGATCTAGTTCTACGGGTTTTGGTGCTGGCCTACGCCAATATAGCTTCTTTCCCTGGTCTGATAGTTCGTCGTCGAATTCGTAAGTGTATTCTTCATTGTCTTGTGGTTCAGCTTCGTTATCTTCCAGCTCGAATAAAACTCCAAGAAACCTATCTTTCTTAACTTGTTTCATTCTTTGAACTAAGTTTCCAGCGCATTGGTTGATCGATTCGTCACCTTGCTGTTTCACATGGGTCAATTCATGAGCAATCAACTCCTGTCCCCCTTGACTCTCTGGCTGATATTCCCCTTGCCGAAAGAATACATCTTGACCTGTGGTAAACGCCTTCGCCTGAATCGATTGATTCAACTGGTCTGCCTGAGCATCTGTATGCACGCGCACGCCACTAAAATCTGCCCCCATCGCCTGTCCCATCGACTGTTGCAGACTGTCATCTAAAGTTTGTCCACTTCCCCTTGCACTATTAATGGCTGATTCCAAATCTGTTGATGCTTCACCCCCAGAAATAGCTTCTTGACGCTGCACCATTTCTGGTAACTGTTTCCGTTGCAATTTTTCTTGTACCAGTGTTGAATCTGCCTTTGGTAGTGCATTCGTTTGTGGTGTGTTAATCTGCTGCACCACATCCTTGGCTACTCGATCCGCTTCTTGTTCATACTTATCCCCCGCTTCCCCTATTGTCAGCTTCGCCTGTATTGGTACTCCAACTTGACCAGAATTACCCCAAAGCTGGGCAGAAATCCCTTGGAATTCAGGTATCCACGGCGTTTGCTTTCCCGCCAAAATCTCTCGTGTTGACCCTTGTACCGATCGCACTCTCTAACTCCTGTCTCTCATCCCCACTCACGCTATTTGGATCTTGTTGCACTCTCTGTACAACTGAAGACAACGATCCAGATCCATAACTGTGACTAGGGGCAATCTCTTTACTTATTGGCGTTGACGGCAGCGAGGGTGAAGCTTTTTGAGATATTTGTTTTCGGTACATAGTTTATCTCCGGTATTCGGTTAGGGATTGCTATAAAAAATAATGATTAGACATACTTAAGTATTTATGCGAATCATAAAATATGTGTATTTATTATGTATAGTAGTAGTAGTAGAATAAATTATTACATTAGTATTATAAAACACGGAGCAAAGCTCAACCCAGTATTGAGCGCCACAGCAAGATTCTGCAACGTTAAGTTCCTTATTCTAAATTTAATCAATCGATTTTAGCAGACTTTTCCTAAATTGCAATTTTTGCAAATATTACTAATAGTTACAAGAATATTGACAATAACTCATGTATATTTTATTCATAAAGCTAGTAACTGGTTGTATTATTTTCAACTATCAGTTATTTTCTTTCATCAGCTTTCAAAATGAACAGTGTCATAAAACGAACATTGTTTAGATTATGTTAGATGGTCTAGACACTACCTTAGAATTGCTACTGAAGCGAGAACTTCCACCTGATGTTCCTTCAGGAGACACAGAGGTATTTATCAGTTTTGTTACGCCTTACCAAGGAGCAATTAAACAAAAACCAGCGATTAATTTATTTCTTTATGATGTGCAGGAAAATCTAGAGTTACGCAGCAGTGCTTGGTCAGTGGAACGCCAAACTAATGGCAGAGCAATTAGAAAACGTCCC
Source organism: Nostoc sp. DSM 114160 (assembly GCF_053470305.1). Lineage (NCBI taxonomy): Bacteria > Bacillati > Cyanobacteriota > Cyanophyceae > Nostocales > Nostocaceae > Nostoc > Nostoc sp. DSM 114160. The sequence continues at coordinate 865,389 of NZ_JBPFGO010000003.1, read as the reverse complement.
CCAGCTAGGGTAGATTGTTCATATCTAATTACTGCTTGGCCACAAAATGAAGAGGATATCCAGACAGAACATCAGCTTTTAGGAGCAGTGATGAAGGTATTGCTGCGACATCGAAAACTCCCCGAAACCTTGATTGCAGATAACTTAGAAGCACAAGAACTTCCTTTAAGACTAATTAGTTTACGTCCCAGTAACTTACAAAGTTTTGGTGAATTTTGGCAAGCAATGGGGGGAAAAGAAGGAACTAGACCCAAGGTTGTCTTGCATTGTACTGTCACCATCTCCGTTCCTGTGGATGAAGCAGGTGAAGAAGCGGGACTGGTGGGAGTTCATCAACCAAACTCTTAGTTTCAGGAGTAGCGATGCTCGAACTATCTATAGTTAACCAACAAATAGCGATCGCAGGTAAAGTTTTGCAAGGAGAAACCCAAAAGAATATTTCTGGTGCAATAGTTGCAATTATTGAGATGCCAGAAAAATTCCGAGCTATTTTATCTCTAAAAGCACTGCAATACGGTTCAAAATGGGAAAAAATGCCTGAGCGACCTGACCGCAAAATTACCAGCAATGATGGTTATTTTTACTTTACTAATTTACCCTCTGGAGAATATCTTTTAGAAGCATCGTTACCTACCAGCTTAACTCGATACAACGAAGTTAGAACAAAAGTTCAAGTATCTTCCCCTATCAATGGCAAAATTTCCACAACGATGGCGGATATTGTGCTTTTACCTACGGGAATTAAAGGAAAAATTACTGATGCAAATGACCCAAAAAAGTTGATTACAAATGCCAAAGTACAGATTCAAGATAGCGAAGATGCTACCATTAGCGACCGACAAGGTAATTATCGATTAATCGGATTAGAATCACCGAAATTAGGTCAGCGTAACATCACCGTGATTGTCTCTGCAACAGGTTATCAACAAGTTTACCAGTCACTCAATATTCAGCGCGGTCAAGTAATTGCAGAGCAGAATTTTGCTCTAAAATCCAAATAAATACTAACTATTTTTAAGATAAGTAAATAGGCACAATAATCAACTATATTATGACGAAAAACAAACTAAACTAAAACCCTATTACCTCTTGCCTCTTGCCTATTTGCCTATTACCTCTTGCCTATTTGCCTTATCCCAGCAATTTACTCCGACTTCTTTATATCAAGGAGCTAAAGAAATGCCAACTTATCTTTCCCCAGGTGTTTATGTCGAAGAAATAGCTTCCGGTTCTGCTCCAATTGTCGGAGTTGGAACCAGTATTGCTGCTTTTATTGGCACGATTAAAGCCAATGCTTGGTCATCAACTAATATTAACAACACCTCAATTAAGTCTGTAGGTAGCCCTACAAATCCAGTTGAAATTGGTGAAGGTCAAGGTGGAAACCAAAAAAATTATTCCTTATTATCAGGAGATTATCCACTAGTAACCACAGTAGGGACTTATGCCTTCTTCGTTGGTGGCAGTCCTGTTAATTTAGATGATACAAACCCTATTATCAATAACGATGCCGAAAAATCTGCAACTGTAAAATTTAAAGATGCGATTACTTCAGGGGAGAAAATTACCGGATATTACCAAGTTCAACTACCTGTAATAGTAATTCCCAGCGATGCTAACATCGCTCAAGAAGGGGAAATTAAATTAATCACAAACTTTAGTGAATTTAAGAAATTATTTGGTGATTTTTTACCACCTACAGGCGATACCCAAGGGCAAAACACCTTAGCTCATGCAGTTTATGGTTTTTTCAGAAATGGTGGAACTCGTTGTTATGTCACCTGGATATCTGAAGAAAATAAACTTGCTGGTGTTTTAGATGCGTTTGAAGCTATTGATGAAATCACTATTATTGCTGCACCAGGAAATTTAGCCTTTAGAGATGATATTAAAGATCATGCGGAAAAACTAGGCGATCGCATTGCGATTCTCGATAGTTTAGATACCATTGACTTGAGCAGCACAGGAGTTGTAAATACCCTTAAACCCTTCAACTCTGCCTATGCAGCCTTGTATTTCCCGTGGATTCAAGTTTTCGATCCTGCAAGTAATAGCAATATTTATATTCCCCCAAGCGGTCATATTGCAGGAGTTTATGCAAGGGTTGATGGACAAAGGGGAGTACACAAAGCCCCTGCCAATGAAACTATTTTGGGAGCCTTAGATTTAAAATATAATCTCAGCAAAGCCAAACAAGATGGGCTTAATCCCGATGGAATTAACGTTATTCGCAAATTAAACGGGAATATCCGCGTTTGGGGTGCGCGTACCTTGGGCGGAGATGCAAATACAGAGTTCAAATACGTCAATATTCGTCGGCACTTTAGTTACCTGCGAGATTCCATTGATAAAGGGACTCAATGGACAGTTTTTGAACCCAATACCCCTGAACTCTGGGCAAAAATCCGCCGCAATATTAGTGCTTTTTTATTGATAGAGTGGCGCAAAGGTGCATTATTTGGCACAACTCCCCAAGAAGCTTTTTATGTGAAATGTGATGCCGAAACCAACCCCCCAGAAGTGCGTGATTTGGGTCAAGTTGTCACAGAAATTGGCCTAGCAGTGGTGAAGCCGGCAGAATTCGTGATTTTCCGTCTGAGTCAGTGGACTGAGACGGGAACGTAGGGGATGGGGGATAGGGGATAGGCAATAGGCAAATAGGCAAATAGGGAATAGGTAGGAGGTAATCTCAAGGAAACAAGTTTCATAGGCAAGCCAAGTATGAAAGTGGTTTTTTCCCCACTCCCCACTGAATTACGAATTACGAACTATAGGACTTCATACAACTTAAAAAGCCTCCTTCCCTATTGCCTATTGCCTATTGCCTATTGCCTCCCCACCCAAGTAAGTTCAAAAATCAAAGCGGACTGCCATATACTCAAATGCCGACTTTAGAGCCAAAAATACCAGGTATCTCTTTAAACTATGTCGTTCCTACTCCAGAACCTGAGTTACTGACAGGTGTTCCGGTATTCTTTGGCCTGGTTACAGAGGAAGTGAAAGAACCAAAAAAGCTAACCTTAGCGACGCATTTTCAGCAGTATTTTGGTCAAGCCAAAGGGTATTTAGCAGATGCAATCAAAGGATTTTTTGAAAATGGAGGTCGTCTTTGTTATGTTATAGCCTTATCTGACAATACTATTGAGGCTCTCCAAGAAGGTTTAGAGACAAGCGAAGTCTTAGAAAATGTTGATTTGATTTGTGTTCCCGACATCATGCTTGGTTCAGATGGGGAAGTTATGCAGATGCAGCAAGCTATTTTAAAACATTGCGAACAGATGGGCGATCGCTTTGCCATTCTTGATGCTTTGAATGATGTAGGAAAACTAAATGAGCAACGCAAACGAATTTCTAGCCAAAACGGAGCATTATATGCACCTTGGCTAAAAGTAGAATTTCGCGTCGATCCTATTCCTCCCTGTGGTCATATTGCGGGAATCTATGCAAGTTGCGATCGCACAGTCGGGGTACATAGCGCACCTGCTAATATTCCACTTTCAGGGGTATTGGATCTTAGTTTTTCCCTAACTCCCACAGATCAAGAACAGCTGAATCCAAAAAATGAAGCGGGAGTCAATTGTATTCGTAGCTTCCAAGGACGAGGTATGCGAGTGTGGGGAGTACGTACCCTCAGTCCAATCGCTGAATGGCAATATGTCAATGTACGTCGTTTATTTCTCACCTTTGGACGCTGGGTATATCGCAATTTAGCAGATACAGTGTTTGAACCAAATGCTTTTCCTTTATGGGTGCGACTGCAAAGGGAATTAAGCATTTATTGTGAATCTTTATGGCGACAAGGCGCTATCCAAGGTGCTTTGCCCCAAGAGGCATTCTATGTCAAATGTGATGCTGAAACGAATCCCCCTGAAAATCGAGAAATGGGACAAGTAATAGCAGAAATAGGTTTAGCTCCCACTATTCCGGGGGAATTTATTCAACTTTTAGTTGTTCAAAGTAGTAATGGAATTTCGCTGATATGAAGGCAATAGGCAATAGGCAATAGGCAACAGAAAAAATTGGAAAAAGGAGGTAGATATGTGTTGAGTGTTTCAAAAATTTAATGGGAATTATATAGGACTCATATTTGATTGTGTGAAAAAACCCCATACAACTCAAAAAGACTTCTTGCCTATTGCCCGTTGCCTATTGCCTATTGCCTATTGCCTATTGCCTATTACCCATTGCCTTCCTACCCAAGTAAGTTCAAAAATCAAAGCAGATTCCTATATAACTGATAACTCTTAATTCAAATTTATTGCAGGAGGTTCTATTATGCCCACGATTTCTAATTCCCACGACCCATACAGTGGTTATAATTTCTGGGTGGAATGGGATGGTATTGTTCATGCTGGGTTTCGTGAATGTAGCGGTTTGACAGCGACTCGTAAAGCAGGAACTTATCGAGAAGGAACAGATAAAGCATTAAGCCAACGTCAAATTCCCGGTCTTAATACTTATGGTAACATTACCCTAAAGCGAGGAGTTAGTGACAATAAAGAACTGTGGGAATGGCACAAAAAGTTACAGAATGGCGAGACAGATCGACGCAATCTTTCTATTATTTTGGCTAACGATCAAGGAGAAGAAAAGATTCGTTGGAATTTAGAAAATAGCTGGCCTACTATCTGGAATGCTCCAAGTTTTAATGCTACCTCAGACGAAGTAGCGATAGAAACTCTCGAACTAGTTCATGAAGGTATTACCATTGGTTAATATTTACTTTCAGTAAAATCATGCAGCAAACCGAATTTCCTTTTATCTTGCCTCAAGGATATCTCGACTCGGAAGGTAACACTCACCGCGAAGGCATTATGCGCCTTTCAACTGCCTATGATGAAATTGCCCCCATCCGAGATCCAAGGGTGCAGAAAAATCCTGGTTATTTGGTGATTATTCTCTTAGCAAGGACGATAGTCCAACTAGGAACATTAGACCAAATTAATACCAAAATAATTGAGGGTTTATTCTCAGGAGATTTAGTTTATTTACAGGATTTTTATCAAAGGATTAACCAAAACGGTCATAGTCGTCTGCGGGTAGCTTGTCCCCACTGTGATGGAGAGTTTGAAGTAGAAACTATTCCCGTGGGGGAGTAGTTTGCTACCCCACAGAACGACTGCTGGAGGAGGTAGCTTACCTTGCCTACAATTTTCATTGGTCTTACGAACAGATTATGGCAATGGAACACCGAGAACGTCAGCAATGGGTGGCGCAGGTAGTACAAATTAATCAGCGACTTAGCGATTGAACAGAAAATAAATGAATCCCAAACTTATCGCATTAAATGCAGCTTTAGCCGCAGGTTCAACAGCCAGTTTATTGGGACACGATCCCTACATGGCTTATAACTTTGCTGTGGAAATTGGAGGAGTTGTTGTTGGTGGTTTTAGCGAAGTTAGCGGTTTAAGTAGTGAAATTGAGTTGGAATCTTATCAGGAAGGAGGCTTAAACGATTTTGTTCATAAATTTCCCAAACATACTACTTATCCCAATTTAGTTTTGAGTCGAGGATTAGTAAATATTGATTTGTTTTATATTTGGTATAAAGCAACTAGCCAAGGGTGGATTGAGCAGTTAAACGGTACGATTCTCTTACTTAACGATCGGCAAATTACGGTGATGTGGTGGACGTTTAAAAAAGCGTATCCCGTCAAGTGGCAAGGGCCAACTTTTAACGCTAGTAGCGACGAAATTGCTGTAGAAAAAATTGAATTAGTGCATCAAGGAATTTCTAAGTTATAGCATCATGGCAAATTTATCCAATTGGCAAGATTCAATCGATGAGAGGTTGGTAAATCGCCTGCATTGTCCTTTACGTCAACCGGGAATGATGAAAATGGCGATGAGTCAGCGCATTATTAATCGTTGCGATCGTTTTTTAAATCGTTTACCTCTTTTGACTCAACAAATGCAACGTTGGGGTAATACTAATAGCCTATCATCTGAGTCAATACCCATTGTTTATGCACAGCCTGTTTCATTAGCACAAGACCAAAAAGTAGAGAATAGAGTACATAATTTGCCAACTGTATCCCAAGTTGAACCTTCTGCTAATATAATTCAAAGAAAATTAGATCCTTCTCAATCTCTAGCAGCTAAAACAGTTAATAATACTATCCCTTTCCAAAATATCACAGAATTCTCAAACTCGGATGTTGCGGATGAAACAGCCAAATCTTTAACTTTAGAAACACAAAGTAATAAAACCTCTATATCTTCATCTGAAGTTCCGGTAGTTTCGGCAAAACCAATTGCTGAACAATTACCAAAAATAGCAGAAATGACGTTAGGAAATTCGACAGACTCGCAAACATCTCCACCTAATAGCGCTGAATCAAATCCTAATCACCCATCTCAACCGATTGTAGATGTCGATTCTATCTTTTCACCAAAAATTCCCGTAGTTTTGTCACAATCTATAACCGAACAATTGCCAAAAACAGCAGAAATGACGTTAGCAGATTTGACAGACTTGCAAGCATCTTCGCCTAATAGCGCTGAATCAAATCTCAATCACCCATCTCAACCGATTATAGATGTTGCCTCTATCATTTCATCAGAAATTTCCGTAGTTTTGCCACAACCCATTGCTGAACAATCGCCAAATACTGGAGAAATAGAGTCATCACAAGAATTTACCAGCTTTACTGATACAACCCTACCTATTATTCAAGCAAAACTCCAGAATTATTCCAGATCGCGGTCATCTCTTCCTATTGTTAATGATTTAAATAATTTAGCTGACCAACAACAAACGCAAGCAGATAATTACGCAGGCAATTTAAGCTCAATTAAGCACCAATCAAAACAACTTCCCATTGTCACTGCTCAAGCTAATTTGACTCAACAAGAAATATCATTTGCTATCAATTCGGTAAGTTATCAAAATCAACCTGCAACGTTAGTCAACACACAACCTGTTACTGTTTCTACCTCACAAAATAATCAAACTAATCACAAGCAAAATATATCTTCTCTTCCCCTTGTCTCTGTAACTTCTGCAAGTAACCCATCCTTAAAAGCTCAATCTCTGCTTTTACCCGGAGCTAAAAATACCTCATCATCAAAAAGTAATAGTCAACAATCAAACCGCAATTCGATATCAAATACTGATTCTTTATCACCTCCTATAACTTTTGCTAGTCCTGTATCACCAATAGCAACTCAATCCAATATTGACGTTGATGCTATAGCGAGTCAAGTTGAACGCAAACTAATGCGACGGCTAGTCGTTGAAAGTGAACGCAGAGGAAAAAATCAATGGCACTAGAGAAATTAACTATCAAAGCCGAAAAAAATAATCCAGGAGACTTTGCTGATAAATTTAAAGTTCTTTTTAACCCTAATCAAGTGGAAGTTGTTAAAACAGGCTGGTCGATGGGAGACTATGGCCCAGTTGCATCTAAAGAATTAACTCAACTCAGTCTTGATTTGTTCTTTGACACCACGTTGATGGGATTTCCCCCAGAAAATGTCCAAAACTATACCCGCAAAATTTTTAGTTTGACTCAGCCTCGTATTGGCAAAAACCCTAAACGTCCCCCTCGTTGTCAATTGATTTGGGGAACTATATCAGGTAAAGATAGCTTGTTATTACCTGATGGTTTTTTAGAAAGTGTCACCAAAAAACTTACTCATTTTCTCGAAGATGGTACGCCTGTCAGAGCAACTTTAAGCTGTAAATTTAAGGAGTGGAAAGAACCGAAAAAAAAGGCAAAGATTGCTAATCCCATTGATGATCCTGTGAGAATCGTTAAACGAGGAGAAACTTTAAGTAGTATTGCTACTGAAGAATATGGCGATCCTGCTTTATGGCGTGTAATTGCGGTAGAAAATCGCTTAAACAATCCTCGGATGTTAAATCCTGGAACTGTGCTGACGATTCCTCCTTTGCGAATTACTAGCCTGACTCAGAGGAGTTAAATCATGCCAAATGATGCTTCCTTATTAAATCCTAATGTCAAAATTTTGGTTCAAGACGAACCCTTAGCCGCAGAAATAGAAGCTGATTTAGTATCAGTTTTGGTATCTGAGGATTTGGAAGCTCCTAGTATGTTTGAACTGCGATTGATTACTTGGGACTTATTAAAACAAGAAATGACATGGGTAGATAACAAAGTATTTGATGTTGGTAATAAAGTAGAAATTCAGATGGGATATGAACAAGAAATAAAAACTCTCATGGTGGGAGAAATTACAGGATTAGAACCAGAATATAGCCAGGATGTAGCACCTATATTAGTGGTGCGTGGTCATGATTTACGCCATCGTTTGTTGCGAGGAAGCCACACAAAATCCTTCCTAAAAATTAAGGATAGTGAAATTGTCAGTCAAATTGCTAGAACTAGGGGAATTACAGCAAAAGTTACTGATAGTAAAGTGAAGTTAGAATATATCTTGCAGCACAATCAAACAGATTGGGAGTTTTTAAAAGAGAGAGCTAAACGCATTGGTTATGAAATTGCAGTAGAGCAAAAAACTCTCTATTTTCGTCCCCATCAGAATGCTAAAGGTAAAGCTTTGACTCTAACTTATGGAGAAGATTTACAAGAATTTTTACCACGCTTAAGTACTATGAATCAGGTACAACAGTTAGAGGTAAAAGGTTGGATTTATCAAGAAAAAGAGAAAAAAGAAGTATCAGGTAAAGCAGGAGTAGGAAAAGAAGGTGGCACAATGGGAGGTTCAACTTCTGGAACGAAAGCAGTCAAAAAAGCCTTTGGTGAATCGAGCTATACGATAGTAAATCAACCTGTATTAAGTAAAGAAGAAGCTGATAGTATGGCATTGGGGCAGTTTCAAGATATGGCGATCGCTTACATTACTGGTGAAGGAACTTGTCAAGGTAATCCCAATTTACGCGCCGGAAAAGTGGTTGAAATTCTTGGGCTTGGTCAAAGGTTTAGTGGACTTTATTATATTAAAACTGCCGAACATAGTTATTTAGTAAACCAAGGTTATAAAACTTCATTTACGGTAGGGAGAAATGCTACATGAACGGACTAGATGTTTTATTATCAAACAACCAAAATCATCATTTTTACGGCGTAACTGTTGGTGTAGTCACTAATAACAAAGATCCAAATAAATTAGGAAGAGTCAAAGTAAAATTTCCTTGGCTATCTTCAGAAGAAGAAAGTTACTGGGCTAGAGTGGTAACTCTCATGGCAGGAAATGACCGTGGTATTTATTTTTTGCCTGAAGTTAATGATGAAGTATTGGTTGCTTTTGAACAAGGTGATATGAATTTTCCTTACATTCTTGGTGCTGTATGGAATGGAAAAGATAAACCACCAATAACAAATGAAGATGGGAAAAATAATCAACGAGTCATTAAATCTCGAAGCGGTCATATGATTGTTTTAGATGATACTAAAGAGCAAGAAAAAATTATTATTCAAGACAAGACTGGTAAAAATAAAATTGTGATTAATTCTAAAGATAACAAGATGAATATTCAAGTTGAAAAAGATTTAACTATTGAGACCAAAGGAAAAGTTATCTTAAAAAGTAGCGATGATGATATCTCGATTGAATGTAAAAACTTGCAAATAAAAACTCAACAAAATTATCAATTAGAAGTAGGTGCAAATTGTACAATCAAAGCTAAATCTAAATATAAATTGGAAGCGCAATCTGGCTTAGGAATCAAATGTGCAGCCGGAGTGAAAATAAATGATGGTTCATTGGAAGTGATGTAATGGAGATTGATTTTTTAGGTGTGGGATGGGCTTTACCTGTCCAACTTGATAAAAATGCTCAAATTGAGGTGGCGCGCTATGAAGATGTTGTGCGTCAATCAATTTGGATGATTCTCAGTACTGCCAAAGGAGAACGGATAATGCGTCCTGATTTTGGCTGTGATATTCACGAAAAAGTATTTTCTCCTAATAGTTTGGGAACAGTTGGACAAATTGTTAGTGATGTGAAAGATGCTTTAATTGAATGGGAACCTCGCATTGATGTTTTAGATGTGGATACAATTCCCGATCCTCACCAACCAAATGTAATTTTAATTCAAATAAATTATCAAATTCGGACAACAAATAATATTTTTAATTTAGTTTATCCTTTTTATTTGCAGTAATTGTATATGCCTTCTTTACCTCCCAAAATTGACCAGCGTACCTATGAAGAAATTGTTGAGCAAACCGAGAAGTTAGTAGAACAATCTACCGGCTGGAAAGCTGCATCTGGAAATAAAACTGATGCGGGTGGGGCATTAATTCGCATCTTTGGGCGGATGGTAAAATTAGTCAGCGATCGCATCAACCAAGTTCCAGAGAAAAATTTTCTGGCTTTCCTTGATTTAATTGGGGGAGAACTCAAACCTCCTCAACCTGCTAAAGTCCCTTTAACCTTTTATTTGGCACAAGGAAGCCTTACAGATGGGTTAGTTCCCGCTCATACTCAAGTTTCAGCGCCACCAGCAGAGGGTACAGACGCAGAAATCGTGTTTGAAACGGATCGAGAATTGGTTGTCACAACAACGCAATTACAAGCAGTATTCCTGCGCGAACCCAATCAAGATAAGTATAGCGATCTCTCTGAGATCCTTTCCGAGGAGCGCACTTTGGCAGGAACAGGACAACAAGATGCAGCTTTTTTAGCTTTGGAAGGCGATCGCTCTATTACCCATTCTCTTTACATAACTTGTCCCGAAATTTTTACTTTACCAGACTTAAAGGATCTGCAACTAATTATTACTACCAATAATACGATTGAAAGTGTTAATCAATTACAAATACCGCTTAACTGGTCTTATTGGGATAGCTCTCAATGGCAAACCATTGAAACTCCTAGCCAAAGTCAGAACAATAATCAATCTACTATTACTTTTACTTTTGCAAATTTACCTATTCCGGCTCCTTATGAGCTTCAAGGAAAAACAGCAAGATGGTTACAAGCCAATTTAAATAATATATTTTCTTTAATCGAAAATTTACCTCAAGTTACTAATATTCAAGGTGTTATCAATATAAAGCAAGCTAACTTAATTCCTGAAATTTGCTTATTTAACACTACTCCTTTAGACCTTACCAAAGATTTTTATCCCTTTGGCGAACAGCCGGAACTTAATGATACATTTTATATAGCTTTAAACGATACATTTGTGAAGCCAAATGTAACTATTATTATTGATATAATTTTAACTCATCAGCCTGTAAATATAAATAATTTAAAAATTGTCTGGGAAATTGGTAACGGTCAAATATGGCAAGAAATAGCAGATAAAAATAACCAACTAAAATGGATAGAAAAATCATCAGCAATTCAGTTTACTGAAAAAGATACTATCCAGGCGAAGTTACAATTTCCCAATGCAGAAAATATACCTTCTCCTAGCACTGTAAATGGAGAAACTCGTTATTGGGTTCGCGCTCGGATTACTCAAGGTCATTATGGTAAAGCCGCAGATGAGCGCCTGTATCCTGTTTATGATGACTTAGCAGTTCTGCGAAAGGAATTCAAACAAGGAGCCAACGAAATTGAAGTTGATACTTTAGATTTATTTAACACTGGCGATACAATTCGTGTTCTTCCTTATACTGAGGGATTTCCAGAAGAAAATAAAATTACACAAATCATTAAAGATAATAATAGGCTGAAGCTAGAAACCGGAGTTTTAAACACTACTTTAGGGGTTGGGACGCGAATCATGCGTAAGTTAATTATCACGGAGACGATTCCTCCGACTTACGATCCACCTCTGATTAAGTCATTAAAATTAACCTACGAATTTACCCTTACAGAAAAAGTTATTTATTTTGCTGAAAATGATTTTACATATTCTCATCCAGAAAATTCGAGTACACAATCTTTTCAACCTTTTACACCTACCATAGATCGAGAACCTACCCTCTATTTCGGATTTGATAAATCATTTGATAATAAAACAGTTACTCTTTATGCACAGTTTGATACCCCATTACCTAATGAATTATCAGCTGACATTACAGCAAATACCGTCCTTGCATTAACAGTAAATACTGGAGAGAAAACGCTGCAAATAGCCGATGTAACTGGTTGGCAAACAGGCGATCGCCTACAAATTCAGAACCCACTCAACGCCAAACAATACGATAATTATACTATTAGTAATATTAGTAAAAATTTAGTTACCACTAATCAACCTCTACAACAAGATTATCCTCAGAATACCCCAGTGATTCGTTCGCAGCAACCCCAATTAGTTTGGGAATATTCTAGTACTCTGGGTTGGCAACCATTAGGAGTAGAGGACGAAACTCAAGCATTTTCTCAACCAGGTTTAATTAGATTTATTGCTCCCGCAGACTTTAGCCCAGGAGAAAACTTTGGCAAAGAACTATATTGGTTGCGAGTGCGTTGGGTATCAGGTAATTTTCGGGTTAAACCTCGTCTACGTCGCTTGTTAACTAATACTACATGGGCAGTTCAGGCAATTAGTCTCCAAGAAGAAGTATTAGGTTCAAGTAACTACGATCCAAATCAGGTTTTCATTGCCAATAATATTCCCATTTTGATGGGACAGCAGTTAGAAATTCAAGAAGCACAAATTCCCCTAAACATAGAATCTGATCGCATCAAGGTAATTAAAGATAATTTGGGAGAAATTGATGAAGTTTGGGTACTTTGGCAAGAAGTAGCAGATTTTTACGATTCTAGTGCCAGCGATCGCCATTACACTTTAGATCGGCAAACAGGCGAAATTCGCTTTGGAAACGGACAAGCCGGGATGATCCCCCCCAGAGGACGCAATAATATTCGCCTATCTTTTTATCGCACTGGAGGAGGTAAACAGGGAAACGTCACTGCACAAACCATTAGCCAACTGAAAACTACCATTCCCTACATCGATCGGGTAATTAACCTGGAAGCAGCAGCAGGTGGGGCGCAACAGGAAACTTTGGATCGTCTGAAAGAACGAGTACCAAAGCAACTACGTCACCGCGATCGCGCTGTCACTCTTGAGGATATAGCAGATTTAGCTTACGAAGCTTCTACAGATGTAGCTAGAGTCAAAGTAGTTACACCAGATTTGCTGACGGCTGATTTTAGCCCTTTGAATGAAAAACTTTGGCTCGATCCGACTAAACCAAATGTGCTATTTGAAGATAGCCTCCGAGAAAAGTTGCAGACAATTAATGCTACCGAAGCAGAAAACTTTGAAAAAATGATGCGGGAAATTAACCGCCGTGCAGGGCAAGTTAAGCTAATAATTCTGCCCTACAGTAGCGATCGCCAACCAACCCCTAGTTTAGCTTTACTAGAGCAAGTCGAAACCTACATTCGTTCCCGTTGTGCGGGGACAGTAGATTTAGTGGTTACAGCCCCAAAATGGCGAGAAGTAACTGTGACTGCAACTATCACTCCTGTGTTGCTCGAAGACGCAGACATGGTGAGAAACAGCGTTAGACAACACTTAGAAGCCTTTCTCCATCCCTTAACTGGAGGAACAGGGGAGGGGTGGCAATTTGGACGCTACCCGCAAAAATCGGATTTTTACGCCATTATTCAATCCATTACGGGAGTAGATCATGTTAATTCCCTAGAGGTGGAGCTACCTGCAACAGAAAGCAAGTTATTACTAAGTGCTGATTCTTTAATTTATTCTGGCAATCATAACGTCAAGGTAGAAGGGAATAGGGGATAGGGAAGAGGCAATAGGCAATAGGCAATAGGGAATGGGTAATAGGCAATAGGCAATAGGCAATAGGCAATAGGGAATGGGTAATAGGGAATGGGTAATAGGCAATAGGTTAGGTTGGTGAATATAAGGAGTAAAAAATGTCAGGGATTCGGGATTTTAAAGACTTAATAATTTGGCAAAAAGGTATGGAAATTGCTGAAAAATGTTATTTATTAACGAAAAATTTTCCTAGAGATGAACTTTTCGGAATGATTCAACAAATAAGAAGAGCATCTGTTTCTATTCCAGCCAATATTGCGGAAGGCTATGGCAGAAGATCGCCTGGTGATTATGCGAGATTTTTAAACATCAGTCAAGGCTCAATTAATGAATTACAAACTCATCTTATTCTCTCTTCCAGAGTAGGGTTATGCACTGTAAAAGATATAGAATTGATTCTCCAACATCTTCAAGAAGAAACTAAAATGATTATTTCCCTTCTCAAAAATTTAAAAAATTAAAAACTATTCTTTACCCCTATTCTTTTTATTACCTATTACCTATTACCTATTACCTATTACCTATTTGCCTATTGCCTATTGCCTATTGCCCATTGCCTATTCCCTATTTCCCCATCCCCCATTCCTCTAATCATGACTCTACCCTTACCCAATCTCGACGATCGCAGCTATGCCAACTTACTAGAAGAGGCAATTTCTCAGATTCCGCTTGAATACCCAGAATGGACAGATCATAATCCTACAGATACAGGAATTATCCTGATTGAATTATTCGCATGGTTAACAGAAATGGTTCTCTACCGAGTTAATCAAATTCCTGATGAGAATTATGCTAGTTTTTTGAGTTTACTTAAAGGAGAAGAATGGAACTTACCCATTAATATTTCTACCCAGGAACGACAAAACATTTTACAATCAGAAATTCAAAAGACTTTATTAGAAGTACGCAAAATTTATCGTGCCGTTACTCCAGAAGATTTTGAAAAATTGGTACTTATCGATTGGAATAAATCACAAGATGCTGATAATTTAAAAATTGCTAGGGTTAAATGTTTAACACAATGTAATTTAGAGTCAACATCTGATAATTTTGCTAAAGGACATATTAGTTTAGTAGTTGTTCCTGAAGATAACGAAATAACTCAAGTAAATAAATATGAACCTTTATTTAGATTTCTTGAAGATCGCAGACTATTAACTACCCGCCTGCATATCTTAGAACCTGAGTATGTATCCATATCTATAGAAGCAGAATTAGTGCTTCAGGATGGCGCACAAGCAGAAGCAGTTAAAACACAGGCAGAAGAGGAAGTCAAAATGTTTTTTGAACCTCTGCGATCGCAAAAATATTGGCAGGGAAAAGGATGGCCTTTTGGTCGGAGTGTTTATCTATCGGAATTATATAAATTATTAGATGACTTAGAAGGTGTAGATTATGTTGAAAACCTGCAAATTAAAGATAAGAATAATAACTCTAAATCTGAAATTAATTTAGCAGATAATCAGTTAGTTAAAATCAATCTCACAGACAGTAAATTTACAATATTGGTAGAAGTTGGTAATGAACGTAAAAAAATCTGAATCTATTAGTACATATCATCAATATTTACCAGCAATTCTCCAAAAAGATGTTTTTATTGCTCAGTTGTTGCTGTCATTTGAAAAAATTCTCAGTGGATTAAGTGAAACTCCGAATCAAGAGCAAATTATTACAGCCAAGACTCAAAATATACCAGGATTAGAAGAAATTATTGATAATATTCATGTTTATTTCAATCCTCAACATACTCCAAAGGAATTTTTACCTTGGTTAGCGGGTTGGGTAGCCTTGAGTTTACGAGACGATTGGGAAGTAGAGGTCAAAAAAGCATTTATTCAACAAATTGTTCACCTATACGGTTTACGAGGAACAAAAGCAGGATTAATCGAAATTTTGAGTGTTTATTTAAAAAATTCAGGATTTGGAGAAAAGGTTGAAGTCTTCGATCAATTTGATAATTTACCGAATTATTTTCAAGTTCAACTAACTCTCAAAGACCGCGATCCTGATAAGTATTGGCGACAAGCTAAAATTGCTAAAGCAATTATCGATAGAGAAAAGCCTGCACAGACATTTTATTCCTTAAAAATCCTTGTCCCAACGATGCAGCTAACTCAGCGATCGCACGTTGCTTATCCTTTCAAATTGTTTGCATCTCCAAATAATCAAACCTTTGCCATAGAAGTCACAATTACTCCTAACAACATTAATAGTATTCCCATTAATCAATTAGCGAACCAGTTAGCTATTCAGATTCAAGGAAACTCGGAATTAATTACCCCTTACTCACCAGAAATAATTATCAATAATCAATCATTTTCAATTAAACAAAATTTAAATTATCAGCATTTACAAGAAAATTTAGCAGGTTTCAATGTTATATTATCAAACCGAACCGATAAACAGTTCGTGGGCAATTTAACTATTAAGCTATATTTTTTAATTAATGAAGTTGAATATAACAATACACTCCTAGAACAACCTGTAAATCTATCACCAGTCCTAAAAATTTGTCATCAAAATGATAAAAGAGAAATTATTGCAGGAAATACAATTTTTTACCAAAATAGTCAGCCGCAACAATCGGGAATGAAGCTGACAGAATCTATATGGACTAAACCCTATAGTTTTCTACTGTTTGATCCACCGAAAGTTCAAGAGTTACAACCTAATATAACTGCAATTATTGAAAAATTAGACTTTGAAGCAATTGTAGAAATTACCCAACCAAATACAATCAACTCAGATTTACTAAATCAAATCACAGTTCGCCTTCAAGATGATGTTTCAGGATTTTATTTATTAACACCAGAAACTCTTAGAGAAAATAATACAATTAGAATTCAGCGTACCCTCTACTACCAAGAGTTTATGCAAACTATAGATAAATTTACAGTGACAATGAAAAATCTCAATAATCTTGATATTGCTGGTAAAGTCACTGTTCAAGCTTCCTTAAATATTAATCAGCGTTTATCTACTTATAAAATACTAGAGCAAACCTTTAACCTCACAGCCGTCTCTCCCTATAATATTTTACAAATTTGCCGTAAAAACGAGGAAGGTAAAATTGTTTTTGGTAACACCATTCTAGGAACAAATAGTCAATCATTGAACTAAATTCAGGATCAAACATGGCTAAAATTACTGATTTCACTAACTTTGGTAATGAACGTCCTAACTATTTTGCAGGGCAATACCTGCTAGAAGATGACTTTGAAATTCAACATAAATATCTTAGCGATCGCCAACGCTATCATAATCAAAGTCTTCATATTTCAGGAATTATTGAAGGGTTAGAAGTTGCAGTTATTCAGGATACAAAATCTGTTCAAATAAAATCGGGTTCGGCTATCAATAGTAGCGGCGATTTAATTATTTTAAAAGAAAATATTACATTTTCCGACTTCAAAAATCTTACTGACGGTGTACTCTACATCCAATATGCTCAAGGTAAACAAGTTCAACAGCAAAAAGATGTACCAGATAGCTATACTCGTTGGATTGAAAAACCTATTTTGGGATTTTCAACTACAATTCCTGAAAATAGCGTCAATCTGGGAAAACTAACAATAGCTCAAAATACCATTACTCTTGATGCTAACGTTCGGGAATATTCTGGTTTATCCTTACCAAATTCTAATAGTAAAGCTTTAACTCTTCGCTCTGGAGGAAATGCCACTCCAAACTTAGCAGTTTTGACAGGTAGCTTAAAAATTGATGGGGATTTAACAGTAACTGGGACAATCTCAGGAACAATAGATACAAAAAATATTACTTCTGGAATATTAAATGTTGACAGAATTGCTAATTTATCGACTGATAAAATCACTTCTGGAACATTAAATGTTGACAGAATCCCTAATTTATCGACTGATAAAATCACTTCTGGAACATTAAATGTTGACAGAATCCCTAATTTATCGACTGATAAAATCACTTCTGGAACATTAAATGTTGAGAGAATTCCTAATTTATCAACTGATAAAATCACTTCTGGAACATTAAATGTTGACAGAATTCCTAATTTATCAGCAAATAAAATCACCTCTGGAACAATTGTTGGCGATTTAACTGTTAATGGTAATATTACAGGTAAAAACTTATCCATTTCAGCAGACGGTAGTAAGCGTGGTGCATTATTTCTGGCTTCAATAGGAGACTATAACCACGTACTGTATAATAACCTGTCTAACATAGATAATGAAGGAGTGTGGGATGGAGCCAAGTGGAATGTCTTTAACGGATTAAATATCCGAGTAGGAAGTGGTAGCTCTAAAAGTACAGCTTTGTATATAAATAATACTGGCAATGTTGCCATTGGCATCAATAATCCAGGTGACTACAAATTAAATGTGCAAGGTAATCAGTTGCTTCAAGGTAGTCTGACTATTCAGGAAGGTAAAGTTAGTCTTGATGGCAGTCAACAAATTATTTTTTCAGATAATGGAACTACAAACCAACTGAAATTACAACTTTGGAGCGGATATGGTCTCGGTATTAATGGTTCTACTTTATTCTATACAGCTAACGGCAATCATTCTTGGCGAGATAATCAAAATACTGAAAGAATGTTGTTAAGCACTGCTGTAGATGGTGGGTTAACAGTCAAAGGAACAGGAAGTTCTTCTTTTGCTGGAAATTTAACTGTAACTGGTTCTTTATCGGTGGGTGTATCTGTTAACAGTACAACGAATATTGACCTATCGGGTCATGTCCAACTCAAGGAATATGGACTAAAGAATATTGCTTTTCTTCAAGCAAGAGACGACTCATCCAATCGAGATATTGGCTTGAGAATTAGAACACAAACACAAGGTAGTACACAAAGAAATCTTGTAGATGCAGTAACCATTACTCCTAGTGGAGAAATACAGGGAAAGATTTGGTATTCTGACGAATATGTATGGAAGAATGGTCAAACTGATGTCAAAATGGGACACAGTAGTAAATGCGTCGCATTCTTAACATATACGCAAGGAAAATTTGCTGGTAGTGGCGAACAAGTTTTCACTTATATAGGAAGTGACGGATATTGGTATCTTGGTGGAAAACAGGGAAGTGGAGGTGCTGATATAGTCGCGAAAGCAAGATGTATTGGTTCTCCTAGTTAGTGCGATCGCCAAGCTTATAAAATATATTTGCAATTCAATATGACTCTATGGCTGACTTCATTCTCATCACTGGCGATCGAGCCATGTTTAACAAAACTTTTGGCCAAGCCATTGTCACCGTCCGTCCAGGCGATCTAATTGGCACAGGTAAGGATAAAATTAACCAGAAACTAGTCTGTGTAGATGGCGACGAAAAAAAAGTTATCGTTCCTGGTTGTCCTTATATGACTTCCCAATATACTATCCCTGGAGTTGGGATACTGTCCATTGAATCCCTTGCTGGCAACCAAAAAGCCAAAAAGACAAAATCTGGTGGGAAACCAGTACTGCTCAAAGGTGCTTCATTTAAAGCCAAATTTCAAGTCACAGTTCCCGCACAAAAACCCTCTGCACCTAGTCCCATACCCGACGCTACCCCCCAATATTCCGGTACTGGCACATTTATTTCCCTAAATAGCAAAGTCAAAGGAACTTAATTAAATAATGAAAGAACAATTAGAAAAACGTCTCACTGAACTCAAAGCCGAATTGGTATCAGGACAAAAAGTCATGGCAGATTTAGAGGCGAAACAAGCAAATCTGCGCGATACCTTACTGCGGATTAGTGGTGCAATTCAAATTTTGGAAGAACTCACATCTTCTACTAAGCAAGATGATTATCAAAATAATAATTACGTACAAGAGGAATCAAACGTTCAATATCAATTAAAAGATTGACATTCTTCTTGATTAAAACATAGGGTCTTATGTGCTTTTACCCATAATTTAGCCAAAATTGTGAACCAAGATCGGCGATCGCACGGCGGTAAATAGAGTTTTATGACATCTTGAGATGCAAAGATGTAAATAACGTAAGGATTCAGCTGATGGCCTTGTACCAGACACTATAATTAATCTCTTCAAGGGGCGACAATTAAGCTAAAGTGCTTGCTGTATAAGCATCATAGCCTTTAAACCTCGTCGATAATATGCCTGCTTATTGCGAATGAAACCGACCAGTTCCTCGACCCATACTTGACACTCATGCAAAGCTGTTGTGGCAGTTGTTCCCATACCTGAATTATTATTTTGTGTAATGGCATCTGGAGAGATGGCGCTAACAACGCCTTTGAGAGTACCGTAATCGGGATAGGGACATACTCTTTTTTTGGCTAAGGTATTGTTGTTTCTTAGCCAATTTTAATCAGTTTATTAGGGCTAATTCAGAGCGTAGATGCGTTCGCGTAGCGTCTCGTAGAGAAGCGGCTTGTCGCCAGACATCGCTGATTATAGTCATTCATGTAGGGAATCCCGTACTGGAATTGATTGGCCAGTGAACCGGAAAATAGAAAATAATAGATATATGGACAAACGCTATTTTTTACAGGCTAGTGCAGTCATAGTCGGCACAGCATTGTTATCAAGGTATATCAAATGGGAGCCAGAAGCGATGACAACTTCTAAGAGTGGATTTGAAGTTACCAAACCAGAGTCAGAGTGGCGCACGATTTTAACGCCAGAACAGTTTAATGTATTGCGTAAACATGGGACTGAACGCCCTTATACCAGTCCATTAGATAAGGAATACGACAAGGGTACTTATTATTGTGCTGCGTGTGAACAACCACTGTTTACATCTGATACCAAATTCAACAGTGGTACTGGCTGGCCTAGCTTCTTTAATCCAATTGAAGGTGCGATCGCCACAACTGTAGACAAGTCGTTGTTTATGACCAGAACTGAAGTGCATTGTAGTCGCTGTGGTGGTCATCTGGGCCATGTTTTTGATGATGGGCCTGCGCCCACTGGGAAGCGCTACTGCATGAACGGTGTTTCGCTGAAATTTGAGCCTGCTTGATAAGTTGCGTCACCGATAGCGTAGCATTAGCGAGTCAATACCTTCCTGTGTCGTTAACGCTGCACTATCGAGCGTCACAGCCGTCCTCACATCGCACACACAACTTAAATCATCAGATTTTCATAGTTGACCAAGAGTGAATAAATTTTTGACAATAACTTCTTCTATTCAGTGCTATTGAAAAAGTATTGTCAGGGTAGCATAGCTAGCTGTGCTACCCTAATTATTTACAATGTCGCTACAAGCTCCTTTAAGCGATCGCGTCCATCCCGAAAGACGGGCCAACCATCCCCCACCAGCACTGCTTCTACCCGACTCAGTTGAGCCAACCTGCGAATAGAAGCAACAGCCTCCTCTCGATTCAGCAGCTTGTCATCTGGTAAAATTGTCAAGCTACCTGCTTTGCGTGCCCGGACTAAATCCCCTGTAATTAAAGTTGTCTCTTCTAGTAACAGAGCCAACTCACCGGGAGTTTTAGAACCATTGAGTTCAATCACTTCCAGTCCTGGGACAAATTCTTCACCATCAGATAGCCAGCGATCGCAAGGTATAGGAAAAGTGTCTTTTTCTGCAATCGGGCCAGCAATCTTAGCATAGGTTTGATCGGCAATTTCTTTACTTGCCCTGACATGCTCAGAATTCGTCAGCACAATCCAAACCACACCACCGAGGGATTTTAGATGATTCCAATCATGGTTTGATAAGGCTACTGGGTCAATCAAGATGTTGCCATCTGGGCGAATCCAGGCAATCCCATTGAAATCAATATTTCTTGCCGGATTGAAATTAGACCAGCTATACAGATCGGGACGGTGCAAAGATTTCATGATGATTCTGGATCGATACTTCAATAATTGACTATTAATCTCAATAATTAAGTATATAGATAATAAGGGCATTGGGCATTGGGCATAAGAGGCAGAGGTGCAGAGGGGGAGAGGGGCAGAGGGGCAGAGGGGAAAGACTTACTGCAACTTCTCCTCCGCTCCCCTGCTCCCCTGCTCCTCGGTCACTGAGCGTAGTCGAAGTGCTGCTCCCCTGCTTCTTCCTCTAGCTCAGAAATTTGAGTATACTACGATAAATCTATCAATCTTATGGATTTAGTCTGGATTACAGAAATTCACAGGATTTCGGCAATAACGATCGACGGAGGTATAGGGGTGAGTGAGATTAAGCGCCAAAAAATATCAGCGAAGGCAGAACAGTTTACAGAGTCTGTGATTCGAGAAATGACCAGGGTGGCACTGCAACACGATGCAGTAAATCTGGCGCAGGGCTTCCCTGATTTTCCTTGTCCTTTGGAGTTGAAACAGGCAGCATATCAGGCGATAGAGGCAGATGTTAATCAGTATGCCATTACTTGGGGCGATCGCCCATTTCGTCATGCGATCGCTAACAAAGTCCGTTGGTATCTCGGCTTAGATATCGATCCCGAAACCCAAATCACCGTTACTTGCGGTTCCACAGAAGCAATGGCATCTGTAATGCTAGCAACAGTCGATCCCGGTGACGAAGTAATTGTATTTGAGCCATATTATGAAAACTACGGCCCCGATGCGATTTTAGCTGGTGCTATACCCCGCTACGTGACACTGCATCCTCCCCATTGGACATTTGATGAAGCACAGTTGCGTCAAGCTTTCAATGCCAATACCAAAGCAATTATTATCAACACACCCCATAATCCCACAGGTAAAGTCTTCAGCCGTGAAGAACTCACCTTAATTGCTGAACTTTGTCAAAAATGGGATGTGTTAGCGTTCACAGACGAAATCTATGAACATATTCTCTATGACGGCACTCAACATATTGCCCTAGCGACTCTTCCCGGTATGGAAGAACGCACCGTTACGATTAACGGTTTGTCCAAAACTTATAGCGTCACTGGATGGCGAGTCGGCTATATTCTAGCAAACCCCGAATTGACAGGGGCGATTCGCAAAGTCCATGATTTTCTCACCGTTGGCGCACCTGCACCATTGCAACGAGCCGGAGTTGCCGCTATGCAACTACCACCATCCTATTATGAAGAATTAGCCAAACTTTATCACCAGAAGCGAGACAGCATTTTACAAATTCTAGACCAAGTTGGGATTCCCTATTTCGTTCCTCAAGGAGCCTATTACGTTCTTGCAGACATTTCCAAATTTGGCTATAAAACAGATGTTGAATTCACTTACCATCTAATTAAAGATATCGGTGTTGCTGTAGTTCCCGGTTCCAGTTTTTTCAGTCAACCAGAAAAAGGACATTCATTGATTAGATTTTGCTTTAGCAAAAGACCTGAGACATTACAAGCAGCGAGCGATCGCTTACTCAAATTGCAATCAAATCTATAACCGATATCATATCTTATGTAAGCTGTGAAAATTACTTTTTTATGAGGAAATTTTATTTTAAGTGCAGTTGAAATTTCATTATGAATTAAGAATTTTTCAGGATATATATCTTCAAGTTAATATAATTTAATCAAACGCAAATTAATATAAATTTATAAATGCTTAGTTTAGGCATTCATTTGTTAAAAACAATAACACTATTTTCGAGTTAAATTTAACTCTAACTTTTGATCCCCAAGTAAACTTTACTTGGCACATGAAACCCCACTCTGAAACGAGCGTTTCTAAGCTTTAATGTATAACAGTTTCCAACAAAACAACACCAAACTAGTGTAGAATTAGTTCAGATTCCCGGTAATTATATCGGGATAGTAGGCTTAAAAATTCTCTCTAAAAACCCCATTGACTCTTTAAAAGGATAAGACTAATGTGATGAATAGTCCTTCGAGGACACTATTTTATGCATCAAAAAATCAGGAGGTATTTCCGATGATGATGATGATGATGACTGAAACCATGACTCCAGAAATGCAAACTTGCATGGATGTTTGTATGGACTGTCATAAAATGTGCATGGAAACCATGACTCATTGCATGAGCAAAGGTGGTCAGCACATGGATAAGAACATGATGAGCATGATGAGCATGATGCGCGATTGCTCTGAAATGTGCATGATGTGCATGAATATGATGATGAGCGGTTCTGAGTTCATGGAACGCACTTGTATGCTTTGCGCGGAAATGTGCGATCGCACTGCAATGGCGTGTGAGATGATGAGCGATGACGCGAAAATGATGGAATGTGCTGCCGCTTGCCGTAAGTGTGCAGAGTCTTGCAGAAGTATGCACATGATGCCCGCATAATTCCACGACAATTTAGCAGAAGTTTCTCTGCAACCTAATATTCAAGCGCTCAGACTCTTTAGGGGTCTGGGCGCTTGAAGTAAGGACTTTTAAAATTATCAGTTTATGCAAGTCTAAACTAATACTTGAAAAATAATTAATATTACTTAAAATAGTGTTGTGATTAGAAGCGATGTCTGCGACAAGACGAAGCTTGTACGCACTAAAAGTAGTCTTATCTCGTACAATTTTGTCATACCAATTCACAATTCGCAATTAAAAAACTTAGATGCAGCAAAGCTTTCAGAGGTTACATCTGTATCAGATTTTTTATGAAATGGTATTACCTTGAGAACTGTTAAAGTCACTAATGGTATCTAGAGCAATAGCAGAGCCATTAAAAACAGCTAAGAAATCTGTCAGCCGTCGCACCCCTGTGAATACGTTAGTCATTACCTGCCTAGTTTCTCGCGTTTCATATTTAGCAAGCTTTTTGCCTTTTTTTAAGCATTGAATTCATCTTAATTTAATATTCTTTAATTCAATGTAAGTGATTTTACTGAGGATATGCCTAAAGATAGATGTTAGATTTGCGGCATACACCAGTACCTCACCATTTGACTTTCAGACCATATTTCATACTCGAACGCCCATCCCTATAAGGGATTGAAGGCATTAATTTTGCTGCAACTGGATATACTACTACGTCAGAGTTATGTCAAATTGTCAATCAGTGGTTGCATTGATTACGTCTTGCCTGCGGAATAACTTGGAAGATGAAGATTTAGTAAAAAGGTTTTGGCAACAATGGCAGGAATATCGAGATTATCTCTATCGTTGCTGTCTTAAGTGGATGGGTGGGAATCAGACGGATGCTGAAGATGCGCTTAGTCAGGCGATGCTTAAGGCTTGGGAAAAGGTGCAAAAGTATGCGGAGGAAATTACTAATTTTAAGGCGTGGCTGACAAGACTGACTCATAATCTCTGCGTCGATATTCATCGAGAACGCGATCGCAGTGCGAATAGAGTTGAGAATATAGAAGCATACGCATCTTTTGAGGATCAAGGACTGGTTTCCTTTGACGATACGCCAGCAATTGCAATGGAGACTAGTGAGAAAACGATTGTGATCCGTCGTGCTATTGATAACTTACCGCGTCGGATGCGCGAGACATTTATCCTGCACTTTTATCAGGAACTGTCTTATCCAAAAATTGCTCAACAGCAAGATATTTCCTACCAAAATGTCTGCAAGCGCATCTCCCAGGCGCGAGCAATTTTGCGAGAGGAGTTGAAGGGATATTTTATCGGGGAGGATGGGACTGATAGGGATTTATCGGTTATGCGAACATTGGCTGCAACTGAACCTGCAATAGGGGAAATGTCCGAGGAGAAGTTGGGAGTTGAAGCAATTGGCGAGACGGTGACGTTATCCGTTGCGGTGGAGGAAGTGGAGAGTGTTGTTGGTGAGGAATCGATTGAGGTAGTGCGATCAATGCAGCACTCGGAGTCGGCTCCTGTTGTGGCGATCTCTGCTGACAAGTTAGAAGTAAACAGAGATGGTTGTCGGTGCGTTGAGGTAGTGCTGTGTGAAAGGCAGCCTGTACCCATTTTGGCGTTGACACAATTTGATGAAGAAACTGGAAGGAAGTTGCGGGAATTCCTGTCTGGTGGTGCAGAGGATGCAACAACAGCCAAAGATCAGGAAAGGATGGGGAGAATTTGTGCGATCGTCCCACTCTCCTTCTTGGTATCGTCTTTCCTATTTATTGGGACTTCTAAGCTCAAATATAACCAGACTTGTCTCTGTGAGCGGCAAATACGTCGATATGCGTATTTAAACAACGAACAAAGTGAAATTCTGCTGCGGTACGAAATGCTTCTAAGGTTTCTGCAAAGGTTTAGTAGCCCATTCTCGCCTGAATCCACCCGTCAATTGATGCCAAAAAATGAAGATGTAGGCACAAAAGACCAAAATTTAGTCTAGTTGATTGGATCGCAAAAACTAGGAGTTAACTCTAAAAATTCAGAAATAGATAAAAGGAAACGTCTATAAAATGAGGCTAAACAATTTTGTTATACGCTCCCATGCCAGTATTTCTCAGCTAACTAGAAACCTCATGTTGGCTTGCAAGGAACTCTAAAAATATTGGCTTGGTTTAGCAATCAATATTTCCAGCCTCGTTTTCGTTAACTTCATTAACTAACAGGAGAAATCATTTATGTCCAATATTACTGGTGGACAACAGTTTTATTCTGCTTTACAAGCAAAAGCTATGGCGGCGCTTAAAGATATCCTTAAATCCCCACTTTATCCGATTCAGTTTCCCTCTCAAGGTGACTTTTTCTGGTATTACCAAAACCCAAACCAAGTCTTCAATCAGAGCACCTTTGATTACATCAGCGCGAACATATCACCAGGCGATGTGGCAGGGACTGCTAAACTTTCTGCCGCAGGAGGTTTCCCAAATGCTTACACCCAAGTAGTCTCCAGTATTGCGTTTACACTAAGCAAAAATGACCAAGCAGCATTAAACAAAGCTCAAAGCGATGCTCAAACCCAAGGTTCAACAATCGTCGCAGATTTTCAAACGTCTTATGGTCAAATTACAGACGCTCAATTGCAAGATGCAGCAACGAAATACGGGCAGTATCTTGTTGGCAATAAGATTGACTACATTATCTCTGTGGTTTTGGGGGCGCAGTGGAGTGGTAATCAGGCAGCAAATAAGCCTCCTTTGTCTTACCAGCAGATGGTAAATGCGCGAAATCTTCAAGATCTACTCCCCTACTCACCTCCAGGCGCCGATCAGGTTATCTCGGATATCTCGATTTACCTGAATATCATGAAACCGGCCATCGGGCTTAAGACTCAAATACAGCAGGGATCTTGGATTATTGCCCAGTTGCAAAAGAACACTGAAGCTCCTTCTGACTCTAATGGCGGTATCAAGACCCTCAATGCAAATACTGGGGCAGTGTCGCCTAACTTACAAGTAGGCTACAGCATTTCCAAATCCCAAGCAGCTATCCAGAACGATCTAGACAGCAACAACACTATCAGCTTTGAGATGACAACCTCGCAGGCATCTGGAGAAAGTGTCAGTGTCAGCATCGAAGGGCAAGCT
Source organism: Nostoc sp. DSM 114160 (assembly GCF_053470305.1). Taxonomy (NCBI): domain Bacteria; kingdom Bacillati; phylum Cyanobacteriota; class Cyanophyceae; order Nostocales; family Nostocaceae; genus Nostoc; species Nostoc sp. DSM 114160. Next base: position 838,453 of record NZ_JBPFGO010000003.1, on the reverse strand, counting down.
GGTTTCTCAGTTGGCTCTTGGCTCACATTTGCGACAACAGTTGGTGGCAGTTACGATATGTCCAAGTCGCAAGGAACAAGTACAGATGCCTCAATCAAGCTAACGTGGAAAGGCTACTCTGTAGTGCCGATGGCTCCAACAGCTTGGCAACAAGCTACCAATGTTGGCTGGTACTACACAGATCCAATTGCACAGGCAGTCAACAATGGTACTCAAGACGTTACTGGTTTCAAATTCCTAAACAAACCAGCCTACGATCTACAGCCTTTTGCTAAGGGAGGGAACTTCGGGTTGCTGAACAACTTGGTAATTTCCAACTATCCAACGATCGAGATCACTTACAAAAACGCCAATTTCTCTAGTTTTAAACAGTCCTGGAATCAAAGTGTCAGTGGAAATCTCAAGCTCTTCGGCTTTATCGAACTCGGAAGCTTCAGCCAGGGAGCGTATGGTAGTAGTTATCAGCAGGGAGCCGATAACAGCACTTTTACAGTAACATTCTCAGCGTCGAAGGAAGTTCTATCGGTACCTCAATTACAGAAGACTGCATACGTCATCGGTGGTGCTGTTACCAACCCTGGAGTGACCTCTTCTCAACAGGTTGAACAGCTTGTTTCTGTCTAGCTAACTGGTTGAAGTTCGTGTTGCGAAGATCGAACATTAGCCTAAGTTAGGCAATCAGATCAGTTTAATTACTCGTGCTCTGCAAGGTCAAGTCAACTGCTTATCTTTGCAGAGCAAAAACTTGTAAATCTATAGCTGTTTTCAGGTATCTAATGCATTTATTCAAAAGGGTATGAGGAGAAAAAACTGGTCAGTTATTTTTGTCGTGATGCTTTGTACAATTTACATCAAATGCTTGTTTATCAGTGAAAAATCTTACTCTCAAATACCATACAGGTTAACAACAGATAAAACCTTAATATCTGTTCAAGCTAGAAACAGTTTTGGACAAAAAGATACCCTAATAACCCTGCCATCTAAGACAGCTAGCGAACAAAAGTTTTACTCCGATCTCGAAGTTACTATTAACAAAGCAATTGCTGGTATTTACCATACTAAGATTACACCGATTGCGTTTCCCTCTCAGGGTGACTTCATGTGGTATTACCAGAATATAAACCAAGTATTTAACGAAGGTACTTTCAACTACATCAGTGCCCGAGTATCACCGGGGAGTCTACCGGGAACAGCCCAAATTTCATCTGCTGGAGGGTTCCCCAATGCTTATATCCAACTTATATCCAGCATTAAATATACATTAAGTCAAGCCGATCAAACTAAGCTCCATGATACATTGAGCCATACAAATACTCAGGCTCAATCAATTGTTAACAAGTACCAAGAAATTTTTGGCGAGATTACTGTTGAGGATCTAAAAAAAGCTCAGAACAGGCTAGGGGATCAAGCTGTTTTGGCCAAGATAGATTATGTAATTAGCTACGTTCTTGGCTCCCAATGGAGCGGGTCGGCAAGAGGAAGAAAAGCTACCACTGACATATAAGGAGATGGCAAATGCTCAGAATCTCAAGGATTTACTCCCGAAAATGCCTGTATCAGGAGAGCCAGTTGTAACGGAATTATCAATTTACCTAGCTCTTATGCAATCTGTAAACCTTCTCCAGTCCGAGATCCAAATGGGAAATTGGCTTGTCCGCCAGATGGTAAATAATACCTCTCATCCGACTAGGGAAAATGGTGGTATGCAAACTGTTAACCCCAACACAGGGGCGGTTTCTCAAACCTTTCAAGTGGGTTACAGTATCTCTCGCTCCTTGGCTTCTATCCAAAATGACCTGAACAACAAACAACAAATCATTAAGGTTGATATCAGGACTTCAGAAAAGTCTAGTACAGAAGTGATCGCTAGCATCGCAGATCTACCTAGCTTCTTTTTTGGCTCGGTACTCCGGTTTTCCCAAGAGAATAGTTTTGATGACAATATGCAAATGGTTCAGGGGAGTAGTAAGGATAGCTTGATCGAGATTAAGTACCCAGGATACACTATGGTGCCGATAGAGCCACTAGCTTGGCAGCAAGCTACTAATATTGGCTGGTACTATGAAGAGCCAATTGCTGAGGCTTATAAGAACGGCACACAGGACGTTACAGGATTTAAATTCGTGTTACCACCTAATTATAATTTGAATTCTTTAGCTGATAGGGGGGACTTTGGTCAACTCACAAGCCTACTAATCAGTAACTATCCAACAGTTACAATCCTTTACCAAAATGCAGATTTCAAAAAGTTCAAACAATCTTGGGATCAAAACCGCAAGGGAAACCTTACACTTTTTGGATTTAATAAGATTGGAAGCTTTAGTAAAGGGATATACTCTAGCCAAGTTCATCCGGGTTCTTCAAATAGTGAATTTTCAGTCATTTTTTCACCGTCTCCGGAAGTTGTATCGATACCTGAGCTACAAAAAATGGCATACGTTATTGGTGGCACTTTCAATTTTCCAGCGATAAATACTTCAAAAGTATCACTAGTCAGAAGAATAATTGCCAAACTGTAAATATTTTTTCTAGAGGAATGTCTGAAAAATTATGATCGCTGAGGATATCCGGCACCGATGTCAAAGCCCGGCAGCTAAGTTGCGTAAAGCGGAGCTATCCCGTAGGGAAACACCGCTCTATCGGCATCGCTCTATTCCCAATCTGCTTCTTCAAACTTTTCAGAACAAAATACTGGCGATACAATTCACAAGCTATAGTACATCGATTACCATTTAGTTTTACTTTTGATGCAACACTCAAATATGCAATGCCCTCTATCCTGTATATCTCTGCGTTCACTCCATCAAAATTAAGCGCAGAGGATCTAAACGCACATACCAAGGAAAAGGTTGGTCTTTCATCGTCGCCCATTTTTCTTTGAAGACTTCAGCTTGCAGATGGTAATCTTGAGAATTCTTTCCAGTCGAATGTAATTTGAGAAACAACGTCATTCGATGGGGCGTTTCACTTGTTCGCACTAACCAGCAAGGAAAGGTATTTTCCTGTGATGAGTCGTTGGTAAAAATAAACTGATGGGCACGAATGCCGACGTGAGATAATTCGCTCTTAACTGGTTCAATTACTTGCAAAGTACAACCCCAATCAATCGCTTCTACCTGTTGTAATGACTGGAGAACAGCACGGGAGAAATTTTTGCATCCAGTGAGTTGGGCGACACTAACGGTAGCAGGATGCTGGAAAATATCATATTTGCTACCATAATGAACAGCTCTACCATGCTCCAATACCAATAGATTTGGGCAAATCCGATAAGCTTCTTCCATATTATGGGTGACAAATAAAGTCACACCTTGGTAGTCAGCAAGAGTTTCTGTCATTTGCTGTTCTAATTGGCTACGTAGATGGGTATCAAGTGCGGAAAACGGCTCATCTAAAAGTAATGCCTCCGGTTGACTTGCCAATGCTCTTGCCAAAGCTACCCGTTGTTGTTGTCCCCCAGAAAGTTGGTGCGGATAGCGATCGCCTAATCCCTGCAACTGCATCGCTATTAGTTGCTCCTCTACCTGCACCCGAATACTCCCAGCCGATAGGTTTTTAGGCAAGCCAAAAGCGATGTTTTGCGCCACATTCATGTGGGGAAATAGGGCATAATTCTGCACTAAAAAACCGATGCGGCGATCGCGACTGGGTAAATTAATTCCTTGTTCTGAGTCAAACAAAACTCTGTCATTTAAAACTATGCGCCCGGTTGTGGGTGTTTCTATTCCCGCAAGACAGCGCAAAATCATGCTCTTACCCGCTCCAGAACCTCCTAACAATCCCAAGGGTTGCTCATCAGTATTGAAAGCAACTTTTAAATCAAAACTAGGAAGTATTTTTTCAATGTTGACAAACAATCCCCCAGATTCAAAGCTAGTGTACGCAGTATAAAGATTTTCTCCCCCTGCCCCCTGCCCGACTTCGACTACGCTCAGTGACCCTCCTGCCCCCTGCCTCCTGCTCCCGTTCGACTACGCTCACGGCAAGCCTGCTCCCCGCTCCCCTCTTCTTTTCTCTCAATTCTTGCCAGAAGTTGACTGCAATAATTCCAAAAAGAGAAATCGCCATAATTGCGATCGCCCAAAACCAAGCCTCATTCATTGCTCCCGCTTCCACTGCAAAATAAATCGCCATTGGAATTGTCTGCGTTTGTCCTGGAATGTTACCAGCCAGCATCAAGGTTGCGCCGAATTCTCCTAAAGCACGGGCAAAAGCTAACATTGTGGCGGCGACAATGCCGGGTAATGCTAAGGGTAAACTGATGCGCCAAAAGATTGTGGTTTCATTTGCACCAAGGGTTCTAGCTACTCGCAGCAAATTAGCATCTATTTGTTCAAAGGCTCCCAGTGCAGTTTTATACATTAAAGGGAAAGAAACTACCGTGGCTGCGATCGCTGCACCATACCAAGTAAAAACGATGCTGAAGTCAAAAGCCCCCATGAATTTCCCTACAGGGCCATTTTTGCCAAAAAATAGCAGCAACAAGAACCCGACAACTGTAGGCGGTAAAATTAGGGGCGCAATAAAGATACCCTCAATCAACGATTTACCTTTGCCACCATATCCCAGCATCCAGTAGGCAGCAGCGATACCCAAAAAGAAGGTGATAAATGTGGCAAGTAATGAAGTTTTGAGTGATATCCAAAGAGGCGATAAATCCAATGGCATAGTTGCGTAGGGAAGAATTAGCTCAACTAATCCCTAATTTACCAACTTTGGCTTTAATATGTTGGAAAAAGTTGGTAAATTACATCACAATCAATCAAGGAAATCCCAAAAATATCCAAGCTTTAAATCAGATTCGCCTTCAGTTAGGTATCAAATATCAGAATTCGATACGGTTTATTATCATTTGATACTCATCTTAAAACCAACTGCTAAAATTGTTGGAAATTACCGAAGTGTAAAAACCTTAGCAAACACATCCTGTTAGCAGTATCGAATGCTACCGTCAACAGAAAGTGCATCCTCCTCCTACCAGCAATCAAAAAAAACCCCAAGACCTTTTCTTAGTATGTGGACTCAAAAGTTTAGGGCAACATTGCGTGGCAATCCTCAAAGAATACGATGTTAAAGTCAGTGCCATTGAGGATGTGCAGCCCGAACATTGGGAAGTCCCAGAAGTACCTAACTTACTAGAAAAGTTAATTGTAGGAGACTGCCGCCAGCCAAGTGTTTTAGAGCAAGCAGGTATATGTCAGTGTCGTGCAATACTTTTAGTAACCAGAAATGAGCGGATAAATATAGAAGCTGCCTTTGCAGCACGGCGTCTTAATCCGCACGTTCGCTTGATTGTACGTTCTGACAAACAAAATTTCAACAAACTCTTGTGGGAAAATCTTGGTAATTTTGTTGCCTTTGAACCTACTCATCTTTCAGCTCATGCCTTCGCTCTCACAGCCCTTGGTTCTGAAGCTATTGGATATTTCACCTTAGAAGGGCAACTGTTGCAAGTCATAAAGCACCAAGTACAAGCAAAGGATAGCTGGTGTAATGGCAAGCCAGTACATAGACTCAATCTGACAACTCGCCGCATCTTGAGTCATACACCTGTTTCATCTAAGCCACTCAAAGAATTGTTTGGCTGGAATCCAGAGGCAGAAGTACAGGTAGGAGATACGCTAGTTTACATTGATGTGGCATACGATTTAGCTTTCTCTGAACAACGTCGGCAATCTCATAAGCAAAAGTGGCATTGGCAACAGTTTATCCAAGGTATCACAGCGATAAATCTCAAGGATAAAATAGTGCAATTTTGGCAATCTTACTACCAAAGCCAAAATCAAATCCGGCGAATTGCAACAATCTATGCGATTACTGTACTCATCTTGTGGTTTGTTGGGATAGTTCTTTACCGCTTATATTATCCTGATATCAGCATCCAAGAAGCTTTCTATGCGACAGCAATTTTGCTCTTGGGAGGATACGGAGATTTATTTGGTGGTGTTGAGTTTGCAGCGCAATCAAAGCCCTCAGACGCTATCCCTTGGTGGTTGCGGTTGTTTAGCTTGGGACTAACGTTGACAGGTCAAGCTTTCGTGGGAGTATTATATGCACTGCTGACTGATGCTCTTGTCACTTCAAGATTCCATTTTTTCAATTCCCGCCCTCCTATACCACAACGCAACCATCTAATAATTATTGGCTTAAATCGCTTGGGACAAAAAGTAGCTGCTCTTTTGCAAGAACTCAACCAGCCGTTAGTAGGAATTCATCCTACCACTCTCGACCAAGAAACTTTACCCGATATGCCCCTTGTCGTTGGTAATGCTACCGAAGCACTTACTAAAGCGAATATCTCCCATGCTAAAAGCATCATTTTAGTTGGAGACGACAATATGGAAAATCTGGAAATTGGTTTGATGGCTCATGCAATGAATCCCGCCACTACCTTGATTATCCGCTCTCAAGACCGCCAATTTAGTGATAATGTCGCCCCTCTGTTCCCTTATGCTCAAGTTATATGTGGTGCGGCTTTGTCGGCAGAAGTTTTTGCTTGTGCTGCTTTTGGAGAAAATGTTCTCAGCTTGTTTCACTTGAACGAGCAAATAGTCATGGTGACGGAATACAAAATTGAAAATGGCGATACCTTGAATGGATTGCTTTTATCTGAAATAGCTTCTGGCTACAGTGTTGTACCGATTCTCTACCAGAAATATCAGCAAGACAATTATTCTTTAATGCCCTGGTATGATGTTAAACTTGATGCTGGCGATCGCTTAATTGTCTTAGCCACAAGCAGTAGTTTGCAGCAAATTGAATGGGGTGAAATGCTGCCTCGCCAATGGAGCGTGCAGATTGAAAAAGCTCTGACTACAAATGCCATTATGTATGGTGCCCAAGAGATAGTTTTGATTACGGGCTGTAGTTCCACCACCGCTAGACAATGGATGAATAATTTGCCTAGAGTATTGCCAATACCACTTTATAAACATCAAGCTCAACGTCTCGTGCGCGAGTTAACAAAAGTACAAGTTTTGGCAAATCTAATCTTCATTGGGCAGCCTTGAATCTTCCGTAACTATAAGTCATATCATGTCCGGTTAAACACTTATAATATCTGTAGGTTGGGTTGAGGAACGAAACCCAACATTTGCTCCATGTTCATGTTGGGTTTCACTGCCGTTCAACCCAACCTACGATTGATAGATTTTATTATAAGTCATATTATTTGTTGATAATGATTGGAGTTTATAGGCATTTATTGCAAAAATAAAAGCACAACAATGTTGTGCTCATGTAGATTATTTATATTCCGTTTATTGTGACAACCAGAGAGTTTCTTAATCAGTCCAGTTTCGTACTGTACGCACTAAAACCGTAAGCCAAAGTTTCTTTTAAATTATCTGATGGCTTGAGACTTCTGTTGATAGCATTAGCAAACGGCACGGGAATCCCTTTGATGGTTTCCGGCAAAATTGCATATTCTGCTGTTGGTTCGACAATGTATTCTGGACACTTCATTTTCATCCCAGCAGTAGCTAACATTTCTTCTATTTCAGCAGCTGAATATTGTTTGAGATAAACTGGATTTCTCACAAATGGGTTCAGCCTTCTGATGAAATTATGGATAATATGAGAAGGACAAGACTTATTGTGAAATGAATGATTAAAAACAAAAATTCCACCAGGTTTTAGCACACGAGAAATATCAGCCAATAAATTTCTTAGTTGGGCATCTGGAATATGCATAAAAACGCAATTAGAAATTACCAAATCTATAGAATTATCTTCTAAAGGCAATGTCTCAGCAGAAGTGCAAATCAAGTTAAATTCAGCTTCAGGGAAAAAATTGTATTCTTGTTTAACTTTGATTAGCCGCCGCAATAAAGGTTCAGAAATATCAATGCCGTAATATTTCTCGCATTTGAGATTTTTCGCTTTCGAGAGATGTAAAGGTGCGCGACCATAACCAGAACCAATTTCTAGAATAGAACCAACAGATTTATTCAACGGAAATTTGTTCCAAGTACCTCCAGGCGTACCAGTTAGCAGAGTGTAATCTTGTTTAATGGGCGATGTTGCTGCAACTTTTTCAATTTTTTGGGAGCCATAATATGTTTTACCAATTGCATCCCATGTTTTTTTATGTTGAGTATTAGTTAATTGTTCATAGTCGCTGGGAAAATAAATTCCATCTCGTAATTCAAAGTCATTTAGACTGGATTTTACATTTGCTAATTGAGACATTATGATTATCCTCATCAATAGTGAATTCTGTTTTCTGTTATACTCTTAACTCAGCATTAACCGCAAGTGATTTTTCCTGAACGGCTAACTCTCAAGCCTTTTTTAAAGTCTATAACTATTTTAAATTCGATGGAATGTGCTAGCAAAGAGCCTATTGCATCCAAGTGAAAACCGCTATAATGACAACCCTTGCTCGATCGCAACACAAGTTCGTATACATTAGTTGATGGACTGCAACAATTGGAGGCGGCGATGGTAGGAGGGTTACAACAAAAACGGGTGGTAGTTGTGGGTGCGGGTTGGGCTGGTTTAGGAGCAACCTACCATTTGGCAAAACAAGGTTATGATGTGACACTTCTGGAAGCAGGCCCCTATCCTGGTGGATTGGTGGCAGGTTGGCAAACATCTGCTGGAAAGTCTGTTGAAGCTGGCATTCATGGGTTCTGGTATCCTTACAGAAATATTTTTTCTTTAATCAATGAATTAGAAATTAATCCTTTTACTACTTGGACTCGTTCTTCGCAATATTCGCCAGCCGGTTTGGAAGTTGAATCACCAATTTTTCAAGATTTACCGCGACTCCCCTCGCCACTAGGAACTTTTCTCTACACTCAGTTTAAGCGGCTGCCACTAATTGACCGTCTCAGCGCCCTGCCTTTACTTTATGCTGTCGTTGATTTTGATAATTCCGATGCAGCTTGGCGGCGCTATGATTTTGTAACTGCCCGTGAATTGTTCAAAGACTTTAACGTTTCTTTCCGACTTTACCGCGATGCTTTTGAACCGATGTTATTAGTGGGCTTATTTGCCCCTGGCGAACAGTGTTCAGCCGCCGCAACTTTAGGAATGCTTTACTTTTTTATTCTGGCTCATCAACCGGATTTTGATGTGGTTTGGTGTCGGGGAACTGTCGGAGAAAAGATATTTCGTCCTTGGGTAAAACGTATCGAAAAAGCTGGGGCGAGAGTATTGCCAAAGCGTCGGGTTACAGACTTAATTGTTGATAGTAATCAAGTCAAGGGTGTGGTTTGCGGTGATGAAGTTTTTGAAGCAGATGCGGTGATTTTTGCGGTTGGAATCACGGGGATGAAGAAAATTGTCTCAACTAGCCCTAGTTTACAAAGCCGTGAAGAATTTCGTAATTTGAGCAATTTAGGAGCAATTGATGTTTTAGCCACGCGACTATGGTTTGACCGTAAAATTGATATTCCTCGTCCTTCTAATGCTTGTTTTGGATTCGATGCAAGTACGGGTTGGACGTTTTTTGATTTGAATGCTCTACATGATGAATATCGAGATGAGCCGGGAACAGTGATTGAAGCTGATTTCTATCACGCAAATCAGTTTCTTGGTTTGAACGATGAGGAAATTTTAGCAATCGTTCAGGGTTATTTAGCAACTTGTGTGCCAGCATTTCGGGAGGCAAAGATAATTGATAGCAGTGTAATTCGGCTACCTCAAGCAGTTACTCACTTTGCACCTGGTAGCTATCGTTATATGTTGCCCGCGAAGACAAGTTTTGAGAATGTGTTTATGAGTGGGGATTGGATTGTGAACCGTCATGGTTCCTGGGTCGCAGGAAAAAGCTTATGTTACTGGTTTGGAGGCAGCGAATTTGGTAGTGTCTTATTTGGGAAAAGGTCAGCCATCTGAGATTTTAGCTGTAGAAGAGGATGAAGTGCATATCCAAATGGCGCGATCGCTCAACCAAACTTTGCGTAAATTGAGCAAATCTATCCTACCTGACTTTTGGCTGCCATAAACTGTAGGGTAGCACAGCAGTGCATCCCTACTGCATGTATATTTCTCGCAAATCTAGTTAATCATCAATTGTAATTTAAATTCGATAAGCTAAAGAAAGCGATCGCGATACTATCCTTATAATGTAAATCAAATCACATAAGCTTATGGAGCCAGACTCTTTACCAACTGAGGTGATTCTGACGCACCCGCGTGAGTCCCTCGGTAGAGTGCAACTTGATTGGACACCCCAACCCGGAAACTATCTTGATTTTGAAGGTAAAACCTACGCGGTTTTAGAGCGCCGTCATAGATACAAACTTCAAGCTGGGCGCTACCGCTTGCATAATATTGCCATTTATGTACAGTCTGCTAAACGACCATCTGAGAAAAGTTTGGTAGCGGGACGTTGGGTAGTCGGCGATGCCACCTGCTGCTACAATGCTCATTCAGAACTTATTCGCTGTGCAGTCAACCCCGATGGCCCTTGCGAATCTTGCCGCTTTTATGAAAAGTCTTCGGAGAGACGCGATTAACCGCGTCTGTACAAAATGAGGAGTTAAAAGTTATTCTCCTTCATCTCTTGCATCCCTGTCAGCTTCCCGTACCAAAAACTTCTCCCACAGTTAAGCGGGTACCATTAACAAAATCCCATCCAGACTGGGGACGTTTACCTGCTAACTGAATCTCTCGCAACAGCAATAAACCTTCCCCAGTCTGGACAATCGCACCAATTCCTTTAGCAATGCTGACTACAACTCCTGGTCGATCTGATGTATTTGACAAATCAGGCAATTTATGTACTAATTCTTGTAATTCTGGTGGGAGATCGCAATCGCTTACAGAACCAAGAGGAGCAGAAGCAGTGATTTTCAGCAGGTTGTTACGAAAGGTAGCGGTGCAGTTAGGGTAAAAGCCTCTGATTTGATTGTGTAATTGGATCGCGCTTTTTGACCAATCTAAAGCATAATCTTGTTTTTGAATCAGAGGCGCGTAAGTAGCTGCTAAATTATCTTGGGGTATTGGTTGAATTTCTTTACGTTCCAACTTCAACAGAGTTTCTACCAACAAATCCCCACCGATTTCTGCTAGTCTGTCGGCTAAATCTTGGGCATTATCCAGTAATCCAATCGGTGTAGTGGCTATTTGGAGCATTGCGCCGGTATCCATCCCCACATCCATCAACATGGTGGTGATCCCTGTTTCCTTCTCTCCGTTATACAAACACCACTGAATCGGCGCTGCACCGCGATATTTGGGTAAAATCGAGCCATGCACATTAATGCAAGCTAATTTCGGCATATTCAAGATTTTTGCCGATAAAATCTGTCCATAAGCGACAACAACAAACACATCTGCATCTAATTGTTTGAGTTTAGTTAAAGTCTCGGTGTCTTTTTTCACCCGTTCGGGTTGCCATACTGGTAAATTGTGAGCAGTGGCGATCGCTTTTACTGGTGTTGGCGTCAGTTGATTTCCGCGTTCCCGGCGTTTATCTGGTTGGGTGACAACAGCCAGCACCTCAAATTCTGAATGATTCAATAATTTTTCCAAGGTGGGTACAGCAAATTGAGGTGTACCAAAAAATACAATTTTCATTAATAATTAATAGTTTTTAGTCGTGAGTCATTAGTTAATCGTAAGTGCGCCCCTGATAACTGACAACATTTAAGTTTCATGTTGAAACAGAATTAACTAAGCTGCATCTAGCAGTTCGCCAAGGAAACTTGGCAAGAGAAAGGGGAAAGGGCAATGGGTAAAGGTGTTTTATCCTTTCCCCTTTAACCTTTAACCTTTAACCTTTACCCAATCCTCACAAGCGCATTTTTGGGTTGGCTGACTACTAGCAGGTTTCTGTATTCGAGACGCAGTTGCAAAATACAGTTGTTAGCTGTAAATAATATTGGCTGTTTGGTGGTACAATATTTTCGTATTCATGAAACCAAAGGCTGCTTGATTAACTTACCGGGTTAAGTTGACAAGCGTAACAGCTAGTATCAGCCGCATTTGCCTCTAGTGAAACTAATCACTTAGTGGTTTTTCTTTGCGAGTCGCTAGAGCATCTACCGAGTGAATTTTGTTGTGTTCCCGTTCGTCTGCCCGAAATTAACTTTAAATGTAGTTACATTTCCGAAAAACTATTGCATCTAACTACTTCTGTAGTTTAGATAGCAATTTATAACTTTGGGTTGCTGATAGCAATATATTCTGAGTATGATGTATTATGCGTCCGGTTTCCCAGGTTTTTAATTAACGCCTCACGTTTACTATCATGAGGGTTTGCGCTGTTATATTTAGTGTGTAACCTAGCTTATTTGCTGTGTACTAGCGATCGCTAGTACGATCCCCGATAGCTGAGTTATCTAACTCTTGTTCGCCAGCCTCATTCCTCAAACTATATCCTAAATATTCCTTAACCAAGACTTATTTTTGGTGTGTTTGGGTATAGGGACATTATATATCGTGTAGTAATTACTGAGTTCTCAGCATATTTACTATACTCGCATATTTTTGCGAAAAAATATTCCGTATCTAGGTAAGAAAAGGTGTAGACAATGATACTTAATTTTTGTAAAGCTCTGCAAACTTTGAAGATATTATTTCGTCATTAGTTTTAGTTTCTTGTTATACATATAACTACCACCTGCTCATTGCTGTTGATGTATTGCTTCTCACATAGCAATTGCCCCCTCTAGAGAGTCTACAAATGCTTAAACCCCTTTTGCTGTCAGGATGGTTCCGCACCCAACCATTTCTCAATTATGTTGTCGTTGCGATCCTAATTGCGCCATTATTAGGAGCATCGGCTCACTCGATCCCAGTAAAATCCGAAGTACATAAACTAACTTCGATAACTGAAGAATCTGACTCTGGATCAAAGGAAATAGCTGTAGTTGGGGAACCTGAGATAGCTGAAACATTAAAAACAGATCAAATCGAATCGATAACAGAAGAATTTGACTCTGTGCCAACACAAAGTACTGCTGTTCAGGAACCGCAAGTATTACCAGCAAATAAAATTGAGTCTCCAACTGAAGTAGATAATTATCTCTCAAGCAGCGATTTAGATGTAAGTGATGTAACTGTTCCCGATTCTTTGGCAGCAGTTGAACTCGCACCATCAACAGATGTTCCTGTTAGTCAACTTAATTTAATACGCAAACTTAAAGCTGCTAATGTCAAGTCTTTAAGAGGACAAGAAAATTATCTCTCTAGAGAAAAGTCTTTGACTGAATCATTGACAGCAACTCAAGTAGCACCAGCGATTAAAGAATCTCAATCAACCACAACGACGGAAATACCTGTTGTGGAACCAGTTGATGAGTCCCAAGCAGAACAAATAGACCCAATAGGTAGTCCTCATCCGATTCCTTGGAAATGGATTACAGCAACTCAAGAAGCTGTTGCTGCTAATGGTGGTTCTGGAGTGCGTCACTATCGCAGCGTACCCGTGATTTCTCCAGATGGTAAATATGCTGTTTATAGCCGGGTGCAACTGGAGGTAAAACCCCAAATGTACAACAGCCGTGTCACCAGCGTGCTGTTTGTCCAAGATATGCACACTAAGAAATTGTGGGTGATGGCTTCAACGACTCCAGTTAGCGATCCTTTATTAAAGGTAAAGGCTGCAAAAGCGGAGTCTTCAGAAGAAACTGATACGAGCGGTAAGATTGGAGTATTAGTTCCAGTTAGCTGGTCAGAAAAAGGCGATCGCTTCTTAGCACGCAAGTTTGATGGTATATTTAACACGGGTGATTCTACAGATAGTGCTGTGATTTGGGATCGGCAAAAAAATCACGCTAACACAGTTGCTCCTCTTAGTGACGAAGAACATGAAAAAGTTGCTGTATTGTTAGGGTGGAGTAAAAGCCAACCAGATCGCGTGTTATTCCGTGCGGGAGAATTGGGCGAGGAAAACTGGCCATTAATACAAGTTGCTAATGATGGTAAGGCTATTACTACAACCGACAGCGATCGGCCGATTACTTTTGGTAAAAAGGTGACAGAAATTTGGGCAGGCCCCCAAGTTGCCTACCGATAGATTATAAAAAACCCTACATACTCCCGTTGTCGTCACTGCTGATAACGGGATTTTTTTATCTGTGTTTTCGGAGAGTGACAGAGGTTGAATATCTTCAATAGACCTCTTGCAAAAGTGCTTTTGCAAGAGGGAGAAAAGGGTAAAGGTTAAAGGGGAAGGGGACAATACAGAGCCTTTTCCCCTTTTCCCGACAAATGCCAAGAAGTCTAATTTTTACTGTTTTGGTGAGATAAATTCATATTTTCAATCAGCAATATAATATCTGCCAAACCATTTATAAAAAGTAGTTTGTAGTGGGGACTTTAGTCCTCAAAGCCAGGAATAAAGTCCTGACTAGGAACCAACAATTTAACTAGATCGTAAATAAAAATACTTAAAATTAAAGCTAGAGAGGCTTATCACCTCTTTCCCATTCAGGTATAGCACCCTTCACCCGGCGGATGGGTAAATTGGCAATTAAAGCTGTGGTTCGTTGGTTGCTTTCTAAGGAGAACTCCAAGCCCTCTGTCTCAATTTCTACATAGCGACAGACAACATCTAGGATTTCTTTGCGCATTTTTTCCAACGTTTGAGGATCTATATCAGCGCGATCGTGAGCAATCACCAATTGCAGGCGACGTTTAACTTGAGTTCGACTGCTATCAGGGCCGCGAAAAAAAAGTTTTTCTAGAAGTTCAATCATTACGAATAGGTCTGGGGCGGAGACTGGAAAGGTAAGTTAAACAATCTTTGTCCACAACAACCTTCGTAGGCGGGCGAAGATGCTGTCTTGGGACGAGTCGATCTCCAGAAATTCGACACTTTCCCCTTCTAATCTACGAGCAATGTTCTCAAAGGCTGTGGCAGCTAAAGAGGGATTTTCTGCTAACACTAAGGGTTCGCCGCGATTGGTAGATACAATAACACGCTCGTCGTCAGGGATTACCCCGATGAGGGGAATGGCGAGAAGTTCCTGAACATCTTGCACTGACATCATATCATTTGCCTGCACCATTGCGGGTCTGATACGGTTAATTATTAAATGAACACGCTTGATACCTTGTGCTTCTAGTAACCCTACTACCCGATCGGCATCACGAACTGAGGAAATTTCTGGTGTGCTGACAACTAGCGCTTCTTTGGCCGGGCCGATCGCATTTTTAAACCCATTTTCAATACCGGCAGGGCTATCAATAATCACGTACTGATATTTTTGCGCTAGTGCATTCACCAATAACTTCATCTGTTCGGGTGTGACTGCATCTTTAGAGCGATTTTGGGCTGCCGGCAAAAGTACGAGATTCGGTTGGCGCTTATCTTTCACCAAGGCTTGTTCTAATCGGCACTCTCTGGCTAAAACTTCTACCGCAGTATAAACGATGCGGTTTTCTAGCCCTAAGAGCAAATCCAAATTTCTCAAACCAAAATCCGCATCAACCAAAGCAACTTGACGCCCCATTTTGGCTAAAGCCATACCCAAATTTGCTGAAACTGTGGTTTTACCCACTCCTCCTTTACCGGAGGTAATCACAATAATGCGAGTCATGATAGAAATGCGGTCAATGAGGGTTCAGGAAATATAAAACAGTAAATTGCAGTATAAAGTATGAAGTATCGTATCAAGTATGAAGAAATATCTGTTCTCCCTGATGAGGGCGAGGCATAAATATTTGTTTTATTTCATCTTTACTTATATACTTCATTCTTTAAGTAAATATTTATGGTTCTTGATTGCTCTTGGTGAATTGGTTTCTGGAAAAATCAGTCGCCCTAGCGATCCGAATTCCTTGGGGCGTAATATGTGCCACCTCTGGATAAAACTGCACTGGCGGTTTTTCTGGTGCTCTAGCGACAGCATCTGCGATCCGCAGTTGGGTTGGTTCCATTTGCAAGGCCATAATCAGACACTCACTATTGCCTCCAGCCCCAGCATGAGCGATTCCACGCAGACGACCCCAGATAATAATATCTCCATCTGCAATTACAATACCACCTGGATTTACATCTCCCAAGATAATTACTGTCCCAGGATGACGAATTTCTACTCCAGAGCGGACTGTGATTTCTAAATAAAGGGCATCTTCTTGGGGGATCGCTGTAGTTGTTGGCTCAGAACTCAGGGAAGTTACGGGCTGTAATTGTTCTACTGAATACCCAGATGTCACAGCAGCGATCGCAGTTTGCCGCCGACTTGTCGAGACAGATATCAGTCGGAGTTGGACTTCACTCAAAGCCTCGGCGAGTTCTTGGAGTTGTCTGGTATCTACCAAACGGTCTTGTGCCATTAAATGCACAGGTGTATTAGATACCCGGAAGCGATCGCCTGCACTCAGACGTTGTCTGATTTGCTGCCAAATATCAGACCAAGTAAGTTCTGAAGCAGATACTTGAGATTCTGAGGGCAAAATTAATAACAATCGTCCCTCCTTACTTTTTAACTGGACTTGAGTATTATCATTTACGCGATGCGCTGGTAATGCTAACTCATTGGGATTTAAATCAGTCAGGATAAAATCCGATCCGGCATCAGTATTAGTTGACTTTACATCTGGGGTCAGCAGGATTTGACTCTACATCTCCAAGAACAGTATTTGATTTTAAATAAAGCAGGACAGATTTTAACTCAGCATCAGGGAGGATAGAATCTGACTCTACATCAGAAACAGTAGAATTTACCTCTATCTCAGAAAGGATAGAGTTTGATTCTGCATTAGGAAGTGCAGAATTTGACTTTAGATTGGGAATCGCAGAATCAGAAGTCATGGAGTACTAGCCAAAAGACAAAGGATACACAGATTTTGGATTTTAAATTTGGGATTTTGGATTTGTATTACCGACAAGGAGTGATGCGTAGCAAAATGTTAGTCTGGCATGAACCAAAATATTATTTAATCTCAAGTCTCAAATCTCAAATTGGCAAGGTCAACCTTTGATAAACTGTCCCCAAGGCATCAGCATCGCCGACATTACCTGGAAACAGCACCACAGGCAAATCAGGAAACTGGGGATGATCGGATGACGTTAACACCATTGAACAACCAGCTAAAATTTGACCGAGTAAACGGGCTGAAGTTAAAGCTAGTCCAGTACTCAAGACATCGTTTGAAGTAATGCCACCCTTGCTGATTAAGAATCCTATATCAGATGGTAAACCGCGCACAATATCCATCAATAAACTTGAAACTTTTTCCCCAAACTCCAATCTTGTCTTGGCATCTTGAAAATTTAGTTCCTGACGGCTAGTATAAACCACTGGTGTTTTGCCAGCTTCGTGTGCCGTCCGTGTACTTTCTTGGATTTCAGTTAGTAATGTCGCAGATTGATTTGCATCATCAAGTAATCGCTCTACATTTACTTCGATGCCGACAGTTCCTTCTAGTTGCAACAGCGCCTCTAATTGCTGGGTAGTCTTTTTCACATGGGAACCAACAATCACCGCACCTGGTTTGCCTTGGCGCACGTACTGAGCCATGTTTTCGGCAGCAATGGGTTGGGGAGGTAAAGCAGCTAAAGCCGTTAAAATGCTTGCTGCACTGCGAAATAGAAAGCGTTTGCCTTGACTTGCGGCTGCTAATATATCCACTGCAAAGCGGTTGAGATCGGCTTGAGTTTCACCATCGACGACAGCGCACTGATTACCATGAAGTTGTAACAATCGTTCCAAACTGCCAGCGCGAATATCGGCCAAGAGAAACCTTTCTACAGCTTCGGCATTAATTCGTCCTTGAGTCTTTTCTTCGACGTACTTGGGTAAGTAACTGTGATGGTAGCTGAAGACGGAATCACGGGCAAATTCGGTTTCATGGACTGGGGTGGGTACACCGCCAATCATCAAGTAATGCACGCTGTCACGGGTGATGCGTCCCCCCTCAAAAAATGCTGGTACGAGAAAATGAGCATCAAAGGGGCCGAGTTCTTGGGCGATCGCATCTGTTTCAATGGGATAATGTCCCCGCAAAGTAGAATCAGAACGGCTGACAACTAGAAAATCTTCAATTCCTTCAGCCTTCAAAGCGATTTTCAGGTTATGGCAAACTTCTTTGGTGACAGATGCAGCTGACTCTGGCGTTAGCGCTCTAGTATTAGTCAGCACAAAGAAAATCGGCGAATCATCCTGTAACCCACTGCGTAGAGTGTCTACATCCCAGTGCATTAGCAGCAGGCAGCTGTGGACTGTTTGAGAACCTGTAGGGTCATCATCCAGGACAATTATTTTGGGTTTGTTGCTCATTTAAGTCAACGGGGCGATTGTTTTCTGAAAAAATATTGGGTGACTAGAAGTCACTACTACATGAGTAAAGTCCACCTCCCGTGAACTAATCCAAAATCAAGGGTTTTCTAACCTGTGGAGGCAGGTAAATTCTCGTGTAACCACTTTTACAAACATTCTCTTAGCCTTTTTGCAATTTTCTGATTTCTGCTTGCACATCGATCGCAATTTGCAATGATTGATTTAGCAGTTGAGCATATTCGCCTGCTTGACTACTAACTTGTAAAGCTCGCAGACTGGCTAAATTATTCACAAATAACTCTTGGTTATTAGCAAGCAATTTTTTATTATCTCGCAAAATTCGTTCCGTTTTCAGAGCGCGAACTAAATCTTCTCTAATTAGTTGCAAGGCAGCAGTGACTTTATCTCGGTCATGGATACTGCTTTCTACGTTTCCTGATGCTGCTAATTGGTCATTAATATCTATAGCAGCAACCAGGTCATGATATTTATCAACTTCATCTAAAAGTATTGTCAGTCCTTCGGGACAGGTTAATTGTCGCCATAGCCATCGCCCCACTAATATCGGCATTGGCACTAAAATTAGTAAAAGAATTCCTAGTCGAACTGAAGAACCAATAGTTGGTAGAATAATAAACGCGTAAACAAAGCCTACAATTATTGGCGTTAGCGCCAGCGTCACCAGCATTTCACTGATAAAAAACCCTAATCGCTTTTTGCCATCTCGCAAAACCGAGGGTCGAAAAACGTCTTCTGGATCGAACCCAGTCAAACGTCTCAGTTCCCCCTTACTAATTTCTAAGCCTATTAAGTCCGGCTGCACGTCTGCATACTCCTATGGAAACCCAAGTTGCGTATTCATTTTAATCGGGTTTACCGTGATGATTGTGGTTATATTCAGGAAACCAGTTTTCATCTAAGATTTGTTCTAAAGAGCCAATGGGTATAGAGGGGAATATGTCAATGGTAAGTTGAGAGCGATCGCTTGCTTCTTTCCTTGCATCTTGATAACATTGATCAAATATTTCTAAAATGTAAGGTTTTAAGCTAGGACTATCTTTGAGTTCATCCTTAATATCTCTACGGAATGTCCTGATTTCACCTTTCCAATGCCCTTCATTTCGCTCCCGTTCCATATCCCAGTATGTAAGCTTAAGTAGATGTTCAAAAAGTCGAATTAACAAACTTTTCACCGTTCGCTTGTGGTTCCTCCCCATATCTTCCAACTCTTCAATTAAGTTATCTAAATCTACAGATGAAAACTGACCAGCGCGAAGTTGGTTGATGGTTGTCCTCAGCCAAAGGTAATAATCTTGGTCGTATAAAGTCTGAGTTGTTGGTTCTATTTGTATCACCATACACTTGTTAAACTCCTATTATTCCTATTAGACACTGGTGTTTTATACACCAATTATGCTTAAGATTTTGAATTCCCTGATGACACCATCATAATAAAGAAAGTTGAGTCACTGGTTTATTGACTATATAAGCCACTGGTCTATTAATTTTTCTCACCTTACCTTCATTTACAGCCCTGTTTAACCAATCCTGCATTTGAGATAATCTGATATCCAAAGATTCCGCCAGAGATTTTGCATCTTTCGGTTGCTGTAAATGATTAAGAATAAATGGTAAAACAGCTTGATAAATATCTTGTGGATGAATATCCAAGACAGTCTTTTGAGTTGTTGTTTCTACCTCAACCTGTACTGATTCAACCAAAGAAGCCGCTTTTGCCAAAAGTTCTCTCAATGAATTATTCCAGGGTTCAGCCGGAAAAGCTTTTGCGCCTTGATTGTGGAGTTGCTGATTACCTTCTGACACAGACCCATCCAACCGGGCAAAAACTGGGATATCTTGAAGTTTGGAAAGCGCTTCTACTGCACCCGCCCAAGTACCGCCTTTACCAAAAGAAGAACTGACTACAAGAGCATAATCTGCTAAAGCATAAATATATTTGTTTCGCCCCATCGCATTACCAGTATTAAAACCAGCTTCAGGGTCATAACTAGAAACTAAAGTAAGCCTACCCTCTTGAATACTAGAGCGATATTTGCTGTTCACTGCCGATTTCGTCAAACTATCCGCTAAGACACCAACAGATGTTCCTCCTGCGTCCAACACGGCTAGCATTGCTGCTTGGGTCTACCCCACGCGCCCCACCAGAAATCACTTGCATTTCTTGTACAGCGCTGTTTTGTGCAACTCTTCGCGTGTAACCAAGTATTTCGTCATCGACATCACGAGAACCGAGAATTGCTAATCCTCCTAGAGATAGCAGTTCGATATTGCCAACACCATAGAGAATTGCTGGTGCTGAATGTCTCAGCTTTTGCTTGAGACGTTTAGGATAGTTTGCGTCACTTCTTCCCAACACCCACAATCCCTGATTAGTCCACTTCTCAACAGCTAAACTTAGCATCATACCCCGTTCTAATAAAGCTGAAAGCCTTTCAGGGTTAAGCTTATTAACAGTAATTTTTTCTAACTGTTCTTTGCCTGTAGATTCTAGTAAATCTGCCGGACGCATCTGGTTTTCCCGCAACCACTCTGTTAGAGAATTATATTCACTCAGGGTTAGGGGTTGTGGCTCAATTTGGCGATTTTGCCCAAAGCTGGTACACAACAGCAAAATTGCTTGAGTATCTGGTTGCAGGACATGATTTAACATGATTTTCTAATCCCCTTGACCGAATGAATTGAGTGCTAATGCCACAGGAAAAACTACCCCACTGTTAGCACGACGCAAAAGTGCTGCAATTACAGTAAAAGTCCAACGGGAATCAACTATATCATCAACCAAGAAAACAGAACCACTCATTCCTTGCCAAGAGTCAACAGCAAAAGCTCCGTCCAAATTATGAGCTTGTTGGTAACTGTTGCTCATCTTTTTCTGCAATTCAGTTTGATGAACTTTCTGCACAATTGGCATAAAAGGTAAGCTTAATTTATCTGCCAGTTTTTGAGCAAAGCTTGGTACGAGTTCTGGACGATTCAATGAGGGAACACAAGTTATCCAAGTCGGAAAGGGTTGTGGTTGCCAACGTTGAATCATGTCAAAAATACCCTGAACTAGTGCATCATCAAAATGATTATCTTGATATTTACCTTGCTTGACTAATTCTCCCCAACCTGCATCGCCCCATAAAGATAATGCCCTTCCTTCTTCTGCTTGAAAATTATTTTTAATATTGCCTGAAAAGCCATAATTAGGCAATGCTTGTGGTGGCCATTTTTTACGTGGTTCAATGATTTGGTCGCTGCGACTTAAATATTGAATTGCTTTATTTACAAGCTCAATTGAGAAAGCTTCTGGTAATAACGGTCTATTCAAACACACAGCACATTTACCGCAAGCTATGGGATGAGGATCGTCTAATTCTGTTGCGAGAAAACTCATCAAGCATTCTTGACTTTGCATATATTGTAACATTCTAGCTTGTTCTTGGCGACGAATGTGTGTAAGCTTTTCAATCTTTTCAGTGTCAGGTTGAAAAGAGACTGGGGTCAGATACCAGTTGGAATTTTGCTTAGTTACAGGTGCAGTAAATTCCAATGAAAGCAGTTTTAAAACTTTCTCAATTTGTCCTCGTGATAGATTCAGTTGCTGCTCCAATTGGGGAATAGAAAAACCATCTAAAGCTGCATTAAGTGCATTTAAAATTTGTTGCGTATGCACCTCTGGAGGAAAAGCTGTATTGATGAAATAGTTAGTGATATCATCATCCTCATCACCACTGAGAAGAATTCCATAAGCTTTTTCTACCGCTCTCCCTGCTCGTCCTACCTGCTGATAATAATGGACAACTGAGCCAGGACGCTGGTAATGAATGACAAACCCTAAATCTGGTTTGTCAAAACCCATTCCTAATGCTGGTGTTGCTACTAATACTTTAATTTCATTGTTCAAAAGTTCATCTTCTAATACTATACGAACTTTATCGTCTAAATTACTATGATATGCCTTAGCATGAATATTTTGAGTTTTTAACCAATTGGCAACTCTTTCAGCATCTCTCACAGTTAAGGTATAAATAATCCCACTTCCTGGTAAATTAGGAAGCTGTTGAGCTAACCATGCGATTCGTGCTGCTGGGCTGGGGATAGAAATATTTTGCAGATGTAAACTTTGTCTGGTTAAATTTCCTCTGGAAACACGCAGATTTGATCCTAATTGAGCAACTAAATCGTTTACAACTCGATTGTTAGCTGTAGCCGTTGTTGCTAAGACTGGGATATTTTGGGGAAGTGCCTGTAAAATTCTCACAATCCGGCGATAATCAGGGCGAAAATCATGTCCCCAATCGGAAATACAATGAGCTTCGTCAACAACAAATAAACCTATGCGTTGAGATACTGGTAAAAGAATTTTTTCCCGAAATTCTTCGTTAGCTAGTCTTTCGGGAGAAATTAGCAGAATATCTACTTCTCCTGCTAGCAACTGTGTTCCTACTAATTGCCATTCATCTGTATTGCTGGAGTTAATTGTTTTGGCTTTTACACCAATGCGTTGGGCTGCTGCAATTTGGTTTCGCATCAAAGCCAGTAGTGGCGAAATCAAAAGAGTAGAACCAGCGCCTCGATCGCGTAGTAGGCGAGTTGCTAAAAAATAAACTAGACTTTTACCCCAACCGGTACGTTGAACAACTAGTAGACGCGATCGCTGCTGGAGTAATTCTTCAATCGCTTCCCATTGTCCCAGGGCGAAAATTGGCTGTGGAATTATCAAGCGCTTGACGCAGAAGCAATAATCCCTGTTTTTGGAGGTCGGTTGTCATATATACTAAGTAGCTTTTGTCATTTCTGTTGTAACATCAAAGACAAACAAAACTTAGTTGTGTTTAAGACTTACACCGCTTCTTTGTAAGGCTGTACCAAATGTGTGGGAATCTTCAACAGGTGTTCGAGGTTTGGGTTGTAGCTTTGACCTGCTAACGCTACATACTCAGCATCCATCATGCTGAGGTTATGAATTTCAGTTAAGGTGCAATACCGAAAATATTCCTTAAGTCTAAATTAAAGCTTACTCAAAGAATGAGGTTTTCATTTCCCAAGTCATTGAGAATATACGAGTTCCCATTCATTAACCTCCAAATATCAGTCTGATAAATCGATTATTACTGAGGCAAAAATGGCTAAAACTAAAGCTAAATCAACAGACATTCTTTCATTAATTGAAGCAGAGCATCGGCAAATTGAGAAACTTTTTGCAGAAGCAGAAAAAGCTAAAGGTGCAAAGTTGGTTGAGCAATTCAATCAAATCTATATAGAAGCGATCTTACATGCCAGAACTGAAGAATTAGTCTTCTACCCAGCTTTGCGAGAATATGAAGAAACTGAAGAATATGTTGAAGAAGCTGAAGAAGAACATGAAGAAATTTCAGTTATTTTAGAAGAAATTAAGGCGCTTAAGCCTAATAACCCTGAATTTAAAGAAAAAATGAGTGAATTGAAGGAAACACTTGAGCATCATGTAAAAGAAGAAGAAAGCGAGATTTTTAATGCTGTGCGCGAATGTATGAGCGAGCAAGAGCTAACTGAATTAGGACAAGAGTTTGAAGAAACTAAAGCTAAGTTGGTGTCAAATGTAGAAGCTGCATTAGCAATGTAGTAATGCGCTTTGTTCTAGATGTTTGCATAAATATGTTAGCCATAATTTACACGTAATTAGGGCATTAAAATTACCAAAATATTCCTTCATTAAAGAGTAGAAAAATGACTGCTACAAATGCTAAGAACAAAATTCGTTACGCCGTTGTTGGTTTAGGTTGGTTTGCCCAAGAAGCTGCCTTACCTTCGTTTGCCAACACCGAAAACTCAGAATTAGTGGCACTAGTTTCAGATGACCCCACTAAAAACGAAGAACTGAGCAAAAAGTATGGTATTGAGCATACTTACTCCTACGAAGAGTATGAGGACTGTTTGGCAAGCGGCGAGGTTGATGCAGTTTATATTGCGCTACCTAATCACTTGCATTGTGACTACACTGTGCGGGCTGCTAATCAGGCAATTCATGTGTTATGTGAAAAGCCAATGGCAGTTACAGAAAAAGAGTGTGAAACAATGATTCAAGCTGCTAATGATAACAATGTGAAGCTGATGATTGCCTATCGCTTACATTTAGAAGCA
The DNA here is from genome assembly GCF_053470305.1 of Nostoc sp. DSM 114160. NCBI lineage: Bacteria > Bacillati > Cyanobacteriota > Cyanophyceae > Nostocales > Nostocaceae > Nostoc > Nostoc sp. DSM 114160. The sequence continues at coordinate 814,142 of NZ_JBPFGO010000003.1, read as the reverse complement.
GCCAATTTACAAGCAGTTGAAATTTTGCGCTCAAAGCAAATTGGTGAACCACGGATTTTCAATTCGGTTTTTACTCAGCAAGTAGAAGAGGGCAATATTCGTTTACGAGATGTTACCGGTGGTGGCACGCTCTACGATATTGGCATCTACTGCATTAATGCTGCACGTTATCTATTTCAAGATGAACCAATTGAAGTATTTGCCGTAGCTGCCAATAACGGAGAACAACGCTTCAGCGAAGTGGAAGAAATGGCTAGCGTCATCTTGCGTTTTCCGAATGAGCGATTGGCAACATTTACCTGTAGTTTTGGAGGGGCAAGTGTTTCAACTTATCAGATTGTAGGTACTCAAGGCGATTTACGAGTAGACCCCGCATATCCTTGGCAGGGAGAAATCAAGCATTACCTGACAATTAATGGTGAAACTCAAGAGCGTACCTTTGAAGATCGCGATCAACTAGCGGCTGAATTTACCTACTTCTCTGATTGTATTCTCGAAGATAAAGACCCAGAACCATCTGGGACGGAAGGGTTGATTGATGTTTCGATTATTCAAGCACTTTACGAGTCAATTGAGACAGGTAAACCTGTACAGATCCAAACTCGCAATCGCCATCAACGTCCCACATCGGCTCAAACTATTGAGCGTCCTCCTAATGACGAGAAGCCAGACTTAATTCATGCTGCTGCACCTTCTAGCGAGTCGTAAGGTTGGTTTCCGAATGGGAATGCATTTATGTAGGCTGCTGCCTGCAATTATAAATTGAGTCAGCAGCCTCTAATCAAACCACTAGTTATGTTGTAGCGATCGCTTAACAGAAACATCGGCTATTCATAACATAATAAGGACACAATATTATAGTTGTGCCCTTATATGTTATTTATTCAATTAAAAACTGCTGTCTATGCCCAAATATTAAGGATAAAGACCTCTGTCAGTCAACGCTTGAGCCACTCTACCTACCCCCAGTGTATAAGCTGCTAGCCTTAAAGAAATTTGCCGTACCTCCGACTGATGAATCACCTTGCGATAGGCTTGCACCATCAAATGTTCCATTTCGCGGTTGACGCGCTCCTCATCCCAAAATACGTAAGAAAGACCTTGCACCCACTCTAAATAACTGACTACTACACCGCCAGCATTCGCCAAAATATCTGGTAACACTGTCACACCCCGCGCCTCTAAGGCCAAGTTAGCCTCAAGAGTAACCGGGCCGTTAGCTGCTTCTGCGACAATTTGCGCCTGCACCTGATTCACATTTTCTTCAGTGATTTGGTTCTCCAAAGCTGCTGGTATTAAGACATCACAGGGTAGAGTTAATAAATCTGCATTGCTAATTGGTACAGATTGCGGGAAACCGACAATACTCTTGCGATTTTCAGCCGCGTAGACTTTTAATTTGGGAATATCAAGACCAGCTTCGGAGAATATTCCGCCTGCACCAGTTGAAACGGCGATAATTTTCGCGCCTGCTTCATGTAGTAATTCTGCTGCGGCACAGCCAACGTTACCGAAACCCTGAATGGCTACTCGCACTCCTACCAAAGATTTACCTCGATCTGCTAGCGCCTCACGGACAATAATCATTGTGCCACGTCCGGTTGCCATTTCTCGTCCCAGAGAACCACCAATCGAAAGGGGTTTCCCAGTTACAACTCCTGGTACAGCATGACCAACATTCACAGAGTAAGTATCCATCATCCAAGCCATTTCACGGGCAGAAGTACCCATATCTGGCGCAGGAATATCTACAGAAGGCCCAATATCTTTAATCAACTCGCTGATATAACGGCGACTGATTCGCTCTAATTCGCCAACACTGTAGCGTTTGGGATCTATAGCAATGCCACCTTTCCCACCACCGTAAGGAATACCTAATAAGGCACATTTCCAGGTCATCAGCATTGCTAAAGCAGATACTTCGCGCAATGTCACAGCCGGATGGTAACGAATTCCGCCCTTGTATGGGCCTAAGACATCAGAGTGCTGCACTCGGTGTCCAGCGAGAACTTGTATTTCCCCATCATCTAGTTTCACGGGAATGGAAACCGTGACAACCTTACGCGGGTGGCTGAGAATTTCTAGCAAACCCTGATTTAAATTTAATTCTTTAGCTGCCGCTTCTAAGTAACTACACGCTTGGTCAAAGGGGCATATATGCGCTGGCGAAGCAGGTTCTGACAGCAACGAGGATCTTGAAATCATAAATTTTCTCCTAATCACGGTATCTTTGCGAACCGGATCTCATCTGTACTTAAGCTTATCCTTTTTTTTTGAAAAAGAATAAATTTTGTAGTTTTTGTTACAGTTTTTTATTGTATAGTCTGCACTTTGTGCAAAGCAGTACATGGACTAATACGGTAAAGGTGAAGGGGAAAAGGGTAAATAAACTCAAAATCCTTCCCCTTTAACCAAAACCTTTTCCTTAAAAGTGGAAAAATATATTTTTGCAAGAGGGTCTATTCACTTTAGGCATTGCTTCGCGGCGTTGATTGCCTCTTTCTCTAAAGTTGCTCTCAAAGGCTTTGCCTGCGATCGGAATTGGTTTGTTAGCTGCCGATGATGTAGGCTTTGACAAAATCTATAAAAAAGGCGATCGCATCAGAGTGCGATCGCTTTTTGATCTAGTTTGAACGAAAAATCATCGTTTCAGGCACTTGAAATAATCGAATGTACAAAAAGCCTTGCAATATTGTAACCAGACGAATTTCTTCATCCACTATGAATAATGCGATCGAGTTGGAGTTCAAGATAGATAGTTTTAAATCCGCTTTTGTTTGGGGATTCACCAATTTGGTAAAAACCGCGTTTGAGATAAAGCATCCGGGCTACATAAGAAGAAGGATGTTCCCAAGTATACAAACGTAAGTACCTTTTTGCTTTTGCTTGTGCTAAGTCGATGGTAAAGTCTAATAGCTCTTTTCCAATTCCTTTTCCTCGAAATCGTGATGCTACACAAAACCAGCCTAACCAGTCAGCTTCTTGTTCGTCTTCGCTTTTGCAATATAACCCAGTTAGCCCAATTACTTGGAAAGATTGCTCATCGATCGCAACCCAGTAATTGAGTTGGGTAATTCCACTGTTTGAAAACCATTGAGCATATTCATCTAGATATAAACTTGCCACCAGCGATGGACTATCACTACTATTACTCACGCCTGGGAAAACTTCTTCTCTTAGGTGAATTGCTTGCTCCAAGGTTGCTATCGATAATGATTCAATGTACATAGCACTAGTCACTCAAGCTTAAAGTAGCTATACCTATATCGAAGCTACTATCTCAATTAATCTGTAAATTTTTCGGTGAGCAGGCATTAAGTGGGAACCATTATTGCTGCCATTCTCTCTCTTCATCCTGAAGAACTAATTTTACCCTAGCTTTCATACCTAATTTGCTTTTCCTCTTTGAGTTTGTTTTTTTTCCTAGTTGAGCATGGCACCAAATCTAAACGAAATACGAGCATGTCCTGAATCTGAATGCTGTTTTCGTAACTTGGCTGAGGTAAATACCAAAAGTAGTCATGGCGCACACGATCCATCCGAAATCCGCACTTTTGATAAAAAGCAATGTTGCCAAGACTTGAATTAGACGTGCCAACGAGCATCTGTTTCTTGCCGCGTTGCTTCGCCTCTTGAATCAACCAAGCAACGAACTCCTTACCTAAACCCTGCCTTTGAAACTCAGGGGCTATACCAAGTTCCATAATTTCGCAGGGGTCGCTGCGCCATTTCATCGTTGCTGCACCAACCAAGTGTTCGTTGTCGTCCATACGATATACAGCATCAACGAGGTTAGCAAGCCCCCATCGCAGTGCACGCTCCGATTCTTCTGCCAACAGTAGTATCGGAATCAGCGCTTCAAGTTCGTCGTCACGAGCTTGTCGAATAGCAATCGCCATTCATATTCCCTTTTAATCACAATTTATTTTTCAAAACTATAGTAACAAGTAGATGCAATACTACTCGCTTTGTGCATTTTGAACTCAGAATTTGGTTTGGGGAAAATGGTTACTGGGGTTGGGTTAAAGGTTTTTTCTTTCCCTTTTCCCCCGCCCCTTATCCCCTTCTTGGGGCCCCACCTTCCCCTTTTCCCTAAAACCCGACAAGTATTGCAAGTAGATGTTGAACGTTTTAGGTTTTTGACTTGAGGAGGCGACAAGGGAGCTAAAGAGCTGCTAACGCGATCGCGGCATTCTGTCCCCCAAAGCCAAAACTCAAACATAATACCTGTCGAATTTTACTTATACGTGCAGATGTCACGATATCTAAATCAAACTCTGGCTGCTGCAATCCTAAACAAGGCGGTAATATTTGATGCTTTAGCGCCATGAGAGAAAAAGCTACACCTATAGCTCCAGATGCCCCTAGTGTATGACCTGTGCTTCCCTTGGTGGAACTAACCGCCACGCCTTGGGGAAACAAACGCTGAATTACCATACTCTCCATCTGGTCATTTAGTTGGGTAGCTGTACCATGAGCATGAATGTAATCAATATCGCCTGGTAATAGACAACTACGTTCTAGACATTGTTTGATAGCAGCGATCGCACTTTTCCCTTCTGGTTCTGGTGAATTACTATGATATGCGTCGTTGGTTAAGCCAAAACCGAGAATTTCACCATAAACTTTTGCCTGACGCTGCTTTGCCAATTCTGCTGATTCTAAGACAAATACAGCCGCACCTTCACCCAAGACTAAGCCTTCTCTGTGCAAATCAAAGGGATAAGCCCCAGTTTTCGCCAAAGCACCCATCTGCTGAAATCCAGCTAAAGTTAAGGGTGTAATCGGTGCTTCTACTGCACCTGCGATCGCTTGTTGACATTGCCCAGTTTGTATAAGCATAGCTGCTTGGGCAATAGACCAAATTCCAGTAGCACAAGCTGTCATTGGTGCTAAAACTATACCTGATGCACCGATTTGTCTTGCGGCTGCGATCGCATTTATATGAGGTAATGTATCTAGCCAATTTCCCAAAGAGGACACAGGAAAATTTTCCGCGTTATACATTTGCCGCGCCAATTTTTCCCAAGACGCTTGATAAGAGCGACTCGATCCAATGACTACAGCACAATCAGCTAAAGGTGCAACTAACCCAGAATCTTGTAAAGCAGAAGCAACAACCATCTGAGTTAACCTTGTCAACTCAGATGGTTGTTCGCCAATCAAACCTAGAGGAAGTGGTGTAAGTTCTGGAAACGGTTGATGTAACCGAATTCCAGATTTACCTGCGATTAAATTTCGCCAGCTATCCTCGAAGCTTCCACCCAAGGCGGAAACTAAACCAATACCAGTAACAACAATTTTGACCAATTTAGGAGTTAGGAGTTAAAAGTAGAGACGCGATTAATCGCGTCTGTACAAGAGTTAAGAGTTTTTCCTTTGCCCCCCTGCTCCCACTTCGGCTCATTTCGGCTACGCTCAATGACCAACGCTCAGTGACCCACCTGCTCCCCTGCCTCTTTCCCTACTTTCCTGGTGTTTTCAGGTTTTCAGCACCTTGAGTGACTTTAGCAGAGTCAATGCGATCGCCTTGCTGAATTTTGTTTACGACATCAAAGCCTTGAGTGACATTGCCAAACACGGCGTAGTTACCATCCAAAAATGCTAGATCCGCTAAAGCAAAGTAAAACTGGGCAGAAGCTGAATCTGGTGATTGCGATCGCGCCATTGCTACTGCACCCTGTTTATGGGGCAATACGACGGGTTGAGCAGTAGCATCAAATGGTTTATTGTAAATCGGAGTATCTGAACCTTTGGGCTTAACTTCTAAAGGTATATAACGAGCATTTCCTGTTTTTGGGTCAATATAGCTACCTGTTCCCAGTCTGTCTGCTGGAACTTTCGGGTCTTTGCTTTGAGGATCGCCCCCTTGAACTACAAACGGTTGGGGTTCGCGCACAACTCGATGGAAAGCTAAACCATCGTAAACCCCCTTTTGCACTAAATCTACGAAGTTGCCAGCTGTAATGGGGGCATCAGTACCGTCTACTTCGATAGTAATCGGCGAACCTTTAACCGTGATTACCACAGTAGCCTTGCCTTCGAGGCGCGGTAAATCTGCCAGTCCAGGAATGCTCTCACTACTAGTTTGAGATACAGAAGTTGCTTCAGTAGTTGTCTTGGTACTCGCCTCGGTTGTGGTCGAGGTAGCTGTCGAGTTTGGAGAAGAGCTATTAGAAGCGACTTGCTGTGTTGAACATCCTCCCAAGATCAAAGCACTGATAATCACAAGAGAAAGCAAAAATTGAGAAATTTTTAACCGCATTGCCTGTTACCGATTTAACCAGAGTATCTTATCGTTTTGAGGAGCATTGGGCACAAGAGCCAGAGGGGCAGGGAGCTGGGAGCAGAGGGGAAAGAAGGAATTTTTCTTTTCCCCCTTGCCCCCTGCCCCCTGCTCCCCCTCTTCTTCCCTCACTCCCTTACAATCCTTCTAACGATACTCCCAAAAAGCGGGCTAACTTTGCGCCTTCTGTTTCCAACTCTGTTAAAGATACTGGTTGTCCAACCCGTGTTAATGGTATATCTCGCCGTCCTTTAATGCGTAGATAGAGGGCGCGACGGGGGTTAAGACCTTCTTTTATGTCTATTAATACAGATTGGACATCTTCTATGCGGCTATCAATCTGAATTCGGCGGTTTTTACCAGGAAACCCCCAACGGAAGATTTTGATTGCGCCAGTTTCCCGATCGAATTCGTTGTAACCGCCTCCAACATCCAATAAAATCACTAACCACAGGTATGTAGCTAATAGCAAGCCAGCAGTACCATATAACCCCATTACTAATCCTTGGGGGACAAATACCAGTTGAGTGGGATCGGAAACTATGAGTAAATTAACTTTTAAATAACTGGATATTCCAGCCAATAGAAAGCCGCTTGCTCCCAAGGTAACGATAGTTGCCCACCAGTAGTTACTGAACCGACGAGAACCGAGAACATTTTGGTGCAGGAGGCGATCGCCTTTGTTAATCGTTGTTGATGTCGTCATTGAACTACCATTGCCCGTGAGATACTCGCTGTCACATACTCGTACACTAAATGCTTTTGCATAGAGTGGTGGGTTTCTCTGCCAATCCGGCTATTGCTTAGGAGGCACAAAGAGCTATGTTTTAAGTCCACGGGAACCCTGCCGCAGACTAGAAATTTTTCACTTTGTACCCTACAAATTTTCCTGTTTCGGATAATGCTGGCTTTCTTGTACTACGGGACAAACCACTTAGGCTATTTGTATTAGTCAAGATATGCCAACTTCCTTTCTCCTTGTCTAACGTTTCACATAGGTTTTCCAGAGGTGTATCACCGACGTGGCCGCAAAGTCATTATCCAGATTATTTTACCAAATATCGTTGACAAAAACTCAACTGCGCCGTTCCATGTTCCTGCTACCGATATAATTTTTTCAGGTAATGTTGTACTATTTTTTTACTCAATGGCCGATCAAAATTCTTTACTCCCTCACTCTCTGCCCCTCTTAATTCCCTGCTTTCCTGTCCCTGCCTCTTTTTGACCTCTTGAAATGAGTTATTCTACCTACCTCCATCTGCATTAAATTTTTTTAGATTTCTGAGAAAAGTTGTGTCAAATTGTAAAATTTCTGATATTCATATTATTTATAAGGTTCGTGTTTCATAGCTCATTTCCTTTTGCGTATCAGGCAAAAACCCTGAGTAGTGTGATAAGTTAAGAATCATTAAGTTACCACAAGCTAAATTACTAGCCGATGGTACGTGTAATGTCATAACCCTGAGAAATAATGACTTAACTAGTCAGTAAGCTCTCAGAATCTCAGTTACTTAAAAGCAGTTGAGATTGTCAAAAAAACGTTAATTCCTCACGGCAGTCGGTTACATTGGCTTTCCGTAATGCCTTAGAAACGTTGCAATTTTAGTAAGAAAAGAGGATTTAAGTCCGATGACCATCGCAGTTGGACGTGCCCCCAGTAGAGGGTGGTTTGACGTTCTAGACGACTGGCTCAAGCGCGATCGCTTCGTATTCGTAGGTTGGTCAGGGATACTATTATTCCCCTGCGCCTTCCTAGCACTAGGCGGTTGGCTGACCGGCACCACCTTCGTCACCTCTTGGTACACCCACGGATTAGCCTCCTCCTACTTAGAAGGCTGTAACTTCCTAACAGTGGCAGTATCCACCCCCGCCGACAGCATGGGACATTCCCTATTGCTGTTGTGGGGACCAGAAGCTCAAGGCGACCTCACCCGTTGGTTCCAATTGGGTGGGTTGTGGCCATTCGTTGCCCTACACGGCGCCTTCGGTTTGATTGGCTTCATGTTGCGGCAATTTGAAATTGCTCGTCTAGTAGGTATCCGCCCTTACAACGCTCTGGCATTCTCTGCTCCCATTGCGGTATTCGTCAGCGTATTTCTGATGTACCCCTTGGGACAATCCTCGTGGTTCTTTGCACCCAGCTTTGGCGTAGCCGCAATTTTCCGATTCCTGCTATTCTTGCAAGGGTTCCACAACTGGACACTCAACCCCTTCCACATGATGGGTGTTGCGGGTGTATTGGGTGGTGCGCTACTGTGCGCGATTCACGGTGCCACAGTGGAAAATACCTTGTTTGAAGACGGTGATGGTGCTAACACCTTCCGCGCCTTCAATCCCACCCAATCGGAAGAAACTTATTCAATGGTGACAGCAAACCGTTTCTGGTCACAGATTTTCGGGATTGCTTTCTCTAACAAGCGCTGGTTGCACTTCTTTATGTTGTTCGTGCCAGTCACCGGCTTGTGGATGAGTGCCGTCGGCATCGTCGGTTTAGCACTCAACCTGCGGGCTTATGATTTCGTCTCCCAAGAATTACGGGCGGCGGAAGACCCGGAGTTTGAAACCTTCTATACCAAAAACATTTTGCTCAACGAGGGTATCCGCGCTTGGATGGCTCCTCAAGATCAACCCCACGAACAATTTGTATTCCCTGAGGAGGTATTACCACGTGGTAACGCTCTCTAATAGACCAAATATCTTAGGCGGCGCTGGACGCGACCAAGAATCCACCGGGTTTGCCTGGTGGTCTGGTAACGCCCGTTTAATCAACTTATCTGGCAAACTACTGGGTGCTCACGTTGCCCACTCTGGTTTGATTGTATTCTGGGCTGGAGCGATGACTTTGTTTGAAGTCGCTCACTTCATTCCTGAAAAGCCCATGTACGAACAGGGCTTGATTTTGTTACCTCACCTTGCCACTCAGGGTTGGGGTGTTGGTGCTGGTGGTGAAGTTATCGATACTTTCCCCTACTTTGTTATCGGTGTACTCCACCTAATTTCCTCAGCCGTCCTTGGCTTTGGCGGTATCTATCACGCCGTTCGCGGTCCAGAAACCTTAGAAGAATATTCTTCTTTCTTTGGTTACGACTGGAAAGACAAGAACAAGATGACCAACATCATCGGGTTCCACCTGATTATTTTGGGATTCGGTGCATTGCTATTAGTGTTAAAGGCAATGTTCTTTGGTGGGTTGTATGACACTTGGGCACCAGGTGGTGGTGATGTTCGGATTATTACCAATCCGACATTGAACCCAGCAGTTATCTTTGGCTATGTAATCAAGTCTCCCTTTGGCGGCGAAGGCTGGATTATCAGCGTCAATAACTTAGAAGATGTGGTCGGTGGTCACATCTGGGTCGCCTTTATCTTAATTTCTGGTGGTATTTTCCACATTCTTACCAAGCCTTTTGCTTGGTCACGTCGTGCATCCATCTGGTCTGGTGAGGCTTATCTCTCCTACAGCTTGGGCGCTCTTTCTCTTATGGGCTTCATTGCCTCAATCTTTGTTTGGTTTAACAACACCGTTTATCCAAGTGAGTTCTTTGGTCCTACTGGACCAGAAGCTTCTCAAGCTCAGGCTTTGACCTTCTTGATTCGTGACCAACGCTTGGGTGCTAACGTCGGTTCTGCCCAAGGCCCTACTGGTCTAGGTAAATACCTGATGCGCTCTCCAACTGGTGAAATCATCTTTGGTGGTGAAACCATGCGCTTCTGGGATTTCCGCGGCCCTTGGTTGGAGCCTCTACGTGGTCCGAATGGTCTTGACTTGGAAAAAATCAAGAATGATATTCAGCCTTGGCAAGCTCGTCGCGCTGCTGAATACATGACCCACGCTCCTCTGGGTTCTTTGAACTCCGTAGGTGGTGTGGCTACCGAAATTAACTCCTTCAACTACGTATCTCCTCGCGCTTGGTTGGCGACTTCTCACTTCGTACTAGCATTCTTCTTCCTAGTTGGTCACTTGTGGCACGCTGGTCGCGCACGGGCTGCGGCTGGTGGTTTTGAGAAAGGAATTAACCGTGATACTGAGCCGGTGATGTTCATGGACGACCTAGATTAGGTTGTAAAGTTTATTTCATCACTGACTATTAATTTAAAAGCTCTTGCATAAAAGCAAGGGCTTTTTTTATACGAAAATTAGTAATCTATTAATTAAACGTGAGTTCGACAGACCTCTCCCGGACAGCCTCCCTCTCCTAAAAGGCGAACGCGAGTGCGTCTCCCCTTGGGAGAGGGAGGAGTAACGAGTAAGGAGGGTTTTTGCTCCCCTCTCCTAGTAGGCTACGGTGTACACATATCTTGGTAATGAAGCTTAAACCCTGAATTTACCCCCCCTTAATCCCCCTTTCTGGGGCAGGTTTTTTTGATTAGACAAATTTTTGGGATTTTAAAACCAAAACCATTGTCTGAAAACTTAAAACTACGTTCAATAATTGAGAACATTCTCAACTATTTATCGAAAGCCTAAAAGCCTGCCCTTGAAAGCCTTAATCCCCCCGATGTTTTGGGGGGAAATATCCGGTTCTTCCCTTTACCAAGGGGGAGTTAGAGGGGGTCAGAAGGACTTGTGTGTACACTGTAGCTCCTGGTAGGAGAGGGGCTGGGGGAGAGGTCAAAATAGCACTCGTCGAACTCACGTTAATTAAAGTAAGCGACTTGCCAAGGTAACTAATTTATGAACGATTCCAATTTTATTGATACTTTGCGATGGACATCTGAAGCTAAAGAAAAGTTACAAAATATTCCCTTTTTTGTCCGCTCTCAAGCTAAAGCCAGAATTGAACAGCTGGCTCGTGAAGCAGGCCAAGATGTTGTGACTGGTGATTTGGTAGAACAGGCTAGGCTTGAGTTTGGACAATAAATCAGGAGTTAGAATACAGAATTGGTAAACACTCTACCCATAAAGAGATAGAGTTTTAAGGCGAGAATATTCTAGTCAATTTAATTCATAATTACGAATTATGAATTACGTAGCTTGCTTCTCGCATGAAGGCGAGTATTACGAATTATTATCAACTTCCTTCTACATTCATTGCTGCTAAAACAGCCTTCTGACTTACATCTCTGTAAACGGTATTTAAATATTTCATTACCACATCACTCGAAGTTGAATTTACTGCGTTTTCCTCTTCCTTTGCTAAGGGAATCGCTCCCAATACATCTAATATCGTCTCGCTGCTAGACGGTACAATCACTACCAAGGATGACTCTAGTGGCTCATTGTATTGCCAGAAAGAGTCAATTTTTACTGAGTATTTGTTATTAGTAATTGACTGTTGAACATCAACCGTTTCTGTAGTATTAGGTTCAATCTTGGCACTACGTAATTTACGCAAGTCGCTAATAATTTGCTCTTTAGAACGTCCGCGCAATTGAAATAGTACAAAGGGGTCTTCACTGAAGCGATCGCCTAACTGATAGTATATCGCACCAATGTGTTTACAAGGATTTGCTTTATCGGGACAAGAGCATTTACTGTGGACATCACCAAGGGTAAATGGAAATATCGAAAGACCATTAGCCGTGAAGACTTCTTCTATATTTTGTGGCATTTCTCCTGCTAGTAATTTGGCAGCAAAAATTGCCTTTTGGGACATGCTTTCAATTACATAACCCCACTGTTCATCGGTAAATGGTTCAAGGGAAAGAGAAACTTTATAAGGTTCTACTTCACTACCTTGCACCCTAGCCAATACTTTTGCACCTTTAAATTCAATGCTCAAAACATTTCCTTGACGAGCATAATTTCTGGCACGTTCTAAACGCTTTTTAAAGCGATAGGAATCTAGCAAATCTAGCCATTGTTGCGACCACCATTCTCGACTTGCTTGAAGAGTATAATTGGTCATGGTTGCTTCACTCAAAGTAAAAAGAACTGGAGATTGAGGACTAGTTAAAAAATCCGTAGGCGCAAGCCGCCGTAGGCATTGCACTTCTTAGACGAATAAAATAATTATAACTTTACCCTGCTTTTGTTCTTTACTAAGAAGTATTAGCCTTTAATCTCAACCACAGCCATCAGATCCATTAGCAATGTCTCAAGCATTTGAGAATTTTTGAGAACAGAGGTCATTTGATTGCTTTGCGCTTTAGAGCCGGAAGCACTAATCTCTGCGTTCGCAGGTTTCTTGGTTACAAACGTTATATCAGTCCGTAATAGCCTTCGGCAAGATTGACTATCAAAAGATTAATACTACATAAACAAGGTATTTTTACATAAATTTATCAGCAAATAATGTGAAGAATATACAAAGATGTATCTTTAAGCAAAGATATCTAAGTAAAAATGGTAGTATATGGTCAGTGTTGGGTTCTTTAGATGTTCTCTATTTTCAAGCTAGATATCTATGCAAAGAAGCCTACAAGGAGGGTATAAAAATATCTTTTCCGAACAACACTTGACTATTTTTTCTTCTACTAGAACTTAGACGCTCGCAAGAAACCAAATATCGAGTGTGAATTTTGGGCGTTGCTAATTCCATGTATGAAAATGATTTTGCATAATACCAGAATCCTTGTAGAGACGTAGCAGTGCTACGTCTCTACATCCAGATTCATACTTCAATTCAACAACGCCGAATTTTAGGTATTCAATTGTCAAATTTTTTAACCAAGCTGGAGATTTAATTCCCCTGTCTCTACAGGCAAGAACCTACTCTCTGGGGGTGATGGCAATGATACTCTTTCTGCTTATGAGGCATTAGGCAATAACACTCTTTATGGTGGTAATGGCAATGATATCCTCACAGGTGGAAAAGGTAATGACACCCTCTATGGAAATGATGGTACTGATACCTTTGCTTTCAATAGTTACAATTAAGGTGTTGATAATCTTTATGACTTCAACGCCACTAATGAACTGATTCGGGTATCGGCTGCTGGTTTTGGTGGCGGGTTGTCAACGCCTTCACTTAAGACAAGTCAGTTTACCATCGGAACATCTGCAACCACTAGCACTTAGCGATTTATCTACAACAGCGCCACAGGTGGACTGTTCTTTGACCTTGATGGTAGTACATCTGGGTTTACTCAGGTAAAATTTGCACAACTAAGTGCTGGATTGTCACTCACCGAAGACAATTTTGTGATTGTTTAATCTTTATTAGCACTCTGCCATCACCAAGCAGTACGGGGTTTGGGAGGGGCGTTGCATATTTTTTGCGGGATGATTTTGCTAGTTTTGTGGGATGGGCATAGCAACGCCTTGTGATATCATGTCCGGTTAAAGACTTATCATTAAGACCGCAGGGGGCAGGGAGCAGGGGGCAGGGGGAAAGAGGTTTTCCTGGTTTTTGCACAGATTCAGGAATCATAACTAATTAGGCGGACATGATATGAGGTGCTATTTTTAGCATCTCGCATTCGATTACTCAATTCAATGCAAGTCGTTTTGGTAAGCGATCGCATCGCAATATCTCAATCACTTGCAACACAAAATAGTCTTTCTAGTTTTTACATGATTAAGAACTTATTCTGCATCATCGTCAATTACTGCACTGCGATCGAGTATTAGTAAGTTCCGAAGTTGGTCTGTATCCAGTTCAGTCAACCATTCTTCCCCAGCACCCACAACTTGTTCAGCCAATTGTTTTTTACTTTCAATCATGTCATGAATTTTTTCTTCTAAAGTGCCAGTGCAAACAAATTTATGTACTTGCACATTCCGGGTTTGACCAATGCGAAATACTCTATCTGTAGCTTGATTTTCTACGGCTGGATTCCACCATCTATCAAAGTGGAATACATGATTGGCTCGTGTTAAATTCAGTCCTACTCCACCCGCTTTCAAAGAAAGAATCATAATTGGTGGCCCTTGAGGATCGTGTTGGAAACGGTCAATCATTTCCTCACGTTGTTTTTTGCTAGTGCTGCCATATAAAAAGAATATTTCTCGTCCTAACTGTTTTTCTAAATAGGGTTTAAGTAATTTACCCCACTCAGCAAATTGTGTGAAAATCAAAGCTCTATCGCTTTCTGCTAAAACTTCTTCTAACATTTCTTCTAGGCGCAGAAGTTTGGCTGAATTATGTTGCTCTAATGTCGCTTCTTTCAAATATTGGGCTGGGTGATTGCAGATTTGTTTGAGTTTGATTAACAAAGCCAAAATCATCCCCCGGCGTTGCAATCCTTCAGCAGATTCTATCTCTACTAAAGATTGTTCTACAATTTGTTGATAAAGTGCAGCTTGTTCGCTAGTCAGACCGCAAAATACGGTCATTTCTTGCTTATCTGGTAAATCTTGAATGATGTCGCGATCGCTTTTCAATCGCCGCAGTATAAATGGTTGCACTAATGAACGTAACTGAGTCAAAGAAGCCGTATCACCATACTTTTCAATTGGCATGGCAAACCGCCTCTGGAAAAATTGCTTATTCCCTAAATACCCAGGATTGAGAAAATCTAAAATAGACCATAGTTCTTGCAGTCTATTTTCTACTGGTGTCCCCGTTAATGCAATGCGGAATGTCGCTTCTAATTCTCGCACCGCTTTTGACTGCTTCGCCTCTGGATTTTTCACATTCTGGGCTTCGTCTAAAACTATTATCTGCCAAGAGACACTTTGCAATGACTTGATATCTCGATGAAGCAATGAGTAACTGGTAACGATTAAATCGTGTTTTTTTACAGCTTCTAAAAATGCTTTTCCTTTTGGGCGTTTGTCACCGTGATATTGCAAAACTTTCAGGCTTGGTGCAAATTTATTGACTTCCCTTTCCCAGTTGCCTAAAACCGAAGTTGGACAAACTAATAGTGTTGGATTTTCTAGTGCATCTTGTTCTTTCAAGTGCAGCAGAAAAGCAATGAATTGGACAGTGTTATGGCAAATAATATTGTTAGCGACAAAATTATGATGTTCGCTAACTTCAAAATCATAAACCCATCCCTCATAATCTATCTCCTCTATAGATTCAATCCGACAATAAAATACCTCTCGATCGAGAAGACATTGCAAATACTGTCTTGTTAAGCTCAACTGTTCTACATCTAGGTTGCTATATGCTGACAAAGTTTGAGTTGTCCATTTAGAAGGTTTTAGTAGCTGATATTGTTTTTGGGCTTCTCCACTAATCATCTGGTTCATCCCAGCTATTACTTGCTGTAAACTATCTCTAGAAAATTGCTGTGAGCCATTAATGTAAACAGTGTTGTGCATCCCAAAATGCCGCAACGGTAGCCTCGTTCCCCTGACTGCTTGAGCAACAATATCAGAGGCAAGAATTCCTTCAATATTTGTGTTATTGACCAGCTGACAAATTTGCTCTAATTTACTTCGTTTTTCTGAGTTATTAAAACCAATTTTTTGGAAGAATCTGCGGGCAGAATTTCCACCAATTACACCAATATAGTAGGTGCGTAAAGTACGAGTTCCATTAGTAGCACACTTTAGTTTGGGCGATATTCTTAACCAAATACCGAAGCGTCGCAACAGTGCAGAAAGTTGCTGAATTAGTAAAGTTGAAGCTGTAGAAATCTCAATACTCCGCATCCTAAAAAGAACAGCAGACTCAGCATCGAAATAGTTTTGTAAAAATATCCGCACGCTATCCAAATCTGCCTGCATAATGAAGGGCGGAATAGATTTTTCTGCCGATAGTTTACCCCAAACATAACCTTGAGCTTCTAAGAATCGTCGATAGGCTTGACTGTTAACTCGAAGACAAGGAACTTTATTAGTGAAGGTAGAGATATTAGGGCTGTTAATTTTGAGGTTATAACGGTTTTGAATGCGTTGGCAAGTTTGGAGTAGATCCTCTAGTACTCTGATGTCTTTTTGGGATATTGTGACTCTTCCCACATCAGGTAGTTCATGCCCTTCAGCAATCTGCCAAGCAATAAATTTGACTAAATCAGGGTCTTGTGATTGCCCATTCCAGAGAGTTTTACCTGGTACACAAACGTAATCACCCACCTGTAAGTTATTTGTCCAACCTTTACTTGTTAGCAGTTTGTGACGATGAGTGATTGTGATATTGCTACCGTCTTCTAACGTTATTTTTCGCAATTTTTCGCAGACTTGTTGCCGATACAATCGCCTGACATTAGCTTGGACAATTTTGCCAGTTTTTTCATTTATGGAATTAACTAGTAATTGCTCAGTGGGGTTAGACCAAAATCCTTCGCCGTCAAACTCTGTTTCTTTGGCGTGAGTTGTCCAGATTGTCTCAGCTGTGCGTAACAGCCCATTTATATTTATTAGAGTATCATTGGCTACGCATTTACCGAGTCCCATATCGTCGGCGAGACACGCGCCTAAGCCCCAGCGTTCCAAGAATGACAACCAAGCAGCACCACGTTCTTGATAAGGGCGCAACTGTCCTTTAAAGTCTGTTGGTGTTGGCAAAGGTGCGATCGCTTGATTATTTGTTAATGCCCCAATCAACTCTTGCAATGCCCCAGATGCATCAAAGCTGACCACTGGTAACTTTTCAATTGCTTGAGTATCTCCTGTACTCAAACGCAAAGCATCTTCCAGGGAAAGCGCCATTTGGTCTTTGCGAGTGGTAAAAAATGTTTGGGCTGTCTTGATATCTTGGGGTCGCAATTCTACCCACTCACCGTTAATTTCCACTAGCGGACTATTTAAAGCCACAAGTTTATCAAACTCGGCTTTGGAAATAGTCTGTCCACCAATTGCCAATTGCCATTGGAAATTTAGTAAACTCTGCAAGCCTAAACGTCCCCTGCTTTTTCTTTGGGGTTTCGGCTGTAATTTTTAAACCTAAACGGTTCGCCCATCCTTCGCGGTTCGCCAAGCTGGGAGGCAAAATTACTCCTAAACCACTGTCTTCCAATCTCCAAGCTACAGCTTTGATAAACTCATAAGCTTGGATGGGGGTGAGACGAGAAGATTGGGGATATTCGGTTTCTAAGCTGGGTGCGTAGGCGCTTTGCGTCTTGTCGCCAGACATCGCTGGATATAATCGGGAAGCTACCCCTAAACCTCGCAAAAATGTTTCTTGTGGTTGCTCAATTGTCCGATTTTGATAAACCAATCTTTCAACTGGATTGTTCCAAATAGTTGCTGCATCCACTAAAAACTCAGGATCGTCAGCCGCTTGCAAAAAATACGCCAATGTCCAATCTGTTTCGCCAGACTCTGGAGAACGCAGTTGAAAACAGGTACGAAATTGACTTTTAAGAGTTAATTGGTATTGTAGCGGCATAGTCCAAGCTTTCAATGCCGCTTCCAGTCGTTCCACTTCAAGTGCATCTGCATTGATACCAGATCCACTAGTTAAGGCTTGCAACCACTGTCGCACCCCAGATGGTAAAGATGCAATCGCCTTAGCTTCTATTGGAGGTTGAGAACCCATCATTTCTCTCACTTGGGCATCTATCGTACTGTTGAGAAATCCCAAAAGTAATTCTTGAGGTTCTGTGGGAAAGTCTATATAAAGTAGGGATTGGGAAAACTCCTCCCCAGTCTCCAATCCCTCCTGATAAGTACGACAAACCAACGGTATATTCGCAGAAAATCTTTCTAGGCGGGTTCCATCTAATGCACTGTCTAGAAGTACTCGCCATTTGGCAGCAAATGTACCATCTGATTGTCGGTCAATTGTTGGTAAAAACTTACACCGGGAGATTAAATCTAAACTCCATCGGGCAACCTGCGACCAAAAGCGTAAATCTCCACCCAAAAAAGCATCTTCCCCTTTAGCAGCATTCAGGGGAATCGCGGCGAGAAATTTTATTGCTTGGCTGGAGTTAAGACAAAAACCCTCAACTCGCCACGGTTGCAAATATTGTGGTGAGTCTGTATTTTCGCCCAAGCTAGCAGAATGTACAGGGAAAATTGCTGCTGTTCCTTCACTACTACCTTCTGGGATATAAGTTGGTAGAGCGATGATTTGGGAGTGCGTTGGCAAACTGATTTCAGTGGCACTGGCGGCTTTGCGCGTTCGCCCAGTAGTAGCGATCGCTTTGCTTGCCGCAGGCATCGCAACTTGAGGTTGCTGAATGAAGTTCGTAATTGCCATGTTCTGAGAACGCAACCACTCACTCAACTCCACTGATGTCATTGCCAATGGATGTACTGGGATATTTCCAGATCCATTCAACTCCAAATTCACTCGTGGCGATCGCCAAGTTTCCCCCCAAATAAATAAACTACCATTTTGATTTTTTAGTAACCAATTACAGTGTAAAATCGCCATTTGCTAACTACTCAGATTTTCCCAAAACTCTAGAATTAAAATCACAATTATTCGATTTTTTGCATCTTATCAACAAAATTTATTGCCCAAGTTTCTCATAATATAATAAATATTTCAGTAATTATTTCATATAAACATTGTTAATCATGAATTTTCCCCTAATTAAAGTCTTAAAAACCGGGATGTTAGTGGAACTGGATTATATGCATCCTCAAGAACAAGAGGTTGTCAGATCGTTACTCAATGTTGTAATTGTTGAAGGTAAAACTTATCCCCAAAAGCAACCTCTATCTCCTACAGAATTTTCAGCTTACTGGTTAAGCAAGGATGCCTTTGTTGTCAGGACATCTGTTGTAGATCCTACACACAAGTCAAAAGAAATATTAGGGGCGTTTTATTTAAAGCCAAACTTTCCCGGTCGGTGTAGCCATATTTGCAACGCTGGTTTTATTGTACAACCTGGATTACGCGGTCGGGGTTTAGGACGGTTCATGGGAGAGGCTATGCTTTCGATCGCAGCAAACCTGGGCTACGAAGCAGTAATGTTTAATTTGGTCTTTGAGACTAATATACCTTCAATTACACTTTGGCAGTCGTTAGGATTTGAAATTATTGGGCGAATTCCGGGTGCGGCAAAGCTCGAGAATGGGCAGGTAGTAGACGCTCTAATCTTGTATCACACTTTGCGTTAAACGACTTGTCTATCTTTGTATGTACTAGAAGTCAGCCATAGGGCATAAATGTTAGGATTGCCACAGAAAGAGAATAGCGAAAGAGAAGGAAAAAAAACTGAATGGCAGAAGTTGATAAGTCAATATCCTTCGATGGAAGGGATATTCGACTGAAAGTAGGCCTACTAGCTCCCCAGGCAGGTGGGTCAGTTTTGATAGAATCAGGGGATACATCCGTTTTAGTGACGGCTACGCGATCGCAAGCCAGAGAAGGCATTGATTTTCTTCCCCTGACTGTAGATTATGAAGAAAGGCTATATGCCGCTGGTAGGATTCCTGGCGGGATCATGCGGCGCGAAGGTCGCCCACCAGAAAAAACAATTCTCACCAGCCGTCTTATAGATCGTCCCCTGCGTCCTTTGTTTCCTTCATGGCTAAGGGATGACCTGCAAATTATTGCCTTAACACTGTCGATGGACGAGTTAGTGCCACCCGATGTGTTAGCAGTTACAGGTGCTTCAATTGCTACCCTGATTGCCCAGATTCCTTTTAATGGGCCAATGGCAGCAGTGCGGGTTGGTTTAGTGGGAGATGATTTCATTATTAACCCCACTTATGCAGAAATTGAAGCCGGAGACTTGGATCTGGTAGTAGCAGGTTCACCAGATGGTGTGATCATGGTGGAAGCAGGAGCCAATCAGTTGCCAGAGCGAGATATTCTTGAGGCGATTGACTTTGGTTATGAAGCAGTGCGGGACTTAATCAAAGCGCAGCAAGATTTAATCGCCGAACTGGGTCTAGTAATAGTGCAAGAAGCACCACCAGAAGTAGACCAAACCCTAGAAAATTATATCCGCGATCGCGCTAGTGGCGAGATTAAGAAAATCCTGTCTCAATTTAGTTTGAGCAAACCCGAACGCGATGCAGCTTTAGATGTCGTCAAGGATGAAATTGCCGCGACGATTACCGAACTGCCAGAAGAAGACCCAATTCGAGTTGCCGCAACTACAAATAAAAAAGCACTTGGTAACACTTTTAAAGATATTACCAAACACTTTATGCGGCGACAAATCATCGAAGATAACGTCCGCGTTGATGGTCGTAAACTCGATCAAGTGCGTCAGGTTTCTTGTTTAGTTGATGTCTTACCAAAGCGAGTCCACGGCAGCGGTTTATTTAACCGGGAACTAACTCAGGTATTATCCACTTGTACTCTGGGTACACCTGGGGATGCTCAAAACCTCAACGATGACATGCAGCTAGATCAGCACAAGCGTTACCTGCATCATTACAACTTCCCGCCGTTCTCAGTCGGGGAAACCAAGCCAATGCGGGCCCCAGGAAGGCGGGAAATTGGTCACGGGGCATTGGCAGAACGAGCGCTAATACCTGTGATACCGTCAAAAGAACAATTTCCCTACGTGATTCGCATCGTATCGGAAGTACTTTCTTCCAACGGTTCCACCTCAATGGGTTCAGTCTGCGGTTCCACCCTCGCCCTGATGGATGCTGGTGTACCAATTCTCAAACCCGTCAGTGGCGCGGCAATGGGTCTGATTAAGGAAGGGGACGAAGTACGAGTTCTGACCGACATCCAAGGCATTGAAGACTTTTTGGGCGATATGGACTTCAAAGTTGCCGGCACGGATACTGGGATTACCGCCTTGCAGATGGATATGAAAATCTCCGGTTTGTCTTTGGAGGTTATTGCCCAAGCCGTCCACCAAGCCAAAGCAGCCCGGTTGCACATTCTGGAGAAAATGCTCGCCTGCATTGATACACCACGAACTGAAACCTCACCTTATGCTCCACGTCTGTTAACAATCAAGATTGATTCAGACATGATTGGTTTGGTCATCGGGCCTGGAGGCAAGACTATTAAGGGAATCACAGAGGAAACTGGTGCAAAAATTGACATCGAAGATGATGGCACCGTGACAATTTCCGCTGTGGATGAGAACAAGGCCAAGAGAGCCAGAAATATCATCCAAGGCATGACCCGTAAGTTGCACGAAGGGGATGTCTATGCAGGACGCATTACTCGGATTATACCGATAGGTGCATTTGTGGAATTCTTGCCTGGAAAAGAAGGCATGATTCACATATCTCAACTAGCTGACTACCGCGTTGGCAAAGTTGAGGATGAAGTGGCAGTAGGCGATGAAGTGATTATCAAAGTGCGCGAAATTGATAACAAAGGTCGGATTAATCTCACCCGCTTGGGTATTCACCCAGATCAAGCAGCAGCAGCAAGAGAAGCAGCGGCGGTGAATCGGTAACTCGATTTGGGATTTTAGATTAGATTAAATCTAAAATCCGCGATGCCTACTGTGAAGGCATCGCCGTATGCTTCTCTAATTTGACAAATTAAGAATTACCAACTTGTACTGAGGTCTTGCCCTGAGCGAAGCCGAAGGGAGCCGAAGTATTACGAATTATTTCAACGACTTTTCTAGTGTTTTTGGTTCTGGTAGAGGTTGACCGTCAGCTAAAGATGATTCAATCAGCATTTCTAAAACTTCTTGAGCATTTTTGAAAGCTTCTTCGTAAGTATCTCCGTGAGTATGACAAAATTCTCCCCATTCAGGAAGACTGACAATAAAACACTCATCTTCATCAGACCACTGAATAATTATTGTGTAGTGAGAATTCATTCTTGTTCTTCCTGTTGAGCCTTTTTAATTTCTTCTAACCTTTGAAGTGCATTATTAACATCTTTCTCTTGGTAAGCTTTAGCATCATTCCCGTCTTTACCTGATATAGTGACTCTCCCAGATAGTAGGGGATGATACCAATTAGTGTGACTACCTTTCCCAGGACGGTATGTAAACCCTGCTTATAGCAACAAGCTTTTCAATTCTCTGATTTTCTTGGGCATATACTCAGCTTACATTTACTTTCCCCAATGCTTTAACTTTTGTTGAGCAAACTTTCGCACTTGCTCATCGGGGTCATTCTCTGCTTTGTCGCGCAACAGTAGTAAAGTCTGGGGATGTTGAGGAAATTGCTTGATAATTATCTCTAGTGCAATCCGTCGAGGGTTGGGGTGGTACCAGGGATCATGGCTACCCTCAAAGGAGTCATTCACAGCGCAGTTGTAGTAAATTTCAAACAACTCAGGCTGATTTCGGAAGTGTTTCGCTAATGCTTGAATGGCTGCACATCGCACATCCCTTTCATTATCAGCAGTGGCACAGTCTTTGAAAATCGAGCGGGTGTCCGGGTCATCTGGAAAATTGCTAGCTGCTAATGCTTGAATGGCTGCACATCGCACATCTCTTTCATTATCAGCAGTGGCACGATCTTTGAGAATCGAGCAGGTGTCCGGGTCATCTGGGAAAGTGCTGGTTAATGCTTTGATAGCTATATATCGCACATACTCTTGATTATCAGCAATGGCGCGGTCTTTGAGAATCAAGCGGGTGTCCGAGTCATCTGGAAAATTGCTGGCTAATGCTTTGATAGCTGTATATCGATCCACTGTATTATCAGCATTGGCGCGAGCTTTGAGAATCGACAGGGTGTCCGGGTCATCTGGGAAATTACTGGCTAATGCTTCGATGGCTGCAACTCTCACATTCCATTCATCATCAGCAGTGGCACGTTCTTTGAGAATCGACCGGATGTCCGGATCATCTTTGAAATTACTGGCTAATGCTTGGATGGCTACACCTTGCACATACGCTTCATTATCAGCAGTGGCGCGGTCTTTAACAAACAATCGGGTGTGCGGGGTCATCTGAGAAATTGCTAGCTAATGCTTTGATGGCTGTACCTCGCACATCCCATTCATCAGCAGTGGCGCGGTCTTTTAGAATCGAGCAGGTGTCTGGGTCATCTTTGAAATTACTGGCTAATGCTTCGATGGCTGCACGTCGCACATACTCATGATTATCACCAGTGGCGCGGTTTTTGAGAATCGTGCAGGTGTCCGGGTCATCTTTGAAATTGCTGGCTAATGCTTCGATGGCTGCACGTCGCACATCCTTATGATTATCAGTAGTGGCGAGGTCTTTGAGAAACAAGCGGGTGTCCGGATCATCTGGGAAATTACTGACTAATACTTTGATGGCTGGAACTCGCACACTCCATGCATTATCAGCAGTGGCGCGGTTTTTAAGAATCAAGCGCGTGTCCAGGTCATCTTTGAAATTGCTGGCTAATGCTTCGATGGCTGCACGTCGCACATAATCTTGATTATCGGCAGTGGCGCGGTCTTTGAGAATCGAACGGGTGTCCGGGTCATCTGGGAAATTGCTGACTAATGCTTTGATGGCTGCACGTCGCATATACCCTTCATTATCAGCAGTGGCAAGGTCTTTGAGAAACGAGCGGGTGTCCGGATCATCTTTGAAATTGCTGGCTAATACTTTGATGGCTACACCTCGCACATACTCATCATCATCATCAGCAGTAGCGCGGTCTTTAAGGCAGTGTAAGGTATGAGGGTTATCTTTCCAATTTGCGGCGATTGTTGCAATTGCTTGAGTGCGAACTTTCTGAATTAGCTTAGTTTCTTCTGCATTTTGATAGAGTCTGTAATAGTACCAGGGTTCATATTTAGTTAAGTCTATTAGCTTGTTAAGTAATTTATTAGCCACTGACGCAATTACCGACCGATTTCTCACTTCTGCAAGACACTTAGCCGCTAAAAACAAGTTGATAAATTTTTCCTCTTCACCATCTTGCACCATCAAGTAATCAAGAATTTCACCAACAAATTTCGCATCAATCATTCCCGCAATTAGCTGCAATACCTCATGCCAAGTTTCATCTTGCCAGTGTTTGCCAAAAACTTCAGTTTTGAGATCCTCAATTGAAATACTGCCTTCCTTCTCAAACTGCCAGACAAACTCCCAAGCACAGAAATATTCTAAAAATTTCCGATGCAGAAAGGCATTGCTTGCTATCCAGCCAATAAACCATTCCAGCATAATATTCACGCCTGCTAAGTGCTTGACTACGAGTATATACACCAGTCTGAGAAATCTTTCTAGATTTCTGGGTTTTTAGGCAGTGCGAATCTATTCATCCAAAACTTAAGATTATCCAAATTTATATGCTGCGATCGCACAGATGTGTACCCTGAAGATTTGTTAAAAATAACTAATATACTGTGCATGGATATTAGGAGTAATTTTATGGTTCTACAAGTTAACCCCATCCAAAAAGAACCAATAGTTACTTGGGAAGCACTTCCAGCCGACTTCATTTTACCAGACGATCCAGTGGAAAATATTCAACAACCTGCGATCGCTGCTGCGCTTACCGATGCTTTGAGAAGCACAGGACGCATCCAACCTCAAATGCTGATAGGCTCTAACTTTGGACTTGTAGCCACAGTCAACAGAAAAATGCCCAACAAGAACGTCAACGCGCTGAACAGGAACGCCAGCGTGCTGAACAAGAACGCCAACGAGCTGAACAAGAACGCCAGCGTGCTGATATATTAGCAGCTAAGTTACGTGAGCTAGGTATTGACCCTGATTCGACTTTGAATAGCCCGTTGTAGACATCGCATAACTAACAAATGCTGGGAATAATAATTTTGGTACATCAGCACCAAAATTCATTCCATGAAACAGCAAAAAAATCAGTTCAGCCATCTTACTGCGATTGAAAGAAGTTATTTATCATTTCCGGCACAGTTTTTATTAAATCAAAATCTTCTCCAAGGTAAAATACTAGACTTTGGTTGTGGCTTTGGTAATGATGTTAGAATATTGCGCCAAAAAGGTTGTGATATTACAGGCTATGACCCTTATTATTTTCCAGAATATCCTGATAATAAATTTGATACCATAATTTGCTTT
The DNA here is from genome assembly GCF_053470305.1 of Nostoc sp. DSM 114160. NCBI lineage: Bacteria > Bacillati > Cyanobacteriota > Cyanophyceae > Nostocales > Nostocaceae > Nostoc > Nostoc sp. DSM 114160. The sequence continues at coordinate 789,214 of NZ_JBPFGO010000003.1, read as the reverse complement.
TATGTTTTAAATGTTTTATTTACCGAAGAACAAACTAATGTATTAATGGAAGTATCACATTTATTAAAACCAGGAGGCAAAGCTTATTATGCTGTAAGAAGGGATATCAAAAGAGAAGGATTTCGAGAACATTATGTTCACAAAAAGCCTACTTATCAGTGCATTGCAAAACTTCCCTTTACTTCAATTTGCTTAGATGAATATCGAGAAATATATGAGTACGTTCACTATAATCATCAGCGAAATTCATCTAACTATTGCATATTCTGTAATCCTCCTAAAAATCTAAAATTAGTAACTGAATCAGCAACAGCTTATGCTATTTTTGATGGCTATCCAATAAGTAAAGGTCATGTTTTAGTTATTCCCAAACTTCATGTTAACAATTATTTTGAACTTCCATTAAAAGAGCAATCTGCTTGCTGGTTTATGGCGAACAAAGTCCAAGAAATTATCAAAAGTGAATTTGAGCCTGATGGCTTTAATGTAGGAATGAATATCAATCGCTCTGCTGGTCAAAATATTATGCACGCCAGTATTCATATCATCCCTCGCTACAAAGGTGATACTGTCTCTGCTAAAAGTGGAATCAGGAACGTTATTCCTAAAAAACAATAGTTTTTCTGTAATAATTCAGTATTCAAAATTCTGCTGTAATTTAACCGCTTTCAAGTGATTATAAAAATTCCTAAAACATCATGACTTGCTCAAACTTATCTCATCAGGTTGAGATCATCTCTTAAATCCTTTGTCACATACTTTTTCAGTACAACCTCTACTTTGTTATTCTGAGCATTACTGTAATCATCTCAATTTTTAGGTTTTGTTGAAAATATTGCAAAATATTTCAGTTAGGCCAGATTATCTGGATCTATTCCCAACGCTCTTAATTGTTCCGCCAACTGTCGAACCCGTTGTTCTGCAATATCAGCGCGTTGCGCTTCTTGTTGAGCGCGGTGCATTGCATTAAGCCCAAAATTATTTATGTATTTGAGCTTGAGCAGTTGCCCTAAAATATGTCTATTTCTGCGATCGCAATCTCTATCCCAGGAAAAAATGTATGTGATGTAGAAATTTTATTGCGATCGCACAAATCAGTCGTTAGCGCATATTTTTGTTCTACCTAACTTGCTCGCACACGATAAATAACCATCTTGACCTGATTATTTTATGGCCAAAGTCACAAGATCGATTTGGATTCAAGTTGCGATCGCCCATTACCATGATGTACTAAGGCCGCCGTTCCATGTTCTGAAGCACGTAACTCTTTGTCAGAGATTTGTGGCTCCTTGGTATAGACCGAACTTAGTAAGATATTCAAAACTCCACTTGTTTCAGCTTGACTGACGGCGCGATGTGTAATCAATTCACCTACATTCAATATCACGTTGTCTTCTGGGTCAAGAATGACACGGGTAACTGGACGACCCCAGTGCTTGTTCAATCCGTTGATTTTTCATTGCCCGTCTGCTGCGTCTTTGTAACTTTTCTGCCTTCGCTTTCAAAGCTTGCCAGAAAGTGTTGAGATTCTCTTGAGCGATGCTTACTCGATCGTCCAGTTGAACTTTGTTTTCTAACCATCTGTCACTCGCAGTAGAACGGACTGCGGTTGCCAGATTCAGACCGACAGCGTTCAGCAATTCTGCTTCTTTACCGTAAATCTGAGCGCGATCGAGAAGGGATTCTGTCACAATCTGCCCAGATGCCGCAATAATTAAGCCATCGTCAGTACGCACTGTTCGCAGGACTCTGCGCCCTCTTGCCTGCTGCATCGCTACATTTGCTGCCAAGGAATCAACTGAGTGACGCAGACTAGCGGCGCTGCTCTGAGTTACGCTGCCAATTCGATTGCTAACAGATTCTGTTGCTGCTTGCAAATTGCGGCTGATGTTGGCAGTCAGACTGCCACCTGTGGCTCGATAGAGTTCATCAAGGATACCCAGGCGATCGGCCGCTTCTGCATCAATTAGGGTGACTTCTTGACCCTTTAGTAGCAGTACATTTCCATCTGGAGTCAGCACATCCCGCTCGAGACGCTTGCCAACCACATATATCTTTTGTTCGGCAGGATCGACCAAATTGTTTGTCAGGGAGGCAATTGCATCTCGATTGAAGTCTTGTAGTTTGCTGCTAGTAGCATCAGTTGCGGCAAGGAATTGCTCACCTGCATTCTGGCTTGCTGACTGTAGCTCTCGGTTCACTTTCTCTACCGAGCTTTGTAGTTGCTCATTCATGGTTTGAGCTGCTGTTTGCAGTCTGCGGTTAGTACTCTGGGCCGAGTCTTGCAATTTATCTCCAGTTGCCTGAACGGCTCCTCGGATACCACCAACCTGTTCTTCCATCAATTGAGCAATTTCTGGAGGTACAAAAGCAACATCATCACCAATTTTCAGTGTTTCGCTAGCAGGAACGAACGATCGCCCCGAATAAGCATCGGCAAATACACCGCCAGAAACTTCGTATCCTTCCACCAGTCCACTATGCTCATCAAAGAACAAATCGACCAATCCACCGAGGTCGAGTCCCTCTGTAGTTAGAATTCTCTTTTTTCTCAACACGATATTCTGGTGCAGAATCTCTTTAATTACAGGGACACGATGTGCCTTCACAACAGATTCTTTCGAGTTAACTACGATCGCATTTGACCCGATGGCTTGTACCTCTTCTAAAGGAATCACTTTTGCGTCTCGAAACAGTCCCTTCTCTGCAACTAGAAAACCCAAAAGTTGATTGCGTTCCCGATCGACAATTAAATCGATGATTCGGACAATTTTCTTACCTGTGTCGTAGGTGACGACTACTTTATCGAGAATATCACTACCTTTAAGCATTATATATCCCTGGTCTTTTTATTGATTTGGTTGTTGAATTATTTGTTCGTTAGTCGCCCGAAACTTCAGTTGAAAATATCGTCCTTCTCGTCCAAAGCCGGGAACTATATCAATTACACCAAAGTATTCGGAAAGTACCCCAAATATGGCGAGCAGAATGATTAAGCTAGTGATATTTGCTCCAGTATTAGAGCGTTGTCCTACTAATCTAGGCATTTTTTCTTTTATTTATTGTTGTTTTCTAGGGCTAACCTTACTGAAAAAATAATACAAAACTATTGATATATTTTTATCTACAATTTGCATTGATTAAATTTAATCTATAGGAATAAAAAAATAAAAATTACTAGTTCTAAAGATAGCTACAATCCTGTTTGCCTTCAATCTTTTGGAAGTAACTATTTTTAGTTCATTGAGCTTTATTCATTTTCAATAGAACATCAAACTACTCAGAAAGCTTTCACGACTTCCTTAGAGTATTGCACAAATATTTTATGGTAAGATGGAGGTTTTACCAGAAAGCTAATGGTAATATGCGATACCAACAAATCAAAAGCCGATCGGTTGGTGAATTTAAACGCCTGTTTGGGATAAAAGTTGCAATATTTTGCTTTGACTAAGGGATACCACTTGTGGTATCTAGAAATAGCCAAGATTTGATAGATATAATAGTTACTCGCTCGTTTGGTGGTTGTCAATAGCATTGCCCGATCTAAAATTGCAGCCCAGTCAAGAATACAGGCATTTTTACCCCACTCAGAAAGTTGCTTCAGCCGATAAAATTTTGGTAACTCTTAACTATTAATAAATATATCGGTGCTTAGTGCTATTCATGCTTTATATTTAGCGACAGGATGATGCAAATAGCCACTCACCTTCAAATACTTAGGAGGCAGTATCCACCAAAAGCAACTCATGCTTTGATACCACCACCAGATAGTGTAAGTTAAGGTTAAGTCGATATTCAAACGAATAATTTTTGCTCAATTGCGACAGATAAAGACTAAACTAAAAAGTCTTGTGCAGCAAAACCTGTAGCTTTAAATGAAGTAATCATGTCTAAGGTTCTTGTCTCTGATTCGATTGACCAAGCTGGAATTGACATTCTTTCGCAAGTTGCAACTGTTGATGTCAAACTAGGTCTAAAACCAGCGGAACTGATCGCAATTATTGGTGAGTATGATGCGCTGATGATTCGGTCTGGTACGCGCGTTACTCAAGAAATCATTGAAGCCGGCACTCAGCTAAAAATCATCGGTCGTGCTGGTGTGGGTGTGGATAATGTGGATGTTCCTGCTGCCACCCGCCGGGGAATTGTGGTAGTCAATTCTCCAGAGGGAAATACAATTGCTGCCGCCGAACACGCACTAGCAATGATTTTGGCTTTGTCTCGCCATATCCCCGATGCTAATGCTTCGGTAAAACGCGGTGCGTGGGATCGCAATAGTTTTGTTGGTGCGGAAGTCTACAAAAAAACTCTCGGCGTTGTCGGTTTGGGTAAAATTGGCTCCCATGTTGCGGCGGTAGCTAAGACAATGGGAATGAAACTCCTAGCTTATGACCCTTTTATTTCTACAGAACGAGCCGAACAGCTTGGCTGTCAGTTGGTGGAACTAGATTTACTCTTCCAGCAAGCAGACTATATCACCCTCCACATTCCGAAAACCCCAGAAACTACCCACTTAATCAATGCCACAACTCTGGCAAAAATGAAACCCACAGTTCGGATTATCAACTGCGCTCGTGGTGGGATCATTGATGAAGTAGCTTTAGCAGCAGCTTTGAAAGCGGGTAAAATCGGCGGTGCAGCCTTGGATGTGTTCGAGTCAGAACCACTGGGTGAATCGGAATTGCGATCGCTAGGTAAAGAAATCATCCTCACTCCCCACTTGGGAGCCTCTACCACAGAAGCTCAAGTGAATGTGGCCATTGATGTTGCCGAACAAATTCGCGATGTTCTTTTAGGACTACCAGCACGTTCAGCCGTCAACATCCCCGGACTCGGCCCCGATGTGTTGGAAGAACTCAAACCCTATATGCAACTAGCAGAAACTCTCGGTAATCTAGTAGGACAACTAGCTGGTGGAAGGGTAGAAGTACTGAATATTCGACTACAAGGGGAACTCGCGACCAATAAAAGTCAGCCTTTAATCGTCGCTGCCCTCAAAGGACTACTTTACCAAGCTTTGCGGGAACGAGTAAATTACGTAAATGCCAGCATAGAAGCCAAAGAACGCGGAATTCGGGTAATTGAAACCCGCGATGCTTCCATTAGAGACTATGCTGGTACACTGCATCTAGAAGCCACAGGTACTTTAGGTACTCATTCTGTCACAGGTGCTTTGTTGGGTGAGCGGGAAATCCACCTCACCGACGTTGACGGTTTCCCGATTAACGTCCCACCTAGCAAATATATGTTGTTTACCCTGCACCGCGATATGCCAGGGATTATCGGCAAACTTGGTTCCCTACTCGGCAGTTTTAATGTGAATATTGCCAGTATGCAAGTAGGTCGTAAAATCGTCCGTGGTGATGCGGTAATGGCTCTGAGTATAGATGACCCTTTACCAGAAGGCATTTTGAATGAGATTATAAAAGTCCCTGGTATTCGGGACGCGTATACAGTAACACTTTAATTTTGGATTGCGGATTTTGGATTTTGGATTGGTAATGGCTAATTGCTCATTGTTTTTCGCATTGGTCATTAACCGTTACCTAGTCCCTAATCTAAAATCTAAAATCTAAAATTTAAAATTATATGGCAAACACCTGGTGGGAACTAAATATTTTATGTGAACCAGACCTAGAAGATACGATCTTTTGGCGACTGGAAGATTTTGGCTGTCGTGGTACGGCTAGTGAAAACAAAGGAAATTCATCTTTAGTCAGGGCTTATCTGCCGACAATTCAAACACAGCTTTTAGATTTAGCAGCGCTGTCGCTATGGCTGCGTCAAGATGCGCTCTGTGTAGGAGTTTCATCTCCTTCTTTGCAATGGCAGTTAATTGATGAGGAAGATTGGGCGACTAGCTGGAAACAATATTGGCATCCGCAGGAAATAGGCGATCGCTTCCTAATTAACCCAGCTTGGCTACCATTACCAGAAACAATCGAACGATTAGTAATTCGCCTCGATCCTGGTGTAGCATTTGGTACAGGTAATCATGCGACCACCCAGCTATGTTTGGAATCCCTGGAAATGCGGCTGAGTGGAGTTCCGCAGTCCTTTGTGGGTAATAGTGGCAAACACGAACATTTGGTAATTGCGGATATTGGCTGTGGTTCTGGTATCCTTTCCATTGGGGCGCTGTTATTGGGTGCTGAGAAAGTTTATGCAGTGGATACTGACCCTTTAGCGGTGCAATCAACTATCAGTAATGGTACGCTGAATCATATTAGCCCAGAACGTTTACTGCCTGCACAGGGAAGTGTAGACGTTTTGAAAAAATTAATTGAAAGCCCAGTGGATGGTATTGTCTGCAATATTTTGGCTCATGTGATTATTGAATTGATTCCAGAAATGAGTGCGATCGCTAAACCTGAAACTTGGGCAATTTTCAGTGGTATTTTATTAGAACAATCTAAAGCTGTTGCTGACGCTTTAGAAGAAAATGGCTGGGTTGTCGCTACCCTGTGGAAACGCAAAGAATGGTGTTGCTTGAATGTACGGCGTTCTTAACCCAGTAGAAATTATCGCAATCCGCAGATCCCCGACTTATTTAAGAAGTCGGGGATCTTTAAGTAAGTGACATAATATATAGATTACCCACTATTGACTTTTAAAACTAGCGATGAAAGAACGGCTACAAATCCACAAAAAAGCTGACTCATCCGCTTATTCGTCAGAGCAAAGTCAGTTGCAATCGCATTTATTAACTACCCACTCTCAACTTGGCTCCAACAAGCCTATAGTACAGGCAAAGGTAGAAAATCAGAAATTTCAACAATATCAGTTTGAGGCAAGGAAACTCCAAATACAAGCCAAGCATGGCACTATCGCGCCAGAAGGGCAAGAGCGACTCACTGTGTTGCAAACAAAGATGAATGAATCTTTGCAGCAAGGAAAGGAACATTCTTCGCAGTTTGGTCATAACTTGAGCAAAATGGCGATAAAACGTGCTGATAGCCTGTCAATAGGAGAAATACAGCCAAAACTGACTATTGGTCAATCAGGAGATCGATATGAACAAGAGGCGGATAGTGTCGCTACTTCTGTAGTCAACCAAATTAATCGATCTCCTCTGCAAAACCAGGACGCACAGCAGACAATACCAGCTAATCAGAACGAACAAGCAAAGTCTGAAGAAATATTAGCAGCAAATAACTCAGCAGATAAAAAACAAAAATTTTTACAAGAATATTCGCTAGCTAAAACACTAGTCAATGGTATAGATGACACATTGCCACAAGATAAAATATTAGAACAACTTTTTAAAAACTTTGTAAATATCCAATTTCAATACACAATGGTGAGCAAGAGTCCAGAAACTCTATTAAAAGGATCTCCAGAAGGAGATTGTCAGACATTAGCTCGTGCTTTTAAAAAAGTTGCAGAAGAATATTTTGGCATTGAAAAAATCACAATTGAAAGTATCGCTAAACCTTTTTTGAGTGAAGCTGGGGCTACCCCATATCAAGGTAAAAAGCCTAATTGTGATGACGGTAAACGATGGTTTTGGAAAAACCATTATTGGGCTAGTTGGAATGGAAAAATTTATGATGTTTTATTCCTCAGCAATAAACGAACCGAAGCTGATATGGCAAAACAGGTGCAACCACTCACATCAATGTTGATGCCTGAACAAGAATACTATCAAACAGAAAAAGGAAAAATTGTATATCCAATTGTTAATAAGTATTCTACTGTAGAGATGACAATTTTTGAGAAACTGAAAAACTTTGTTAATAATCTCGGTCGGTTTTTCTCCAACAGTATGAGTACGATAATTAATAAAATTCGGTCTTTATTTGCCCAAAGTGGAAACAATACCAGTGGTTTTGATTCTCTAATGAGAGAACTCGAACACGACAAAAATAATAGTGCGATCGCAAATAACCAGACTCAATAATTCCAACTTTATATTGTAGGTGGAAATTGCTTAAAAATGTTGGCATCTATTTCAATACGATCAAAGCAATGTCCAAACAACTAACTGTCACTGCTTCCTTTGGATAATGAAGTGTGTAGGTTTACACTTCGACCCAACTCTTGGAGACAGTACGCGTAGCTTGCTTCCCCGTAGCGGTACGACAAAGCTCAGGGCAACGCAAGCTCTGTTACCACCGCAGGCATCGCTATCTTTGGTTTCAGAAATAATGGTGGGAAATGATGCAGAATCAAGATATCCACAATCAATCTTCCAGTGCCCCCATGACCCCCTATTAAGGAACAACTCATTGCTGCGATCGAAACCGCTCCAGAATCGATTCTAGAGGAAACTCTCGACTATCTCGAATATCTCAAAACCAGAAAAAATAGCTCTGGTATTAAACCAGCAAGTGCCATTATCCAAGATGGGGAACCAATACTGCGTGGCTCCAAAGCTAAAGATTTGCTGAAATTTGCTGGTACCTGGCAAGGTGAGGACTTTGAAAAATGTCTCCAGTCTGTTTATGACACCCGCTCGCAGGCTGAATTCTGATGTATCTGCTTGACACTAATCACTGTAGTCGCATCATCTTCGGTGAACCCAATCTCATCCAACAGCAGTCTCAACGGACAATGATTTCCAACGTATTCACCAGATTCACCCTTTCGCTTTAGAGTCTTGGGTTTGAACAGCAATATCCAGCTTACTAACTTGCCTTTCACCACTGCCCTGAATTATCTTCCTGTTGCAATCCAATTAACTGTCGCCGCTTCCAAGCATAGTGAAGAATATTAATCCCTAATTCCTGAGCTGTCCGAATGGTCAATCTGGGTAAACTCAAATCTCTATCCAGCCCCCAAGCAGTTGCTAAATCTCCAATGGCTAAAATAATTCCTCCACCAATTAAAAGTTTAATTTGTTGTTGATTAACCATTGGTAAAGCAGCAAATAAGAAAGGTTTTGTCCTTAAAGGATGACTCCGTTGCAATTCTTCTAAAGGTCTTAAAGGACTCTCTAATTGTTGTGCCAAAGCTTGAGTACTCTCAATTAGAGGATTAGCATTTGTTGGCGCATCAACAAAAAGTACACCACCTAAATTTAAATAATTTTTGAGGGATTCAAATTCGAGACTATTTAAAGAGATAGCCTGTCCACCTGTGAGATAAAGGATGTCATAGTCTTGGATGTTTTCTGCTAAAGAAACCTGACCTGGTTCATCAGCCCCCCGCAAACTTGGGTACAGCGGTTCTACTGCTTGTAATAAATATGAAAGGCTGAAAAAATTACGCGCACATTCAGGATCGCTATGAGTCGCCTGCGCCATACATACAAGTGCTTGAGGACGCATTTGTGCCTGACGACGATAACGCAAATCAATATTATTATATCCAGGGAAAAAAGCATCCGCAGGTTGGGTAATGTCAGTATGTCCTGGTTGTAAGAGTATTCGACATATTTCTATTTCTGAACTGGCTGGTGTAGAGTTTATTTGGTCAATTCGATAAGTTTCTTGAACAATATCTCTTTGTTGTCCGCGCCGCAATTCATCAGGATCTACATAGCTAACTACTAAGTAAATCATGAGCGGTTCAGAACTTACTACTTCTAAATCAATCGGAAAATCATAAGAAGTCGGTACAACAATTAGATTACCTGCTAAATCAATTGCAATACCAGGTTGAATTTGCACCCAACGTCCATCTCGATATCTAGCTTCAACTTGGCTTGGGGCGGTCACATCTCGCACGCCTAAACCGCAGACAATTCCAGGTTGATTTAAACTTTGATATTGAGCATTTTGCCGATTACGGTGATATTCATGGGCTGTGCGCCAGCGTTCCGCATTGATTAGTAAGCCGTCTGCTGCTTGCAGGCGTTCCAAGGATTTAATTGGTGGTGGTGGGAAAGGATGGGACATGGCAATTTTGGATTTTGGATTTTAGATTTTGGATTTTAGATTTTGGATTTTAGATTTTGGATTTTGGATTTTAGATTTTAGATTTTAGATTTTAGATTTTGGATTAAAAGTCTGTTTAATTTTACTAAATTACGAATTATTTAATTAGTGGGATTTTCGATAGATAATTCATAGGTGCAAAAAGCAGGTTTTTCTTGTTCGATTATTCTTTGAATAAGTTCTTCGTTGATGATGCCACTAGAAATATTTGAACGCAAACGCACTATAAAATGATATGGTTGTCCACCTGCTAAAACTGCATTTCCTAATTGTGCATCTCCGATAATGAAACTTGGGCCAAAAGGTTCTGTAATACTAATATGTTTATCAGCTTCATTTGGTAAATGTTCATCTAGCGGTAAACCAGTATAAAGATGCAAGTAGAGACGCAATCCTTTACGAGTTCCTCGCCAGCGATAAAGTTCTACGGCTCGGCGAATTAAACGCCGTTGTTGCTGGAGATCCCAAACAGAATCTACTTGCCAAGCAACCCAATGAGCCATAAAGGGCAATAATGCTTGCGGTGCTGTCAAGGGATCGAGGTTTGCCCACATGACGTTATAACTATCAACTATTGGTTGAAAAGCTTGCTCAAATATTTTCATGAAGCGACCAATAAAGTCCACTTCCCGATACAAAATTGGCAAGAATTCCATGTAGGCAGTGTAGGGACGGATATATAAATCGAAATACTCGCTTCTCTCGATTTGTTCGTTGTCTGTGCCTGGATCTATATGTAGGGTAATTAGGCTGCGAAAATTGAGTGTTAGTTTGTCTTTTTTTCCAGGGGAAATTGCTTCTTGGTCTTCAAAAAATGTGTCGGGAATTGAGAAGTGGAGAACAGCATCCATCTGTCCACGAGGCGGTATTTCACTGCCTTCTGTACCAATTTGACACCACTGGGATGGAAAGTTTCCTTCAACGCTTAAGCTTACCCGCAAAGGACGTTGTTCTAAGTTTTGCACCTGCACAATCATCTCGCTAGGATGTCCAGGATGTAAGAGCAAACTACGTCCAGCTACATCGATGTTTTCTGCATTTGCAAATGCTAAACCTGCCGCAGGTAAAGCTTCAGGAATTTGCATTGGCGTTAATTGAATGCTTACAGCTGGACTAGAGCGACTTTGAACCATAGGATTGAGGGTTGGGGGTAAGAAGAGGCAGGGGGCAGGGGGGCAGCCCTTCGACTTCGCTCAGGGCAAGGAAGCAGGGGGGCAGAGGAGCAGAAGAGGATAGATAATTAATGACAAATGACAAATACTTCTCTACGAGAGGCTGCGCCAACGGCTTTGCTCAGTACAAGTGACAAATGACAAATCAACGATTAATGATTTGGATGTCGTGATTGGAACGCAGATTTGTATCAGCCCAAGAACATATCAAACCTTCCGATCCCGGATCGATCAATTGTTCTGGTGATGGTTGTCGTCGCCAATTTTCTCCTTGCTTGCGGATGGGAAATAGCAAGACAGGGCCTAAATGACGCACGCCTGGGGTTTGTTGCAGTAATGCCACAATATCTGATGTATAAACTGGTCGCCCAAATGGCCAACCTTTGCCGTCGATTCCTCCAGTTAAGGGATTTAAATATTTATACAACGATCGCCTTAAATTCCGGCGAATTTCTTCGCTGGCAAAAGGATTATTGTATGCTGGCTCTAGAGCAATTTCTGTCTGTACCGAAACACCTACGTAATTCGGCTCTTGTAACTCTACTTGTACCCCTAATAAGCGTCTTTCATCTAAGTAAGTCAAAATTTGCTCTTGCAGGGCATTACTGAGGGCAAAATCTTCTGGTGTCATCCCATTGCCTTGGGCGATCGCATCTGTGTTTGCATAAGGCACTACCAGTAAACTAACTATACCAGCTTGCCTCCGAGAATTCGCTGGCAAACACCGGACGCGAGCGATCGCACCAGCACCCGCCTGTTGAGTTAAAACTTCAAAATCTTCGGCAGTGACGGCGCGATCGCGCGTGCGGAGGATGCGGGGAGCCTTCATTACAGCTTGTTCCAGTGACTCAGCATCCGCCCCATTGATTGCTGGTACGCGATTGACCACACTAGTAATATATGGATATGCAGACTTCAAAAACTGGATTGCCCCAGTTTGAACATTGCCTTCTCTTCCACCGCCTGTACGATAACTAACCATCCTAATTTCTGCACCACGGGGAGGAATCGCCCCATATTGATGTTCCGACTGGTTATTTTCCAGAACTTGTACAGATGTGTCATCTAGTTGTGGTTGCTGAATTCTCGATCTTACTTGTGTTTGTTGTTTAAGTTGGCTCGGTTCCCGAATCAGCGGCCCGAATTGGACTGTACCAGTGATTGAATCGATGGTGTAATGGAAGTTATGCGGCCCAGAATCAGCAAAATCTCTCACCTCAGTCCACTTTTGCGGCAAACCACCAGCCGGAGTAACTAAAATATACTCATTTTCTCGACGTTCTAAAATTGGTGCTGTTTGTAACTGGAAAGACTGACCGGGTGTACCATCACTAATTCCCAATCGCTCGTCTTCAATCAGCGTACTATGGCTAGCCCTAACAGTACCGCCAATTGACCGCACTGCTAAACCAATAATTCGTGGTGGACGATTGTAACCAGATTCATTCGCTTCTGTAGAAATAAAGCTACAGCGTAACCAGCGACCTCGGTAAGAGGTGAAATTAGCCACAGGCCAAATTTGAGGTAAATGCAGACGTACTTCTGCACCTTGAGAGGGGTTTTCACCTTCTTGGGCGATTTCATAAAAACTGAAACCGCGAGTCTTATCATCTAATTCTTGCAATAAAACTGATTGCCAATTTTCCCCATCCCAAGCTTCCCACTTCCGGGGTGGTTGATTGGGGTTAATCCCAGCAGGAGTAGCCGCAGCCCCTTGGAAAATAATTTCTAAAACATTAGCGTCTAAAGGATCGTCAGAATTAATTGCTAAATAAAAGCAGTTACCAGGCTGGGGTTCCTCTTCAAAAATCGGTTGTTCGTTACCTGTCCAGTAACCGTTAGATTGACGAGTCCAGGAAGTTGTAACTCTTTCGCGCAGAGATTGGGGAATATCTTCGGTAGTTTGGGCAGTTAAGAAATGTTGGATGCGGGGTTTGCCGATAATTAGAGGAGAATCTGTGCTGAAGGTAATTGCTTCTGTAGTTTCAGTGCGGATAGTTGAAGCTTCTAATCCTGCGGGAATCGTGTAGGCTTCAGGTAGTGCAGCACTTAAATAAAAAGTTAATTCCGTGCGGGCTGGGGCGGGAGGCTGGAGACGAATACCTAGTAATTCTAAAAAAGCAACATAATTTTTTCGAGGTACTTGATTGAATCTGAGCAACATTTGGTCAGTTAACCAAGCAAATAACTCAATTAGCGTAATTCCTGGGTCGCTGAGGTTATGGTCAGTCCATTCTGGACAGTAACGAGGAATACGCATAATACATTCTTCCACCAAATCATCAAAGGCGCGATCGTCTAAGTTGGAAGAAGGTAATTTGGGTAAAAAGTCAAAGTTCATACCAATTTAAAAAAAAATGTGACAGATACAAGCCTAGAAACCCAGATGAAATTTAGCTTTTTTAATTTTTAATTTTCAATTTTTAATTGGTATTACGATTCCTCCCCGGCTGAAACCAAATAATAAGGATAAACAAAACTATAAATATCGGGGCCGTCTTTGAGTCGATAATTGATGATGATGTCCACTCTGCCACGCACTGGATCGGGATCGGTGATAACTTCATCGATAGTAATGCGTGGTTCCCAAACTTCTAAAGCTTCTAAAACATAAAGACGGATTCGCAGTAGGGTATCACTATTTAAAGGTGCAAACGCCAGTTCCGACAAGCGCGAACCAAAGGTAGGTCGATAAACCCGCTCACCTACTCCCGTGCGGAGGATAATCCAAATAGATTCTTTAACTTTTTGATCTTCACGGCTAAGTTGTATCCCACCTTGCACGTTTAAATGCAGTGGATAAGCCCAACCTGTTCCCAAATAGGCTCGTTCACGACCATAAACCATATCTGGCACTTAGACAGCTGTTACATGGATATCTTCAAAGATATCGGCACAGAGGGTTTAAGCCTATTCGCCAAAGGTCGAGGATGAAGGGGCAGGGGGCAGGGGGGCAGCTTTCTGGGGCAGGTTTTTTTGATTAGACAAATTTTTGGGATTTTAAAACCAAAACCATTGTCTGAGAACTGAAAACTACGTTCAATAATTGAGAACATTCTCAACTATTTATCGAAAGCCTAAAAGCCTGCCCTTGAAAGCAGGGGGGCAGAGGGGCAGAGGAGCAGGGGGGCAGAGGAGCAGAGGGGCAGGGGGCGAAGGGAGAATGATTTGTAACTGTAATTTGGTATAAATTAAGATTCATAGACGAGTCTTTAATACTCGCGGACGAGTCTTTGATACTCGCGGACGAGTCTTTGATACTCGCGGACGAGTCTTTAATACTCGTGGATGAGTCTTTAATACTCGTGGACGAGTCTTTGATACTCGCGGATGAGTCTTTAATACTCGTGGACGAGTCTTTAATACTCGTGGACGAGTCTTTAATACTCGTGGACGAGTCTTTAATACTCGTGGACGAGTCTTTGATACTCGCGGACGAGTCTTTGATACTCGCGGACAAGTCTTTAATACTCGTAGGCGCAGTATTCCCCTGCTCCCGTTCGACTACGCTCACGGCAAGCCTGCTCCCTGCTCCCTGCTCCCTGCTCCCTGCCCCCTGCCCCCTGCCTCTCCAATCAACCGCCAATCAAAACAGTGGGATTACCTTTGATAATTTTATTCGGCGGCCCTAATGCTTCTAAAACGGTGTCGCCCATGCGAGAAGCAGGCAAATTGTTAATCAGCACTGTCTGACTACCGTCAATCACAACTCCAGGGCCGTGAGGAGGGACGGGTAAAGGTGTGGCGCAATTATGAATATCAGCACCAGCAGCAGCAGCACTAATTGCACTACCCATAGTAGCTGCTGATGTTGCCTTTGTAGTTTGTTCGGCAGCTAAGGCAGCAGGTGCCCCTGGTGTACCAGCCGCCGCTAAAGTAGCAGCCTCAGCGGCTTGGATAGCTGCATCAGAAGCGGTTTTGGCAGACTGTAAACCTGGTACTGCGGCGGCAAGCACACCCCGCCACGCAGGTAAAGACCCAATCAACACATTGGGACTACCCGGCCCTCCTGTCAAGACTGGGGGTAAGGGGTGCGCTACATTGTCAGTAATTCTTGCTGCTGGTCTACCCACGATAACCTCCTATTGTGTTAATTACGAATTAATTAAGTCGAATCAACGCACCTTTGACTGTAATCGTACCCGTGGCTGAAATGTCTATATTTCCACGAGCATCTAATGACATATTACCTGTTGATTTCACTGAAACAGATTTAGCCATATCGTCCATTTTGATTCTATGACCGCCTTTAGTTTCAATTTCTATGCACCTTTGACTATCATTGAGATATATTTTATGACCGTCTTTAGTTTCTACGCGAATCCCTGTTTTACTAGTTCCTTTATCCTCTTCAACAAACTGTAAAACATGACCAACGCGAGTTTTAATAGTGCGTAATCTTACACCACTTGTAACTGAATCGCTTACCTTTTCCGGTGGTGCATCCTTCCCGTTCCATACCCCGCCAATGACGTAGGGACGGTGGATATCGCCATGTTCAAAACCTACCAAAACTTCATCGTTTACCTCTGGTAAACAGTCAAAACCTCTATTTTGACCTGCTCCCACAGCTACAACTCTCGCCCAGTCACTTGTATGTTCTTCTGTGAGCGTGGGAAACTTCACCTTCACCCTACCCCATGCCTCTGGGTCTTTGTTATCAGTGACAATTCCCACTAATAAAGTCTCAGATGGCTGGAGACGTTTTTCTGGAGATAGAGTTGTGAATAAGCTACCAGAACGTAGTCCCCGCACGCTGAAATAAGTTTCATAAACGCGTTGACCAAAGAAATGGCGGGTTTCTGTAACATAATACTTACCACTATAGCGATCGCCCATACCCTGAAGATTAATAACCCGTCCCGGACGAATCTCAGGATTCCCTTCTGCTTTGGCATCTGCATAAACAAATTCTCCTCCCAGTTCATCACACAAAGCCTGAGCCATCGTATCTGCTTGTTTTTTACTGGCAACAGGTTTATCTACAACAATCATTTTGGGAGATTTAAGATTAGAAAATGCATTACTAGTACTACTTCCTAGCCGATTACCTGTCTCGGTTACTTGCTTCTCTTTCTTGGCTGTTCCACTAATCAATTGTTTCTGGGTATAGTCCCAGGCGCGTACTTCTACAGAACTTATCTGTTCAGCACTAGTAACACGGGTACTAAATTTATTAATATCAACTAACCATTTGAGTGATAAGGCTCCCTGAGTTTTTGGTTTGCAAAAATTTAGTTTTTCTTCTGTAATAAATAATTCAAAACCAATGCGGGCAGCCCTTTCTCGCAAAAACTCCATATTGGTCTGATTTTCTTGAAATACATACTTATGAACTTCACCAGTTGCCTCTATATTGCCAAGCTTTATGCCTACTTCTTTAACTATTTGCTTGACTATATCGCTATCAGTTTTATTTAAAAAAGAACGATTATAACGACCTCTGTGCAGACGATGAGAAATATCATAACCGCGAACAATGATATCAGCTTCAGATTTTTCATTAAAGTGAACTTCCATCGCTGTAATTTCGCCTTCAATGAGGAATTCTCCTACCTCTTCTTGGAAGTTATTATCTAGAGTCGTACTAGAAGTAAAACCCAATTTCACTTTTTTCCCAATTTTAAACAAAGGCTCATGTCGCCAAGCTTTGTTTTCTGGTCGGTCAGATGCGGGAATATAGCTGTTATGGATTACTAGCGTAAACATTGCTGGTAAATGAAGGCTTTCTTCGATTGTGATTTGCAACAAATCCTTCATTAATTCAGGAGAAGCCTGTTTTCCGTCTATTTGTATTTTAGGTTCGCTTAAATAAAGGCTTTTTTTTGCAGGCATAATTATTATTTTCTAAATTATGAAATGTTCAGAGCAGCTTTTAATGAGAAAGTCAATACTAATTTGTCACTTTATACCTATTTAATTAATGATTGCAACACATCCTTGGCTAAAGACGCGATGAATCGCGTCTCTACAACGGGGAGGCAGCGCGGTCTTGGGGGTTCCCCCCATGAGCGACTGCCGTGGGAACCCTCGCAACGCGCTGGCTCATGAATCGCGTCTCTACAAATGGTCTATTTGTCGCATTCTTTTTTCAAATTGGTATTACTTATTCTGTCTTACTCAGTGTTTGTCCTTTTTGATCTCCCGCACGAGCATCTGCTGTAGAAGTAGATTCACGTCCTCCAGGAAGGTTATTCTTATCTACTTCTTGCAAGGCTATATCTACCAGTGCCCTTACTGGTGTACCATCACTCAAAAACATATTTAAAGTGTAAGTTAAACTCGTGATGACACAATAAAAATACTCGTTTCCCCATGTAAATATATAAACAGGTGGTCGTTTATCAGTTGCTTTACTGATAGTTTCTACACCTTTCTTAATTTTATCTATATATTTTTTCATCACCGACTCTTTTGTTTCATAAGTATCATAAAGTAACTGTTTGAGCGTGAATTTGTAAGGTTCTACGCCAGAAAAGTTTACTTTCGGAAGTAGAGTCGTTCCTCTATTACCATCTTTGCTTTCCCACTTAACAGTCCGAGAGAAACTAATATCTGTCGGATTAAACATTAATTCAATATCTGGTGCTTCACCGTTATAAGCTACAAGTTTGGCTTTCTCAAGTTGCGGTTGACGTTTTTGAATAACAATAATTGCTGGACTTGCCATTTGAGTATTTCTCCAAAAATTAATTCTTAAATACAAATTTACCAAGGTAATCTACCAGAGGAACCGCCATGTCGTTCTCGCTCAATTTCTATTCGTTGTCGTAATCTGCTATAAACTTCACGAGCTAGAGCTTCAAGATCGGCTGTATCATCTTTATCATCTTCTTGAGAAAATGAAGATGCGCTCTCTATCGTCTCAGTTACTGGTGCTATTTCTCTAGATATGTCGGGTGGAGTAACTTCTCCACCATCAGCAAAGCCTCTATATGAAGGAAGATGTTTAGCAAAAATTTGTGGTGATTCTGAAACATGAGAAGATTCATAATTTTGGCTATTAAATTCTCCATCATTAAAATTAAAGCTGGTGAATTCATCATCATTTCCATTTAGTAAATCTTCTACACTTGACCATTGAGAAGGTGTATTTGACCATTGGGAAGATGTCTTAGTGGGAGAATTTGCTTTGCGGAAAATCAGGGGAGGTGATGAGTATTGGGGTGAGGATTCACCTACATCAATTGTTTCATTGTGAAGGGTATGAATCTCTGGAGAATTGAGAATAGAAAGTTTCTGTTTACTAATATTCAACCCCAAGTTAGAAATACTTAAAGAATTGGATATCTCAGGTGAATCAGTCTCAGCACTTTTTAGCTGTAATGAAGTGTCTGAAAAAGAATCGACTTTAGTCGGAGTCTCTGAAGAAATTGTTTCTTCTGGTTCTGTGGAATTGGGTGTCTGTAAACTTGGAAGGATAATATCTTGGGGTGTTTCCACCCGTGTTGATGTGATGTAGTAGGGGTAGATTCTTCTGTGCATCTCTAGTATTAATCACAAACTCCCCAGGTGTAAGCATTGCAGGTACTGTATCCGAGGCTGCTATCTGCTGGCGATTTTCAACGCGGGAATCTGTTACGTGGCCACCAGTAGCATAACCTTTAGGTGCTGGCAAATTTTCTGCGATCGCATTTTGCTCAATTTGAGGTAGTGTGTTTACCTCATTTTGTGGGGAGGTGGGATTATCTGAGGTATCAACAAAGGTTAATATTTCAGGATTTTCTTCATTTGTTACCGCAAAGGTAAATTCTGATTCTACTATTTGTTCATTGTCAATAATTTCCCTGAAAATACTCGCAGTTTCACCAATCTCAGGTGATATGGCGCTAATTGCTGGTATTTCAGAAATCTCAGGCGATGTGGCGGTAATTATTGGTGCTTCAACAATCTCAGATGATGTGGCGCTAATTGGTGCGATCGCAGTTTCACTTATCTCAGGCGATGTAGGAGTAATTATTGGTATTTCAGAAATCTCTAGCGATGTCGCAGAAAGCGGTGCGATCGCAGTTTTACCTATCTCAGGCGATATGGCGCTAATTGCTGGTATTTCAGAAATCTCTGGCGATGTCGCACTAATTGGTGCGATCGCAGTTTCATCAATCTCAGGCGATATGGCGCTAATTGGTGCTTCAACAATCTCAGGTGATGTGGCGCTAATTGCTGGTATTTGAGAAATCTCTGGCGTCGCGGTAAGTGGTGCGATCGCAGTTTCACCAATCTCAGATGATATGGCGCTAATTGCTGGTATTTGAGAAATCTCTGGCGTCGCGGTAAGTGGTGCGATCGCAGTTTTACCTATCTCAGGCGATGTCGGAGTAATTATTGGTATTTCAGAAATCTCTGACGATGTGGTAAGTGGTGCGATCGCAGTTTCACCTATCTCAGGCGATGTCGGAGTAATTATTGGTATTTGAGAAATCTCTGGCGTCGCGGTAAGTGGTGCGATCGCAGTTTTACCTATCTCAGGCGATGTCGGAGTAATTATTGGTATTTGAGAAATCTCTGGCGATGTGGTAAGTGGTGCGATCGCAGTTTCACCAATCTCAGACGATATGGCGCTAATTGCTGGTATTTCAGAAATCTCTGGCGTCGCGGTAAGTGGTGCGATCGCAGTTTCACCTATCTCAGGCGATGTCGGAGTAATTATTGGTATTTGAGAAATCTCTGGCGTCGCGGTAAGTGGTGCGATCGCAGTTTCACCTATCTCAGGCGATGTCGGAGTAATTATTGGTATTTGAGAAATCTCTGGCGTCGCGGTAAGTGGTGCGATCGCAGTTTTACCTATCTCAGGCGATGTCGGAGTAATTATTGGTATTTCAGAAATCTCTGGCGATGTGGTAAGTGGTGCGATCGCAGTTTCACCTATCTTAGGTGATGTCGGAGTAATTATTGGTGTTTCAACAATCTCTGGCGATGTAGCGGAAAGTGGTGCGATCGCAGTTTCACCTATCTTAGGTGATGTCGGAGTAATTATTGGTGTTTCAACAATCTCTGGCGATGTAGCGGAAAGTGGTGCGATCGCAGTTTCACCTATCTCAGGCGATGTCGGAGTAATTATTGGTATTTGAGAAATCTCTGGCGATGTGGTAAGTGGTGCGATCGCAGTTTCACCTATCTCAGGCGATGTCGGAGTAATTATTGGTATTTGAGAAATCTCTGGCGATGTGGTAAGTGGCGCGATCGCAGTTTTACCTATCTCAGGCGATATGGCGCTAATTGCTGGTGTTTCAACAATCTCTGGCGTCGCGGTAAGTGGTGCGATCGCAGTTTCACCTATCTTAGGTGATGTCGGAGTAATTATTGGTATTTCAACAATCTCAGGTGGGACTAAAATGGGCTGACTTTCTGTAAACTCGGTATTAGTACTTTCAAGATAGCTGTCACGTTGCAGTAAAGTCAGATTTGCTGAAGCATCTAAGACATTAAGCACCATAGCAGATTGTGACTCTGAAATTACTAACGGTTCATGATTATCAGAGTTTCTGAATAAATGAGGTGTGTCTTCAATCTCGGCTGAGGTAGGTGTTAGCTGAACAGGTATACTCGCTAGAGACTCACTTGAAACACTGGAATCAATTTCTTGTTGGATTGCAATAGTTTTTTTTGCAACTGAAGACTCAGAAGTAGGTACAACAATATGCTCTACTACAATATTTTCATCATTCGCCAAAGGATGAGTTAAAGTAGTTGCATCATCAAGATCGGGTGAGGTAAGTGCTGACGGCAAAGCTAGAGAATTTTCAACGACAGCATTATCTAGTCGCAATGTGGGTATTTCCAAATTAGCCCCAACAGACAGAGGCTCATTTAATGTTAATAAGCTATCTTCATTACCATTAATAGTAACATTGCTTTGAACAAGATTCTTAGCTACAGATGATTTGACTGCTTTTTTAGATTTTGGTTTTGATTTTTTCTTAAGTGGCTTTTGAGATTTATTTATTTTTTGTGATTTAGATTTACTTTTACTTTTAAGACTTAGTTGTTGCGAGGTATCATCAATTGTTTTTTTATCAATCCGATTTGGCAGGATTTCTGGAATACTGTCTTTTACTATTTCACTAGGATTAACATGACTATTTTCTGGTAGAGCTATTGAATCAAAAAAATCAGATTCCAGTAATGGCAAATCACTATTTATATCTTGATTATCCCAACTATCCCAACCTATTAATGGTTGTATCGATGGTTCATGTTCGCGAGATAAGAAAAATTTCGAGGATGTAACTAATGGTAGTTTAGTTTGTATGGGACTAAGAAAATTACTTCGTGAATGCAGAGAATGAGACTGTTTTCTCAATACCATTCTCTCAGGATTTGATAAAGATGATATTACCCCAAGGGGCTGAATATTGTTTCCTAGTGGAGATTGAATAATTTGCATAGTTATCGTTGAGAAATAGCCAATTAGCTAGAAACGAAATATCCACTTTTTTGATTTCGTTGTACAGAAGTGCCTCCCCCTGTAGACCTTGCAACTTGTAAACCCTCATACGCTAAAGTTAATTCTTCAATGGCAACTGCCTTACCATCTGCTTGGAGTGCAGGTGTTTTCCAGGTTATTGGAATAGCACCAATCAAAGTCCAACTCATCATCGTTTCACCGGCTTGATTGAAAATCAAAATATTGACATTGCGTCGAGATGTTTTCTTCTGTTCATCAAAAACTGCATTCATCCAGTTCCAAAAACCTGGATGATCGGTAACTCCACGTTTAAGAGTGATGTCTGCAAATTCTGTATGACCTAAATAAATTCTTTGCTGATCGTTAACGCCACCTTCTTGAAAGACATTTTTCTTAATTTGAATACTTAATCCTGAACATTCCGCGAAAGATGCAGCAATAGAACTGTCTATTTCTACATAGAAACGATTAGTAGTGACATAATTTAATTCGTGAGTAATGTTGCCATTATTAGCGCCTGTAGCCATCACAACCACCTTTGGGAATTATAATTACCTAGCCTTTCCCGCTGCGATCGCAAATCTTCTAGCAAAAGTTTATATACGTGTTCTGTAAGCTGGTTCATCAGCAGTGAGTCGTTGAGATATTTACTTGCCGTTTTAGCCGCCTTGGTAGCATCAGATGCCGCCGAAACCCCAGCATAGCCAGCAGTCCCGCCAACATCTCCATCGAAGGTGAAAAAATTTTGTTGCTGTTTTGAGTCCATAAATAAAAAAACTCTCCCTAAATCCAGGCTAAAGGTAGTGCATCAGAATCAAAAGTAGCCAAAAGTCGAACTTAGTTTTTGCCTGGATTTCGACTTTGGGTGAATTGTGTTACAAGTGCGATCGCAGTACTCTAGATGTTAGTAACAGCAAAATATTCACCTAGCTACTACTTGGGCATCTGGAGAAGAAAATGAGAGAACAGGTCAGCCGAGGGAAAAAAACTACTACAGGCTTCTCAATTCCATCCCTGAAACACCCAACACGTGGCTTTGGTTTGGAGTCGTCGGCAATTTCACGCCAAGCGGTTCCTGAAATACAACCACTCCATCAACCAGTTACTCACGATATCAGTCGCATACCTCTGCGTAGTCCCCAAGCAAAACTCTCAATTAGCCAGCCGGGAGACATTTACGAACAGGAAGCTGATAGTGTCGCACAGCAGGTAATGCAAAGAATGGCGCAGCCTGTAAATCGTCAGCATATCCAACGAGAAACATTGCCAGAAGATGAAGAAGAATTGCAGATGAAACCTCTGGCAAATTCCATCACGCCTTTGGTGCAACGAGAAGCATTGCCAGAGGATGAGGAAGAAGAATTGCAAATGAAACCTCTGGACAATAGCACACTGCAACGAGAAGCATTGCCAGAGGATGAGGAAGAAGAATTGCAGATGAAGCCGATGGTGCAGCGTCAAGGTGAAGTTGGGATGGATGCTGCGCCAGACTTGGAAGCGTCCATCAACCAAGCACGGGGGGGTGGAGGAGTGGCGATCGCAGACAACATCCGCGAACCGATGGAAGTGGCATTTGGCGCAGATTTTAGTAGGGTGAAGGTTCACACCGATGGTCAATCTGACCAGTTGAATCGGTCAATTCAGGCGCGGGCTTTCACGACGGGACAAGATGTGTTCTTTCGCCAAGGGGAATATAATCCTGGGAGTCGGGGTGGACAGGAGTTGTTAGCGCATGAGTTGACTCATGTAGTACAGCAAAATGGGGGGGCGGTAATGCGATCGGATTCCTCAGATAGCACCTCTAGCCTTCCTGAAGTAAATTTTGCCGCATTAAACATCCCAGGTGCAATAAACCATGTTAGTCGAAGAGACACCACCGTGCCTAGAAAGAGGGGTATCGGAGGGTGTCACGATCGATCTCAATGGGATAAATTGCGAAGCGTGCCTACAGGCACACCTATACCTTCTGGATTAGAAGTTACCGATGATCGTGTCCCTGAAGTTTTAATAGTTGATATTGCCAATCATCCTTCTGCCCCATCAGTACATCTTATCAACTACAATATTCCGGGTCTTGGTCGCGCCCAACTCACCGATGGTTCCGAAAAAAATATTAGAGACCCCAAGACTACTTATGATCCAACAGTTTGGACTATTCCTGTTCTAACCCAATCATTGCAAGAAGCTCTACAAGACGCATCAGATAGTAATGGAGGTACATTGCCGACTCAATGGACTGGAAGAGATAGAAACGGGGTAGCGTTAATGGGCTTTATTAGAGGTGGACAGTTAGCAACATTCTTTTTTGCATAGAAAATGAAAAACAATAAAAAGATGCATTATAAAATTATAAACAATCCGACATATACAAATACAATGAAAATAGGATTAGAGGTACAACCAGAAAACGAACCTCTTCAATTCTTTTTCACTAGCATGCGATTACACAAGTATCCTGAATTTATAAATGACATTTTAAATGACAGAGGTTATTTGGGAGACCCCCAGGGAGTGTTATTTTACAACGACCTAGATGACGAAGACTTTGCAACAGACAATGTATTTAACAAAGAGGAAGTGAAAGTATATCACCATGTCTTTGGTGAAAGCATTGTGTCTAAAAAAACATTCATACAAATGGTCTATGATTTTAGCTGCAAACTGTTAGATGTTTATGGTAACGATGGAAATATACCAGAAAATTGGAAACTTCAAATGGAAAATAGTTTAAAGGAATTAAGCCTAAAAATAGAACATTAACCTTCAATGCGATCGCCCGATCTTATAGGGTGCGTTAGCGACAGCGTAACGCACCAAATCATCGGTTCGGTGCGTTACGCTGTCGCTAACGCACCCTACTGGACATGATTGAAATTCACAAAGCCGGAAATACATATTATCCCAAATTGAATTAAACTGCGTAGGCGCAGCCCGCCGCAGGCATCGCCAATCTTGTAGAGGAGCAAGGATATCTTTGCAGGGTAAGAGAAAGTCTTTTTGATTCGGTGAAATTGGATGATTTATTTTTTGGAATTCCCTTACTTGAAGACAAAAGTTACTTCAGGGAAGGCAGAAGTTGCTACAGAGTGCGCGAAACACTGAAACGTCTTGGCAGAAGTTAATTCCGAGAAGGCAGAAGTTGATACAGAGTGCGCGAAACACTGAAACGTCTTGGCAGAAGTTAATTCCGAGAAGGCAGAAGTTGAGAGCTGATTCGTAAAGAAAATCTTAAGGATACCCAATTTATTGCTGGGCATGACTTTCAGAGAATTAACCCTTAATTGACTCAAATTCCTGAAACCCTTACCAGACAAATACTTTACTCTAGTTTACAAATTAGCTCTGATACAGAGTGCGCAAAACACCGAAACGTCTTGGCAAAAGTTAATTCCAAGAAGGCAAGCCCGCACTTCGACACCTTTCGGCTTTGCTCAAGGCAAGAAGCTCAGTGACCACCGCAAGCATCGCCCGATACCATAGAATCAACTTCCCAAACCCAAAAACTTAGACTTTCGATAAATTGTGTTACAAGTGCGATCGCAGTACTCTAGATATTATTAACAGTAAAATATTCATCTAGCTACTGCTTGGGCAATCTGGAGAAGAAAATGAGAGAACATGTCAGTCGGCAGAAAAAAACTACTACAGGCTTCTCGATTCCATCCCTGAAACAACCGATACGTGGCTTTGGTTTGGAGTCGTCGGCAATTTCACGCCAAGCAATTCCTAAAATACAACCACTCCATAAACCAGTCACTCACGATATCAGTCGCATATCACTGCGTTCTCAAGCAAAACTCTCAATTAGCCAACCTGGAGACAAATACGAACAGGAAGCTGATAGCGTCGCACAGCAAGTAATGCAAAGAATAACGCAACCTGTAAATCAGCAGTCTATCCATCGAGAAACATTGCCAGATTCAGAAGAATTGCAAATGAAACCTCTAGCAAATTCCATCACTCCTTTGGTGCAACGAGAAGCATTGCCAGAGGATGAGGAAGAATTGCAAATGAAATCTCTGGACAATCGCACACTGCAACGAGAAGCATTGCCAGAAGATGAGGAAGAATTGCAAATGAAATCTCTGGACAATCGCACACTGCAACGAGAAGCATTGCCAGAGGATGAGGAAGAATTGCAAATGAAATCTCTGGACAATCGCACACTGCAACGAGAAGCATTGCCAGAGGATGAGGAAGAATTGCAAATGAAATCTCTGGACAATCGCACACTGCAACGAGAAGCATTGCCAGAGGATGAGGAAGAATTGCAAATGAAATCTCTGGACAATCGCACACTGCAACGAGAAGCATTGCCAGAAGATGAAGAAGAATTGCAGATGAAGCCGATGGTGCAACGTCAGGCTAATGCTGGGATGGCTGCTACACCAGACCTGGAAGCGTCCATTAACCAAGCTAGGGGTGGCGGACAGTCGATGGCAGACAATATCCGCGAACCGATGGAGGTGGCATTTGGCGCAGATTTTAGTGGGGTAAAGGTTCACACGGATGGTCAGTCTGACCACTTGAATCGGTCAATTCAGGCGCGTGCTTTCACAACGGGACAGGATGTGTTCTTTCGTTCGGGAGAATATAATCCTGGGAGTCGGAGCGGACAGGAGTTGTTAGCGCATGAGTTGACCCCATGTAGTGCAGCAGAATGGGGGGGCAGTGATGCGATCGCCTTTACTACCACAGCAGTTACTGCAACACCCTGCCACCGAAACTCAATTTCCATCTTGTGGCGATCGCGTGAGCCAAGGGAGCGTCGCAGCACGTACAATTCAGTTGAAGTGGATTTGGGACGGTAACAAATGGAATTCAGACGCAGAAGATGCGGAGGAAACAAGGCCCAACTTCAAAGGGAAGAAAAAAGGTGACGTGTTCAACCCAACACCGACAGTAGACAATCCCGATATCAAAGGTCTGGCGGAACAGGAGAAGGAGAAGAAGATCCAGCCATATCTCGATCTGCTGGATCACCTTGGCGGCGAAATTAAGGACAAAAGTAATGTTAGCGGTGGGCATCTGCTCACCGCCATGCAGAATAAATGGAAATCAGAAAAATTCCAGATAATCAAAGGCGAACCGAACGACAACGCTGTGTGGGAGTGCCAATGGACCATAGGCAGCAGACAGCCCAAGAGTAGCACGATGTTTCCTAGTAAATGGGACAAGAGTACATTGCAAGAAGAGTTAATGAAATCAACCAGCGTAGGGCATAGGATAATTTTAAAGTCAGGAATCGAAATTCAAAAGAAGGGGAATACTTTCTATCCCCTGAAATGAGTGAGTGCGATCGCCCGATCTTCTAGAGTGAGTTAACGAAGTGCGATCGCCTGATTTTGTAGGTACGTTAGTGCGATCGCGATGTTGCCGTTAAAAAACTCCATAGCCAGTATATTCCCGCATTTCAGGAGATTGAAATCCTAGAACAATATCATCTTTTGGAACCCCTCGCTCTACAAGTTCTTGAGCCACTCTCATTTCCGTCATATTTTGCTCAATCGAAATTTTTCCCTGTTTAATATCCAAATGTAAGACACAACCATAGACTCGCCGATGACCATCCCATCCCACATTGATAACCATGTAATGGTCTTGTTTTGTATCAAAAACAGTGTAACAATCAATCTGACCATTGGCTATTGGGATAGCAGCATAAGCCGTCAACAAGGACTGAATGATATGGCGATTAGACTCTAGGGTATCCATTGTACAATTACCTCTTGAATTGGGTCATAAATAATTTGTTTAATCTGATATCTCTCTACAGATATTTGGGCAAATTCCCGCTTGAAAAAAGCTTCATAAACACCTATAGGCACTGCCAAATAGAGAATGCGAGTTGGATCGCTGATTTCTAAGGCAAGCCGATAATTCAAAAACTGTCCTAACGCAGCATGATAATCTGTTAGTGGTGAATCACTCAGAAACGTTTTAATCTCAACTGCAATTTTTTCTTCACCTCGCTCTGCCGCTAACAGTTGCTCTGCACCTAAATCTATTTCAAACTTAGTTCCGCCAACTTCCAGTCGCAGAGGATCGTCGGTTATCTTCCACTGCTATTTTTCTAAAGCAATTCTAACCACAGCATGAAATTTATCTTTAGCTGCCATCGTTAACTTTTTCTGATTTACTTAAAATTTTAGTGCGATCGCCAATCTTATCGGTTGAGTTGAGTGCGATCGCCCGATACCATAGAATCAGGTTCCCGAAAATTTATACTTTCGATAAATTGTGTTACGAGGGCGATCGCAGCAAAATCTGTAAACGCGAATATTTATGTATACATATCCAATTAACACTTAGCCTTAACTGAAGTGTATTGCCTCTAATTCTTCCCTTACAGATAAAGGCTGATACCCCAATGCAAAAGCTTTGGAACTATCCAAAGAAACATCAGTTGGTCTAGGTGCTGCCATTTTCACATCTTGTTGCCGACAAGATTTAAGTCTAGTGGCAGGAAGTTGCAATACTTCTACTAATATCTGTCCAAAATCATAACGTGAAATCCGCTCTTTGCCACCTAAATGAATGATGCCATTAACTTTTTCTAATGCTAATAAAAGTCCTTTGGCGGCAGTTGTTCCACTTACTGGGGTGCGAAATTCATCAATAAATAAATTTAGTTCTTTTTCGGCTTGTAAAGTTTGAATAAATGGCTGAATAAAGCTTTTCGCTGTGGGTGTTGCTGCACCAAACATCAACGGCATTCGACACACTGCGGTCATGGGATACCTTTCTAGCATATCTGCTTCTGCGATCGCCTTTTGCTCGCCGTAAAGATTGACAGGACACACGGCATCTGTTTCTCGATATGGAGCATTTAAACCATCAAAAACTAAGTCGGTCGAGGTAAAAGCACAAGGAATAGAATTATCCGCGCAAAGTCCGGCAATATTGCAAGATGCTATCACATTAATTGCGTGCGATTCTTTGGGGTTGGTTTGACAAAAATTTGGTTGCGAATGTGCAGCAGTATGAATAACTGCTTCTGGTTTGACATCATTAAAGATACGTTTCAATTCCTGAAAATTTGTTAAATCCGCTTGTAAAATTTTCATACCAGTAATCTCTAAAGGATGGGATAAATAAGTGCCATAAATCTCCCATTCTTGTTTGGCAAGCTGGCAAAGATGCCATCCTAAAAAACCACTTGCCCCAGTGATTAACAATTTTTTCATGTCTAATCGTAAACCGCTCAAGAAAAAATCCTTGTTACAGCAGGCTTATATTTTACACTGAGTAGTGGCAATAAAATACTATTGCAGCAATTCCTGAAACTGCTTTTTACTACGCACTTTGCTAAAGTCAGGGTCAGTTTTTGCTAATTTCTTGTATTTATCAGGAACAAGCTTGATTGCTTTGTCTAGGTTCTCAATTGCTAATTCTAGATTGCTTTGTAAAGCATAAGAGCAAGCTTTGTTGTAATACGCTTGGTGCAAATCTTGCTTGATGGCGATCGCTCTATTATAAGATGCGATCGCGTCTTGGTAGCGATGCAGCTTTGTTAGAGCTATGCCTCGGTTAATTAAGGCTTCATATTTGTCGGGTTTGATGGCGATCGCTTTGTTGTAAGATGCAAGAGCATCTTTGTAGCGTTGCAACGATGTTAAGGCAATGCCACGATTATACCAAGCTTCATATTTATCGGGTTTGATAGCGATCGCTCGATCGTAAGATGCAAGAGCGTCTTGGTAGCGTTGCAGCGATGTTAAGGCAATGCCACGGTTAATCCAAGCTTCAGGACTCTCAACTTTGATGGCGATCGCTTTATCATAAGCTTTTATGGCATCTTCATAATTATGTCTATCTAATAAATTGTTACCTTGATGAAAGTAATCTTCTGCTTTTTGGGTAGCCTTCGCTTCTATGAAAAGTTGGGTTACATTGCTTTCTTGGACAACCTGTGTAGTATTTTCTGCCGATGAGTTTTCCCCACCACTACAGCCAAATGTCAAGAAAGCTATCAAGCCAGATGCAACGAAGCAGTTCCGAAAAACCATGCTGTACCTACAAAAATTTTTAGATGATGTTCAAATTTGTTAGTTTTTTGAGTATTATCAAAATACACTAGTTTTTACCCATTAATTTACTTATATTTATTTTCCCAAAAAGTTTTGTTGACGATGCATAAAACTTTATCAAAATCAAGCGTATGTAATAATATCATATTAAATACACATAAAGCAATCGCTTAGAACCTGCTTTACTCAAAAAACAATTTATTTGTGTTGCTATATATAGGACTCGTATTTGATTGCGTGAAAAAAACTTAGTAGACTTTTATTCCTTGTTCCCTGTTCCCTGTTCCCTGTTCCCTGTTCTCTGTTCCCTCCCTACGCAAATAATTTCTCCGAATCAAAGCGGATTTCTATATATTGCGTAGCTGTGACTCGTCGTAAACATCGCACTCGTATAGTAATTCACCCTGATGAAAAGCTTCTTCAATTTGTCAATGCCGACGGTATAAATCAACCAGGATCGCAGAGGTGAAGACAGAAGTAATATCAGAATAGTTAGTTTTTCCAACCTCCATCTCTATTAATTACTTTTATTTTTTGCTTCCAAATAAAACTCAAACTAAGCTCTAGATATTGATAAATCGGAGAAATAATTTATATTAAATATATGGCAATTTCAAGTTTTAATTTTACTTAAAAAATTAGTAACAGGAAAAAATCTCATAAAAATTGCTAGTGCACTCATAATGCCATGAGATAATTTTTGGCATTAAAATTGTCTATTTTGTATTCATCATTTTTTATTTAGGATATAAAACTATGTCTCTTTTCTCCCCTGATGGTCGGACAAAAGTTAGCAACACGACAACTTCTCCATTTAGTGCTATAGGAAAGATGAGAATACATTGGAAAGGCCCAGATGGGGTTATTGATACTGCTGATGATATTATCATCAACGGTTCTGGTGCCATGATTGATTCCTACCACTTTTTAACAGCAGGACACTGTGTATATGATACGAGATATGGAGGTTGGGCAGATAAAATTGAGGTGATGCTTGGTTCTAAAGGAAATATCATTGCTGGTACAAACCGCGCTGATTATGAATATTATAGTGAAGCTAAATCTGTTTATACACGTTCTTTTGATGGATGGACTCAAGGAGATCAAACTAAAAGCGAAACTTTTCAATACGATATAGGATTGGTTACTCTTGACCGCAATATTGGAAACTTTACTGGCTGGTTTAACTATGGATATGACGATAATCTCAGCAGTGGAACTTTAGTGAATGTCACTGGATACCCATCTGATAAATTTGATTCCAATAGCGATGGGAAATTTGACAACTATGATATGTGGACTCAAAGTGGAAAAATCACAAGTACAACTGACTCGATCTTGCGTAGTAATGAGCTAGATATCCTACCTGGAAATAGTGGAGGCCCTCTCTGGCTTAATAATTCCAACACAAATAAACCAACTATTTATGGAGTAGCTTCAAATGAGACAACCAGCAACAAAACTCCGCTTTACAACGAATTCGCCCGAATTACAAGCACTCGATATAATGAGATTCAAAACTGGATCGACCAAGACAATAGCGCGCGCCAACCCACTGACAAAGCTGATTTAGTAGATTCTGATGTGTGGTTTAACACCACTCTTGGAAGTTTTAATAATAAAACTATCAAATATGGGGAAAATTTCAGCATCACGGTCTATCCTCGCAACAATGGTACAGCCGCGACAGGCACTTTCTCGGTTTCTTTTTATGCTTCCACTGATGCCAATATCACTGATAATATTGGTTCTCATTACTTAATTGGTAATACAACTATTTCTTCGATTAATCCATTCAATTCGGGAACAGCGACTTGGAGTGGTGCGTTTCCGAATATCCCAATTGGAAATTACTATGTTATTTCATTTCTAGATCCAACTAATTCAATCCCAGAGTTTGATGAAAGTCTAACCAGCAACCAAAAGGTATTTAGAACTTTACTCACTGTTGCCAATAATACGCCTACTTCGCCAGATATGACCGTTTCATCAACCGTTAGCTCCCCTTTATCAGCCAATGAAGAAAATCTCACTTTCACAGATGCAGATGATATTAATGGGACTGGTAATACTAGTAATAACAATCTAAATGGTGGAAATGGCAATGATATCCTTATAGGGGGAAGTGGTAATGATACTTTCGTTGGAGGTTTAGGTAACGATACCCTAACCGGAGGAACTGGATCTGATGTTTTTACTATTAATACCGCTTCTGAGGGTATTGATAACATTACAGATTTTTCGCCCTTAGATGACACAATTCATGTTTCTCAAATCGGGTTTGGAGGTGGACTTAGTGAGGGTATACTTCAAGCCACGCAATTTTTTATCGGTTCAGTAGCAGAAGATAGTAGCGATCGCTTTATCTACAACAATAATACAGGGGGTTTATTCTTTGATGCTGATGGTACAGGCTCATCTAGTCAAATCCAAGTTGCTCAACTAGCAATAGGTCTAGCTATGACTAATACAAATATTTTCGTGATTGCCTAAATAATCTAGAACTTATACCAGTTCAATTAATGATTGCAACACATCCTTGGGTAAAGACGCGATGAATCGCGTCTCTACAAATGGTCTATTTGCCGCATTATTTTTTAAATTGCTATAACCCCTTAAAAACATAGCTTTTAAGGAGTTTAGATGATACTTATGCGTAAGTCCTAACTTTATCTGTGCAAGGCTTAGGGACTGACAAATAAAAAAATATACAACTTTTCTTGTGGGGTGGGCGTCTCGCCCGCCCTATGGACTGGGCGGGCAGGATGCCCACCCCACAATATTGGATAATTGATTTCTTGGAATTCCCTTAACTAATGCCAAACATTGACTCGACAGTTGACTTAATCGAATCCCGCGCATCTTTCAAACTTTGGCTAATGGGATGTTTTGCCTGCAAAAATGCGCGCGCACAATTGCGTCCCGGCATTCCGGAAATTGAACCACCTGGATGAGTCCCTGCACCAGTCAAAAATAGATTATCAATTGGCGTTTTGTAGTTCGCTATTTCTGGCAAGGGACGGAAAAATACCATCTGATCTAGGGTCATGTCAACATGGTAATAATTCCCTTTGTACGCACCTAATCTTTCTCCTAGTTCGGCTGGACTTTCTACCCGACGGGCAATAGTTGCATTCTTGACATTAGGTGCATAGTCTGCCAATTTATCAATCACCCGATCTGCAACTTTGTTTTTCAATTCATCCGTCCAACCAGTACCTTTTAAACCAGTGCCTTCTGCACCAGCAATTTGATAAGGAGCAAAGTACTCAATCCATAGAGTGTGCTTACCTGCTGGTGCTAATGTGGGATCTAAATAACTAGGCATCACCACATACATTGATGGGTTAGCATCAGGAATCTCTCCCAAGGTACATTTACTATGAGCCTCTTCTACATGAGCCACAGAATCAGCAATCAAAATAGAACCGACAAGATATTCATCTTTGTGGGCGTGGTGGGGAAAATGGAGTGGTTCGTCTAAAGCCAAATCTATTTTGAGGATGGTTTCGTTGTTGTTAACGATGCGGCGTTCCAATCTTTCCCATAAATTTGGGTCGGCTCCATCAACATCGCTTTTATCTGTCATTTGTAAGAACAACCGCTTGGCATCAATATTAGAAATAACCCCGTATTTAGCGCGATATTCTTTTCCACCAGCAACCCGCACACCTACAGCTTTGCCATCATCAATTAAAACTTTTTCAACGTGCTGATCTGTGAGAATAACGCCACCTTTACTTGTGACTAAATTCACCAAAGCTTGCACAAGTGCGCCAGTTCCACCGCGAGGTCTGGCCATCCCCGGATTATGACGCATTGCCATCATAATTGCACCAATGGCAAGGGTTTTTTGTGATGGCGGCGCACCAAGTTCTGATGCTAGTCTGGCTAGTGGCGCTTTCAGAAATTCTTCATCAAACCATTCGTTAAGTAAATCCTCAGCGCTGGTCAACATCGTGCGAATAAAGTCCAGCGTTTTGTTTGGAGAACCAATAACAGAAAATAAATCTTTCAGTTTGGTAACGTCGTAGTTACCAAGAATGTCTATAACTGATTTTGGCGGTGCATTAAACATAGGAATCATTGCACCTAGCGATCGCTGCCAAAAGTCTACAAATTCTGCGTATTTTTTGGCATCACGTTGGTTGTAACGGGCGATTTCTGCACAAGTCTTTTCCACTGACTTATGTCCTAAAAAATACTTCCCATCAGGATGAGGACAGAAAACAACTGGATCGCACTGCAAATAATGCAAGCCATATTTTTCTAGTTCTAATTCTTCAACAACTGGCCCTAAATGAATAAATTCATGGTCAATCGCACACAAATTGAATTTAAATCCAGGAGCTTCTTGCGGTAAGCATTCTTCAGTTGTTGCTGCGCCACCTGGTACAGAACGCTTTTCTAGTAACAGAACGCTATAACCAGCTTTTAGCAAATAAGCTGCGCAAACTAGTCCATTATGTCCAGCACCGATCAGCACAACATCATACTCTTGCATAGTTGGAAATTAGAAATAAGTAGCTTTCTAAAATATTAGAAAATTTTTATTACATTGACATCATCCCTCAGTAACAAAAATTATTTTTAACTCGTGTCAATCCTACTAAGGAGATATTAAACTTGACGATGGGGGTATTTGCTTTACTTGAACTTCTAACATAAGTATTAAAGTACCTTTTTGTATTTCTACATTTTTGATAGAAAAAGCTATCTCTTCCCATTTAAAGGATGGTATATTCATCAGTTCTTTAGCTTTCTGCATCAATGCTGTAGTTAATTCTATTGAAATCCCCTCTCCCTCAGTGCAGTTAAAGGCCTCCAGCATAGCGGGTTGTGAATGAGTTCGTGGGCGAGCGATCGCAGTGTAAGCTAAAGGGCGAGTATTTCCCATTTCCTTTAACTGCACCTTTC
This sequence comes from Nostoc sp. DSM 114160, assembly GCF_053470305.1. Classification (NCBI taxonomy): domain Bacteria; kingdom Bacillati; phylum Cyanobacteriota; class Cyanophyceae; order Nostocales; family Nostocaceae; genus Nostoc; species Nostoc sp. DSM 114160. The sequence continues at coordinate 754,809 of NZ_JBPFGO010000003.1, read as the reverse complement.
CTTTAAATTCTAGTTTGCCATCACCAGGTAAAAATATCTGAATTTCTTCTGGCTCAAAACTGACAATTTCTCCATCTACATTCAACTCAAAGTTTTGCATCTGGCTACGAACAAACTCTGAGGTCAAGGCGCGGTTAATATCTACTTGTGTGAGTATAACCCTAGCAATAGTATTGATTGGCTCATTGAGTTCTATTTGACCAAAAAGAGCGCTAAAGGGATTGATAGCAATACTATCTGTTTGCAGTTTTATTTCCTGTACGCGAATGTCTTCTTTAATAACTAATCCTTGACCTGCAACTGCAACTCCATCCGCCTGTCCTTGAAGGATTTTTAACAGATCGGTTTTTACATCTATTGCTATTTCTTCTACTTCATCTAGCTGATTGGATACTTGTTTTTCAGCTTCTTGGGATAGAAATTCTTCTTCTAACCGATGCTCATTAGGCATGAATTACTAATTCTCATAAATAATGTCCTCTTCCTATTTACTGTAAAGGCTAGATCCTAACAAGCGGCTCTATATTACGATATATGCAAATGGGAAGATTGAGTAATTAAGTAGAAAGTATTGTTTGTTTTTTGAGTTTTGCTTTTTTAGTAACAACCATTTTTACACCGCCGCTAGGGACAATTGTAATGCCACGACGGACGGGATGCACAGGACGTTTATCAGTAAGGCTTAATTCAAAACGGGATAATATTATGGCTGTTACTAATTTTAGTTCGTACATGGAAAAGGCTGCACCAATACAACCGCGATAACCTCCACCAAAGGGTAAATATTCGTAAGGTGAAAATTTTTGATTGAGGAATCTTTCTGGCCGAAACTGTTCTGATTCTGGGTAAGTCTCGGCTCGGCGATGTGCTAAATAAATACAGGGAACTAAAACTGTTTCTGATGTAAATTTATGCCCCATAATTTCCACTCTATCTTTTACCATTCGCGGCGTGCAAATTAAAGCAATAGGGTGAATTCGCAGTGTTTCTTGACAGACGGCGGTGAGATAAGGTAATTGGGCAATTGTTTCAGGATTTGTGAGATTGTTTAAGGTATTTAGTTCTTGCATTAGCCGATGTTTAACCTTTGGGTGAGAGTGAATTAAATAAAATATCCAGGCTAATACACCAGATGTAGTTTCGTAACCCAATAGCAATAATGAAACTAGTTGATCGCGTAATTCCTCATCTGTCATTTGTTGCCCATTTACGTCATACGCTGACATCAGCAGACTGAGAATATCTGTACGCGCAGGATCATTTTGCCAACGTCTTTCAGAAATTTCGGCATAGATGAGTTTGTCAATTTGCTCTCGTCTTTTTAAGAAAATTCCCCAAGGACTCCATGCGCCTAAATCTTTTTGCAGCGAAGGAAAGAAAAACAAGCTGGAATACCAAGGTTTAGTTACGTCTTCTAATAAAGAACTCAATTGTTCTTTTAATTGTTGGTAACGCGCACCATGAGTAATCCCAAATACCACTTGTAAGATAATTTCTAAAGTGATATTTGACATTAATTTGTGTATACAAATATTTGTACCTGATGTCCAATTTTGTGTAATCTCTTCAGTTATTTGACAAATTGCTTGTCCATAAGATTTTAAATTATCGCCATGAAATGCTGGGAGTAATAGCTGCCGTTGTTGTTGGTGCGATCGCGCCTCTTGAAATACAATAGAATTCTCACCAAACAAGGGTTTAAATACATGGGTTGCTTTTTGAAAATCTAATTTTTGTGCAGGTATGGCAAAACAATCGCTAATTGCTTGCGGATGGCTAAAAAATACTATCGGTGGCGACTTTAAACCCATTACCTTTACTGTAAAAATATCACCATACTTAGCAGCATTATTTTCTAAAAACTTTGTTGGTTCAGCAATTAATTGCAGAGTTTGTAGCAACGCTGGTGTGCTGAGATTCTCAAATAGTTTCATTGTTTATTGAATACTTTTAGGATTTAACAAGGCGCAAATAATTCAATCCGCTTAGGTTAAGGTTTAATTCTACCTAACACTCCTTAAAAAAGATGCAATTAGAGCCAGCTTTTTTAATATTTTCAGGGGATAGTCGGGAGTTAGTTACCACTAAGTGAACCGTAGTGTTAATTAATCACCATTAGTTTGACAAAATTAATAATAATATTTTTTATGATTTTTTAAATGCATTTACAAAAAAAACTTACTCAATTATTTTGGGATACACATATTAAATTTACGTCTTTTGATGATATTAAAATGCCTTATCTTGGTGTATTGTCTCACTATTAAAATTCATTCTTTTTACAGTTGTAATATATTAAAATCCCTTATAGTCCTCTTTTAAAGAGGACTATAGGGGATTGTTTAAAAGCATTGAAAATCTATCTAAATGTATAGATGATTGAAAGTTTGCTGAACGCAACCATTAAACCTCGCAGCATCAAACAGAGGTTGTCTGGAGGATGGAAGACTTCACCTGACGTTGACTCGTGACAACCATCTCAATGGGACGATCTGGCCCTGTCACTAAACCACGGCGTTTAGGTCGCACTTCACCATTATTAACTAGTTCTAATTCCTTACTAGAAAGGATTTGAGCAAGTGCTAGCTTCATTTCCAACTGGGCGAATGCTAGCCCAATACAGCGCCTAGCACCACTGCCAAAGGGCAAGTATTCATAAGCAGAAAATTGTCGTTCTAAAAAGCGTTCTGGCTTAAACTGCTTAGGTTCTGGATAAATATCTTCCCGTTGGTGGGTCAAATAAATAGAACCAAGTAAGACTGTACCCGGTTCTAGTTCGTAACCGCCTAGCGATATCGATGTTCTGACTACCCTTGGCAAAGTTAGTATCGCTACTGGATAAATCCGCAATGTCTCGGAACAGACAGCGTTGAGATAAGGTAACTTGAAAACGGTGCCAGGATCTGGGTTATCGCCCAAGCTATCTAATTCTTGCAGTAGCTTTTGGCGCACTGATGGTAGTTTGTGAATCCAGTATAATGCCCATGCCAAAGCTGTCGCTGTGGTTTCGTGACCAGCGACTAACAGAGTCATCAATTCATCGCGCAACTCTTCATCGGTCATGGGTTGACCGGCTTCATCTCTAGCAGCCATGAGTAAGCTAAGAATATCCGTGCGTGATGAATCTGGTTGTTCTCGACGTTCCCGAATTTCCTCGTAGATGAGTTTGTCAGCTTCTTGCTGAAGGCGCATCTGATTTCCCCAGAAGTTAATCGGGCCAAAATCTCTTTGTAAAGCTGGAAAATAAAGCAAAGCTATACTTAAGCGAGAACTGGCCTTTTCTAAAAGATCGCCCAAAAAATGCTGTAGTTTTTCGGCGCGAGGCCCTTCATACAGACCAAATACAGCTTGCATAATCACCCGCAGGGTAATAGCTTGAGTTGCAGACCGGATATTAAAGGGTTTACCTATTTGGTATTGGTTAATAACTTGCTTGGTGACATCGGTAATCACCTGGCTATAGTTCCGCATTCTTTCGCCATGAAATGGAGGCATTAACAACTGACGTTGGCGCTGGTGTTCTGCGCCGCTGATGGTAATTACAGAATGCTTGCCCAGCAACGGTTCAAACAGCTGATTCACATCGCCAGGTGCTTCCAATTCTTTGGTATCAGTTGTCAAAATTTGCTGTTGCGCTTGGGGGTTGCTGACCATCACCAAAGGAGGCAGATTTTTGTCTAATCGGAGAGTAAATATCTCGCCATAGGTTTTGGCACAATCCTCCATAAATGACATCGGATTAACAACCCAGCGCAGCACCTGTACAACTGCTGGAGTTTGCGGGCCATTTGGGAATTTCATAAATTTTTTTCCGATTAAATATTTTTTGCTACTTCAACTAATTGAAATTTTGATTGCCTGACCATTTAAAGTATTTATTCTAACGTTGCAAAAAAGCAATAAACTGTTACAACCTCGAAGATGTAAAATTTTGGTTAAATTCAACGAGCATCTACAGTTTCACTTCATCGTCAAAAGGTACTCAGCATGACTGCAATCTCCCCAAAGGCATCTTCAGCGCTTCCCAATTTTTCGGAAGGGATTCAATATTTTGGTGAAGCCTTACCAGATTTTGAAACTTATGGTGCAACTCCTGCTATTGAGTCGGGCAAAATCGCGATCGCATCGACTACAGATAAAGCAGCCGTATATCAAACTTTACTAGCTGCCGATGCCCTGCGCTACCTAACTTTACAAGTTACCGGTAGTAAGGCTTCTGGGCATCCCGGCGGATTCGCTAGCCAAGCAGAAGCTTACGCATCTCTTGTCATGCTGGGATACAAGAATATTATTACCGAAGTCGGACACCACGCCCCCGGATTTTATAGTGCCATGTTCTTGGATCGTTCGCTAGAGGACATGGGAATTTTTACAGTCCAACAATTGCGCGATCGCTTTCGAGAAAAGCACGGACTTTTAGGACACCTTTCCGGTTTCATTCCCGGTATTCTCGCACCGGCTGGGCCATTAGGACAAGGGCAACACTTTGCAATGGCGGCTGCACTCCTGCACAAAGATAAGTTGTTCCCTTTTACAGTTGGGGATGGGGGATTGGGTGAGCCTTATATTGTTAGTGCGATCGCGCATTTTCATACAGCTTATCCTACTGTCACCAACTTCTTGCCGATATTAGTGTGGAACGGTTACAGCCAAGAACATCACAGCATGGTTTCCCTGAAAACCAACCCAGAGATGCAAGCATATTGGCAAGGTAACGGTTTTGATGAAGTCATATTAGTTGATGCCAAAGATTTTGACGATCGAGATCAACCAGGGGATTACGTTGATAGTACTGCCTTTTCCTTTGAGAAGCGCCTAGAATTTACTCAAGCAGTACTTTCTGGTGTAGATAAAGCAGCGCGTTCTGCACTGGGCGGCAAACTTACCGTTTTTATTATTAAACAACTCAAAGGTGCAGGAGTCCACGCGCGGGGTGCGAAATCTCACAACTTATATCCTAAAGATACGCTGGATGCGCCGCATATTGTTAATGCATTGCAAACCCGTGCTTTGTCAGCCCAAGCTTGGCAATTAGTCAGAACAAATGCCGAACGCGCCGGTGGTGGGCCAGCAGCAAAAACTGTGGTGACAGAATTTGAATTTCCATTGCCAGAATTAGGCGAATTACCTTTAGAAGAATATGCAGTCGGTGGCGAACCAAAAGTTTCCACAACTGCAATGGGACGATTGGTAGGAATAGTGGGAAATAAAGATCGGAATTTCCTTGTCACCAACGCCGATGGTAATGAAGCATCAGGAATTGCTAACATCAACCAAGCATTAAAGATTATCCATCCCACAACCGACGACTTATATAACCAAGCACCAAATGGACAAGTTTATGAACCATTGAGTGAAGATGCTTGTGCTGGTTTAGCTGCGGGTTTAGCATTAATGGGTGCGAGAAGTTTGTGGTGTTCTTACGAATCTTTTGCCATCAACGGATTACCAATTTGGCAAACTGTGACTCAAGCAATGGCAGAATTACGCCGTCCTACACCCTCGACTATTACTTTATTCACAGCAGGCGCATTAGAGCAAGGACGCAACGGTTGGACTCACCAACGTCCAGAAATTGAAGCTTACTTTGCTTCGTTGATGCGAAATGGAAATGTTTTCCCATTATTTCCGCCTGATGCTAATAGTATTCAAGTCTGTTATGACTGGGCATTGAAAACTAAGAATAAGGGAATTGTAATTACAGCCAGTAAATCGCCGTTGCAAATTCGTACAACTTTAGAACAAACTCGTCAAGGGTTGCGCGATGGTGCAGTGTCATTACATGAAATTGCTGGCGATAAACAAGTTGTATTTGCTGTAATTGGCGATATGACATTAATGCCAGTATTTGAAGCTGCTGCTTTTTTGGAAACTGAAGGTATTGGTGCGAAGATTGTTTCTGTTATTAACCCCAGACGTTTGTATCGTCCCCACGATACCGCATGGGATATCTGTTCCGAACCTGATGGCGATTTCTTAGATGATGCGAAATTTGCCGAATTATTTGATGGCGATGCCTTAATTGCGGTTACTGGTGGTGCTGCGTCGATGCTAGAACCGATTCTATTGCGGAGTACAGCCAAGCGCGACACCTTCGCTTGGAAGCGTGGCGAGACTACAGCTAGTGCTGGCGAGTTGATGGCGTTTAATGGATTGACTGCTGAAGCGTTGACGAAACGTGCGATCGCTTTAGTGCATTAAATGATGTTGCATAAATGCAGGATAATTTTATTGAATTTTCCTTTGCGTTTCATCCCTAGATTCAGCAACGCCCATTAAATAAAGCTGGAATTGCTTCTACTTTTATCGCATTTATACGTATATAAACGCTGAAATTGCGTCGGAATGCGTATATTTGCGTTTTTTTATTGAAAAGAACTTAGCAGATAGGAAAAATGGGAGTAGATTTGCTGAAATTCTTTAACAAAAGCTGGTTTTGGAGTCGCAAAAGCTAGTTTTGAAGTCACAAAAGCTGGTTTTGGAGTCACAAAAGTTAGTTTTGAAGTCGCAAAAGCTGGTTTTGAAGTCGCAAAAGCTAGTTTTGAAGTCGCAAAAGCTAGTTTTGAAGTCACAAAAGTTAGTTTACGAGTCAGAAACTTAGTTTACAAGTCGCAAAACTTGATTTTTGAGCTAGGACGAAAGGTGATATTTTTATCTGGAAGCGTGGGGAATGTCGAGACTTGAGGAAAAGTGCGATCGAGTTAGCTCATTAAGCTGGATTTTGTAAGTAGAAAAGTCTGAACTTTAACCCAAAATACACGCAGATAGATGCCATAGATTAGCATTTTAAGACGTATATCTACGGTTATTTTTATCATTTTAATTTATTAGTATATATAAAAATTAATTAACAATAAATTATATGCTTAATGAAACAGCTAAAAAGCTCGTGGATGAAATTACAAAAAATTTGGCAGCAAGCAAAGAATGTATATCTTCTTCTTTTGGAGAATTGTTAAGTTTATTAATTGATAAATTACAGCTATCTCAAGACAAAAAATTCGTATTTGTTTTACTAGGCAAAACAGGTGTTGGTAAATCTAGTACTGTTAATTCATTACTGAATCAGGAAATTGCTCCTGTAGGCAAATATGATGCTACAACAATGGAAGTTCAGGAATACGAGCATGAAATAAATGGTGTTAAATGTTCAATAATTGATACACCTGGATTGTGTGATGATATCCCAGAAAAAGGAAATAACCAAAAGTATATAGAATTAATTCAAAATCAAGTCAAGCAAATAGATTTACTTTGGTTTGTAACTCGTCTTGATGACGCAAGAGTTGGTGAAGATGAAAAAAAAGGTATACAAATTATTTCAGAAGCATTTACACCAAAAGTTTGGGAACATTCTGTAATTATTTTTACACGTGCTAATAAAGCTGACGACTATTTAGATGAATTACGGGAAAGAACTAAGCGTATTAGAGATGAAATTGCAAAACATACAGGTAATGAAATTGCAAATAAAATCCCCTCAGTTGCTGTAGATAATAAAAGCCAAACAACACCAGATGGCAAAAGATGGTTAGAAGAATTGTATACGCAAGTATTTATAACAATGTCTGAAAGAGGTGCTATACCTTTTTTGATGGCAACCGCTCCTAGAATAAATAAAACACAATCTAATAAAACTAATACAGATCCCAACTGGACTTTTTATAATCAATCCAAATTTACAAATGAAGACAAAGAAGATAAGAATAATGAATTTAATGCTAATGATTTTATATTTAATGGCATACAAAAAGAATTAATTAAGAAAAAACTTATAGAGGTTATTCCAGCTTTAGCAGCTGCGGGTGCAAGTGCTGGAGCAGTAGTTGGTGGGCCAATCGGTGCTGCAATTGGTGGTATAGTAGGCGCTGCTGTAGGAAGTATTTTTTATTTTTTTAGCTAAAACTAAATAACAAGATAAAGCTATCTTTATATTTAGTAATACACATTGCCTCATGACGAGCTAATATTCTTACCTTGTGTATAATAATTTTCTTAATACTGATTTTCTCTAGCCTCTGGTATCAAGTAATATATTTTAAAATTTAAAATATTATTTGGCTGTATGCCATTCTAAATTAGATTATCAGACGCGATTGCTTGAAAAGCAGTCTATAATAAGGTCATACTGAAAACTTTCCTCAATCTTAGAAGTTAATTATGCTTATAAAATTTGAAGAAATATATAGAGATATTGATACTTTACCAGAAGAAGCTCAAATCTTACTACTTGATTTTATTCAGTTACTCAAAAAGCGTTATCCTCAATCAGAATCAGAAAATCATAGTCAGGAAAAAAGTCTCTATGAAAAGTTTGATGAAATTGGATCAATTGGTTGTTGTTCTGTTGACGAAAATTTATCAACAAACTATAAAGAAGTTTTATCTAGTACATTAGATAATAAATACGATCGTCGTTGATACAGGATTTTGGTTAGCTCTTATTGATTGATAAAAAAGACACCTACCACGAAAGAGCAAAACAAGCCTTAAAACAATATAATGAACCTTTAATTACAACATGGTGTGTTGTCACATAAACCTGTTATCTTTTGCTAACTCGCAAGGGAATTGACGCTGAAATTATATTTATAAATAGTCTACAAGAAGAATTATTTACGATTTTTAATTTAGAACTTCACCATAGTGCTCGAATTATTGAATTAATGAAAAAATATGCTGATCTTCCAATGGATTTGGCTGATGCTTCCCTGGTAATTTTAGCAGAACATTTAGGGCATGGACGCATTTTTTCAGTAGATCAGCGTGACTTTAATACCTATCGCTGGAAGCAAAGTTATCCTTTTGAAAGTCTCCTATTTTGAAGTAATTATAAATTTATCAGCCGCGATCGCACAATTTCTTTTCTCCCAATGGGATGAAATTGTAGTTGTAGTTGTAGTTGTAGGTTGGGTTGAGGAACGAAACCCAACATTCCCGTCTCTGTTGGGTTTCACTAAAATTCAACCCAACCTACAGTTAATATTTCCGTACTACGCTTTAAAACCTGCAAAGGAGGAAAAACTGTTTAACAACATTCTACGGGTTTAAGTCCCTGGCTTCCTCTCATCCGCAAGTTTTGTGATGGGGTTTAAATCCCCATTACAAAACTGTACTTCCGACTTCCGATTTCTTTAAGCAGTTTCACTCAGTAATCGCAGAATAAATTGAAGTGGAATTTCTATCCGATCGGAGCGATTATTTAGTTCCTCGCCTAGTGCATCAATCGCTTGCTCTAGAAGATAGGCAAAAAGCAGCACATCTAGTTCTTCTGTTGTCTTTGGCAGAAAAGATTCTTGATTAGCTGTTTCTAAATAAGAATTGAGAAAGCTAGAACTAACCCAGGTATACCAAAACTGTCCCCATTGTTCTATAAGGGGTAAATTTTCAGCCCGGATCATTCCAGATTCTTTTTGATAGCCCAGAGCTTCGTTAACTGCGTAGTTGAAAGAGAGCAACATTCCTGCTACATCTTGTAAAGGCGATCGCTTGATGCGTCGTTCGCTAAAACTACGATCTGCTTTGCCTTCAAAATCAGGAATAATAAACTCTTTTCCTGTGTAAAATACTTGCGATAAATGGTAGTTTCCATGATGACGAGTACGCAATGCAGTAATTTTTTGCCCGACAACTAACTGAAAGCGTTCTAAGATTTTCTCTTGGCTATTCAGAACTTCTAATGCTAATGGTTGAGTATCGGTTGGCAAGGATTTTACTCGTTCTTTTAACAACCTAAATACTTGTCCAGTTAAGTTACGTGCATTTTGATATATTGAACGTTGATAAAGTGATGAAAAAGATTCTGGAGCAAAGTCTGAGCTATCTATATTTGCAGCTAACGCTATATGGAATTCAGCTGTGGATTTACCCAATAGCTCAACACTTTGCAAGTAAGAAGTGATAGTTGCAATTGCCAATTCTGGAATCTCAATTCTCTGTAAATCCAACAAAGAACCTGATGGCAGAGGCACTTCGGTAATAGTGGCGTGTTCTGTGGTAACAAAATCAAAGTACTTTTGCAAACTATCAAGGGTGTAATCCCAACCACTGCGGATATCTGAAATAAACTCTTGTAATATGCCTATAGTCGTGGCTTGGGCAGTTTTACTGGCTGTTTTATTTCCCCGGCGGTACTCTAAAGCACCAGCTAGAAAAACTGAGTTTTGCAAGTGTTTTTTCTGGTATAGGAAACGCCGGATTTCTAAATCTGGGTGCAAACCCTCTTCGACTTTGCGGAAGAGTTTCAACAACAAGCGATCGCCATAAATTATATAAGTATTGGTTTCTTCTTCTTTATTCAGAACAGTCGGCTCATGATTGGTTAACCCTTGACGCAATTCGGAGAATGAATCAGTAGTACTACTAAATAATTCTCCGGTTGTCCCTTTATAAGAGTGATGATTAGCGATCGCATCATCTAGCAGTGAGGTGAGAAAGCTTTTGTCTGCTAAAGCATCAAATAAAATCCCAACTTCTTGAGTATTGGGTGGAGGAGTGTCTATTTTGCCTTGCACCTCAAGCCGTGCAATTATAGCTTGCGGCATTTCTGCTAAAAGATGTGTTGCAAGATCGCCTTCTGCATAGGCGAGAAATAACAGATAAGTTTCGTGGTTTCCCTGGCTATAATCTACCTGCAACCAAACAATTTGAGCTATCTGCTGGTTATAGGGTAAAGAAATCGCTTCAATGATTTGTACTGATTGTACAGTCTGAGTTTTGCCGCCAAACCAGCTACAGGTATAGAGATAATCCCGCAGTGTTGATTCTAGAACGCTTTTTGACTCTCGTTGTTGAATCACATTCTGCCATGAACCATTTACCAGCAGAGTTACTAAATCTGCTTGGGGTTTAGGCTCTTGATTTGAGCTAAGTTTACGTTGTAAGGTGAACCAGTAAAATCCGTAAGGACTTAAGCTGAGGAAATAGGGCGATTCTGTAATCGGTGGAAACTCAGTGGAACCAAAAATTTCTACTGGTAGTAGCCCATTGAAAGTTGATAAATCTAACGTCACCGTTTGCACGTAACGAGATAAATTTGCTACTATCAAAACATTTTCTTCAGAGGTAATCCGACTGAAGGCAAAAACTTTGCGATTATTAGACTGTAGCAATTCAAAACGCCCTTCACCCAATGCCGCAAACCGTTTGCGAGTAGCGAGTAAACGTTTCATCCAATACCAAAGAGAATTGCTATTAGTCCGTTGTGCCTCGACGTTGAGTGCTTCGTAGTGATATTCTGAGTCAACGATGACGGGTAGATACAAGCGTTGCGGGTTGGCGCGACTAAAACCAGCGTTGCGGTCAGAACTCCACTGCATAGGTGTGCGAACACCATTGCGATCGCCTAAATAAACGTTATCTCCCATGCCAATTTCATCACCGTAGTAAAGTACGGGGGTTCCTGGCAAAGATAATAGTAAACTATTGAGTAGCTCAATTTGGCGGCGATCGTTACCCAAAAGCGGCGCTAATCGGCGACGGATGCCTAAATTTACCCGCATCATCGGGTCTTGTGCGTAGGCCCCATACATAAAATCGCGGTCTTCATCTGTCACCATTTCTAGAGTCAGTTCGTCATGGTTGCGGAGGAACAATGCCCACTGACAGTTATCAGGAATCGATGGAGTTTGCTGGAGAATATCTACAATCGGGAAATTATCTTCCATCCGCACTGCCATAAACAAACGCGGCATTAGGGGAAAATGAAAGTTCATGTGACACTCATCCCCTGCACCGTAATACTCGGCTGCATCTTCAGGCCATTGGTTCGCCTCAGCTAGTAACATCCGGTTAGGAAATTTCGCGTCGATGTGCGATCGCAACTCTTTCAAAAACGCATGGGTTTCGGGTAAGTTTTCGCAGTTCGTTCCTTGCCGTTCGTAGAGATAAGGCACAGCATCCATGCGTAGTCCATCTACACCCATCTCCAACCAAAAATCTAGAACATCAAATACTGCCTCGCGCACCAAGGGATTGTCATAATTCAAATCTGGCTGATGGGAATAGAAACGATGCCAGCAATAAGCTTTGGCAACTGAATCCCAAGCCCAGTTAGATGTCTCAAAATCTTGGAAGATAATTCGCGCTTCTTGGTATTTTTCAGGAGTATCACTCCAAACATAAAAATCTCGCTCCTGACTTCCTTTTGGGGCGCGGCGCGCTCTTTGAAACCAAGGATGTTGGTCAGAGGTATGGTTAATAATTAACTCAATAATTACCCGAATACCGCGCTGATGAGCAGCGCTCAAAAACGCTTTAAAGTCTTCTAGCGTGCCATAGATAGGATTGATACTAGTGTAATCGGCAATATCATAACCATCATCTCTGAGTGGTGAAGGAAAAAAAGGTAACAACCAAATGGCAGTAATACCTAAATCTTGTAAATAGTCTAGTTTTTCTGTCAGCCCTGGAAAATCACCAATACCATCACCATTACTGTCAGAAAATGTGCGAACACCTAATTCGTAGATAATTGCATTTTTGAACCATAATGAGTCATCTTTCAAGCTGGAGTTTGGCATTCTTTTAAAAAGATATGCGATCGCATATCCAATAGAACTATATTTTTACTTGATACAATCGCTGAGATTATCAGCTTATTGATCTTACACGAGTAATGTTTACGCTTTCTTACTTAAGTAATGAAACTACCAAAGGAGCTATATTTAGTCATAAATTATCATACCAACTGCGTATATACATATAGCAGTTTTCATTTGCATGAAGTACAAAGTTACGGGTTTTGAGGCAGGTGGTCACTGAGCGTAGTCGAAGTGAGGCAGAAGCTTTTTATATCTAATACTCCCGTACTGCATTTTTAATTTCACTTAAAAACCAACCTGCTGTATAATTTTTATTTACGGGTGGAAAAATGTAACAAAACTTATTGTAAACTATAGCAATCCTAAATGAGGAGCAAATTTATATTTGCAGCATCACTGTTGCTGAGTTATATTTTGGTGCTTATAATTCTCAACGAGTAGTGGAAAATTGAACTCGTGCAGAAGAATTTATTCTATTCAAAACTTACCCGTTGTACCTTTAACCAATCCTGCTCTGAGAAAGTGTGGTGAATTAAAAACAGTACTTCGTAGAATAGGACAAACTATTACTGAATTTGATTTACTAATTGCTAGTGTTGCAATTGCAGAAAATTACACTTTAGTAACAAACAATACTCGTCACTACAGCCGCATTTCTAATTTACAATTGGAAAACTGGATTTCACCTTAAAAATATTAAGTATTCTTACACTTTTGACTTAACTGCTTGCTGTGATGCTTGTATCTGAGGCAAACTCCAGTCGGGACGCAAACTAGCGGCGTTGCGTAAATAAATATGATGAATTGAGGCAGAGGTTGGCAGATAAGCGTGAATTAAGAAGCGAATACAGCGCTGTAAGCTGCCTTCGACGTGCATTTGCTGCACATCCAACATAGCCACATTATCCCAACCAAGACGCGCTCTAGCGATCGCAGCTGGAAAAACCGCATCCAAATCGCGTGTCACTGAAAAAGTCACACTAATGATATCTGTTGGCTGGAATTGATTCCGGTTTTCCAGTTCATCTAGTAGTTCTGTAACCACTTCTCGGATTGTCTCAACAGTATTTTCTGAAGCGGTTGTTGCTCCGCGAATAGCCCGCATTTGCCAGTCCACGCCAAAATCCTCCTTAATTAGTCATTGGTCATTGGTCATTGGTCATTGGTCATTGGTCATTGGTCATTGGTCATTGGTCATTGGTCATTGGTCATTGGTCATTTGACTGTGAGCAAAAGACAAAAGACAAAGGACTAATGACTAATGACAAACAAATATTTAGGGTCGATATAACCACAGAGGTAAACCACTAGTAGACATTTCAAATTCGAGCCAATCAATACCAGCCCCAATTCCTGATGAAAACTGACGACTTCCTGGTATAAAGCGACTCAATAAGGGTTTCCGTTCTTCTAGGGTATAGCAGAGAGTTTTTTCTGGATCGAGACCAACCAGTTCTGCTGTCCAACGACGGGCATCTTCTTCTGTGCCCAAGCGGTCTACAACACCCAAAGCTAGGGCTTGCTGTCCAGTAAAAATCCGACCATCGGCGAAACTTTTTACAGCTTCCACCGTTAATGAACGGCCATCAGCTACCGTTTGGACAAACTGCTGATAACTTGTGTCAATCAACTCTTGCAGGATGCTTTCTTCTGGTTCGGTCAGTTGCCGATCGAAAGCCAAAATGTCTTTGTAAGGGCCAGATTTAATTACTTGGAAGGAAACACCAATTTTTTCTAGCAAGCGTTCCAAGTTATTCCCACGCAGAATCACACCAATGCTACCCGTAATTGTACCTGGGTTGGCAACGATGTGTTCGGCTCCCATACCGATGTATACTCCTCCAGAAGCCGAAATATTGCCAAAGCTAGCGACGATTTTGATTTTCTCGCGTAAACGCTTGAGGGCACTGTAGATTTCTTGAGAATCTCCGACTGTGCCGCCAGGGCTATCGATACGTAGCAATAATGCCGGAAACTTTTTTTCTTCTACAGTTTTCAGGGCTTCTAGGACGCGTTTGCGAGTAGCACTGGCGATCGCACCAGTAATTTCAATCCGCGCAATTTGTTTTCTAAACTTGGGCTTAAACGGCCAAACCATGAGCTGTCAACATACCTCGTAATAAATTCAATATAAGATGCCCAACGGTCAGACGACCTGCTTTTCTCTGTTAAGAAACATGAGCAGGCATTGTGCTTGTCAGAATTTTAAGGAAATTTTTATATTTTTCAGTGAGTTTTATTTGATATTCTCGATTAATACTAATCAAATCCTCAAAGATTGCAGCTAGCATAAAATGCCAAACTCTAGTTTAGCGTTAACCTGATGATTTAGAAAGGCTATTTTAGCTATTTTGCAAAATTAAAAGCTCTCAATCCCTTGTGATTCTGGCTTTTTGAATGTTTGAGGACTGTTTTTACTCGCGATCGCGCACGCTTACTAGTTGTCAGTAATTAATCACTAATAACTAATGAATATATAAATATTTAATCAATTACTTCGACACTCAATTTAATTAATAAAAATTGATTCAGTAACACTAATCTCTATTTAGGTTATAGACTAGTAGTACTTTCGCTCTTGGAAATATCACTTTTTCCTGTCTTCTACAGCCCAATAATCTCCTGATGAAGCGATTTCACTACTTAAGAATCTATCCGTAAAATTTGATACCGATAATAGACAAAC
Source organism: Nostoc sp. DSM 114160 (assembly GCF_053470305.1). NCBI lineage: Bacteria > Bacillati > Cyanobacteriota > Cyanophyceae > Nostocales > Nostocaceae > Nostoc > Nostoc sp. DSM 114160. The sequence goes on along the minus strand of NZ_JBPFGO010000003.1, from coordinate 739,581 downwards.
ATATCAAACAGTGCGCCAACGAAACTACAGGTTAAGCTAATTACAAATAATCCGCGTAGGGGAGTTCCACTGCCGAAGGTAGCGAGAAAATGGATAATCTCAGTTGCGATCGCCTCAGTGAAGTCTTGTAAGCAGGGGAAGTGACCAATGAGGGATAGAACGAGGAATCCGCCGCCAACGAAAAATATGGGAAGCACAAAACTAAAAATGATTGTGAGTAGTAGGGAGCGGAGAAAGTTAGTAAAAATAGTCATTTAAGACAAACTCCGTGAGTAGAGATGACAAAAGCAAGATAGTGGTTTGTCATTTTCTACAATACGGGCGATCGCTCCAAAGCAGCCAATCTGTCAAAAATCTTAAGTTTTCATTAAAATAAACGGGTAGCAGTTACAGCCCATGCTGTGGCTAAAAAAAGCGACTTAAATCTACAAAAGCCTTGTACAATGAAGGTTATAGCGAAGGGTAATACTTATGTATTGCTTTGCAGCACGTTTAAGAACAGCTTCATTTTCTGAGAACATCTTTAATCTAAGTTAATATTCAGCCTTCTTGGGAGAGCAGGGAGAGTAGGGGGAGATGTGGTTCGACTGCGCTCACCAACCGGGACATGAGGGAGATAGGGGGACAAGAGGGTAAACAAAACTCCTAACTCCTAACTCTTAACTCTTAACTCCTAACTCAACACTCTTAATACCCAATGCCCAATGCCCATTCCCCATTCCCCATTCCCATGACTTCCGCTATTCTTAAGGCAGTTACCGAGTTAGCTACAGAACATTGAACCAGACTACATCCAAATCCAGTTTAGGGGAATGGAGTCAGCGGCTGCTGGCGGCGATTTTTCTGGGTGGGCAAGTACTAGTTCACCTATTAAGAGGCAAAATCCATCGGCGCAACACCTTAGAACAAATGGCAGCAGTTGGGCCAGATTCCTTATTTATTGCTTTATTGACGGCTATTTTCGTTGGCGCAGTGTTTACCATTCAAGTGGCGCGAGAATTCATTAACTTTGGTGCCGGAAACATTATCGGCGGAGTCCTTTCTGTAGCGTTGACACGAGAACTCACTCCTGTGTTAACAGCAGTGATTTTGGCCGGACGAGTCGGTTCTGCTTTTGCAGCAGAAATCGGTACCATGCGAGTCTCAGAGCAAATCGATGCCATGTTGATGTTGAGAACAGATCCAATTGATTACTTGGTTATCCCCCGCGTTCTTGCTTGCTGTTTCATGCTACCAATTTTAACCCTTCTGTCTTTAGTGACAGGGATGTTCGGAGGATTCATCATTGCGACCAGTATCTACAACCTGTCTGATACGGTATTTCTAGACTCAGCCCGTAACTTTCTTGGTCTCTGGGATATTTTTAGCGCCATGATTAAAGCCTGTTGTTTTGGCATTTTAATCGCTGTAATTGGTTGCAGTTGGGGGTTGACGACAACCGGAGGTGCCAAAGGTGTAGGACAGTCAACTACAACAGCTGTTGTGACTGCCCTGCTGATTATATTTGTTAGCAACTTCTTTCTTTCTTGGTTAATGTTTCAGGGGACTGGCAGTGCATTCATAGGGCTATAGAAGTCGGAAGTGAGGAGTTATGAGTGAGGAGTTTTAACTCATAACTCCTAACTCTTAACTTCTAACTCCTTACCCTGACTCCTAAAATAGGAGAGATGCGTACTAAACAAAGCAGGATTTAAAACTGTGACCAGTTCATTTGTTTCTAACTCCACATCAACTGTGGAACTCAAGCCTAGTTACAATATACCCATAGTGTTGGTGATTGCCGCGATTCCACTATTATTGGTACAACCTTGGGTAGGCTCCGTTTTCACGCTGTTTGGTTTGTTTCTCATGTTTCAAGCGTTAACGCTGCGTTTGCAATTTACCGCTACCGACTTAGATATTTACAGAGGCGAAAAATTGATTCGACGCTTTCCCTACCAAGAATGGCAAAACTGGCGGATCTTTTGGAATAGAGTCCCCATTTTGTTTTACTTTAAAGAAATTAAAAGTATTCACTTTTTGCCAATTTTATTTGACCCCAACACCTTGAAAACTTGTTTAGAACAACGTTGTCCGCGTATTTAGTGCTGATTGCCACCTGTTCTGAGTCGTTTTGATATAGACTCAGAACTCAGCACTCATGCTCAGGACTTTTATAGCAGGTCAATTGTAATATTTCTGAAAGCTATTTATTCGCGTCATAGGAATTACACTATTGTTTATGAACCCAGAGGCATCTCAAACCCCAGAACCAATTGATGAACGGTTGGCAGAAAAACCAGAAGAGAACAATGCAGTTGAACATCCAGTCAATCCATCAGTTGAGTCAGTGGTAGACACAAAAGCCATTAGCTCATCAGAGGACTACACAACTTTTGAGCCACTCATTGCCAATGCAGAAGTGGTAGATTCTACAGTAGAGCTAACAGAAAATTCAAATGGCGAGTTTGTAGCGCAGTTAGAAGTAGAAAATGTCGCTCTGGGGTCTGAAATAGGATCGGGAAATAATTTATTATATGCAGAAGCAGAGCAGCGGATAGCAGAGTTGCAGAGTGCTGAAGTAGCTCTCAAGTCAGAAATAGCCAAGCTGCAAGCTTCTTACGAAAACCTTCAGACACAGGTGAGTGAAACTCAAACCTCACTAGGGCGACTCGTGCAAGAGTCGCTGGTGCAGTTAGAACAACGCAAACAAACGCTGCAAATTTCTGTAGAACAATTAGAACGCCGTCAAGAACGTATCCGCAATGAGATGCGAACCACTTTTGCTGGTGCATCCCAAGACTTGGCAATTCGCGTGCAGGGTTTTAAAGACTATCTCACGGGTAGTTTACAGGATTTGGCCTCTGCCGCCGAGCAGTTGCAACTAACGCCAAGTGTGGTGGAACGAGAAAAACCATCTGTAAAAGAGGCTAAACCAGCTGAACCCCAACCTGGAATACCCCAATTTGCCCAACAGCAGTTTCAAGATACGACAAAGCAAATTCGCCGCCTCATTGACCAATACCGTAATAAACCAGATTACTACGGCCCACCGTGGCAACTACGCCGTACCTTTGAACCAATCCACGCTGAACGAATCTCCAACTGGTTTTTTACCCAAGGAGGAAGAGGTGGTTTGCGGACAATGGGTAGCCGCTTACAAAATATTCTGATTGCCTCAGCTGCAATTTCGATATTACACAAGCTCTATGGCGATCGCGTCCGTACTTTAGTTTTAGCTAATACACCAGAGCGATTAGGTGAATGGCGGCGCGGCTTGCAAGATTGTCTAGGAATCGGTCGCCCAGATTTCGGCCCAGACCGGGGTGTGGTATTATTTGAGGCATCTGACGCGCTCGCTCAAAAAGCAGACCGATTGACGAAAGCCAATCAATTGCCTTTAATTATCATTGACGATTCCGAAGAACAAATCAGTTTGTCACTGCTGCAATTTCCCCTGTGGTTAGCCTTTGCTCCTGACCCCAAAATGATGAGAAACTATGATGATGACTTTTAAATGAGTCATTGGGCATTGGGCATTGGGCATTGGTCAAGAGGTATTACTCTTGACTTTTTTAAATTTTGAATACTTCGGCTACGCTCAGTACAAGTTTTGAATTTTATTATGGCTATTTGGCTAACTCTGTGTGGGGCAATTGTAGTTATAGCTTACCTGTTGGGTTCTTTTCCCACTGGCTATATTGCTGTGAAGCAATTAAAAGGTATTGATATTCGGGAAGTTGGTTCGGGTTCCACTGGCGCAACTAATGTACTAAGAACCTTGGGGAAAGGGCCAGGAGCATTGGTTTTGGTACTTGATTCCTTAAAGGGAGTATTAGCGATCGCTCTAGTTTATTGGTTGTTCAACTTTGAACCAGTTCAAAATTATATCCCTCAAACAGTAGATGCACAACTTTGGCAGCCGTGGTTAGTAACAATATCTGGGTTAGCTGCCATTCTGGGTCATAGTAAATCAATTTTTTTAGGCTTTACTGGTGGTAAATCCGTTGCTATCAGCTTGGGGATTTTGTTGGCAATGAGTTGGCAGGTAGGTTTAGCAACAGCGGGTGTGTTTGCCCTCGTTGTGGCAATATCGCGGATTGTTTCTTTAAGCTCAATTGCAGGTGCGATCGCGGTTTCCATTTTCATGGTACTTTTGCATCAACCTTTACCCTATATTCTGTTTGGGATTGCCGGTGGGTTGTATGTGATTTTGCGCCATCGTACTAATATCGAACGACTGTTTGCGGGAACGGAGCCGAAAATTGGGCAACCTGTAGCGACAGAACCCGAACAAAGTGCATCATAAGTAAACGAGAGCCAAACTCAAAACTCATTTCTCAGAAGGAGAGAGCTTCTTCCAGAATTACTGTAATGATATTTTATGCTTACGAACGAACACTGCCTTTAATCAAACGGTGGAAAAGGCGGCAAGGCCACAAAAAAGCTCCACAAACACTGACTGAGGCGATAGCGGCCACAACTCGCCAACTTGAACTAGACCCGGTGTCAGACTTTGAAGGATGAGCTTGTGTGTTTTTAGCTAATTCTGGCATTGAATGAGATAGCTGACTGGCTGTACTCACCCCTTCAATCGCTGCTCCAATTAGATAAGCTACTAGGGCAATTACTAGCCAGTTATTCATAATATTCCACTGTTTGAACTCTGAGCGTATGCTTGGCAGCGAGCAATAATTTGATTTTTCGGACTAATGATTGTCGCCTTGCCCTCAAGATAATCTACCTTCAGCTGTATCCCGAATTAGGGGCAGTTTAGATTTTATATAAGTATTGAGAGTGCTATCTGACTGAGCATCAAGCCCCTGCTTCGCTTTTAACTGCTGAAGAAGCAATTGTACTAAAGCAGCATCGTCAAACTGGAGCAGGGTGTTGACCTGAGTAGACTCGATTACAGCCCAAAGCTGTTGCATCATTTTCGCTGTCACCATGAGTCTGTAACCTCTTAAGCTTTTCTTTATATTTACACGATTTTGGAATTTGTGGTTAGTTTTTGTCTGAAGATTTATAAAGATGAGGCTAAAAATGCCTGAGTCAGTTAAATCTGTTAAGTTATAGCGTTTATTCAATTGATTGAACTACAGGACTAACCCACACGTTATTTTAAGCGTGCTACGTAAAGAAATAAAACTGCCCAAAGACTTAAATCTCCCCAACCCTTTTTTCTCAGCAAGGAATTCTAACAGGGCTTTCGATCGACCACAATGCAGACATACGTAGGCATCAACGCTTTTTGTCGAGGCGAAACTTCTGTGGCTTGAGGGTAATTTTGTTAGAACTTTATTGTAAAACTCTCGAACAAGCTCCTTCTTGACCAGAAGGATCGGGAAAAATTGCTAAGGTGTGATATTCAGGATTATCTGTTTTATATATCACTTTAAAAGTATACAACTTGTTTTTACCTTGCGCTTCGGTAACAACTGTTAAAAGTGTATTGCTAGTGGGAGGAAGTCCAGGTATGTCCAGTTTTTGAATTCGTCTGAGTTGAATTACATTTGCTGCGGAGTTTTTACAATCTCCTGAATTATTATTAGCTTCTTGACCGAACTGCATACATACTGGCCCATCAAAATCCATAGTTACCTGTGATGGGTCATTTAACCAAACTTTTTTAATTACTTCTCCCGCCGGAATAAAACTTAAGTTTGTTCCTTGTTGATACCAGACATCAACCGTAGGTACAAGTCCCCCTAAACCTTGTGCTTGACAGGAAAAGATGGAACGCAGAACGGCGTTATTCGCTACAGCGCGACCTACCAACCAGAACATAGAAACGGAGAAAATTAAGGAAGCTATAGGTAGGAAATAAGAACGTTTTGGGTTATCTCCTGACAATTTAATATTCTTTTTCATGGTTGCAAATATCTAAAATTGCTATAAATATTACCCCTTAAAACTGAGTTGCTTGATTAACGTATATTTCAATATTTGTGCCTGCTGGCAAAAACCAAACACCACCTTGTTGAGACATTTGGGCGATCGCCTGTTGATTGCGTTGGGCAATTTGGGGTACTACAGAGTTCATACCACCTTCCAAAACCGCAGCTCCAAGATTGCGTCTGTTGTCAGTCTCACTAACAAGACCAGTGGAGGTGCTACTGGTGGTATCGTTCGGGTTTTCGGTGTTAGTGTTGGGAGATGTTGATGTTATCGAATATGGCACGAGTTTTGTATCAGGGCGATTTATTAACTCTGCTGCTTTACCAATTCCTCCCAAAACGAATAGTCCTGCATCCATCGAGGCTATAGACGAACTTTGACCGGGATATTTATTTGCGATTAAAGGTTTGCCTTCGGTACCGCGAAGAATAATTGCATTGTTGGGTAAGCTTCGTTCTGTACGATTGCCATTATTTTGCGAGATAACTTTAACTACGTTCATCTGCAAAAGACCTTGTTCGGAAAGCGAACCAATTTCAGCTAGAAATTCGGTGTTTGCAGGTAAAGCAACTGCACCATCGGTAGATTTTAGTGGTTCTTTCAATCGGATCACAAATACGTTTTTCGCTTCATCTGCATCACCACCACCACCTGATTTATTAGTAGTTTCTCCAAATATTGCGGTCGCTAACACAGCTTTAGCACTACTTCCAACTGCTACAGATTTCTCTCCCTGCGGTTGAGCTTGACTTACCGCAGAATTGTCCTGTTGTGGGGTGTTTTGTTCGGGATTGGAATTTGTTGCTTCTTGCTGCGGCTGCGCATTGGTTGCAGGTTCCAAAGTAGCTATATTACTAGTAGGTTGATTGCTAGGATTGACTTGACCGTAGCTACCTAACTTTGCTAACCTTGCCCACTCTGCAAATGGGCTTGGTGGAGATGGTGGAATTACTGGAGTTACATTAACGACCGTTTGAGGATTTGGCTTCACAACTGGTAGCTGGGGCGATCGCGAAGGTTGAGAAGCAGGTACTCTAATGATGCGCTCAACTGTCACTGTCCGAGGTACGTAAGCTGTTGGTGGGGGTGTTGGGATCGCTTTTTGTCTAACTGACGGTTGTTGTAAAGCTACTGTCGGCGTTGATTTGGCAATTCTCAGCTGTTGTTGGGCATCTTTCACCATCTGTGCTTGTTCAGTCAGGGCTAATTTCGTTTTGAGAGTATCTACTTGGGCTTCCATCTGTTGAGATATGGATTCATCAGTAGGCTGCTCTTGCACTGGTGGAGAAACAATAGTTTTTGGCTTTTGATTGCTACCACTCATCAACTGAGACAAAAACACACCACCCACCAAAACGATCGCTAAGGTAGCAGATCCTACCAAGCCTAACTTGGCAAAGGGATTAGATGAGAGTGCTTGCTTAGTCTGAACTTCTTGTGGAAGAGATAGGGACTCTGGCGGCGTTGCCGAGTCTTCCGATTTTTCGGTGTCACTAGAAGATTCTTCTTCAAAACCGACCAACCTTGACATCCGCGATTCCCAATCTCCAGATTCTACTTCTGGTTGGCGATCGTCGGTAGTTAGAGTAAATCCATTTTGGGGAGGCGTTTCGGCAGGAATTGAGTATCGAGTCATGGTAGAGCCTTGTTTGGATTTCCAGAACAATTATTATCTTTAATTTCACATATATTATAAATTTCTAATCTGGCTTCTCCAAGGCGGTAAGCTGCAAACTGCGACGGTAGTGCTGCATTTGGTAGTGAAGTTACAGGTCGATCTATTGCTCTAACTAAAATTTGTTTATTAAAGGAAACTGATTTCCCTAATTTATCATAACTGTTAAAAATTAATTGATTTGCAAGTATGTCTACTTTCCACTTTCCATTACTTATTTCTTGAGGTTGAGAAACTTTTTGGATTACTAAGACATTCTCTGCACCTCTATTAACATTTTCAAATTGGCTATCTGGATTTAAATTAGTAATTTCTGACTTAAGTTTTTCTTTAAAATCATCAGCTACCAGTTGTGAGCTAATTTCCCAGACTTGTGTTGGCGGCTGTTGTTGTGACCAGGTAAGCATTAAACTCATAGTTTCACCCACAAAGCGCCGAATCGTCTCTGGTTGCCGCTCTAAATTGGGTTGAGGGTCTACCGTTATCGCATGACCATCAACAAGTTGCACTAAACTTTGAGGTGTGAGTTGTCGGCCTAACTGTTGTAACATAGACCAGTGAAATATTAGTAACAGCAAGGTAAATAGATGTAAACCAAATGTTCCTACTGCCAACAGGGGTAAAGGGCTATTTTTTTTATTATTTTCTGGTTTGAGTAATTGCATTAAGAATCGTTCGTAGAATTATAATACTGAATTATTTTCACGTCAAAAATTGATTATCTGATAAAACTATCAGATGTTTGTCCAGTTATGCATTGTTGTGATTGATTTTTGTTCGGATTGTAGTTATCTAGCAAACATAAATTCCGAATTTCATAAATTTCTAGTCTATCAGCACGGACACTATAAATTGCTTTTTGCAAGTCGGTGCTATTGTCAGCTTGGGGATTAGCAAAATAATCTGCTGCACGTACAAGGAAATCTTTATTAAAAGGAGTTATAAGTTTTGCACCACCAACTCGATTTTTTTGAACTAAGTCGGCTACCATACCCACTTGCCATTTCCCTGGTGCAATTTGTTTTGGCGGATAAACTCTCTTAATTACTAGTTGTGAAGTCATCGCTTGGTCGGGGTTTTCCGAGAAAACTTCTGGCGGTGTCATTTCTGCAACTGTGCTTAAGAAACCTTTACGAAAGTCTTCTGATAAGGCAAAACTAGCTACCCAACTGCTGGTACTAATTTTTTGGCTACCACCTTGAGGTGTGTTAATCAGTATTCCTAAATCTGGTTTGGGGTTTGCGACTTCTTCAATATTTTGTGGTGGTAAGGTTCCAGACCAGCTAAACATTGAGATCATCGTTTTGCTGATAAATTGGCGAATTGCTTCTGGTTCTCTTGCTAAATCATCAATATTAGCTACTGGTTTGCCATTGATTAATTGCACAAAGTTAGGAGGTTTTCTCAAACTGAGTTGGCGAATATTTAGCCCTTGTAATAAGAATAAAAATAAAACTAATATATGTAAACTGAAGGTTGCGATCGCAAAAAACGTCAAAACACTTGCCGTTCTTTGTCTTTTTTCTAGTAAACGCACCATTTCCTCACCTCCTACTGCAAAAACTTCAGCTATTATATATGATGTTTTGCATATACTTAATAATTACGATACTTACAACAATTTTATTCATTTTTAATTTTTTTATATCCTCTCCTTTACTAAAGAAGCCGTACTGTTAATTGCGCTGAAGACTGCAAAACCACCAGCAGCAGCCACAATTAAAGATAAAATTGGTGCTAAAATTCCCAGAAAAATTATGAACCACATTAAATCTGGATCGACACTAGCATTTTGACCTGGGCCATTGACAATCACTGCGGCAGTCAGCACAGCAATAATATTGAAGGAAATTTTGGCGATTCCAATAGATAAAAATCCAGTCAGCCATGCAAAAATTGGTTTACCAGCTACAGGTAGCAAAGATCCACCTACTGCTATTGGCCCTAAAACTGCTATTAACAACATAGTAGCTTCTATCAAATTCTGAAAAGCATATTGTAAGGAAACTAAAAAGTTTTTGATGCTCGTTTGGGCTGTAGAACCTAACAGAGAATTAAAAGAGGTTTCTGATACAATGCCAGTGCCATATCTGATATTATCTACCTTTGTTTGTAGTCTGCTTATCCAGCTTTTATTTCCATAAGTATCTCTATATTTCTGCCAGAGAACGTTAACTTTTTCGGCAGCTTTAACAAAACATTGGCTTTGTTGTTCGCCAGTAAGAGATTGACAAGGACGTAGTAAAGAACCAGCTACTTCTTCAGCAACACTCATATTCAGTGCTTGCTGATATATATTATCTGCATCTGCTGAAACCACTACTTGCTGATTCACACCGTTTAAAAAATCCCGCACTCCCAGTGTCAGAGTAGAAAGTATACTTCCTTTCCCTGAATTACTTAAGAGGACTACCACAATAAAAGGCCAAATTAAAGCTGATATGGGACGGGTGTATTCGTAGGATATTAAGTCTTTGAGGAATTGTATCATAAAAAATAACAACGTTCCTACAGCAAAAAAAATACCCAGATTTGTCAGCGCTCCATACAAGTTATCAGCGGTGTTATTTTGTAATAAATCCAACCATTGTTTGTCCCAACCTTCGGCAATACTTTGGGAAGTTGCAGCACCATTATCGATAACCTGATCGATGCCTACTTGGGCAAAAATTAGTTTAATTGCAAGTTGCATTTTGAGTTTCTGGGCTATTTTATGAAATTTTGCCAGGTGTGTTAGTAAAATAACCCACCCTTCTAAACTGTTTTTGAGATTTACTATTGGTTTATCAAAATTTCAAGTATTTTAAAAATAGTCTAAAAGATTAGAGTTTTTTTCTCTTCAAATCCAAATGATTAACTTTTCTGCCAAACAAATCTAGTTGAGAAGTCGCTCGTAAAAGTCGCGCTGCTTCTGTAGATGTTTCTACTCTCCGAGCGCGATTCGCCTCTTCCGCCTGCTGAGAAATGTTTGCTAAATTTAAGTTAGAGTATTGCAAAGCCTGATTATTTTGTAATGTCTGACCAAATGTTTCAGCGACAATTTTTATTTGTTCCTGTTGAATTTTCATCATTTGCACTTGACTCAAACCCAGCAATTGTGCCAATCCAGAAATAGCATTTGCTGCTGGATCGGCTGTCTTAGCTGCATTAATACCGCTTTGAATTTGATCGAGAAATGTTCTATTAGTACCCTCTGTTTCCTGAGCTAATCCATCAATCTCTTCCAGAGATTTCTCAGTATTTTCTAACTTTACTTTTGTCCGAGTTTGTCCATTTTTACCGAGAACACCTACCGCTATTCCACGGGTAATTATACGATTAAGTTCATTACTAACTAAATTTCCCCGTACTGCTGCATTATTCTCAAAGCGACTTGATTTAGCATCTGAATTATAAGAGTAGTTAATTGAATCATCACGAATTTTTTGTCCCGCAGCAACGGGGTTAGGTATCTTCAAATCTCCTTTGGCACTGTCAATCGCAATTTGACTCTGGGCTTGTTCTAAAGGATTTAAGGTATTTTTCAAATTATTATGTTGAAAGTAATCTTGCATATCTTGGGAATATGATTGAAAGTCAGTCCAAACCTGGCCTAATCCGCCCGTCTGAACTTGTGCAACTGCTGGTAGTATTGCCAGAGATAGCAAGGTAAAAGTAAAAATGGTAGTTTTTCGCATACATCTGTGCCTTAAAAAGTAGACTACATTATATAATGAGATAACAATTTAGCTTTTGAACCGTGCTGATTTGGGATTTTGGATAATAGAATTAGTTTTTCGGTTCAATCTCCGACGCTATTCTAAAATTTAAAATTCTTAAGTTACAACCCAAAAATGGGTGCAGTCAATCATAATCGAATTATTACCCCCCTTAATCCCCCCTTATAAAGGGGGGAAACTGGAAAAGTCAGTCCCCTCCCCTTTGCAAGGGGAGGGTTAGGGTGGGGTAAAAAAACATTTGATACATCAATCATGACTTTTCAAACATCCTCTAAAAGACGCTCGTAACTCGTTAATGCTACACTATCAGAAATCTAAAATCCAAACTTGTTTGATTCACCATTAACTACTACGTAGAGTAGCCACTAATTGACGTGCAAAGGCAGAAATTGCTTCATATTTATCACTGTGAAGTTGCATCATTTGGCTACGTGCAGTTTGTTCATAAGGGTTATTAGCAACTGCTGCCAATTGCTCGTAACCTGGATAGTAACGACAGAATGTATAAGTACCGTTATCATCTAATAGCCATTGACTATAAACGCCTTCTTTACGGGGAAAAAAGCTTTCTGAAGCATTACGAGAAATAACTTGGCGAGGATATTTTAAGATGTCTGCAAAACTATCTACTGCAACTGGCTGAATGCGTCCAATCAACCGTGTTGTCAGGTTTTGCAATATTTTCGATGCAGCTTTAGATTTAGCAATGGTGTCAGGATCTTGTCCTGATAAGATGACTCTGATACCAGCTTTAGCGCCGTTCGCACAAATTCTACCAACTAAATCGGAAATTTGCTCAAACTCAAATAAAATTGGTGCTTCATCGATAAAGAATATGGAAGCTGGACTACTTAATGCGCGTCGGAGTGCGGCTGAATAAGCACTCAAGGATAGTACGGCTGCATCTTCACTATCTGATAGGTTTCTGAGAGCAAAAACTAAAAGTTGTGCATCGGTAGGAAAGCTGGATGGTGCAGAAATGGCTTGTCCGACGCGGCTAGAAAGCCAAAAGCGTAAGCGCAACTGAATTTGACTCAGAGCATCTTCTACTCTGCCAGTTAAAGAACTTAGCTGCAAATGTTCTGGCGAGCAGAAAAAGAGAAAATCTTTTAAAGTAGGAGTTTTCTGCCAAGCAAGAGTGCCAAATCCTCCCTCCATCGCCTGTCGATATCGCTCTTTGATCCCCTCATCTCTAAAGAAGGCTTCTAAAGCCAAGTTGAGCAGCGATCGCACGGTTTGCGATAAAATTTGACTTTCAGTGGACGATCCTAAAACCATTGTCATTAACGCTGATTCCAGGAAGGCGGTATAATCGTTAAAGCGATCGCGCTGTTGTTCTACTTCTAGCGATCGTAAGTCTGGCTGCTCAAATAAGTTATTCGATTGTTTGGAAATATCAAAATAGGCTCCATTCCCCTCCATAAACTCTGTGTAATCAGTGAAAGTAGATGTCCCATCAGGTTTAGGGAAATCTAACGCCACAACCGGAATCCCATGCGCTAAAGCCTGAGTTAAAATCCCTGATACCAACACCGACTTCCCAGCACGAGTTGTGGCAAACAAAGCTAAATTTTTGTGCTGATTAAACAAATCTAAATGTATGGGTGTTCCGCCTTCTTCAGCAATCAACTCAAAGCCTTGTTTGTCACCTTTTTTACTTAAAACTAGTGGCATTAATCCCGGAACTTCACTGGTTAAATATAACTGGCGACGGTTGAAGGGTGTTGCTAATAAACCCTCCCAAACTATTGGTAGAGTTTGCAGCCAAATTTTCCAAGCATATTCAGTTTCCCTAATTACTCTGGCTGGACGTTGAAAACAGTTTTCAATATATCTTGTCGCCTCATCTAATTTTTCTAAAGTTGGACGATGTACTAAAATGGCAATACTCGTATAAATCGGGACTGCACCTTCAAATAACTGTTCTTGTGCTGCTACCGATTTCTTCAATTTTAATTGAGCATTGACATCAATAGTTTTACTTTTTTCTTGAGCCAGAATCGTTGTCATATTTGACTGCTTCAGCACTCGTTGCAAAGTAGTTTTTACCAATGCTGGATTTGCAGCAGTCAACTCACAAAAAATTTCTGTATCTATTACTGTTTCTCTGGCCAACAGTTCCCATAAATAGCGCAGTTGAGCCGATTTATTGGGCCAGCCGCCGGGTTTTTCCAGAAATGACAATGCGCCAATATAACGATTGTTAACATTAACCCAACGGCGATCGGCACAAGGTACGCTAGATTCCATCAGCAAAGTTGTGCCGTGAATATTGTCTAGAAGTAATTTAGTACTAGCTAAATCGGAATTAACTTGTTCGTGTAAACCTTGTTCATCTAAAGTCATTAACTGGGGAATATCTATTGGCTGCGTATCATTAAACCTTTTCCAGATTTCACCCCAGAGTTCATTAGCAGTCAAAGGTTTGACATCTAATCCCATCTTGTTAGATAATATTTGTTCCCAGCGGAGAAACCCCTGGTTGTAAGCATTTGTAATCAGGGTTTCAATACGTTGATTTTCTACTTCTAAAAGATCGCCTTTAAATTTCAACCACCAGGATTCAGCTTTGACTAAAAGCTTTTCTATCCAATCATCTGCGTGTTGCGAGTTAGATTCAATGGTGTAAGTTACATAAATCCGCAAAAATTTAGGTTTACGAATCCCAGAATTAGTCAGTTCTTTAATTCTGGCTCTTTCCGCCATCAACAAATATTTGATGTCTCGCGATGATGCATTTCTGATTAATGTTGCTAACTCTTTTTGGCGTTCTTTATCTGAACTAAAAGAACCCAAGTGTAGTGTCATTCTTTCACCGCTAGGAATGTCTTTTAATCCAGCTTCAATATTATTAAAAAGTGTATCAATTTGTTCAGGTCTTAAGGTGGTATGAATTCCCTTACAATCAAAACCAAAAACAAAGCAGAACCGATCTTTTTGAGTACCTTTTGTCAACAGGTAAGCGCCAATATCACGTCCATTCATTGCGACACGCAGCATTGTCGCCAAGTGCAAGGCATCTTCAAATGGTGTTAATCTACTTTCATTTCCGGCGACGCTGACGCTTTGTTTTCCGATTTTTTGCTTCATGGTTAACTTCCAATAAGCTTTGATAACGAGCAAAGCCTCTTGTCCCCAAGTGGGAACCCCGATAAATTTACTTAAAAAACTCCAACTCTTACCACCAGTTAAAATCCACCAAGTTCCGATTCCCCAACCAGTCATTAGTACTGTCCACAACCATTTTTGAAACTCTTCTTGGAAAAAACCCCCAAAAATTCCATTGATAATAAAATAGGAAGCTAAGGCAATTACTGTCCAAGGAAGAATTTGATCGGCAGGAATTGGCCCTAGTGAAGGTTGGCTTCCCAGAACCTGATTGACTGGACGAAATTCTTGTTCCTGCTCTTGAGGCATTTGAAATATCTGAATTATTTATTAGGGCCAGCGCCAATTACAAAGCCTGTAAGTACATCAGCAACGGTAACAGCAACAACCACTAATAGAGGAGTTCTAGCGATGCTTTGCCAATCTTCATCTTTACGCACTGCGTTAATCACACCAACTAAGGAAATTGCAATATAGAGTAAGTAAATCGCCCGCAAAACATTAAATATCAAACTTATTGCTGTGTTACTATCACCACCATTGGTTGCTGAACCACTGAAGCTGTTTTTGAAAAAGGTTTCAGCTTTCCCAAAAAATTGAGCTTGTGCAGGGGCTGCAAACCAGTCTAACCAATACAAACTCAGAACGATCGCTGCTGCTAAAATTTGTAATAATATTAGCGATCGCCTTGGTAAATTCACTTGCTGACCAATTTGCTGGATGATGACTGCAATTAAACTACCAACCAGTAAACAAAACAGCAAGATAGGACTTTTGAGGCTGATAACGCTAACCAATACAGCACAAGCAATCAAAAAAGGTACAGATTCAATCAGAATAGTCAGACAGGATTTAAATGCCCGTCTTAACTTGTGAGATTCTTTCGCCGCACTACCAGTTAAAGCTTTGAAAAAGTTTCTCTCGTGAGAACTTTGTCTAAACATTTGCTAATTTTCCTATGGTGTACTATGATTTATCCTTGTTTGTATCAAATTTTACAACTACTACAATTCAACATACTTTAACATCATTTCATTATTAATCAAATTATAAACCTGTAGTAAAGTTCTATATTCTACATCAGTATTCTGAAGTTAAGTTAACATGATATTAAGATTTATCTAAAAAGAAATTTCTCTGATTTGAGAAGCTGGATTGCAAATATTGAGATTAAACTGGTAGATTCCTCTCGACTTTGAGAATTTTTTCAATCTTCTCATACAGATAGCCTCGATTAACCAACTTCCAAGCCTTGACTTTCTCCACCTCATAGGTATCTGAGCGAACTGCTATAAATGTTTTAGACTTGTATGTACACCATAGGCTTGCTCTTAGGGCAGACCAAGCGTAGCTTTGGTTCTTTAGGGTTCTTCGGAGCGAACATGATATGAAACAATATTGAGTCACCAAAATTCAAATATCTGTCTTGAAAAGTTTAGATCGATTGTAGAAAAATGGTAAACGTTCTAATCTACGTTTTACCATTTTCTACACGCCGATTAGATTTGGAACTAAATTACAAACTTAAACACAGTTCCTAGATTAGAACTACCGCCAAAAGAGGCAGTACCGTAAAAGGCACCATTTGAGAGTTGAATTAGCGTGGACTCTGGTGTTGCCCCATTAGTGCCATTGAAACTAATTAAGCCGGTGATGGTTGCTCCAGTTAGCTGATAGATAACTCCTTTGTTGCTTGCCCCACCAGCAGAAGCTGTGCCATAGAAGTTACCATTGCTTGCTTTTATGAGTGCAGCCGTTGGGTTGGCTCCATTGGTGCCATTAAAACTGGCAACTAAAACGGGTGTACCGCCACCGATGGGAACCTTGAATACAGCTCCTTTATTGTTGGCTCCACCTAGTTTAGAAGTCCCATAGAGGAATCCACTAACTTCAATTAATCCAGACTGCGGATTTGCTCCATTGGCGCCATTAAAGCTATATGAAGTCAGTATTCCTGCGGGAGTTAACTTGAATACAACTCCTTTAGCACTTGCTCCACCGGCAGAGGCGCTGCCATAGTAGTTTCCATCGGTAGCCAGTTGCAATCTTGCTAATGGAGTTGCTCCATCAGTACCGCTGAAGCTTCTGATGGTGGTGAGTGCCCCGGTAGTTGGCGAAACCTTGAATATAGTTCCTTTATTATTAGCCCCACCTGTAGAGCTTGTCCCCCACAAATTGCCATCAGTACCTGTAATCAGTCGGCCTGCTGGGTTAGCCCCATTAGTGCCTGTGAAATTTGTCAGAGTTGTCAGGGTTGTAAAAGCTGTTTTCGCCAACTTAAACACACTGCCGAGGGTCACTTGTACCACCTGTAAAGGTTGCCCCATATAAATTGCCATCGGCTGCTTGGAATAATCTAGCAACTGGATTAGTCCCTTTGTTGATTCCAGAGGTTCCGGTGAAGTTGATTAGTGTAGTTAGAGTAGTGTAAGCAGTAGGAGTTAACTTGAATGCAGTTCCTTTGCCAGAAGTGCCACCAGCAGAAGTAGTTCCATAAAGATTGTCATCAGTACCGTTGCCTTTAAGTACACCAGCTCTTGGTGTAGCTCCGTTGGTGCCGTTGAAATTTACAACAGTAGTCAATGTTGCAGCAAAGGCTTGTTGAATGGGTAGTACTAATGAAGAAGCCAAAACTGTCAAAGAAGTAAAAATCAATACCTGATTTTTGGCCTGGTGTTGTTTGTGCAGATTAATCTTGTTCATTGAATACCTCAAAAAGTTTAGTAGAGACGGAATCGTAGCTAGTTCTGACGGATTTTGCGTAGGCGTAGCCCGCCTTCGGCATCGCTGCTATTCTTGACTAATACCAATTTGAAAAATGATTGCTACAAAGTAGGTTAGGAAGCCACTGCTGTCGAAGGGTTTCCCAGCTTTTCTGCGTTTAAAGCACGAAACCCAACGCCCCAACATCTTGTATATGTTGAGTTTTACCCCGTAATCTACGAGATATTGCTACGACTCAATCTACGTATTGAGCGCATTTTTATCTAAAATTGGTATAATTTGTCAGCTTAGGCATTAATGAGAAAATGCCTTAAATGTTGGTATAGCCCTATTTGAAAAGGACTCAACAAGCCTGTTTTACCTACATCACAAAAACCGTACTAGCACTGAGTCAATAATGTGAATAGCACAATTAATGATTTCGTTCGGTAGCATAGATCGTTATTTGTGTTTTTGATGTCGTGAAAAACACAAAAAACAGTGAAAAATCCACGATTTTGACAAAATATAGTCACAAAACTCGAATCAAAAAGTTCCATATAGTGGTTTTTTTGTCAAGCAATTAGTAAGCTCTATTAAATACTGATTAAAACCTCTAAAAAATCTTAATAAGCAAAATCACATATTACACATATTAAGTGAAAGGTCTTGATTTTCCTCTGAAGAAAGTAATAAAAATGCTATAAAAACCACTTTTGAAACACCTCTAAATTCCCAAAATATATTTAAGCTTTTTAATCATTTCATAATGTAATCATGACTTCAGCTTTACCTTCACATTATACTGTTGATTCCGTTGGCAAAATTTAACAGCTATTACCTATAGCAGTTATCAAAAAATCGTGGAATCCTAAATTTCTTTACTTCGCACTTAGCGGTAGTTTGTAATAAACTGCTGTAATTTATATTGAAGAAATTGATTTCCATAATTCAAATAAAATTGCCATCCTAAATAAGTAAGTGGGTAAAATTAAACATGGCTTTTAAAAGGAAATAAGAGACTGAAAATGGTAATTGAAGCCTGATTCATAGTACTAATAACTACTCTCTTATATTAAAGCCACTGAATATTTATACAAACTTACTTTAAGAATGTAGAGTTTTTAACTAGCAAATAATCATTTGTTAGGGTGGATTAGCAATAGAGCCATACTCTCTATATAAAGTCTTGCTTTAGTTTTGCTCTACATTTTTCAGCGTTTTGTGTCAATGTCTAATTTATTAATAACCTTGATAATGCTAATTATTTATGCAGATATAAGGTTGTTTTTAATCGCCAATTTGACACTTGATTTTGATTTTATAGGCGTTGAGCCGGAAATTAATTTGAAGGAGCTTGACATGACTTTTTATCCTAATCGTCAATTGACCTATTTAGCAAGTTCAATTTCTGTACTTGCCATAGCAACTGGTTTAGTAGTAGGTCAATCTGCTACTCATAAATCTCTAGCTCAGACCTCTACTACTCCTCCCCCAACTGGAGTAACTTCCATAAATGGTGCAGGTGCAAGCAGTATAACTACTTTGTTTATAGGTACAGGAACTACCTCTCCTTTTAATCCGAAAGGTTCATGGTTTAACACTTACGGTGTTGGAAATCCTTCAAGCCTCAATCCTCCCGGCCCGGTAAATGCGGCTGTCACATTTAGATATGCTTCGGTTGGTAGTGGTAAGGGTTTAACAGCTTTTTTCACTCAAACCGTACCAGCTGGTAGTCCTACTATCAATCGCCCTGTCTCTTTTGCAGCTAGTGACGACCCCGTAGTAGGAACAGAAAAAGTTAGTGGCAGTCCCAATAACGCTGGCACACCCGCAAATGCATACGTCCAAGTACCTGCAATCACCGTTGGAATCGCCTTAGCTTATAACCCCACTGGTCTAAACGTGCCAGCTGGTGGAATTAAGCTTTCACGAGCTACTTACCTTGGTATTCTTCAAGGCAACATCATAAATTGGAATGATGCCAAAATCAAAGCAGATAACGGTGGCGTAACAATAGCAAATAAGCCTATCGTTCTCGTATATCGTAGTGACGACAGCGGTACTACTTTTGCTTTAAGCAGTCATCTCAAGGCGGCATTTCCGACATGGAACAGAGGAACTGGTAAAAAAAGTATTGTTGGCTCTGTACCCTCAACAATACCAGCCGATACAGTTATTTGGCCAGTTGGTTCCAAAGGTGCTACAGGAGGTGGAGGTGTAGCCACCACCATCGCTACCACTCCTGGTGCAATTGGTTATGTGGATAGTGCTACGCAGTTAGCTAACAATCTGAAAGCTGCTCTCTTGCAGAACAAGGCAGGTACTTACAATGCCATTTCACCAACTACAATTTCAAATGCTTTTGTCGGTGCGAGTGACCAAGATGCAAATGCTCAACGGATTAAACTCGTAGTTACAGATCCAACAGCTGCAAATGCTTATCCCATTGTTACCGCAACTTACGTGCTATTTTATGATAAATACGCAGACGCTAAAGTAGCAGCTGGTATTAAAGGATTGATCGGTTGGGCTTTCGGAGCAGCCGGGGACACGATCGCTAAAAATCGCGGATATGCTCCTCTTCCCCCTGCGATTAAAACTCTGTCTCAAAATGTTGTGAATACTTACGTCAAACCATAATTGGGTGAATACTGTTTTTGGTATTATCCTCCCTTGTATCCTTTAGATTTTTACATATCTTGACAAAGATATGAAAGTTATACCCCAGGATTATATTTATAATCTTGGGGATTTATTAAGGCGATGATTCGATCTCAATAACTAAATATTCAGATAGTTCGCGATCGCTTTTAGGCATTCACCGATGCTGTCAGGTGATGCGATCGCATCACCTGACATCAACTATGTTATGATTTTATCTGTTGAGAAATATTTTCGGTCATGTGACTGACTATATAGACTCCTCTTTGAATCTAAATCTCTACACCCTTTGATTCTAAAGGTGTTTAATGTCATAAGTATTCCAAAAATTGAAATTTTACTTAGCCGCAATGTATTGTAATACCTCGCGTGACACTGACACTGATACACCTAACTGTCAAAGAAAATGTGCTAATAAGAACGGACAAGTCTAGTGTGTCATACACGCAGACAACATACGGATACTACTGGAACTTATGCCCACGGATATAATTACTCGTCCTGAGTCCCTCACAGAAGATTGCTTTTTTACTTACGCTCTTGGGACTGATTTGCACGATCCTAATTCAACAGCCAAATATTTACGCCGAATCAGAAAAGAAGATAAACCATATATTGACATAGCTGTTTCTCCCAGACCTGGCTATCGGTTTGAGGTTTGTCTTATCCCTGTTGAAGGGTTCGCTCAAGAAAGAATATTGACAAAAGACGGGTTCGCCAAAGCTTTAGCAATTATTTGTGCTGTCTCTAATAAAGCTAGGAAACGATTCCCTTCAGGAAATGGACAAGAGATAGTCCGGTGTCAATTTAGTAAGTTAGCTGATGCAGTCGCTGTAGCGAATAGACTGTCTGCATTACCCTCTGATATGTATGAAACTCTCGTCAAGCTACCAAATGCTTTGTAATATATATTGCATCAGCTGAAATATTTATTATTAAAACGGACACCGGGACATTTTAATGGTAAGTAGTTAAATGGACTTGAGACAAAACTTCAATGGGTCATATTTTGTCTGTTGAGAAAAGACTTGTTATGCAAGACTTTTAAGCTTAATGTACAATTTTGACGTTTTTGTAAGCTAACCTGTAAATTCAAAGTGAGTTTTTTTTATGCCTATAAGTCCTTTGCGTGAAGAACCTCGTAACCAGCGAGCGCCTGTAATTCGTACAAGTAATGAATTTATACTCTTGGAATGGCTGAAGTCAACTGGTCGTCTAATCGAACGCGAACATCAAGAATCTGAGTATCTAACTGAAGTAGAAGAAATTTCCGAAATGATAGACCTTGACGATATCCCTTACGATCATGACGATGATGATAGTGACATGGATTTAGACGCCTAGTAGCATAATTCGTAATTACTATATCGCAAGCGTTCCATTGATTTGGAATCGGTGTTTCATTTACGCCAAAAGGCTAAAATTCCTGACTTACACCGATTTTCAGTTGAGTAGACTACAAGAAAGACCTAACCCCCTACCCCCTTCCCTATAAGGGAAGGGGGAAATTCAAAGCCTCTCTCCTTCAAGGAGAGAGGAATGGAAGTGAGGTCTGTACGTGGTCTATTCATTTGAAAACTGCTGTATCTAAAAAAGTCGGGAATTTTAGTATTAAAATGCGAGTGTGTTTAATTTTTGGACTTAAGTAAGAGATAAAATAATTGTCCATTGCTGACTGTAACACCAGCGCGATCGCCTGCGATTTTCCCAGTACCTAAAAAATAATCCACTCTACCTGCACCTTTAATTGCACCTCCGGTATCTTGATCGAGAACATAGCGGCTGATAATGCGCTCTTGCATTTTTCCGGTAGGATTAACAAAGGGTATGGAAGCGCGAATCAACGCTAAAGCCCCAGGAGGCATAAGAGATTTATCTGTAGCAATAGAACGCTCTGCTGTTAATGGTACGTTAATAGAGCCTTGGGCTGGCTCACCGTGATTTTCTTGAAAAAAAACAAAGCTGCGATCGCGCGGAATATAAATATTTAATTCTTGGGGATGCTTTTGAAAATAGTCGAGAATAATTGGCAGAGTGATACCTTCTAGCGGTAATTTGCCATCATTTACTAATTCTCGCCCAATACTTTTGTAATTATAAGCGGTATGACCTGCATAGCCGATTGTTGTTTGAGTACCATCGGGAAGTTGAAGCCTCGCCGAACCTTCAATTTGAGCTAGATATGGCTCAAGGCGATCGCGAAACCAAAACAACTCTAATCCTCGCAATTTCCCTTTTGCAGCTTGCAAACCATCTGCTCCTTCCAATTCCTCGCGTGTCGGATGAGGCTTAGTCCCAAGAGTTGAGATCGGGAGGTAAGCGATAAACCGGATAGCGATATTCTGCTGTGGGGACGCGACTGGCTGCGTAAAGTGGCTCATAATAGGCGGTGAATAAAACGGAACCTTGGTTATCTTTACCGACTGACTGGTAAAGAACAAATTCCCGCTCAATGGCTTGATGCAATTCTGTGGCAGAATTGGTTTTTAATAAAAGTTCGCGGAATCTTTGCAAGCTTTTGATGACGCGATCGCGCGTAATTCCAGCCACCGGATAGTTTTGATAAGCAGCCGCAGCATCGGCTGTTTGCAGATATTGGAGACTGCGAGCGATCGCACCAATCAGCGCCTTTTTCTCTGGTATTTTGCCATAAATAACTTCATCCAGACAAGAGGTATCATTTTGACAACAAGTAATTGGTAGTCTCTGGATTAATGGTAATTTTTGTTTTTGCAAAAATGCATCTTGATTTTCAGCAGTCAAGGACACTGGTAGATCCCACTTTTTCACCTGACATTCTGGCGAAATGAGTTCCTGATGCGTGAAAGATTGCATCCGCACCAGTAAAATCGACAAAATCACAGGTAGGCTGATAGCGATAGTTTTGTGAAACTTTCCTAACCCAATAAGTGTCTTTTTCATGAAAATTCAAAATTTTTAAGATTCTCCCACCTCGCTCAAATTCCAAAATCAAAAACCAAAAATTTTTTCCAATTCCCAATACTTCTCTACGAGAGGCTGCGCCAACGACTACGCGGTAGTTGAGCGCAGTCGAAACTCAGTACAAGTGCCCAATGCCCTATTCCCTATTCCCTATCCCCTATTCCCTATTCATTCATATTACGGTAAGTCGCAACAGCAGAGGGCGATATCCGATTCAAATATCGGAAGATCCAATACTTAAAGATAGTATCTAAAATCACTGGAAATGTAGCGATAAATAAGAAGATAAAATCTCTATTTGCTGGTAATCCCCAATGGCGTGATACTCCTTCTAGCAAGACTTCCCAGCCATGAGGAGAGTGGAATCCGACAAAGATATCAGTAAACAAAATAATGATAAATGCCTTGGCGCTATCGCTAAGTCCATAGACAATATTATCAAAGAAATCTTTGACCACAGCAATAGAAGACTTACTGACTAGCAAAAGCCAGATAACAGCAACCACCGAGAACATATCTGCAAAAACATTTTTGATAGCACCAGAGCTTTCGTGACGAAATTCTTCAGCAAGCTCTTTCGCCTTCTTTTTCATTTCAGTCTCCATCTGCTCAGGTAAAAGTGGAGGCGCTTTGACAATGAAATTTTCAAACTTGAGCTTTTCTTCAAATCTTTCTAATTCTAAAAGGGCTTCCTCTTCCATTTCCGAATTGAGAAATATCTGCATTTCCTCACTGCTTCTAAATCTCTCAACAATTGGCCCAACTACAAAAGCTTTTGCTATCTGATGCGTTAAAAGTGGTACAATAATTAATAGTAAAATAAACCTGATAGATATTATTGTTCTTTTTTGAGTTTGACGAAAACTCTGAATTACTTCTTGTTCCGAATTAGGGTCTAATTCAACTTGCAGACGACTGATAGTACTTAAAATAGAGCGAGGTAAAACACCTGTTGTATCGGTTTTGCTCTTGGCTTTTGGTTTATTGTTTAAGTCTCGATTTGGTATTTTGGGTGGTAATGTTGGAGTGTTGACGAGCAGCGATTTGTCGTCAGATGTTACATTAACTGGTACATTTGGAGGTTGTACTACTAAAGCGTTAGAAGTTGTTTTATCGGAATTTGTTGTGTACTTAGATGTAACTTGGTCGATATAGTTTAGCTTTTCCAAAACTAAAGAAGGAGTTAGATACTCTATACCTGCTTTTTGGGCAGCTTTTTGATTCTCTTCATTTAGAAACCAACGGCTTCCTCTAAACTCCGTCAGCCGCATTCTGACAACTTTTAATAGTTTTTTGAGGTCTGACTCAAAATAATCCATCACACTGTTACTGTACATGGCCGAGTCGATGTCTATTTTATTACCATTGAAATGCTTCTCTTCTATCTCCTGAATTTTTAATGCTGCATTGTAAGCTTCATCTAAAGAACGTTCAGGAGTCTGTAAGTACCATCGAAAAGCAGCAAGCAAGAAAGAATAGATTTTTTGACTAAAAACAGAATTTTTCATTGCAGACAATCATTCAGCATTGTTTGATGACTATTAACCTTAAGTTAACGCACGAGGTATACTAACAAATCTACAAGGAGAAAGTTTGTGGTTTCTCATTCGGTTTGGATTGTTGGCACTAGCCGTAGTGGTAAGACGGCTCGCTTAGTAGAACAATTTTGTAATTGGGTAAAATCAGAAAAACAATATACTGAATCATTTTATACAAAAAAACCAGGGCGTAAAAAAACAGGCGATGTACCTGAATTTTTATATCTTAAACAAACAGAGCCAGGAGTTTTAGTTTTAGCTGCCAATGATGATAATCGTCGAGAGTTAGGAGATATAATTGTTACCTCAACTTTGGGTAAATATCCGGTTCGTGCCAAAACGCCACTAGGTTTTTTTCAGGATGAAGTTATTTTATTTTGGCCGTTGCTGATTAACTCGTTGAACCTGAAAGCACAGTTTCCGGTAAGATTGCGACCGGAAACCGAACAAGAGTTAGCAACCAAACTTTGGCGTTCGCAATTAGACGAAGAAATTTTACGTCTTGCGGGAGTGAATGAATCTCGCTTGGTGCGTCGCATCTTGGACTTATTACAATTAGCAGCTTACAGTGGTATACCTTGCGAAAATATTGCTCAGATTTTGTCCAAGGGTTTTGGGGAAAATACCACAATAGAGCCGGAATTTTTGGCATCTTTGCTGCTAGATTGGCGTAATTGGTGTTTAGAGAGGGGGTTACTGACTTATGGGATTATTACCGAACTTTATAGTCAGCATTTGTTAAGCGATCGCAACTACCAACAGCACCTAACTAAACGCTACCAGGCAGTACTGGCAGATGATGTCGATGACTATCCTAGCGTAGCGCGTCTTTTGTTTGAGTTGCTATTAGATCGAGGTGCAGTTGGCGCATTTAGCTACAATCCTGATGGTGCGGTGCGATTGGGATTGGGAGCAGATCCCAACTATTTAGAAGGGTTAGCAGAGCGTTGTCGGGTAGAAATATTGAATGGGCCGCCTCCAGAGTCTCTGAGCGAGCAACTGACTAAACAGATGGTGGAATTAGTCACTTCCCCGATGGTAATGTTGAGTTTACCAAAAACAGTGCATTCAATTCAAACCACCTCCCGCGCCCAATTATTGCGGCAAACAGCAGAGATAATTGCTAATGCTATCCAATCAAAGCAAGTGCAACCAGAAGAAGTAGCAATTATTGCACCAGGTTTAGATGCGATCGCTCGTTATACTCTAGTAGAAATCCTCGTCAAGCAAAATATCCCAGTAGAATCGCTCAATGACCAACGTCCCCTAATTAGTTCGCCCGTGATTCGCGCCTTACTCACCATACTGGCACTAGTTTATCCCGGCTTGGGACGACTTGTAGATCGGGATGCGGTGGCGGAAATGCTGGTTGTGTTGAGCAGGAAACAATCGCCTGAAAACTCTACAGACGCGATGAATCGGGTATCTATTACAGACGCGATGAATCGGGTATCTACTACAGACGCGATGAATCGCGTCTCTACAAATATTGACCCGGTACGTGCTGGTTTGATTGCAGATTACTGCTTTGTACCCCATCCCGATCGCCCCAACTTGCTACCAGTGTCAGCCTTTGAGCGCTGGGATCGAATCGGCTATGCAGCTACTACAGCCTATAGTGAGATATTACAGTGGTTAGAACAGCAGCGATCGCAACAAGAATTGCGGTTAATTCCTAGTCCTATTTCTCTGTTAGACAGAGCAATTCAACGTTTTTTGTGGAATGGAAGTAATCTCCCCTACGAACAACTAGCAGCATTGCGGGAATTATTAGAAACCGCCCAACATTACTGGGAAATTGACACCAGATTACGACAAATTACCCCAGTGGAGACAACGCCTCAGACAACTATTATTGAATTCATTCAATTACTGCGGCGTGGTACAATTACTGCTAACCCTTACCCGGTGCGCCCCATTGGTGGAGCGAGAAAGGCTGTCACACTAGCAACTATATTTCAATATCGATCTAGTAGGCGATCGCACCAGTGGCATTTTTGGCTAGATGCTGGTTCACCCCTGTGGGCGAAAGGTGGTGCAGCAACTTTGTTCGGTGCGCCGTTTTTCTTGCGAGATAGATTAGGCGAACCTTGGACAGCAGAAGATGAGAAATTGGCAGAAGAACAAAGACTGCAAAGAATTTTGACAGATTTACTGTCTCGTGTATCTGAGAGAGTTTATTTGTGCCACAGCGATTTAGCAGTGAATGGACAAGAGCAATTAGGGCCGCTGTTACCCTTAGTGAATGCTTGTGTAACGGTTATTTCTGAATCTACTGTTAATTGAGTGTTTTTATAGCGGTTCTCGACAAGCGTGAAGTACAATTTTGACCTCTCTCCAAACCTCTCTCGTTTTAGGAGAGAGGCTTTGAATCTTTTACTAAATCAACCTAGCACTTACTGAAATATCCGAGTAAATTAAAAATGATATTGCTGAAATAGTAAAAGAAAGTTGTTAAGTTAATGTCACTCGATTCGCTTAAGCAAGAAGCAAAAAATCATAACACTTCACCACAAAGATTACGAGAGCTAGCTGCAATTAATGATGAACTAACGAGATTAGTTGCTGCAAATCCTCTCGCCGATAGTAGTTTATTAGCAGAACTTGCGATACAAGCCAGAACTAACAAAGATTCGGAAATGCAAAGAGCGATCGCAAGCAATCCCAATACACCAACACAATGGTTAATCGGACTAGCGCATCTATTTCCTGAAGAATTCTTTAGCAATCCGGCTTATGATTTATCAATTCTGCAAAATATCAACAGCAATCCGGCTTATGATTTATCAACTCTGCAAAATGTCAACTTTAACTTACTATTAAAGTCTCACTTACTATTAAAGCTTGTTTGTGCATCTAATGTACCAACATCTTTTCTAGAATTTGCTGCTGGCATTTGTGAGACTAATATTAAGCGTGTTCGGAATAAGGAATATTTTAGACATTTCTCTCTGGAGCAGCAATATGGCATTAAATATCTTCGGATGAATATAGGGTATTTGAGTACATTCTCTTTTGAAAAATTTTGGAAATGGAGAGAGATTTTAATTGTTATAGCTAGTCATCAAAATACTTCTAGAAAAAAACTATTGGAGTTATCAACATCTGAGGAGGATATTGTTGCAGAAGTTGCTCAGTTACGTCTTGATTGTCCCAATGATGACATTACTTTCTGGGATAAGGTGGCTTTAAATAAGAAACCAAACCTTATTCTTTTTATTCCACGTAGGCTGATGTTTAAATTGGTGCAATTGCCAGAAATATCCACAAATTTTTTAAAAGCAGCATCTCAGCTTGAGACATTTACAGGAATTCTCAATATTATTGCTAATCATCCGAAAACACCCAAAGAATTACTCGATAAGCTAGCGAAAAATAGCCTTCCTTTTATTGCTGAAGCAGCAAAGCTACATATTAATTATGCTGGAGAGTTGGAAACTGGATGGCGCGATCTAGCGGAAAGCAAAATTGATAGAGCGCAACTGCCTATTTTAAATAATGATGAAGAAGCAATTGAAGTACGATTGTGGTACGCAGGAGCAATTGATGAAAGCACTTTACCTTATTTAAATCAAAAGTCAGTACACGAATATACAAGTACTTTATTAAAGATTGTTTCTTCTACTGACACACCTCGTTCGATTTTAAATAATCTGGAAAACCACCCCAGAGTTTCTCAATTAATCGCTGAATGTATTACTTATTTAAAACAGCGAGAATCAATAGCTTTCGATTTACTTTCGGGAATACTGCCAATAGGGCATACTAAACTACCAAATCATTCTACCAATCAAACCAACCCTGTAATTACCGATTTAGACACTTTGTTTACGAAGTTAAAAGATAGATATTGGAGCAAAAAAGTAAGAAGCATTCCCATCCCCATAAATAACCCAACAATTAATCTATGTTTACTTGCCTTGATACAAAACAATAGGGGTTCGAGACGCAGAAGATCCTACCGAGAAAATATGCTTAAGGATTTTGACAGAGGTAGATATAAAGACCATAGTCCAATATTTATTAAATTTTCTAATTTAGAATACTATGGCGTAATTCTAGCAAGCGCTCCTAGCACTTCACCGCAAATCCTATCAAAATTAGTGGAGCATCCAATCCAGGGAGTGAGAGTTTTGGTAGCTAGTCATCACAATATTACTCAAAACTCTTTAGACAAGTTAATTGACGATCGCAATCCAGAAGTTAGAGCAGCTGCTTTGGCTAATCCCAAACTTGATTCGATGCTTAGAGAACAATTAGCAAGCTTGGAAAATCCAAATTTATCTCTATTAGATTTACGAGAACTAGCAAATAGTGAGTACACTGCTGTCAAAACTAAAGTTGTTCGACATCCTAACGTTGATAGTTCAATTCTGGCAAAACTAGCTGACGATAAGTTAATTGTCAAATTAGCTGTAGCTAAACATCCGAAAACTCCAGCCAAGATTCTAACTAAATTTATAGAGCATCCAGATCGAAGATTACCTTTAGCAGTCGCTCAAAATCCTGGTGCGCCGAAAGATTTACTAATTCAGTTAGCTACTCAACCCGCAGTACGTGGGGGATTTCACTTTAATCCACTCAATTTAGCTGCTGTTAAAAGTTTACTGACCCAAGAACCAGAAGCGGCGATTCCTTTCTTGGATCGGTGTCTAAAATTTCCCGATCGCCCATCATTTTCTCGCTTTTTGGTTCTGATGAATCCTCATATACCGAGTTCATTTCTGGCAAGATACTATAAATCTTGGTTTTGGCCAGAAAGATATGCGATCGCTCAAAATCCAAATACTGACCGCGATATTTGCCAACAACTAACCCAAGACCCCAATCGTATTGTTCGTGCTGCTGCACGGGATAATTTAAAGTAGTAAGCTAATCAGCATTAAAGTTGCATAATCAGGGCGGGCAAGATGCCATTAGTGTCAAGTTAAGATGAAATCACTGGGGTAAAATAGTATAGCTAGGGACTGGGGACTGGGGACTGGATGAAAAGTCTTTTTGTGTTTAGGTTTTATCCTCCTCAAATTAAAATTGAACAAAAATAATAAACAGCTGCCCGAATTCGATGAACGACTGCCCGAATTCGATGAACGACACCCCGAATTCAATAAACGACTGCCCGAATTCAATAAACGACTGCCCGAATTCAATAAACGACTGCCCGAATTCAATAAACGACTGCCCGAATTCAATAAACGGCTGCCCGAATTCAATAAACGACTGCCCGAATTCAATAAACGGCTGCCCGAATTCGATGAACGACTGCCCGAATTTGACGAACATACCTTTGACATTTGGGCTTCTGCCTTAACTTAACACCAATGGCAAGATGCCTACCCCACAAGACATTGAGAAAATTTTAATATGCAAATTAAATGTGTTTTAGCTTATTCTCTTTTAGATGTTGGATTATAGCAGAAGTAAGTTAACCTATTACGAATGAGCGTTTACTTAAAATAGGTTTATTAAACGCCGCGATCGCAGAAACAATGCTAAAGATGATTTCAGAGATTAGCTTCAATAGATAAGGCAAAATTCAGGTTGCTAAACCGTTACTATCGTCAAAATAGCCTGTATTAATACTTCTAGCTCAATTGGTTTAGAAATATGGTGTTGAAATCCGGCGGCTATTGCTTGTTGTCGATCGATTTCTCCGGCATAAGCAGTCAAAGCGATCGCTGGAATTTCTCCACCTTGTTCGGGCGGCTGCTTTCTAATTTGACGAATTAAGGTGTAGCCATCCATATCGGGCATACCAATATCACTAATTAATAAATCAAATTTTGCTTGCATCAAATTGTTTAGAGCATCATATCCTGAGTCCGCCTCAGTCACTTGTGCCCCGTACTGTTCTAGCACGAAGGCAATGAACTCCCGCGAATCTTTGTCATCATCTACAAGCAGCGTTTGCAATCCATTGAGATTGAAGTCTGAGCGATCGCGATCGGCAGTATTAACTTGATTTAATTTTGAAGCAGCGATCAGTGGAAGTTTAACTTGAAATACTGCTCCTTGCCCTTCTCCAGGACTGGCTGCTTGAACGGTTCCGCCGTGCAATTCAACCAAATGACGCACGATCGCTAGCCCTAACCCCAACCCGCCAAATTTTCGCGTCGTTGTCCCATCGGCTTGGCGGAAGTAGTCAAAGACGTAGGGCAGAAAGTCACTAGAGATCCCCCTACCAGTGTCGCTGACAGTAATTTGAGTGTATTTTGCAAGATGAGTATCTACTTCATCCTTGATTGTTTCTAACCGCACCTCTACTCGACCACCCTCTGAGGTAAATTTAATCGCGTTAGAAAGTAGATTCCAAACAATTTGTTGCAAGCGACCAGAATCACCCAACACTTGTCCAACGTTCGGTTCAAATATTGTTTGAATCTGAATAGATTTAGCTTCAGCAGCAAGGCGCACGGTTTCAAGGGCAGCTTTGATAGTAAAAGTAAGACCGACTGGAACTGTGTCTAAAGCCAACTTACCTTGGAGAATACGCGACACATCGAGCAAATCTTCGATTAATTGTGCTTGCAGTTTCGCATTGCGCTCGATGGTTTCTAGGGCGTACTGAGTTTTGGCTGCATCTTGGTGACTCTTTTGCAGAATTCTTGCCCAACCCAGAATTGGATTCAAGGGCGATCGCAATTCATGAGATAGCACTGCCAAAAACTCATCTTTGATGCGGTTGGCTTGTTGCGCTTGTTCGGTCTGTTGCTGCAAGGAAATCATCAGTTGATTGAGGCGATCGTTTTGATCTTGCAGCAAGGCTTCTGCTCGTTTACGTTCGGTGATATCGGAGAGGATGAAAACGGCACCAGTGAGAGTCCCATCCCCATTAAATACTGGGTCGATGGTTTTGGCAAACCACTGTCCTTTCGACTGAAATTCGAGAACTTGCCGTTGGTGAGTTTCTTTCGCACGCCGAAAACAAGTGCCATCGCCGATTCCCAATTCTGCGCTCATCAACTCATGGTGAGCATAACCTAAAATTTCGTGGTAGGGCTTGCCAAAAAGCTGCATCATCGCTCGATTACAACGCAGAATTATCCCTTCTCGATCTACCAGAGATACGCCGTCTTTCATGGAGTCAAAGGTAGTTTGCCACTCCCGCGCTGAGGACAAAGCAGCTTCCTCCGCCCGACGAATTCGCAGCAGCGATCGCACGGTGGCAAGCAGTTCAATCGGTTCAACAGGTTGTACTAGATAAGCATCAGCACCGCTATCCAAGCCTTCTGCTTTATCCTGGCTTTGGATAAAACTTGCAGAAAGGTGTAGTACGGGAATAAAAGTCGTTTCAGGGTTTGCCTTAATTTGGCGACAAACTTCAAAACCGGTGATATCTGGTAGTTGGACATCTAAAATTACTAAGTCAGGCTGAAAGTTAGCAATAGCTTCTAACCCTGTCGTTCCAGTTGCCGCTTCCAGGACACTAAAGCCTGCATTTTGCAAAATACGGGTAACAACGTAACGATTGGCTTCGTTATCATCAACATGCAGGATCGTAACCCGTGGCTCAGACATGACTTTTCCCTTAAACCTCTAGAACAAGTCCGGCTTTGACGAGCGCATCTTGAAGTTGAGCGTAGATGCGTAGCGGCTTGTCGTCAGACATCGCCGTCGTTTGAGAGCCTGTTTCTTTGGAAACAATGGCTATGCTTTGTTGCGCTAATCGGCTATGTGCTTCTGCATCCAGTTGGGCAGATGAGTAGACGATCGCCGGAATCGACTGAGTGACGGAGTTGTTCTTAAGCTGCTTGAGTACCTCAAATCCACTCATCTCTGGCATCTCCAAGTCCAAGACGATCGCGTTTGGCTGTTCCTGTTGTGCCAAATATAATCCTTCCTGTCCATTCGCGGCTTCTAAAATACTCAACGGTGTATTTATTAACAACTGTTTTACAAGATACCGATAAGCGGGGTCATCATCAATCAACAAGATTGTTTGAGGCTTGTTCTCAGTAATTAGCCTATTAAGTTTGTTTAACAGGGGCAATCTGTCTACCGGCTTAATTAGAAAACCGTCTGCTCCTAGCGCCAGTGCTTGCTTTTCGTTATCAATGATGGTAATCACGAGTACAGGGATCGTGCGAGTTGTTTCATCTCCTTTGATTTCCCGCAAGAACGTCCAGCCATTTTGCCCCTCCAGCAGAATATCTAGCATAATCGCCGACGGTCGAAATTGTTGTAAGGCTAGCCTTGCCTGAGCTAAGGTGCGGGTAGCAATCAATTGATAGATTGAGTCTTGAAGGTGCTTTTCGTAAATAAATAGGGTTTCTGGATGATCTTCAACCACCAGAATCGGCAAACGAGTTGTCTCAACTGATACAATTGGTTGCAGTCCGGTGGTCAATTCGGTGGCATCTGGGTAGACGATGGGAATTAATGCTGTAAAGGTAGAGCCTTTCCCCGGCTGACTTTTCACCGAAATGCTGCCGCCGATTAACTCCGCTAACTTACGCGATAACGGCAATCCTAAACCAGTTCCCTTCACCTGC
This sequence comes from Nostoc sp. DSM 114160, assembly GCF_053470305.1. Taxonomy (NCBI): domain Bacteria; kingdom Bacillati; phylum Cyanobacteriota; class Cyanophyceae; order Nostocales; family Nostocaceae; genus Nostoc; species Nostoc sp. DSM 114160. Next base: position 706,862 of record NZ_JBPFGO010000003.1, on the reverse strand, counting down.
TTTTGCAGAGAGGACTCAATTTGCATAAAATCCTCAAAAATCCGCTCTCGATCGGCGGGAGCAATACCGATGCCCGTATCAGATACGGAAAAGCTGACGGTGTGACCCGTTTGCACAGCGGTGAGGCGCACCTCTCCCTGCTCGGTAAATTTGAGCGCATTCGAGACAAAGTTTCTCAGAATTTGAGCGACTTTCCCCTCATCGGTAAAGAGGGGCGCAATACCTTCAGGTTCCTCGACAATCAGCGCTACAGAGGAGCCTTGAACTAATAAGGGGCGCAGCATCCCCCGCAGCGTGGCAAACAATTCACTAACTTCAAAGGAACTGGGATGCACTTCAATTTTTCCAGCTTCCACCTTTGCCAAATCCAGCAAGTCGTTGACCAGTTCTGATAATCCGCTTGCCGCCTTTTGGATGAATGTCACCTGCTTTTCTTGCTCCACAGTTAAATCGCCATCCATCCGGGCTAGCAGCATTCGAGAGAGGGACAAAATCGAGTTGAGCGGCGTGCGAAACTCGTGGCTCATGTTCGAGAGAAAGCGGGTTTTTAGCTCATTTACCTGTTGCAGGGAGCTAGCTTTTTCATCGAGTTCTGCATAGAGAGCAACTACACCGCGATTGGTATCTTCCAATTCCTGATTCAGTTGGCTTAGTTCTTCCTCACGCTTGCGTAGTTCTGCCATCGCCCGGAGTAATTCCTGATTTTGCTGCTGGATTTCTTGATAGGGATTTTCGGGCGATCGCCCAATTACGGTTTCTCGAATCTGCTGCAATTGCGAATCGGTGAAAGTAGGTGTGCGCTTCGACAACCTTTTGCCGATTGTTACCGTTGTTCCCTGCTTTGGCAGCGATTCAATCTCGAAGAAATCCATCAATCTCCGAGTACCCACGATGCCTAGCCCCGCTCCCGTATCAGAGGTGTAGCGTCCGGCCAAAACCTCTGCTAAATCAGGAATGCCCTCACCCCGATCTTGAATCTGAATCAGAAACGTCTGCGGCTCTCCCGCCACAGAAAATTCAACTGTTCCGCTTTGGGCATATTGAAACGCATTGCGGGCAATTTCGGAAACTGCCGTTGCCAATCGCGCCCGATCTTGAGCATCAAAGCCCAACTGCTCGGCGATCTCACGAGTTCGTTGCCGAGCTTGTACAACATCCTGTTCGTACTGGATAGCGATCGCCAAAAGGATTGTCAAGTTGCTTCGCTCCAATTCAAAATTGCACATTCTTCAAGGTTTGTACCTTTAATTACGAATTACGTTAGCGTAGCGGGGCGTAGCCCATTACGAATTACGAATTACGAATTACGAATTATTTAGTCATCTCCCCATTCCTTTCGCGACTAACACTGTCACATCATCCCGGTCTCGGTTAAAGTCTCGGTATAGCACGCCTGCAATCAGGCTGGGATGTTTTTGCATCAAGCCTGGATAGCGATCGATCTGCCACTTAGAGCTTAATCCGTCAGAATGCATAATTAAAATTCCGTTGGCATACCAGGGATAGCTAAACTCTTGAATTTTGCGGATTTCATGTCCCACCGTGCCATTGTGAGATAGCAGATGGCGGTGCTCAGTAAAGGAGAAAATGCTGGCAGCGATGTTGCCAATGCCAGCAAAGCGGACAGACTGTTGCTCAAAGTCGATTTCGGCAATGGCGAGTGCTGCGCCTCGCGTACTTCGCAAGGCGGCGTGGGCAGCTTCGACGATCGCCCCCGGAGAACGATGAATGTGTTCTTGAAACATTCTTACGGCTGCGGAAGCAGCAGAAGCCGCCGCAGGGTCCATGCCCTAAACCATCAGCTACTAGCAACAGGTTACGGCAACTATCGACTTCTGATGCCCAGGTATCTCCTGAAACATCTTCTCCTCTTTTGGGCAAACAGATCGCTCCAATTTCTAAAAACTTTTCAGGTTGATGGGGTGCTGGGTTTAGCCAGAGGTGAGCCAAGAGCGCTGTTCCTTGGTTGGGAATGGAGTAAATTTCCAAGAAACCAGAAAGGCGACGAATTGCACCCATACCATTACCCAAGGTTCCGGCTGTGGAAAAGCCATCTTGCAAACACTCATCCACATCGACCATTCCCCGCCCTTTATCTAGCGCTAAGATTTCAATGCCAATTTTGGAATTTTCCTTGAGCGATCGCAGCAGTACAACTCCGCCGTGGGCGTGCTGCACCAAATTGTTCGCAATTTCTGTCGCCACAATCCCAACCTTGCCCCGTTCTATTTCCTGAAAACCGAGCCGAGTTGCTAAAGCCATCGCTACCCGTCTGGCTTCTCCAGTCTGGCTAGATTCAGTAATTGTGACGGTGACAGATTCTCTCATTTTATTTCCATCGTACAATGATTATCCGTGTTCCTTCTCCCACCGCAGACTGAATCTCAAACTCGTTGGCAAGTCGTTTCGCACCACCCAGCCCCATACCTAACCCGTTGCCTGTGGTGAATCCATCCTTGAGCGCCAGTTCGATATCGGAAATTCCCGGCCCCCGATCTTCAAAGGTCAGTCGGAGTCCTCGTCGTCGCCCTTCCTGAAGCGTTTCTAGTTTGACTGTGCCGCCCCCTCCGTAGTCTAGGGTATTGCGGGCTAACTCACTGGCGGCGGTAACAATTTTAGTTTGGTCTACTAAGCCAAAGCCTATTTCCACGGCCATCTGGCGCACAGACTGCCGAACTAAAACTACATCTGTAGAAGATTGAATCTCGATGGTTTCAGTCTTCTGCATCATCATCTGCACGCCATTTAGTGGCAGTGATTTGATTTGTGGTTCCATTGAGTGACGATCGCAACAATGCCATCCCCTTTTCGATGTTTAAAGCAGTGCGAATCCCCGTCAGCGACAACCCCAATTCCACTAAGGTAATTGCCACAGCAGGCTGCATCCCGACGACAACTGTCTCAGCATCCAGCACCCGTGACATTCTGGCAATGTTGGCTAAAACCCTACCAATGAAGGAATCAACAATCTCTAATCCGGAAATATCGATCAGGACACCGCGAGCGTGGGTTTGAGTGATGCGGTTAGTCAAGTCTTCCTGTAGCATGATGGCGAGGCGATCGTGCATATCTACCTGGATTGTCACAAGTAGAAAATTGCCCATTTTAAGTATAGGAATGCTTTCCATTGCTTTCTTCCAGTTATTTGGATTGAGAGCGGGTAATGGTCGTTCCCAACCGTTTTAGCGCCGTGAGGAAGGCATCGGCTAAGGTTGCTTTTGTGACTACATTTGTCAAATCAATGCCGAGATAAACGATTGTTTGGGCAATTTGAGGGCGAATGCCACTAATCATACAATCGGCTCCCATGAGACGGGCGGCGGTAACTGTCTTGAGCAGATGTTGAGCAGTCAGGGTATCGACGGTGGGAACCCCGGTAATATCAATGATGGCAACTTCTGACTCTGTTTCGACAATCTTCTGCAATAACGATTCCATCATCATTTGAGTCCGGGCACTATCTAGAGTGCCGATAATCGGCAATGCCAAAATTCCCTCCCAAAGTTTCACCACTGGCGTAGACAGTTCCATTAACTCTTCCTGCTGCCGCAAAATCACCTCTTCCCGTGTCTTTTGATACATTTCAATTGTCAGCAATCCTAGCCGATCCAGTAAGTTTGTAGCTAGCCATATTTGTTCACCCAACTCAATGGGGTCTTTCAATTGCTGACGCATTCGCTTGAAGAGGGGTTGCTTGAACGAAAAGACGAATGTAGCCGTTTCTGAGGGTGTGAAACCATTTTGCGATCGCGATCGAGAAATGCTGTTGAGCATCTCCCGCATTTCCTGCCACTGCGCTGCCTGAATATTGGTAAAGTTGCCCCGCCCAACGGCAATCCGAAACAAACTCAGGAATTCTCGGCACTCTTCCTTTAGCTGTGCTTCTTTAATCAAGCCTCTGCGAATATTCACAGTGGCTAGTTCCTGAGTCCACTCCGACAGCAAGTCTGCCTCGAAGGTTTCTAATATCTCTGATATCTTACTTTCGCTCATCGTTTCTTTGAGGGCAACCGCTTTCATTAGTTCAAAATCAGTGTATGACGATTCAGCCCAAGGTGAAAGCGATGATTACAAAAAGCCTAAAAGCCTAAAAGCTTGCTAGATATGAAGTGCAATAAATTGAGCAGACATAGAGCGATGCCTGGGTTGGGCTACGCCTACGCTAATATTGATCGAGGATCGGCAAAAAAGTTACAAAAAAATGCGATCGTTTAAAAAAAAGTGTATTTTGACTCCTAAATTCTGACCGTGGCAATTTTAGATTCCAGATTTTCATTTAATCCAAAATCTAAAATCTAATACCAATTTAATGTGAAGTTCCATATATCTTGATCCCCCTAAATCCCCCTTAAAAAGGGGGACTTTGATAGATGTTTTTCCGGTTCCCCCCTTAAAAAGGGGGACTTTGATAGATGTTTTTCCGGTTCCCCCCTTATTAAGGGGGGCTAGGGGGGATCGAATTATATGCAGCTTCATAAAAAATTGGTATAAAATCTAAAATTGGTTGACTCCTGCTGTATTTAATGCAAATTTCGAGACTGTGGTTGAATGGGAAGCGGAGAACGAGAAGGTACTTTATCCCGCCATAGGAGCAAAGGAATACAGAAAAATCCCAAAAGAATTACAACTCCAGCCATTATCCAAACCATTAACCTATTTGGTCTATAGTTCCCTGTTTCAATTTGCCAGAAAACTTGGTTGTATCGCCACGCAGCTAAGGCAATAGTCGAAATTCCAAAAATTACCAAAGCAATACCCAAATTTTCCGAGCTAGATAATGGACTTACCGGAGGTTCTTGTTGAGTAATAGTAATATTCAACTGGCGCAGAAATATACCAAATCGCGCGATCGCAAAACCAAAGCCAATCAATGCAATAGAAGTGCGTAACCAAGCCAGAAATGTCCGTTCGTTGGCTTGATGTTCCCTTTGACGGTCAATTTTCGGTATTTTATCCATAATGTAGCTGTCTGACGCCAAGTTCCTCTTTAAAAGTATTCGTAATATTGATGAAGTTTCGTAAAAGTCTAATCTAAAAGTGTCCTTAGATTTTGGGAAAACTCATTCTATATCTATAAAAATCTTTACTATGCTTGATGACAACGATTTTGCATTAGCTTCGGCTGTTGAAACTTCGGTTGTGGTGCTTGAGGAGCTATCTTTGCATCCTCAGCCAGAAGTTCGTGAGGCTGTAGCTAAAAATCCGAATACGCCTACTGAAGTGTTGCTGAAATTAGGTAAGGAGTTTCCAGACGCAATTACGGCGAACCCGATTTTCAATCTTTTGCTGCTGGAAAATCCTGAGAGTCATTTCGTTAGACTCTCTTTAGCGCGTAGCACAACAACTAGTGAAAGTGCGATCGCTCAGTTATCCAAAATCGAGGATAAGGAAATTCTTTGTGCTGTGGCTGGAAATCCAAAGACACCTCTTCACATCCTGGAACGACTTGTAGTAGAAGGCCCGCCTCTTTTCTGCGATCACGAAAATGCTGATGAATCTGATTTTGATGGACTCTTTACCGCGATCGCTCAAAATTTGAATACTTCTGAATCGTTATTGCTTCAACTAGCCGAGGATGGAAGCTGGAATATCAAAATAGCGATCGCTGAGAACCCCAAAACACCCTTATCTCTGCTAAATAAGTTTGCAGATTGGAGAGATTCTTCGATGCATCAAGCAATTGCTCGAAATCCTCAAGCACCAAGCGCAATATTGGAAAAACTACTGGGAGAAAATACCCAAGAAATTCGCGATCTGGTCAAGAGCCATCCAAATGTATCAGAAACTGCGATCGCCATCATCAATTTTATCGAGGGAAAACCTGGAACATCCATCGACTTGCTAGAGCGGTTAGCTAGCGATCGACGAGCCTCTGTCCGGCTATTGGTTGCAGCTCATTCCTTAACCCCTGCAAAGGTTTTAGAAAAACTCGCGCAGGATACAGATGAAGATGTACCCTTCAAAGCCGCAAGCCATCCCAATGCAACCTCTACCGTTCTAGAGTTTTTTGCAGAGTTCTTGGTTAAGCAACGTCAGCGAGTCTCGCCAATTAATGGAGCCAAAATTCGACAGTATAAAGAAAGTGCGCTTGAATTGCTAAAACGTTCTGACATCACGCCAAAAGTGTTAGAAAATCTGTTGCAGATGAATGAATATATTGTAGTGGATGCGATCGCATTGTCTTTGAAAACACCACCCACTATGTTGCTTGCACTTATAGACTATCAAGCTAAATTTGTAAGCACTGATTTTTTCAGAAATCTCGCTAAAAACCCCAATACACCCTCAGATGGGCTGGAGAAGCTTTATCTAAAAATAAACCAAACGCAACATGCAAATACGATTGATGGTCTAGGCGCTATCGCTGCTCATCCCAATACCCCCGTCTATTTGCTAGAACAATTAGCAATTCATGCCGACTACAGTATTCGGGCAAATGTAGCCACAAATATCAATACACCGATTTCAATTTTGGAGCGGTTAAGCAATGATTCGCAAGGCAGGGTTAGTAGGTTTGCAAAACAGGCGCTGAAGGCAAGAGCTTGATTTCAGCACTGTTTTTGTAAAGATCAACACAGTCCAAGGCTGGCTCTGAGAAAATCCCAAGCGATGCCAGAATCTTTACAATACAGGACTTACGCACTGAAAACTTGAAAGCTTGATCCCCCCTAGCCTTTCTGGGGCAGGTTTTTTTGATTAGACAAATTTTTGGGATTTTAAAACCAAAACCATTGTCTGAGAACTTAAAACTACGTTCAATAATTGAGAACATTCTCAACTATTTATCGAAAGCCTAAAAGCCTGCCCTTGAAAGTCCCCCCTAGCCCCCCTTAAAAAGGGGGGAATCTTAAAAGCCCCCTTTTTAAGGGGGTTGGGGGATCTCTTCTGCGTAAGTCCTACAATAGTAAATAAGGTAAAGATATATATCAGAGTCAAAATCAATGGCACTATTCGGATTTGGCAAAAAGTCAGTTATGCCCACACCTGAAGAAGCTTTGTCAGGAAGGGCACAATCTATGTCAGTACCCGCCGCTCATTATGTCAATAAGAATCCCTTACAACCTCCTTTTCCCGATGGATTAGAGAAGGCAATTTTTGGCTTGGGCTGTTTTTGGGGTGCAGAACGCAAATTCTGGCAACTTAAAGGAGTTTACACCACCGCAGTCGGTTATGCTGCTGGGTTAACACCCAACCCCACTTATGAAGAGGTATGTAGTGGGCGAACCGGTCACAATGAAGTGGTGTTGGTTGTGTTCGATCCCAAAGTGATTAGTTATGCCGAACTGCTGAAAGTCTTTTGGGAAAGCCACAATCCCACCCAAGGGATGCGCCAAGGTAATGATGTTGGCACTCAATACCGTTCGGGAATTTATGTATATTCCGAAAATCAAAAGCAGCTAGCAGAAGCATCGCGGGAAGCTTATCAGCAAGCCCTCAACAGCGCAGGTTATGGCAAGATTACTACAGAAATCTTGGATGCGCCTGAATTCTACTACGCCGAAGCTTACCATCAGCAATACCTGGCTAAAAATCCCAACGGGTATTGTGGTTTAGGCGGGACAAACGTATCTTGTCCCGTGGGTGTAGTTGAATCGCAAGTTAGCGGTTAGAAATGGAATTGGTGGGGTAGTCAACTTAAGGTGAGTTCGACGAACCTCTCCCTGCCTTGAACTAAAGTTCAAGTCTGTCCCTCTCCGACTCGGAGAGGGACAGGTTTTGTGTCGTTAAGAATATTTGTAGTTGGATGGAGCAAAGCGCAACCCAACATATATATCAGGATGTTGGGTTACGTAAAGCCTCCAACGCCACTTACCTCGTTCCCAGTCTCCGACTGGGAATGCTTGTCTTTGAGGCTCCGCCTCTCAAACTCGCGGCAGAGCCGCTTTTGAGTTGCATTTCCAGCCTCCGCCTGGAAACGAGGTTTTAAAGGAGTTTTTGCTTAAGTTGACACCAATAAACGCAGTGGCTCCCCAACCTACAATTTTTTTGCAACATTTTAGCCTTGACACGCCACTACAAAATTACGAATTACGAATTAAATGAGCTAGGTGCTTTAACACTTTGACAACAGTATGTAGGTCATCCCCACGATTTAGTGACAGTGTGTAAGATAATGCATATCTCGGTGTATCCTGTTTAGTCATCTTAATAAATTGAAATTCCCGACCATTGATTACAAAACCATAAATAGGTTTATCATTACCAGCATTAGCCAACATATAAGCTAATGCTTGAGGAATTCCTACTTCCAAAGAATAATCTACTCGTTTTGCCTCAATAACCAAAACCCAAAATGGAGGATGGAACACCAATATGTCAATACGTCCTCTGATAATTGTGCCTTCGTCTTCTGAAGAGATTTTTACCTCTTGTTCTGAGGCAATGTAGAAAGGCGGTTGATAAAAACCTGCTAGACGCAATAGTGGAGATAGCACCACCATTTTGACTACAGGTTCTAAAATAGGATATTTCGATAGATGCAAATATTCTGCCTTGACTTCGTTGAGAGATTGCTTTTCTAAGTCACTCAACTCAGGTAAATCATGCCGCCATTCTGAAAAAAAATCTTCGTTGTCTGCAAGTTGTAAGCCAAATTCATCAATTAGTTGGGCTAGGGTGATATCTTTTCCTTGAATAATTTGAACCATTTGCTGAACCCTTATACATAATCTGCCTAAGAAATCTTCGCTTGATATTTACGCAAAAGACTGCCTTAAAATACAGATTTCAGCAAAGCGATCGCTCGCACCCATAACATAATACTAATGGGCGCTCCAAGTAGAATACCAGCGATCGCCCACCCTCTTTGATGGGCTTTGAATTGTTCAATACTGCGCCACTGCCTACTTTTCCAAGCCCATTCATTGCCTTTTGCACCAAGTGCGATCGCCATTATCCACCAGGCATTAGGTACAAAACAGAATAAACCATACCACACTTGATTCGGCCACATCCACAACCAAGGCATCAGAAAAGCACCCCAATTCCAACCAAGAATTTCCTCTGGAACTGTTTCATTCTGATTATTGATCCCACACCCAGAATTGTTGATTATTTCTTTTAGCGGCAAAAGCTGATTCTTATTTGGAGATTTGACAGTCAGTCCCGATTTGAGGGCATTCAGCGCAACGCTAGCACTAGTAAATCTTTGTTCGGGAGCGGGTTCTATCAACTTTTGTAGCCAACTGACAAAACTGGGACTGAGGTTAACTCGGTCTGTAAATTGTAGTCGCAAATCCTGCTGGGGTAAATCAGAGGGAGAAGTCCCAGTGAGCAAATGAATCAAAGTCGCTCCCAGTGCATATAAGTCTGAAGCCGCAACCGCCCGACCACCAAATTGTTCCATTGGGGCATAACCATAAGTACCGACAACGGTAAAAGTAGCGCCTTCTCTTGCCGCTTTATCTTGAACTGCGCCAAAATCAACTAAATAAATCTGATTATCTTCGCCCCAGATTAAATTGCTTGGTTTAATATCTCTATGCAACACTCCAGGATTCAATTCATGTAGATAGATAAGAATATTTAAAACCTCAACAGCAATTTTTCTGGCTCGCTTTTCACTAAACCTTTTGCCAACAGCAAGTTTATCCTTAAGCGACTCACCAGGGATATATTCTTGGATTAAGCCAAACCAAAGTGTGCGATCGTCGATACAAAAATAATCTATATATCGAGGGATGCGGGGATGATTTATTGTTTTAAGGATTTGTGCTTCCCTCTCAAAAAGTTTTAGGTCATCCCACTGTACAGTACCGCCAAAGGCCAAAAGTTTGACCACAACGGTCGAATTTTCGCCATCAGAGGCTTGTAAATCCAATGCTTGCCAAGTTTGACGAATTCCATTGTTGCCGAGTTGGCGCTGGATTTGATAACGATCTTGTAATATTTGTTCTGGTTGCAGCATCTGACACCTGCTGGCAATTTACGTTGATCTGATTCCCTTATATTCAAGGATAGTCATTATCTACAAAAACTGGGAGAGCCAGATAATTTATTGAAAGCAGTTGAAGATTCCAACTTTGAGGTTCTCTAGAACATTAGTGCGAATTATTGTTCGCATATACTATAAACATCATAGTAGAAAAGTCATGAAACAACGAAGTAGCAAGAGTTTCAGACTAGACTTTATTCTCAATAACTTAATATTAGTGACAATAAATCATGAGAGAATAGGGCTTTGGGCTAGGGGTATAGTAAGCGATCGCTCAATCAAGGAGATAACGGGAAAAGTCAGATTGAAGAATTTGCTCAAAATCAAAATAGACATCCAGGCATAATTATTGGTCGCTTACATTATGACAAATTAGTTCCCCATAAAAATTTGAGACAGTTACTCGTTAAAATTAGCCCCGTTTTAGGTGATTCTACAGATAATTTTTGCGATAGTAAGCTTGATATTCTTCAGACAGCAGAGGTTCCCACCAATCACGATGATTGAGATACCATTCAACTGTTAAACGTAAACCCTCAGCAATTGTTACTGAAGGCGTCCAACCAAGCTGAGTTTTAATTTTGTTCGCGTTAATTGCATATCTCCTGTCGTGTCCCTGTCTATCTTTGACAAAAGTAATCAACTGCTTGGCTGGATATACTGGTAAATCAGGTGCTAATTCATCCATCATTTGACATAAAAGTTGGACGAGGTTAATATTTTCCACCTCATTATTGCCACCAATATTGTATGTTTCTCCTGGTTGACCATGATTGATTACCACATCTAAAGCACGGCAATGATCGCCTACATAAAGCCAATCTCGGACATTTTTACCATCACCATAAACAGGTAATGGTTTCCCGATCAAAGTGTTGATACACATCAAGGGAATAAGCTTTTCGGGAAACTGATAAGGGCCGTAATTATTAGAGCAATTTGTGATAATAGTTGGAAGTTGATAAGTATGAAAATAAGCACGGACTAAATGATCGCTACCAGCTTTGGAAGCTGAATAGGGACTATTGGGAGCATAGGGTGTGGTTTCACAAAAAGCTGGGTCATCTGCACCCAGGCTACCGTAAACTTCATCAGTAGAAACGTGCAGGAAACGATAATCAGATGGTTGTGCTTTCGCTTCCCAATGTTGTCGAAAAGCTTCCAGCAGAGTGAAAGTTCCCACCACATTAGTTTGTACAAAAGCAGCTGGCCCAAGAATCGAACGATCAACATGAGATTCAGCGGCAAAATGGGCGATGGTATCAATATTTTCCGTTGATAATAGATTGTCTATGGTGGTGCGATCGCAAATATCCCCCTGCACAAACCGAAAATTCTCTTTTCCCTCAAAGGGCGCCAAATTCAGACGATTTCCCGCGTAGGTAAGCGCATCCAACACCACCACGCGATCGCCTGGATAAACCTGACACCAATGATGGACAAAATTTGCCCCAATAAACCCCGCACCCCCAGTAACTAATAACCGCCGATTCATTCAATTTCCTCTCTTCTCTCTGTGTTTTCAGTGTCTCAGCGGTAGCCTGCGACAAGCCTCTACACGTCTACGTTTCCATTACTTAAAATATTTCTTCTTCAACTTTCCGTATATCTTCTGAGCAAGTAATTTCGCCATCCGTGTTTTCGTCAAACTCTTAATATTAGATGGCTGCTGAATCTTGTGATCGAAAAAATCATTTAACTCATCCACAATAATTTGGAAACGCTTAATAATATTTTCAGTCCGATGCTCAACCAAAAAATCTTCAGATAAGTTAAAAACTACTGAAGATTCAATCACCTTCATAATCCGTTGGACATCATACTCTTGGGAATATCCAGCGATTTTATAACAATTAAATCCAGGATCTAAGTAATCAGCTAGTCCACCGTTGACACTAGAAAATACTTGACAGCCACAAGCGAGAGCTTCCATTGGTTGTAGACCAAATCCTTCACTAACGCGCTGTTGTGCCCAGTACTCAGCAGAATCATAGAGGTAAACCTTAGCTCGGTTGAATAGTCCAGGTAGATCCTCTATGTATGAGTCAACAACCAATACTTTACAACGTTTTTGCAACGCTGGAATCAATTCTTTAATTAAATATTCTGAAGACTTCCGAGCTTGAACTAAAACATCAATATCCCGTTCCAACCCTAAATTTTGAAACTCATCAGAGATTTGATTGGGCAAATAATAAATCAGAGAATTGGGTGATTTTTCTCCCCAATATCCCATTGTATAGCGGCTAACAGTTATGATTGGAATACTTGCAGGTAGCCTAAATGAATAACCTGGACTATGTGCATGGTAAACGATATTGTATTGCTTAAGTTTCGCCACGAGTTGAGGTATATCAAATCCCCAACTGATCGCAAAAATTACATCATTTAAATTTTTCTCTTTTAGCAAATCATCAATAAAAAGCTTATCTTTTTCCCTTTGACGGTAAGTTACAACATCAGCACTACAGAAATTCTGAGCTAGATTAAGTGCTTTTAACTCAGCCCAAAGACCACCACAGGCAAATTTGCTATCTGTACCGGGAAGTAAGAAGTAAAGTTTTCTCATAATTTTTTTAGGGCATTGGGTATTGGGCATTGGGAATTGGGAAAGAGGAGGCAGGGGTCAGAAGTTCTAAAATGTTTGAATACTTCGACTACGCTCAGTACAAGTTTTGAATTTTGAATTTTGAATTTTGAATTTTGAATTGATTTCTCCTCTACCCCTCTGCCCTTTTCATTCTTGCCAGCCTACTTTAACAAAATGTGCCTCACGCCCCCAAACATCGCGTGTACGAGTAATATTTTCAATTGCTAGGTTAAAAGGAATGGCAGTTGTTAGGTAACGCTGTGCCATAGAACCTAAATCAGGTGCGATTTCCGCGGCTGTCGTCGCTGCTAATCCTAAACCTATAAGTTGCTCAATTGGTCGAAATGGTAGCAACAGATGCACACCTACAGCTAGTCCAGCTGTTAAGAGCATTGCTACTGACAAATTTGTGCCACAACGGGGATGTACAGCCAAATCCCATTCTCCACTGGTGATGCGATGTCGAGCAAGTGCGATCGCACGCCGCAAATCACTAATATTTACTTCACCGTAGAGGTAAAATCCCCGATCGGTAGATAAACCGCCTAATAGTTCATTATCTAGTTGAACGTTAGTGGCTTGTCCTGTAGCAGGATAGGCGTTTTTTGATTCGCTAAGAACCCAAACCGTAGCATGTTCTAAAGCATGAACCTGCCGCAGCATCAAAATTTCTTTCAACCCTGGAATAAACGATAACTGTCTGAGTAAGTCGGCATCTTGTGTAGGTTGCGGAAAGTCTGAAAATCGATCTTCAAGACTCGGAACTTTCTCAGATACAGGTATCGTAAAACCAAAGTTAAAAAATTCAAAGGGAGACGAGCTACCCTGAAAAGAAGCGGAAGTATTCATTGGAACACTACTCCCAATGCCGATGGGGCAACATAGATTTCTTTCAAATGTAACGCTTGCACTACTGAATTGTTGCTAATTTTTGTAGATGATTGTTTTGTTAGGGTATGGGGCATGGGGCATGGGGCATGGGGCATTAGACCTCTTGGCATTTGTGCTTTTTGCACTCTTAGGGAAAAGGGTAAAGGTTAAAGGGGAAAGGGACTTTTGCAGTACCTTTTCCCCCGCCCCTTATCCCCAGAGGGGGCCCCACCTTCCCCCTGCCCCTTATCCCGACAAATGCCAAGAAGTCTATTGTAGATGCTTCTCCCTAATCCCCAGTCCTATATCTGTTCTGCTGAATTTGAGAAGGAATTCCGATCTTTTTAGTTTCCGAGTCCGAGGGGTCAGCTGGCTCCACTTACATAAACTCCGGCTGAGTGAAGGACTCGGAACTTTTGGTAGAGTGTTCACACTGAAAACTTAGGCGTAAGGAGGGGAACAATCAGTAAAACTCAAAATTGGCTTGTAATTTACTAGACTAAAGCAATTAAGCTTCTACTAGTAAATTAGTTTATTCAATCTGGTTAGGCAGAGTACAGCAATTGACATCATTCAAACAGACTTTGCCCCACTGTAAAGCCCAGCGGACAAGGGCTACTCGATTATCTGTCTCAGTCTTGGTGAGAATATTACTGATATGGTTATCAACTGTACGCTTGCTAATCTCCAGTTTTGCTGCAATCTCTTGGTTAGTTAAGCCAGCGGCTACTAAGTCGATAATTTGCAGTTCTCTGTCTGACAGACTAACGGGGGTCTCAGACTTGCCACCAGCCATGACTATTTCTATCCTCCCTTGGTATATGTACTTAATCGCTCTTTCTAATTCTAGAAGATTCTTTTCTTGGTAGGGGTTTCAAGTGTTAGCAGTAATATGATTGTCAATATTTTCTTTGGATTTCAAGTTGCTAAAAATCTAAACCACGCTAAATCTCATGTAATAAATATAGCTTATTTTGACAAATATATTGTCTAAGCACTGAGATAAAAAAGCGAGAATTAGAAGCATATACACGCTATATAAGTAGTAAAAATTGCTATTTAATTCTATGAAGGACTGGCGACAGATTAGCAAAAACTATTGTAGATTTTATACTGTAAATTCCTAATCCCAAATCGAAATCTAAAATTGAAAATGAGATGAGCAATCCTCGTGTTTTGTGCCTTGGTGAAATTTTGTTTGATTGTTTAGCCGATCAATTAGGGCTAAAGCTGGAAGAAGTGAAATCTTGGACTCCTTACCCAGGAGGGGCACCAGCTAATGTAGCCTGTGCTTTAGTCAAGCTGGGAATGTCAGCGGGATTTATCGGAGCTGTTGGCGAAGATGAACCAGGAAATGCACTGGTCAAGCTATTACAAGATGTAGGTGTAGAGACTACGGGAGTACAACGTCATCCCACAGCACCAACGCGGCAAGTTTATGTTACACGGGATCTGGCTGGCGATCGCACCTTTGCCGGATTTGGTCAGTACGATACCGCAGAATTTGCCGATACTCGCTTGCAAGCTAAACAATTGTCAGATTCGCTGTTTCAAGAAGCAGATTTTCTGGTTTTGGGTACTTTGGAATTAGCCTATCCTGAAAGTGAAGCGGCAATTCACCGCGCTTTAGAGTTAGCAGAACATTACGACTTAAAAATTGTGCTGGATGTCAACTGGCGTCCTGTATTTTGGAAAGAGCCAAACATCGCCCATCAAAAAATTCCAGAATTATTTAAGCGAGTTGATTTCCTCAAACTCTCCAAAGAAGAAGCTGAATGGCTATTTGAAACCGCAGATCCCGGAGCCATTACTTATCGTCTAGCTTCGATTGAGGGGGTACTGGTGACAGATGGGGAAAACGGCTGCACTTATTGTCTGGGTGAGAACGAAGGCAAATTACCCTCGTTTTCTATCCCTGTAGTTGATACAACTGGTGCGGGAGATAGCTTTTTAGCAGGATTCATCCATCAACTGAGTAAGTATGGTATCCACAGCTTGCGGGATGCAGAAACAGCAAAACGCATTGTCACTTATGCCAGCGCTGTTGGGGCACTGACTACTATTAAACCAGGTGCGATCGCTTCTCAACCTACTGCTGATGAAGTCGAAGCTTTTCTCGCCACACATCAACTCTAGGAACTAGCATCAGCCACTGGGATATCAGCCTTTAGTAGCTGATACTCCAGACTAGAAAATGTAAAAAAATCTTCATACCATTCTGCGATCGTATTAAGCAATAAACGCAGTTGAAGAATTTTTAGTATTAGGTTAATGCACTCAATTTTTCCTTTTAGAAGTTTTGAATTATCCTCAGTAGACTTCTTGCAGAAGTGGGTTAAAAGGGAAAGGATGGAATTTTCTCTTACCCTTTAACCTTTCACATGCACCCCAACGTCAAGACAAAAGTTACTTTTGCAAAATATCTAGTGCATCAGAGAAATACACTTAGGTCAGATAGATTTTAAAATTCGTTATACCAATTTGAAAAATGATTGCAACAGATGGATTCACACCAAGCCAGACGCACGAAGGCAATTCCAAATCCAAAATCGTTCGACTGAACTTGTCCTGAGTTTCGACACTTCGACTGCGCTCAGTGCATCGCTGTGCGGTAATCGAGCGAAGTCGAGATTCAACTACCGCGTAGCCGTTGGCGTGGTCACTGAGCGTAGTCGAAGTGCAGCCTCTCGTAGAGAAGGGCGCAGCCGAAGTTTAAAATCCAAAATCTAAAATGGTATTAGCTAAATACAGCAGAATTCAGGAGTAAAACACGCTTTCTATCTGCGTAACAGACGAATCGTTGTGTACCTCACTTTATTTGAAATCTGCTGTATAACAGTTCACCCATTTGTAATTGATTAATCCGTTCAATTGTACAAATAGGAAGGTGTCGCAGTCTATGCACAAAAAATATGAAATCTTTACACTTTTATTATCTGCATAAATAGTAATACTGATATCTATAAGTGAATAGAAAGTGTAAGTGAATAGAAAGCATAGATTAGCTTAAGGAATTGGTGAAGCATTATGAAAAACATCACAAAATGGCTTTTGGGCTTGGCGATTGTTCCTGCAAGTTTGGTATTGGCATCTAGTCATGTTAAAGCCAGTCAAATTGCTGGTGAGTGGTTCTTTGGTCTTTGGGATTGTAATATTGACGGTAGACCAGCAAAAATGCAGTGGAAAGTAGTTGATGACCCACAAACTAGTTGTAATGGTAATGTTTGCTCTACTACTTCTGGTGTCCGTCTCGTCGGACGGTTTAGTGATAATGGTAGTGCGTGGGTTCCTCTAGGAAAACGTTTTTCCAGCAGACAAAAACAGGATTTAGGTATTCGTTATTTAGGTACAGAGCAAGATAACTGGTATCTCAAATACAACAGTCGTACTAAAATAGCAGATGGTTGGACGACATGGCGGGGTAAGCGCTATCCGCTACAATGTCGTAATCGCAGATAAACATTTGCTATGCAAAATATGTAAATAAGCGATCGCTAAGTTTGAGTACTAAACACGCCAGCGCTACATTTTTATCAGCTAGTACTTTAGTTTGTCTTAGCTTGCTGCCACAGAGTATCAACAGTTACAAACTTATAACCTTGTTGTAGCAGTTGCGGAATGAGAATTTGAATTGTGGCAGCAACATCTTCTCCACCGCAAGCACCATCGTGCAAAACAATTATTGAACCATTTTTGACCTGCTCCATAATTCGCTGTACCACAGTGGTGACACCTGGTCGCACCCAGTCTTCAGGTACAACGCTCCACATAACTGGGCGGTAATTCCACTGAGAAAACAATTTTAAAGTAGCAGGTGTAAATAAACCATTGGGGGGACGGACATCTCGCACTTGTTGAGGTTGCAGGTTGCAGGCTTTATAAATGGCAGCTTGGGTTTTTTCTAAACTGTCCTTCAAGTCATTTGGGGAAAGCATGGGAAAAGAGCGATGATCGTAGCCATGCAATCCGATCCAGTGTCCGCGATCGCTAACGGCTTTAGCAATAGCTGGTGAACGGTTGACGCAAACACCCAACCAAAAAAAACTCGCTGTAATCTTGTAACGATCTAACACTGCCAAGACTTCGGGTGTGTATTGCGGATGTGGCCCATCATCAAATGTGAGTGCGATCGTTTTAGAACCGGGATTTCCAGCCCAAAGGCAGTTGGGAAAACTCGGCTGGAGAATGCGGTAGAAAATTGGGAAGAGGGGAGCTAGCTGCATAAAGTTTTTTCTTTTTTCCGTAATCTTGCCTAACTAAACTGATTACTTAATATGTGGCTGTTAAGCGTGATTCGCACACTTAACAGTCTTATATCTAGAACTTACACGCTGTATAAATAGACAATTATATGAATTAGCCCTCCTTCTAATATTAAGAAGTTTTCCCTTGTTCCTATTTGCAAGTTGGAAATATAGTTTCCACTCACGATCTATTCCTGCCTAGTAGTTCGCTTTCCCCAAAATTGCGCTTGTGGAGGTCGGCGCTTGTGCAGGGGAGCAGAGGAGAGATTTGTACAAGTTCTTTCCCCCCTGCCCCTTTGCACCTCTGCCCAAGAGCTTGCCACCACGCAAAGTTTGTGTGGCGAAGCACTAGCTGACTCAACTTATTTTTTTAGTTATCAGATCGACAGGAAATATCGCAGTCATAAAAGTAGGTGGAAAAGAAAATTACAGCCTTATTCACATAATTGTCTTTTTGGCAAATTGTAAGTCCTGATATTAACAATTACTCTTTATTCAGGATAAACTCTCATGGCAATTAATTTTTCCGGAACTAATGGCAATGATGTTATCTTCGGCAGTAGTGACAACGATACCCTCAGAGGCTTGGATGGTGATGACAAACTATTTGGTGGTAATGGCGATGACTTCATTGATGGTGGCTTTGGTTTTGACACCATTGATGGTGGTGCTGGAACTGATACGACATCTTATGCTTTCTTCTCTGGTCCAATTGATGCCAATCTCTCCACTGGTGTAGTTAGGTTTCCGGGAAATTCTCCTCTCACCGATACCTTAGTCAGCATTGAGAATTTAATCGGTACAGCTGGCAACGATACGATTGTTGGTAATGATGCCAATAATGTTCTCAGTGGTGGAGCGGGTAATGACTTCATCGATGGTGGCTTTGGTTTTGACACCATTGATGGTGGTGCTGGAACTGATACCACATCTTACGCTTTCTTCTCTGGTCCAATTGATGCCAATCTCTCCACTGGTGTAGTTAGGTTTCCAGGAAATTCTCCTCTCACCGATACCTTAGTCGGCATTGAGAATTTAATCGGTACAGCTGGCAACGATACGATTGTTGGTAATGATGCCAATAATGTTCTCAGTGGTGGAGCGGGTAATGACTTCATTGATGGTGGCTTTGGTTTTGACACCATTGATGGTGGTGCTGGAACTGATACGACATCTTACGCTTTCTTCTCTGGTCCAATTGATGCCAATCTCTCCACTGGTGTAGTTAGGTTTCCAGGAAATTCTCCTCTCACCGATACCTTAGTCAGCATTGAGAATTTAATCGGTACAGCTGGCAACGATACGATTGTTGGTAATGATGCCAATAATGTTCTCAGTGGTGGAGCGGGTAATGACTTCATTGATGGTGGCTTTGGTTTTGACACCATTGATGGTGGTGCTGGAACTGATACGACATCTTATGCTTTCTTCTCTGGTCCAATTGATGCCAATCTCTCCACTGGTGTAGTTAGGTTTCCGGGAAATTCTCCTCTCACCGATACCTTAGTCAGCATTGAGAATTTAATCGGTACAGCTGGCAACGATACGATTGTTGGTAATGATGCCAATAATGTTCTCAGTGGTGGAGCGGGTAATGACTTCATCGATGGTGGCTTTGGTTTTGACACCATTGATGGTGGTGCTGGAACTGATACCACATCTTACGCTTTCTTCTCTGGTCCAATTGATGCCAATCTCTCCACTGGTGTAGTTAGGTTTCCGGGAAATTCTCCTCTCACCGATACCTTAGTCAGCATTGAGAATTTAATCGGTACAGCTGGCAACGATACGATTGTTGGTAATGATGCCAATAATGTTCTCAGTGGTGGAGCGGGTAATGACTTCATCGTTGGTGGTTATGGCAGTGACGTACTCACAGGTGGTGCTGGTGCAGATAAGTTTGTCTTCAATAGCAAATTCGAGGGTATCGATATCATCAAAGACTTCGAGTGGAGAGAGGGTGACAAAATCCAGATTTCCAAGTCTGCATTTGGTGCTAGCTCTAACAGCCAGTTCAGCTACAACAGCACTAATGGTAGCTTATTCTTCGCAGGGGATCAATTCGCCACCATTGAGAACAAACCTTCTGGCTTCTCAGTTAATCTAGATGTTGTGCTGGTATAAATCTTTTCCTTTTATTCCATATCTTTATACTTCGGCTAATTAACTTGAAAAAGGTAGGGATACGATCGCATCCCTACCTTTTTTGGTTATCTTTAAGTTCAAACATCAGAGCGATCGCTTTGGTCTGTCAATGCTTTATTTTGTAACAAAATCTGTAACAGCAATGCTATTTTACCTAGTACTCGTCTAAATTGATGAGAAATCTACGGGGAATCCCTGAATAAAAGGGTAATGTTGCTCAAAGATATACGAGATTATCAAATACTATTTCTCGGCTTGTTCCTAGTCTTGGGAATCAGTACACGAGATTGGACGCTGCGACCAGAATTGATTGGGGTAGCGATCGCCACTTGTTTTACAACTCAATGGATATTGTCATTAGTCACTTGTACTGAGCGACTCGTACCGAGCGGAGCCGAGGTAAGTCGAAGTATTGGTCATTGGTCATTAGCAAATGACATAGACGCGCTAGCGGCTTCCCGCAGGGTAGGACAAATGACAAATGACAAAAAACAAATGCCGAATCTTCGCAGTGCTTTAATTACCTCACTGGGACTAAGTTTACTGTTACGG
Source organism: Nostoc sp. DSM 114160 (assembly GCF_053470305.1). Classification (NCBI taxonomy): domain Bacteria; kingdom Bacillati; phylum Cyanobacteriota; class Cyanophyceae; order Nostocales; family Nostocaceae; genus Nostoc; species Nostoc sp. DSM 114160. Next base: position 686,527 of record NZ_JBPFGO010000003.1, on the reverse strand, counting down.
GCTGACCACTGGACAACAATGGCAATAGCCGCAGCAATTGCGATCGCTAGCAAATTTATCTTCCGAGTCGGCGATAAGCATTTCTTCAATCCTGCCAATTTTGGCATTATATCTGCCTTGATTCTCACCCCCGATGCTTGGGTTTCACCAGGACAATGGGGTGAAGAATGGTGGTATGGGCTATTATTTCTGGGTACTGGCGGCATGATTTTGCAGCGCATCGGTCGCTGGGACACCACAGCAGCTTTTTTAGGTTCCTACTCTTTGCTAGAAGCCATTCGCAATTTCTGGCTGGGTTGGACTTGGGATGTTTACTGGCATCGATTGATGAGTGGATCTTTGCTGCTGTTCGCCCTATTTATGATTACCGATCCGCGATCGATTCCCAATTCCCGAATTGGGCGTGTAGTTTGGGCAATTTGCATCGCTGGATTAACTTTTATCCTGCGAAATTATTTCTTTGTTTCCACAGCAGTTTTCTGGGCGCTATTTGCCCTTGCACCGTTGAGCATCCTCCTAGATGGTTTCTGGTTAGCCCCAAGGTTTACTTGGCAAGAGAAAGATGAGGAAGTAGGAGTAGAACTCCTAACTCCTAACTCTTGTACAGACGCGATTAATCGCGTCTCTACTCTTAACTCAGCACTAAAAAAGTAGAGGTATAAAATAATGAAATTTTTTCGGCTTTTAACACCATTATTATTAGCAATTGTAGCTGTTTTATGCTTTGCACCCGCAGCTTGGGCATTTTGTGGATTTTATGTAGCCAAAGCTGATACAAAACTGTATAACAAAGCTTCTCAGGTGGTTATAGCACGGGATGGCGATCGCACTGTTATGACAATGGCAAACGATTTTCAAGGCGAAGTCAAAGATTTTGCAATGGTAGTACCAGTGCCAACGGTGCTGCAAAAAGAGCAAGTTCGTGTCACCGAACCGAAGATTATCGAGCGGCTAGATGCTTTTAGTGCGCCGCGATTGGTTGAATATTTCGACCCAGATCCTTGTGCCCCAGTGTACGATAGAGAGTTATCAGCAGCACCAGCGCCAGCAGCACCGAGAAGTGAGGCGGGGAATGCAAGGGGCGATGCTAGTTTGGGTGTGACGGTTGAAGCACGTTTTAACGTTGGCGAATACGACATTTTGATCCTCAGTGCGAAAGAATCTGGTGGACTGGAAACTTGGCTTAAACGCAATAGCTACAAAATCCCCAGAGGTGCGAAACAGTTACTTCAGCCTTATATTCGCTCCTCAATGAAATTCTTTGTTGCCAAAGTCAACTTAGATAAATTCGAGCAATCTGGCTACCAGTTTCTCCGTCCGCTACAAATTTCTTATCAATCACCTAAATTCATGCTGCCAATTCGTTTGGGCATGATCAATGCTACGACAGAGCAGGATTTAATTGTCTACATTCTCTCGCCCCAAGGACAAGCAGAAATCACTAACTATCGGACGGTCAAAATTCCCTCCGACGCGAACATTCCTTTATTTGTCAAAGATGAATTTGGTGAATTCTACAAATCCATGTTTCAAACTGTCTACACCAAAGAAGACAGAAAAGTTGGTTTTTTAGAATACGCTTGGGATATGGGTAGTTGCGATCCTTGTTCTGCTGAACCCCTGACTCCAGAAGAACTCAAGCAAGCAGGTGTATTTTGGCTAGATGATCATTCTACAAGCAATGTGCCAGTACCACCTAGTTTTCGTCGTCCCTCTCCTAGTAGTAACGTCTTTATCTCTCGATTGCATGTTCGCTATACCCGCGACAAATTCCCTGAAGATTTGATATTTCAACAAACTGCCAACAGTGAATCTTTTCAAGGACGCTATGTTTTGCAACATCCGTTCCAAGGGGAACTCAAATGTCAGGCTGGTAGAGAATATAAGCAGTCTTTACCGAAACGTTTTGAACAAGAGGCGCAAACTCTAGCTAAACTAACCAACTGGAAAATCCAAGACATTCGCAACAAAATGAAGTTGAGTGTAGGTAATCTGCGATATTCTTGGTGGGAAAATGTCCTATCCTGGCTGGGATTATATTAAGGAGAGTGGAGAGTGGGGATTCAGAAGGCAGAAGGCAGGAGGCAGAAGGCAGAAGGCAGAAGGCAACCCACCCTTAAAAGAGTGGGATTGAAACAAGGACGTTTTATACCTCGCTGCAAGCAGTCTCGGTATAATTATCAGTTTTAACTGAGCTTTATACCCTGCAACTTTAGTTTTAATTGATACTCCTGAACTTCAGCATAGCTGCCCTCTGCCCTCTGCCTTTCTAGTAAGGTTAATTCAAAAAATACTCCTCACATTGGCTATCTATGATTACCTAGACAGGTTTTATAAAATCGGGCAAGTCGTTTCGTAGAGAGCGTCCGCAGGAGACAGGAAGAAAGAGGATTTTAGCCTACTTTACTTTTATTAACATAGTTTGATTTTTTCCACTCCTTCTACTTATCTTGACGAAAGGTAATTCTTCAGGTGTTGTTATACGCAATACTAAGATATTCTTGCTTTCTTCGCCAAGATTGTCATGGTTCAATTCGATGAACAGCTACGCCGCTTAGTTACAGAAGCCTGTGGACACCAACCTGGAAGCCCTCAGCGTCAGAAGCTGCTCACGCAAATTATTCGCTTGACAGCAAATAGACTCTGGAGGGAAACTACTCCCTACTATCAAGACGCACTACAACAAACTTGGTTGTATTTTTGTCGCAATGTTTGTGAAGGTTTGACAGGTCAAATCTACGATCCAAATTATGGCAGTGTGATCACCTGGCTGAATGCTTACCTAAAACGGAGACTACAAGACTTTTACCTTAAGCAGAACCGAGAACAAGCCACAACAGTCCCTTTGAGAATTCGTCAGTCTACATCCGGTGGAACAAGTGAAACTATCGATCCTGTAGATAACCTACAAGCTACCCCCCAAGCACCTCCGATTTTGGAAGAGTTGGAGATATGGGCGAAGACAGATTCGGATGGGGAACTGCGCGGTACTTACATTAAAGGGCGTCCAGATGTGAATTGTCAGGTGTTAATTCTCAAACGCTTACCCCCAGAAGTTAGCTGGAAAGATTTATCTGAGGAATTTAGGTTGTCAATTCCGACATTAAGCAGTTTTTATCAACGCCAATGTTTACCGCGTTTGCGTAAGTTTGCAGAATTGGAGGGATTATTATGATCGGTGCTGTTAGCAAATAGCTAGGGTTGAGCTAGTGCTGAGTCAGAAGTAGTACTGATGAATCTTCCCATTTTCAGCCGAGGTATTCATCTAACATCTTGAGGACTTACGCAACTGGCACAGTGCGATCGCAATTTTATAGTACATAAGTACTGCGAAGAGGGCGTTTAGGTGGTTGGTTGTTGCTGGAATTAAATTGACACCAATGCACTGCCTCCTGCCCTACCTCCTTCAAGAAACTTGTATATCTTGTAGCTTTGCTACCATTTCTGCACGCGCCGAAACCTTCAACTTCCGAAACATCCTCTTTAAAGCTTGTTTGACAGAATTTTGCGTAATCCAAAGTTTTTCTCCAATTTCTGCATTCGTTAACCCCTGTGCCACTAACTCGGCAATTTCTAACTCACGCGCTGTCAAAGGACTAACTAAAAGGGAATTGGATATTTTGGGTTTTGTGCGTAGGGTTGCCATTTTTGCTGACAAATGAATGCATAAAGCGCTCAAGTCAGCTAAATCGTTACCATTAAAAGCAGGATTTCCCTTGTCACGTGCCAAGTTAAGGGTTCCGACAAGACGACCATCGCAAACAATTGGCCCGGTCATCACGTGTTCGTGGTCGGAACGCGAACAAAAATGCTTCCAGTCTCCTGGCGATAATAATAACTGTTCGTGGGCGGGAGCATGACGCTCAACCACATAGCGTCCCACTGGATTGCTCTCTAAGCATACTGCTGGAATGCCTGAAAGATTAATCTCAGTGGTTGGCTGCTCATCAAGAAGATAAATACCCCAATTTTGCACGCCAAAATGCTCGCTAATTTTATCCGTGAGAGCGAGTCTTAACTCTTGCTCATTCTGGACATTAGCGATCGCATGAAATACAGCGTGTAGAGAATTAGCCATAAGTGTACCCAGTTGGGGACTATCCAAGCCTCAACAATTACTTCTATGCTAATACCAAGGAAACTAAAACGCTAATTACAGTAGCGACTAGGAGAAGCACATGACAGTTACACAACTCTCTGCTCAGGAACTTTTCCGGGCTGCTTATGAAAACCGCTATACTTGGGACAAAAATTTCCCTGGTTATACTGCAAATATTACCTATAAGCATGATGATAAAGTGTTTACAGGCAAAGTTATCATCAGTGCCAATCTCAAAGCCGAAGTTTTGGATGTAGATGATGAGTCAGCCCAGAAAGCAATTCATGGTCAAGCCTGGGAGATAGCAATTCACCGCGTCCGCCGCAGCTTTGAAGACACTCACAGCGCCAATACGTTTAGTTATGGTAAAACTGACGAAACAGGTGCAGTTGAGCTTTTAATGGGTGGTAAGGCTGAGGGCGATAAATACAAAGTCCGCAATAATGAAGTCTGCCATGTTCACCGTCTAATCCACGGGACTTACGTTACCATTGACACCTTCAGCAGTCACGACACTGGCGAAGGCTACTTGTCTCACCGCTATGACTCTGTGTACCACGACCCCAAAACTGGGGAACAAAAAGGCGGTAGAAGCGAATTTGTTGATGAGTATGAAAAAGTTGGCGACTATTTCATCCTAAATCGTCGGGAGATTCGCACCGAGACAGCAGGACAATTTTCTACTCAGGAATTTATTTTCTCTGACATTAAATTGTTGGAACCTGTTGCTGCTTAAGCTGTATTCTGTAATCCAAAAATTAGCGATCGCTCTTGAGTTAAAGGGAGCGATCGCTTTTATTTTTTGTGGATTCCATGCGTAGCTGTAGCCCATCCTAGACATCGCTCAATCACGTTAAGATACTTAATTAGGTGTTCCTAATAAGCGTGGTAATTTACTTATGAGTCAACTTGAAAATATTCAAGCTGAGTACGAAAAGTTTCCTGAAGCATTTGAGAGTGTAATTATTAGCACTGTGAGCGCACAGGCAATACCCAATGCTAGTTATGCTCCCTTCGTAATGGATGATTCTAAAAATATCTACATTTACGTCAGTGGTCTTTCGATTCATACCAAAAATCTCTATGCCAATCCTCATGTTAGTGTCTTGTTTATCGAGGATGAAGCTAAAAGTAATCTAATTTTTGCCCGTCGTCGTTTGAGTTTTGATTGTACGGCAACTTTGATAGAGCGTGAAACTGATAAGTGGAATCAAATTGTTGAGCAATTTCAAGGGCGGTTTGGTGAAATTATCGAGGTTTTGCGTGGCTTGTCTGACTTTCGGATTTTCCGGCTAACCCCAAGTGAAGGTCGTTTTGTAGTTGGTTTTGGGGGAGCATATCATATTAGTGGTGATAACCTTCATCAACTTGTTCAAATCACAGGAGATGCCGAGAAAAAACAAGGGTAAATTATGAATGGGGCGTAGTCCATTCTGACTCCTGTTAGCGGATAGCTAAGGTTTAGCCCATTCTGACTTCTGAATTTTGCTATATATTGATTCATCAAATCTTCTCCTAATTCTTTAGCTATTCAGACTGATGTATTTTGACTCCTGAATTAGTTTGACTGTAGGCAAATTCAAATAAACTAAACTTTTTAATTTTATGCTTCAGTTTCAACCTCCTGGCTTTGGGCATAAAGTCATCCATACATTCTTGGGAGCAATGGTTTACTATACCCAAACGAATGCACCTTGGACGATTGCTGACACTGAAGATTTACCTCCACTACTATTTCTCCATAACTTTGGTGGGGGAGCGTCTGCCTATGAATGGTCTAAAGTTTACCCGGCTTTTGCCTCTAATTACCACATTTTAGCCCCCGATTTAATCGGCTGGGGAGAGTCGGCCCATCCAGTGCGGGATTATAAAATTAGGGATTATCTCAGCACGATCGCAGAGTTTATCATCCAAACTTGTCGCCAGCCGGTGACGGTTGTAGCCTCATCTCTCACAGCTGCTTTTGCTATTCGCCTAGCTATTGTCCAACCCAATTTATTCAAAACACTGTTTTTGGTTTCCCCCTCTGGATTTGATGATTTTGGGCAGGGTGCTGGACGCAGACTTCCGCTTTCGGTAATCAATGCGCCTCTGTTGGACAATTTTATTTACATGCTTGGTGCTGAAAATGAAATTGCAGTCCGAAATTTTTTACAAAGTTTTCTCTTTGCTAAGTCACAACGAGTATCTCAAGAGATGGTGGAGGCTTATTTAACCTCGGCACAACAACCTAATGCCAAGTTTGCTGCTTTAGCATTTTTGCGAGGCGATCTTTACTTCGATCTGAGTTTATATATCCAACAACTGACAGTTCCCACCGTCATTTTTTGGGGAGAAAAAGCACAATTTACCGACATCAAATTAGGACAACGCTTGGCAAATTTAAATCCAAGAGCAATTCGAGATTTTTATGCGATCGCAGATACCGGAATATTACCTCATTTGGAAATACCAGAAGTTTTCATTGGTTTATTGCAGCGGTATCTTGGGTAAGTGGAGAGATGGGGAGCGGGGTGGCAGGGAAGCAGGGGGGCAGGGGGCAGGGGGGCAGGGGAGCAGAGGAGAGAATAAGAATTTCTGACAAATGACAAATGACAAATGACAAATGACAAATAACCAATGACAAATGACTATTTAGAAAGTAATTGTGCGTTTAATGCTTTAGTGATGCGATCGCTAGAAGCTTCTAAGTGAGCTAAGGTGTAAACATCAAGGCTTTCGCCAAGTTGTTTGAGTTTGACATCAATGGCTTTTTGGAGTTGGCGCAATTTATACCAAGCCAATGTCCGACCATCTTCAGGTGTATTAGTAGTACCCAAGATCATCTGTAACAAAATATTTAGATGCTCCCGTTGTAATGAACGCCGGATGCTAGAAATTGGCTTTGGTTCTCCGGGGGCGAAAATTTCTGTCCAGATGCCTGTTTGCAGGGTGTCGAACAGTTCTGGTATGGAAAGCGCTTCTCCAGGCAGAGTTTTTAATTCTATATCTTGTAACCGATTCAGGCGATCGCTGTCTAATAGCGATCGCAATATCATACTTTGAAAACCCAAAATGCGATCGTGAATTGGATAATCAAGGCGGTTATTAGGTGCAGAACTACCCCAGTGTTCCCAACGCGATGGTGCTAGTTGATTGAGCAATTGTGGTGAAAAGCTGAAAGCATCATCTGCAAATACATATTCTTGCAACTTTGTCAATGCTTGGCGTTGTTTTAAAAGTGAAACTGGTACAAATGCCCAAGCAGCATCATTACTGGTATGGAGACGCCGAAACGATTGTCCACCAATGTATTTAGAAAGCAAAGTGGCATTCCGAAAATAATATTTAAGTACTTTATTAAACTTAAGGCGTAGGTTACTATAGCTTTTGCCTTTCAATAGATAACCTTTATCAAGACGCTGCCACATAAAACGAGCATTATCCATTTGCCACTGCGAATACAGTAGTACATCACTACTCATATCCCAGACATTTGCTAAAGGATTGATGTCCCAGATATCTTCATCGCTTGCATAAGATAATTCTGGTTGAGGCGATGCTAGGGCTATCTGGTCTAAAAAACTTTTTTCTGATTCTGGAATAGTTACCTCAAGGGCTGTTGATGGAAATTTTTTATAACCATACTCAATTGCCCATTCGTCATAAGGCCCAATAACTCTTGGAAAATAGTCACCTTGCTGTACTCCCTGTGGTGCTATGTTCACAGGTACATAGTCCATCACCGAACCCACTAAACCTTTGGTGCGAGTGATTTCAGTATTATTTAATTCTTCTGGCGCTAACATGGTGCTGCCGTAAAAGTTGTGGCGCAAACCCAGAGTGTGCCCGACTTCGTGAGCGATGAGAGAACGCAAATATTGATGCACATACTCCTTCATCGTTTCACTACTAGATGTAGTGTTTGGCAACATTGACAACGCCAGCGCCCCCATAGATGCTTGATTTGAAGATTCCATACCATAGCAAGACTCTGAGGAGAAAAAGCGAGCAGAGGAAGATGACGCAAATTTATCCAGGAATTTCCCCGCGTCTTTACGTCCCTTCTGTTTTTTCTTGACATGAGTTTGTATTCGGTGACGAATTTGCCTCCATCAGTGCGTGATATTCTTGCTGAACTAAGCGCACCATATTGGCATCTACAATGATATCTGCATCCAATATTTCTCCGGTGAATGGGTTGACGCGCATCGGCCCTTTGGCAAAACCTGCATCTAAAGAATTGAACCAGCGAATAGTGTTGTAATGTACATCTGCTGGTTGCCAATCAGCATCATCTGGCATTTGCTGCACTTCAATGGCATTTTGAAATCCAGCTTTTTCAAATGCTTTGTTCCACATCAAAACACCTTCACGAATCGCATCGCGGTATTCTAGTGGTACAGCATTTTCAATCCAATACACAATTGGTTTTTTGGGTGGAGATAAGGGAGCATCAGGATTGGATGGTTCTAGATGCCAGCGATTAATATAACGTACAAATGATTCGCGAGCATTATTATTAGATAAATCTTGAAAAGCAGTAGTAAAATATCCAACTCTGTCATCAGCAAGTCTGGGAATATAACCATTGTTTTCTCTGAGTTGAGAAAAGCTGTAGTGTACCTTTAGAGTCAGTGCCCTGCTATCGGGTACAGTGATTAAATTTGAGCCTTCTAGTGATGAAAAACCGTAAATCGAATCAATCTCTACGTTTTCTGGGAAGCTGTTAACATCACCAAAATATGATTTGCGTATATCTAAGCGGTAATCAGCTTGTAAAGAATATTTTAATATAGGAGTTAATCCAGGTAAATCCTGCATTAGCAGTCCATTCAGGTCGATCAGAATATTTTTACTTTTTGGATCGATAGTAGCTATTTCGAGTGAATAAAGAACGGAATCGCTAAATGAGCGAGCAAGCGATCGCTGTTCTGGTATACTATCTGTACGGAATTTTAAATTACGCACAACAAAATGCAATTTATTATTTACTTTTTGGAAATAAAATATAAAATCAGAAAGAGGTAATCCACTATAAATCCCACTTTCCCCAACCCCTGATTCCAATGTCACTATAGCTAAGTAATCTTTATTTAGCTGCTCTGGTTTCAGTTCTAAAAAAACTTTTCCCGAATCCTCGTTGCAATAAAGTGTAAAGAATCCCTCTAGTTTATCTATTCGATTAACAATCCCATTAAATCGGCAAAAATCCTCCTCTTTTATTTCAGCAATATTCTTGTCAGCACTTGCTACATTTTCAACTACTGGCAGTGCATTTAATTGCTGCACATCAATATTAGAAGTGTTTAAAAGTTGGGTTGCTTCTGCTCCTGCATAATCATTTGATAGCAACAAGCTATACAGTATTACTATACAGACTGCTAATTTCCTTATCCAGTATTTCATCCTTTGGCTTTCCACCTGAAGCAGTTCTCGTTTGGAGAAAAAATTTTGAGTAGTTTTTCGTCTGTAAACCCTTCAAATATCGAGGAATTACGGTATAAATCCACTCAGTTAGACAAAACTTTGCCTCTAGCCTAAAAATTGTCTGACTAATGATTGTTATTAGTAGCTCTTTAGGAATAATCTATTAAGCATCTATGTCTTAAGATAGGTAGTTTATCTAACTATAGATATATGTTTTTTATCTTTATCTGTATTAAAAACCAAATGTAGCATTAAAAATGTATTTAGTGCTACATTTGGGAGTCGAAGAAAACTCAAGCATGATTTATGAACAAAGAGTGAAACTTCTAAAAAAACTGTTATTTAGCAATAAAATGCTTTTTTTAGATGAATTAGGTAAATTTATACTCATCCCAAAGGTTTCCTCATTGCGTAGGGAGGGAATAGGGAATAGGGAATAGGGAATAGGGAATAGGGAATAGGGAATAGGGAAGAAGGAATAAATGTGTACTGAGTTTTTTTCACGCAATCAAATACGAGTCCTATAGTAAATTGGTTCTTCACAACAATCTTCAAAGCGGTAGCCCAAGATAAAATCAGCTTTTTTACCTAGTTTTCACCCTTTTGCTAGGTTGGCGAAAATTGCTTTGGTTTGTTGGAAAGCCAAGATGGGATAGAGCAATCTAGCCAACCACAAACCGATTTGAAGTGATTTACTGTAGTTTTGTGTAGCAGCAACAAGTACACCAATTTATCCTGCGTAGGTGGTATCAAAATCAAGCAATACATGAAAAATATCGTGAGTGACTAAATATCGCAGAGCAAATAGATTGCGTTTGGCTATGTCTTCTAGTTCTGGGCTGATATTTAATGGTTTTAGTTGATTTATCCGCATCTGATTGGCATATTTTCGTCCAAAGCAGCCTTGAGGATATTGACTTAATTGCTTCAAATCAATTACGGGATAATATCCCGCTACTGTTGTAATTTAAAAAGTATTTCTTTTTTATAATTAAAATATGCCTTTTGTTAGAAGGATAATTATATTTTTATAGTTAGTCTTTACTTGTACTTAAGAAAGAAGCTAATTCGCATGATAAACTTGATTTACAGAACCATGAGTGAGATCGGTTCTTTACTTAAAGGACTTCAAGTAAAACGCTTTTTCGCTGTTGTGCTAGTTGGTTTTCTAGTACTGACAACGAATGTTGCTCCTGAGAACAATAACACAGGCTTAAAGGAAAGAGTTCGCGAACAGGTAGAGCAAAATGATGCTCAAAGACCGAAAACAATAGGGCAGTGGAATAAAGAAGCTCGTGAAACGAAAAATTCTCCTGGTGAAAGACTTCAGAAGATTGCAGGAGAGTCAGCAGAAGCCTTTAAAGAATTTGGTTCAGGTTACGTAGAAGGTGCTCAAGAAACTGCTAATGATGTAGGTGATAGTGCTGCACGAACAGGCAAAAATATCCTTAACTAAGTTTGACACTGAAGCGTTACAATTTTGACTTTGCAGTAAGTACTAATAACTTTTCGCCAATAAACGAGTAATATTAAGAAGGCTGGTATCTAACCAAGCAACTCTTCTAATATTTAGTTAAGGCGTTCACCCTTGCTGCTGATAGATTGTAGCGTTTCGTCAATTGCATTAAATATAGGTTTTTAGTAGGGGCGTACAACTAGGTGTATGCCCCTACTGCGCGTTATATCGTCTCCACCTTGTTGGCTGTGTCTCAATACTGCTGGCTTTGTGCATTAGACCCTCTTGGCATTTGTGCTTTTTGCACTCTTGGGGAAAAGGGAAAAGGTTAAAGGGGAAAGGGACTTTTGCAGTACCTTTTCCCCTTCCCCTTTCCCCTTTTCCCGACTTATGCAAGAAGTCTATTTTTAACTAGGAATTGGGTTTTGGGAAAAGGTTACTGGGTTTAGGTTAAAGGTTTTTTCTTTCCCCTTTCCCCTTTCCCCTTTCCCCTTTCCCCTTTCCCCTTTCCCCTTTCCCCTTTCCCCTTCCCCTTTTCCTCAAAACCCGACAAGTATTGGGCTGTGTCTGCACTGCAAAATTTAGATTAATACCAGGGAAAAAATATTTTTCCGTAACACTGAGTAAATTGGTAGAAATAAAGTCAACTATTCAGTTTGTCATTTGTTGTAGTCAAAAAGACTTGATGCAGAAGCGTCAGCGTCTTTCTGTAGAACAGAAAAATGACAATCAATATAGTTGTGTTTATTTATACCCATCTATTTAACTATTATAAATAGTCGATGTATATTTTTTTACTATTTTGATAGTATTAATAGAACGGGTAAGTAACTGTTAGATAACTGTTCAAAAACATGAAACAATGAGGAAATAGCTAAGATTAATAATTAGTGATATGAAGCAATCTAAAAGCACGCGAAAGCGGGGACTTGTCCTAACGATCGCTGGGCTAAAGCGTTTACAAGGGGCAATTCTGGCTATGGAAAAGGTAGAAAACAATGGACATCGCTTCACTCTAGAAGATTTAGGCGATCGCATGAAGGTATCTACCAAAACTCTAAACCGATTATGGTCATTGAATACAGGCGTGGATCAAAAAACCTTGAAATTGTGCTTTAGCGCCTTTAACCTAGAATTACGCAGCGAAGACTATGGAATCTTGAGTGAGCCGGATCGTAGTGAAGGTTCTCAAACTCTCTCAATGAGTTTAGATACAAGAGAACAAAAATTATTTCCGTCTTTATCCTTAGATTCTCTTACGACTCAAGACCATAACCCGCTCGAAAATCTTTGGTCATACCCAGATGGGCCAGTACCTATAGATTCCCCCTTCTATGTCGATCGTCCCCCCATAGAAGAACTTGTTTATCGAGAAGTTATTCAACCAGGCTGTGTGATCCGGATTCGAGCACCAAGAGAAATGGGAAAAAGTTCTCTTGTGCTGCGGCTGTTAGCCTTTGCCAAGATGCAAAGTTATCGCTCGGTGAATGTGAATTGCAACCAAATCGATTCCAGCTGTCTGACAGACCTAAATAAACTTTTGCGTTCTCTTTGTTGGCAAATTGCAACAGAATTAGGCATTGACCCAAAGCTAGATGAAAAATGGGATGGGGAAATAGGTTGTAAGTTGAGTTGCAGTTTATATTTGCAATCTTATTTGCTCAAGCAGTGCAAAAATCCAGTAGTTTTAGTGTTAAATGAGGTTGACCGCTTTTTTGAATATCCAGAAATTGCTCCAGAGTTCTTTGGTTTGTTGCGCTCTTGGTATGAAGAAGCACGACAAGATCCCAACTTACAGAAACTCAGACTAGTGGTAGTTTACTCCACAGAAGTATATGTCTCGCTGGATATCAACCGTTCTCCATTTAATATTGGGCTACCGATCCGTCTGCCAGAATTTACTGCCCACCAAGTAAAATACTTAGCTCTACGACATGGTTTAGATTGGACTTATGATAACGAAGTTAAGCAACTGATGTCTCTTGTAGGGGGACATCCAGCACTGATTCGGATTGCTTTATATTATCTATGCTGTCAAAGAATGACCTTAGAAGAGCTGATAGAAGATGCGATCGCTAACGGCGGTATTTATCGCTATCATCTATGGCGACACTGGACAATTTTACAAGAAAATCCTAGTTTAGTAAAGGCGTATGTTGAAGTTGTAGCCACAAAGCAAAGCATTTCTCTCAATCCCATTGACGCTCATAAACTCGAAAGCTTGGGTTTGATCGCTTATGAAAGCGATCGCATCCTACCGCGTTGTGAACTCTACCGTGCTTACTTTAAAAAACAACTAGGTGTTGCTGAATTGGAATATAAATCATTGCAAAAACGTGCTTAAGAAAAAACTATCACAGACTCTTTTTTTGAAATTTACCGTAATGGCTCCTTTTAATCCCCTATTTAGCGCTCCTCTAGGGATTAGAAACAAGGTTTTCAATGAAAAATAATTAATTGTTTGACCAATAAAGCTGATAATCATCGATATAAAATTTTCCATTATTGGAAGACATTTTGAAAAAGAAGTAATAATCTTCTGGCTCCCAAATACTAAATTCTTGCTCTTGTTCTTGAAAACTAGCTGTCGAACCACTATTAGGGATAGTCATGCTAGCAGTTAGTGTTCCATTTTGTGTTCTCATTAGAAAAATTTCTAGCAGACAGAAACCCTGTAGTTCAGCAGAATAACGAATTTTGAAACGGATTTTTCCACCATTGCGTAGGGTCTTTTGAATAGAAAAATTTTCAGTTTGAACGGGATTGCCAGACAGATAAATGCCTTGACCTTGTGTTAGTATGTAACTTTGTCTTTCGTTAAATGAATTCACAATTTTTTCTTCTCCAAAATAATATAATTGATTGATATAATTGCATTATTAGCAAGCAAATAACTGTTTTTAAAGATGGGTTCTTTCTGTGCTTCTGAATATCACGTTTGTATTTTCCAGCTATCTTCAAAAAAATGCAATGACAGTTAAGACAGTTAAGAAGACAGTTAAGAAAATAATGAAAAACTGAATGATCGAGAGCGATGCCTGCGGCGGGCTACGCCAACGCAATCCGCAAAAGTAGAGATTAACGATTCTTGATTTGTAATTACTAATAATGTTCGCAAACTCGCTATCACTGGGTTTGCACAATTATAATTAAAATAACATCTATCCAGGGAAATAGCTTTTAAAAATCATTCAATTTGGTAACAGACTTTTAATTGCTAACTCTTTCATTTGGCACTTGTCAAGCATTATTGTGGCTTTTAACGATCTTCTTTATGATTTGAAGACATCTGTCTTCAGTAGGGTAAAACTCCAACTGTACATTTGGTAACATTACTTAAGAATAAATAAGTAATTGCAATTGAAGTTAATCATGACATATACACAAACCAACGATCCAACTATTCGCGAACACGTTCAAGCTTGGCAAAACTTAAATGTAGATCAACAACTTGCTTTGTTTTGGTTTATCTATAAAGAAATGGGGAGTTCAATTACTCCAGCTGCTCCTGGAGCCAGTACTGTTTCTCCAGAAATAGCCGAAGGTTTATTTAATCAAGTTAAAGAATTATCTCACGAACAACAATTACAAGTTCAGCGTGATTTGATTAATAAAGTGGATACCCAAATTTCTCGTGAGTATGGCTCTTTGGGTGATACCACAAAACTCCTGTTTTGGTATCGATTATCTCAAGGGATGGATAATGGCACTATCATTCCTGTACCTGATGATTATCAACTTCCTTCCGAAGCTAAAGCTTTGTTTGGCAAAATTCAAGGATTAGACTTTGAGCAGCAGATTACTCTTTTCCGTGATTATGTTGCGCCAATGGGTGCTGAAGCAAAATCAGGTGCTGAAATTTAGAATTTTTGAGGATGCTTAAGGGTATCTATTAACCTAAATTGCGGATTATCAAGTATAAACTTACTATTGAATGCGATCGCCATCAAATTGCAAAAGCTAAGATTACTATGCTTTACCTTGGTGCGATCGCATTCAAATTCGCTTGCGACTGGAATTGCTTCGTTGTTCCTCTTCTCTACAAGACGCTGGGCGATCGCAATGACATATTATTTTAGAAAAGTGGATTGCTTAGCTTGACTAAGGTGCGATCGCAATAACAATTTAGCTCGTTGCAAGACTTCCCAATCCTTTATAGGTACAGTAGGCTCAAAGGGATCTTCATAGTGAATAACTCCCGTAAAGGATAAAGTGAAGTCAAGTGGTGCGTTACACCAAGTACTAACGCACCCTATCAAAACACTAAAGAAGTAGAAATTAATCAGGAGTTAGGAATAAATAACTCCTAACTCTTGTACAGATGCGATTAATCGCGTCTCTAATTTTTACAACGCACAAGTCAACTCGCCGGCTTTTTGACTGAAGCGGTGATTCTCCCGATAATCTACGGGACAATCTATCACGGCGGGTACATCTTGAGCGAGGGCTTCTTTCAAAGTGGGAATCAAATCTAAAGCCGATTCAACTCGATAGCCTTTTAAACCCATGCTTTCGGCTAATTTGACAAAATCAGGATTACTAAAATGTACAAAAGATGAGTTTCCTTTGCCAAATTGATTTTCTTGCTTCCACTCAATTAACCCATAGCCACCATCATTGAAAATTATCGTGACAAAGGGCGTACCGACACGCAAGGCTGTTTCTAATTCTTGAGAATTCATCATAAAGCCGCCATCACCTGTGACAGCAACGACTTTGCGCTTAGGATGAACCAGTTTTGCTGCTAAAGCGCCAGGAATTGCAATACCCATAGCTGCGAAGCCATTGGAAATTATGCAAGTATTGGGGGGGGACTATGGCAATGATAATGACGAGCCATCCACATTTTATGTGCGCCAACATCAGAGATGACGATATCATCAGGCCCCATCACTTGGCGTAAGTCATAAATTAACTTTTGCGGCTTGATCGGAAATCCGTCATCATGGGCATACTGTTCGTAATCAGCCCGAATCTCTGGCCTTAAACTAATAGCAAAGGGATCGGGTTTCCCTTGTCTATCTGCTAATTTTAAAATTTCATAGAGGGAATCGGAAATATCTCCCACAACTTCGGCATTGGGAATATAACTACTATCAATTTCTGCCGGATTTACCCCAATATGCACAATCGGAATTTCACCATTACGATTCCATTTCTTCGGGGAAAATTCAATCAAATCATAGCCGATCGCAATTACTAAATCTGTGTTATCAAAGGCACAGGTAATGAAGTCTCTTTGCTGTAATCCCACTGACCACAAAGCTAGTTGATGTGTGTAGGGAATCACACCTTTACCCATGAAAGTATTGGCAACAGGTATATTCAACAAAGTAGCAAATTGCGTTACGGCATCACTGGCATGAGCGCGAATTGCTCCATTTCCGACTAAGATTAATGGGTTAACTGCTTGGCAAATTGCGGCAGCTGCTGCCCGAATGCTAGCAAAAGATGCATAAGTTTTTTCGCTATTATCCTTACGCAAAGGTTTGCCTTCGACGGGCATAGCAGCAATATTTTCTGGCAAATCAATGTGAACTGCACCAGGTTTTTCAGATTGCGATCGCTTAAATGCTTTCCGGACTACTTCTGGTGTAATACTCGGTCGTACAATCTGCTTATTCCACTTGGTAACAGGTGCAAACATTGCCACCAAATCTAAATATTGATGGGATTCAATATGCATTCTATCTGTTCCCACTTGACCGGTAATCGCCACTAAGGGCGCACCATCAAGATTAGCATCCGCTACCCCAGTCATTAAATTGGTTGCCCCAGGGCCAAGAGTAGAAAGACACACTCCAGCTTTTCCAGTTAAGCGTCCATAGACATCAGCCATGAATGCTGCACCCTGTTCGTGACGAGTCGTAATAAATTTAATGGAAGAATGTTTTAGCGCTTCCAAAACGTGAAGATTTTCTTCACCAGGAAGTCCAAAAATGTATTCCACTCCTTCATTTTCTAGGCACTGCACCAATAATTCTGCTGTATTCATTTTATTTTCCGACAACTCTATTAACGAATAAGACTTTTGTTCTTTGTCATTAGTCATTTGTCCTTTGTCATTTGTCTTTTGTCATTTGTCATTTGTTCTTTGACTAATCCTTAAAGACCAATGACCAATACTTCTCTACGAGAGGCTGCGCCAACGGCTTCGCTCAGTACAAGTAACCAATGACCAATGACCAATGACCAATGACTAATCATTTAATCCACACGGTTTTAACATTGACAAACTCATGTATACCTTGGATACTCAATTCTCTGCCATATCCAGAACGCTTGATGCCACCAAAGGGCAACCGAGGATCGGATTTGACCATACTGTTGATAAACACGCTACCTGCTTCGATTTCTTCAACTAAGCGATCGCTTTCTTGTTTATTGGTTGTCCAAGCACTTGCACCTAAGCCAAAGGGTGAGTCATTAGCGAGTTTAATGGCTGCATCAATATCTGGAACCCGGAATAACAAGGCTACCGGGCCAAAGAATTCTTCTTTGGCAATTGGTGTGTCGGTGGGGATATCTATGATAATCGTTGGCGGATAAAAGTTTCCAGGACGATCTGATAAAGGATGTCCACCGGTGAGGACTTTACCACCACTGCTAATAGCACGTTGCACTTGTTGGTCTAAATCCTGGAGAATACCAGGAGTTGCCAATGGGCCTAAATCGGTATCTGGTTGCATAGGATCGCCTACTTTCAGCGCCTCAAATTTTTCTAAAAGTAATTTTTCAAATTTGTCTGCGATCGCATCTGCGACAATAAAACGTTTCGCTGCAATACATGATTGCCCGTTATTTAACATTCGCGCTGTAGTAGCTGTGACAACTGCTGTCTCTAAGTCAGCACTTTCTAACACAATAAATGGGTCACTTCCTCCTAATTCCAAAACTGTTTTTTTAATTTGTTTGCCGGCAGCGACGGCGAGGGATGCGCCTGCTGGTTCGCTTCCGGTCAAAGTAGCAGCTTTTACGCGGTCATCAGCCATCAAATCGGCAACTTTGGCAGCGCCTATTAATAGAGTTTGAAACGCACCTTCAGGAAAATCTGCCCGTCGGATAATATCTTCAATTGCCAAGGCGCACTGCGGCACATTAGAAGCGTGTTTGAGTAAGCCGACATTCCCCGCCATGAGTGCCGGTGCAGCAAAGCGGAACACTTGCCAGAAGGGGAAATTCCACGGCATCACCGCGAGAATTGCACCTATTGGTTGATAACGTACAAAACTCTGACTAGCATCAGTTTTTACACTGACATCAGCCAAGAAATCAGGGGCGTGTTCGGCATAGTAACGACAGACAAGGGCGCATTTTTCGGCTTCTGCGATCGCTGCTTTAAATGGTTTACCCATTTCTAGAGTCATTAACTTAGCAAATTCTGCTTTGTCTTGCTCTAAAATATCAGCAGCTTTTTCTAGCCATTGCGATCGTTGAGAGAAACTAGTCTGACGATACTGTTCAAAAGTCTGATTAGCTAAATCGAGTTTAGCGGCAATTTCTGCATCATTGAGCGCCTCAAAGATTTGAAAAGTCTCCCCAGTGGCGGGATTAATGGTGGCGATCGCCATTACCTGACCCTCCCGTTAAAAAATAGCTTCGGTAGGCTTCCTAGTGTTACACAGATCAATTCTGGAAGCTACCACCCAAATTCTAGTCTTATAACCCAGAATTAGTTGCTGAATATTACAATTTTGCAATTATTTTTGAAATAAAATATACCAAACAATAAGTATTAATATTGATGAATTCAATCGAAGTAAAGTTGCTATAATTTGCACAATTGAGGAATCAAGCCATGACTCAAGTCTTACGCAAAGTAGTTACATTCGATGAATTCGTTGCTAAATATCCAGATAACACAGGGAAACGTTACGAACTATATGATGGAATAGTAGTAGAAATGCCACCACCAACAGGCGACCATGAAGAGGTGATTGGATTTTTAGCCACAAAAATCACTTTAGAATATAGTCGCTTAAATCTTCGTTATTTTCTCCCCAAAACAGTATTCGTCAAACCAGTTGAGAACGAATCTGCTTATTGCCCAGATATCCTGATACTAAATCAGCCTAATTTAGTTAATGAACCTCGGTGGAAAAAAGAATCAACTGTTACTCAAGCAGCATCAATTCCTTTAGTCATTGAGGTAGTAAGTACCAATTGGCGTGATGATTATCTGAAAAAATACGCCGATTATGAAGAAATGGGAATTCCTGAATACTGGATTGTCGATTATGCTGCATTGGGTGGTAGAGAATTTATTGGCAAGCCCAAACAACCTACTGTTTTAGTTTGCTGTTTAGAAGAAGGTGAGTATCGCGTTAGTAAGTTTCGAGGAGATGACCGCATCGAATCATCAATTTTTCCCGAGTTGAATTTGACCGCAGAGCAAATTTTTCGCGCTGGCATAGTCAGCGAAATTTAGCATCAGGCTATTCAACCTTTCGTAAGAGAGAGGCTGTCACAGCTATGCATAGCAATTCAAAATTCAAAACTTGTACTGAGCGTAGTCGAAGTATTCAAAATTAAGAAAGCTAGATAGAACAAATTTAAAGTTGGTATTAGATATTTTTTATTTGGAAGCCCCTAACATAATTCATAATTAGTGATTTTTTCCTATTCCGATTATGCCCAATCCCTAAAGATTCATGATTGGAGTAATGATTGTTGGCACTGGTTGCAATTTTGTCTGATAAACCTTAACTAATCGCTCAATACCTTTGAAACGATAATCTCCCATTTCTTGGAAGTCTGAGGATTGTGAAAGCATTTTATGGGTGGCTTCACTAATCACGCATTCACTAGGCGGACAAACTGCTTCCATCCGAGCAGCAAGATTAATTGTTGCGCCTAATGCCGTATAATCTACCCTTTGGGAACTACCGACATCTCCCACCACTGCTTTACCGCTATTAATCGCAATCCGTAATTGCAGGGGTTCGAGCCAAAAACCATTGGCATTCAGATGTTCGAGACGATTGAGCATTCCCTTGGCAGCAGTAACAGCGCGATCGGCATGATCTGCTTGCGGTTCTGGAGCGCCAAAAAATGCCATAATACAATCGCCAATATATTTATCTAAAGTGCCGCCGCAACTAAACACTTCTTTTAGCATTTCTTCAAATAAATTATTTAATAGTTGAGCGATCGCTGTTGGTGTTAATCTTTCAGAAATTGCCGTAAAGCCAACTAAATCAGCAAACAAAATGCTGATTTCGCTCTCGGCGGGAGCTAAACGACCACCCGGTAATCCGCCTACAGAGATCAACTGCTGTACAACTGCTGGAGAATGATAGCGTTCTAGTCGGTGACGAATCATCTCTTCAGTTTTGAGTTTTTCTACTAATAACCAACGCTGTACGCTAGAAGCTACAAGATTTGCTAAAGCTGAGAAAAAACTCAATTCTTCTTCACCTTCATTTGCCCAATGGTAAGAAGAAAAATTGGCATCGGCATACAGTACGCCCACAACTTTATTTTCATCCCATAAAGGCACTGCCATCGCGCTACGAATGCCTTTGACTAAAATACTCTGTTCGCTAGCAAACCGTTCATCCTGATGAGTATCACCAGTTTGAATGACGACTTTTTCTTCAAATACCTTTTGACAGATACTACGACTAATCCAACTACCATCAGAAGGAAGATTTTTCTGTTGGGAAACATTTCTAGTGGCAGCATTCATTAATTCCAAATGACCGCCACCATTGACATCAATTAATAATGCCAAGCGATCGATACTATCAAGATAACGAAAAACTACTTGCTGCACCTGAGAAAAAATCTCTTCTATAGATGCGGCTGCACAAAGATTTTTCGCTATGTCGACTAAATCTTTGAGACGGGCAATGGTTTTGTCCTTATTATTGATGTTGCCATCTTTGCTATCAGCTGCAATCCATTGCTGTTGTAATTGTTCGACATTATGAAGGATTGTTCTTTGCTCATTAATGTCCGAAATTCCGGAATACTCAGGTGTAGGTTGAGAAACAGGGGTTGTGAGCAGCACTACCAGACTAACATTGCCCAGCCAAACGATATCACCGTGATGTAACTCTTGGGGATAGTTAACCAGATATTTATTGACTTGCGTCCCGTTTTTGCTGCCCAAATCCTCAATAGTCCACACACCGTCAGCCGTTTTTACCAGGCGAGCATGGTTGCGGGATACTCCACCAAAAGGTAAGTACAAGTTACATTCCGGCAAACGACCAATTGTAAATACATCTTGGTCAACTGCGATCGTGGTTTCGGTATCTCCCTCTTGTAGGCGTAGCGTCAGTTCAGTCATGAGTGTGATAGATCCATCGAAGCTAGAGGTCAAGCAACTCTAAGGTAAGTTATACCCTACAGATTAACCTTCACCTTTTGTTTATGACACTGTTAACTGCATTCCGACAACTGTATATGACAGAGATTACATTGAATCTTTTCCAGAATCCGTGAAAAATCAATCTATTGAACAGCTAATGAATGTTAGCGATCGCGTTTAGTAGAACGGCGCATCTGGATTAGTGTGGGTTCCGTGTACCCTTGTTCGGTAACAGCACGGATAATTTCATTGGACAAGCCAAGATCGGAAATAAGACATAAGACTCCAAAAATAACATCGGCCTGGCGCCAATGATGGCGTCAGTCTTAGGCGGACGGATAAAAATCATTGAAAAGCTGTATGGGCAGTAGCGCAAAGACTCAGAGCCAGTGCCGCAGTCCCTCATTCTATCAGATTGCCGTCTATTGTGTTGTTTAAAGTTGCTCTGATTCAGTGTTGTGTTAAATTGGCATTACCTGCTTGTAAAGCAAAGTATTGAACTAATGGGAGAAATTCATTATCGCAATCCAAAAGCAACTGATTAATTCACAAATCAAATCACCTAGCGTCTTCTTGATTGACCATGAGAATAACAATCGTGGTCTGATCGACACCAATGAGGCGTTACAGCTAGCTGAAAGCTTAGAGCTTGACTTAGTTGTAGTCTCCCAAGGTAAAGACGCTCCAATCGCCAAGATTCTCAACTATGGCAAGCTTCAGTATCAAAAGAAAAAACGTCAGAGCCAAAGTGCTAGACCCACAGTAAAAGAAGTTCGATTCGGTCTAAACGTGGGTGTGGCTGATTATAATTTACGCATCGAACAAGCAAGTCAGTGGTTGAGTAAAGGCGATTCTGTCAAATTTGCCATTCGTTTACGAGGCCGAGAACATCAATATCGTGACAAAGCAGGAGAGATGCTAGACCGAATTGCAAACGATCTTAGTAAAGTAGGTAAAATCCAGTCGCTGGATAAACGTGCCCTAGTTATTCAAGTCATTCCTGCCTAGTTATCTGGCGATCGCTAGAGGATGTATTTGTGGCAGCTTGTAAGGGACGAAAAAAGCCTAACATAGTACTGTAGCTTCTATGGAAAAAACAGTCAATTACTCAAGGTGAATTTGAATTTCCGACCAAACAAGCGCCACGCGCCAGGATATAACCCAATCAATCGGCGCATTTAGTGATTAGGTGTGTCAAAGCATCAATCAGGCGATCGCTTTCCATTGGTATAATATCCTGTCCATGCATCACATTTTGAGTAATATGAAAATGCACTAATGCTCCTAAGAGAATTCTCGCTGTCGCCTCTGGGTCAGGTATCTTTAATTCTGGAGCCGCCAAGTAGTGAGTGAGAGTTTCGGCTACTGGCTTAATCATCACCCGAATACAAATTTGAGCTAACTCAGGAAAACGCCCAGATTCCCCGATTAAGACTCGCATAAATGCACTATGTTCTTTGTCGTTAAGCATCTGATCTAATGCTTTGGTTGCTACCTGGTGCAGTATGACAGCTGGTTCTCCCTCAATCGGTTCTGTGCCAAAAATAGAGCTGTTCTTTTTGCTTGTAAGTTGCTCTAACAGTACTTTAAAAAGTCCTTCTTTATCTTGGAAGTGGCTGTAGACTGTCGCTTTAGAAACACCAGCTGCTACCGCTACCCGATCCATGCTCGTACCAGCATAGCCATGTTGAAGGAATTCTTGCATTGCCCCTTGCAGAATTTGCTCTACTTTATCAACGGAATTATCTCGATCTACTTCGTCAGTTTTGATGCGTACCATTTATTAACTATCCTCTCTTATCAACAATATTAATAGATGCAGTAAAATGCCCCAGTACAAAATGGCGAAAATAAATATACCCTTCGTTGAAGGGGGCAGGGGGTAGGGAGCAGGGGGCAGGGGGTAGGAATAGCATTTCGCTGCATAATGCCTTTGCAGATTGATTGACAAGTTTAGTTATATCCTATTGACTAAACTAGTCCGTTTAGTTTAGCATAAATTGAACTGGACAGTTTAGTACAAGTTGCTACTGGTGGTAAGGGGGGAATAGCATGAGGGAAAACAGGAATGCAGAGAGTTTAGGGTCTTCTCAGAATCTTGTGCGATCGCCTGTTCTACTTGCAATAATTGCATCTCTAGCAATAGGTGGAATCAGTGTTTATGCGGTGATGAAGCTTCAGGCTACAGCTAATGAAAAGCAAAAAGCCCCAGTAGCAGTTCAGCCCGTGGTAAAAACAGTCACAGCATTAGGGCGGTTAGAACCCAAGGGAGAGGTAATAAAACTGTCAGCGCCTTCTTCAACTGGTGAAGGAAATCGGGTAGAGCAACTATTGGTGAAAGAAGGCGATGGCGTCAAAGCTGGGCAGGTAGTTGCGATTATGGACAACCGCGATCGCCTGCAAGCTACTTTGGGTGAAGCACAAAAACAAGTTCAAGTTGCCAAAACCCGCCTTAACCAGGTAAAAGCTGGAGCCAAACAGGGAGAAATTGGAGCGCGCCAAGCTACGGTAAATCGCGTGCAAGTAGAACTACAAGGAAATATTAAAACTCAGCAAGCCACAATTAATCGTCTAGAAGCAGAACTCCTTGGGCAACAACGCAGCTTGCAAGCAACAGTGGCTCGCGTAGCAGCCGAGAAACGTAATGCTCAAGCTGACGTGCAGCGCTACGAAACTTTATACAAAGCAGGAGCAATTTCTAGCCAGGAAGTTGATAGCAGACGCTTAAACGCCGAAACTTCCACTCAAGCGTTAATTGAAAGCCAAGCCACCCAGACAAGAACTGTCGCAACTCTACAACAGCAACTTAACGAAGCCAAAGCCAACCAGCAACAAACCCTCGCCAGCTTGCAACAGCAGATTAACGAAGCAAAAGCTAACTTGAATCAAACTGCTGAAGTCCGTCCCACAGATATAGCAAATGCACAAGCAGAGGTAGACAGCGCTCAAGCCACCGTGGAGAAAATTAGAGCAGAACTAGCACAGGCATACGTTGTGGCTCCTAAAGCCGGTCGAATTTTGGAGATTAATACACGAGCCGGAGAGACTGTTGGTAATGAAGGAATTGTGGCTCTAGGCCAAACCGACCAGATGTATGCAGTAGTAGAAGTCTACCAAAGTGATATCAAAAAAGTTCGTCCAGGACAGGATGTGCGGGTAAGTAGTGATTCCCTCCGCAATGAATTAGAGGGAAGAGTCGATTGGATTGGTATGCAAGTAAAGCGGCAAAATCTGATCAACGCCGATCCCTCAAGCAATATTGATGCCAGAGTCGTGGAAGTCCACGTACAACTGAATAAACTATCTAGCCAAAATGCTTCTAGCTTCACTAATTTGCAAGTCAAGGCGGTAATTGAATTGTGAAATTTGTCATTTGTCATTTGTACTGAGCGTAGTCGAAGTATTTGTCACTTGTACTGAGTTTCGACTGCGCTCAACTACCGCGAAGCCGTTGGCGCAGCCTCTCCAAGAGTTGTATTTGTCATTTGTCAGTAGTTATTCTCCTCTGCTCCCCCGGTTACTGAGCGCAGTCGAAGTATGCTCCCTCATCTCCCCACTCCCTATTATGAAATTAATCGAACAACTGCGGCGGCGAACGCCTTTAGGATGGCTGCAACTGAGTCATGAAAAAGGTCGTCTTTTGGTGGCATTGTCAGGTATTGCCTTTGCCGATGTTCTAATGTTCATGCAGCTAGGGTTTCAGAATGCCCTGTTTGAAAGTAACACAATGCTGCATCGGAGTATGCAGGCTGATATGTTTGTCATCAGCCCCCAAGCACGTAACCTAGCATATATGTCTAGCTTTACGCGGCGGCGATTGTATCAAGTAATGGATGTACCAGGTGTAAAGTCGGCAGAAGGAATGTATGTCAACATTGTTGATTGGAAAAATCCCCAAACACATCAGAAGACGACAATATTAGTTATGGGGTTCAATCCCGATCGGCAAATGTTGAACTTAGCAGATGTGAATCGCCAGATAGATGCTATTAAGCTACCAGATACCGTTCTGTTCGATCGCGCCTCTAGAGGAGATTATAATGAAGCGATCGCCAAAATTGAACAAGGTAAAACTGTCACAACTGAAATAGAAAGGCGGACAATTACCGTTAGCGGCTTATTTTCAGTCGGGGCTTCCTTCATAGCCGATGGTACTTTAATTACCAGCGATCAGAACTTTCTGCGACTATTTCCCAGACAAGAAGCAAGCAGTGTCAGTCTCGGTTTAGTGCAGCTGCAACCAGGCTATGACCCAAAACAGATGAAAGCAGCTTTAGAATCTCATTTAGATAAGGATGTTAAAGTTTTAACCAAAGCAGAATTTCTTGAATTTGAAATAAATTACTGGAAAACAAATACAGCGATCGGGTTTATATTCAGCCTGGGTGTAGCAATGGGGTTTTTGGTGGGCGTGATTATCGTCTATCAAGTTCTTTCTACAGATGTGAATTCCCATATCAAAGAATACGCCACTTTCAAAGCAATGGGATATAACAATCTCTACTTATTAAGTGTGGTGTTTGAAGAGGCGATAATTTTGGCAGTTTTGGGCTTTATTCCTGGAGCGATCGCACCTTTAGGACTTTATCATTTAACTCGTAATGCCACCAATTTGCCAGTTTACATGACTGTAGCACGGGCCTTGACGGTATTAACGCTGACGATGATTATGTGTGTAATTTCTGGTGCGATCGCCACCCGTAAATTACAGTCTGCTGACCCCGCAGATATGTTTTGAAATTAGTCCTTTGTCATTTGTCATTTGTCATTTGTTACTCAAAAGGATAAATGACAATCATCACGAGTAATC
Organism: Nostoc sp. DSM 114160; assembly: GCF_053470305.1. NCBI lineage: Bacteria > Bacillati > Cyanobacteriota > Cyanophyceae > Nostocales > Nostocaceae > Nostoc > Nostoc sp. DSM 114160. The sequence goes on along the minus strand of NZ_JBPFGO010000003.1, from coordinate 660,438 downwards.
AAGCTATTTATGACTAGCAAACCCGTCATCTCTGTTAAAAATCTCGACCACTATTTTGGTCATGGTCAACTTCGCAAGCAAGTTCTCTTTGATATCAACCTAGATATTAATGCCGGCGAAATTATTATTATGACTGGGCCTTCTGGTTCTGGGAAAACCACACTTCTCACTTTAGTCGGCGGCTTGCGTTCTGCCCAATCTGGTAGTTTGCAGATATTAGAACAAGAACTGTGTGGCGCGAACAAAGCCCAACTTACCCAAGCGCGACGTAGTAACGGTTATATTTTCCAAGCGCACAACTTGCATGGTAGCCTAACAGCACTCCAGAACGTCAGAATGGGCTTGGAAGTGCATAAGAATATTTCGTTAGCAGAAATGAAAACTCGGTCAGCCCTAATGTTAGAGGAGGTAGGATTAGGAGAGCGCCTGAATTATTATCCTGATGATTTATCTGGGGGACAAAAACAAAGAGTTGCGATCGCTCGTGCGTTGGTCGGTCGTCCTAAAATAGTCTTAGCAGATGAACCCACCGCCGCCCTTGACAGTAAATCGGGACGAGATGTGGTCAACCTCATGCAAAAACTAGCTAAAGAACAGGACTGTACTATTCTCTTGGTAACTCATGACAACCGCATTCTAGATATTGCCGATCGCATCGTCTACATGGAAGATGGCAAGTTAGTAAATGACCGTGCTGTTGTTGCAGCATCTTAAGCAGATTCTTTTTGAGCAATTCTCACAAATCAAATTTGTGAAGTAAAGAGATTTTGGAACTGCGAATCAGACTTTTTAGACATTAGGTTTTTGCTACTCTTTCTAAGGATTGTAGTCAAATTCGCTTTGCGATCGCACCCCTAGCCAATCTCCTGCTGGAGTTTGTCCGACTTCGTAGGTATAGCCAACATCCCAAAAACTGATACTGTAGTCGGTGCGGTTATGCAAGCACTGGTTCATAAACTGGTTGAGTTTACGGCTATTTTAGGCATCATGAACATCTTCTTAGGGATTATAAACAAATTCACTTTCTAGATAAAGCCCTACCCAATCTCCACCTAAAACTTTACCGATTACGTATATATTTTCCTGAGTCCAAAAGCTGAATCTATACATCATTACTTCTGGAAAACAATAAGCTAAAAATTTATTTATTTGCTGATATTTTAAGTACTTGGTTTCTGAGCCACTCATCTCATCTTGAAAATATTGTTTATCAGGGTAAAATTTATGGAATTTACTTATTTCCAGCATTCCCGAAGCCTGTAAAGCCATTTCAATAGCCCCCTCTTTAGTCTCAGCAGCAGCATAGACAATTTGGTGTTTATAGCTATAGTAATAACCACCACCAAAATCGCCTTCTAAATGAATTGTTCCTAATTCTGAAGTAATTGCTTTGATTTCTGAAACTAAAGTTAATGTATTTTCACTCAATGGTTTAGCGCTAATTGATTGAAGCTGCTTAGAGCGAAAAATTTGCTGTTGAGAAATTTCTGTTTCTTTATAAATGGTAGGACAGACACAAATCCAATCATTATCTATTGTTTTACCAACAATAATACCGATTGAAGTATTGGGTAGGAGGTAACAGGAAACTTTTAAATCGAAAGATTTTAATTCTTGCAATTTTTCACTCAGTATTTTAAATAACGCTTTGATTTTATTTGACCTATTATTCTCCTCATCTTTTTTAAAACAAAAATTATTAAAAATTCTCAAATACTCCATTGATTGCCAGCCTAAAATTGTTTTTTCAACATCTGTCAATTGTAACCAGTCTTTAATAAGACTCAATTTTAGTATATCAAATTCCCCATATTCAGAGACTTCCCAAACAAATGGAGAAATATATCCACCGTCTTCATGTCCGGGTAAATTAAAGTTTGAATGAGGCTCAATAATAACTTCTAATGTTCCTAGAATTTGCTCTGTTTCTGGCTGCATAGTTAAATAGGTATAATTTAATTTTTTATTGACGGATATGTTAATATTTGCAATTAGTCTCTATGTTAAGAGAATGACTAATTTAGGAAAATGGTTGTAGTAAAGCAGTTTGAAATGGTTGTAACAGAATACCAAGAATTTTGTCAACATCATTAATGTAGTATTCAACTATGTCAATGTATGCTGTTAGTCCTTCCAACATTAAAAATCGCCAGTTAGTTCCACTAGTGACAACTCCATAGATTGTCTTAACTTCTTGTTGAATATTTTGATTGAATAATTGGGCAGCTATCATAGTGGCAATACATTGTCCTAAACCACCTTTGATATTTTCGTTTTTCGCCTCAATAATTGTAATTACAGGCGCTTTAATGTAAAACTGTTCTTCAGAACCACAGAGAATGAAATCACAAAATCCATTCAATCCTTTACTACTATCTACATCGAAATCTGTACCGGAAAACAGAGAAATTTGATAATTTAACTGCCGTCTAACTTCCGTAAGAACTGGCATAATTAGTAATTCTGAACGGGCTTTTTCTGTGTTGATGGCAGTTGCTAGTTGAGTATATTCTTCTAAGAGCGTTGTTAAGGTGGCTGAAGGTTGAATAGGCGACACATCTTTGAATAGATTGCGCTTTTCATCAATTACAAGCTGAAAAGTCTCTCGAACTTTGGCGAGTGTGAAATCACTGTATGCCATCTGCAACATCCTCCATTATTCACAAGTTATACCAATTCTCTAAAATCCAGCAACAAATTCAAACTCTAAAACCCCCACTAAGTCTGACAAATATTAATTACGAATTACGAACTTGTACTGAGCGACTTGCCCTGAGCGTAGTCGAAGGGAGTCGAAGTATACGAATTACGAATTAGTATTAACTCTAGCGGCTGCGCGGACAATCCGGTTGCTATCTTCAGCAAGTTGCTGGCGTAAAACGCTTGGAGTTCCAGAATTATCAGCAACGGCGTAGCGTTCCAGCCAGGATGCAGACTGCGCTGCTTGAGTCAGTACTTCATGGGGAGTTAGCGGATGGAGGAGTGTGACAAACCGCACAAAGGCATTTTCTGAACTTGCGTATTCTGCAAGTATGCTGACTAAATCATCAGTGCTGGGGTTGTAGAGGCGGTTGAGTCCCGCGCAAGGTGGGACTAGTTTGGTGGGTGGTGGGTTGGACAATCAAATCGCGGAGGCTTTCGCGGATGGGTGCAGGGGTGTTGGGATTTTGAGCAACTGCGCGGCGGACTTCGACTTTTTCATCGTTTGCCAGTTGTGTCAGTATTGTTTCAGGTAGGTTAGAATTGCTAGCCGCAGCAGTGCGGACACTAGAGTTTTCGTCACCTGCGAGAAGTTGTAAAACAGTAATTGGTGTATTGGGATTAGTCGCTACTTTGATTCGCACCTCTACTTGTTCATCTCGCGCCAGTAATTCCAAAACACTTACAGGTGCATTGATTGTAGCCGCAACAGCTTCACGCACGGATATTTCCGTATCTTCTGCTAACTGTAACCACAACGCCTCTGTCAAATTGGGATGGCGAACTAAACAAACACGCACTTCTACACAAGGATCTTGGACAAGAATACCCAGCAATTGCGGTGTTAAGCTGGGATTGTACGCAAGCGATCGCACTATACTATCATCAGTTGTAGGTGGAATAAACGAGCGAGGATCGGGTGTTGCACCAATAAATTCTCTTCTTGCTAAAATCTCCAGTGCCTCAATAGGTGTGCGAGGATTACCAGCTATTGAATGCAGCACATCATTATGATCGCCCGGAAATACACTTTTGAGCATATCCACTGTTTGATTTGGCGTATTTCCTGAATTTTGGGTACTCAGAACAATTTGAGCAAGTGCGCGAGGCGGTGTGTTGGGATTGCGAACAACTTCCAAACGAGTTGTAAAATCTGGGTTACTAGCTAGCATTTCTAAAGTTTCAGGAAATGTATTAGCATTACTGGCGACAGCACGAACTGTAGCTACATAAGAGTCTCTAGCTAACTGTCTTAAAACGGTGGCTGGTGTATTAGGGTGAGATGCGACTCGATAACGCACTGAACTATCAGTGTGACTTGCTAACTGTGACAAAGTTTCCACAGGCATTTGTGAACCTTTGACAGGATGTTTAATAAAATCAGCAAGATTTTTGCTACTCATGCTTTTAACGGCCTGAGCAAGTACAATTCCTGGGGTATTAGGGTTACGTTGATTTACGAGATTTTCTTCTAAGCCTAAGCGAGTGAGAATTGTGACAGGAGTATTGGGGTTAGCAGTTAGTTTTGCTTTTACTTCACGGCTGGTATCGTTGGCTAACCGCGTCAAAATTTCAACATTTGAATCGGGATGTTCTGCAACTTTGGCTCTGACTTGCTCAGATTCATCTTGCGCCAATATTTCTAATAGTTGGATAGGGGTTGATGTTTTATTATGAGATGATTTATGGAGAAGCCATAAACGCACATTCAAGCTTTTATCTCGCGCCAGTTCTAGCAAACTTTGGAGTGGTAAATTGGCATTTTGTAAAACAACTTGACGCACGGTTTCATCTGCATCTTTTGCCAGTTGTTCCAAGACTTGAATCGGAGTTTTATTACTACGTGCTGCGGTCAATTTAGCTTTTTGATCTCCCTTTTGCACAACCTGCGTTAAAGCATGATGACTATCGGGACGACGTGCTATTAGTTCATTTGCTTTTGCAGTTTCTTCTGCTTCTGATTGAGCTAGAAGCAAACGGTAATATCCCAAAATCATTTGTTTGTATTCTTTTGCTATCAGCATTTGTTGATGTTCATCTAAGTAAGGTAAGTTGATATTTATCAACGCGCATCTCCGTACTTGTATGTCACTATCTTTCACTAGCTCAATTAAAACTTCCGCGGGGATTGAGGGATTTTTCGCTACATAACAACGGATGATGCTATCTGATGATTTTGCCAGTTCTGCCAAGGTGTTAGGTGATGTTTTTGGATCTTGGCTTTGTTGCTCTAAGCTTTGCTGTTTATCTTGTGGTCTAGATCCTGATGAAATATGATAAACATGGTCAGTTGACTTTGTTGCTAATACACGCTTTTTGATAGCTTTCGGTGTTTTCGGATTGCTGAGAACTGCTTCCCGTACTTGAAAGCTTGAATCTTGAGCCAATTGTTTGAGTGTAGTTCCTAATACTTGTGGATGTTTAGCAATATTAATTCGCATTGACTCTAATGAATCATTTGCTAAAAGTTCGAGAATTTCTCCTGATATGTTTGGCTGATTGATTACCGAATTAACGTAATAGTAAAAATTTTTTTCACTGCGATCGCGTACCAGTTGCTCTATAATACTTAGGGGTAAATTTTTCCTTTGAGTAATAATTGTACGTTTGTGTTTGGGATATAGTTTTAATAATGCTTGCTCTGAAGTCTTCGGATGTTTTGCTAGAGCCGTTTGAATTTCGTTATCAGTATGGTTTGCAAGCAAATTGAGTGCTTCTGTTGGAGTGAAAGGATTCTTCGCTACCGCTAACTGAATTGCATATACTGCATTTCCAGCCAACTGCATCAGTGTCTCTGTCGGTGTTTCTGGATTCTTCGCCACCGCTAACTGAATTTTGTACACCGCATCCCCAGCCAACTGCATCAGCGTCTCTGCTGGCGCTGAGGGATTTTGCGCCACAGCTAACCGCACCCATGCCCAGCGACTCTGCCCCAGCATCGCTAATTGTTCGCTATCAGTATTCCAATCAGATGCAACGGCATACTGTCCTTCCACCAGTTCAATTAATGGTGGTGGACAACTGGGATTAAATTTCACCGCCAACCGGACTGGTAATTCTAAATCACCCGCTAACTGTTCCAACACTGCTGACGGCGTTTCTGGCGACTCTGCTACCTGTAACCTTGGTTCTAGGCTTGGTTCCTGTGATAGTCTTTGTAATAATTGCAACCGATAACGCAAGGGCATTTGGGGATTTCGCAACCCTTGAATTAGTCGCTCAGATGGAACCCATTTGCTGAGAAAGCAAGGAGGTACAGGCCCGATTTTGAGTAATTCTACCGCCAATCGGTCGTTTTGCCCTAGCTGACGCTGTTGCAGGATTTCATCAACTGCTTGCTGCCAGCCGTCTGTTATTTCTCCTGCCAAATTTACGTGTAAACTTGCTGCTTCTGCTACCTGCTCATCAGGACTATTAACTAGAATCTCTAAAAGACTACGCGGTGTTTGATGGAAACTAGCAACGGCTAATTGCAACGCTACTGACTGTTGCAATAACTCCTCTGGTGCTGACAAAAATCTTTGCAAATCCGATCCGCTAACTGGTTGAAGAGGTTGCATGGCTGTACAACTAAAGTTGTTAGTACATTTATACTATATCAAGGAATACGTCAAAACTATTGTGATTTTGTATCCCTATCTTTATAATTCCCAATAGCAAACAGACTTAATACAGTAATCCTATTTGATTTGTGACAATTGCAAGCTACAGGTGTCTCAATGCGGTTTGGTTAATGTTTCGTTTTAACCTTTGAATGGAATTATAGGGATTCTTGTCCCTTATGAGGTACAAAAATCCCAGCCTGCAAGTGAAGAGGAGAATATGATGTACCTAATACAATTAGTAAACGCTATTATCATCAAAATTTGATATAAATTTCCACCGCTCTTAATCACACCAAATACTTTTTTATTTACTTAATTTGATTATGATTGTTGGCGCTGTTACAACCCGTAAATTTAAAACCGTTTACTATACCTGAGTACTTTCATAAAATAAAAGTAGTTTGCTAAAAACATAAACCTCTAATTTGCTAGAGATAATCGTTGTTATCCTAGCCAGATAAATCACTTTATCTAAGTAAAATCTCACCAATTTCCAAATTATTTTATGGACTTGGAAGTGATAAATCAACAATCACTGACTCAAGAAGTAGAAATTAGCAAACAAGTACGGAGAAAAGCCTAATCTATTCTTTTTTCTGCGCCACTAGTTAAGAGGTAATCTATGGTGCGAAACTCAAAGCTAGGGTACAGAACGTTCCCTAAGTCTATTCTGCGTCCATCCGTTGCTATAGGTATAACTATATCTTTATTGGTTGGCGGCATAAGTTTTTATATAGTAAAACGTGGGCAAAATTATGCCAATCAAGAGGCACAAGTGCCAGCAACACAATTGCCACAGTTAAAAACGGTAACAGCTTTAGGGCGACTCGAACCACAGGGAAAGGTAATTAAACTCTCGGCTGCGGTGTCTGCGGAAGGAAGTCGGGTAGAAAAGTTGTTGGTAAAGGAAGGGGATAGGGTAAAAGCAGGACAAGCGATCGCAATTTTAAACAGTCGCGATCGCCTCCAAGCAGCATTCAAAGAGGCGCAAGAACAAGTAAAAGTAGCCCAGGCAAACCTAAACCGCACCCAAGCAGGTGCTAAACGCGGTGAAATTGTTGCCCAAAAAGCTGCGATCGCTCGTCTAGAAGCCGAACGCCAAGGTGATATTAATGCCCAAGCCGCAACAATTGAGCGATTCCAAGCCCAAGTGCGTAACGCCCAAGCAGAAGACGAACGCTATCAGCAACTATATCAACAAGGCGCAATTTCCGCCTCTCAAAGAGATAGTAAGCGTTTAAACTTGGAAACCGCCCAAAAAAGCTTGCAAGAAGCCCAAGCACAATTAAATCGTACCCAATCAACTAGTCAGCAACAAGTTAAACAAGCTACAGCAACACTTGATGAAATTGCCGAAGTGCGCGGAGTGGATGTAGAATCAGCCCAAGCAGAAGTCAATCGTGCCATAGCAGCCATGAATCTAGCAAAAGTTAATCTTGAACAGGCTGTAGTGCGATCGCCCCAAAATGGACAGGTATTTGAGATCCATACCCATCCTGGAGAATTAGTATCAAATGATGGCATTGCAGATATTGGACAAACCAGCCAGATGTATGTCATCGCCGAAGTCTACGAAAGCGATATCGGCAAAGTACATTCAGGGCAGCAAGTACAAATCTTTGGTGATAACCTCCCGATTGAATTGCAGGGAATCGTAGATCGCAAAGGCTTGCAAGTGCGACGACAGAATGTCATTAACACAGATCCCGTCAGCAATATCGACAACAGAGTAGTAGAAGTCCACATCCGACTAGATGAAACTTCCAGCCAAAAAGCCGCCACCTTAACCAATATGCAAGTTAAGGCAGTAATTGAATTGTGAAATTAGTCATTAGTCATTAGTCATTAGTCACTTGTACTGAGTTTCGACTGCGCGGTAATCGAGCGAAGTCGAGATTCAACTACCGCGAAGCCGTTGGCGCAGCCTCTCCAAGAGTTGTATTTGTCATTTGTCAGTAGTTATTCTTCTCTGCTCCTCGGTCACTGAGCGTTGGTCATTGAGCGTAGCCGAAATGAGTCTAAGTGCTGCTCCCCTGCTCCCCCGGTTACTGAGCGCAGTCGAAGTATGCTCCCCTGCCTCCCCTGCTCCCCTGCCCCCTACTCCCTACTTCTTATGATGGGATTGCTCAAACAACTGCGACGGCGAACCCCTCTAGGATGGCTGCAACTGAATCATGAAAAAAGCCGTCTTTTCGTAGCATTATCAGGCATTGCCTTTGCGGATCTTCTCATGTTCATGCAGCTAGGTTTTCAAACTGCGCTGTATGACAGTAACACAAGACTACATCGCAGTTTGCAAGCAGACATTGTTTTAACCAGTCCCCAAGCCCGTAACTTAGCAAGCTTGTCTATATTTTCTCGGCGGCGACTTTACCAAGCAATGGATATACCAGGGGTGAAGTCGGCAGAACCGATGTATTTCAACAATACAATCTGGAAGAATCCCCAAACACACCGTGAGACTGGAGTGTTAGTTATCGGCTTTAACCCAGACAAGCCAGCTTTTGACTTACCCGATGTTAACCAGCAATTACAAGCGATCAAAATGCCGGATACCGTCTTGTTCGATCGCGGTGCAAGAGGAGATTATCAAAAAGCGATCGCTCAAATTGATCGAGGTAAAACCCTGACTACTGAAATAGAACGGCGCACAATTACCATTAGTGGCTTATTCCAAGTCGGGGCTTCCTTTGGCTTTGATGGCAACCTGATTACCAGCGATCAAAACTTTTTGCGGCTATTTTCTGGGCGACAGTCCAGCAGTGTCAGTCTAGGTTTGATTCTTCTAAAACCAGGCTATGACCCGAACAAAGTAGCAGCAATGCTCAAAGCCTACCTCAGAGATGATGTCAGAGTATTAACCCACGCCGAATTTATTGAATTTGAAAATGACTTTTGGAGAACAAATTCCCCAATTGGGTTTATTTTCAGTCTAGGTGTCTCAATGGGATTTGTGGTAGGCACGATCATCGTCTATCAAGTCCTCTCTAACGATGTTAATGCCCACGTTCGAGAATACGCCACCTTTAAAGCAATGGGATATCGCAATTACTACCTACTAGGTGTGGTGCTTGAAGAATCGTTGATCTTAGCAGCATTGGGCTTCTTTCCCGGATTAGGAGTGTCCTTAGTGCTTTATCAACTGACTCGCAGTGCGACAAATTTGCCCATGTACATGACCGCGATTCGGACATTACAGGTATTAGTGCTGACTATCATTATGTGTACCATTTCCGGTGCGATCGCCACCCGTAAACTCCAAGCCACCGACCCCCGCTGATATGTTTTAAATTTTTCATTGGTCATTGGTCATTGGTCATTGGTCATTTGTTACTCAAAAGGACTAATGAATAAGGATAAATGACAATCATCATGAGTAATCGAGCTATTTATGACTAGCAAACCCGTCATCTCTATTAAAAATCTTGACCACCACTTTGGTCACAGCTCACTCCGCAAGCAAGTTTTATGTAATATCAACTTAGAGATTAATGCTGGTGAAATTATTATCATGACTGGGCCCTCTGGTTCTGGAAAGACTACCTTACTGACCTTAGTGGGTGGGTTGCGTTCTGCTCAATCTGGTAGTTTGCAGGTGTTGGGACGAGAACTTTGTGGTGCTAGTGCTGAAGAACTAGTGCAAGCACGACGCCATAACGGTTATATTTTCCAAGGACATAACTTGCATGGTAGTTTAACGGCACTCCAAAACGTCAAAATGGCTTTAGAATTACACAAACATCTTGGGTTAAAAAAAATGCGAGTTAGGTCAGCGCTAATGTTACAGCAAGTAGGATTGGGAAATCATTTGCATTACTATCCCGATCGACTGTCTGGGGGACAAAAACAACGAGTAGCGATCGCTCGTGCTTTAGTCAGTCATCCTCAAATAATCCTCGCGGATGAACCCACCGCCGCCCTTGACAGTCAATCAGGACGAGATGTAGTCAATCTCATGCAAAAACTGGCAAAAGAACAAGGCTGTAGCATCTTGATGGTTACTCATGACAATCGCATCCTAGACATTGCCGATCGCATAGTTCAGATGGAAGATGGCAGACTCAAGTCAAAAGTAATACTATCAGCCTAAAGTTAATTCGCCTATTCCATCATTTAGAGTTGATTTATAAAGTAAATCTGAAGTGTGGCGTGGCAGACTCACATTTTTGCCTTAATATCATAGTCTTTTGGCAACTAAAGCGCTATTTTCAGTAAGTTTTAAAATAATATTTCCGAATGGTATGTATATAGTTTAATTTATCTTCACTGACTTACTCGCCTAGTTTAAGTAATTTCCCCATACCAATTTCAACCTAAGAATGTGATATTAGTGTCCAGTTGAAAAAGTGTCCAGTTGATTCCGAGATTTCCTTCAAGTATTATTTATGTAATCACAGTTAAATTTTATGCTCATTGCCAATGTCATACACCTTGGTTATTAGAGTCAAGACCAATTTCCTAAAATTACAGATAAAATGATTCGCCCTTGCAATCCATAAATACCTAGAGAATTTCCGAAAATTTATGGTTGTCAACAACATCGGCTTCAAACAGGAAACACTAGCGATAATAAGCTAATCTATTTTCCAATACAAGCAAGGGTTTTTGTAGTTCTATGATTATTGAGAATAGCGCTAGTAGTTCAAACAAAAATTTGCTCGGTTTTGATGTCAAAACTTTGACAGCCAATTGCCGTGCAATAAATATGTTACAGGGAATATTTGCTGTTCTCCCCCTCGCCTTGGCATTACCTGTAGATGCTTTGCAAGTAAAGGTGATTCCAACTAATCCTAAATTAGGGGATACACTCTCGGTGCAGATTAATCTAGATAATCCAGAGAATGGTACAAAACCAACCGTAGCTAGTGGAAAGAATACATACCCAGCCTTTGAAATTGCGCCCAATCAGTATCGGGCTTTTGTTCCCACAACTCCATTAGAAAAAGCTGGAACTAGAACACTTCGGGTTGCGGGGGATGGGCAAGTGCAAAACTTAGCAGTGAATGTGCTTAATCGCAAATTCCCCGTACAACGTATTACTTTGCCACCTGGTAAAGCTGGAGTGGATGCCACAGAGTATGAACTTAAGCGTGTGGCAGCTTTGAAAGCGCTACAAACACCAGAAAAGTATTGGAATGGAGTATTCCTGAAGCCAAATGCAGGGCGGATGAGTACAAACTATGGTGTACGTCGCTACTATAATGGTACATTTGCAAAAGACTACTATCATCGTGGTCTTGACTACGCTGGTGCTGCCGGTTCACCGGTAATTGCCCCAGCCGCTGGGCGAGTTGCTTTGGTAGGTAGGGTATCCCAAGGGTTTCGGATACACGGTAACGTAGTTGGCATTGACCACGGTCAAGGAGTAACCAGTATTTTCATGCACCTGAGTCGTATTAACGTTAAAGAAGGTGATTTTGTGAAAGCTGGTCAACTAATTGGTGCAGTAGGTTCAACAGGTGCAGCCACGGGACCACATTTACACTGGGGTCTGTATGTCAACGGACAATCTGTCGATCCAACACCTTGGCGAACTAAGGTCGTTAACTAGTAGAGGCAGAATCGATCGTGTCTTTGCATAATTTGTGTATTTTTTGCTGAGAATTAGGCAAAATAAATTGGATTGATACCGTCCCTACCAAGCTTTGCCAACATAAATGATGATAAGCGTTATGAGTATCGAAAAAATTGTAGAACAAGCTCTCCAGGATGGTTATTTGACACCAGCAATGGAAGCAGAAGTCGGTAGAATCTGTGATAACGCCTCAGAACTCTCAATTGAAGAGTATATGGCGTTGGATCGGCTGATGGGTGCGCTATTGACTGGTGAGGTAGTGGCGGTACCTCGCAAACAATTTATTAACGTTATGGAAGAATTGGTGCTGACGGAAGCGATCGCCCGAGTCGCAGAAATTGAAGCTACCAGCGAAAGTTCTTTAGATGTCGGGGATATTGCTGCCTACGCTCTCAATCGGCTACCACCTTTGTATGCTACTACAGAAGAGGGTGCTAACTTCCAGCGCCAAACGGCTCAGGCACAACTGCAAGACTTAATTTCTCAACAAATAAGTGAGGCAATTAACCGTTACCTCGATCGACCCAATTTCTTCCCAGAACGTCAAGCTTTGGGTAAAAATACTGGCAATGAGGTTGTACGCCAAGTTAGTGCTTTACTCCAAACTTATGCACCTAACTTTGAGCAAAAATTATAATTTTAAGAGTCATTAGTCATTAGTCATTGGTCATTAGTCATTAGTCATTGGTCATTTGTTTTAGACAAAGGACAAAGGACAAAGGACTAATGACTTTTAACTAATTAATCACGTACTAACACTTTTGTCCCTATACTCACTTGTTCATATAACAATCGGACATCAGAATTTCGCATTCTTAAGCAGCCGTGGGATACAGCCGTTCCTACCAGGTCAACATCCGGCGTGCCATGAAAGCCAATTTCATTGCGTCCATCTGACCAAAAACCAATCCATCTATCTCCCAAAGGACTATCCGTACCAGCCTGAAATACTTTGCCAGTAATCGGGTGACGCCAGATTGGATAGTGTCGCATGTGGATCACCTGGAAAGAACCTGTGGGCGTTTCCCAACCTTTCTTACCAACAGCAATGGGATAGCTGGCGATCACCTCGTCTCCTGCATATACATAAGTGCGGCGATCGCTTAAATCAACCACCACTTGCGTCTTGACATTTGCCAGCCTACTAGATGGTACTTGTTGGGCTGAAGCCTGAGACCCACAGACCTTTTGGCCAACTATCTGCAATTGGATTTTGTCTTTCTACTTTCGCCACCACCTGCGTCTGAGTTGGTAGGTCACTTGCTTTAGCTACATTATTCTTAATAATTTGGGGCTTAGTTTGTGGCTGAATGGTAGCAGGCTTGAGTTTAGAAGCCTTAGGAATAGTTGCTTTCGCTAGATTCTTCTTAATTATTTGCGACTTATTAATAGTAGAAGCCCTACGAGTAGTTGTTTTAGTTAGATTCTTCTTAATTATTTTTGATTTAGTTTTAGGTTTAATAGCAGAGGACTTTGGTGTAAACGTCCTCTGGGCAGTCGAGCCTTGGGTAACTTTATCAGGTGGCACAGATCCACCCAGCGCAATTTCCCCCAAACTCACTTGGGAAAGATTCTTGTAGACTCCCTCTGTCCGGCTTCCCTTAAGATTGGTTCGGGTAGAATCTTGCCGCATCGAAGTAGATGCAGACTTCTCATATTGCCGTTCCGCCGTACTAATGCGCCAATGGACAGCTAAGGATAAAAATGCTGTGCCAAAACAAAGCAGCATTACCATACGCCCTACAGATTCGTTTCTTACCATTGCCATCGCCTATTGTTTATCCCTGACATATCCAGCCGAGCAATTGAATGAGTTCATCATCCGATTATCAAAAATTTATCAATACTTATCATTTCCGCTGTAAATCTGCCAACACCTCTGGGCAAACTAAGACTATATAAATTGTCCCAGTGGCAAAATTCCAAGTGAGCAACCTCATTCCTCAAAAGTTTTGAGGGTCGTAAGCCTCTTTTCGGACTTTTTGGTGGAACTCTTGAAATGTAGCAATCAATCATTAATGGTGTAGGTGGATGAAAAATCATGTTTGAAAAACTATTGCTAGCGGTAACAATTACATTTTCCCTGAATTTATTTTTTCAAGTTCGCGTACCAGAGCCACATAGCTCTAGTACTGCTTTCGGTTCACAACCAGAACAATCAGCTACTATTCTGGTAACGAAATCAAAAAATTAAATCACCATCTTAGCAACCACAGCAACCTAACTTCCAGAAATTATTACCCGAATTTTAAAGGTATGAAGAAGTTAGAATTACAAAATTTTATCTTCATTTTTATAGCTAAATTTAATTATCTCGATCAAGCGTATATACCCAGTTGCTAAAAGTACTAAAATGTGTATCACACGCGCCTTTGTTCGTCAGATCGCTCTTAGGTAACTATGGGAGCAGTATAAGGAAAAGTGGCTCTGCTTATTGCTATAAATATATCCAAAATTGTCTGCTTCAGTGTTCCAGTCATAAATCCGTCACCTAAGCATGGAACTTCTGTACCATTAGCAGGTCTAATGGATAGGGATGATTTAGAGCCAGTACGATCTATGAGTCAATCGATTACTGTATCCTGGTCAACGGTTGATGCAAAGTATCCAGAAGCATCAGTGCAAGTTGACAAACTCCCTAACCACGATTTAATTTTGCGCTGTCAAGCCGGACTGCGACCAGATCGTGCTGCTTTTGCGGAACTATTACGCCGCTATCAAAGTCAAGTCGATCGAGTTCTATACCATTTAGCTCCAGATTGGCCTGACAGAGCCGATTTGGCTCAAGAAGTTTGGATTCGAGTGTATCGGAACATTAACCGATTACAAGAGCCTGCTAAATTTCGGGGCTGGTTAAGCCGTATTGCCACCAACTTGTTTTACGACGAGTTACGGAAACGCAAACGGGTGATGAGTCCTTTGTCACTGGATGCTCCCCGTTCTTTAGAGGACGGCGAGATGGATTGGGAAATCGCTGGCGATACCCCAGGCCCTGAGGAAGAACTAACAACGAGAGAATTTTACGAGCAATTGCGGGAAGCGATCGCGGATTTACCAGAAGTCTTCCGTACTACCATTGTCCTCAGAGAAATCGAAGGCATGGCTTATGAAGAAATTGCCGAAATCACTGGAGTTTCTCTAGGAACTGTGAAATCAAGAATAGCCAGAGCTAGATCGAGGCTGCAAGCCCACTTGCAGAATTATCTAGACTCCTAATTTTCTTAATTTACAGTATCTTGCCTCTGCCCAATGGCAGAATTTAAGCATAGATTAAAAATTACTAGAAAGACGTAGATTGTTTCTGCCTTCAGGGGGAAAATTGGCTAATTTTCCCAAAATTCCCGCCAAGTTTACCCGTGTATGAATTGGTAATAATGTTAAGATGACTACTGATTCTCAGTTTTACGACCGTTCTCCTTTGCAACTTCCTCAAGATTTGTCAGATGGGATGGCCAAGCATACCAATGAATCAACGGGGTCTTATGGATATGGTGAAGCGCGATCGCTTCGAGTTATTGAGTGCTTACCTGGATGGTGAAGTCACAGCCACCGAACGCAGGCAAGTAGAAGAATGGCTGGCAAATGATGCCTCAGTTCAATGTTTGTATGCCCGACTGTTAAAGCTGCGCCAAGGTTTGCGGACGCTCCCAGTGCCAGCAGCCCAACAGTCGCCAGAAGAAACAGTTCAGCAAGTATTGACACGTTTGCGCCGCCGCTCCCGTTTAAACTGGATAGCGGCAGGTGCAGCTGTTGCTGCTTGTGCGATCGGTGCAGTATCTAGCTTAGTAGGTGGTGGTTCGATGGTGCCGCAACTGGCGCAACGACCACAAAGAGAACCGATACAAACGTCCTCAGCGTCTATAGTCCCCCCTTCCCCGTTGATGGTGGGACTAAATAACCCGGTAATTGAAATTCCGAAAGCAGCAGTAGCCTCTCCAGAAAATTCAATTTATCAGGTACAGCCGCAACGACACGACCCCAAACAGGACATAAACTAATCGCATTAACAGTTTACAGTTCAAAACTGTACTCTAGGGTTAAACCACAGCCGCTCCACCAGCCGTCAGGTTGGAGGAAGCCTCCTAATTGCTTAACTCGTTCTAGAGTCATTAAATAAACCCAAGCCCAACTATAAGAGAGCGACTGTGGCTCATAAACCTCGATAATTTGTCGATTATAGAGGTTTTCTGGTGTTTGTCTATTGGGCTGGTAATCTTCCAGCACATCTAGCTCATTTAAAATTTTTGGGTTGGAAAAAGAAAGTAAATATCCATACACTTGGCTATTCCCTAGCGTCATCGCTGGGTAGCCCATTGGCAGAGCAAATAATTTGCCTTGTACAAACGCTGTTTTGACATCAACTACTTTGTCAGCACAGTATCTTGTATAGTTAGCTTCACCTGGTTTGAGCGTGCCGTAGACAAAAACCCGCACCAAATCAGTAAATTTTAGATTTGATTCAACCATCGCTTATTTTAACCATCTGAATTTCTTTTCTTACCAGAAAACTAAGTATTCTAAGCGCCTGGTGTGAGCATAGCGAAAAAGTGAGTTTCATTACAGAAACACAAAAAGAATGTAGAGAGGAATATCGGAAGTTTCACCAATAATCCCTCCTCATATCATGTCCGGTTAAAGACTTATCATTAAGACCGCAGGGGGCAGGGAGCAGGGGGCAGGGAGAAAGAGGTTTTCCTGGTTTTTGCACAGATGCTGGAATCATAACTAATTAGGCGGACATGATATCACACTATACATAGAAAAACTAAGTATAATAAATTGCTAGGCTACATTAGTTATTTGGGCAACTTAAGAGAGTAGTTAGATCCACTCTTAAGGCTTTTTATGATCGTTTCTAGCCCACAGGAAGCACAGATATAGTTTAGATTTTTTGATGATATTTATAAACCAAAAATAGAAAAACTTCCACTTCTTTGTGATGTAGATATAGATCGTGGTAGGAAAGTACTCAATACAGAAGCGGAATGTGATAATTGCTACTTTCCTTTTTTCTCATCCAGTGCTTTTTGAATCGCTTCTCTACAGAATTCAGCAGGGGTCATCTTGTGCTTTCACCTCTTGCTTCATTTTTTCGGTAGCACGGAAACTAATAGTAGTCGTTAATGGTTCTTCTCTGTCTGTAGTGAAATTTTTTAAATTTTCTGGACTACCCTTAGGATTAGGCATTGTTGAGAGATGTAAATATAGCTTGAACTGCGTGCAAACGAGCAATTAGAGTTTTAAATCGGTGGTGTTCTCACCTGACAAATGGTTCACCACCGATACCACTTTTGAGAAATGGTAATTCTATGTTTACACGTTCAGAACTCGAAATAAAGACTGTTCCTGAATTACAGGATTTATGCCGTCGATACGGTATTCGCCCTACAGGGAGTGCAGCGTACAAAGCAAGCTATATCACTTCTTTAATGGCATTCCCGATTTTAGCGATTCAACAGATGGAAGTAGGGAGAGGGTTAAAGTCACCTTCCCTTGCTTCTATCCAGGTTTTTAGTTCAGCGATAGATGAGATGGGTACACCTACTAATGAGCAAATAGCGCTGATTAGAATCACACTGGAAGGTAGGCGAATGAGTTACCCAGATAGATTTGAGCAAGAAAGGTTGCTGAACTTACATCTGGCTAAGATGAGGCTTGAACAGGCGATCGCACTGGTGAGTCAGTAGTCCATACTTACAGCATTCTTAACGCACTCCTCAGCAATGGGGAGTTTTTTATAAAACTTCCCGATAGGCAAATAAAGACTGTCCCTGATAGCCTAAGAATTTTAGCGATATAAGTATAGATAGGAATAGAAAATACAGGAGATTTATAAATTTATTTTATAATTTAATTTTCAAAATTACTAGACATAAAAATCATTTAGTAGTTTATATGTACTAAAAACAGCTAAATTCTTAGGATTAGTAGAAATAAAGCGTAATAGGCATGAAACCATTGGAAATACCAAATTCAGTTGATTCTCGATACAATCCCGCAGCAATTGAAGAAAAATGGCAAAAAACATGGGTAGAACTTGGCTTAGATAAGACACCGACAGTTAGCAACAAGCCAAAATTCTATGCTCTTTCCATGTTCCCTTATCCATCGGGCAGCCTACACATGGGTCACGTCCGTAATTATACGATTACCGATGTGATTGCCCGCCTCAAGCGAATGCAAGGGTATCGGGTAATACACCCAATGGGTTGGGATGCCTTTGGCTTGCCAGCAGAAAACGCTGCCATTGACCGTGGTGTACCACCAGCAAAGTGGACCTATCAGAATATGGCTCAGATGCGGCAACAATTGCAGCGTCTTGGTTTATCCATTGATTGGGAATGCGAACTTGCTACCTGTTCACCAGATTATTACAAGTGGACACAATGGATTTTCTTGCAGTTTTTGCAAGCGGGATTAGCTTATCAAAAAGAAGCAGCGGTAAACTGGGACCCTATCGATCAAACTGTACTAGCAAATGAGCAAGTTGATAACGAAGGACGTTCTTGGCGCAGTGGGGCAATAGTTGAGCGCAAATTATTACGCCAGTGGTTTTTCAAGATTACCGACTACGCCGAAGAATTACTCAATGACTTGCATCAATTGACAGGTTGGCCGGAACGCGTCAAGTCTATGCAGGCAAACTGGATTGGCAAATCTACAGGCGCTTACTTAGAATTTCCCATCATTGGGATAGATGAGAAAATCGGAGTGTACACCACACGCCCAGATACAGTTTATGGTGTTAGCTACCTAGTGTTAGCACCAGAACATCCCTTAACAAAGCGCGTCACTACAAAACAACAACAAGCAGCGGTAGAAGCCTTTATTAAAGAGGTTTCCCATCAAAGTGAGTTGGAACGTACTGCTGAAGACAAACCTAAGCGGGGTATACCCACAGGTGGTAAGGCAATTAACCCATTTTCAGGGGAAGAAGTGCCGATTTGGATTGCTGACTATGTACTGTATGAGTATGGTACCGGAGCAGTTATGGGTGTGCCGGCACACGATGTCCGGGATTTTAAGTTTGCCAAAAATTATGATTTGCCAGTTGATTTTGTCATCGCTTCCCCAGATGATGTTGCAGGTTTTGACTTAACTCCAACATCAGAGAATGATGAAGTCACTCAACTCATCCAAATTGAATATAATCAGGCATACACTGAACCAGGAATTTTAATTAATTCTGGGGCTTTTACTGGTATTTCTTCCACAGAGGCTAAACAAGCAATAATTGAATACGCCGAACAACAAGGTTTTGGTAAAGTACGGGTGCAATATCGCTTGCGGGATTGGTTGATTTCGCGGCAGCGTTACTGGGGCGCACCGATACCTGTAATTCACTGTCCTAATTGTGGGATAGTACCAGTTCCCGATCAAGATTTGCCAGTACAGTTACCAGAAGAAGTAGAATTTACTGGACGTGGCGGTTCACCTTTGGCTCAGTTGTCAAGTTGGGTAAATGTACCTTGTCCAACTTGTGGCACTCCGGCGAAGCGGGAAACTGACACGATGGATACTTTTATTGATTCCTCGTGGTATTTCTTGCGTTTCCCTGATGCTAAGAATGAGCAACAGGTTTTCGATTCTAATAAAGTTAACGACTGGATGCCAGTTGACCAGTATGTAGGTGGAATTGAACACGCGATTTTACATTTGTTGTATTCGCGGTTCTTTACTAAGGTTCTGCGGGATAGAGGCTTGTTAAACTTTGATGAACCCTTCCAACGCCTCTTAACTCAAGGTATGGTGCAGGGTTTAACTTATCTAAATCCTAATAAGGGTGGGAAAGATAAATGGATTCCTTCTAATCTGGTAAATTCGGCCGACCCCGCGCGACCCCCAGACAGGTGAACCGTTGCAAGGTCTCTATGCCACCATGTCTAAATCAAAGGGTAACGGTGTAGCGCCAGAAGATGTAATTTCCAAATATGGTGTAGATACAGCGCGGATGTTCATTTTGTTCAAAGCACCACCAGAAAAAGATTTGGAATGGGATGAAGCCGATGTGGAAGGACAATTCCGCTTTTTAAATCGGGTTTGGCGTTTGGTGACAGATTATATTGCTGCTGGGGTATCCCATAAAAAAGCCCAATCTGATTTAACTAAGCCAGAAAAGGAATTGCGGCGGGCGATTCACACGGCGATTCAAGCGGTGACAGAAGACGTGGAAGACGAATATCAATTCAACACCGCTATTTCAGAATTGATGAAGTTGAGTAATGCCTTAACTGATGCTGACGGCAAAAATTCACCAATTTACGCAGAAGGGATTCGTACTTTGGTGGTTTTACTAGCACCATTTGCACCACATATTGCTGATGAATTGTGGCATTTATTGGGTGAAAGTGATTCAGTTCATACTCAAACTTGGCCATCATTTGACCCAGCGGCTTTAGTCGCTGATGAAATCACTTTAGTTATTCAAGTTATGGGTAAAACTCGCGGCGCAATTCAAGTACCAGCACAAGCAGATAAAGTAGCGTTGGAAAAATATGCTCGTGAATCAGAAATTGCCCAACGTTACATCGAAGGTAAAGAGATTAAAAAGGTAATTGTGGTGCCTGGAAAGTTGGTGAATTTTGTAGTTAACTAAGTACAGTTTTGCATAAAATCGTGGCAAATTGAGAGTTGAAATTTAAACGCAGATGCGCTTCTCTACGAGACGCTACGCGTAGCTTGCTTCCCGAAGGGTACGCCTTACCGTAGGGAATTCGCTACGAATTAATGAAATCTTGTACTTAGCAATTGATAAAATTGTAAATTTAGCCTGACAAAACATCAGAGGATTTACATCCGTGACACTCAAAGAGTTAGAACAACTTCTTGCCCTCAGTCCTGGTGAAAAATTGCAGGCTATACAGTTACTTGCTCAAAGTCTCGGCAACAATTGGCAAGGAATTGAAAAAACTCCTAGAGTTTGTGGTGGAGAGGCTCGCATCGCTAAAACTCGTATTCCCGTTTGGGTACTTGTGGAAGCTCGCGGTCTTGGATATAGTGATGCTGACCTTTTGACGAGCTATCCAACTATTACAGCTACAGATTTAGCTAATGCTTGGGTATATGCAGAAGCTCATCCTGATAAAATCGAATTGGCAATTGAGCGTAATAAAGTAGCCTAATCGATGGCACGGTTTTACGCAGATGAGCAGTTTCCCTTTCCAGTTGTGGAATTAGGGACTTCCAACTAAAAAAATATCCTATCTTGGTGTAGGCAGGGGGGCAGGGAGCAGGGGGCAGGGGGAGAAAGAAAAATACGATCTGAGTAAATTGGATAATTTATTTTCTGGAAGTCCCTTATTACGCGATTTTGGGCATGATGTTTTAACAGTTCAAGAAGCAGAAAATGCAGACCAAGGTATACCTGATGAGGAAGTGCTAGCATTTGCCATAAGTCAAGAACGCTCAGAGCTGATTCGTAAAGAAAATCTGAAGGATACTCAACTCGTTACTAGGTCTGAGTTTCAGCGAATAAGTATTTTTTTGACTCAAATTCCTGAAATCCTTGCAAGACAAGTACTTTACTTGAGTTTACAAATTAGCTCTCAATATTAACTATCAACAGAGTTGATTTTATCCGTTTGCATCGTCGTGATTCTAACCACTTCGGTATTTTTGTTTGCACGAATAATCGTAGTTGGGAACAATTTGCAGCACGGATAGATGAGGCTGTGGCAAAAGAAGAACCTTTGCAAGGAAAACTAATTCGTGTGGTACGTCCAGTAACTTAAAAAGGTTTTGATGGTACGCACAAATCTAGAGTCATCAGGTATATGTTGCAACAATTTTTATAACAGTAGGTTCCTTCTCTGGTATATGTGTATTTAAAGACATTTTTAATTATTGTCCAGAGAGTTCAACTGTTTTATTTATACACAAAAAAACGCTTGAGAGTTTTGCTCACTCAAGCGCTTTTTCGTAAAAGCTTATACCAACTCACTCGTTTGATGCAACATTTGAAATCTGCAACACTCCCTGAGGAGGGAGTATTACTGAGATAACTTGTGACAAACATGTGGTGAAATGGTATCACTCCTTGCACTAACTAAGAATATCTCTTTTGTAAGAATACCAGGGATCTAGTGAGTGACAGTTTATGAACTGAACACTAGTTAAAAACGACTCACCGTGAATAGTAACTAAGGAGACTAAGCACGATTGTAGCAATTTTGTAAGTATAGTATAAAAACTTATAGTTTATTACTACCAGCCGCCGACATTGTTTACTACTAAGTGCAGTATCAAAAAATGCAGCAATTAGTAGCATAGATATCTCAACTTCTGCGTCAAATTAGTCGCTATCAAATAACCTAGAAAAGGCTTGGATATTGATATCAAAGCGATTTTGACTCAAATAAATCATAAACGAAGGTATTGTTTAGAGAATGGCAACCCAAGAACAAATCTTTGACCCAAATAGATTGAAAAGTTTGAGTTGGGTATCTTTTATCTCTTAGCAAACGGTAACATCCAAGTCTTCTGTATAGTGTAGGGAGTTACTTCTTTCATGGAAGCAAAACACAACTTTTTCAGCGACAATTACCGCGATGTTCAAAAAGATTTCGCGTTTTTCTATAAAAACAACTGAGGTGGATTATGGGTAGATTTTAAGAATTTATCGTACCTATGCCTCATCAAGATAGATGTTTCATCCTTGGCTAAAATAGCCGTTCGCCTACGAGCAGACACCTTAACCTGGCGTCTAGGTGTGTGGTAAGATTGCCTGGAACAAAGGTTTTATCTGAGTTGGAGTCTGGTATAAATTGCAAAGGTCAAGCTGACCGATCGTTAACTCCCACAATACTTTTCCTATAAATTTGGAAAATATACAACAATGCTGGTGACAATCTGAGTGGAATTTGTAGATGAATATCTAGGATTTGCTATCAGACTTAACCAACTTCCCACAATTTTGACTTTTATTTGACTTTTAGGATAGAAACATGAACGATAAGCTGATGCTGATGATTCCAGGCCCTACACCGGTGCCAGAAGCTGCCTTACTGGCATTAGCCAAGCATCCGATTGGGCATCGTACTAGTGAATTTAGCAACATATTGGCAGAGGTGACAGAAAACCTCAAGTGGCTGCACCAAACTCAAAGTGATGTGCTGATGCTGAATGTCAGTGGTACGGGTGCTGTCGAAGCGGGAATAATTAATTTTCTCTCTCCAGGCGATCGCATTTTAGTTGGCTCTAATGGTAAATTTGGCGAACGCTGGGTAGAAGTTGGTCAAGCCTACGGTTTGAATGTAGAAGAAGTTAAGGTGGAATGGGGAAAACCCTTAGACCCCCCGCAGTATTTGCCGAAAAACTCCAAGCAGATAGCCAAAAGCAAATCAAAGCTGTAATTATTACCCACAGTGAAACCTCAACCGGTGTGTTGAATGACCTAGAAACCATCAACCGCCACGTTAAAGAACACGGTGAAGCTTTAATTATCGTTGATGCCGTCACGAGCTTGGGTGCATTCAATTTACCCGTGGATGCTTGGGGTTTGGATATCGTCGCTTCCGGTTCCCAAAAAGGTTATATGATTCCGCCAGGGTTGGGTTTTGTTTCAGTCAGTCCCAAAGCTTGGGAAGCTTACAAAACTGCGAAGCTACCGAAATATTATTTGGACTTAGGCAAATATCGCAAAGCTACAGCCAAAAATACAACTCCATTTACTCCGCCTGTGAACTTGATCGTAGCGTTACACACCACGTTACGAATCATGAAAGAAGAAGGCTTAGAATCAATATTTGCTCGACACGAACGGCTGAAAAATGCTACTCGCGCCGCCATTAAAGGGTTGAATTTGCCTTTGCTTGCAGCAGATAGTTCCGCTAGTCCGGCGATTACAGCTGTAGCGCCACAGGGAATTGAACCGGATAAGATTCGGTCATTGATGAAAAAACGCTTTGATATTGCTCTAGCAGGCGGTCAAGACCATTTGAGCAATAAAATTTTCCGTATTGGTCACTTGGGTTTTGTGAGCGATCGCGATATCCTTAGCTGTATAGCATCCTTAGAAGTTACCCTCACAGAACTTGGCTACGAAGATTTCACCCCTGGTTCTGGTATAGCAGCAGCAGTTAAAGTCTTTAGTCAGTCCTGAGTACTAAATCAAAAGAGCGAGTTAAATTATCAACTCGCTCTTTTAATTTGTATATAGAGTAAAAACCGTCAGAGTCAAGAGAGCTATATATCAACTTTCACATAAGGTAGAGTTGATGTGGCATACCTCAATTCTCCTAAATGACACCAAGTTGCCCTAGATAGTATTATTTGCTTTGAAGAAAGTCGGACTGTATCTTTGACACCAAACAAGACTAACTTTGGCAACTTAGTATCATCCAAAATTGGTATAAATAGTATTGTTTGAGATTCTGCTAATAGGCATTTGGTAGAAACTTTTAAGCCAAAGTCTAAAATTTCCAATCTAAAATTGGTATAACCTACGCCGTCTCCAGCCAATCGTAAATTTGTTCTAATTGCTCTAAAGTAATCAAACCATATTGCCAAAGAATCATTGCCAAAGGGCCTGGGGTCTTGCTCCCGATGCCGAAGCGCCACTGCTAGTGATGCTGTAGAAATTGCTAAATCTTCTTGCAAAAAATGAATCAGTCGGGAATATTTTGATGGTGACATTTGTATCTCACCTCCTTGTGCAGAATGTATTGTCATATATCAGTTCACCATTACTCGGTAGACAGTAGCCAGTATTTTATCTGTCACTGTGCCGTTTTCGGCTATACACCCCAGCACAGTTTTTGTTAATCTGCCTTCAACAGAGGCTTCTTATAGATGGTCTGAGAAATAAAAATTCTCATACAAATCTTTTGCTAGCTTATTAAGCAGTATTTTTACTTAATTAAATTGGCTTCATCTTATTTACCTTTGTGTTTTATTTAATTACACAAGTAGTAATAAAGATTCCATAGCCTATACTCTCTTATTGGCGACTATTTACACTTACGCCCAAGGGAATATTTTTGAGACTAAACCTGAAAACTGCGATTTCAGGTTTGAGACAGTAGAATTTTACATTATTACCACAGTTTTTAAATAGTAGCGTTACAAGTGCTGTTTGACCACATACAGTGACATTTTTTACAAAAAAAACATATATTTCCACCGTATAGGCTCTCAACCGAGTAATTACCCAAGTTTTTATCCAGGCAAAACACCAGGGTTTCAAAACTCAATTTTGAGAATATCGCCCACTTTCAACTTCAATTCGGCAGCTCTTCCAGAACGAAGTTCAATCACTTTATCAATTGGTGTATTGGGACCATAGGTAGGACAAGGCTCACTCGCACAAGGAGGTGCAGCAACCTGAATATATTTAACAACACCTTTATGTAGAAATACCATGTCTAGGGGTACCGGTACATTCTTCATCCAGAAACTGACTGGTTGTGCTGAAGGGAATCCAAACAGCATTCCCCGGTCATCTGGTAAAGCTGGTCGATACATCAATCCCATCGCTTGCTGTTTTGGCGTCTGCGCTACCTCTAATTGAATCGTTGTACCATTAGGCACAATAGCTTTAGCAGAAATTGGTAGTTTTTGACCTAAACTTTCTGGTGCTGGAGTTTTAGAACCAGAGGTGGAGCTAGGAGATTTAGCAGTTGTTGGCACAGAACAACCCATCAGAAAAATACTCAGCATTATCGAGAGCAAACTTAGCCGACGAGTCATATAGCTTTTCAATTTTGTTATTTAGACTTCAATTTTACAGTGTTGTAGGCAGAAAAACCCTTTAGGTGGGAGGTAGCAACACCCAAAGGAAGCATTCCCAATGTGAAACTGGGAACGAGGTAAGGAAATAAGCAAACTCCCGCTACAGTATACTAGGATTCTCTTAAAACGTACCCTACGCCTCGCACTGTTTGAATCAGGCGCTTTTGACCTTCATCTTCGATTTTTAACCGTAAGTAACGGATGTACACTTCAATTACATTTGACTCACCGAGAAAGTCGTAACCCCAAACATTTTCTAGAATTTGTTCGCGGGTTAACACTTCACGGGGATGTTCCATTAAGAATTTTAATAGTTCAAATTCCTTCATTGTCAAGTCAATTGGTCGCCCGTTGTGTATGGCACGGCGAGTTGCTATGTCTAAAATTAAATCCCCAAAGCGTAATTGCTCCGTGGTATCTACATCAGGTTTTAAGTAGAGGCGAATCAACTTCAAAAAGTCTTCTGAGCGGTAAGGTTTGAGGATGTAATCATCCGCTCCAGCTTCTAGACAAGCTACACGATCGTCAACTGTATCCCTTGCCATTAAAATCAATACAGGCGATCGCATACCAGTGCTTCTCATATTTTTGCACAATGAGAGTCCTGATTCTCCTGCTAACATCCGGTCTAAAACAATTAAAGCAGGTTGGCGATCGCGACAGTGTTGTAAACCACTCGTTGCATCATGAGCCAAAATTGATTCATAACCAGCTTCTTGCAAATCGCAAGAAAGCTGATTTGCAAGGCTCTCATCGGTTTCAATCACCAAAACACAAGGACTTTGAGCAACTGTCATAACAATTTGGGATATGGGATTTGGGATTGTAAAGATATTCCAGAGAAAATCTTTACATCAGTTATAAAGTGCAATTACGAGCTTTTAGTGATGTAGCAATTCTGATTTGACGCGCTGCTAAGGATGTTTTAGCACGTTCAGGTGTCAGCTATCGAATTCTCGGATGCAATCTTAATAACTAACTCCAAATTCCATCTCCATACCAGTAATTCTGGAAGGAAATCAGTAAGTTAGGGAGTAGGGAGTAGAGAGTGGGAAGATGAGGGAGAAATCAATTCAAATTCAAAAACTTCTGCCTCCTGCCTCACTTCGACTACGCTCAGTGACCTTCTGCCTGGTTGTTGAGCGTAGTCGAAACACTGCCTCTTGCCCAATGCTTACGGCAATTCTACCGAAGTTGGTTTAGCGATATGTGGTAAACCCCACCCTAATTTTTCTCTCAAAATTCGGAAAAACTCAGGCGGTTGCAGGCGAATAAATCGGGCACTATATTGCGATCGCTCCATATATACTCGATCTTCTGGTAAGATATAGCACCCTCCATTACCATCTACTACCATTACCAGCCGAGGGATATTGACTGGGTAGATATTGACCGATTCAGTATCTGGAAATACCAATGCTCTAGAAGCTAGGGAATGGGGACAAATGGGTACTAGCTGTAAAACAGGTACGCCAGGAGTCACCACTGGACCCACCAGCACTCAATGAGTAAGCTGTAGAACCAGTAGGCGTAGAAACAATCACACCATCTGCGGCAATATCTACTGGCGCATGACGCCCTATGGCAATTTCAAAATGGCACATAGAGGTCAAAGGTTCGCGGTGTAGCACCATTTCATTCAGGCATAGAGCTTCCCATAGCACTGAATCATCCCGAAACACTTTGACATTGAGCATTGCTCGTTCTTCAATTTCATACTCACCTGCCATTGCCTGTTCTAGTGCTTGGGGCAATTGATTCAGGAAAGTTTCCGTCAAAAATCCCATGTGGCCGGTATTCACTGTTAGCAGTGGAATACCACAAGGGGCTACTTGACGAGACGCTGCCAGAACAGTGCCGTCTCCCCCTAATACCACTGCAAACTCCATATCTGAATCAAAACCAGGGGGTGTCAGACCATCAATGGGGGTGTGGCACACAGGACTCTCCGGGTTAGGGTAGCCCAATATCCCACCGATACTCGATGTGATACATACATTCCAACCGGCTGCGGTTAGCTTGTCTTTCAACTCGATAGCGACACGGCCCGCTATCGGTTTAACGTCATTGTAGATAATGCCTGCTTTCGGCACACTCAAATATCCAAGTTTAGGCGATGCTCTGTATTATGTAATCCTTACACATTTTGCGTCATGTAGTCATTAATCTAGAGTCAAATATCCAGAGTCTAGAGTTTAACGACTAATATCTGTTTTGTAATGACTATTGACTATTGGCTTTTGAAGATTGTTTAAAAGGAGTTTTTTTAGGTTTCTGCTTTTTATTTTTATTTTTCTGGTAGTCTACTTCTTTGAGTTTCTTCATTATTCGGCTGAAGTACTCTTGGAGATAACTTTCTAGGGTTGTGGTTTGTTGCGGATCTAAACCAAACACTGTGTATACTTCATCCATTGAAGCATTTAACTGTTTACCACTAGCCAATACTTCTGTAAACGCCAGCCTGTCTGCTACGTTCCATCCCCACTGAAAGAATCGCATTATGCCGCGCACAGCACGCAGTAAGTTTATTGGCATCCGCGTTACTCTGGCATCTTTTCCAGATAAGCGCTCGCACAGGTTGATAATTTCTTCTGCACTCCATGCACGAGTACCGACTACAGGAAAAGCTTGGTTTTCCGTTTCTGGTACACTCAATGCCCGGATTGCAAATTTAGCAATGTCCTGAGTGTCCATATAAGCAATGGGAGAAGAATTACCTGTTACCCAAACTGGCTGTCCTTCCAAAATAGGAATCCCATACTGGCCAATTAACCCTTGCATAAACCCAGCTAGTCGCAAAATGGTATAATTCAAGCCTGACTCAGCCAAGAATAGTTCTGTACACCGCTTAATTTCCATGAGCGGGACTTCTGGGTATTTATCAGCATCTAAAATCGAAAAGAAAATAAAACGCTCTACACCAGCTGCTTTTGCTGCTTGAATCAATGCTACTTTGCCTTCCCAGTCCACTTGTTTGATACTTAGTGAATCTGTAGGGCGAGATGTTGACGCATCAATAACTTGGGTTACACCAACTAAAGCTTCCGCTAGGGTATCGGGGTAACGTAAATTTCCAGGGATAAGTTCTGCACCCCATTCTTTAAGAAAAGCTGCTTTTTTACTGCTGCGGACAAGACAGCGTACTTTATATCCCTCATCGATAGCACGACGAGCCACTTGTCTTCCTAAGGTGCCAGTGGCACCGACGATTAATAATGTCATGAGGGTTGTAATAAATTTTAATGTTTTATGAAAAGAATGTTATCAGAATAACCTATGCAAACAAAAGTTTACATCTTTTCTCAGAAAATCAATCTATTTGGATGGACTTATGAGAAAATAGCTGTCCGATGAACGGACAAGCTTTTTTCTCATTTCGGTGAAAAAGAGAGTAGGGAGTAGGGAATGGGGAGAATAATAACTCTTGTACAGACGCGATGAATCGCGTCTCCACTACTCCTAACTCAGCACTCAATTATTCTTCTGTGCCTTGAATTTTCAGTAACAAAGCGCCTAAACCCCAGCCTACGAAGATTAAACCGAAAGACAGTAGAGCTGCATTCAAAATTTCGCCGCCCATTAGCGTGATTCTCCTTATGTGCAAATTGGTGTGTAAACTAGGTCTACCAAAAGCTTTTCAACAGTTGCTAGGATTAGACCTGTGTAAACAATTTTAAACTAGTTTAGCAGCTAATCCCTACTGGTTTGGGGGGTAATCCCCATTCTTGGTAGAAGGGAAGATGGGTAAATTGGAACATTTTGATAATAATAATTATGAAGAATTTTTATGTATCAAAATAATCAAGGTGGTTTAATAAATTTTGTGAAAAAGAATCGTCCGCGTTTGGCGCTGACGCTGGGAGATCCGGCGGGAATTGGGCCGGAGGTGATTTTGAAAGCTTTAGCCGATCCAGAAATTCGTCAAAAATATGACGTTACAGTAGTAGGTAACAGAGATTTGCTGGCACAGATTTATTACAAACTGAATTTAACTGAGAATTTAGTAGCTTTGGCAAATCCAGATGATTTGTCAGTCAGCGATGTGCAGTTGGATGGAAAAATTAAAGACCGAATTATTTCAGGAATAGGTAATGCAGCCAGTGGTGCGGCTAGTTTTGCGTATATGGAATATGCGATCGCTCAAACACTGGCTGGTAAATTCGATGGTATTGTCACAGGGCCGATCGCTAAATCTGCTTGGAAGGCCGCAGGCTATAATTATCCAGGGCAAACAGAACTTTTGGCAGAAAAATCAGGTGTTGACCGTTTTGGGATGTTATTTGTGGCGCGATCGCCTCATACTAATTGGACACTCCGCGCAATACTAGCAACCACACATATTCCCCTACGTCAAGTAGCCGATGTGTTGACACCGCATTTGTTGACACAAAAACTGGATTTGTTAGTGGAGTGTTTAGAGAAAGATTTTGGTATATATAGAGGAAGAATTGCGATCGCCGGTTTAAATCCCCACAGTGGCGAACAGGGACAACTTGGAAACGAAGAACAAGATTGGTTAATTCCCTGGTTAGAGCAAGAGCGGCAAAACCGACCACAATTGCAGTTAGATGGGCCGATACCGCCAGATACGATGTGGGTTAAACCTGGTCAAGCTTGGTATGGAAATTCTTTAGTACAAAATCCAGCTGATGGCTACTTGGCACTTTACCACGACCAAGGCTTAATTCCTGTAAAGCTAATGGCGTTCGATCGGGCAGTTAATACTTCTATAGGTCTTCCTTTCGTTCGCACTTCACCCGATCATGGCACAGCGTTCGATATTGCAGGTAAAGGAATCGCTGATGCTACGAGTATAAAAGCAGCAATACATTTAGCCGCTGAGTTAGTTAGTCAAAGATTGGCTAAGAAAAATAATGAATAATCTTTAAGTGCAGCTTTGCTTAAAATCTTCAAGACACGACCAAATTAGTTCTGAATATGGTTCAAAGCATTTCTTTTTTCTTTTAGTGTTGTTTGCACTTCTGTAGTAGCCATAAAAACTAGTATTCTAGTCGGGCGCTTCAAACTTATAACCATAGCCTCGCACAGTTTTGATAAACTCCGGTATGCTGGGGTCGACTTCCATCTTTTTGCGAAGTTGACCAATATGCACATCAACTACCCGACCATCTCCTACGTAGTCGCAACCCCAGATTTTTTGGATTAGCTGTGGGCGACTCCAAGCCTGATTAGGATGACTTGCCAAAAAATGCAAGATATTAAATTCTAGTGCTGTTAAGGGAAGAGTTTTATCGTTAAGTGTTACCTCGCGAGCCTCTGGATTAATTACTAGCTGCTTGAAAACGATACGTTGTGTTGAGGAAGGATTGATGTAGCGTATCCGCCTCAAAAGAGCTTCTACTCTAACTTCAACTTCTGCAAGACTAAATGGTTTAGTCATGAAATCATCAGCACCTGCGCTTAAGATTTTAATTTTATCAGCCTCGTCAGTCCTACTAGTCAGTATTAGCACTAAAACATTAGTACGACTCTGCATTTCTTGGCAAAGGCTATAACCAGTAACATCCGGCAAATTCCAATCCAGAATTACTAAAGCTGGGTTGAATTGCTCAAACAACGATAAAGCAGTCCTACCATCTGCTGCCGACTCTATTTGATATTTCCGACTTAAAAAACGATAGACAAGATTTCGGACGCCGAAGTCGTCATCAACGATCAGAATTTTGGGAGTAGTAGTAGCAGTAACCATAACCATAATGCTATCTATTGTAGATTGGGCGATTTGCTGTTGTTCCAGCTTTACTTTACGTGTTTCTGTTGAGTACCACCGCTACTGTAGTACTTGTGTACATTTAATTTTCCATGAAGCCGATCGCAACCTCAGCCACGATAGGGCCAATAAAACTTATAATTATGGCATTATTTTTGCATAATTTTAAATTTGTATTGTATAATGTTAAAATTTTACGTTTGAAATAAGTGTAATTAAAAACCATCTCCGTAACCGCAAATAGTCAAAAGACACATCCAGAAGCGACGGTAATTGCTACAAATTTACAAGAGTAAGGCACTCCCTGGTTAATTAGGTCTCTACAAAGGCTGAGAAACTAACTTATCAGCCAATCTAGATTCTCAACTCCTACTTACTCGACTGTACTAGAACCAACAGGTATGTTCTCTTGAAGAAGGTCTACGAAAATCTACCCTGGTGCATTTACATATAGCTGCCCTCTTAAGCATATACTATACTACAAGTTTCAGTCTGAAGTATGACAAAAAGACTGAAAGCATCGCCAGAAGGTATATAGGGCGTCAAAACCAGCTTTAACAGACAAAAGCAATAACAACAAGAATTGCTCTATAGGAATCCGCTTTGATTCGGAGAAATTATTTGCGTGGTGCGCGTTCGCAAAGCGTCTCGCAAAGAAGCGCAGCGCAAGCGCGATAGGGAGGGAATAGGGAATAGGGAATAGGGAACAGGAAATAGGAAAGAAGGAATAAATGTGTACTGAGTTTTATTTCACGCAATCAAATACGAGTTCTATAGCAATATTATGATGTCAATAACTTGCTGGGAGCTTGTTTCAATAGTACTGCTGACAGCATAATTAAGAAGTAAAACACCTTTTGTATTTGGGTAAATATCTAAGCATAAATAAATTTCAAGTTTGTAGTAAGGACTTTAGTCCCGATCGTCCTTGCTCTGAGCGATAAATTGCTCACTACAAACTAGAAGTTTATTTGATATTTAATTATGTCTACCTACTTAACAGATTTAACTTATGTACCTCACAAACTTCTAATCTGCTGTATATAACTCTACAAGTTTGGCAGAAAATGAGGAGACATTATTAGCGATCGCTGTTATTAAAAAGGTATTATTTACTATTTTATTGCTAACTATTTTTTATTTAAAACTAATATTTTATCGATTGATGAGGAATTCAGTAAAATCTAAAATATCTAAATAACTAAAATATCAAAAAAATATAAACTTAAAATATATTGGATTAGATTTAAAGAAAATATTGTCTCTTCATACTCTCAAAGTGCATTATTTACAATTGATTAATTGGTTGATTTTCTGGAAAATACTCGTCTATCTGAGGAGAGAGTTTGAAAATATTCATACCAGAGAAAGATCAATTGAATATCTTCAGTTCGCTAAATTACTATTAACATCGTCAGCAAGGAAAGAAAAATTATGGTTAATAACTTAGTCGGCGGCATCATTCCTCCACAACCACCAATAGAAGCACAAACTGATGCTCATACCCTAAAGAGTCGTCTGGAATGGGGTGAACCAGCTTTTACAATCCTGGATGTGCGCGATCGCGCAACCTTCAACGAAGGGTCACATTATGGGAGCAATGCCAATGCCAGCAGATGAGTTGGTAGAGCGTGCAGTAGCTTCTTTAGATAAGAGCCGTGACATTTACCTTTACGGTGATAATGAACAAGACACTGCCCAAGCCGCACAACAACTGCGTTCTAATGGATTTGAGCATGTCTCCCAACTTAAAGGTGGTCTTGGCGCATGGAAGGCGATCGGCGGCCCAACAGAAGGTATTGTTGAATCAAAAACTCCCGCAGGTGCAGATGACTACAATGTTGTAGATCGGCTAAAAAACCACCAAGAAAATCTGCAAAAGGGCGGTACTAGCTTCACCGAATCCATTAAACAGGGAGCAAGTAACCTCAAAGAAGGAGCAAGTAACCTTAAGGAAGGTATTCAAGAGCAAGCAAGTAACCTCAAGGAAAGCGCTCAAGAGCAAGCAAGTAACCTCAAAGAAGGCGCTCAAGAGCAAGCAAGTAACCTCAAAGAAGGCATTCAAGAGCAAGCAAGTAACCTCAAAGAAGGCGCTAGTGAATCTACTTCTAGAGACACCAATGATTCCAATGTTGGCTCTTAGATAAAAAATACAGCAGAATTCAGAATTCGGGAGCAAAGCCAAAGACGCTCCACCGAGGCGTCAGAATCCAAAAGTAAAAGAGGCTTTATATATACCTGGATTTGAGACGAACTTTTGTGTATTTCACTTTCCTTGAAATCTGCTGTAATTTAGCACGAAGGTTTGTAGTAAGCACTTTAGTGGTTGGGAAATAACAACTTTAGTACTTACTACGAACCCGTTTATCTATCAATTTCAACTTGACATATAACTAGTAGGAATTGACGAGCAATAAAAATTTATTGTCACTATTCCTTATTCGATTAATGTTCAAATAGATCCTTGAATTGCAATAAATCTAAAGAAACTATAGTTGGTAGAAACTCAAAACATTCTTGAGCAATTTGCCAACGTTCTTCTCGTTTCAGCATTTGTATTAACTTCTGCTGCACGCTAAGTAAATAGCGTACATCGTTGGCAGCATAACTTAGTTGAGCTTCAGATAAGCTAACGGCGTTACCCCAATCAGAACTTTGAGAGCTTTTATCTAATTCCACTTGTTCTAACTCTTGTACCACGTCTTTGAGTCCGTGGCGATTTGTGTAAGTACGGGCTAATTTACTGGCAATTTTGGTGCAAAAAATTGGCCGTACCTGAATACCCAGATTGGCTCGCAAAGTGGCCAAGTCAAATCTAGCAAAGTGAAACACTTTCACGACATTGGCTGCTTCCAAGAGTTTTTTTAAGTTGGGGGCGTCAGCTTGCCCTTTGGCTATGCGGATTGCAGTTACTTTCCCTTCAAGATTGCACAGCTGGACGAGACACAAGCGATCGCGCAGCGGCAATAATCCCATCGTTTCTGTATCAACTGCGATCGCTGTAGATTCTAAATACTGGCTAAGGGTTGCGTCACTGAGGGTCGCGATCGCTCACCTGAAAATCTGGTAATGTCATCAATTGTTCAAAAATAATAGCAGTGTCTAGCAGAAAAAAGTCTTGTCAGACACTACATTATTATTGTGCAAAAAAATCAGAAATTAAATCTACCTGGTGCGAAAAAACATCTGTGTCAGGTAGACTTCGCCTTGATTATTAGTAGCAACGCCAATTCCAGTCAGGTTGTAATTTCCTTTAAGATTCTTTAGGTGTCCGGGACTTTTGATCCAACCGGTAACAGCTTCCTCTACGGGGTTGCTATATCCTCGGTTAAAAGCAACATTTTCTGCTGCACTGTTGTAGCGAATCGGGATAGCTTTGACTCGCCCTTCAAATCCCTGATGGCTAAATGGGGTTTTACCTTTAGCCATATTTTGACTATGAATTCTTGCCTGTCGAGTTAAATTTGCATTTAAAGTCAACTTTGGCAGCCCTTTAGAAACCCGATATCGATTAATTTGGTCAAATACTGATTTTTCTAGCTCAGTAGTTTTAAAAGTAGGAGTCGATATTGCAACCTGACTAGAAAAAAGCGACAACAGCTTATTACGGGTGGATGTATTCGTAGAAGTATGATTTGGTATCGGAGCAGTCGTTAATCCACTAGCAAGGACAAGCGCACTTAAAGCGATGCCAAAAGCAGTTTGTCGGAACATGGAGAATTGCGTATGTGTAGAGATATAAGACTTCTACTCTACCCTATTGTTCCAAGGATATATACCACAATACTATTAAGTAATGATGAATTTCGGCAATTTGGCTACATCCTTTACAAGTAACACAAACAATAATTTCCAATTGTCAGTACTTCAATAGGTCAGCTTCATGAAAATCATGGTTAATTTGGCTAATAATTTCAGATTTTCATGAATTATCTAGCAAAAGCTTTACTAACAGGTTAAAGTCTGGGGAATTTACGAAAAAACCTAAATACCAAATCTAACGCTATGTGCAATTTTTACTCAAACCTAATCTCTTTGCCTAACAATAAGGAATAGGTAGAATTCAAAGCCTCTCTCTTTTTGCAGGCTATCCATTAGTCACATCTTTCTTTACAATCTTGACACGCTTGTTTTGTAAGGCATCTTAAACACGCTCAGTGTGTGGCATACTTGACAAGTTAGCGCTTAATCTTCTCGCTAAAAGTAGGTTTTTATTGAGAATTAACGACGAACGAATCAGGGTTATAAAAAACGCGAGTGAATACTCTCGCAAATTTGGAAAAAGATCCGGGTAATGGATAGCTCTTTGCAGGAAAGAGGAATGGAAGTTAGATCAGAATATTAAGTTGCACATCGCGTCAAACTTATGAGCGAATGAACATTTGTGTGAAGTAGATTGCGCCCTGACTGTTTTTAGCAACACCAATCCCCGTCAGATTGTAATTACCTCTGATATTAGCAAGATGCCCTGGACTTTTGAGCCAGCCTTGAACAGCTATTGTGGCAGGATCGCCATATCCCTGGTTGTAAGCGACATTTTCAGCAGCCGATCTGTAAGAAACACCGGTTGCATTAAGACGTTCTGAAAATCCATTATGTCCAAAGGGAACAGTACCATTAGCCATGTTCTTACTGTGAAGCCTAACTTGATTATCCATAGCAGAATTACGAGTCAGCGCTGGTAGCCCTTGGGAAGCTCTGTAGTTATTGATTTGGTTAAAAATCGACTGTTCTAGAGCAGCAATGTCCGTACTAGATGCTGCAATTTGATTAGTATTATTTGATACGTTTAAAGGCACAGGCGTACAAGTTGGATTTGTTACAGAAGTAGCGATCGCTCCACTACTGAGAGCAATAGTGCCTAAAGCAACGCTGAAAACTATTTGTTTGATCATTTGTCGGCAGTAAAGTTTTAGACAATGTAACCAACGAATATCAATGTGACAACTTGCTTATAGGTCTAAATTGCTCTATTTGTGAGCTTTTTTGCTCAATAACTACTAGCAAACGTTTAAATGCACGATTTAACGCAAAATTAGTACTATTTGCTCAATAATTGACTTCTAGCATTAGTCTGATTATTTTTATCCCACATTCCATACTTAGGTTATTACATAGTGTAATTACTGAATTTATTCTGGATTTCTTAGTTCCAGATTATGCTTATTCATCTTTTAAATTCAGTTATCTTACTGCTTTTAAGTATATTCCACAAGCGTTATTACGTATAAAAAGCAGTAAAAACCGATTGTAAAAGTGAAAAATACGGAATGTAGGATATAAATAGGCTGGATTTATTCAGCAAAACCTCTGCGTGATTTCAACTAGCTTTATTTCAAGGTTTCTACCTCTTCCTGTATCACACGCAACACCCGTGCAATATATTCTGCACGCCACTGTTCCCGTTCTTTAGCTACTTGGACATCCGGCTCGTAAGCTTCAATTTCACTAGTCGATAAAATACCTTTCACCTCTAGCAACCGTTCGATGGTGTCTAGTCGCTCATGCAGCACGGACACCTCACCAGTCAAGGCCATGACGATCGCTAACAATTTATCAGTTTGCGAATTTTCTAAGTAAACAGGTCGTTTACCCTTGGCTATTTTTGTCATCCTAATACCAATTCTCCAAAAATATGACTAGACATACAAAATGAGGAAAGCCAGATAAAATCTGACTTTCTCAATTACGAATCACGTTAGCGTAGCAGGCCATAGCCCATTACGAACTTGTACTGAGCGACTTGCCCTGAGCGTAGTCGTAAAGCCTGCGGCATAGCTACGCTTCGGGCGCAGCCTCTCGTAGAGAAGGGAGCCGAAGTATTACAAAATTTTCTTTGCTTACTTAGTTGCAGCAACCATAAACCAACTGCCTTGGGTGGCTGAGTTACCATTTTTAACCAGGCCATTAGTTTCTTTTGCTTTCCATGCCCCATTCGGGATAAATTTCTCGAATGTCTTATCTGCTGCAAAACCAGCCTCAGTAACTAGTGGCACCAAATCTAAATCGCGTACAGCACTCCAGAAAGGTTCGTTGTTGTTAGCGGTTTCCCAATCATAAATAAACTGTGTATAAACATCCATGTGACGATAAAGGGGTGCTTCTAGATGAATCATCATGCCACCAGGAGCCAGTAGACGATAAGACTCTTGCATAACTTTACGCACAGATGACGGGGGGATTTCATGCAGCAAAATGTGAGAAACCACTAAATCAAATGATTCATCAGGAAAGTTAGTATGTTCGGCATTTTGCTGAGAGAAGTGTACCCGTTTTCCCAAGGCTTCGGCTCTTGCATGAGCATAACGCAGTATAGATGCGCCTATATCTATAGCATGGACTTCTGCATCTGGGAAACCATCGACATAAGGTAATGTGCTATTGCCAATAGAACATCCCATATCGAGGATTTTTCTCGGTCGAAAGTTGGGAAACTCTGCTAAAAGGTAGTTTTGGACTATAGATAGCCCCATATCATCGTTGAGCGGTCCCAACCAACCTAGTCCATAAACGTAAGCGCCGCGATCGTAGGTTGCACCGGCCGCGACATCATCAGCAGTGAATTCACCGTGATATCCTCCGGGCATACAGTGAATGTCTACAGCCTTTTGATAAGCAGGTATTTGAAAATTTGGGTCGAGGGTTAAAGTACCCAGTTCACCACCTTTATCTTTGGCACGCTCGATCAACTCTGGCAGTTGTCTGTCAACGTTGGCATTTACAGCATCCCATAACATTTCCTGGTTGATGCGCTTCAGGGCACTAGTCCAGCGATAGTAGGGTTCGTGCTGCATTACTTCCCGAATTTCATAACGATTCTGGGGAGGGCGCTGATGTTCTTGTTCAAACTTCGGCTTGGCTAATTTTTCATAAATTTCTTTATTACCAGGAGTGACATTCTTGAAAATGTGCATTTTCATAGTTTGCACAAAGTTTTGGCGTGCCAACTCGTCGTGAGTGGGCTGCGGTAACATTGGGTGTTGGAATTGTCGATTCATGATTGCTTCCTCCCAAAAATTTGAGCTATATTTACGCTGGATATAATAATTTGGCTACCGTTTGTACATCTTTGTCACCACGTCCAGAGCAGTTAATTACAATCCGAGGACTGCCGGTTAATTGAGGACAGAGGGTTTCGAGATAAGCGATCGCATGGGCTGTTTCCAATGCCGGGATAATCCCTTCCAATTTCGCTAATCGCTGGAATGCCTCCAAAGCCTCTGCATCCGTCACACTATAGTATTCAGCGCGACCAATATCTTTCAAATAACTATGTTCTGGGCCGACACCAGGATAATCTAACCCCGCACTAATTGAGTGTGCCTCAATGATTTGCCCATCTTCATCTTGCAGTAGGTAGCTCATTGCTCCGTGCAATACACCAACTCGTCCTTTTGTCAAGGTTGCTGCGTGTTTTTCGGTATTGACACCTTCGCCGGCTGCCTCAACCCCAATTAAGCGTATAGAAGATTCATTAATAAACTCATAAAATAGTCCCATCGCGTTGGAACCACCACCCACACAAGCCAAGAGAATATCAGGCAATCCACCCCACTTTTCGATTGCTTGGGCGCGAGTTTCTTCGCCGATTATTGCATGGAAATCACGTACCATCATCGGGTAAGGATGAGGCCCTGCTACCGAACCCAGGATGTAGTGAGTTGTTTCTACATTTGTCACCCAATCGCGGATTGCTTCCGAAGTAGCATCCTTCAAAGTTCCGGTTCCCGCCTCCACCGGACGCACTTCTGCCCCCATCAGCCGCATTCTAAACACATTTAATGCTTGGCGTTCCATGTCATGAACGCCCATGTAAATTATGCATTCCAGCCCAAAACGAGCGCAAACTGTAGCTGTAGCCACTCCATGTTGTCCAGCACCCGTTTCGGCAATAATCCGTTGCTTACCCATACGTTTCGCCAACAATACTTGACCAACAGCATTATTGATTTTGTGAGCGCCAGTATGATTTAAATCTTCACGTTTCAAGTAAATTTGTGGCCCGGTGCGATCTGGCCTAGCATAATGAGCAGTCAAGCGTTCAGCAAAATACAATGGTGTCGCACGTCCTACATAGTCTCGTAACAACTGCTGTAGTTCTGCTTGAAAACCCTTGTCATTGCGGTATTGCTGATAAGCTGTTTCTAGTTCAGCTAAGGCAGGCATGAGCGTTTCAGGTACATACTTACCGCCAAACTGTCCGAAGCGGCCTAACGTATCTGGAACCTGAGCAGTTGAACTTGGAGATAGGGGAGTGGTAGTCACAGGCTGTTTTTGATGACGGGAATCACTTAATTATAGAAAAGTCTGAGGCATATCTGGAGAATGGGGATTGGGGATTGGGGATTGGGCATTGGGGATTGGGCATTGGGCATTGGGCATTGGGCATTGGAACTTCTTCCCCATACCCCAAGCGACGGGGCGACTATCCCTCTCCACGTCACTTGCGGGATGGAGTTTTCCGTCGCTTTCGATGAATTGCCCCTGAGTGCGTGTGCCTAAGTTCTATAGAAAATGGAGCTTGGAGATTAGGTTTCGCGTTAGCAGCTTATTAACCTAATGCGGACTTTAAATCACTTTCCGCTTGTGCCAATGCATCTGGTAATTTACTTGCATCGCGTCCGCCGGCTTGGGCTAGGTTTGGTCTTCCACCACCGCCGCCGCCGCAAATTTTAGCGATCGCACCCACAAATTTACCAGCTTGCAAACCTTTTTTGTTCACTTCTGGACTAAAAGCTGCAACTATACTTACTTTCCCCTCTTCGGGAACAGAACCCAGCACCACTGCACCGTTACCGATTTTTTGCAACAAGCGTTCGGCTGCGGTTTTCAATGATTCTGGATCGACATCTTCTAATTGGGCGACAATAATTTTATGGCCGCCTACGCTTTGGGCTGTTTGTAGCAAGCTGTCAGATTTAGCGATCGCTAGCTGTACCTTCAAGGTTTCTAATTCCTTCTGGCTATTTCTCAGTTCGCTTTGCAGACTTGTGATTCTGTCTGGTAATTCTTCGGGTTTAACTTTAAAGCGATCGCTCAAATCTTTAACTACTTTATCCCGCAGATTCAAATAATCTAGGATTGCTGGCCCCGAAACGGCTTCAATCCGCCGCACCCCAGAAGCCACGCCAGCTTCCGAGATAATCTTGAAGACGCCAATTTCAGCAGTATTACTTACGTGAGTTCCACCGCATAGTTCCATTGATACGCTGGGGAAGTCAATGACGCGGACTTCATCTCCGTATTTTTCGCCGAACATGGCAACAGCACCCCTAGCTTTCGCCTCGGCTATTGGTAATACTTCCACCTTTGCAGCATGAGCCTCAGCAATCCAAGTGTTCACCTGTTCTTCAACTTGTTGAACTTCTTCTGCTGTCAATGCGCGGGGACAGTTGAAATCGAAGCGCAACCTATCAAAGGAAACCAGGGAACCTGCTTGAGATATGCCTTCATCAACAATTTTTTTTAATGCCGCTTGCAATAGGTGCGTTGCGGTAT
Source organism: Nostoc sp. DSM 114160 (assembly GCF_053470305.1). Taxonomy (NCBI): domain Bacteria; kingdom Bacillati; phylum Cyanobacteriota; class Cyanophyceae; order Nostocales; family Nostocaceae; genus Nostoc; species Nostoc sp. DSM 114160. The sequence goes on along the minus strand of NZ_JBPFGO010000003.1, from coordinate 619,601 downwards.
GGTTAGCTTGGGCGCGACGCCGACAAGCTGGATCGATTTGGGCGGTGACGCGATCGCCTACGCGCAGTGTACCGCGTTCGATGCGTCCGAAGTGAACAAAGAAATCAGATTCTTTCTTCACGTCTTCTACCCGAACTACGATACCATCACCGGAGATATAACCGCGATCGCCGATTTGTCCCCCAGATTCACCATAAAATGGCGTTTTGTCAAGGACAATTTGCACCTGTGTCCCCGCTTCTGCTTCTTCTTGGGAAACACCTTCTACCAAAATTGCTTCGACTTTTGCCGTCGCCGTCGATTGGGTATAGCCTAAAAACTCGGTGACTTGAACGTGTTCTGCTAATTTGTCGAGGGAACCTTGGACAGTTAAATCGATGGTTTCATGTGCGCCTCTACCTCCTTGTTGTTGGATTTCCATTGCTTTCTGGAATCCATCAACATCAACTGTCAGATTATTTTCCTCAGCAATTTCTTGAGTAAGTTCAAAGGGAAAACCGTGGGTATCGTAAAGAGTAAATGCACTGTCACCGCTAATTTGAGTTTCCCCTCGCTGTTTCACCTCTTGAATGATTTCTTCTAGCAGTTTTTCGCCTCTATCCAGAGTTCTGAGGAAATTGGATTCTTCCCGTTGCAACTCAGCTTTAATTGCTGCTTCTCGTTGGCGCACATTAGGGTAAGCTGATTCCGAAAGAGCGATCGCAGTTTCAGCAACTTGGGTAGTAAATTCGCCAGAAATCCCAATTAATCGCCCATGACGCACCACCCGCCGAATTAATCGCCGCAGTACATAACCGCGTCCGACATTGGAAGCGCGAATTTCATCAGCAATCATGTGGATAACAGCCCGAATATGATCGCCAATGACTTTTAGGGAAGTTTTGGTTTTTTCATCACTGTTGTGGTAATCAACACCAGCAATTTGCCCTGCTGTTTGGATAATTGGAAAAATCAGGTCAGTTTCGTAGTTATTCGGCACTTTTTGGAGAATTTGCGCCATTCTATCCAAACCCATACCGGTGTCAATATTCTTGTTTTGCAGTGGCGTTAAATTCCCGGAAGCATCCCGGTTATATTGCATGAACACGAGGTTGTAAAACTCGATGAACCGAGAATCGTCTTCTAAATCTATATTTTCGTCACCGCGTTCTGGGTGGAAGTCATAATAAATTTCGGAACAAGGACCACAAGGCCCAGTCGGCCCGGATACCCAAAAGTTATCATCTTCGCCCAAACGTTTAATTCTCGCTATCGGCACACCGATTCGATCGCGCCAAATTCCAAAGGCTTCATCATCATCTTCAAAAACGCTGACGACGAGATTTTCAGGGGAAAAGCCAAAGACTTGTGTGGAGATTTCCCAACCCCAAGCGATCGCTTGTTCTTTAAAATAATCACCAAAGCTAAAATTACCCAGCATCTCAAAAAAGGTGTGATGCCGTTTGGTGCGTCCAACATTCTCAATGTCGTTGGTGCGGATACACTTTTGCGAAGTCGTAGCCCGTTTAAATTCTGGTGTGCGCTGCCCCAAAAATATTGGCTTAAATGGTAACATCCCCGCGATCGTCAGCAGTACAGTTGGATCTTCTGGCACGAGGGAGGCACTTGGGAGAATTTGGTGTTCCCGTTGAGCAAAGAAGTCGAGAAATATGTTGCGAATTTCGTTACCGCTTAGGTACTGGGGATTTGAAGACATAGGTGTTTTTAACTTTAGACTTTAGACTTTCGACTTAGGCGTAGCGGCACTAGGTAGGTGTATTTTCATAAATAGCTTTATATATTCTTGCATTTTGTTTTATATTACTGCCAGCTAATTCTGCCATTGGGTGAAATATATGCAGTTACTAGGATGCTATTAAGCTACTATCTGACTTTGACAGGATGTGCATAGGCGTAGCCCGTAGTAAGCATCGCATTTCGATGCTTAAAATTAATCATTAAGAAATAGTTTAAAATTCCCATACTGAGGTAGCAAATGGCACTACAACTGAAAGTATCAAATATTGCTTTTGAGGGATGTGCAAAAATAATTACTACGTTATATAACCTGAGATCAAAGTGAATGTTGAGATTAACGCAAAAACTGTCACGGTGGAGTCCGAAGCTTCTGAGGAGTCAATCAAACAGGTAATTGTTGCTGCTGGTGGTTACGCTGGAGAAGGTTATCGATCGGATTTCAGCTTTTCACAGAAGAAGTTTAGACTTTAATATCTCAAGCGACGCTAACAAAATTTTTTGATATTTTCTGCCTGTAGAAAGGCAAAATAGAAATAACTCCCCAAATGAGTGGCAGATTTTGACAGAATTTTTTATTTAGCTGTATTTTCTAAATTTATGATGTTACAGCAAATACAAAAGACGTGAATTAAGTAAATAGGCAAATCTAGATAAAATGTCGGCAGAAATATTTTATTTCTTCTGATAACGCATTGTTTATTTGGGTTAAAATTTACTTAAATTATAAATTTTTACCCAACAATTTCTGTCTTTATTTAGATGAGAGGTAAGCCCCAAAAAGTTGCTGTACATAGCAAGAGGTAGTTTTGCTGTGTATATTTTATATATTTTAAACACTTTCTTAATATGCGATCTAAGCCTAGCTTATAAATAAGAAGGCTAAAAGTTTTATGGAAAATAATATTTTGAATTGCATAAGAAAATTTCGGATTTGATAACTCAATTTAAAAAACTTTGTATTTTATTTTTCTACTGAGGAATAAATTTCTTTACCTAACGCAATGGTTATTAAAAAAGTATTAACTTCGGTAGTTTCATCATGTGAATAGTACTTAAAAAACGACAAAAGTAGTTTTTATACATTTAAATAATATTCAGTGTTTTCACTGTTTTAAAAATAAACTGTAAAGAAGACATTAGTTATTACAAATGAATATTTCCGAAACGGTAGTAGTAAACATAAAATCTTAAAATCAGATTAAGCTTGGAAGTTTACTATCTAATCTATGCTCAAAAAACAAGATGCAACAAATATAATTGAGCCTAGAACATAATATTTAGTATTAGACGACAAAAGCAGTAGTTAACCAAGTGAATTTATTTAATTTAAAATTTAAATAGGATAAAAAATAAAGCAATGAATATTTCTATTCTGATCTTTGGAAAAAATAATTTTATCGCCACACTTCCAGATCAGATCCGTTATGCGACTGCTTTTAGTGTAGAAGTTATAGACAATTTGGATCGAGCAGTGTCGCAGATTAAAACAACACCCCCCGATATAATTCTGGTGCAGGCTAGTCTGGATAGTAGTATGGAACTCTGCGGTTGGTTGAAAGATCAAACAAAACTATCGTGGATATATTGTATTCTCTTCGAGGATCGTTCCCAGCAGCTTACCGATCGAAATAAAGGTTGGCATAGGGAATTGGAAATGAGTGCTGCGGCACTAAAGCAAGGAGCCGATGCATATATTTGGCATCTTATTGAAGAAAAAACAGACTATAGCTTGGCAGAGTTGACTGCCAATCATGGACTAATACTTGCCCAATTGACAGTTGGTTTGCGGAAAGCACAAAAATACCGAGATTTGATTCGGACAAATGATATGTTATCTGCGATCGCCTTAGCCGATTCGTTGACAGAATTAAATAATCGTCGTGCTTTAGAATGGGACTTACCAAGGCAAATTCAAAGAGCCAGGACTCAAAAAACTTCTCTGAGTTTGATTATTCTGGATGTAGATCATTTTAAGAAAGTTAACGATACTCATGGGCATTTAATAGGCGATCGCATCTTGCAAATATTATGTCAGCGTTTGCGCCACAATTTGCGCTGCCAAGATACAGCATTCCGCTATGGTGGCGAAGAATTTGTAATTCTTCTAGCTAACACTACCGATGACGAAGCACTATTAGTAGCCCGTCGTCTCAATCGCGTAGTCAGCGACGAACCATTTGCACTCAACAATAAACTGACAATTAATGTCACCATTAGTTTGGGTACAGCCTCTCTGCAAGCTGAGGATGATGAAAAAGGAGAGAGTCTGCTGCATCGTGCCGATCAATGTTTGTTACAGGCTAAAACTTCTGGGCGTAATCGGGTGATTAACTCCAGCTACCTATCTCATCATGGCTCACATTTGAAAGTTGTTTCTTCGTGAAATTGGATGAGGCGGACAATTTATGATCTCTGGGAAGGTGGTTTAAAATTGGCACATACCACTTGATTAAATCGTATGTTTTCTGTATGATAGGTAAATCATTCATCCAGACAAAATTTTCTCAAAAAAATGATCGCGCAGAGCGCGAGACATTAAGAAGGGTAAAGAAATAAAGAGCAGAGTGCTAAAGGGCTACTAATTCCTGCCCCCAACCACCACAACCCGAAAACCCGCGTAGCCGTGCCTCTCGTCACGTGCGCGATAGAAGCGAAGCGCCGAGCGGCAATAACTGGGGGGGAGTTGACCCACGAACCACCACGCAGCAGATGATTTTGATTATCATTATCACCTAACCAAGCGCTTCCATCTTTTGGCGCGAGTTTGAATACCTGGAGAAGGAGAAGATGATTCCCTTTCTCGTTCTTTTTTTAACTCTGCCTGCCGTCTTTGATTTTCGGCTGTTTCTTGTTCTTGCTGACGCTCATATTCTGCTTGTAGTTTTTGATACTCTATTTCTTGTTCTTGTTTTAGGCGAACTACATCTTCATCTTTAAGCAGATAATATTTTTGAAATTTTTCTAATTCAGCTTCAGCTTTTTCAGCCAATGGATATCCTTGTTCATTTACAAAACTCGTCAAGTATTGCTTGTATTTGTCTAGATTTTTCTTATATATACCGTAAGGTTCTAATACTTTTTCTCGAACTGCACTCGCTTCTTGATCTGTTAATTTTAATTTTTCTTGTAAGTCTTTTAATATATCAGATTCCACAAGAGAAATCTCGCCATCAGACGCAAATTCTTTAGCCTTTTGGCGATACTCAACTATTGCGGCTTCCCTGGTTAACCGTTGTTGTTGACGTTCCTTAATTAATTGTTCAGCCGCAAACTTAATTCCCTGAGCTACATTTGCGAATGCATCATCTTGATTACTCCAAGACTTAATAGGTTGGGTATTTTTGGGCAGAGCTTGTAGTTTAGCAAATGGTGCATCTTGCCAAGAAACGTTTCGCAGAATAATTGGAATGACACAAGCCTCTCCAGCTTCGTGGCGTTGTATCGCTTTGGTAACTTCAACATCCCAGCAGTATTTAGAATATATAAAGTCTGAACTGACTAATAATAAAATGATATCGGCTATATTTAAATTTTCATTAATCTCCTCATCCCATTCTCTTCCCGGTGGTATCTTGCGATCGTGCCAAGTTGAAATAATACCTTGCCGTTCCAACATGGTCAGGTGTTTAGCCAGTTCATCCTTTAGAGGTTCGTCGTTGTGAGAGTAGGAACAAAACACCTTGAGTGGTTCTAACGAAACATCTGCCATTTTGCGTCTTTAGGAGTAGTATAAATTACGCTTCTTACAAATTATAGTATTTTTGCGTGATTTCCTTGATAAACTAACCCCGATCGCTAATGCAATTCATCGTCTTAACCCAAAAATATGAAATTGCGATCGCTATTCCATTCTGATGCTACTGCGATCGCTGCATAAAATCGACAGGGTAACTTTTATTGCAATCAAAACACGTCAAGCTTGACTCCAATCTTGCAACTCTAGTGCTTCAATTCTCTTTTAAAACTATGCTTTAGAATTTATCTAAATTCATTAAAGCCTTAACTTATGCTTCTTACCGAACTCATACCGCTAGTTAAAGAATTATCCCACACTGATAAACTCTTACTAATGCATTTCCTGGCAGCCGAATTGTTGAAGGAATCAAGTTTAGTTCCATTGCATACTGAGGACAAAGTAGCTAGTCTTGGCTTATATAATTCTTTTGAAGCTGCTGCTGTTTTAGCGAAGGCATTAGCAGAAGAAAAAGCGGCAACATATGGTTGATAAAGTTAGATTTGCATTTTTGAAATTAGCCCCAAAATAGTCTGATGGAAATAGTGAAACCCAACATTATATTAGGTTAACGTTGGGTTTCACAGCATTCAACTAGCTTGATTAGGCGGTATTTGCTCAGGTGGCGTTTCTGCTGGGGGAGCGAGTACCGCATCTGGAGCAATTTCTTCTACAGGAATCGGTTGCTTATCCTCAATTTCAAAATCTGGTTGCGCTGCTTCCACCAATTCAGGAGATGGGGGATGTGGGGGAATCGCTTCCGGTACACTCTCGGTTTTTGCTTCGGTGTCGGTAGTAACTGTCTCCTCTGCTGGTGGTTCTGGTATGACAATAGTTTTGTCGATAATCTCAATAGCAGGTTTCTCTAACAATACAGAGGTAATATCTTCAGGTTTGGGGGTTGTGGGTGTTTTTTTACTCACAGTCTGTTGCACCTTGTCTTTCGCGCCACTGAAGGTACTACCCAGACCTTTTTGCAACTGTCCCAGCCGTTCCTGAAGAGACAACTTATTCACCTGTTCTTGAATGCCAGTTTTTACTGTCTCAGCACTGGGTACTTGGGTTTGTTGTGCCTGTGGAGTCAATTGCCGACGTAATGATAGAGTTTGCCAGCCAAACCAGACCAAAAGAGCCACACTAGCCACATGACCGAGCAACAAACCTCCAGTAATGCGTGGTGCAAACACCCATAATACTAAAGCGTAGAACAGCCCTACACCACTCCAGATAAAGTCATTCTTGCGGTGGATTTCTGGGAAAAAGAAAGCTGCTATGTAAATGGCTAAACTACCAAGACCCACTACCAAAGCTAGGACAAATGCCAGCATTATTTGGTTACTCCTTACTGCGTCTTTTGATTATTTCAATTTTGCAAATTTTGCCAGTCAATTGTTGATTTAGATACAATTTAAAATTAATTATCCATGTTAGTTGTGGATTTTTGTGGTTTATATGAAGTCTTAAGGTCTTCTTTAGGGGAGAAGGGAAAATATCGGACTACCCTTAAAGTAAAAGGATCTGCAAGAGTTAGCCAGAAATTTTTTATGACACTACAAAGCTTTGGTGTGATTGGATTAGCCGTTATGGGTGAGAACATCGCTCTAAACGTAGAGCGCAATGGCTTCCCAATTGCAGTTTACAACCGCTCCCGCGAAAAAACGGATGCGTTTATGGCGCAGCGTGCTACAGGACGGAACGTCAAAGCCGCCTTTACTCTAGAAGAATTCGTTGCCTTATTGGAACGTCCCCGCAAAATTCTAGTAATGGTGCAAGCTGGTAAGCCAGTAGATGCGGTGATTGCTCAACTCAAACCCTTGTTAGAGGAAGGCGATATCATTATCGACGGTGGTAACTCTTGGTTTGAAGATACGGAACGCCGCACTCAGGAATTAGAACCCGCTGGGCTTCGGTATCTTGGTATGGGTGTCAGTGGCGGTGAAGAAGGAGCGCTAAATGGGCCTTCACTGATGCCTGGAGGTACAACAAGCTCTTACGAGTATCTATCGCCAATTTTCAACAAAATTGCTGCCCAAGTCGATGATGGCCCCTGTGTAACCTATATTGGCCCTGGTGGTTCTGGCCACTATGTTAAAATGGTACACAACGGCATTGAGTATGGCGATATGCAGTTAATTGCTGAAGCCTACGATTTGCTGAAAAATGTCGCTGGATTAGACCATAATCAGCTACATGAGGTGTTTGCTGAATGGAACACCACCGATGAACTCGATTCATTTTTGATTGAGATTACGAAGAATATCTTCCCATATATTGACCCAGAAACAAAAAAACCCCTGGTGGATTTGATTGTTGATGCAGCAGGTCAAAAGGGAACTGGACGCTGGGACTGTGCAAACTGCATTGGAATTGGGAGTTGCTATTCCCACAATTACAGCAGCAGTTAATGCCCGGATTATATCTTCGATTAAAGAAGAGCGGGTTGCAGCATCTAAAGTCCTTACAGGCCCTAGTGGCAAGTATGACGGGCAAACCAAGGACTTTATCAATAAAGTACGCGATGCTCTCTATTGCTCAAAAATCTGTTCTTATGCTCAAGGGATGGCGTTGCTATCCACAGCTTCAAAAACATATAACTGGAATTTGGACTTGGGCGAAATGGCGCGGATTTGGAAAGGTGGTTGTATTATTCGCGCTCGCTTTTTGAATAAGATTAAAAAGGCTTTTAGCGAAAATCCAGCTTTACCTAACTTGCTGTTAGCTCCCGAATTTAAGCAGACAATTCTCGACAGACAGACTGCTTGGCGGGAAGTGATTGCGACAGCTGCAACACTGGGAATTCCAGTACCGGCATTTAGCGCATCCTTGGATTATTTTGATAGCTATCGCCGCGATCGCTTGCCCCAAAATCTAACTCAAGCACAACGCGACTACTTCGGCGCACATACCTATCTGCGTCTTGATAAGCCTGGAACTTTCCACACTGAATGGGTACCTATTGCTGAAGCTAAGAAGTAAGGTTTTGTACCTCTAAAGTCTCAATTTATTTTATTTGCAGGTGACTCTAGATATTAGAGTCACTTTTTTGTGAAAACTATCAAAGACATTTAGTAGTCTATTTGAACTATAAGAGGTGAATAAAAATGGAGATTAGAAAGTCTCTATAAAAGTTAAAAACCTTATGAAATATAGGTTTTATGAAATTCGAGTGGATGTCAAAAATGAGCCGACGGACAGTAATTAGGCGATTAAGACAATGTGCGAATCAAGAGCGATTTAGCAAGTAAGCATTAGTTAAATATTTGGAATCAATTTGGTGTTCCCGTGGAAGATAAATCGCAACCGGAATTCCTATATTATGCAAATATCGACACATTAGTGGCCCTACTTCAGACCAATTTAAATTGCCTAAACCACAACCCAAAGCTGGCATTGCCAAAGACTGAATACCAATTTCATGACAATTGTTTCTAACCCATTCTAAGCCACCTTCAATATCTTCTAAACGAGAGTTTTCTCGCCATTGTCTTTTCGTAGCAAACAACAAGAACCACTTTACAGCATTGGAGGACACAAGCGGAAGACTAAGATCGGCTAGTTCTTGGTCTAAAGAAGCTTCCCGTTTATAAAGATAGGGTTTTGTGGCAGTCAGCTGTTGATTTCGGCAAGCATCTTGATAAACTACATATACGTCAGGAAACTGATATTTTGCTCGTGACGCTAATCCTTTGCCCATTATGCCTTGAAGGTTAACACTAATCGTCAAGGTTTGCATATTTGAAAAAAACATATCCCCATCAATCAAGGAAATATTAGTCCCGATACGGGCAGCAGATATAGGTTGGAAAAACATATTTGGTTCAGGAACAATAGGTATTCTAGCTGAACCTATAATTGTTTCGACTCGCTCTTTAGCCTTATAGTCTGCTACAAAAACTGAATGAACAAGTTCTGGGCTGATTTGCTCAGGAACCAGGTACTCAGCCATTATCTTTCGTTTGGAACCATCTAGCTCATTCCACCACTCATTTTGAATAATTTTCCATTGTTTCTGAAGTATTTCTATTCCTTCCTTAATAGCAAAAAATTGAGTTGGATCATTGGCAGCATTTCCATCTGTAATTAGTCCTCCTGCTGCTCCAAATACATCCGGTTTGACTCCAACAACAGCAATATCTCTTTTGTCCTTTTCATGAACCACTCGATACATCATTGGGTTACGTGGCTGAAAGTATAAGTTAGCGTACTCCCACAAACTACTCCTTCCAGGTGTAGACTTATCTTTACGCTTGCTAACAATCCCACTATCATAGATTGGTGTATATGAAACACCTAACTCCTCAACTGCTTTGTGGGATAAAATACCTCTTTGAAGTATTGAGGGCAAATTTTCAATATGTGTGATGTAATAGAGACTTTTGATATTTGGTTTTATCATTGATTTGGCGTATTATTCTTTCCAAGATATTTAGCTTTTAATTCTTCTAATTCTTCATCTATTTTACTTTTACTAGTAGGCTGAGATGTAGGATTTTGTGGCTGTATTTTATTTGGTTGAGGTTTATTACCACCCATAAATTGGGTTTTCATTTCCTCTAATTCTTTCTCAATTTGACTAGGAGATTTCGATACAAAAGCAGGTGAAGAATTTGGTGGTGATTGAGAAATCGGTTTTGGTGGAATCGCTGGCTTGGATGCTGCTGGCGAGTATTGATTTAAATCTTTGAGAACTTCATCTACTGTTTGATAACGCCGAATTGGAATACTTTCTAACATTTTGTTGAGAATGCGACTCAACTGATTACTAACAGGAGTTTTTAAGTATTGCTGCCATACCCAAGTATCGTTGTTAGTATCATAAGAATCGAAGGGCGATCGCGCAGTTAATAAATTAATACAAGTCGCACCCAAACTATAAATATCGCTGGCGAAAATAGCTTTACCTCTCATTTGTTCAGGAGCAACATATTCTGGACTACCAATAGTAGTACCAGTTTTATTTAAAGCAGCGCCAGTGGCAGATTTTGCAGCACCAAAATCTACTAAAACTAGTTTGCGTTGGGCTTCGCCCTTGCCGTAGGCATCGCTCTCGCGTAAAATAATATTTTCTGGCTTAATATCTCGGTGAATTACGTGTCTAGCGTGACAGAATTGCAATACTGGTAATAAATCATTTAGTAATTGCCAGATTTCTATTTCACTAAAAGCACCTCTATGTGCTAATTCTTGGGCTAAGTTTTGCCCGTCGATAAATTCTTGTACAAGATACTGCCGAGCTTCTTGGGTAAAATATGCCAGTAGTTCGGGAATTTGGGGATGTTTACCCAATTCATCTAACTGCACCGCTTCATGATTAAATAACTCTACGGCTTTGGCAAGAGTGTTAGTACCTTGGGATTGGGGATAAAATTGCTTAATTACGCAGCGTGGTTTTGAGGGTTTATCTTCATCCACAGCTAAGAAAGTTTTGCCAAAACCACCTTGTCCCGATTGGTTTGATAGCACGATAACGTTCTTTGAGGAGTAACTTGGAACCGCAAGTCACGCAAAAATTGACATGATTGGGATTTTCAGGCTTAGGACAATGAGGGTTAAGGCAGTAGCTCATATAGGCGATCGCTCTTATATCTCTTTATTTTACTGGCGTTAAGGGTGGAGACTTTTGCGAATCCGTTAAAATATGAGCGATCTCTACGACGGGCTATTTGGTGTCGCACTACTAACTAGTACAATAAGCTCGTTTTGAGGGTTTGTACTAAGCACAAAGCGTGCTTAGAAGATAAGGATAAGGAAAGGATAAGCACTAAATTCCTTACTATGAACTTTTTAGCAGAAATAAAAAGGTACAGAGAAAGTAAATTTATTTATAGGGTTTCCCCCTGCTCCCAGCAAGAACTGCCCCTTTTCCTCTTTCTGACTTTTGCCTTGCGGTACTACCCCATACCTTCCATAACTGGATGAAAGTAGAAGGCGAACCCCAACACTGTATAAGCAGCTAATAACAAAGTGCCTTCGAGCCAATTGGACTTACCATCGGAACTAATACTGTTGGCAATCAACACTGACACAACTACAGCGACTAATTCAAAGGGTTTGAAATCCAAATCCATTGGTTGCCCCAATACCCGCCCTGCTATAACTAACACGGGTGCAACAAATAAGGCAATCTGCATACTCGATCCCACAGCTACCGAAAGGGAAAGATCCATCTTATCTTTCATCGCCACGGTGACTGCTGTGGCGTGTTCAGCTGCGTTACCGACGATGGGAACCAATATCACCCCTGTAAACAGCGCCGTCAAACCTATCTGAGATGTGGCCACTTCCAGAGAATCTACTAGCATTTCTGACTCAATTGCCACTAGCAAGGTACATACTAGCAACACGCCAACCCACAAAATCATATTTGGTTTCGCGTGAGGGGTTTTTTCTTCTTCTGTCTCCGCTACACCCACATCATACAAATAGGAGTGGGTTTTCATCGAAAATAGCAGCGTTAGGGCGTAAACCAAGATTAATACTAGGGCAACAGCAATAGAAAGATTTTGCAATGTTTGTTCGTTAATTCCTTGAGAGGTATAGTTCATTGCTGTTGGCATCAAAATGGCAATCACTGCCAAATTCATCGAGGCAGCATTTACCCGCGCCACAATTGGCTGAAATGTCTGTTCTTTGTAGCGCAGTCCTCCCAAAAGCATGGAAAAACCCATCACTAGTAGTAAGTTGCTAATAATCGATCCCGTGATACTAGCTTTGACTACATCTACTAACCCAGCGTTTAACGCTACTAGGGCAATGATTAATTCTGTAGCGTTGCCAAAGGTGGCGTTTAACAAGCCCCCCAATGATGGCCCAACTACGACAGCAATTTCTTCTGTAGCTGTACCCATCCAAGCTGCTAAGGGCAGAATGGCTAATCCAGCTGTAATGAAAACTATTAATTCTCCCCACTCCAGAAAGTGGGCTGCTACAGAAACCGGGATGAACAGTAGTAAAGCGAAAAGAATAATGTTTTTGGTTGACATTTGTTGTCTTAAGTTGAGGGTATCATTCACAGCGAGCAATCCTAAGTTTTAAATTTGGAGTGTTGAATTAACAATTACTTTCACTCAGCACTCCCATAGGATACTCTCAACCGCCTGTAGAACAATTCAGAGATTGTACTGTTTTCCGTTCACCGCTGTGGATGTTGTGTAAAGCAAAATTGCGATATAATGAGTTTTCGTAATCTTTTGTTGCAAAAGTATGAATTTGAGCCAAAGTATTACATCAAAAATGGGGTTTAATATATTAAAAGACAATTAAATTTTTGATTGGCGCTGAAAAAGAGAAAACCCCTAACTGAGGCTTTGTTCAATGGCTAATTATTTTAAGCCTTCAGGAAAGGGCTGTGCGATAACGCAGATTTCCCACTACAATGAAACCGCTTTGTCAAAAATTTAGTTGGATTTCATAGTTGTTGTTTATACCGGATTTTGTGTTCAAACTATTGGAGAAAAGTTTATGCACAATGTTTTCGGTGCAAATGCAAGTTTTTTGTTTTGGATAAATATACATGACTTCTGCTGCTGAAATGCCAGCTAGCTCTGGCTCAACGTTAACATTACATTCAGATCCCAATAACACCAAAGAAACCGATCCCCTGAGAAAAGCTAATGGTGTTTATGTGACGGTGCATGGTCATTTTTACCAGCCACCAAGGGAAAACCCTTATCTGGACGCAATTGAACGCCAACCGAGCGCTGCACCTTTCCATGATTGGAATGAGCGGATTCATTGGGAATGCTATCGTCCAAACGCCTTTGCCAGAGTCTTAAATGAGCAAGGTGAAGTGGTGGGGATCGTCAATAATTACGAGTATTTCAGTTTTAATATTGGCCCAACGCTGATGTCGTGGCTAGAACGCTACGATGTGGAAGTTTATCAGCGGATTTTAGAGGCGGATGCCAAGAGTAGCCAACGCTTGCATGGTCACGGTAATGCGATCGCGCAAGTATACAATCACATCATCATGCCTCTGGCGAACGAGCGTGACAAATATACCCAAATTCGCTGGGGTAAAGAAGACTTCCGCTCCCGCTTTGGCCGCGATCCCGAAGGGATGTGGCTAGCAGAAACTGCTGTAGACTACGCCACCCTAGAAGCTCTTGTGGCTGAGGGTATTCGCTTCATTGTCCTGGCACCATCTCAAGCACTGCGTTGCCGTCCCCTGCCGACTCCAGATCGTCCCCATCCTGAATGGATCGAAGTCGGCGGTAGTCAGATTGATTCCACCCGTCCCTATCGTTGTTATTTGAAGCCCACATTAGACACTTCATCTTCACCTTTAAGTGCGCTCGCTACTAGCCCCAACGATAGTAGTACAGAAGAATTACCCTACATTGATATCTTCTTCTACGATGGGCCGATATCGCGGGATATGGGTTTTAGTGATGTAGTTTATAATTCCAGTCACTTTACCGGACGTATCGGTTCGGCAGTGCGTGGGGATCATCGTCTGGCACAGCTAATTTCTGTGGCGACAGATGGGGAAACTTTCGGACATCACAAAAAGGGAACAGAGAAAACTTTAGCCTACGCCTTTACCAAAGAGTTTCCTCAACAAAATTGGACGGTGACGAACTTCGCCCACTACCTGAGCTTAAATTCTCCCAGTTGGGAAGTGGAATTAAAGTCAGTCACAGCCTGGAGTTGCGCCCACGGTGTCGGCAGATGGGAGGATGACTGTGGTTGCGGTGGGGAAGGCTCAGTTTGGCATCAGAAATGGCGTCGTCCACTGCGGGATGCCCTAAATTGGCTGCGGGATCGGCTAACTGAAGTGTATACAGAACATGGTAGACAGTTATTTCGCGATCCCTGGCTAGCGCGAGATGAATATATCCAAGTAATACGCGATCGCTCTGCTACCAATGTCAACCGTTTTCTCGCCCGTCATCAAACCCACAAACTAACCGCAGCCGAACAAGTAGACGCTTTGCGCTTGTTAGAAATGCAGCGTCACGCTTTGTTGATGTTCACTAGTTGCGGCTGGTTTTTTGAAGAAATTTCCCGTCCAGAAGGGACACAAATTCTGCGCTATGCCGCCCGTGCTTTGGAATTGGCAGGGGAAGTGGCCGGCGTGCAGCTGGAAAAAGGCTTCGTCAAACATCTAGGTTTAGCCCCCAGTAATGTGGATCAGTTCAAACACGGTGCAGAAATTTATCGGCAATTAGTGTTAACTGCCCAACTTGGCTTTAAGCAAGTTGCAGCCCATTACGCCATTACTTCCCTGTTTACCAATCAGAAACCAGCAGAAACGCACAATTCTCTACCGAGAAAAGATGCTGCTGACAAACAGTCTCAGCGTTACCAAAAGCGGGTTTATTGCTATGCTGCCAATGAGCTAGATTACCAACTGCAACGTATGGGATCGCTAACTCTGGCTGTGGGAAATTTAAAGCTGGTATCAGAGATTACTTGGGAAAGTGAGCATTTGGTATTTGCAGTCTTACATTTGGGAGGCTGGGATTTCCACTGTGGCATTCAACAATTTACTGGGCGGCGTGACTACAGCAAATTAAAAGAAAAGCTGTTTGGGGCGCTAAAACAAGCTAGTGCGGCTCATACGATCTTGGCGATGACACAGCTATTTGGGAAAGAAGCTTTTAACTTGCAAAATCTATTTGCTGAAGAACGCCACCGGATTATGGGGCTGTTGAGTCAGGAAACACTGGCACGTTTAGGACAGTTATATACTCAAGCCTACCGTGATAATTACGGTGTGCTGATGGCGTTTCATCGTGATGAAATTGCAGTACCGCAAGAATTGCAGGTGGCGGCAGATATTGCTTTAGGACATCGCTGTCTGATGACATTGCGATCGCTTGAGCAAGAGATTGCCGATCCCCAAAAGAGTTGCAATCACATCTTAGAATTGGAGGCGATCGCTACTGAAGCAAAACATTTGCGTTGTCGGCTGAATATTCCCGACGGTAAGCAAATGTTAGAACAGTTAATTGCGCGATCGCTCTGGCAACTGTTGCACGATGCCAATGATACCTTTAATGCAGATATCCAACTGTTGGAACGATTGATTGATGTCGGGGATCAACTAAATATTCATATTTCCCTACAGCGATCGCAGGAACTCTATTTTAGTTGTCTGCAAAGTCATATAGCACCGATGTGTATTACTAGCCTTGGTAATGAACCAGATAATCAGTGTCTTCAGTTGCTCAAGTTGGGTAAAAAATTGGCCGTTGATGTTAGCTCGATCTCAAATCAGTTGAAATAGATGTAGGGACACTACAGTGGTGCATTAGTCTCAATTTAAGCTAAAGTGCTTGTCCCACATACGTTTTACCCCCCTTAATCCCCCCTTATAAAGGGGGGAAATAAGAAATAAATCTAGTTCCCTCACGCCACATGCTTCAAGTCGGCGAAGCCGCCCAACGCAGTGGCTCCCCTTTATAAGGCAATACAGTTCAGTTAGCGCCAAAAAACTTAAGTTGTGTAGGTTGAGTTGAGGAACGAAACCCAACATTTTCATAGCTTTGTTGGGTTGCGCTTTGCTTCACCCAACCTACAATTTTTCTTAACTGAACTGTATTGCTTTATAAGGGGAGGGTTAGGGTGGGGTAAAATCTTGGGTTTTTCAGGTAATAAAGTCTGTTTTATAGCGGTCGCCAGGTAGGTTAGGAGATAAACTGAATATAGAACCTAGACACCAAGAGACTTTCAACCCTGTCCTCTGTCACCTGTTCCCTGTCTCCTGCTATACTTCAGAATTCCGTTGTAACTTCCTTTACCTAATGCGAGAGCGATCGCAATGGTAAGGATAAAGCCACTCACACTTGAAGAGTCCGCGTGTATGTTTCTCAAAAAATGTTCCTGCATGGCGTCCAGGTGATATATCGATCCCAGCTTTCGTTTTAATCTCATATAACCAGGGAAAGGCTACTACAAAAATAGCTATGATAATGAAGAAGTAAAAAAGGGTAGTTCTAATATTGAGAAATATTAGGGAATTGCTATTTTTATTTTGAGGCATAGAAATGAGGAGAAACTAATAGCTCATACCATCGTAACCTAAAGCTGAAAATATCGCCGGAAGCGGAGATCGATATTGTCTGTTTTGTGCTGATTACAGGTTAAACAGAGGGTTTGTAAATTGCTGATATCATTTTGACCTCTACGAGCGAGGGGAATGATATGGTCGATGCTGAGGTGAGTTTCTATAGTAGTTTTACCGCAGCTTTGACACTGGTATTTGTCGCGTTGTAAAACGTATTTTTTTACTTCCGGTGGGATACGAATGCGGGGAGTTTTGCTCATTTGTTTTCTAGTTACTCAGAAATCTTTCCAAGCTTGGAACATCTACCCAACTTGATTTTTGATGCGATTCATGAGATAAATCCATCAACAGCTGAGAATAAATTCCTTCGCGTAGTGATGGTGTAATTTCCTGATTGCGGTCAATTCCTTGCACCCATTGGTCTACTACGCGGATAAATGCTGAAATGCGGCCATCAGCATAATTTTTGGGAAAAATCAACCGATTCGGTATTTCTATTTCTGTTAGAGATTTACCTGGCTGGGAACCCCAAACACGAAAACCATGTATATAATCTTTTTGATTTTCACTGCCTACGATTAATGTACCGCGATCGCCATATACTTCTATCCAATGCGTTCTTGCTGCATGAACAACCGCACTGATAGAAAGTTGGCAAGGTGTACCATTGGCTAATTCCAGCGTTAATATACAATTGTCATCTGTATTCACAGCTTTAGATTCACCGCTAATCGGGTCAACTCGTGTAGGAATAGCAGTAGTTAAATGAGCGTTTAATCTACGCACTGACCCAAATAACCAGTGAATATAATCGAAGGCGTGAGAACCCAAAGATCCCAATGCACCGCCTCCTTTCTCTTTCTCAGAATACCAATTCCAGGGGCGTGAAACATCAGCACGAGAAGAACCTAACCAATCAATTTTAATTAGGCGTAACTCACCCACATAGTTTTCTGACAATAATTCTGCAAACAATTGCCATGCTGGTACAAAGCGAAATTCAAAGTCTACAGTTGCAATAACGCTTTTGGCTTTAGCTAACTGATAAAGTTCTTTCGCTTCAAATGCATTTAAAGTTGTCGGTTTTTCTAGTAATAAATGTTTGCCAGCTTGCAGTACAGTTTTTGCCATTTCATAGTGCAAAAAAGGCGGTGTCGAAATGCTGACAGCTTGCACTTCTGGTAATGCCACAATATCTGCAAGTGAGTCGGAAGCGTGACGAATATTATGGGATTCTGCTATGGCTTTGGCTTTATTTATATCACGGTGATAAACAGCAACTATCTCAGTGCGAGAATGTGCTTGAAATCCAGGTATATGGACTTTTTGACCAAATCCCGTGCCGGCGATCGCAACTCCAATCATCTAATTTTTATCCTCATATTTATGCAACTTATTGTTTACTTATAATTTACATCTAATATGTAGTTACATCAAATATCGGCAATATTTTCCTCATGTTTGGCGATTGCTATTGAGTTGATAACATCTAGCGATCGCTCTTTTGAATCTAGTATACTATCATCTAGGCTTATCGTAAAACTCTAATTGTCAAGGGGTAACGATAATGCTCACCATTGTAAGCTTTAACAGCAGCAAAAGTCACTACAAAAGATTGTAGTAACAGTTTGAATAAAATTAATGATATAAGTATAATTAATAAATTATCTAAAGTATTTTTTATTTGATTAATTGAACCATTAGTAGTCACTGCTAGACTCAAGCTAGTTACTACTAAAATTAATGATATTGCGATTGTAATAAAAGTATAAAAAGTTAAAGAGATTTGAAAATTTAATGATTCCTTACCTTGTAAATCAATCCAAGGATATTGAGATTTTTTCAAGTGCCAAATTATGAATGGAGGCAAAACATTTAAAGGTAAATATAAAGGAATGCCAAGAAATACCAAAAAACACAATAATATCCACCCTAGCAAAGCCGAGAGATGACACAACATCGCCCATATACGCATTTGTTTAGGTTTTTCTTTCATGGCTTTTTATTTGTAAATGGATTTAGCTGATAATTCCCCACTATAATTATCTATAAAAAAGCCACCAGAGTTAAAATCTGAGTATTTCTCGCTCATAATTGACAAAAAGAGGTTTTATTTGCCAGGTTATGTTTTCTCCTGGTAATAGTGCAACTTCTAGACAAAGTTACTCTATGCCAGTTATAAACCCCGTCCATTTTGAAACTTGAAGTCTTTTAAGGAGAGTGTATTATTCGGTTGTGGCTTGGGTTGTGAACTTTACCCTAATTCCAAAAAACTATGGTTTTTAAGGTAGACGCAGTAAAATGTAGTATCATAAACAATTTTTATATACCTGCGTAGGCGTAGCTAGTTGATCCCATGTCCGCTTAAAAACTTATCATTAAGATCGCAGAGATGCAAATGAAGGAGGTTTTTGGACTTTTTGCTTCCCCCTTTTGGCATAAAGTTTCGCAGATAGCGGTGCTAAAGATGGCCTTGGCGTAGCTTTTTAAGGTAAAACCTTTGAGAATTTTATCAAGGCGATCGCAATCTGAAAATAGTCTGAAAGTTTACATTCAGTACTGGCGAAAATAGCAACTGTCTTTTGGGATACCTAATAGCAAGGTTTTTCTAAATAGGGGATGAATCCAACAAATCTGTTTGCGATCCCATTCAGAAGCATGTATGACTTAACGTATAAGTTATATCAGATGAGTTTGCTTGAATTTGTATATCTATCCTACTTTTCCTACTTTTCCTACCTTTCCTACTTTTAATTAAATTGTTTTAAATCGGATTTAAAATCACGAATCATCAAAACATTTTTTTTTCCAAATAAAGGTAAAATATAAGCCATAAGAGGGAAGAAGCCCCGAAAAAAATTAGTTAGTTTTAAAACTCAGTAATTAAACCGATCGTATTAATAAATATCAGTAAAACTACATTGATTACGTTAGTTACAATTTTACTTATTTAGATATATCAAAAAAAATTGATAAAATTTAAACATGAAAGTGACATAATTATGAATCAATAATTAATTAATTGATTAAATATTTCCTTAAGTTAATAACTGGAGATTAAAAAACTGCTTTATGGCACGACGTTCGTTGAAAGCATCTACTGTAGGTATTGAGAAAGCAAAAAAGGCTTTTAAAATTAGAGAATGGACGCAAGAGTATTTAGCTAGCGAGATAGGACTTGAGACTCGGCAACCAATCTGGAAATTTTTTACAGGCAAGCCGATTGAGCGTCAGAACTTTATGGAAATATGCTTTCGACTCGGTTTAGATTGGCAAGATATTGCTGAACTACCCAATCAGCAGGAATGGGAAAGAGAAAACTGCCAAGATATCGAAAGCTTAGTGCAAATGTTGCGATCGCGTCTAAGTGATAAGATTAAATGCCAATGTGGCACTACGAGGTTGTTAGATATCGATCGACCAATTCAACTAGAAGAAATTTATGTCAACACCAATATTCTGAATCATATTACAAGTCGAAGATGGGTAGATATTCTCGACCTACAAAACTTCATTCCCGAAGAGTTCGACTGTTTTGCTTTTAATCAACTTTATCAAGAACGAGTTTCTGCAATCCAAGCAGTTATCACCTATCCCAAACTCATGGTACTAGGTAAACCAGGATCTGGTAAAACTACGTTTTTACAGTATATTGCTATGCAATGCAATCAAGGCAAATTACTATCAGACCGGATACCAATTTTTATTCGCTTGAAAAACTTTGCTGAGAATGCTAGAGAAAGCGGAAATTATAGTTTATTGAACTATATTAGTCAAGAGCTTGCCAATTGCGGTGCTTCAGATCGAGAAATTCAAACATTACTAGTTAGTGGCAAAATATTAATTTTACTGGATGGCTTAGATGAAATTTCAGAAGATGATAACGCCAAAATCATCACTAAAATTCGCAGTTTTGCTGCAAACTATTACCAAAATAAGTTGATTCTAACATGTCGTATCGGTTATCAACAGTATCAGTTCGAGGAATTTAGTGATGTTGAAATTGCTGATTTTGATTGTTCTCAAATTGAGGCTTTTGTGCAAAATTGGTTTGTCAATGTTAGTAAGAATTCCATCGACAAAGGAAAAGCTTTAGCTTGTCGATTTGTGCAAAAATTACAGTTATTAGAGAATCAACAAATTCGAGAACTAGCTGTCAGACCACTTTTGCTTAATTTGGCTTGTTGTGTGTTTCAAGCTTGCTCGGACTTTCCAATTAGAAAGGTCGAATTTTACAAGCAAGGATTGGACACTTTGCTCAATCGCTGGGATAAAGTGAGGAACATTAAACGAGATGAAATTTATCTTCATTTTTCTTTAGCTCAAAAGCTGGAACTGCTGAGTCAAATTGCTGCTATTACCTTTAAACAAGGTCATTACTTTTTCACACAAAGTATTATCGAGCAATACATTACGGACTACCTCTGTAACTTACCCATAACCCAAACTGAGCCTGATATACTGCAACTCAACAGTGAAGCAGTGCTGAAACTGCTTGAGACACATGGATTACTAATAGAGCAGGCGCAGGGAATTTACTCGTTTTCACATATAGCTTTTCAGGAGTATTTAACAGCTAAAAATCTTGTTACTAGCCCTAACCCTCAAATATTAGAAAAAAAATTAATCGATCTGGTTAGCCATTTAACTGAACCACGTTGGCGCAAAATCTTTTTACTAACCGCTGGAATGTTGGATAATCCGACTTATCTGTTGCAATTAATCAAGCAACATATCGATCGGCTTGCCGCCTTCGATTGGCAATTACAAAATTTCTTCAACTGGCTTAATCAGAAGTCTCTTTCAGTTCAGTCTACTCATAAAAGAGTAGCTATTCGTGCCTTTTATCTAACCCTAGAACTTCTCGACGATCTGAGCTTTACTAATGACTTGGCTTTTTCCCTTGGCATCGATCTCAGACTTACTAGTAATCTTACCCCTGATTTGGATCTAGATATAACTCTTCACTGTGCCCTTCACTTAAGCGTTGCTCTCTCTAACGAGCCGACTTTAGATCGAGTTTTGGCTTTAAGCTTTGCTCTTTCTAATGACCGAATTATTGTCTGTCACCCTGAGTTACAGCATTCTTTGCAAAAACTCAAAGAACAATTACCAACCCCAGTTCAAGGTAGAGAAAAGTTAAAAGAATGGTGGAATGCTAACGGTAAAACTTGGGCTAATAATTTGAGGTTGGCGATAGTTCAGTGTCGCAACATTGGTCATCAATGGCAGTTCAGCGAGGAGCAGAAAGAAATACTTAAACAGTACTATACTGCTAGCCAGTTATTGGTAGATTGCCTCAATAGTGCTTGTAAAGTAACTCCCACCATACCAGAGAGTATTTTGGCAACGTTATTGTTACCTACCGCTAAAGCAGAGAGCAAGTTTATAAACCATAGTAGTAAGAAGTTTTAAAACTACTCATTTCCAGTTGGGTATATGTAGTATCAAATTTTTGGCAACATTTTCTCCATTGGCTGAAATGAAACCCTATATTTATATGACTCATATTTGATTTCTGAAAAAACTCAGTACACCTTATAAAGCTTTATTTTCTGTTCCCTGTTCCCTATTTCCTGTTCCCTGCCCACGCAAGTAAATTCTCCGAATCCAACCGATTCCTATATATATTCAACTGTAAATTTTGAACTGACTCAGCAATTGGTGTTGCTGAGTTTAATTGACCAACTGGATACAAAACTAGACTGAAAATATACGTTAATTCATACATTTTCGTAAACGCGATCGCAAACCCACTTCTGACACACTCTTAAGTATTACAAGGTTGTTAATTAATGGCGATTGTGGTGGTATTAACGCCAAATATGCTGCCAATGCATTGAACGAAGTATATGTGTGTTTCTTTTTTTGAGCCAACTGACGTAGTGTTTCAGCAACAAGGAAATAAATTTGCAGGGAATTGTCGGGGGTAATTTGCGAAACTTGACTTCAACACCTTCTGGCTTCTGTGCTGAACCACTTGCACAAGGCGAGGCAGTCACAGTAAAAGGTAAGTTTTTCTTTATTAAGGATAAAAAGTTTTATCTTAAAGGAGTTAGTTACGGCCCTTTCTCCATTGGTAGCCACGGTGAATCCTTTCCAGAAAAATCAGTTGTGGAAAAAGATTTCGCTATGATGGCAGAAATGGGAGCTAACTGTGTGCGTACCTATACTGTTCCACCTGATTGGCTGTTGGATCTAGCTGCAATCTCTGGTCTGAGACTGTTAATTGGTATACCTTGGTCTCAGCATATTGCCTTCCTTAACTCTTCTGCTGTCAAAGCAGAAATCCGTAACTGCATTGTTCAAGGAGTTAAAGTTTGCCGGAATCATCCCGCTACTTTTGCCTATTTGGTGGGCAATGAAATTCCTCCAGATATTGTCCGATGGCATGGAGCAAAACCAGTTCGGGCTTTTATTAAAGAGTTAATGGCGGTAGCAAAAGACAGCGATCCCGAAGGTTTGGTGAGCTATGCCAATTACCCCTCTACAGAGTATTTAAATATTGACTTTACTGATTTTTCATGCTTTAACGTTTACCTGCATCGGGAAACAGATTTTCGTCGCTACCTCTCACGACTCCATAATCTAGCTGAGGATAAACCTCTAGTACTGAGTGAGTTTGGCGTTGACTCGATGCGTGAAGGAACCCAAGCCCAAGCCGAAATTCTCTCTCAAAAACTGTCATCTAGTTTTGAGATGGGAGCAGCCGGGACAATCATATTTTCTTGGACGGATGAATGGTTTACCGGCGGATATGCCATACAAGATTGGGCTTTTGGTCTAGTTGACGCCGAACGGCTCAAAAAGCCAGCTTTCCAGACAGTTCAGCAGTATTACACAGCGCCTCTGCCGCCAGCGCTACCTGAATATCCTAAAGTCTCAGTGATTGTCTGCGCTTACAATGCTGAACGCACGATGGATAGTTGTCTAGCTTCTCTCAAAGAACTCAACTATCCCAACTATGAAGTCATTGTAGTTAATGATGGATCGAGCGATCGCACTCTCCAAATTACTCAGCGTTACGATTATGTACGCCTAATTAACCAAGAAAATAAGGGATTAAGCGTCGCCCGCAACGTTGGGATGACCGCCGCAACTGGCGAGATTGTTGCCTATACCGATTCTGATTGTATGGCAGATCCAGACTGGCTCACCTATCTGGTCGCCAAGTTTCTCTCCTCTGGTCTAGCTGCCGTAGGCGGGCCAAACTTATCTCCCCCGGAAGACTCTCTTGTTCCCGCCTGCGTTGCTGTCTCACCTGGCGTACCTACCCACATACTTTTGAGTGATGAAGTAGCGGAACATATTGCTGGCTGTAACATGGCTTTTCGTCGGCAGGTTCTACAAGAAATTAACGGCTTCAACCCGATATTTCGTACTGCCGGGGATGATGTTGATATCTGCTGGCGACTGCAAGATCGAGGTTACACCATTGGTTTTAGCCCAGCGGCAATCGTATGGCATTTTCGCCGTAATACAGTAGCAGCCTATCTCAAACAGCAGCAAGGTTATGGCAAGGCAGAAGCGCTCGTTTATTTTCAGCATCCCTACCGCTTTAACCTTCTGGGACAGCCTTCTTGGTTGGGGAGAATCTACGGAGATTTATCTGCATTTCTTCGTATTGGTCAACCAATTATCTACTCTGGGGTGTTTGGTCGCGGTCTGTTTCAAACCTTGTACGAGCCTTCCTCGTCTCTGATTTCTTACCTTCCCCTGACACTGGAGTGGAATATCGCAGCTTTGATCCTATTTGTGTCTGCGCTTTTATCTGGCGATCGCCCGTGGTTGGGTGCAGCAATGTTCCTTATCTCTTTTAGCTGGTGTGTAGCTGGTGCTATACAAGCGCGGATTGACTCTCGTTTTCTCAAAAGAAGGGCACGGTTACTGGTGGCGCTATTAATTTACCTGGGGCCGATTGTACGTAGTATAGAGCGCTATAAATGGCGAATTAAAGAACTTAAGAAAGCCGAGCCGATAAAGTTTGATGAACTGTAAATAAAAATAGAAGCATTAAAAAAATGACCGAAAACGACTCATGATACAAGCCTCTAAATTTATTTATGGGGATCATTAATTTTGAATTTTGAATTTTGAATTCGGAGCGAAGCGACGTGACTCAAACATTAACTCAAGCAGATTTAATTCAATTTGATTTGCCAGCGCACAAAGTAAATATTTCCTGGCGCGATCGCGCCTATGAGTTGTCCTATTGGACAGAAGCAGGAATCGAAAAGGAGAACCTGCTGCAAAAGGTAATGGATTTACTCGTGTCTTGCAAGTATTTCATTGCGATGGATCGAGGCTGGAGCGACTGGGATTTAGAGATTTATCAGGGGATTTGGTCAAAAGTTCAACTGAAAGTATGTGCTGAAAATCATGGAGGTAACAAAAGAGTTTTGCGGGTGCGGTGTGCTTTGAGAATGTCACAGTTAGCCATTATGGCGATGGTTGGCTATTGTCTGTTCGCAATTGTGGCGATCGTTCTGGGAATGCCAGAAGTAGCAACACTCACAATTGCACTAGGTACGCTGAACGCCAGTGTCATCTTATATCAGAACTTCCAGTTGGGACGTATTCTTTACCAAGTACTGGAGATTGTTGCCAAAAGAGTTTACTTGCTGCCAATACAAACCACCAACAACCAGTCTGTCGCAGAAAGTGTAATATTACAGCCATGACAAACGTCTTGGTACTCCAGTAAGCAAATGGCCAGACGAGAGGTAAATCTGCAAGTGAGGCAAGAGATCAAATTAATCATGCATCGATACGGGCAGATGCTCCGATATCCGCTGCGCCAGTGGCGTACCTTAATCGCAATCATCGGTCTCACGGCTGGCACTTGTGCCACCGCCACACTTCAACCTTGGCCAATGAAAATCTTGGTAGATTATGCTCTCGGTCAGGCAGTCATCCCCCCGTTGGTTCGCTCATTCCTGGGGACTTTTAACTTGGCGCTCACACCAGCGTTGCTGGTTGTTGTCGCCGCAGTTTGTAGCCTTGGACTTTATACTTTAAACGCTACCCTAGAAACTAGCCTTAGCTGGGCCTGGAGCGCTGCCGGACAAGGTATGGTCTACGAACTGGCCCAAAGACTGTTCTATCGTTTGCAACGCCTTTCACTGCTGTTCCATAACCAACGGACTGTGGGTGATTCCCTCAGCCGTCTAGCCGGAGATACCTATTGCGTTTATACCTTAAGCGGTGCTTTGCTGATTTCACCTGTGCAATACTTGCTGACGCTAGCAACTATTAGCCTCGTCGCCTGGAATCTAAGTCCTTTACTAACACTACTTTCGCTTTTCGTGGCTCCAATAATGGGCGGTTCAGCCCTTGTTTTTGGTTCCCGACTCAAACGCCGGACAAAACTTAACCGTGAAGCCCAATCCCGCCTCACTAGTTTTGTCCACCAAACGGTAACAGCAATCCCGATGATTCAGGCATTTGGTAGAGAGAGTTACAATACCCGGCAGTTTGAGCATTTAGCGGCAGACGCAGTTGTTCTCTCACAACGCGAAACTCTGCTCAAAAGTGTTTACGGTGTAGCCAATGGTACTGTGACAACGATTGGTACTGCGATCGTTCTGTATGTGGGCGGGCAGCAGGTATTATTGGGGGCTATGAGTATCGGTAGCTTGCTTGTCTTTTTAGCATACCTACAATCTATACAAGGAGCATTTAAGGGTCTATTTGGCATCTACGGGAGCCTGAAGTCTGTAGATGCCAATATAGATAGAGTTTTAGAAGTTTTGGATGCTCAAGATGGGGTGCAGGATGCTCCTAATGCCAGACCATTGCCAGTTCGTCCACTTAGAGAACGCGGGCACGTATGTTTAGAGAAAGTCACCTTTGGTTATGAACCTAACTACCCCGTCCTCAAAGAAATTACCCTAGAAGCGCGACCGGGAGAAACGATCGCCCTCGTCGGCGCGACAGGTGCTGGTAAGAGTACACTGGTTTCCCTGATTCCCCGC
The DNA here is from genome assembly GCF_053470305.1 of Nostoc sp. DSM 114160. NCBI lineage: Bacteria > Bacillati > Cyanobacteriota > Cyanophyceae > Nostocales > Nostocaceae > Nostoc > Nostoc sp. DSM 114160. The sequence continues at coordinate 593,146 of NZ_JBPFGO010000003.1, read as the reverse complement.
TTTTTTGACCCTTGGCAGGGACGAGTCCTCTTTGATGGGGTGGATGTCCGAGATGTACAACTGAAAAGCTTGCGCGAGCAAATTGCTCTGATGCTGCAAGAGCCGTTTTTACTGCCGCTCTCGGTGGCAGAGAACATTGCCTACGGGTGTCCAGAAGCAAGTTTAGCAAAGATTGTCGCAGCAGCCAAAGCGGCTAAGGCGGACGACTTCATCCAACAGTTGCCCCAAGCGTATGATACCCCGATCGGTGAAAGAGGGGCACTCCTCTCTGGAGGACAAAGACAGCGAATAGCGATCGCCCGCGCCCTGCTCAAGGATGCACCTGTACTGATTCTCGATGAACCCACTTCTGCCCTGGATGCCCAGACTGAAAATTTACTCCTAGAAGCTTTAGATCGCCTGATTGAAGGCCGGACTACGTTTATCATTGCCCATCGACTTTCCACGATTCAACGAGCAGATCGGATTGTAGTTCTGGAACAGGGAAAGGTTGTGGAGATGGGAACGCACCAGGAGTTGCTGGCTATCAATGGTTTCTATCATCGTTTGCACTCCTTGCAGTTTCCCAAACCGCCGCAGGAGGTCGTTCTATGAAACTGTGGTGGCTGCGATTGGCACGTTACGCCCTGGTTCGTTGGCGCGGACTCATTTTTGTCATGCTGCTAATGCTGATTAATGTGGGGCTAAATGTACTCAAGCCCTGGCCTTTGAAGTTGATCGTTGATTGCGTCTTGAACAACCAATCGCTACCAAATAGCGTTCTTTGGTTCAAAACCTTGTCTGGTAGTCAATCCGATATGCAGTTACTCGCTTGGTTAGCAGCTGCCACAATCGTTTTATTTTTATCCAGTGAGGGAGTTCGACTGATACAGGAATATGTTGGAGCTGGTGTTGGCAGCCAGATGGTTTATGACTTGGGAGCAGCACTATTCGATCGCTTACAGCATCTTTCTTTGAGATTCCACAATCAACAGCGCGCTGGCGATCTGGTCAGGCGGGTGATGACCGACAGCATCTGTATTCAGAATTTGGCAATGGGGGTTTTTCTGCCCGTGCTTACTTCTCTGGTGAATTTGGTCGCAATGTTCGGCGTGATGTGGCAAATTAATCAACTGCTTTCACTGCTCTCGCTGATAATTGCTCCTTTAATAATCTTACTAATTTGGGTCTTTAACCAGCCCATGACTGAACGAACCTATCAGTATCAACAATTTGAAGGTGAGATCGTTGCACTCAGCGAGCAAACCTTGACAGCAATACCGATTATTCAAGCATTCGGACGTGAAGCACACGAAGATGAGCGCTTTCGCTACCTGTCTCAAAAAGCCCTGCAAGCTTATGTACGCTCTATCCTTGCCCAAATGCAATTCAAAGTTGGGGTGGGAGGTGTAACCGCAGTTGGAACAGCAGCAATCATGGCTTACGGTGGCTTCCAGGTTTTAGATGGGTCACTCTCAATTGGTTCTTTACTAGTCTTCCTCTCTTATCTCGCCTCCTTGTACGTGCCGATGGCGACTCTGGCTTATATGTCCTCTAGTTTTGCTAGTGCAGCTGCTAGTGCTAGGAGAGTGTTAGAGGTTTTGGATACTCAAGATGGGGTGCAGGATGCTCCTGATGTTAGACCATTGCCAGTTCGTCCAGTAGGAGGACGCGGACACGTATGTTTAGAGAAAGTCACCTTCGGTTACGAACCGAACTATCCCGTCCTTCAAGAAATTACCCTAGAAGCGCAACCGGGAGAAACGATCGCCCTCGTAGGCGCAACGGGTGCTGGCAAAACTACCCTAGTCTCCCTGATTCTCCGGTTTTTCGATCCTTGGCAGGGACGAGTCCTCTTTGATGGAGTGGATGTCCAAAGCGTACAACTGAAAAGCCTGCGCGAGCAGATTGCCCTGGTACTGCAAGAGCCGTTTTTACTGCCGATAACTATTGCTGAGAACATTGCCTATGGCTGCTTTAATGCTAGCCGCGAAGCGATCGTCAAAGCCGCTCAAGTTGCCAATGCTGACAGCTTTATTCAACGATTACCTCAAGGTTATGACACAGTAATTGGCGAGCGCGGAGCCACACTTTCAGGAGGCGAGAAGCAACGATTAGCGATCGCCCGTGCCCTACTCAAGGATGCTCCAGTGCTAATTCTGGATGAACCCACCTCTGCCCTAGATGCTCAAACCGAGTTTCTGCTGCTAGAAGCTTTAGAGCGACTGATGGTAGGACGGACTACGTTTATCATTGCCCATCGCCTCTCGACAATTCAACGAGCCGACCGAATCGTAGTTTTGGATCGGGGGAAAGTAGTAGAGATGGGAACTCACGAGGAGTTACTAGCGGTAAGTGGCTATTACAAGAAGCTGTATAAATTACACTTCGGCTCAACTCAACCATGCGATCTGCGATCGTGAATTCGCAAACAGGCGGTTAAAAACTAGCAAGATTTTTGTTTAAAGAGTTCGATCCATGAAGTATTGCATTGTTAATGGAGATGATTTTGGTGCTAGTCAAGGAATTAACAGTGGCATTGTTGAAGCCCACTGTAACGGAGTCCTAACTAGCACGAGCTTAATGGTGAATATGCCAGCGAGTGAGGAAGCAGCTATCTTAAGCCGTAAACTACCCGAACTGAGCGTTGGTTTGCATGTAAATATCACAACCGAGGATGGAGAATTAGCACTCGATCTCACGACTTTGGATCGATGCCGTGCTGAACTAAATCGCCAATTGAAACGCTTTCAAGAGCTAATAGGGCATCTACCGACTCATCTTGACTCGCATCATAACATCCACCGCTCTCCTCAATTACTGCCCCACTTCCTTAATTTGGCGCAGCAATATCGATTGCCACTAAGAGAACACTCTCCGGTTCGTTATTTCCCCAGCTTTTATGGGCAATGGGATGGAGAGACGCACCTGGAGCAGATTAGCGTCGAAAATTTAGTCCAAATGCTAGAAACCGAAGTTCAGGAAGGGTTTACGGAATTGAGCTGCCATCCAGGTTACGTCGATCCAGAGTTTTCATCAACCTATGCGATCGAGCGAGAAACGGAATTACAAACGCTTTGCAGCCCAATCATCAGAAGCAAGCTCACAGAACTCCAGATCCAACTTATAGGCTTTCGAGAACTCGCCAATTTGCTAGCAAACCTATCAGCTTAGTTGGGAGGGAAGTATTATGTCTGTCGTTGTCATTTCCCCTTCAAACGTCGTGACCTTTCCAGAAGGAGGGGGTCATTTCTGGGTTTATATGCAATATGTACAGGGGCTGCGCCAGTTGGGATGTGAGGTGTATTGGCTAGAGCGTTTCCACAGTAGCGGCGATCGAGAGCAGGATAAACTTATGCTTTCTACGTTTTATCAACGTATGGAACGCTATGGACTTAGTGGAAAGGTCATCCTTTATTCAGACCAGAACGCGATATCCGATCGTGGCAGCGAGTATGAATACATCGGAGTTTGGTCATCAAAGGCACAGGCAATCTTTCGGCAAGCAGACCTTTTACTAAATTTTTACTACGGTATTCATCCAGCTTTGCTTTCATGTTTTCGACGGACTGCTTTAATAGATATCGATCCAGGTTTATTACAATTTTGGATAACAGTTGGACAGCTCGTTGTACCCCCACACGATTATTACTTTAGTACTGGTGAAACTGTCGGCACACCTAGCGCTAAGTTTTCGGATTGTGGTTTGACTTGGATGCGAATTCGACCACCAGTATGTCTGGAATTGTGGCCATACGTATACAATCCCAACAGCGAAGCATTTACGACTGTCTCCGGTTGGTGGGGCAATGGTGGCAAAGGGGAATGGATTACAGACGGGCAGGATATCTGCTACGAGAACAACAAGCGAGTTTCCTTCATGCAATTTGTGGAACTGCCGCGCTTAACCGACCAAGTGCTTGAGCTGGCGCTGTGCCTGGGTGAGGGAGACGTGGAAGACGATCGAAGCAGAAAAGAGCAAAGCTGGCAAGCCAACAATACCGTACCGCATGATGTTACTGATTATAAAGGAGACGCAGAGGATCGAGAAGTGCTGGAGAGCTATGGTTGGCGGGTGCGTCATGCCTACAAAATGGCTAGCAGTCCAGATAGGTATCAATCTTACATCCAAATGTCGCGAGGAGAGTTTAGTTGCGCGAAACCTTCATGTATGAAGTTTCAAAATGCCTGGATTAGCGATCGCACGCTCTGCTATTTAGCAAGCGGGAAACCTGTTGTTGTTCAAGACACTGGGCCGAGTTCCTTCCTACCTAATGGCGAGGGGATGTTCCGGTTCTCGACGCTTAGTGAAGCAGCTGATGCCTTAGAGACAATAAATACTAATTATGAAAAGCACTGTCGAGCAGCAAGGGAAATTGCTGAAACATATTTTCAAGCTAAACAAACTTTGAATGGCATCCTCAACTATGCTCTTAAATTTCAATGATGGATGGAGTAAACTAAATGATCCTTTCTTTTGACTATCCGCCTGCTACTCGGGGAATAGTCGTCGTCTGGGGGATGCTAGCATCCTTCCCATTTGGGGGCATGACTTGGCAAGTGCTCCACTATCTAGCAGGCTTGCGGCGATTAGGTTTCGATGTATGGTACGTCGAGGATACTGACAGCGAACTATTAGATCCGATTACCTTCTGCTGGCATACATCAGAATATTCAGCAAATGTGCGCTATCTTGCCCAATACATGGATAGTATCGGTTTGGGCGATCGCTGGATTTTCCGTCCTCCAGGAGTGCGAGATGCAACCCTGGGAGCACGTGACTTAATGGGATTGGCAAAATTATACAAGGAAGCGGATGCAGTCATCAATCTATGTGGATACCATCCTATACGTAGTGAACACGACGATATCGCCTGTCTTATATATTTACAAACCGATCCGATGGTCGATCAGATAAAAGTAGCCGAGAATGACGCTCAAAAGATTGAGCAACTTGATGCTTACAATTACTTATTCACCTATGGCGAGAATCTGGGAGCGCCCGACTGTCTTGTACCCATCGAGCGATACCAGTGGCATCCGACGCGACCGCCAGTTTGCCTCGATTGGTGGTTTACCGATAGTCCACCAATTTTGGACTCGGCTCTCACAACTATCTCAAACTGGGAGCATTGGGACAATGATATCGTTTGGCAGGGGGAGAAGTATTACTGGCGCAAAGACCGAGAATTCCGGTGTTTCATAGACCTTCCAGCAAAATCTTTGCTACCGCTTGAGCTTGCTCTTGAAGGTATTAATCCTCAAGAGCAAGCTGAAATGATTAATCGCGGTTGGCGGATTGTTTATGCTAGGGCATTATCCGATCCGATCGCCTATCGTAACTATATTTGTGCCTCTCTAGGCGAGTTTACTGTGACAAAGGATCAGTATGTTCGTCCTCGCACTGGCTGGTTCAGCGATCGCTCTGTCTGCTATCTGGCAGCAGGCCGTCCTGCGATCGCCCAAGAAACAGGGTTTAGCAAGTTCTTACCCACGGGGAAAGGATTATTTGCATTCAACACTATGGAAGATATTCTCGCGGCAGTGGAGGCGATCGAAAGCGACTACGAAGGCAATTGTCGGGCAGCTCGTGAAATTGCTTCGGAGTACTTTGCCGCAGAGAAAGTGATTGGCAGTCTCATGGAACGAGCGGGGTTATAAGTATGGCACGCATTGTTGTTTGCGGATATATGATTCGACATCCTGTTGCTGGCAATCTCTTAGCCTACTTTCATTATGTTTTAGGGTTACATCATTTGGGACATGAAGTCTTATACCTGGAGGAAAGTGGTTGGTCTGGGTCTTGCTATAACCCTATTGCCCACAATTACACTGATGACCCAAGCTTTGGACTTCACGCAGTCCAAACGCTCATATACAGTTATGGCGTGAATGCCACACTCTGCTATGTAAATCGGGATACAGGAGATGTCTACGGTGCAGATTGGCAAGAAATAAAGCAGATGCTCAAGACGGCGGATCTGCTATTAAATATCGGTGGAGTTTGCTGGTTATCTGAATTTCTTTTATGCAAACATCGAGTATTAATCGACATGGACCCATTCTTTACCCAGATTGGGACGTTCGCCGCTGAGGGTCGTAACGATTATCACGCTTACTTTAGTTATGGCGTTAATATTGGACAACCAAATTGCGGCGTACCAAGTGATGGAATTAAATGGCTCCCCACTGTACCGCCTGTTGTACCAGAGATATGGAATTCGATACTTATTCCCGAAGATAGTGGCGAAAAACGCGCAGATTTCCCATTCACGACAATTGCCAATTGGAATGCTTATGGAGGCGTGACTTATAAAGGTGAGGATTATGGGCAGAAAGATCGGGAATTCATGCGCTTGCTGGAACTCCCTAGCCACTGTTGGCAGAAACTCGAACTCGCTCTTGCTGGCAAGGATGCAGAAATAGCAGAGGTTATGAAATCTTTAAAGGCAGCAGGTTGGTTAGTTCGAGATGGTAAGGAAATTAGCGCTAGTCTGTCAACCTACATAACTTACCTGACTAGCTCCCGTGGAGAATTTAGCGTTGCCAAACAAGCTTATGTAAAAACTCGTAGCGGTTGGTTTAGCGATCGCAGCGTCTGCTATCTCGCTGCTGGTCGTCCCGTCATTTTACAAGATACCGGATTTAGCGATTGGCTGCCTACAGGGCAAGGTGTGCTGGTATTTTCATGCTTGCAGGAAGCTGTAGGCTGTATCGAGCGCGTCAATACAAATTATCAGGCTCACTGTCAGGCAGCAAAAGAATTAGCCGAGCAATTCTTTAGTTACAAAGTGGTGCTACCTCGACTACTGGAGACAGTTTTAAGCACGCATCTATCTCAATTTCAAGTCTGACTGCCTATGAAGGAATAAATCATCAGCTAATACATCTAATCAAAACATATAACAAATTTCAAATAAGATGATTATTATTTTTGCTAGTGCTATTGGTCGGTTTCCCATAGGAGGCAACGCTTGGTCTGACCTGCAATACCTCCTGGGTCTACGTGCCCTTGGACATGATATTTTCTACTTGGAAGAATGTGGGTCAGAGTCGTGGGTTTACAATTGGGAAACCGAGCAAATCACGACGGAGTTAGACTATCCAACAAATTATATTAAAAACTGCCTAGAACCGCTTGGTTTTAAGAACAAGTGGATTTACCGAACTGATGAGCATTCAGTTGGGATGGAGATTGACGAGTTTAAAGACATCTGCTCTCAGGCTGATTTAATGATTGTTCGTGGCTCTCCACTTTCTGTTTGGAGAGATGAGTATGGATGGCCGCAGCGCCGCATCTATATTGATGCCGATCCCGGTTTTACGCAGATTAATATTGCTAACGGTAATTCGGAATTAGTAGAGACAATTGAACGTTGCGATCGCCTCTTCACGATTGGGCAACGCATTGGTGCTGAAGACTGTCTTATCCCCACAAACGGTAGGCATTGGCAAAAGACATTACCTCCAGTAGCACTGCCTTACTGGCCAGTAACTGAAGACAATCATACCACCCACTTCAGTTCGATTATGCAGTGGCACAGTTATCGAGAGGTGGTCTACGAAGGAGTCACCTACGGCAATAAGGATAAAGAGTTCTTAAAATTTATAGATATACCGCAACTCACCAAACAGCAATTTCGGATTGCCTTAAGCGGTGGCTTTCCCGATGAACTATCACAGTATGGCTGGGAGGTGATTCCCGGATGGATTGCCTCCTTTACCCCAGAGTCTTACCAGAAATTTGTCCAAGCATCCCGCGCTGAGTTTGGAGTCGCAAAACAGGGTTATGTTGCTACCAAAGGTGGCTGGTTTAGCGATCGCAGCGTTTGTTATCTGGCTTCCGGTAAGCCAATTCTAGTACAAGATACAGGTTTGAGCGATTGGCTACCCATCAAAGAAGGGATTTTAACTTTTTGCGACCAACAGGAGGTAGTCAAAGGTGTAGAAGCCATCAACGCTGACTATGAGCGACACAAGTATGCAGCACGCAGGTTAGCAGAGGAATATTTTGACTCAGATAAAGTTCTTTCGTCTCTGCTAGAGGCGGCAATGAATTAACTGTCATTGAGTATAGGAGATATATTATGTCAACAGTAACTATCGGATTCTTTCCTCGCGAACAATTCACCTTAGCAGTTGAATCTTTACAGCGAATTTTCAACTACACCCACATCCCGTTTAACCTGATCGTAGTAGACTGCAATACTCCGAAAGTGTATTGGCAGCAGATGGAACAGGTATTAGAAGGTCGCAGTAATGTCAAAGTCATTTACAAAGATTGTTATTTGCAGCCCAACCAGTTAAGAAACTTAGTAATTCAGGAAGCTAAGGATGATTTTTTGTGCTTCGTTGAGAATGATGTTCTTGTTGAGGAAGGTTGGTTATCCCATCTGATCGCCGCCTGCGAAGAACAACCAGCTGATGTAGCTGTGCCCCGAATTATTGAGGGGCCTTTAGGAGCGACAAACGTTCATTGGGACCCAAACCAGGGTGAGGTTCGGTCAGTACCAACAGCTAACGGCGTTAAATGGGAAGTCCTGCCAGCCACGAGCGAGCAGCAACTCGATCGCGGAACTCATCGCCGGATGATACAGTTAGCTGGAGAAGCTCACTGTCGGCTCTACCGTCGAAGTGTTTTTGATCGAGTTTCTCCTTTCGATGAAGATGTTATTTTTCTAGATCATTTCGATTCTAGTTTGGCTTTATATAATGCCAAAATTCCAGTTGTCTTTGAGCCGAAATCTGTTGTTCATTTCTGGCACCCTTATCCTCCTCATCCAGAAGACCTCGATTATTTTTTCATGAGATGGGATCTTGAACAATCCGCCAAGAGCCTCGAGCGTATTCAAGAAAAATGGAACTTGGTTTCACTGTACGGAGACTTAAGTTTTGCCATAGAGCGGAATCACATTGGTCATCTGTACGAGGTAAGAGAGGAACTCAAAACTCTGATATCGCCACAGGAATCTTTTATCTTGGTCGATGAAGACCGCCTGAACGGTAACGAAATCATTAAAGGTTTTCAAACAATCCCCTTTACTGAACGCGATGGGTGGTATTGGGGGCGTCCAGTAGATGACGACACAGCTATTCGAGAATTCGATCGCCTATACCAAACTGGTGCTAGTGCGATCGTTTTCTTGTGGCACACTTTTTGGTGGCTGGAATACTACACCGGATTTCATGAATATTTACGGCAAAAGTTTCCCTGTGTATTACAAAATGACCATCTGATTGTATTTGACCTACGCTCATGAACAAGCCTCTAGCCAGTATTATCATCACCAACTACAACTATGAACGTTTTCTGAAGGAGGCAATTGATAGCGCTCTCAATCAAAACTATCAGCCTTTAGAAGTGATTGTGGTTGATGATGGTTCAACAGACGACTCACAGCAAATCATTGCCAATTATGGGGAAGAGATTATCCCTCTGCTAAAAGAAAATGGCGGACAGGGTTCTGCATTCAACGTTGGTTTTGCCGCAAGCCGTGGTGAGGTTGTCTGTTTTTTAGATGCAGATGATGTTTTGCTGCCTGATGCGATCGCCAGAGCCGTTGAACTGCTGCGCTATCCGAATATAGTACAGGTACACTGGCCTTTATCCGCTATAGATGCTGATGGTAAACTGTTGGGAAAATTAATTCCCGATCAACCTCTACCAGAAGGAGATTTGCGCGATGTGCTTCTTCAAGGTAGCATTGAAAGCTATGTTTTCTCACCCACGAGCGGCAATGCCTGGTCACGCAGTTATTTAGAGAAAATTTTTCCCCTACCCGATATTTACTACTCTCTTAACGCTGATGCGTACTTAACTTTTTTGTCTCCTTTTTTCGGTAGCATCAAGCGCATTGCTGAGTACCAAGCCCTGTATCGGATTCATGGTCATAATGGCAGTAGCAAGCTTACTTATAGTTGGCAACTTAGCCAATATCACGATCATATAAAAGCCTTGCGCGAGTCTTTGCACAAGCACGACATTCAAATCGAAGATGCTTTTGAGCGCTGGAAAGGTTCTGAGTATGAGTTTATCCAACGTCTGGGCAGGTTGGAGCAGGAACTAACTCCCTTAATTCCAATGGGGCAAGGGTACATTTTAGTTGACATGAACGAATGGGGATCTGGTCAGCTTCTGGACAAGTGCCAATCAATTCCCTTTCTGGAAAAAGATGGGATGTATTGGGGATCACCAAAAGATGATGCCATTGCTATTAAGGAATTTGAACGACTGCACCGTGAAGGAGCAAGTTTCATAGTGTTTGGATGGCCAGCTTTCTGGTGGTTTGACCATTATGCTGAGTTCGCTTGCTATTTGCGTACTAAGTTTCGCTGTGTTTTAGATAATGAGCGCTTGGTTGTCTTTGATTTACGTATGTCTGTTTAATTTTATTTAAACATTTTTAGTTGAAAAGGCGGTAATTTTAAACACATGGCACTTAAAACTAAAGTTAGCATTGTAATTCCAACTTACAATCGCTCGGAGTTATTAAAAACTAGCTTGCAGAGCGCATTGGCACAAGACTATCCAGATTTTCAAGTTCTTGTCTTAGATAATGCTTCTAGCGATGATACAGAGGCAGTTGTATGTTCATTTGCGGATTCGCGCATCACTTATATACGCAACGAAACGAATATTGGAATGTTTCGCAATTGGCAGCGAGCTATTGAGGTAAATTCTAGTCCCTATGTAGCTATCTTGTCGGACGATGACATTCTGCTGCCCAATTTCATCCATGAATCTGTTTTAGCATTAGACAACCATCCAGATGCTGGTTTTTCGGTTGCGCAAGCTGAAATTATCGACACTAATGGTGTTCCAGTGCATGTGACAGGCAAAGAGCTTTCAGATAACTTTCCAGAAGGGTCAATTGATGGTCTAGAGTTCATCCACCAAATTGCTGATGGGCGGAAATGGATTTTGCTATGTTCAGCGATCGTGTTTCGCGCTAATGCCCTGGCAATGGTTGGGGGCATCGACGCACCGCACTCCAAGTATATGCTTGATTTGAACTTATACTTACGTATGGCGGCGCAATTCGATCTCTTCTTTATTGCTAAACAATTAGCCCAAGTCCGATATCATCTTGAACAAGATTCCCAAATTAATTTCAGTCTTGGAGGAACAGGCCCACTTGGTGTGATGGCAGAACGTACTGATGCGATCGCTTATTTGTTAAAGTCGCCGCGTGCAGAGGATGCATCTTATCGTCAGTGGCTAGCAGAGCGCCTGTTGCATATAAGTATGCGCCGCAGTCAGTTCACATCTGAATTGATACCTGAACTTAATTTGAGTTGGTCAGAACGCCTACAAATTGCAATGCAGGAAATTGCATCTGTGATTCCCATTGGCAAGCGTTTGATTTTGGTCGATGAAAATCAATGGGGCTGCGAGATTCTGCCGCAATACGATGCTCTGCCCTTTTTAGAACAGGACGGTCAATACTGGGGAGCGCCACTGAATGATGAAATCGCCATCCGAGAACTGGAACGAATGCGTCAAGCAGGAGCAAGTTTCATAGTCATCGCCTGGCCCGCTTTCTGGTGGCTTGATTATTACTCTGGTTTGCGAAATTATCTCAGTTCAAATTTCCGCCGCGTTTTGGACAACAGTCGCCTCGTCGTGTTTGATCTCTGGTCGTAGACATTGCTTGTAATTAACTGCAAACTCACTGGTTCGAGTTGTCATGAACTGGAAATATGAAAAAGATAAATTTAATATCCCAAGTCGATGGCTAGCTTGGTCAGGAGTTTTAGCTTTAGCCGGTGCTGGCGGTTGGCTAACCTACTTCTTCGCTCTAAATCAACCTCCTGAACCAGTAGCAGTACGCTTGTTAACCGTGGAGCGAGGTAATGTTGAAACCACAATCAATGAGAGCGGTACTGTTGAGTTACGAGAACAGCGAATCTTGAAGTCCCCAAAAGAAGGTGCAATCGAACGAGTCATGGTAAAACCTGGTGAGAGGGTAAAACTTGGTCAAGTGCTGCTGACCCTGCGCTACCCTGAGCGAAAAATTGCTCTTACCAATCAACAATTACAAATTCAACAAGAGCAACTCAACTTAGCACGTAGTCGCGAGAAAATTATTGAAGCCCAAGAACGACTAACAGCCGAAGAAAAACAACTCCAGAGGCTTGCTCCCTTGGTGCGAGAGGGAGCTATTGCCCAAGAACAAGCCAAAACGCAGGAAGATACTGTACGCGTTGCTCGCGCTAGCCTGCGAGATAATCAAGCAGAGGCACGTACAACCGCTCTTAAAATTCAGACTTTGCAATTGGAGCGCCAACTTATTCAGCAGCAACTCCAGGATAATATTGTAACTGCACCATTGAATGGCGTAGTTTTGGGTGTGAATGTAGAAAACGGTGATGGGGTCGAGTTGCGTACCAATCTGCTCACTTTGGGCGACCCCAGAAAAGTTTTAGTGAAACTCCAGCTTTCTACCCTCAACGCTGCTCAAGTTCGCGTCAACCAACTTGCCCGTATTAATGCGATTGGGCCGAACGCAAAGAGATTCTCTGGACGCGTAAAAAGCTTGTATCCTCAAGCACTTAGCCCTGAAGCCCAAAAACAAGACGGTAGCAGTTCAAAACAATCAGAGCAACCAACAGTACCCGCAACGGTTGAGCTTGATAGCCCGACTCGCACACTGCTCCCTGGTAGCAGGGTAAATGTCGAGGTTGTGTTGCAGCGACGGCAGAACGTAGTAGTTTTGAAGACAGAGGCAATTGTGCGATCGCAACCACGCCCGTTTGTATGGGTTCTGGATAGCCAAAATCATGCTCAAAAACGCACCATTAATCTGGGATTGGAGGGGTTAATGAATGTAGAAGTAACCTCTGGTTTGCATCCCGGCGAACAAGTTATACTGCCACCCGTTGAGTCGGAACTCAAGCCAGGGCTGCCAGTTAAGGCAGGGGAGCAGGGGAGCAAGGGAGCAGGGGAGTAGGGGAGCAGGGGAGAAGTTATACCATTTTGGATTTTAGATACTTCGACTACTTCGACTTCGCTCAGTACAAGTTCGCTCAGTACAAGTTTTAGATTTTGGATTGTGAAACATCCATTGGATAAATGTTTCAGTTTTCCATCTGTCGCAATCATTTTTCACGCTTGGTATTACAGTAAATTTTTCTCCTCTGCCCCTCTGCACCTCTGCACCTCTGCCCCTCTGCACCTCTGCCCCTCCGCTTCTTATCCCCAATCCCCAAGCTAGAGTAAAGCGACTATTATGGCTCTTTCAGCTTTTGACTTATTAAATATTACCTTTCACTCTTTAGGTAGAAACCCCTTGCGTTCTGCTTTGACTACTCTGGGGGTATTTATGGGTGTGGCTGCTGTCAGCGCTACACTTCAGGTTGGTAATATTAGCCGAGATGCGATCGCTCTACAATTAGCAAAACGAGGCGCGCCTCAAGTTTCAGTTTATCCAAATTGGGATTCTAGTGGTCAAGCTACCCAACTCAAGTTGGAAGATATGGAATTCTTACGACAGCGAATGGTGGGCTTGCAAGCAATCAGTTCTTTTAATTGGGCTGGTTCTACACCAACTATATTTCGCGACAAGGAATTTACTCCAACCTTGTCACCTGTTTCCCAAGATTTTTTGTTGACTTCAGGGATATCTTTAGTATCAGGACGGTTTTTCACGTCTGAAGATTTTGCCAACTACCGCCCGGTAATCGTAATCGATCAATTGCTGGCAGAACAACTTTTTCAAAAGCAAGAACCTGTAGGACAGCTGATTTATGCTGGGGACAGACCCTATATCGTTATCGGGGTAGTAGCAACTATTCTAAGTGAAGATGCACCTCCGGCGGGTCAACTGTATGTGCCGATGTCTATTTACAACGCTTCGACTGGTAGCCGCGACATTGGGAGCATCCAAATGCGCCCTTATGCACTTGCAGATGTGGAAGAGTTAAGCCACCAAGCAGAGGAGTTACTGTTACAAAGATTTCCAGGTTACAAATTTAAATTTTGGAATAATGTATCAGATATTATACAGCAGCAGAAAACTCTAGAGATGGCTTCTCAAGGTCTAACAGCAGTAGGAGCGATCGCGCTGTTAGTTGGCGGTGTTGGAATTGCGAATATTATGATTGCCTCTGTAAATGAACGAACTGCTGAAATAGGTTTGAGACGGGCTATAGGTGCAACCCAACGCGAAATCTTGCTGCAATTTATTTTAGAGGCGATGCTTTTAAGTCTAATAGGAGGAACAGCGGCTCTAGGAGTAGTGCATGGATTGACTGTTGTAATTACCGATACCTTTAGCTTGCCCTATAAGTTTGATAGCAGAATTGCAGTGCTAGCAGTGGGTTCAGCGCTACTGGTGGGGGTGGGAGCTAGTTTGCTTCCCGCCCTGCGTGCTAGCCAGATCGATCCAGTAAAAGCCTTGCGCTCATAAGTTTTTTTCTACATTTTGAGGCAGGAAGTATATTGAGTAGAGTGTAGCCAGATACAATTCTTCTTAGGGACTTCCAAAAAATAAAACATCCCATTTAAGATAATAATAATCATTATTATAGAGGAGAAAGCGGCAGCCATCGGCTGCCACTTTCTCCCCTCCTTTTGGTAGTAAATTCAGTAATAATGATTGAATTTTCTGCCAAAAGATTAGTTTTTTGGAACAATTTATTCTTTGGAAGTCCCTTATTCATCAACTCGCGTAGACGGCGAATATTATCCGCTTTTACAGTTAGTAGAGTCGGATTTAAGTAAGTCAGCGTAAATAAATATTGTTGGCATAAAACAAAAGCAGAGAGCTTTTAGCAGGGGGAGAAAGAGTTTGAGCGTTATTTACTTTTATTTACACAGTTTGGTTTTATTGTACCGACTTACTTATTTGCACTGTTTTCTAATAGTTATTTCAAATAATCCTCGGCCTTCTTTTTGGCGATAATCACTGGTTTAAATACGTTTTTTTCAACACTAAAAACAAAACCTGGTGCTACATTCCGTAGCACATCATGTCTATTAAAATTTGTTTAAATATGGAGTTGTAGCATGATTCATGCAAGTATAAATCTTATGAGTTTATACCTTAAAAAACACTCAAACCATCTATTTAATATTTGGAAAAACTTATGCTGTTGAGTAAAGCTTTATTACTAGGCTGTATAGCGTGTTCTATAGGTTTTACTACTCCGGTCTTCGCTGTGAGTATTAACAAATCTTTAGATGTACAACAAGGTTACAATTTCCAGCCAAATACCTATAAACCTCTTGGGTTTATTAAGACATTAAGCATTGGTGATTTAGCTCTAGTCGCAGATCAATACGTAATCGATCCCACCAGTCGCCCAAGTCCTGGCGGAACCGGGATATATAATTACCCTGTTGTAGCAGTGCTTAGTAATGTTCAATGGGATGGTTCGCCAGTGGGAGATATATTCCTTACAGGGCGTATTTCGACCCCAAATAAGGCGCAGTTAGCTTTGTTGATGGGAGTAATCGGTAAAAAGGTGGTAGCAATTTCCTTTGCTACTTATGAATACAGTACTACCACTAAAACTTACTATCCTAGTTTTGCTTCTTATCAAGGCAGTCGTCCAAGCTATATTAATCCTCCTACTACAACTAATGTAATATATGGCTTGGCAAAAACGTTTACTGTAAATACCCTCCCTAGCACTGATGTTCTCGGCGCCCCAAACTATGTATTTAATATAACTTTATCTCCGACAGTAAGTTCAAGCCCGCAAGTATTCAAAATCCAAACTTCTCCCACTTTGACACAGTTTCAACCGTGGGGATTACCCCAAGCTTCTATCCAACCAACTGAGCTTTATGCGGGAGAATTAGACCTAAGTAAAATTTTTAGTATGACATTCTAAATGACGTTTTTAATGATCGCTATGGGGATTTTTTCACAAAGAGATATGTAACTTTTGTGGGCTGATGCGAGAAAATTGGGTTGTCTTTGCACTCAAAATTATTCATTAATTTGCGATCGCTAATCTCGGTTAAATAATTCCGATTAATCTGTGTTAAATCGTTGTAAGCTGTGGATCGCAGGGTCTACAGTCTAGCGATGAAAATAAACCGTCATGGTCGCGCCAAGGTTCTAACACAGCAAGAGATACAGCTAATTTTTAGCGATGGCTTAGACAACGGGCGCGGCGGGCTACGCCTACGCGCTTTGTTCGGTGTCTGCCTGTTTAGTCCTGTAGAATCCGTGAATGCTGTAGGCGACAAACTCAAGATATCTACACACCCAAGGGTAACGTTAGACCGCAGTTTGTCATCAGAAAGTCAAACACTAACCCTCGGAATGATTATCATTCTTATAACCTGTATATTTTATTTTCTGGAAGTTCCTTACTTTCATCTCATGCTTTTAAAGGTGGCTGACTCCTGCCTTCTGACTCCTGCCCCAGCAAGAACTGCCTGCTACCCTCTGTTATAAAGACTCTAACTGATGGTAATCTAAGATTGTAGAACCAAATCCAATAAAAACTTTTGTTTTTGACAGTTTTCTTTTCTGGACAACAGTAATATAAGTCGTGGATAAAGTCTTTAACAATTAAGACTTGGTGATGATTTAAGTAAGTTCTAGAGAACTTAGTTAGTTTTTTAACAGGAGAAGTAGGGTGCTTAACAACCTTCATCAGTTATTATCTCCCCGAAAGTGGGGAATTCCCCTCGCGGGCTTAGGCTTACTTCTCGGTTTGGGCTTTTTAGCCAAGCAAACTCAAGTAACATCATTTACAGATTCTCGATTATCATCGGCTCGGATTCATAAAACCTCCGAAAACTCTCTTTTGTCGCAGCTAAGAAAAGTTCGAGATCAAAGAAGTCAACTGAATGCGGCTTCTGGAGGTGGAAACACAGTACCCACAATCACAGCGCTGGTTCCAGGCGATGGGGGAACTACAAAAAGCGCAAGAGTTTTACCAAAAGGAAGTTTTCCTGTAAAAGATGGGATTTACCTTTATGGTCAATCCCCAAAGCCAAACCAGCTTGGTCAAGGTTATATCATATTTCAAAAGCAGCAAGACAAGGTAAAGGGTGCGCTGTATATGCCCCAATCAGAGTTGAATTGTTTTCAGGGTACAATCAACCCATCAGGAGAGTTGGCAATGACGGTTAATACTTCGTCAAATGAAGCCAATTCTGAACAATCGAATCAGGTAGCTACGAGCAATAGACTACCGCAGGTTGGTGAGGATGAGTCAAATTCTTATGCTTACTCCCTGGCTTTGCAAGACTTTTATCGGTTAAATTCGATCGCAGCTAGCGATCGCCGCACGTTACAAATGTGCAATTAATCTTCAATATCTTGATTATGTCCTTTTGGACTAGACACACTCAAGACCCTGAGTGTGTTATTAAGCAATCCTCAGTAGTTTTCTAGAACTTTTTTGCCACTCGTTAAAATCGCTGACCCTGTTGTAACTTCAAATCTAAGTTCTCCTCGATCGCTAATTCCTAAATCACCTCGAATCAGTCCAAAGGATGACTTGACGCGCAATCCTAAGCCATAACCAAAGCCACTTCCGGGTTTATCTCGTAGCACTCCTGGTTCTCCTAGCACGGTATCGCTAGACCCAAAATCTGAGGCGAAGTCAGTAAAAACAACTCCTCCGACTGAGTAAGAAATTGGGAAACGATATTCCACAGAAGCTAAACCATAACTCCGACCACTAGCGACTTTTCCATAACCATAACCCCTGACAGAATTTAGTCCACCAATATTAAAAGCATCAGCTGGCGGAAAGTCTCCCAGAATCGTACCAATTTGGAAATTAATCGCCAACATTTCTGGATTGTCAGTTTGTCTACCATTACCGATCCAACTGACTGGTAAATACTGAATATAATCTCCCCGTAGGCGGTTGCTATAAATATTACCCAATCCAATCGGAATTGCTTGTTCTGTGCTGAGAGTGAGAATCGATCCTTGAGTCGGATTTTCTCGGCGATCGCGTTGATCTCTGGAGACAGAAAATAATACTGTATATAAGTCATCAATACCAGTACCGCTAAGAGATAAAGGACTCCCTAATCTATCTACCTGTGCGACATTATATTCGCGATCGCGTAAGCTAATTCTGGTATAGTTCAAACTTATAGCTGCATCCCACCGATCGAAAGATTTTAAAACTCCCACAGAACCGCCAAACCTTCCCTCGCGTACTTTGTCACCGTTAGACAATCTGATATCGTCGTTGAAAGTTCCCGATGTATTACGAGTACGAAAAGCTCTGATGCTGTAGCCTAAGCGGTTTGGTTCTTGAGGACGATAACGACTAGTGAACTGACCATTAAATTGGACATCTTTACCGCTGATTTGCACAATTGTATCTAATTTATCGTTAAGACCGCTGATATTTTCATCTTTATAACCCACTCGACCGTATAATCCAACATCGTCGTTGTTACCGCCTCCTAATATTAGAGAAGGGAAGTTACGCTCTTTGATTTCATAAATGAGATTAACGCTATTGGCATCTTCTTGTCGATAAACATTGACTTCATTAAATGATTCTAATCTCCGCAATCGTTGCAAGTCTGCTGCTAGTAAATCTTCACGAAATACCTCACCAGGTTTGAGTTTCAGCAGACCAATGATAAAATCTTTTTGAGTACGTCCTTTGATCGGCCGACCTTTTTCATCGAGTAATTGATCTTTGTTGTTAACAAAACGAATCTGGATATCTTTGACAATTCTTTGAGAAATTTGGGAAAACTCGGCAGACTGGTTATCTACTGGAGTTAATCCGATATAGTCACCATATTTTGCATACCCTCCCTCTATCTCTAATGTCGATGTTGCCACAATACTATTAGGACTATCTTCAGTAGAAGATTGCGAGTCTGCAACGGCCTCTAGATTTTCTCCAGCTATTAAGATGAATGCGATCGCAACTACAGCTATTTGAATATACATAAATAAAGCTTTGTCATTACCCACATTTTGGCAACAGTTAAATATTTGATAAGTAATCAAGCGAAGATGATATCAAAGCTTCCTTTCTTCAGTGACTAATGTCAAGCTAACCCATTCGCCTTTCTCGTTGTAGCTGCGAATCATCCGTTGGCGCAGATTTGGCTGAATTAACCACCCCACTTCCAGAAAAAATGGTTGGCGTAACTGCACCTTGACAGGTGAAGTTGCAGAAGCGCCATTTGGTAAAAATAATACTTGCACCTGCTTTTGGGGGTTTTGGTCAAAGAGAACAATGGAGTCTTTGATGGTAGCAGTTGAGGTAATAGTGCGTTCTGCAAAAGAGGTACTTTGAATTAATCGCCCAGCATCATCAAGTTGTAATTTGAAGATTGTAGAGTAAGTATCAGGCGAGCGCAAATCTGGATATATTGTTACTGCTTGGCCTTGCCATTCTCCCAACAAATCATTTATCTGTAAAGTTGAACGTTCATCTGCTGGGGTTCTGGCTAGATGTTCTCGAATTAAGATTAATTCCTTTAGCTCACCAGTATTATCAAACAGTTGCACCAGACGCAAGCGGCGATTTTCATGAACCAAAGCCAGTTCTCCACCAAATTCGGAAAATGGCCCTAGCTGAATTACACCTTCAGAGAAGGAACCATTTTCAAAAAATAGCAAACTCCGTCCCAGAGAACTATATTCTTTAACTAAATCATCTCGTCCAGAACGGCATAGAGTTAAACGCACTGTCTGGTTATTGTTCAAACCTTCTAGAGAAAGACGGCTAGGAGTATCGTTCAAAAGCGTTCCTTGGGGAGAAAAATTAGTAAATGAACCTTCCCAAACACCGAGATTCTGCAAAAAACATTCCCATTGTGATTTCATAGTGATTTTGTCATTTGTCAATGACTATCCTTTAGCAAAACGTCGGACAGCAAATAAGCTCCCCATTAATCCTACACCTGCACCGAAACTCAAAAGAATCAGAGGCAATAATAAAATTTCTGCTGGAGTGAGTTGCACTCTGTTGGTGATGACTTGGATAAACTCAGGTTGATTGACTAGCAACTTACCGAGAAACTGTTGAATCACAGAAATGAAACTCCAAGCGATCGCACCACCAACCAAACCAAAGGCGATTCCTTGTAAAATAAATGGGAGGTAAATCCAAACAGAAGTTGCTCCCACTAGCTGCATAATTTCAATTTCCTGGCGACGCGCCATGACAATCAGCCTAATTGTGGTGGTAGTGACTGCGATCGCTGTTAAAGTCAGAATCATTGTAATTGTTAAAGTAATCCAGTTCAGACCCCGGTGCAACTGGGCAATGCGTTTGACTGCTTCATCCACATACTGCACCGTCTCAACTCCTCGTAATTTAGCCAACTGTGTTGCTAAAGTTGGTACAACTTGAGAATTACGCGCTTTCACCTTCATCTCATCAACCAGAGGATTCTCACCCAGTTGCTGGGTAGCACCCTCAATATCAGAAATTCTCATTTCCTTAACTAATTTAGTCCAAGCTTCTTGTTTGGTAATGGTTTTTATCGCCGCCACCTCTGGCATTTTAGCGATTAGTGGCTCAATATTTTCGATTTGTGTATCCGGTTCGAGATAAACTGAGACTTCTAGCTGGCTACCAAACTGATAAAGAAGTTTTTCGACTTGCCAAGAGGTTTGCAGACTCAAGCCGAATAAAAACAGTAACACCGTTACAGTACTGACAGCGGCCCAATTCATCCAACCTCCCCGCAATAAACCGAGGAAAGTTTCTTTTAGCAGATAATCAAGTTTCGTGAAAGATTTAAACACACATCACCTCAAAATTTGAACTTAACGCCAAAGCACTAAGTTCAGCTTTTGCGTTTTTGCGTAAATAACACCACTATTTATAGTCAATAGTGCAAAGTTTGCCAATATATCAGCTTTTATCTCTTGCTACTTCCTTCTTCTGTCATCCTGCTATCTTGACCATTTACTCGATATTCATACTATTTGCCACAGATATACTCACTATTGCCTCTAACAGTTATTGATAATAATTGGCTAGCTGTTCTGGTTTCTCAGCAATTTTACTGTTATTTAAACTTGACCTCTAGGAAGAGGGAAAATAGTTTGGTATTTATACTATGTTTTTCTCGGAATATCGGAGTAATTTATAGGAGAAACAGATTGATTCAAGGAAAGTTAAACCATGAAATTCTTAAACAAAGCCAATTTGGACAATATTTTATTAAACCAGATCCGCTCTCAGCTTGAGTCCGTAGAAATACATAATTATAATCTGGCCAAACTATTGTGCAAAATAATTCCTTCCAATTGCCCTTTTGAAAGAACTCTTAAACTTTTCGGTCGGACTTTGCTTCACATTCCACCTTTATGTAAATTGAACCCTCTCTATGAGCAAATAGTTGGTCTTCGTTTTAAGTGTTTATTATATTTAGTCAATGAATGTGGTGAAGATGCCAGAAAATATTGCTAAACATAGATTTTCATCAATAAAAAATTGATTGGAAAAATCTTTTTACTAATAAAAATTGTCTAGGAATCCTAGTTGCAATCAGATCGTCAGAAATAGGCTGGTAAACAACTGACAATCGATTTCACATTTAAAAGTACTGTTTAATGATGTCAGCCTCGATAAAAGGATCGCTCCAAGTATGGTGCAACGTGACTTCACAATAATTATTTTGGAGATTGGTACTACGTCTAAGGGGATATTTAAAAAGTATTATTGCTAACAATACAACCTCGGAGACCTAACCCCCTAGCAAACCTTACTGACGATAAAATAAGGGTTTCACAGCCTCTGATTCGTGGCATCAGCCTGCCGCAAGGCAAGCAAAAAGACGGAATGGTAACTGGGTTTTTGGTATACTCCAGGACTTTTTAAACATCCTCTAACTGAGATTGATAGAATGAAAATAGTAGGAATTTTCACCATCTAGCCATCGAGACTCATGCCCTCTGAAATTGCTGTCGAGAAAAAAAAGTTAAAAAATCCACCTTTGGAGCTTCATTATTTAGGCGATCGCGTGCTGCGTCAAGCTGCAAAGCGGATTTCTAAAGTTGATGACGAACTTCGCCAAATAGTGCGCGAAATGCTGCAAACTATGTACAGCAAAGATGGCATTGGTTTGGCTGCACCCCAAGTGGGAATTCACAAACAACTAGTTGTCATCGACCTGGAACCAGAGAACGCAGCTAATCAGCCTTTGGTGTTGATTAACCCCACCATTAAACAAGTCAGCCGCGACCTCTCTGTTGCCCAAGAAGGATGCTTGAGTATTCCCAACGTATATTTAGACGTAAAGCGCCCCGAAGTCGTAGAAATTGCTTATAAAGACGAATACGGTCGTCCTCGAACATTAAAGGCTAATGACCTCCTGGGACGCTGCATTCAGCACGAGATGGATCACCTTAACGGCGTGGTATTTGTAGACCGTGTAGAAAACTCCTTGACTTTAGCCCAGGAGCTATCTAAGAATGGCTTCTCGTATCAAGCGGTGAAACCAATAGCATAGGGGGGCAATAGTGTATTTAACTCCAAAAAGCAGTTTATTTCTGGGTGGTTCTTGTGTAAGTGCGATCGCCGCCGTCGGTTCGATTTTTGAACTCGGTTACGGACAGCCAGATTTTGGTTTTACAGCCACGGCAATTATCCTGGTATTAAGCATTCCACTTACAGGATTATTTTTCTTTGCCGCAGTGAAGGACGCAAGGGCTAACATGAAATAAGCATCAGGTACATAAAAAAGGTAAGAGGATGAAGGAAAAAGGCAAAATTCATTCTTTTACCTTTTATCTTTGCTCTGGATTTTCCACTGCCCCTAAAGCTTTGAGCGTCACTAACTGCGCTGCGGTTAGCCCTGTCACCCCGGTGATATTCATTCCTTCGTAAGGTCGTGGCGATCGCAGTGTTCTTACACACTCACCCGTCGATACATCCCAAAGCTTGATTGTTTCATCTTGGCTACCACAAATCAGGGTTTGCCCATCGGGACTAAAGGCAACTGACTTTACCCAATTAGCTCCCTGCAAAGTTTTCAGGCACTTGCCGTTATAGACATCCCATAATTTGATCGTTTGGTCTTCACTGGCACTAGCTAAAATTTGACCATCAGGACTAAAGGCAACTGACCAGATTCGATTAGTATGTTCTTGCAAAGTTGTCAAGCACTTGCCCATGAAAACATCCCATAACTTCACTGTTTGGTCATCACTGCCACTAGCTAAAGTCTGACCATCTGGGCTGAAAGTAAGCGATCTGATCCGATTGCTATGCCCCTCCAAAATATGGAGACATTCGCCTGTATAAATATCCCATAACCTGACTCTTTGGTTTTCACTGCCACTAGCTAAAGTTTGACCATCAGGACTAAAGGCAACCGATCTTACCCAACTGGTATGCCCTTTCAAGGTCTGGAGACATTTTCCGGTGTAGATATCCCATAATTTCACCGTTTGGTCGTCACTGCCGCTAGCTAAAATTTCACCATTGGGACTAAAAGCAACCGATCTAATTCGATTGGTATGTTCCTGCAATTTTTTCAGGCATTGTCCCGTCTGAACATCCCATAATTTAATTGTGTGCTTTTCACTGCCGCTAGCTAAAATTTCACCATCAGGACTGAAGGCAATCGACCGTACCCAACTGTTATGCCCCTCCAAAATTTTGAGAAACTTATCGTTACGGACATCCCATAATTTCACTGTTTGCTTTTCACTGCCACTAGCTAAAATTTGACCATCGGGACTGAAGGCAACTGACCTGACGCGATTGCTATGCCCCTGCAAGGTTGTCAATGACTTACCATCCTGGACATTCCATAACTTCACTGTTTGGTTTTCGCTACCACTAGCTAAAGTTTGACCATCGGGACTAAAAGCAACTGACCCTGACCCGATTGGTATGCCCCTGGAAGGTTTTCAGGCATTTACCATCACGAATATCCCATAACTTTACTGTTGGGTCGTCGCCACCGCTAGCTAAAGTTTGACCATCGGGACTGAAAGCAACCGACCAGACGCGATTGGTATGTCCCTGCAAGGTTTTCAGGCATTTACCATCACGAACATCCCATAATTTCACCGTTTGGTCGTCACTACCAGTAGCTAAAGTTTGACCATCGGGACTGAAAGCAACCGATCTTACCCAACTGCTATGTCCCTGGAAGGTTTTCAGGCATTTACCATCACGAACATCCCATAACTTCACTGTTTGCTTTTCACTGCAACTAGCTAAAGTTTGACCATCAGGACTGAAGGCAACTGACATAATTCGATTGGTATTCCCCTGCAAAGTTCTCAGACATTTGCCGATGTGGACATTCCATAACTTCACTGTTTGGTCTTCACTACCACTAGCTAAAGTTTGACCATCGGGACTAAAGGCAACCGATCTTACCCAATTGCTATGTCCGTGCAAGGTTTTCAGGCATTTACCATCACGAACATCCCATAATTTCACTGTTTGGTCATCACTGCCACTAGCCAAAGTTTGACCATCGGGACTGAAAGCAACTGATTTTACCCAACTGCTATGTCCAATACAGGTAAACAGTAGCTTTCCATCGTCAACTTGCCACAAATAAGTCTTGCCATCAGCATCACCCGTAGCCAAAAGTTTTCCATTGGGGCTAAATGCGACTGAGGAAACACTAACTAATGTTTCGGCAAAAACGCATTTAGCTAAATCGCTATTGGCAAAATTTACCCGATGCAAATTCACACCTTGTAAATATGCTTGCCAAATGGTCAGATTTGAAAAGTCATAGCCGCTAAAATCAGTTTGTAATTGACAAAGAATATTTAACAGATTTCCACCTGCATATCCTGCTGTTTGGGGAATTTGTCGCAGAGACAATAAAATTTGATATAGATGATGTTCAATATTTTTAGCATATCTAAAAATAGTTGATAACCTATCTATAATTGGTTTAATAATTAGGGTAATTTGAGTATTTCTAATATAATCTTTGGTCGTCGCTTCCATTAAAGCATGGCTGATAAATAATCTAATATTACGAGTGGTAATTTCGTCACAAACCTGTTCAATCAGTTGGTCGGTGATATATTCCATAACCACAGATTGAAGGGTGAAAAGTGCTGTTCTTTGTTCAATTAGCGATCGCCTCCGTAGAGATTCTAGCGCTTCCATCACTTCTCTTTTGGTCAAGGGACGCACAATATCATTGAGCAATTCGTCGAGAGAAACTAACTCGCGCTTGATTGCTAGCCAATAAATTATTTCTTTTTCGATCTCTGACAACCGCTCAAATTGCTGGTTTAGTAAATTTCGAGTGTCGCCAAAAATGATCTCTCCTTCAGCTAGAAAAGCAGCGAGATCACCACCAAATAGCTCCCGAATTGGCTCAGAAACTAGCTTTAACGCCAAAGGATTACCTGAATACTTTTCAACAAGTTTGGCCCATTCCTGTGGTGAGCCAAATAACTTTTTATCTTGGAGAATTTCTTGCCCTTCTGTTTCTCCTAAGCCAATTAACGATAATGTTCTAACTGGTGATGCTTCTCCCTCTAAAGGAGCAAATTCTTTTGGTTTTTCGCGAGATGTCAGCAGCAAACAGCTTTGATGTGGTTCTTCCCCTACCCGCCTAAGTAGTTGACCATAATCTTCGTATTCTTGTTTATATTGTCCGGCGCGATCGCCTGATTGTAAAATTGTCTCTGTGTTATCAAATACCACAAGACAACGATGCTCTCGTAAATAATTAATCAGCAGCGTTACTCTACCATCTACGCTTTCTGGCAAATTTGTTTCCCTCTCATCAGATAAAAACCCGATCAGGCTCGCCAACATCTCTGCAACGGGTGGCGCATTGCAAAGACTCCGCCAAATCAAATACTCAAAATTATCCTGAACTTCCTTTGCCAGTTTCACAGATAAAGCAGTTTTGCCGATTCCACCCATTCCCAATATTGCCACTAGTTGGCAGTTATCCTGAATGAGCCACTGTGTTAACTGAGACAATTCTGCGATGCGTCCGCGAAAAAAGCAGACACCAGGCGCTTCACCCCAATCTTGACGGTTTTGGGTAATGGATTTCTCAGCCTGTGAAGATGCTTGATATTCAGATTCTATAACTTGCTGTAACTTAGTGAGCTTACCCGGGCCGCTACCAGTAACATTAAATTTCTTATAAACTTCACTTAATCTTTTGCGTACTGCTTCGGCACTGATTGCCAATTTTTTCGCGATCGCATTTGGCGATTGTCCCTCAACAGCATATAAAAACACTTCGATCTCGCTGTTAGACAAGCACCGTTTTTCGGCTAAAGCCAAAAGAACGTTTTCGGAAATGACACTCATACTCACACAAAGACAGATTACAAACCAATGTTATCTCACATAGTGAGATAACATTACTGCTAATACAGCATCTTCTCAACATTTCGGGGTAAACATTTGCTGTGGGAATGCTTTCTTAGGCTTTGGCGTTTTTCTCTGACAAAGTGCGCGATCGCACGGATGAGTTTAGTGTACCTCACCTAAACAGTGCTGAGTGCTGAGTAACGAGTGCTGAGTTTAGGAGTTAGGAGTTAGGAGTTAAAAATTTATTATTCTCCCCCTGCCCCCTGCCCCCTGCCCCCAAATTTACGCCCACCTACTTAGTTTGTGCAACTGGCTGCACGCGCAAACCCTCTGTCTCATCAACCGTAGGAGTGGCAATCAGCGATTCATTTCCTGTCAGACCTGATGTAATTTCTACTTCAGTACCATAATCTCGCCCAACGGCAACTTTTTGATAATGCACTGTGTGGTCTTTGGTTACAGTTGCTACCTGCGTACCTCCGGCATTAACAACTAAGGCACTATCTGGCACGATAAAAGGAGGATTAGTGCGGTTAATGGCAAATTTGACATTGGCATACATCCCAGGCCGCAGCGTCGCGTCTGAATTGTGTACTTCTAATTGTGTCAGCAAAGTGCGAGTAGCTGGATCTATAGCGTTGCTAGTACGTACTACTTTACCCGTAAACACTCGTTGGGGTAACTCTCTGACTGTAATTTGTGCTGTTTGTCCAGTTTGAAGTGACTGTGATAAACTTTGTGGAACACTCACATTTACCTTTAGATTGTCATAAGCGGCAATAGTATAAAGGCTGCTATTGCTAGTGTTAGTGTTGCTGGTACTGTTACTGGTGTTGCCATTACCTGCTGAAATTAAAACACCTGTATTGACGTTACGTGCAGTAATCACTCCGGCAAAAGGAGCAGTGACTTTCTTATAAGACTGCAATACGGTATTACGCTGGAAGTTTGCTTGACTTGCGTAGGCGTTAGCTTGTGCTGCTTTGATGTTGGCAGAGTCAGAATTAACTGTGTTTTGTGCAGCCTCAACGCTGGCAAGATTAGCTTGATATGTAGCATATTTTGTATCTGCATCTTGTTGAGGTACTGCACCTTCTTTGACAAGAACTTGCCAGCGCTGCCAGCTTTGACGTGCGATCAATAAATTAGCGCGGGCTTGCTTCAAATCAGAAACACTTTTAGCTAAATTAGCACGAGTTTGAGATACATTGGCTTGTGCTTGCACTACCTCTGCCTTCGCTTGCAGAACTTGCTGATCGGTGTCTGGTGAATCAATCTCCGCCAACAACTGACCGGCTCGGACGCGATCGCCAATATCTGCGTACCACCGCCGTAAATACCCAGTACTGCGAGCGTAGATGGTCGTTTGATTCAGGGCTACAACACTGCCAGGTAATTCCAATTTGGTAGCACCAGTAGCGCGACGGGGAACGATCGTGTTCACTGAGGGTATAGTACTTGCTTCCTTGACTGCTGCTTGTAATTCTGACTTTTGGCTTAATCGGGGTAGAATACCTATCGCCAGTAAGCTAGCAAAAAAAACAGCACCAATTACAGCCCAACCAATACCACCGATGCCGCGTCTGTGTTTTTTAGAAGTCGTTTGTTGTTCAGAATCAGGAGATGGACGATGCTGAGAATCCATAGGTAAACTGTCCTATATTATCTTAATTTGCAGAAATTTAGCAGCTAGAGTCATTACCATTATTAGACTTCTTACAGAAGTGCCATTCGGGTAAAGGGGTAAAGGGGAAAGCAGCTTAGAGGATGTTTTAAAAGTGGTTGGCTGTAATTTTAGGCACTTGTTGATCCCCCCAACCCACCTTAAAAAGGGGGGCAAACTTTCTCAAAGTCCCCCTTTTTAAGGGGGATTTAGGGGGATCTAAAACGTTTTTATACCGACCAGAGGACGTTTAAAACATCTTCTTAGAAAAAACTCTTTTCCTTTAACCTTTTTCTTTTCTCCTACGGTGTACACACAAGTTTTTGACCTGCACCTTAATTGCATTGACTTGCACCTTAATTGCATTGACTTGCACCTTAATTGCATCGACTTGCACTTTAATTGCATCGACTTGCACCTTTGTTGCATTGACTTGCACCTTTGTTGCATCGACTTGCAAAAATTAATCTACCCTACGTTACGTAGTAACTTTCAAAGATTTATGTGTACACCGTAGCTCCTAAAATATGTCTATGACTTGCCTTGAGATGATGACAACGAATATGCTGTCTTTGAATCGGAGAAATTTAAATCGTCATCATCTTCATCGATAGGACGAGGTGGTTTACGCCGCATAATGCTGTATACAACAGGTACAAAGATCAGAGTCGCCACTGTTGCAGCTGACAAACCACCAATTACGGCGCGACCCAAGGGTGCATTCTGTTCGCCACCTTCACCAAGACCTAGAGACATTGGCACCATCCCGATCAGCATGGCTAAGGCAGTCATCAACACCGGACGCAACCTTGTATAACCTGCTGCTAGGGCTGCTTTATAAGCATTTTCTCCTTCTACACGTTGCTCATTCGCAAAAGTAATCATCAGAATACTGTTCGATGTCGCTACACCTATACTCATAATTGCACCCATTAACGAAGGGACGCTCAGGGTGGTACGGGTGACAAACAACATCCAAACGATCCCTGCTAAAGCACTTGGCAGCGCCATCATAATAATCAGGGGATCGAGCCAAGATTGAAAGTTCACTACCATTAAGCAGTAAACCAGTACAATTGCAAACACAAGTCCTAAACCAAGTCCCAGAAAGGAAGAGTTCATCGTTTGCACTTGCCCTCGGACATTAATCTGACTTCCCTTAGGCAATTTTTTCTGATAATCAGCGATGATTCGATTTACATCATTGGCAACCCCCCCCAGGTCGCGACCAGAGGCGTTAGCGTAGATATCAAAAACTGGCTGAATGTTGTAGTGATTCACTACTTGCATCACTGTGTCGCGTTTGACACTAGCCAAATTACCTAAAAGTTGGGGTGCAGTTTGACCGTTGCCAACTGGCGTATTTTTTAGGCTGTCAATAGAGTCAATTTTATACTGGGGAACTTGTACAGCCAGGGTGTAACTCACGCCTTTTTTGGGATCGAGCCATTGGTTGATTGCAGCTTGACCGCTTGAACTTAAGGAAGTGAGGACGCTATTAGCAACATCACGCTGGGTCATACCCAATTGTTGAGCCTCGGTGCGATCGACATCAAGACGTAATTTGGGAGCATCGACAACTTGCTGGAGATGTACATCTACAGCCCCAGGAATGCGCGTCATTCGAGCGGCGATTTGTTGGGCAATTTCAAAGTTGGCTTTTGAGTTTTTCAGAGGCCCAGATATTTGCACGTCAACAGCAGCAGGCAAACCGAAATTGAGAATTTGAGTCACAATATCAGCCGGCTCAAAAAAGAAGGTGTAGCTGGGAAATGTCGCTTTCAATTTCTGGCGGAGTTCCTTGATGTAAGAAAAAGTTTCACCAGATTCTTTTAGGGAAACAAGAATATCAGCATCAGCCTGCCCAATTGTCGCGCCGTTGTAGCCATAAGTAAGGTTAATGCCACTGGTGGGTAAGCCGATGTTATCCAGAATCAGAGCGAGATTATCCTTCGGTACAGTTTGGCGGATAACGCCTTCAACTCGGCTAACAATTTTTTCTGTCTCTTCTAAACGAGTACCAGGTAAGGCTCGAACATGGAGGCTAAATTGACCGCCATCGACTTCCGGGAAAAAGTCTTGACCGACAAACGGCAATAAAACTCCGGCACTGACGATAAATGCACCAAACAACACAAAAACTATGCGGCGGTGATTTAATGCTGAGGTCAGGACACCAAAGTACCAACTGCGAAATTTATCAAATTGTCGGTTAAATTTTTCGTGTAACCGCCATATCCAATCTTTCTTCACAGATTTGGCAGTTGTCGTTGCTGCTTCTTCTGTTTGCTGGTGGTTATCATGACCATTATTGTTTTGGACTGGCGAATGGGTGTGGCGATCGCGACGATCGTGGATTTCGACTAGCGAATGGCTGTGGCGATCGCCGTGACCATTATTATTTTGAATTGGCGAATGAGTATGGCGATCGCCGTGACCATTATTATTTTGAACTGGCGAATTTTGATGATGGTTGTCGCTATGACCATTATGATCCTCGCTTTCTCTATGCCAGTCTACTTCGGCTGGTAAAAGATAGCTTGCCATTGTCGGTACTACAGTCCGAGATAGCACATAGGAAGCAAGCATCCCAAATACTACCGCCATCGCTAGGGGGACAAATAAGTACTTTGCTACTCCACTGAGAAACACGACCGGCACAAAGACAATACAAATACATAATGTTGCTACAAGCGCTGGAGTAGCGATTTGCTGCGCCCCATCTAAAATTGCTCGCTTGATGGGTTTACCTTGTCCGAGATTTCGGTGGATATTTTCAATTTCGACTGTGGCATCATCTACCAAAATACCAACAGCTAAGGACAATCCACCTAAAGTCATGATGTTGAAAGTTTGTCCCAAACGACTCATCACAATAATTGAAACTAGCATCGAGAGGGGAATCGATACGGCTACAATTACCGTGCTGCGCCAACTTCCCAGGAAAATCAAAATCATCAGCGCAGTGAGACAGGCTGCAATCAATCCTTCTTTAAGAACGCCTTGAATAGAAGCTTTCACAAATATAGATTGATCGAACAAAAATGATAAATTCAGTTCTGGAGGCAAGGTGGATTGGATGCGAGGCAAAGTTTTTTTGACTCGCTCGATCACATCAATCGTCGAAGCATTGCCACTCTTGAGGATACTAAGTAAGCTCGATCGCCTGCCATTCTGACGTACAATGTTCGATTGCACGCCAAAGCCATCTCTTACCTGGGCGACATCACGAATGGAAATGACAGTACCATTAACTTGCTTAATTGGCAAGTCGTTGAGGGCTGCCACCACATCTGGACTATTGTTGATTTGTACGGCGAAGTCGCGATCGCCTATTTTCATATCCCCTGCCGGCAAAACCAGGTTTTGGGCACTGACAGCATTAGTCACGTCTTGGGCAGAAATGCCATTAGCCAACATCGCTTGGGGATCGATATCAACCATAATTTGCCGAGGTTTACCACCATAAGGTAGGGGTACACTCGCGCCTTGCACTGTGGCTAATTGGGTGCGGACGAAGTTGGTAGCATAGTCGAAAAGTGCTTCTTCCGGCAAGGTTTTGCTACTGACACTCATCTGAATAATCGGCACCGAAGAAGCGTTGTATTGAATGATGAATGGCGGTGTAATCCCAGGTGGCAAAGGGCGGAGAATTGTTTGGCTGACAGAGGTAATTTGAGCGACTGCTGAGGCGATATTAGCGTTGGGTTGGAAAAAAACCTTGACGACGCTAACACCACTTAAAGATTGAGACTCAATGTGTTCGATGTCACCAACGGTTGTGGTCATAGCGCGTTCGCTAATGGTGACGATTCGCTGTGCCATTTCCTCAGATGTAGTTCCCGTGTAAGTCCAAACTACGCTGACAACCGGAATGTTAATTGCGGGAAAAATGTCAACTGGTGTACTAAATATCGTCACTGCACCCAGGATCGCAATCATCAAAGCGGCGATCGCGAATGTATACGGAAGACGTAAAGCAATTTTGACGATCCACATAGTTAGTTAGGATACTTCAAAAGTTTTTTGTGTTAAAGCTGTTTTACTCATCACTCATCACTCATTACTCAGCACTCTTGATTGAGGTTGGCGTTTGAGCTAATTGCAGTTGTTCTATTTTGAGTTGCTCAACTAGCCACTCAATTTCTGATTTGATGACTTCAACCGCACGCCTTCGTACTTTCCTTTGATATAAATCATCAGTAACTTCTAGTGCTTTTTTCTCTGCAAGGCGTAACTGACATGACATCAATCGATGTTCGATTAACTGGACTCGTTCTTCGGGTAATAAATAGCTAAAGAAAAAAAATTTGATTAGAAATCGCGATCGCGCATTTACCCAGCTTTCATGAGGATATGCCAACATCTCTTCATACCAAGTGTTTTTGCCGAGGGGTGTAATCTCATATACCTTTGCACAATGTCCACCTTCTTCTCCTTGTTCTGCACATAAAATCACTTCACCTTGTTCTTCCATGCGCTTCAAAAGAGGATAAATCGCGCCATAGTTGACACAAATACTGCAACTCATAAACATCTCTAGTTGCTGTTTGAGCCGATAACCGTTTAATGGTTCTCGCTGTAATAAACCTAATACTGCCAACTTCAGCATTTTGATATATCAATTTGATATGTCGATCAACAATATCAAATTGAGCTTTTTTAGCCAAGTACCCAAGGTTCAATTGTCAGGATTCTCTGTGATCCCGTAAAGGCCAAGCCGCATAAGTTACCTGTGGGCTAGTTACAAGCGAGTGAGATGCCCACCTCACAATAGGTAGTTGAGTATTTTTTTATTTGAAAGTCCCTTAGTGCTAAAAGTGAGGATTCATTTGGAGACTACAGCCGGATTTGTAGTATCTTATGCTATTTAAATAATTTTCTCTACAGTTTATCTTGACTCTAGTAACTAAGTTACTAAAGTTTAATAACTTAGTAACTTTGTTACTTGACCTAACAACTAAACTAAGTTACTTTATAGTTAGCAGTAGAAACCACGGTAACTTAATAAGGTTAAGGGTGAATTAAAAGAAACTTAGTGAGTCGAAGAGAAAGGCAAAGGCTGGAACTGCAAATTCTGAAAAAGGCAATTTGTATACAAATTACCTGGAGGAATTTCAAGGGTTCAATGTGCGTAGTACACCTTCTATGCAACTACGCGCATTGAGCGCCTAATTTTTGATATCCAGATTGCCCTGAAAATTCATCAAAGAGCTTAATTTTTCATAATCTGCAAATATCAAGACCACCTTTATTGGTATTCCCACTCCACTCAGGAGTAGGACTTTTGTGTACCTCAACTTGGTGGGAGCAAAACTGTGGAAATTCACTGTTTCTTTAGTGTGGTCGGGGGAGCGCGAACTGCTACCTAGATTCAACTTTCAAAACAGGAAAAAAACTATGAAACCCAGTCTCAAAGATAACGATAATCTGTTGTTCAGGTGGTTCTGTATAGGACTGAAATATTTTCTGCTGGGGCTGCTGGGGCTGGGAATAGCCTTTGTTGTGTCTCACACTTTTGGGGCAAATGCGATAGTTGGGATGCTTTTATCTGCAAGTCTACGGTCATGGGTTGCCAAGATAGCGATTTTTCTAGTCTGTCTATTTGCGATCGCCATGATCTTCGAGTCTTGGGGTTAAGGCTCATACTGACCATAAATAGCCTTTAGCTGAGTGAAGATCGGCCAAAGGCTTCGTAATCTTTTCACTTGGAGATTATATCATGCCTAATAACAACGGCTCTGGAGTAGAAACACTTTCGCCACTTTTAATTATTTTAGTGGCAGGGTCAATTTCTTTGGCGATCGTTAACAAAGCTAATCACCCAGCATATTTTGACATAGTTAAAATAGCTATAGCCTACAGCTTTGGCTCAATCAAGTCCCAAGGAAAAAGTAAACATTCCGATGCTCCCCACGATGAGGTAAATCGAGACGAGTTGAAATAGCAGATGTAAAGGCAGTAAAAAATACCTGTTTTTTACAGATAGTCTGCCAAAGGTGAGTTGCGGATTATAATTTACTTTTAAAATAGAAGAATGCTGTCAACTCCCACTCAACTATTGCGACTCTCTCAAGGACAACTTAACTTACTAGAAGCTTGTCCGCGTAAATTTCAACATACCTATCTCGAAAAACTTAATTCTCCCTCAAATCCAGAACAAGAAGAACGGCAAACTTTGGGTAGTCGTTTTCACTTGCTAATGCAGCAGCGAGAAATGGGTTTGCCAATTAATAGTTTCCTGGAAGCAGATGCTCAACTGCAAAGCTGGATGCTAGGTTTTGCTGATGCAGCACCAGAAATTTTAACGGCTGCATCTGATAATCAAACTTTCCGTGAAAGCGAACACTACCGGACTCTGCAAGTTCAGGATTATTTGCTCACAGTTATCTATGATTTATTGATTGCAGATAACCAACAAGCGCAAATTCTCGACTGGAAAACTTATCCTAAACCACCCAATAAACGCAAGTTAGAATCCAACTGGCAAACACGGCTTTATATGTATGTCTTGGCAGAAACTAGCGACTATTTGCCAGAAAAGATTTCTATGACTTATTGGTTTGTCCAATCTGAGGGCAAACCGCAAAATATTAAATTTAATTACAGTACTGCTCAACACGCACAAATAGGAAAGAAACTTAATCAACTATTAAGTCAGTTAACTCATTGGCTGGAAAATTATCAAAATAACCAGCAGTTTCCCCAAGTGGTGGAGGGTAGCAAAAACTGTGATTATTGTCAGTTTGCCAAACGTTGCGATCGCAAACAAGTAACTGAAGAAGCAATAAAAGACTCATTGCCAAATTTTGACAGTATTCAAGAAGTCTCACTTTGATTTGATCCGCAAGATTTTGTTGTTGCTAAAACAGATTCCTTATATCTGTAGAGTCTTGTGGAAAATCAAAAAGTAATGTAAAGCCCTTTTTTTGACTCTAAAGCATTTGAAAGCATTTTTATTAAAAGAGCTAGATTCGGTAAATGCTCTTTTTTTTCATTCAATAACCAATTAAGCAATTCAAAGTTATTCTTCACTTGCTCAAGAGATTGAAAATACGATCCTATTTGGCCAGGGTTAAAATAGTTTCCAGGAATGCCGAAATTTTTACCTAATAAGGGAGACGTATCTTTATCCAGTTCATTGAGTAGCATATCATAGAGAGGCAACCAATCATAGCCAAGTCCTATATCACATTGAGGATTATAATACTTGGTAATTGCAAAATCACCATACTGGCTTATATCTTCTGTATCGAGCATTTCTTTCCATGAATAATCTAAAGGTTCGCCTTCATCAGGATTTTTAAGGTATGAAAAGTTATTTTCAATAAAAGTGATTAATTCGTTTCTTTGGTTAATAACAAGTGCATTTTCTAAAATCTCAGCTAATTCTTGAATAAACGCATCGTAATCAAAGACAAATGCTTTATGCTCCATTGACATTTTTTAAAATTCCTTGTCGCCAAAATTTAACATAGTGGTGTTAGCTCACAAAATAAATCTTTTGAAATAGTTGAGAACGCTAAAATTCCGCAATCATCTATGAAAATAAATCACAACTTCTAAATTTATGTCAACTTTTGATGAAACTGAAGCAATTTATGTACGTGAATTAGGAATTGATGACATTGCTCCCGTTTATCACTTGGGAGAAGGGTTATTTACCAGCGATTTATATCCTTATTTATACCGCACCTGGGATGAATGGGAAGTGATTGGACTTTATAACACCGATCCAGAATACTGTCTTGTGGCTGAAACAGACGGGGAACTAGCAGGATTCGTTTTGGGAACTATCATCACCAAAGCATCCTGGACTTATGGATATATTTTATGGCTGGGAGTTAGTCCGAAGTATCAGCGTCGGGGAGTTGCAGACAAGTTGGTTGATAAAGTTGTTGCCCGGATGATTGAAGATGGGGCGCGGTTTATGCTGGTAGATACTGACCCCACCAATACTTCAGCATTAAAGTTTTTTAACCGCAAAGGTTTTGGTAATATCCGCCAGCATATTTTCTTGTCGATGAATTTAAGCAAGCATGAATATTATGGCAGATTGATTGATTACGAACACCAAAAAGCTGAAAGAGCAGGTTATAGGCGATCTCGTCCAGCAATTCGTGCCCGTAAAGCTGATAGTGTAGCGAATGAAGTCGTCCTCAATCCTCTAGTAAATGAATCTTCAATAACTGAGGATCAATCCCCAATCTAATAAAACTTAGGAGTAGCCTTTTAATTTGGGTAAAATTTTTGGACAATAATTCCTCTTTTTTCCGTGTTCTCTGCGCCTCTGTAATTCAATAAATGACTTTTAAACCGTAGACGCATAGAAAACGCAGAGAGAAAAGCATGATGGCGATTGTGAATTTTGAATTTAGAGCAAAATGGTGTGACTTATGTGTATAGAATTTGGGCGGGAAATTTGCGGTAATCTTGACATTGCAGAATCGCGGGAATGGTTAGTTACTAACGGTATTGGTGGTTACGCCTCTGGGACTGTGGCTGGTTTATTGACTCGCCGCTATCACGGACTATTGGTAGCAGCATTGAAACCACCTCTGGGTCGCACTTTAATGCTGACAAAACTAGATGAAACTGTATTGTATGATAACCGCTCATATTCTCTACACACCAATCGTTGGGCAGATGGTATTGTCAGTCCGCACGGTTATCAGCATATTGAACGTTTTTCTCTGGAAGGTACAATTACTGTATGGCGTTTTGCGATAGCCGATGCCTTATTAGAAAAACGGGTGTGGATGCAACAAGGCCAGAACACAACTTATGTCCAGTATACTTTGCGTCGTGCCACTCAACCTCTAAAGTTGACGCTCAAAGCAATAGTTAACTACCGCGATTATCACAGCGACACTCAAAGTAATGGTTGGCAGATGTCTGTTGAGGAGGTGGAACAGGGGATTTGTGTAACTGCTTATCCGGGTGCTGTACCACTATATCTACTGAGTGATTCACCTAAAGGCGATGCCTACGGCGGCAAGCTACGCAGCATTTCACGTGTTAGTACATCTGTTGTTCATAATTGGTATCATGGCTTTGACTTAGCAGTTGAACGCTATCGGGGATTGAGAGATCGAGAAGACCACCTCCACGCCGCCACTTTTGAAGTTACACTCAATCCTGGGGAAGCGATGGCATTTGTAGCCAGCACAGAAAAACAACCAAATCTCAATGGTGAAGCGGCACTAAAGTTACGTCGCGCTCAAGAGCAGAAGTTAACAGGATTTTGGAAAACTAATCGACCCCTCAAAACTAAGGAATCACCTAGTTGGATCGACCACCTAGTATTAGCTGCTGACCAATTTATTGTCGATCGCTCATTGCCAGAAGACCCCCTACGGCAAAACCATCATCGCTGGTTATCACTGGTTTAGCGACTGGGGACGCGACACCATGATTAGTCTACCTGGTTTGACAATTTCCACTGGTCGTCCGGAGGTAGCACGCTCAATTCTTCGCACCTTTGCTAGATACGTAGACCAGGGAATGTTACCTAATCGCTTTCCCGATGCGGGCGAGCAACCAGAATATAATACAGTCGATGCCACTCTTTGGTACTTTGAAGCAGTCCGCGCTTACTACAGCGCTACGGACGATGATACTTTGCTTGGTGAACTTTTTCCTATACTTGCAGACATCATTGATTGGCACTGTCGCGGTACACGCTACAATATTCATCTCGATGCCGCCGATGGCTTACTTTATGCAGGCGTTGCAGGCGTACAACTGACCTGGATGGATGCCAAAGTTGACGATTGGGTAGTTACGCCCCGAATTGGCAAACCGATTGAAGTTAATGCCCTTTGGTATAATGCTCTACGGACAATGGCAAAGTTTGCCCGTCAGCTTGGTAAACCACACCAAGAATATGAAGCAATGGCAGAGCGGGCAAAGTATAGATTTTCTCGCTTCTGGAATGAAGAGACGAGTTATTGCTATGACGTTTTAGACAGTCCTGATGGTGATGATGGGTTGTTACGTCCTAACCAAATATTTGCTGTGTCATTACCAGAAAGTGCGCTCACACCTACCCAGCAGAAGGGTGTGGTCGAAGCTTGCGGGCGATCGCTGCTGACTTCTTATGGGTTGCGATCGCTTTCCCCCGATCGTCCTCAATTTCAGGGTAAATACGGTGGCAATCAGTATCAACGTGATGGAGCTTACCATCAGGGAACCGTCTGGGGTTGGTTGTTGGGGCCATTCGTCTTAGCACACTTGCGCGTCTACAAAAATCCTGAGCAGGCTCGTCAATTTTTGGAACCAATGGCTAATCATCTCACTGCACACGGTGTTGGCAGTCTCAGCGAAATTTTTGATGGTGATGCTCCGATGACTCCACGGGGATGTATTGCCCAAGCATGGACAGTAGCAGAGGTTTTGCGTGCTTGGTTGGCGACAATGAGTTGATAGGCCGAACTGTGGTGTCTCTACAAAGTCGATTTTGTCAAGAATTTTTAAGAAATTAACATCCTTCAGAAAAGGAAAGACGTAATGCTGAAGTAATCCTCAAAAGTTTATAGACACGCCTTAGTGTCAGGAGGAAATTATGGCCTCAGGAATGATGATCGAAGGCAAATGGATAACCGATAGGAATAAATCAGATCCTAGCGGTAAGTTCAATGAAACGCCGACAACGTTTCGCGATCGCGTCACCGCCGATGGTTCTAGTGGGTTTAAGGCAGAAGCAGGACGCTATCACCTCTACATTTCCTTAGCCTGTCCGTGGGCACATCGCACTTTAATTATGCGAGAAATCAAAGGTTTGAATGATGCCATCTCAGTCTCTATCGTCGATCCGATTATGAGCGATAAGGGATGGATGTTTTCTGAAGCACCGGGAGTTATTCCTGACTGGGTAAATCACACTCAATATTTGCAAGAGATTTATCTGAAAGCCGATCCCAAATACACAGGACGAGTTACTGTTCCAGTATTGTGGGATAAGCAAACTCAAACAATCGTCAATAACGAATCTCGCGAAATCATGCGGATGTTTGATGTAGAGTTTGGGGAATTGGCAACACAAAAAATAAACTTATACCCACGCGACCTACAGCATCAGATTGATGAAACGATCGATGCAATTTATCTGCCAATTAATGTTGGTGTATATCGCGCTGGTTTTGCAACTTCCCAAGCAGCTTACGAAGATGCGGTAACTGAACTCTTCGAGAGTTTAGATCGATGGGAAGCCATTCTCAGCGAGCAACGATATTTATGTGGCAATCAACTTACCGAAGCCGATATTTGTATGTTTGTTACTCTGTATCGCTTCGACTCAGTGTATTACGGTCACTTTAAATGCAATTTGCGGCGAATTATCGATTATCCAAATCTCTGGAATTATCTACTAGACCTATATCAGCGTCCGGAGTTCAAAGCGACTTGCAATCTAGACTATACCAAGCGCAGCTATTACATGAGTATGACTGATATTAATCCAAATCGAATTGTGCCGAAGGGGCCGATCGTTGATTTTGACCAACAGCACGATCGCGACCCGCTTCACTAAGGCGTCTCGTAGAGAAGTTATCGCTCCCTATTCATAGAAAATAAATTGCACAATCCAACTGGAGTAACACCATGAGCCTTGTATCAGGTATCCACCATGTTGCAGTGGTGACAGCAGATATCGACCGCTTTATCGACTTTTATACTGATGTATTCGAGATGCCAGTAATTTTTCAAGAGACGACCCCAGCCTTTCGTCACGCACTTCTCCTAGCTGGATCGCAGAGCGTACTTCACGCAGCAGAGATGCCTAATAATATTCATAGTTCTGGATTACCGGATATGTTTGGACGAGGACACATCGACCACTTAGCTTTGAATGCCCCAACAGAATCAGCATTCCAGATTATCCGCCGCAAACTGATAGATCGAGGTGTGAGTGATGGCGCGATCGCCGACCTTGGCCCAGTACTTAACTTGTCATTTTCCGATCCTGATGGTATGCACATCGAAGTTTGCTTAATCGTCGATGCTTCACTTCAGGGTTTTCACCAACCGCGACCATATCTAGAGACTATCAACCAATAGGTTGAAGTTAGCGTTAGTCCCCTTTGCTGTTTGTAGTTAATAAATAGTGCCGCTCTCGTCTGCTTATTTTCAACTTGCGATCGGACGAGCGCAAATTTTATTAGTATACCAGTTTTACTATCAATTATTAATTATAACTTCAGCTCTACCTTAGGTAGAAAAAGTATAGCAAGCGAATTAAAGGTTAGGACATCTTGAAAGCGTGGATGTTAGGAATAGTAATATTTTACCTCCTGCCTTCAGTATAGCTGCCTTCTGCCTTCTGCTATATACTCCAGATAGCAAATTAACTGGACTAAAATACAGATATGCATAGGGTGATATTATGACAATTTTAACCCAAGAAGAAATTAGATTAGCAGAAGCCCTAACTCACAAAGCTCATTGGCGCAGATGGGGGCCATATTTAAGCGATCGCCAATGGGGAACGGTGCGCGAAGATTACAGTCACAACGGTACAGCCTGGAACTATTTTACCCACGATCAGGCTCGTTCTCGCGCCTACCGTTGGGGTGAAGATGGCATTGCTGGCATTTCTGATAATCATCAACGACTTTGTTTTGCGATCGCACTTTGGAATGGCGAAGATTCTATTCTCAAAGAAAGATTTTTTGGTCTAACTGGTAGCGAAGGAAATCATGGAGAAGATGTTAAAGAATATTATTTTTATCTAGACAATACTCCTACCCATTCTTATATGAAAGCGCTTTACAAATATCCCCATAAAGCCTTTCCTTACTCCCAATTGGTTGCAGAAAATCAACGCAGAAATCGCCAAGAGCCAGAATTTGAATTACTAGATACAGGTATATTTGATGAAAATCGTTACTTTGATGTCTTTATCGAATATGCCAAAAATGATGCTGAAGATATTCTCATCCAAATAAAAGTAATCAACCGAGGCTCGGAAGCAAAAACACTACACCTATTACCTACTCTCTGGTTTCGTAA
This sequence comes from Nostoc sp. DSM 114160, assembly GCF_053470305.1. Taxonomy (NCBI): domain Bacteria; kingdom Bacillati; phylum Cyanobacteriota; class Cyanophyceae; order Nostocales; family Nostocaceae; genus Nostoc; species Nostoc sp. DSM 114160. Next base: position 552,270 of record NZ_JBPFGO010000003.1, on the reverse strand, counting down.
CACTTGGTGTTGGAATGGGGATATCAGCAAACCTACTTTAAAAGAGGTCGAATCTGGTAATAGCTTTAATTTAATTGAGGCGTCTCATCCAACTTTAGGTAAAAGGTGGCTGTATTGTCAAGAAGCAAACGAAATTCTTTTTACAGAAAACGAAACAAATTATCAGCGATTGTTTGGCTATCCTAATTCGTCTGCTTATGTCAAAGATGGCATTAATGATTACATTGTTCGGGGTAAAAAAGAGGCAATAAATCCAAATAAAGTTGGCAATAAAGCATCTGCCGATTATTTTTTGACAGTTGGTGCAGGTGAAACTAAAATCGTTAAATTGCGATTGAGTGACGTACCTAATTTAGTTGAGCCATTTGACAAAGAATTCGATATCATCTTTTGGGAACGACAACAGGAAGCAAATAAATTTTATCAGCGCGTTACACCATTTCCTCTCAGTGAAGATATGCGAAATGTGCAACGACAAGCATTTGCTGGAATGCTATGGAGTAAACAATATTATCACTATGTTGTCGAGGATTGGTTGAAAGGCGATCGCAATACACCAGCACCACCTCCAGAACGCCAACAAGGGAGAAATCGGGAATGGTTTCATCTCTACAATAAAGATATTCTTTCTATGCCCGATAAGTGGGAATATCCTTGGTTTGCAGCTTGGGATTTGGCATTTCATACTATTCCTTTGGCAATGATCGATCCTGATTTTGCTAAGTATCAATTGGATGTTTTAACACGGGAATGGTATATGCATCCCAATGGGCAAATTCCTGCTTATGAATGGGCTTTTGGTGATGTTAATCCGCCTGTTCATGCCTGGGCAACTTGGCGCATTTACAAGATTGAGCAGAAGATTTACGGACGAACAGATAGACAGTTTTTAGAAAGGGTATTTCAAAAGCTAATGCTGAATTTTACCTGGTGGGTAAATCGCAAAGATACTCAGGGTAATAACGTCTTTCAAGGGGGATTTCTCGGTTTAGATAATATTGGCGTATTTGACCGTAGCGCAGCTTTACCTACTGGCGGACATATTGACCAATCTGATGGTACTAGTTGGATGGGAATGTATTGTTTAAATATGTTAGCGATCGCTTTAGAATTAGCTAAGACTAATCCTGTTTACGAAGACATTGCTACCAAGTTCTTTGAGCATTTTCTTTACATTGCTGATGCTATGAATAACATCGGCGAAATAGAAGCCAGTTTGTGGAATGATTCCGATGGATTTTACTACGATGTCCTGCATTTACCTGAACGACAAATTACCTTAAAAGTTAGGTCAATGGTAGGTTTAATTCCTCTATTTGCCATTGAAACTATAGAACCAGAAACTTTAAAATTGCTTCCTGGTTTTAAAAAGCGATTGGAATGGTTCATCCAAAACCGTCCTGATTTGCGGCAAAATGTGGCTTGTATGGAAACAAAAGGAGTGGGTGCGAGGAGATTACTGGCGATCGTTTCCAGAGATAAGCTCAGAAGTATTCTGCAAAAAATGCTGGATGAAAGCGAGTTTTTTGGCTCTTATGGCATTCGAGCACTTTCTCGATTTCATGCTGAAAATCCTTATATTTTTGATGTTAATGGTTCGCAATTTCGAGTTGATTATGAACCGGCTGAATCTACTAGTGGTTTATTTGGTGGTAACTCTAACTGGCGCGGCCCCGTTTGGTTTCCGGTGAATTTCATCCTAATTGAATCTCTGCAAAAGTTTCATTATTATCTAGGAGACGATTTCAAAGTGGAATGTCCGACAGGTTCAGGTCAAATGATGACACTTTGGGAAATTGCATCAGAATTATCTCAACGATTAACCAGAATTTTCTTGCAAAATTCCTCTGGTAAACGTCCTGTTTATGGTGGAATGCAAAAGTTTCAAAACGATCCACACTGGCAAAATCTGATTTTATTCTATGAGTATTTTCATGGTGATAATGGAGCCGGAATCGGTGCTAGTCATCAAACTGGCTGGACAGGTTTAGTTGCGAAATTAATCCAGCAATTTGGTGAATATGAAGCACAGCATCAAGAACCAGAAATAGAGAAGGATAAAGATGCGATCACTTTAACATAATAACATCCAAAAAGGTTTGTTGTTACCATCTTACCGAGACTCCTCACCAGATTTAGCAATTCTGGATTGGATGCTTCCAGGGTTGACGGGTTTGGAAATTTATCGGCGTTTGCGAACAATAGATAGTACAGTACCAGTGATTTTGTTGACAGCAAAAGATGAAGTGAGCGATGCCTACGGCAAGCCGATGAAGCGTCTACGCGTCGCCGGATTAGATGCAAGAGCCGATGATTATGTAGTTAAGCCCTTCAGCATTGAGGAACTATTAGCTAGAATTCGCGCTCATCTGCGGCGCACGCAAGAAACAGACGAGGATTTGTTGCAATTTGAAGATTTAAGCTTAAATAAGCGCACTCGTGAAGTATTTCGGTAAAAACGAAGCATTCAGTTAACAGCAAAAAAATTTGACTTATTAAAATATCTCCTTTCACATCTTCGTCAAGTATTTACTAGAGATCAAATGTTAAAGAAAGTTTGGGGTTACGATTTCATGGCTGATTCTAATATTATTGAAGTATATATTCGTTATTTGCGACTCAAGTTAGAAGAAAATAATGAAAGACGTTTGATTCATACAGTCCGTGGTGTAGGCTATGCCCTACGGGAGTAATCGTAATGACTTGGTAATTTCAAGAAAAGTAACATATTCAAGATAAAAGAGAATTATGAAGAAAAAATGGGCTGTTAAACGACTGACAGTAAATCTCACAACCGAGGAAATGAAGAAACTTGAACAATACTGTACTCTCACAGGAAGACCAGCAACAGATGTAATTCGAGAGTTGCTCCGAAGTCTTGAGGTTGACAATGCTGAAAACTCTGAGATGGGAACAGCAGACTCAAAAATCACTGTTGGCAGTTCGTCAAAATCACACTAACTATCGACTCGAACATAGCGTTTCCTAATCAGAATCAGCTACAGCTTAACCTCACCCCCAACCTCTTGATAAAAAGAGGGGTTGGGGGTGAGGTTTTGATATGTACTTTATGCACCTGTGAACTTCTATATCCCGCCAAATTAAGGCTTTTACGCCTTTTATCTTTCCTATGTTTTAACAAGCATCGATTATGGGCATCATAATCCCAGTCCGAATACATCAGCTAGCAGCCAGAAAACTATTTGGCAGCAAGTTTTGCATTTATACATATAGTATCAACCGATGGTATCTAGTTTTAGACCTTATCTCTTTGTTTCTCGATATAGTTTGTACGCTGTATTTCTTTTGGGATGCCTACAGATTCAATTGGGAGTAATCTGTAGCTTAGGTATTTGGATATTATCAGAAGCTAAATTACAAGCAGCCCAAGCACATCAGACCTGGAAATCACCTTTAGGATTGACTGAGCAAGTCACCACAGCAAATCCTGAGTCAGCACAATACTCAAAACCACTCCCCTACCGATTAAAACCAACACCTATTTTGCTCGCAGCACCGGAAAACTTCAATCCTGATTTGCGATTACCCCCATCGCAACCCGAACCACCGCCACCCGAACCACCGCAGCAGAATTCTAGTCCGCCACCGCTACCCGAACCACCGCAGCAGAATTCTAGTCCGCCGACAACTTCCACCAAACCAAAAACGCCGGATGCAGTTTTGGAAAGTATTGATACGGACTATTACTATGAGACAGACAACTTTGGTCAAACTAATTTTTTCCTAGAACCAACAGTTCAGTTTCGATTGAGAAATGGCAATAAAATATTTTTCAAGACAGGTTTTAACTTCTTTGAGCAACGCGGTATTGAATCAATTACCAATTTTCCCTTGCAAGTTGGATGGCAAGGAAAAATTGGACAAGTGACTCTACAAACAGCAGCTGGAGTCGATTTGTTCAATCGTTTACCTACAGCTATCAATCTCAATGTTAAGGTGGATGCTCCCATTTCGCCGCCGCGAGTTTCGTCATCAGGTCGATTGCTATCGGCAGTAATAATATCAGGTAATTTAGAACAAGGGCCTTATAAATCTAATGCTCGAACTTTAGAAAATCAAATTACTGCTTGGCGATTTGGGCCTGATTTATACTGGCAGATTGACCGTAATACCAGCTTATTTTCGTCATTGCGTTTGGGTAGTTACAACGATGGTAATTCCGATGTGCAGTCCTTTAGTAGGTTAGAGCGCAAGTTCGGACAATTTTCTTTGGCAGCTAACTTATTCACTTGGAGTTACGATCGCGATTTAGAACGCACTAGCGGTTATTTTTCTCCACCAGATTTTCTAGTTTACAACGGTGAGGTAGCTTGGGAGGGAGATATTGCAAAATTCTTACGCTGTCGCCTCGCTGCCAATTTAGGACGGCAGCGACTTAAAGGAGAATTTGACAACGCCAATACCTATCAAACGCGCTGTACGGTAAAACTGTCGCCCAGTATAGAAGCAGACTTGGGCTATAGCTTTAGTAATGTCCGCAATCAAGAAACCGGTGGAAGCGCCTACGGTGGTAATTCCTTCACAGGACAGTTGCGGGTCAAGTTTTAACAAAAAAGAATTCAGGAGTCAGAATTCAGGAGTCAGAATTCAGAATGAATATAGAATCAAGCTCTATATATTTTTGATTTTTTGATTTTTTGAAAGTTACAAACTTTGAATATTAAAGTATTTTTAATTTTAACTTATAACTTCTAATTTCTAATTTCTAACTTCTAACTCCTACATTCTAAATTCACCATTCTGAATTCTGTTTTTTAAATCCAAAATGGTATAAGGCTGGAGAATGAAAGCACCATTACCTGATAACGAAACACAGAGAATCGAATCTCTTTTGCAGTATAAAATACTCGACACTCCTTCGGAAGCAGCCTTTGACGACCTCACCCGTTTAGCCTCATATATTTGTGGAACTCCCATTGCCTTAATCAGCTTAATTGATACTAATCGTCAGTGGTTCAAGTCAAAAGTTGGTTTGGATGCGCTACAAACACCCCGTGATTTGGCATTCTGCGCCCATGCTATTTTGCAACCTGAAGTTTTTGTTGTATCTGATGCAACAGTTGACGAAAGGTTTGCGACAAACCCCCTAGTCACCTCAGATCCGAATATTCGGTTTTATGCTGGAGTACCGCTAACTAACCCTGAAGGATATGCACTAGGAACACTTTGTGTAATCGATCGTGTACCAAGAAACCTCTCTCTAGAACAAGTTGAAGCATTACGAATTATTGGTCGCCAGGTAATTAAGCAACTAGAAATGCGCCGCAATTTAGCAAATTTGGTATTGGCAAGTGATACACGCAAACAGTCCCAGAAGACACGCAAACAATTTTTTCAAAGGATAGCTGGAGGGTTTGGGTTAGCATCGGCAGTTTTAGTTTTGATTGGCGTGATTTCTTATCAAAACACATGTATATTGATTGATACGAATAAGCAAGTACTAATAACCCAAGAGAAAATCAATCAACTAGAAGAATTACTGTCTGAGATGAAAGATGCTGAGACTGGACAACGTGGTTACATCCTCACTGGACAAGAAAGTTATCTAGAACCTTATCAAGCAGTAGTTGGAAACATCGATCGCAAAATTGTAAAACTGAAAAATTTAATCGCAGATCAACCTAACCAACAAAAGCAGTTCGCAACCCTTGAATCTCTGATAGCTGCAAAACTTGCCATACTCAAGCAGACTATATACCTGCGTCAAAATCAAGGATTCGAGGCGGCGTTGCAGGTAATCCAGACAAATCAAGGAAAACATCTCATGGATGATATCCGCAAGATCGTCCATGAGATAGAAAATCAGGATAGAAGGTTGCTTCAACGGCAGTCACAAGCTGCAAAAGCCAGTGCTAACAACACGGTTTTGACACTGGCGATCGCGATTTGTCTAAGTTTTTTGATTCTGGCTATAGTCTACTACTTTATTTACCGTGAAGGAAAAGAGCGGAAATTAACAGAGGAAACACTCAATCAAGAACGCAACTTTATCTCAACAGTCCTGAATACAACCAGCGCTTTGGTAATAGTTCTTGACACGGAAGGGCAAATCGTTCGCTTCAATCAAGCTTGCGAACAAATTACTGGTTACTCATTTGATGAGGTGAAAGGAAGGCATTTCTGGAACCTATTTCTACTTCCTGAACAGGTAGAGCCGGTTAAAGCAATTTTTGAGCAGTTGCGATCTGGTGAAGCGCCCAAAGAATACGAAAACTATTGGGTAACTAAGGATGGCAGCCGGCGACTTATTTCTTGGACTAACACTACCTTGAAAGACTATGAGGGGCAGGTTGAATACATTGTTGCTACAGGTATTGACATCAGCGATGTCTTTGAGGAACTTCGCTTACGCCAACGAACTGAACAGCATCTCAAAGCAGAGTATGTTACAACCCGGATCTTAGCAGAGTCAACCACAATCAACGAAGCCATGCCCCAAATCTTGCAAGGAATTTGCGAAAGTTTGGGATGGGATTTTAGTGAATTTTGGATGGTAGATGGGCGAGCAAATCTACTGTCTTTGCTAAATTCATGGTATAAAATCTCCTTTGAGATGCAAGAGTTTGACATCCTCAGTCGGCAGATTACATTTGCACCAGGAATTGGACTGCCTGGGCGTGTCTGGGCTAGTCTTGAACCTGTTTGGATTGCTGATGTCGTTAAAGATCGGAGTTTTATCCGCTCTCAAATTGCTGCCGAAGCACAACTGCACGGAGCTTTTGGTTTTCCGATCTGTAGTGGTAAAAGAATCATCGGTGTGATTACCTGCTTTAGCCATAAAATCCAGCAAGCTGACCCAGATTTGGCAAAAGTCATGAATTTGATTGGCGAGCAAGTAGGGCAGTTTATTGAGCGCAAGCAGGCAGAAGAACAACTCCAACGCCAAAACTTGCGATCGCAACTATTTACTGAAATCACCCTCAAAATTCGTCAGTCTTTGCAAATCAAAGAAATTCTCCAAATCACTGTCACCGAGGTGCAAAAAATTCTCCATAGCGATCGAGTTTTGATTTATCAGCCTTTGGCTGATGGCTCTGGAGCTACCGTGGTTGAGGCAGTAATTTCTGGCTGGCTAGCAATTAAAGAGAAAGAGCTAGTCAATGCTTACTTTCAAGCCGAATACATCCAACAATACTATCTACAACAGTACCGTCAAAAACCGAATCTGGGGCTTGCTGACTTGGATATAGCTGAAGTCCAAAAAAACCATCTCGAATTACTGCAACAATTTGGAGTCCAGTGTAATTTAGTCATACCCATTCTTGTCAAAGAAGAACTCTGCGGTTTGCTGATTGTCCATCAGTGCGGCAGTTCCCGCCAATGGTCTAGCTTTGAAACTCATCTTTTACGGCAAATAGCCGATCAAGTAGGTATTGCCTTAGCCCAAGCCCAAATGTTAGATGCAGAAACTCAACAACGACGAGAACTCGAAATTGCTCGTCACCAAGCTGAATTAGCTTCTCAAACCAAAAGTGCCTTTTTGGCCAACATGAGCCATGAAATTCGGACTCCGATGAATGCTGTGCTAGGAATGACAAGCTTAATGTTAGATACTCCCCTAAATTCCGAGCAGCGGGATTTTATGGAAACAATTCGCATTAGTGGCGATGCTCTTTTAAGCCTGATCAACGAAATTTTGGATCTGTCCAAACTAGAGGCTGGGGAAATGGCACTAGAAACTCTAGATTTTGACTTATCTACCTGTGTAGAAGAAGTATTGGAGTTATTGGCTCCCTCAGCCCATCATAAGGGATTAGAAATTGCAGGATTAATTTACAGCAACGTCCCCACCCACCTCCAAGGCGATGCCGGCCGCTTGCGACAAATTCTTATGAACCTGATTAGCAATGCAATCAAGTTCACCAGCAAAGGTGAGGTCGTATTACGAGCAGAATTGCGATCGCTTTCCTTGACTACAGCCACCATCTATTTTGCGATCGTAGATACCGGTCTTGGCATTACCCCTGAAGATCAATCCAAACTCTTTAAGCCATTTACCCAAGTAGATGCTTCCACTACCCGGAAATATGGCGGCACAGGTTTGGGATTAGCCATCTGCAAGCAACTGGTAAGCTTGATGGGAGGAGAAATGGGTGTAGAAAGTCGCTTGGGGAAAGGATCTAAGTTTTGGTTTGAAGTAACTCTTGCCATGCAACTTGACTCTATTTCTTTAGAAGGCGAACGCGAACTTTTGCTCAATCGCCGCTTGTTAGTGGTGGATGATAATGCTACTAATCGCAAAATCATCTACCATCAAGCTACTCGTTGGGGAATGCTGGTGGATCAAGCGGCTTCGGCTACTACTGCCCTCAAAGCTATTCAGGAAGCTGCCAAGCAAAAAAATTTATATGACATAGCTGTGATTGATATGCAGATGCCAAAAATAGATGGCATGACTTTAGGAGAACAAATTAAAGCAAATTCAGCGATCGCTGGGCTACCTTTAATTATGCTTACCTCTACTAATCAACGCGATGAAATCCAACGAGCGCTAAAAATAGGATTTGCGGCTTATTTAGTCAAACCTATTAAGCCGTCCCGACTCCTCGATACGATCGTGACTATTTTAGGAACGCAGCCAGAAGAAGAGTCAGAAGTCAGAATTCAGGACTTAAAACTGAAAAATTCTGAAAAAAACCGCAACTATTATTGTGACTCCTCTAAACTTAGAATTCTCTTGGCTGAAGATAATTTGGTGAATCAGAAAGTTGCCCTGAAGCAACTCCAAAGTCTGGGTTATAGCGCTGATGTTGCTGGTAATGGGAAAGAAGTTTTGCAGCTATTAGAAAAAATTCCCTACGATTTAATTCTGATGGATTGCCAAATGCCAGTTCTTGATGGTTTAGAAACCACAAAAGAAATTCATCGTTGGCAAGAAAGTGACTTTGCTAGTGGTTATCGTCCGGTGGTAATTGCAATGACAGCTAATGCCATGAAAGAAGACCAACAAATGTGTCTAGATGCCGGAATGGATGACTATTTGAGCAAGCCAGTAATAAAAGAAAAATTGGCGTTGACATTAGAGCGTTGGGGAAATGCGATCTTCGAGGCAAAAGAAACAACTGCCACAGAGCAAACAGTTTATACAACAAATGTCGGTGCAGTTAACCTCCCAATTGATTGGGAACGCTTACACCAATTATCGGAAAACAACCCAGAATTTGAATTGGAACTACTGCAAATATTTGTTGAGGATATTCAATCTCGTCTAGAGTTAATTAAAATAGCGATCGCAGCTCATGACTTTGAGCAAATAATACTCCAAGGTCATCAAATTAAAGGTTCTAGTGCCAATATGGGAATTACAACCATGCATCTGGCAGCCGAAAAACTAGAACAACTAGCTTATAAGCAAGAGCGTCGAGGTTCTAGTAACTTAATCGTAGAGTTAGATGACTTTATTAAACGCATCCAAGATTTTTTGAATTGTCAAGATAGTAACGCCACAACCTGAAATAATATTGCTTAATAAATTCACTGGATAAACACTTATTTTATATTTCTCATTATTAATTTTCTATTTTTCAGATAGAAATTGTCACCGATTGGGAATAATAACAAAGTATATTCGGTGAGTTGGCTGCATCATCAGCTAAGAATTTTTAGCCTAAATGTCAGTTAAATACATCATCTATTATTCCCAATTGATTACCCAAAAGTGAGGTTTTCCTAATGAGTCAGATGAGTAGAGACGATGTACGAGAAAGACTTGGTAATATCGATCAGATTCGCGATATTATTCTTGGAACCCAGCTAAGAGAGTACGAAAATCGATTTAGCAAGCTGGAGTCAGATGTATCTCTCCTGCAACAACAGACACGATTGCATGTCGAGCAACTCAAGTCCAACTTTTCCGCCGAACTAAAAGCAGGATTTGAGTCGCTGGATAAAAAGCTGAAATCACTGAACCTCGCAACTCAAGAAGAAACTCTTGACTTACGGCAACAGGTTGATAGACTTAATAAAAAGTTTTCTAGCAGCGTTCAGTCGCTTGATGAAACCTTAGATAGCCAAACTACCTTGATTCGAGATGAAATCTTTCAAACTAAAGTCCAATTACAAGATGATGTTACGGCATTACGGGATCTGATTTTAGAAGAAATAGATCGGCGCTTCTCACAGCTGACAGACACGAAAGTTTCTAAAGACGATATGGCTGAAACTTTGTTTGCCTTGGGAATGCGTCTGAAAGAAACTGAATTTATTCCTAAATTGCGAGAAGCAGCCAATGAACGCAGCGATGAATATACTGCTGTACCGCTTTTAGAAACTACAAAGTTATCAAAAGTAAGTGTTAACTCACTCTAACAGTACAGCAGAATTAAATTCATAATCAAGTCAGAAAGTAAAGAGATATGAAGGAGATAATGACTCCCAATTCATAACCTCTAACTCATAACCTCTAACTCAGCACTCTAAAAAGGATAACTCAGGTGGAAAATTCGATTTCTCAATCTGTTGAGTTGAAGTCAGAAACAGCTGTGCAGCTTGACAATTTGCTGCATTTGCTTATCGATCTCAAAATTATCGAATCCCCTGAGCAATCTCCTTTATTACCATCAGAAAGTGATAATAGTAATGAGTATATTCCAGAAGAAATTGAATTACTGCAACTTCTTCCAGTGACATTAGAAGTATGTGAAGCTTATTTAGAATCGGATTTTAATTTTCATCAAGATATATCTAATTACTCACAAACCACTCAAGAAGAATTAGAAGAATCTATTGCAATATTTACAGAATTTGAGGAAAAATTAGATAACTCAGAAGATGCATTACAAAAATTACGGGATATATTAGTCGGATATGAGCTAACAGAAATAAACAATATTACAGATAAGTTAGAACAAAAATTAACAAAAATAGAGCATCAAATTTATGACCCTAAAGAGTTAATAAATCTACTATTACCGTGGATTTCTGAACTTTTAAGGCTGAAGATTACAGAATCAAGAGAGGAAATTGTCCAAATAATCGCTCCGATAATTGATGAGACTATCCGCAGTCGCACTGAACAAAATAAAGTTAGTATGAGTACAGCGATCGCACCTGTAATTCCTCTAGCTATTTCCCAGCAAATTATTATAGCTCCAGAAGAAGTTTCAGATGCGATCGCTCCGGCAATGGGACGAGCCATAAAAAAGCAAATTGAAATTGAGCAGAATATTGTGGTAGATGCACTCTACCCAGTTATTGGTAGTACCATAGCCAAATATATGGCAGAGACAATCCGTGCGATTAACCGACAAGTTGAAGAAACCCTCAGTGTTGAAGGCATTAAACGTAAAATTCGTGCCAAGCTACAGGGAGTTTCAGAAGCAGAATTAATTCTTAAAGAAGCTCTGCCATTTACAATTCAAGCCATTTTCTTGATTCATAAAACATCTGGTTTAGTTATCTCAGATATTCAGCACTCTCATGTAGAGCAGCTAGAGGCTGAAATGGTAGCAGGAATGCTGACAGCAATTCGTAGCTTTGCCAATGATTGTATCAATCAATCTGGAAGCATAACAGAATTAGATGCAATTGAATATGGAACATCCAAAATAATTCTAGAAGTTGCCGGATACTGTTATTTAGCGATTGTTGTGCGAGGAGAACCAAGCAAAAACTTTATTTGGAAAATGCGGCAAACATTCAGCAGAATTATTAAAAAATATGGTAATATAATTGAAAAATTTGATGGCGAACCAGATTTAATTCCTATTGAAATTCATACACTTCTAGAAAAACTAAAAGATTCAGATATTCAGGATAAAAAGAAAGCCAAAATCTCGCCAATACAGATATTAGTCTTAACATTTATCAGTACCATTTTAATTCCTTGGGGTATTTGGCAATACCGTAGTGGAGTTATACATTCCATTGAAAATCAAACTTCGTTGGCTCTAACTTCTGTTCCAGAACTAGCCGTATATCGGCTCACTGTACAAGTAGAACACAACAAAATAAAACTAACAGGACGATTACCTAATCAACTTCTTCGCCAGAAAGCCGAGCAAACTGTCAAAATCACTTCTCCTAATTGGTTGATTGACAATCAAATTTTATTAGTAGAAGTACCAGCAGATCCCGTATTAGCTGCTGCTGAAGTCAAACGAGTTACAGCAGTTTTAAATCAGACTAACGATATAGCAATTTCCACTCAATATATCGCTGGTAAAGTAGCTGTTGAAGGAACTGTCAACCAAATTGCAGATGCTCAGATTATTGCGAATGCATTTGCGCAAATTCCCAGCGTAAAATCTGTGTCTAGTGCGGTGCAAGTAGAACCCCCACAGATTGAAGTTCGATTTTACTTTCAACCCGACTCAGCGAGTTTAATGAAAGCAGATACAGCATACAAGATTCAACAGGTTAAACTTTTCCTTAATCAGCACCCAAATAAGCATTTAAAAATCATTGGTTATAGTGACCGTACTGGTGCGAACAAATCTCAAAAATTGGCACTGGCGCGAGCAAAGGCTGTACAACAAGCACTGATTAAATTAGGCATCGCGCCATATCGCCTACAAGTCATTGCTAGGACAAGTTTACCACCAGGAATTGATGAAACTCAACCCTTGTGGTTAAGCCGCTGTGTCGCTCTAGAAGCGATAAAGGAATTTTAAGTTTATAGTAGTTATGATTTTAATCTAACATTCTCTACTTTCCTTCAACTATGTCTACAATCTCTAAAAAAATATGCTTATTTGGTGATTTTGGTGTTGGGAAAACTAGTCTGATTCGCCAATTTGTAGAGTGTCAGTTTAGCGATCAATACCTTTCAACTGTAGGAGTAAAAATTTCTCGTAAATTGGTTGTTATTTCAAAAGAAGAGCTACTTGTTGAACAAAAATTACAGTTAATTATTTGGGATATTGAAGGTAGTAATAAGTTTAAAGCAGTTGCTAAAAATTATTTTCAAGGTTCTAAAGGTGCTGTGATAGTCGGTGATGTAACACAAGCAGAAACCCTCAATCATATCCAAGAGCATATTCAAACTTTTTTAGCTGTTAATCCTAACAGCTATATTGTTGTTGCACTGAACAAATCAGATATGATTGCAGCCGAATATTTAGAAAAAATTCGGCAAATGCATCAATTTACTAATCAAGCTAATATATTAGACACTTATGTAACCTCAGCTAAAACTGGTAATAATGTTGATCAAATATTTCAAGCTTTAGCCACTCGTTTAATGTAATTAAGATGAATTCATTTTTTACAAACCTATTAGCTGTATGTGGAATTGAATATTTGATAATTGATGAAAATTTCAAAATTTTAGAGATATCTTTGGGATTAAATCATTTTGCCGAGCTTCCTAATGAAGTAAAGCTAGGTCAGGATGTTCGGATTGTGTTTCCAGAATTAGAGGGACTAGAAGATGTTTGTGATGCAATTCTCCAGGGAGAACAAGATAATTTTGAATTAAAAGGAATTATGCGATCGCCAGATACATCTTCTCCTTTATATATTGATATTCATATTACTAATAATCTCCAAGAAGACCATTTTAGGAATCGACTAACCATTGTTGTCGAAGATGTGACAGAACGGATGGTACTTGAGCAATCTTTATTTCAAGGTGCAAATGAAGCAAATCTTTTATTACGCAACTTAAAGGCTTCTAAACAATACATTGATCAAATTGTGACATCAATGGCGGATGCCTTGTTAGTGACAACGCTATCAGGCGAGATCAAAAAAATGAATTATGCCGCACAAATCTTATTGCAATACAACGAAATAGAACTCATCGGTCAACCGATCGCAAAAGTTATTGGAGAAGCTAATAAATATCCATTGATAATTGATGATATTGATATATCCCACAGTCAAGACATAACTTTTTTAGTAAAAGAAGTAGAAACCGTTTGTTATACCAAAAGTGGTAAAACAATTCCCGTAGCTTTTTCATCCTCAATTGTCAAGACAGAAATTGAACATTTTCAAGGTTATGTTTACATTTTACGAGACATGACTGAACGAAAGCAGGCAGAACTTGCTAAACAGGAATTCTTAGCGATGATTAGCCATGAACTTCGGACTCCCATCGCATCGGTAATTGGTATGGCCGGTTTGTTGCAATATACTGAATTGACTGCTGAACAGCAAGATTTTGTTGAAACCATTTACACCAGTGGAAATTCCTTACTCAAAATTATTAACGATTTCCTTGACTTCTCCAAAATCCAATCGGGTAACTTAGAACTCGAAGAGGAGCCTTTTGCTTTACGAAATTGCATTCATGAGACTCTTTATCTACTTGCACCTACAGCTAGAGAAAAAGGTTTAAAACTCACATTTTTAGATAGTCCTCAACTTCCTACTACGATTGTGGGAGATATCACCAGACTGCGCCAAGTCTTGATTAATTTAATCAGTAATGCGATTAAATTTACCGAAACTGGAAGTATAGAAGTCTCAGTTATAACCCGCAAGAATAGCGATATTAATCATTCTGCTGCAAATACTAACGAAATTCAGTTTAGTATTAAAGATACAGGCATTGGAATTCCACGCGATCGCCGAGAGCGTTTATTTAAAGCTTTTAGTCAAGTTAACTCCTCCATTACTCGACAGTATGGCGGTACTGGCTTAGGTCTTGCTATCTGTAAGCAACTGTGCGAGTTAATGGGTGGCAGAATTTGGGTTGAAAGTGAGCTGAATGCAGGTAGTACATTTTACTTTACGATTGCCGCTTCTGTTATTCCAGAGGAGTCAGCAGGAGCCAGTGTGGTCTTCTCCCAACAGGAGATACCAAAAGCGATCGAGTCTTCACAAGTGGAGCAACTGGCGTTCAGAAGTCAAGAGTTATTAAGCGTCCCCGCGTCTTCTTCCCCGTCTCGTGACCTATATAATTTAAGAATTCTTTTAACTGAAGATAATCTGATAAATCAGAAAATAGCCTTGAAGCAACTCAAAAGTCTCGGCTACAGTGCTGATATTGCTAATAATGGAAAAGAAGCGTTGCAACTATTAGAAAAAATTCCTTATGATTTAATTCTGATGGATTGTCAAATGCCGATTCTTGACGGTTTAGAAACCACAAAACGAATTCATCGTTGGCAAGAAAGCAGCTTTGCTAGTGGTCGTCGTCCTGTAGTAATTGCAATGACAGCTAATGCAATGAAACAAGACAAACAAATGTGTTTAAATGCTGGAATGGACGACTATTTGAGCAAACCGGTGATGAAAGAAAATTTAGCCGCGACGTTAGAGTATTGGGGAAATGTAATATTCAAGGCAAAAGAAACAACTGCCACAAAGCAGACAGTTTCGACAACAAATGTTGGCTCAGTTGACCTCCCAATTGATTGGGAACGCTTGCATCAACTTTCAGAAAATAACCGAGAATTTGAATTAGAACTACTACAAATATTTGTTGAAGATATTCAACCTCGTCTAGAGGTCATTAAAATAGCGATCGCAGCTTGTGACTTTGAGCAAATAGCGCTTCAAGTCCATCAAATTAAAGGTTCTAGTGCCAATATGGGAGTTACAACTATGTATCTGGCAGCAGAAAAACTAGAACAATTAGCGATCGACCAAGAGCGTCAAGGTACTATTAACTTAATTGTAGAGTTAGAAGATTTTATTAAACGCATCCAAGATTTTTTAATCATCAGTCAGTAGTCACGATCTCCCTACTGCAATCATAGGCATTTTTTGTAAGATTTACTAATAAATAAACAGTAACGATTATCTACTGTCGGCTCATAACTTAATTTGTCGGCAATGGCGGACATAATTTTTAAACCCCGGCCGCGCTCTCGATTGTTATCCTCAAATTCAGATGTTTGGCGCAATTGCTGTTCTAAGTCAAATGGTTCACCTTGAGACCAGATGCGAATTTCTATGTATTCATCTAACCGCACAGCTTCCATCTCAATTGGAGTTTCAATAGGTAAGTTTTTGTGAGCATGTTCGACAATGTTAGTAAAGCCTTCCATCATCAGTGTTTGACATTGCCACCAAATTTGTTTATCGGGAATAGGTGGTTGATTCATCTGCTCGAACCAAGACAAAACTTGAGGTGAAACTGTCAAATCTGTGTTGACTTTGAGATAAATTTTATTATTCACTTCTTAACTAAGAAAATATCGTGAAATTATCATATTCGTTAATTAGTTTATTTAATTTGAGTATTTTTACTATACATTAAAAACTAAATTGCATATAACTTAAATTAAAGCAACTATTTATCAATCATTTTACTTAGTAAATTGTAATTTATGTTTAAAATTCTAGTTATTGATGATGACCCGACAGTGCGAGCAGTACTGAAAAGCACACTCCAAAGGCAGGGTTATGAGACTACTGTAGCTAGCAATGGTGAAGAAGGAATTATCCAAGCACAACTGCTACATCCTGCCCTGATTATCTGTGATTGGATGATGTCACAGGTAGATGGGTTAGAAGTGTGTCGTCGAATTAGAACAGATCCAGAATTGGCAACTACTTTTTTTATTCTATTGACAGCTAGGGGAGCAGCTCGAGGAGAGGAGGAAGATAGAGTTAGAGGACTTGATGCAGGAGCGGATGAGTTTATCTCCAAACCAATAGAGATGAATGAATTGAAAGCACGGGTAAGAGCAGGACTAAGGTTACACCAGCTAAATCAGGATTTGCAAAGTCAAAAGCAAGCTTTGGAGACACTCAATCAGGACTTGCAAACTCAAAAGCAAATTTTGGAAGCCGAATTGGCTGAGGCTGCTGATTATGTGCGATCGCTTTTACCCTCACCCCTTGTAGGAGCAGTAACTACAGAAAATCTGTTTATTCCCTCAGCACAGCTAGGGGGTGATTGCTTCGACCATTATTGGATTGACGAGGATCATTTGGCAATTTATTTGTTAGATGTATCTGGTCATGGGGTGGGTTCAGCCCTCCTATCGGTATCCGTACAGAATGTTTTGCGATCGCAATCTCTACCAAACACTAACTTTTGTCAACCAAGTGAAGTCCTAAAAGCTCTCAATCATGCCTTCCAAATGAGTAAGCACGGTGATAAATACTTTACAATCTGGTATGGAGTTTATCACCGCCTTAAACGTCAACTCATTTATGCCAACGCCGGACATCCACCAGCTTTACTGTTATCTAATACCTCCACAAACAACATCGAAGTTAAACAGCTAACTTCTTTAGATTTACCAATTGGCTTTTTACCTGAAGTTAAATTTGAGGATGCTGTTTTTCAGGTTGAAGAAAACAGCACTTTATACATTTTTAGTGATGGTGTTTATGAAATTAATCAGTCAGATGGTAAAATTTGGGGGATTGATGCATTCATTGACTTACTAACCAAATATAGTCAGAATACCTGTAACCTCAATCAACTATTAGCAAAAATTCTCACCTTAAAAACTCAAGATAATCTTGATGATGACTTATCTTTAGTCAAAGTTAACTTTGGTTAGAATAGTCAGTTATACATACTTACATTTGAATTGCTTAATAGCTTATTGTGTTGCTAATACTTGACGATAAAAGTCATCTTTGTCAGCAAATGTTTGAAAAATTCTATCCATTTTGGTTAGTTCAAACAACATTCTAACTTGATCGCTTATTGAACAAACAAACAGTTTAGCTTTAGCAGTTCGGACCATTTGCATTGCTGATACTAAAGCACCTAAACCAGAGCTATCAATAAACTTTACTTCTTTCATATCGATTAACAAAATATCAGCGCCATTTGCCAGCATACTACTAACTTCACGACGTAATTCATTACCTCTAATACCATCTAAAATTCCAGATATCTCTAGTACTTTTACGCTCAAATTCATGGTTTTATTTTCCTATTCTGTAGTTATATTTTGGCATTGAATTAAGGTAAACCGCAATAGAGAAACTCTGTAATTAGCTTGGTTTTACTACTTGCTGATGACTGTTATTTGCGATTGCCATAAAAAAGCTAGCATCAACCCATTGCCGAGAAATTTCAAAAGCTTCAAAATAGCCGTCTTTTTGACCTAACTCACGTGCCCAGAAACGAGACAGAACAAGTATGGCATCAAGTTGCATAAATGCTTTATTTAACTCTGATTCATAACAACCAATCGCTGCAACTTTTTCCTCAATTACAGAAGTTATATCTACAAAAAAGTTGGGTTCAAAACCACGCAAAAAAACAGGTGGTGCTGAATACCACAAGGGTATATTTTTGCGGGTAGCAACATTAGAAACTGCGATCGCACACACTTCATGATCTCTATGCCCATATTTTTCAGGTTGTGGTGCGTGAGTAATAATCAGATCCGGTTGCCAACGCCCAAGAGCTTCTTCAGTAACTTTAATCACTGCTTGTGTGGAGAAATTGCACTCTTCAAGTGTATGAAACTCATAAGTTGCACCGATGATTTTACCAGCCGCATCCGCTTCTTGATGACGTGTACCCTTAACAGGCGAACTAGAAAGACCACCATCAGTCAAAATTAAGCAACGAACATTCCATCCTGCCTTAGACATCAGACTGAGAGTACCAGCAGCAGGTAGAACTTCATCATCAGCATGAGCATAAATTGTTAAGACAGTTCGCTGACCAAAGTTTTTTGAGTCTGAATGAGTGTTCATAGCTGTTTTTTTCTAGGCTGAATTTATAAGTCAGTAGTCATCTTCCTTCTGCTCACTCCTCTTACTTACTTTTTAAACCTCTTTTGGAGGCTGCCAAACAGATGCGCGGATGATCGCCCACAAAAGTAATAAATTATAGATAGCCCATGCACCATTAAGCAGGTGAACATCAGGATTATTTAAATGGCCAATAGCGAATTGGTAAAGGCTCCATAACATCCCCAAGATGGTAAGGATAAAAACAACCAATTGCGGCCAAACAAGCCGGAGATAAATCCCGGATTGCCGCTGCTTAGGTGTGACTTGGAAATTGAGTTTTTGTCCTGTAAACACACTCCATACAGCTTGAATTAATAAGGGAAATAAAGCGATCGCATATTGTTCAGAACGCCATACTTCTCTAGCTGGAATGCCCCAAGTAGCTGTAAGGAAAGTCAGACGGTTAATAATAAAAGCTGGGAAAAAGTGTATGGCAAAGTCAGACCCGTAGCTTCTAACTGGAACAATGTCCGTAAAAAAATAAATAATTGGACAAGAAATAAAAACCAGAGTTGCAAAACCAGAGAAATAACTATACATCGTCTTGAAATATTGCAACCTTTGCCAAAACGTTAGCCCTGATTTTGTCAGTGGATTTTCCCTCACTAGCACTTGGATAGTTCCTTGTGCCCAGCGTAACCGCTGTTTTAGAGTAGAACTGAGATCGTCTGGTGCTAAACCTTCTGCCAAAAGTTCATTGTGGTAAATAGATTTCCAGCCAGCACTATGCAGACGCATGGCTGTATTCATATCTTCCGTAATACTATTACTGGATACCCCACCAACTAAATCAAATTCATCTAAACGTTTTTCATCTTTGGCAAATTCATCAGCAAAGTTTTGCAGTCCTACACTAACTAATGCTTCACGTCTGAGAATCGCATTTGTGCCCGTATAAAACGCAGCATTCATGCCATCTTTACCTTGTTGAAGTGGCCCATAAAATAAATTTGCTCGATGTCCAAAAGGATCGCCTGGAGGAATATTGTAAAAATCTTGGCGGGTCTGTACAAAAGCAATTTGGTTCTGTTCGTATTTTCCGATTAAAAGATTATAGGTGTAAAAATAAGGCAGAACTCGCTTGAGAAAATTTCGTTTAGGAATGTGGTCAGCATCTAGAGTAACAATAAAATTTCCTGACGTTTCTCCAGAAAAAATTGCATAATTGATGTTGCCTGCTTTGGCATGATGTGCAACACCAGGCGTCTTCGGACGAGCAATGTAACGAAAACGAGCGAGTTCAACTAGTTCTAGTTCTTTTTTGTAAATAGCTTCTTCTAAAGCTTTCCGTTCAATAATTAAGCGATCGCGTAGCGTCTTTACAGGAAAGTCGCTAATACTTTGATGAATCGGAGGTAGCCAAAGAATCAGCGATCGCAAACTTTGCACAAATCCAACCGCAGGCTGGTTTCCCACTGATTCTGATGATGTTTGCAGCCATTGTTCGGCGGCTTGAGTATTAGGTGTCAGATTTTCCAGTTGCTTCAAACGCTCCAACAATCCAGCATGTTCTGCATCAATCCGTTCCGCTTCTAGCTGTAATTGTGGTGACTGCAAATCTTGAATACACAATTTTTCTGTCATCGCTCGTATATCAGCCGAATTGCCATCATCCAGCACATAAACGCGTAACTTGATGGGCGGATAATCCATTGCTAAGGCAGCTTTGGCAGTTTCTTCGACAATTTCCGGCGGCTCATTGTAGCAGGTGACAAATACATCCACTGTTGGCCAGTCGGCTTTGGGTATAGGTGGGGTCATCTGGTCGAGAGACTTAATTTGTCTGACTAAAGGTCGCCACAACCCAATTACAAACATAACGCCACCGAAATAACTGTAAATCTCGGCTATCAGCAAAGGAATAGAAATCCAGAGGGCATCAAAATTGATCGAATGAGTGACGCGCCATTGCAAATACCAGATACCAAAAATTAAATTGATTTCTGCTAGATAACGAAATAACAGCGTTCTTTTTTTGAGTAATGAGCGGCTGTTACCAGGAAAGTTTGTTAGAGAAACTGAAGCCATCTTAGTACCAATAGTTAATGTATCTGCATCCTCATCAAAATAAGTATTCCCTAGTTAAATTTGCGACTAACAAATTTTCTCGAGCGAGCCAAAATTGGCGTTGCTGAATTCAGCTACAAATCTAGATGTAGAGACGTAGCATTGCTACGTATCACAAGGATTTTGGATTACTAGGACTTATACAAAACTACACACTCTAGGGGCAATTTTATGAATTGCCCCTACCTGAAAATCAGGGTTTTGGTTATGTTATTTTGTGCCAGTTACTAGGTGAGTTTTTTCACTATCTGAAACCCAGTAACTTCCAGAACTATCAGAAGTTAACTTGGTTTGTTGTGTGGCGCTGTTTGGTAGACCTCGCCCAGAATTTCCCTTAGCAACTGTCTGCCACCAAAGGGAGTTCGTAGTAGTAATCGGACGAATTAAGGGTTGTCGATTTGTCACATTGTATAGTAGGGATTGCAAAATCATACTGTTGGTGCTGCTGGTGAAACCAACTGCTGTTTTGCCGGTGGTTTCGTAGAAGCCCTCATAAAATCCAATTAATGGATTATATAAGTCACTCGTTCCTTCTTGTAACTGTTGACTATACTTATTGTCTGGAAGCAGAGCATTATAGGCAAAAGCTACTGCTGTACTTACCAATCGCCCCTTTGGTACTGGTTGACCATCATCTCCTAAAGCTACCCAAGCCTCCCCTTGTCCAGTAATTGTACTGTGGACAGTGTAAGGTTTACGGTCGATTAAGGTGGTGGCTGAGGCTGTGAGCGTGCCGGTGCGGCGGTAACGTTCAGCTTGTGCTTGAAAAATTGGTTCAAACAGCGATCGCATTTTTGGATCTAATCCAAACTCCAATCCATAGAGTACAAAAGGATTGCTAACTGTATATTGGTTAACTTTAGAATTAGTATCTGTGCGATGGCGTTGAATTGGGACTTTCAATCCCTCCACTGAGGCAGTTTGATATTCACCCCCAACAGCAGAACGATCGAGATTAAACCCCCATAATTGAAAAGCACGAGCGGCATATTCCTCATAACCCAAGCGGATTTCTGGGTTAACGCGGGTAAGATATCGTCCATCTTCCTCTTTGGTAACGGTGGCACTGGAGAGAATACCTTCACGCACCACACGCAAGTATGACCAATCCAGGACAATTTTATCTACCGCAGTCGTGTATTCTGGATGACAGCTTTTTAAATTGTAAAGCGCTGCCAGCATTCTACCCAAATCTAAAGCTGACCAACCGTTGCCTTCGGGAACTGGATTACCACCATAATCGATTGGTTGGAGCGATCGCGTATCATAACTCCGACTTGGCAATTCTCCAGCAAATAACGGTAACTTTGTCAAAGCTCCTAAGAGATGGCGGGTGCGCTGGTCAAATTCTTTAGGGGTAATTGTATCGAGCGATCGCGCTGCATGGAGTGCTGCAAGATAATCTCCCAATCCCCAGAGGGTTGCACCTTTGAAATCACTGCGATCGTCTATCAGCCCACTCTTAGCGTGATAATTCGCTTGGAAGTATCGCCAAGCCGCCTCTGCATAGCGCCGTTCAATAGGCGTTAGCGATCGCTCTAGTTTCAGCTTAGATGATGACTGGGGACTATCCACTGGTGGAATAGGTGCAACAGCTACTTCTGTAGGTTTAGAAGTTGCGATCGGAGTCGTAGCAGTAGAATTCGGTTGATTTACAGGTGTTGCAGAAGAAGCATTTTCACTAGGCTTGCCAGGAGAATTCGGTTGATTTGAGGGTGTTGCTGAAGAAGCATTCTCACTAGGCTTGCTAGTAGACACACTCACAGAAGTGGAAGCAATTAAAGGGTGATTTCCCCTAGCTTTGTAGTATAAAATCTCCAAAATTAACCCATTCGTATTACCTGTTAAAGCTTTGTTGGGTTGTTTTGATTCTTCATAGATGCCAGCATAGTAACCGCTATCATCAGGACTGCGAAGATCCTTGACTGCATCAAAAACTTTTTGGGCATAAGCATTATCTGGAAATAGATAGCGCCAGCCAAAAGCAGCTTTTGTACTGAGGCTGCGAAACTGTGGGTAAGGTTGATTGGTATCGGTAATAGTTGCCCAATTTGTACCGTTGGCGTAAACGGTGTTGTAGAGAAAATAAGGTGCTTGGTCGATATTATCTTCTGTTACCGCAGTTAACTGACCTGTGGTATCAAAACGCCGTTTTTGTACATCTAAAACCCTAGCAGCAAAATCAGCTAATTCACCTTGCAAGCCAAATTCAATCCCATCAAGGATATAAGACTCACTCACAACGTAATTATTAGCGTTGGTGCTTTGAAAGTCACGCGTATCAACAGGGATTTGCACACCATTAATTTCGACCAATTTAAATGGTTCTAAAGCAATAGCCTTGGGTGCAGAGAAACCCCAAAGTTGATAACCCCTAGCGCCATATTCTTCGTAGCCGAGTCGTCCTTCTTGCACCAGTAAGGTTTTGTTGTCAGGGAGAACAGTCGCGCCATAAAGTTGTCCATCTTTGAGCGATCGCGCCACCTGCCACTTCGCTATAATTCCTTTGAGCCAGTCATTATATTGAGGATGACAGGTACGGATGACATCAAACGCAGCCAGTATTCGCCCAACATCCAAAGCAGACCAACCAATACCCCGCTCTAGTGGATTGTTGCCATAATCAACCATCTGTGCAGTGGCTGCATTATAGACTTTATTTGGCAAGGCATCTTCAAATAACTTCAGACTGCTAAGAGTCGTCAAAAACTTATTGAGGCGGGAATCAAAGTCTGCTTGATCGGTAAGATTCAACCATCGTGCAGTATTCAATGCCATCAGATAGTTACCCATATCCCAGAGTGTACCTGAAGGATAACCCCCAGTAGAATTGGTAAATCCCGTTGCTGGCTGATAATTTTTGACAAAATACTGCCAAGCCCCACGAGCATAAGTTTGTTCTTCAGATGTGAGCGGGGTTGTAATATTGCTACAGCTATTGGAATTTTGAGATAAGACTGGTGTCGGGATGTAAAACAAAAATTGCAGAAATGTTCCAATTAGGAACAATGCAATCCATCTCAACAGCTTTTGTTGAGGGAGTTTGTATAGCATAATTCAAAAAAGAAGTTAAAAGAGCGTCATAGCCCGTCTGTACAGTTATAATTCATAAATCAAGTTTTATCAGGTATAAAAAATAGACTTGGCGATCGCTTTGGTCAATGGCGGTCAACTATTTCCACCGCAGAGATGCCACTTCTGTTAACTGTAGGCTAGTTCTGTAGAAAATCAAAATAGGGAAAATGGAAGTTGGAGCGATCGCAGCTAAGATACTCAAAATTAATTTTTAGACTAAACCGTTTAGTTTTAAAATAGTGATTAGTAAATTTTTGACTTCCTAATGACTAATAATTTCTTGAGAAGTTACGATGAAATCACAATCGAATTTTAGTAGAGACGTTTCCTTCCCAGGCAAATAAAAGCATCAAACAGCAATGCCTCTTGGATCGAATTTTACCAATTTATAGTAAATCTCACTTAGCAAATCCCATGCCACATCGTCATTATCCTCCCGCTTACTTACGCTATCTCAAAGCCAGGTTATGGAATTTAGGGCGGCCTGGTTTTTGGGGAACTGCGATTTTTTTATCTGTAGTTGGGCTAGCAACCTGGGAATACTGGTCAAATCCAGATATTTTCGTTTATAAGCAAAAAAAACCAGTCGTTTTACAAAAGTCTGCTGATTCTTCCCTGTCAGAAGAAAACAAAGCTATTGCAGCAGATATTGATAACCTGCCAGCTTTATTTAATGACTTTGAGCAAGGAACCTCATCAACGGCAAATGCGCCTGAACAACAGACTGAGGCAAAAAAGAGCAAGGGCTTATTAGATGATGTAGTTAACAAACAAAAGTCTGCTAATAATACCAAATCAAATCCTAGTTTAGGTGTTAACAGCGACACCTCCCCAGTCGTGAAAAATCCCTTTGTCCAACAAACAGACAATTTATTGCGTACTGGAACAGTTGATAGTAATAACCCTTTTCTAGGTCTTAAAACCTTAAATACGGCATCTGAACCAACAGGGGGAGACCAAACATCTTCTAGCCTGGGTGTTGGATTCACTAATCAAGCCAATAAGAATCAAAATTCTCTCTCTATCAACCCTCTGCAAGCAGCGCTTAATCAATCGACAAATCAGAAATTGTCTAGCTTCAGTAGTAACACCGCAACTCAGACAAATGCTGTAGGGCAAGTCTCCGCTCCAGGAACAACCTTAACGCCACCCATCAATAGCTTAACCAGTCAGAATTCTCTACCAAACACTGGCTTAACTACTGGGACAGGTAACACATCAACGGATACGAACTTACCACAAAATCCCTACAATACCTACAGTAATTTAAATAACAGTCAAGTAGTGCCCAATAATGGATTAACTACGGGTACGAACTTACCGCAAAATCCCTACAATACCTACACTAATTTAAATAACGGTCAAGTAGTCCCTAATGTAGCACCAAGTAATACTGTACCTTACTCTAGCCAAAGTCCGAGTCAAAGTGTTGTCCCACCCACAAACCCTGTAGGGTATGGGAATTATGGCTTGCAGCAGCCGACCCAAATCCCACAAACTAATTATGGGAATTATGGCTTGCAGCAACCGACGCAACTACCACAATCTAATTATGGGAATTATGGCTTGCAGCAATCGACGCAACTACCACAAACTAATTATGGGAATAATGTGTTGCAGCAACCAACACAGTCTAATTCCGTATATCTTCTTCGCCAACTTCGAGACAAGTATAAAAATCCTGGTCAAAACTGATTTGAAGTACGTCGCTTAGAAAAAGTCTAGCTAAGGTGATTGTGGGCTATTTGGAATCATCGGAACTTCCGGTGTTTCGGGTTGTTGCTGTTGTCGTTGCAAATATTTACTCAATACATAAGCCATATCTCCACGGGTTACGGGTTTTAATGGGGAAATATTGCCTTGAGCATCTGTATTCAGAAATCCCTCAGTAGCGACTGTAGCGATCGCTTTTCTAGCCCAAGTTGGGATAGACTTTTCATCTGGATGTGAAGCCAGAATCTCATTGACAGCAGCATCAGGAAATTGAAATACACCATAAGCCTGGGCGAAAATAGCCAGAGCTTCTGCCCTTGTCACCTTTTGATTAGGAAAGAATTCATTACCTCGATAGCCTTTCATGATGTCAGTTTTTAGAACTGTCTGTATATCATTAAATGCCCAATAAGAACGAGGAACATCTGGAATAGTTAAATTTTCTTTGGTGACAGCTTCTCTTTTATCTAGGCGAAATGCTTTTACCATAATCGAGGCTAATTCTGCCCGACTCACTAACCTTTCGGGATAAAATTTGCCATCGGGAAAATTTGTCATCCATTTGACAGCAGTTACCTGTTGAATGGAATCAGCTGGTATTTCAGAAGTAGATTCTGGTACTTGAGCAATTGCTGGCAAGCTTTGTAGGAGTGCCATTAAAGAGAGAGTAATTGAAAGCTGACGGATCATGATAACCACTTGTAGCTGCTAACGGGAATTGAAAAAACTACGTTACTGAGGTGAACGCAAAATTTAATCT
Source organism: Nostoc sp. DSM 114160 (assembly GCF_053470305.1). Classification (NCBI taxonomy): domain Bacteria; kingdom Bacillati; phylum Cyanobacteriota; class Cyanophyceae; order Nostocales; family Nostocaceae; genus Nostoc; species Nostoc sp. DSM 114160. Next base: position 526,031 of record NZ_JBPFGO010000003.1, on the reverse strand, counting down.
CAGTTAATGACGAATTTCGGCTAGGCAATGTTGCTCCCATTACGTAGTGCATTAGCTGGTTTCGATCGTCAAGGGAGTGAAAATCAGCAGAAACTTGTTTTTTACCTTTGATGTTTTGGCGTTATCCGCCCACTACTATGGACTATAGTCAGTTTTTCAGGAGTTTTGGGAATGACAACAACAGATCCCGTCAAGTTAATGAAGCAAGAAGTTGGCAAAGCCGCTGCCGCCCTAGTCAAATCGGGTTCCATTGTTGGGTTGGGTACGGGGTCAACTACAGCATATACGATTCAGTTTTTAGGCGATCGCCTCAAGTCGGGCGAACTCAAAGATATCATTGGTATACCTACCTCGTTTCAGTCAGAAGTGCTAGCGAAGCAGTACGGTGTCCCTCTCGCCACCTTGGATGCTATTGACCGCATCGATATTGCCATTGATGGTGCAGATGAAGTCGATCCGCAGAAGAATTTGATTAAAGGCGGTGGTGCAGCACATACCCGCGAAAAAGTCGTAGACTACCTAGCAGAACAGTTCATCGTCGTGGTAGACAGTGGCAAGTTAGTAGACCGCTTAGGTTCTAGTTTTGCTGTGCCCGTAGAAGTGATTCCAATGGCAATTACTCCTGTAACCAATGCCATCAAAAAACTCGGTGGTAAACCAGAACTCCGCATGGGTGTAAAAAAAGCTGGGCCAGTAATCACTGACCAAGGGAACTTTGTTTTAGATGTCAGATTTGACTCCATCGAAGATCCAGCCGGACTAGAAAAAACATTGAATAACATTCCCGGCGTTCTGGAAAATGGTATCTTCGTTAACTGTGTAGATTTAGTTTTAATTGGCGAAGTCAAAGATGGTCAGCCATTAGTGCGGCAACTGTAAGAATTTTGGATTTTAGATTTTGGATTTTAGATTTCAGAGACATCTAAAATCCAAAATTAAGCAAGATTCTAGTAAGTTTAAACAGAAACTTCACAAAATTCGCCAGTTGTAGATCGTTCATTCTGAATTCTGACTCCTGAATTCTGTTTTGACACTAAACTTTCGCCTAATTTTCTATAAAACTTCAAAAATAGCCCGTCTTCTCGTCTTCCGCTTTAAGCTTGCCGCACTCCCGCGCTATCATCTGAGAAAGATAAAACTGTTGCGATCGTGGGGAGGTCTTTCTCACTTTAGGAATTCCAACAACTACATCCCGTAAAATAGACAGGCAAGAACCCTGTCCGAAAAAAATATGGGAAAATTTTTGGGAAATCCCTCAAAACTCAGGACTCGGTACTTATCTGCTCACTCAGGACTCAGGACTCTTTATGTTAGCAGGCACAATTTTGCAGGATGGAAAATATACCCTAATTCAAGAAATAGGGCGGGGTGGCTTTGGCATTACATTTAAAGCTACGCATCACTACTTGGGTCAGGAGGTGGTGATGAAAACCATCAATGAACGGCTGCGACAACATCCTGATTTTGCCAAATTCGAGCGCCAATTTCAAGATGAAGCCAGACGATTAGCTACGTGTATTCACCCAAATATAGTCCGAGTTAGTGACTTTTTTGTGGAGGCGGGACTGCCTTATATGGTGATGGAATACATTCCTGGTGAAACCTTGGGAGACGCATTTGTTTTACCAGGGATAACTCTGCCAGAAGCCACAGCAATTCATTACATCCGGCAAATTGGGGCAGCGTTGCAGGTAGTACATAACAACGGTTTGTTACACCGCGATGTCAAACCAGATAATATTATTCTTCGTCAAGGAACACAGGAAGTAATACTAATTGATTTTGGCATTGCCAGGGAATTTAATGGTGGTGTCAGACAGACTCACACAGGTCTGGTTTCTGAAGGTTATTCTCCGATTGAGCAGTATATGACGCAAGCGGCGCGCACACCCGCTACGGATGTTTATGGTTTAGCAGCAACCTTGTATGCATTGTTGACAGCCCAAGTTCCTATGCCAGCATTATTGCGCGATCGCGAACAAATGCCTTCCCCCCGCGAACTGCAACCACATTTGAGTGCTGCTGTCAACCAAGCGGTAATGCGCGGTATGGCGGTAGAGTCTCGTTTTCGGCCAGCGACAGTTGCTGAGTGGCTGCAATTGCTACCTGGAAATGGGGTGAATGGAACACCGCAAGTTTTACCCACTTACGCAGTGCCAACTGTCAATTTATCTGCGCAGCAAGCAGCAACTTTAATTGGGAAAAGTGCCCAAAATTCTATTCATAGACCCATCTGTGCTGGCGCAACCCAACCCAGGTATGGCTAAGGGAACTCTACTGGCTAAAAAGCTGAGATCATCTCAGGTACTTATTGGTATAGGTGTAGGCTTAGTTGCTGCTACAGCAGGTTTTGGGATCGCCAGCATATTACCCAAATCTCAGCAGCAGCCGACTGCCAAGCCACTTGTTGAAAAGCCAACTCAAGAATCAGGTGCGAAAGCACCTAATTTTGATAGTACATCTTCACCCAAAAGTGAAGAGACTAATACCACTTCAAGAAGCGAAAAAGCACCCGTCTCTAATTCCAAGCAGCGTCGCCGCAATCGTCGTTCTTCCCAAGAAGAATCCACCAGCAGCCCTACAAGAGAATCGCAACGCGGTGATTCCGAACAATCCACACCTTCACCTAGCGTTTCCTCCACACCCTCTTTAGTGGAGAAACTACGAGCAATCCGCTCATCTCGAAAAGCTTCCCCCTCCCCCGCACCATTGCCATTCCCACAAAATAACTTACCTGCTTCTAGTCAAAATCCTGCTTCCCCTCAACCCGTAAGTCCATCAAAACCTCTATTGATACCACCAGCACCAGCACCACCAACAGAATCAAAACAACCAGATCCTTCTGCTGTGGTAGTACCAACACTAGAAAAGCAAAATTCACCGACTAATAGTCAACCCCAGAATATTCAGAAGTTCGAGGAAAAGCCACAAGATGACAATAACTAGTCAATTTTGGATTTTGGGTAAAGCAGCACAGTGAGTCCAGCACAGCGCTGACTCCTATTAACTAATTACAAATTACGAATTACGTTAGCGTAGCGGTAGCGTTAGCGAAGCGGTAGCGAGTACTCGAGCGTCCGCAGGAGCGTCATTACGAATTATTTTAGGAAGGATCAAGCCTATTCTGTAAAACAACTTCCCCCTTCTGATTAATCTTCACCGGATTCTTGGGAAAAGCTTGATTATTCAAATAACGCATAAGTTTTACAGTTTGAAAACTCCGATCGATATGAGGAATTCCTTGCCGATCCATCCGAACGGGAATAATTTTACTTGATACCAAATTTCCTGCTGAGTTGAGTTTGACTTCTAAAATCATTGAGTCACCTGTTTGGGCATTTGTAGATAAAGTCCGATATCCCAAAAAGTTTCCTAAAGAATAGGCAATGATTTTTCCCTGATAAATTTCCATCGCTCTGGGAACGTGAGGGCCATGTCCTAGTACTAAGTCTGCTCCGGCATCAATCATGTTTCGAGCAAACGCGATCGCATTACCTCGGTTTTCTCCATAAAAAAACTCTGTTTGATTCTTAACGTGTAGTGCCCCCGTTCCTTCCGCTCCAGCGTGCATCGATACTACTACAATATTGGCTTTATTTTTGGCTTCTGCCACGAGTGCTTTAGCTGCTCCTAAATTATGGATGGAGTTATACATTTCATAAGGAGAAAATCCGATCATTGCCACAGGGATATTGTTAGCTTCTAAATAAAGAATTTGATTTTTATGGCCTAATGTTGCAATGCCTACAGCCTGAAGATTTTTCATTGTATCTTTGAATCCTACCGGGCCGAAGTCCATTGCATGGTTATTTGCCATATTGAACACATTAAAACCAGCTTCAGCAAAAAGTTGGGCGTATGCAGGTGGAGAGCGAAAAGCAAAGACTTGTCCTCGACTAATATCTTTGGCAGTATAAGGATAATTAGTTAGACTACTTTCAAAATTCCCAAACAAGATATCAGCTCCTCGCAAGTGAGTTCTCACTGACTTTGGTAATAATTGATCTCGAAAACGAGGTAATCTATAGTTAGGGAAATTAGTGCCGGGAATAATATCTCCAACGGCTTTGATAGTAATAGTATTTGGAAAGGTTTGTTGTTGTGTTTTTGATGGGGTAACAGGAATAGCTAATGGAAACTGCATAGTCTTATTCGGCATAGTAGCAGCGTTTAATCGCTGTGAGTGACCAAGCCGGATAATGACTCCTATACTAATACCCAGATATAAAGAAATACTAATCAGACTAAATGAGAATACTCGCCCCAAGCTGCGATCTACCATCGTTCACTCCTCACACAATGGCATTAGTTTATCCCAAAAATATGTATTAGCAGTGTATATTTTAGTGTTTTTGGCAAAGATTTGACTACGTAAATATTGAGCGATAATCCTATCTAACTTCCAAATAAACAGACAAGTTGCTCAAGATCCTTGCTAAAGGTAGGCAAATTTCAGCCACATTAGACCTCTTGGCATTTGTGCTTTTTGCACTCTTGGGGAAAAGGGAAAAGGTTAAAGGGGAAAGGGACTTTTGCAGTACCTTTTCCCCTTCCCCTTTCCTCTTTTCCCGACTTATGCAAGAAGTCTATTATAGTGAATTTTCAATCTTTTGAACGGAGAGGGGGGGATTCGAACCCCCGTTGGGTTTCCCCAAAACGCATTTCGAGTGCGTCACCATGAACCGCTCGGACACCTCTCCAACTATTTATTCAGGCATTTGAGTATCTATTTTACATTCAAATGCTGTAAATTTAGGGAAATCTTGCTGGATTCCCTATCCTACTATAGCATTATCGCTTTTTTTGCGTAATGCAATTCTCTAGGAATGCCAATACTACCAAAGCCCACGACATTTTCCATCATGACGGTTGGTGAAATTACTTGACGAGTCAATGAGACGCAGAAATTTATATAAAGCTGTGAAAAAACGTTTCTTATGCTAGGACTAGGGGTGCAAGAAAGCGTCAGGAGTACGAACTTGTTTGAATTGGGATAGTTTGGGTGCCTAATTTCGATTAAGTAATGCAGAAATACCCAATTTACTTTACTTGGTAGGCATAGAGACTTCCCAAATTCCTTGATTTCCGCCATATTCCAAAACATAAATCTTATTGCTAATAATCTCAGCATCAATGGGATTACTAAAACCTATGACAAGGCGCGTAGCGTTAAGTTTATAGCTGGTATTTCCTACTTTAGTTAAATTTAAATGTAGTAGGTCTTGGCTGGCATCTTTAAAAGGGCCTATCAGTTTTTCGCCAGTGGGATCGCCTGCTGTCCAACTCAACATAAATCCATCTCTATTGAATTCTGGACTCATTACCCCTTGCGTATCAAAAACTAACCCTAAAGGAGAACGGTGTGTTGTAAAAGTGCTCAAAGGTTGCCCAAGAACACTGGCATCTTTGATTTTTCCATCTACAGGATCGCGGTAATTATCTGCGTCCGGACCAAGATTAGGAATTGGTTCAATCAAATTTCCAGTAGGCCGAATAGGAAAGGTTGGATCGTTACGATAGTAGCCTTTTTGGATGGCATTAAATTGAGGGCTTAACAATCGATCAGTGGCAGGATTATAATTTGGAAATTGTTGTGGATTATCTGTCCCACCAATACGCCAAGGAAAGCCGTAATTACCACCTAAACGTAGCCAATTTAATTCTTCTGACATGTCGCGATCTGGGCCATTTTCTGTGCCAAATAAATCCCCATTGGATGCAAAAGCCATATCGAAAGTATTACGCGTTCCTTCTGCAAAAATATAGCCAGCTGTCTTTAAAGTTGCTCGATTGTTTGCCAGAAAGAGATTGTTACCATTACTAGGAAGACGGAGTATACAGGCGGTTAATCCGACTTCGCGAGTATTGGGATATAGGCCCTCAACAGACTGAACCTCACCATGATCGGTACGAGAACCGCTATTCACATAGATAAAGTTACCATCTAGGCTAACAACTACGCCGTTGAAGCGATGGTCATAAGCTGTTTTGCTTTTGGGATAAGCTTCACTCTTAGCTAAGATAGACCAGATACGCTGTTTTGTACTCGAATTAATTACACCTTTAACAATAATAGCTTGAGTTTGGTTATTCACTAGGTCTGCATTGCCAACTAAATAAATTGTGCCGTTAGGGCCAATGGCCAAACCTTGAGTTTCACTTAAATTATGATTACTAGAGTTGTATACAAGAGTTCTAGTAGAGGAGGCTAAATTGACTTGATAAATCTCACCATTTCGTTTGAGGTAATAAAGAGTATTGTTTCGTGGATCTTTTACAATCCGCACAGAAGGAGAGACTGATAATGTGTTAATAATATTGCGAACTTTGATATCAGAACGCAGGCTTTGAGGGACAGCATTTACTCCAATAGTGCTATGATTTAATAAACCTATTGTAAATAATAGTATTATTGTAAATAACAGTGTTTTTACAGCAGTTTTCTTGAAAAATCTGCGTTTAAATTGATTAAATGATTTAATGTTATTCATGATTCTTTCGATAAAATAGTTAGTTAATTTTGTTGTTCAATCTTTCTTGATGAGGGAAACATTTTGCAATTTTAACTTGGTCTTTAGGAGACCATAGTGCTGAAAATTTTCAACCTTTATAGGACATTTTTTGCAGTTGGCAGTGCTATTTTTATGTGACGGATGGAAAGTTTACCTCAGTTTTATTAACCCAGAAGATCGTATCGTCAGTAAAACATATATGACCAGAGTAGAAGGTGAAAATGCACATTTACGTCACGATCTTACACACCTACAGACGCTCCTAACGTCGCTACCGCTTCGCTATCGAAAAAACTATGCTATTCCAAACCAGTAGATATGCTTAAATATTCAATTCGATTCTTACTTGATTATTTTAGGTATAAAAAAACACCCGTATTTAGCTAATTCATCCTGCATTTAGGCAACGCCTATTAGTGTAATCATACTACGCTCCCATCTTTGAAAAGCGAAAAGCAATCGGCATTTGGAAAAACTTTCCAACAAAATATTTCGGATTTTCTGATAACTTACTGTATTGTGGGATATCCTACCTTGTGGAAAGCCAAATAATGACTATGAATATGCAACGACTCATCAAAAAAACTTCTAATCCAATTCGCAAGATAACAGAAGTAACTCCACCATCGACTGAACCCATTGAGATGCCTGAGAGTCAAGATATTCTTGAATCGGTGGTTGAACCAAATCCACCTGTGTACATTGAAGCATCCGAATCGGACTACATCTGGGAACAGTATCGCCCTTTACGCTCCGTAGGTAACTCTGGCTGGCAACCGTCTGATGTGTGGCGCGAGTTGAGGGTTGATAATTTCTGTGGGTAAGTAATATGAACGCAGAGAGCCATTCGATTTATGGCTGAATAAAATTATACGTTTGTGTAAGTCCTGCTGAAATGTAATTTCTCAGCTACAGCAATAAAGTAGCTCAAATTTCGTAGTCTCATATTTTTGATACTTTATACGTCTCAATTTTAAATAAATATATATTGGACATCTCAAAAAAGGCTACATATCATACTCGTACAGAGATTTGATTGAGGCCTGAGCAATGAGTGAAAAAACAACGTCAGAGAATTTTAGAAGTAAAGCTGTTACACAAGGAGTACAGCGATCGCCAAATCGGGCTATGCTGCGTGCAGTAGGTTTTCAGGATGAAGACTTTAAGAAAGCAATTGTCGGTGTAGCTAATGCCTACAGCACCATCACTCCCTGTAACATGGGAATTAATCAACTAGCACTCATAGCTGAAGCTGGAATTAAACTAGCCGGGGCAATGCCGCAAATGTTCGGCACAATTACTATTAGTGATGGGATTTCGATGGGAACTGAGGGAATGAAATATTCCCTAGTGTCACGAGAAGTAATTGCTGACTCCATTGAAACCGTCTGTAATGGTCAAAGTATGGATGGTGTCATTGCCATCGGTGGCTGTGATAAAAATATGCCAGGGGCAATGATTGCGATCGCACGGATGAATATCCCGGCTATCTTTGTTTATGGTGGGACAATTAAACCCGGACACTACAACAGCCGTGACTTGACTATTGTGAGTTCCTTTGAGGCTGTGGGTGAATACAGTGCTGGAAAAATTGACGACACCGAACTGATGGAAGTAGAACGCCACGCTTGTCCTGGTGCTGGTTCTTGCGGTGGGATGTACACAGCCAATACTATGTCCTCGGCCTTTGAAGCGATGGGTATGAGTTTACCCTATTCTTCCACAATGGCGGCGGAAGATGACGAAAAAGCCGATAGCACTGAAGAATCAGCCAAGGTATTAGTAGAAGCAATTCGCAATCAACTGTTACCCAGGCAGATTATCACGCGCAAATCTATAGAAAATGCTATTTCTGTAATTATGGCTGTGGGTGGTTCAACTAACGCCGTGTTACATTTTCTGGCGATCGCTCGTGCAGCTGGTGTAGAACTTAATCTAGATGATTTTGAAACTATCCGCGATCGTGTCCCGGTTTTATGCGATTTAAAACCTAGTGGTAGATATGTTGCCACAGACTTACATCAAGCTGGTGGGATTCCCCAAGTAATGAAAATGCTATTGGTGCATGGATTACTTTACGGTGACTGTATCACCATCACAGGTAAAACCATCGCCGAAATTTTAGCAGATGTTCCCGATGAACCACCAAGCAATCAAGATGTAATTCGTCCTTGGAATAACCCGATGTATGCCCAAGGGTCACTTAGCCATCCTGAAAGGGAATCTCGCTCCAGAGGGAGCAGTAGCAAAAATTACCGGGGTAAAAAATCCCAACATTACTGGTTCTGCAAGGGTATTTGATTCCGAGGAAGAATGCTTAGATGCCATCCTTGCAGGTAAGATTAAAGCCGGTGATGTAATTATCGTCCGCTACGAAGGGCCGAAAGGCGGCCCTGGTATGCGGGAAATGCTAGCACCTACCTCAGCACTTATTGGTGCGGGTTTAGGTGATGCAGTCGGGTTAATTACTGATGGACGCTTTTCAGGCGGTACTTATGGGATGGTAGTCGGACACGTTGCTCCCGAAGCTGCCGTTGGTGGTGCGATCGCTCTAGTCGAAGAAGGTGATAGCATCACTATTGATGCTAATTCTCGCTTGTTACAAATCAACATTTCTGATGCAGAATTAGCCCGTCGCCGCGCCAAATGGCAACCCCGCCCACCCCGTTATACAAAAGGCATCTTAGCAAAATATGCTAAGTTAGTTTCCTCTAGTAGTGTTGGTGCTGTCACAGACTTGGATTTATTTTATGAGTAGGGAGTAAGGGTAGAGACGCGATATACCGCGTCTCTCTACAAGAGTATAGTTTCTACCTTTTGCCTGGTTATTGAGCGTAGCGATGCACTGCCTCCTACCTCAAAATCCGTAACTTTGTACTTCATGCAAAAGAAAACTGCTGTATGTTTTAAAGTAGAAAGTAGTTGATTGAAAGTGTTTGTTACTACCAATGAAAGTTTTAGGATCAGTCTTGCCAATCCTGCTACTGCTATGCAGTCCTGCTATGGCAGTTGAGCTTAAAGGACAAAATATTGACGGTCAAAAGCTACCTGCTACAGCTTATTACTATGCAACTGGTGGGGTCTACAAAGTTCAGGTGCGCTTTCACAACAAACGAGCCACAATTTACTTTGACGACGGCAACCAAACAACTATACAGTTGAACCAGCGAGCGATCGCTGACTCAAAGAATATTGAAGGTTTTGGAAAACTAGGACAATATCCTCTAAATAGAATATTCAGTGTGGGGTTGGTGTATGACAATAATTGGCTTGGTAGCAATGATAGTCAATTCCAACTGTCTAATCCGCTAGACGGGTTGTGGAAAATTAGTTTGGAGTGAATACTCATTAAATTTTAAAACATTTCTTACTTCTGACAGGCCAACTCAACAATATGTCCTCTGCTAGACTCGAAGTAACTACTTAATTCCTAAAGTAACATATATCTAGGATTCTATTTAATTTTTGAATAACTAAGCCGCTTAAAACCTTACCTGACAAAGATTTACTTTTCAGTATGCGATCGTAATTCAAGTAGGATTACTATATGTATATGAACATAATAATTACATAAATGAAAGTTGGCATTCAAAATACAGTAGAAATTCTAGAGCAAATTCACCAATTAGAGTCCGCACTAGGTCTTAAAAATGAACCCTGCCGTTCTAAATTTTTGATTCATCCTGACTTCACGTCAAAAGTTTTTTTGTTTTTGCATGGTTTTACAGCAGGGCCTTACCAATTCGAGCCGCTTGGTAAAGCCTTCTTTAACAAGGGATATAACGTTCTAATTCCTTTACAACCCGGTCATGGACGCTCAGGTGACTGGAAGTCGCAAAATCCTCCACCCTTGCCAACAGATATTGAGATTTATCAACAATTTGTCATCAAATGGTTGCAGATTGCCAAAACGCTAGGGCAACAAGTTGTGATTGGTGGATTATCAACAGGTGGAACTTTAGCTGCTTGGTTAGCTTTGGAGCATCCTGAAGACATTGACCGCACTTTATTGTTTACGCCTTTTTTAGGTAGCCGCTATTTACTATTCGATCGACTCATCAAAATTCTGCCAATTTACTTTGAATGGTTCAACAAAGATGCACCTGGAAATTTTGGTTATAAAGGTTTTCGTCTCAAGGCTTTACGGATATTTCTCGAATTGGGATATCAGGTTTTAGACAAGGCTCAAGACTGTGTATCTGCCCCAATCTTAATGGCATGTAGTGAGGCAGATCGTGCTGTTAGTCGCTCGAAACAGCAGGATTTTTTCCGAAGAATACTTCAGCAGCAACCGAAATCCTGGTATTACTGTTTCGATGATTCGCTTCACATTGAACACCGAATGATGACAAAATTGGAAGACAATGATTATGAAGAACTGGTAATTATCCTTGCTAAAGCATTTGTTGAGAGTAATTTAACTTGGGTAGAGTTTCAGGAAATGGCAAAGCGGATAGCGCAGGGGCAACCTTATGACCAAATCATCCGAGAACTCAACTTTGATGAACAAGTTTTTCCACAGCTATCTGCAATGATGACTCAAGGTTTTGGCTGTGAGCATCTTAAATGTATCAATCCAGATTCCTAATGAGCATCCCTATTTTGCAAAAAATAGAGAGGTAAAAAATATTTGCAATTTAAAAATATAGTTTAATTATCCATAGATTCAGTTAACAGCTATTAGTGTAGATAATTGGTTTTTCAAGACGCGATGAATCGCGTCTCTACAAACGGTCTTGTCGCATTCTTTTTTTTAATTGGTATTAATTTTGAGTCTGAGCCAGAATCGGTAAGGTAATTACAAATTCTGTTCCAACGCCCAGGGTAGAATTCACAACCAGTGAACCACCATGTTTTTCTACAACAATAGACTGAGCGATCGCTAATCCTAATCCTGTTCCTTTACCTACACCTTTCGTAGTAAATAAGTGGTCAAATATCTTTTGTTTGACTGATTCACTCATGCCTTGAGCATTATCAGCAATACTCACCTCGACTTGTTTATTTTTTAAAGAGGTGGTAATTTTAATCCGATTGGGATTGGCTTGAATCTTTTCAAAACTCTTACCTATATTTGATTCATCTAAGGCATCAATAGCATTCGCTAAGATATTCATAAATACTTGGTTTAATTGCCCAGGAAAGCATTCAATTTTGGGTAAATTTCCGTACTCATTCATTACTTCAATAGCTGGACGTTCTTCGTTAGCTTTCAGACGATGTTTGAGAATTAAAATCGTACTATCAATGCCTTCATGAATGTTAAACGGTACTTTGTAATCTCTATCAGCACGAGAAAAAGTACGCAGACTGGTGCTAATATTCTTGAGCCTATCACACGCTATTGTCATCGAATCAATTATTTTGAGCAAATCTTCTAAGCTATATTCCAAATCGATTTCTTCAGCATGGGTAAAAATTTCATCTCCGGGAGTAGGAAACTTTTGTTCATATAGTTTCAAGTGTTCGATTACATCAATAAATGTTGGTTTAGCTTGTTGGAGACTGGCAGAAATAAAACCAAGAGGATTGTTCATTTCATGAGCGACGCCAGCAACTAAGTTGCCCAACGCAGACATCTTTTCACTTTGGACGATTTGTAGTTGAGCTTGTTGTAAATCTTCTAAAGCTTGCCCAGCTTGCTGATATAGCCGAGCATTTTCTAAAGCAATTGCTGCTTGAGAGGAAAGTAGGTTAATCACCTGTAAACGGTTACTAGTAAATACTCCTTGATTCAATTGATTTTCTAGGTAGAGAATCCCTACCAAATTACCTTGGTTAATAATGGGCGTACATAATACGCTTTGAGGTTGATGTAGGAGCATATATTCTCCAATTACACCAGGAATACTCGTTTCACAATTGTCTATGATGACGGTTTCTTGAGTATTTTTAACGTAATTTATTAGCTTTCGGGGAATATATTGGCAAGCATCTATTAGTTGTGAATCTAGAATGGTTTTGACATCAGTCTGGGAATTTAACTGTTCATCGATAAAAGTAATTGCCCGCACTTGCCAAGTATCTTTTTGAGGAAGAATTAATACAGATGTTTTCGCACCAGAATTTTCTAAGATAATGCGAGTGAGACTGCTAATAAGTGCGTCTAATTCGATACAACTGGAGATAGTTTGAGCTGCTTTGAGAATGCAGGTTAAATCTAGAGCATCAGAAATATTAGTACTGCTAGTAGTGTAACTAGATGTACGAGCAATGCTGGCTATGGTTTCTAAGGGATTTAAGTTGAATTCTTGCTGTTGCAAAACGGGTTTGAGTAATTTGGGATAGCGTTTTTCCAAGTCATCAGTTTTGGCTTTTGCTCCCCAACGGGCATAACTGTAATATGCTTGTTGCAGATATCCTTCTGCGGCTTTTTCTTTACCCCATTCTAGGTAAAATTTGGCAGCAAGTTCGTTAGCGATCGCGGCTTCCTGAACATACTCATTAGCGATCGCTTCTTGGATCGCTATTTCATAATAATCTGCGGCTTGTAAGCGATCGCCAGTTACACGAGCTTGTTCAGCTAAAATTAAATTGTACTTATGCTGATAATTGACTGGCGCATGAGCCGCCCATTCTTGCATTTTTGACTGATTTTCGGCTACTTTCTGAAGATAAAGCTGTTGCTGTGCTTCATTTACCTGAGAACAAAGAGCTAGCAAACTCAAAGATTGATAGAAATTCCGCAAGGGAACAATTAATAAACCTGCTGCTCCCTGCTCATACTGCTCAAATTTTTGGGAATATTCCCAAGCAGATTCATACTCACCAAAAAGATAAGCTAGGAGCGTTTTTGCTAGATAGACATAACAAATACCATTGATATTGTTTGTTTCAATTAAAGTCGGTAACATTTTAACTTCGTGAAAATGCTTACCAATTAAACAACAGGGATTAGCCGCTTCTCCTTGTAAATTTAGCACCGTCTGCCGCCAGATATTTCCCCAAACCAGAGACACCTCTTGTTTGATTTGCTGCATGAGATCGCAATATTTATCAGCCTCCAGCACAGCATTTTCTAGGTTTTCTCCACTCCAAAAGAGAAATTGACAATAGCAATTGGCACAATAGCCTACATATTCTAAATTTCCGGTTTCTAATCCACTCTGCAATCCCTCTAAAAAGAGATTCAATGTGGATTTAATTGAATCTTTCCAATGTTTAATAAACAAACTAAATGTTAAATAAACCCTACTTTTAAGTTCTTTAGTTTGAAATTTTTCTAAAAGTTGTACTGCCAGTTTACCAAACTGATACCCATCTTCAATTGCACCAATACTGCACAAAAATAATCCATAGAGACTATAAGCGACAGCTGCCTGTGGTGAGTTGCCGTACTTAATACAAATTTCGATCATTGTAAAAATTTTGAGCGGCAATAACATCGGTTTGGCTATATAAACTGGAGCAAATAAACCTGATAATATGCGGAGTGCAACTAATTTTTGGGGATCAATGATTTCTGGCATATCTGCCAATGCTGCAATCGATTGATGAACCAACATTTGTTTTAATTGGTCATATTCCTCAAAAATAATTTGAGTGCTACCATCTTCAGGTAACGTCAAATCTAGTAATTGCAGTGCTTCTCTACCTGTGGCTATTGCTTCAATGAATTTATTTTGCGCTGTATAAGATTGGATTTGAATCTCATAGGTACGAACTTTTTCTAATGGAGATTTAGCATTTTTGAGGATAATTTCTACTAATGATTTTGATGACTCAAAGTTTGTATTCAGATATTCAGCCTCAGCCGCAGATTCGTAAACAGCAAGGGACAAATCGTAGCTGCTTTGCCAAGCATTTATCGGTAATAGAAGCATTGCCACTTTTAAATACTCAACTGCTGTTGCATAAGCTGTCGAGTTTTTGGCTTTACAACCCGCTATCAGATTTAACCGGGATAAATGTTCTCGTTCGTCAGCTTTCTCTAATAATTCCAGTCCGTAATTGAATTGGTTAACGATCGCAAAAATTCCTGACTCTTGCTGCTCTTTAGGTGTATTCTGCAACAACAATTGCCCAATTTGCAAGTGTGTTGATTGTTTTTGCGCTTCTGGAATGAGTGAATAGGCAGCTTGCTGGACGCGATCGTGTAAAAATTTATATACAACCATCTCAGACTGTTCTTGAGTAGCTGCTTGATTTTCGGAACCTACAAAAAACTTATAAACCTCACTTTGTGGCAAAATCAACCCTTCTTGCAAAGCCTTCCACAAGCAATCTGCGGTTTCTACCTCCGATTGTTTAGAAACAATCGCTAATGTTTTTAAATCGAACTGATTACCAATACAAGCGGCTAGCTTCAATTGTTGTTGAGTTGATTCTGGTAATCTGCGTAATTGGAAAACCATAAAATCAACAACATTGTCTGCTAGAGTTTGCTGATTTATTTGAGAAATGTCGCATTGCCAACATCCCTCTACATAATTAAATTGAATGAGTCGATCTTGATGTAATGATTTCAGAATTTGAGTTGCAAAAAATGGGTTCCCTTGAGCTTTACGGTAAATCAACTGTGAAAGAGATAATGCCACATTTTCTGCACAATTTAATGTATCGGCTACAAGTTGATTCAATTGTAATTGGTTGAGTGGTTTCAGGGTAATATTATTCACCTTTACGCCTGTTTTGCGAATTTCATCCAACATTACCATCAACGGATGGGCTGGAAATACTTCATTGTCTCTATACGCACCAATTAACAATAAATATCCCTGATTAGCTTCATTCATTAATAATTGCATCAGTTTCAATGAAGCTGAATCTACCCACTGCAAGTCATCTAAGAATATGACTAAGGGATGTTCTTTAGTTGTAAATACTTGGAGAAATTTCTGAAATAATAAATTAAATCGGTTTTGTGCTGCGTTACCTGATAATTCTGGCGCAGGTGGTTGTTTACCAATAATTTTTTCTAATTCGGGAATGACTTCAATAATTACCTGTCCGTCTTCACCTAATGCTTGAATAATTTGATTTTGCCATTTTTGTATTTGGACATCACTTTCTGCTAGTAATTGCTCCATGAAGTTACGGAAAGCTTGGACAAATGCAGAAAAAGGAATATTCCGATTAAATTGGTCAAATTTGCCTTTGATAAAATAACCGTGTTGGCGAACAATAGGTTTATGAACTTCGTTAACAACCGCAGTTTTACCAATCCCTGAAAACCCAGCTACCAGGATTATTTCTGTTGCTCCCAGGCTGACATTTTCAAATGCTTCTAACAGAGTTTCTACTTCTGCTTCTCGTCCATAGAGTTTATCAGGGATAATAAATCTATCGCACACATCCCTTTGAGCAATTGGGAAACTTTCAATTTTACCTGTTGTTTTCAGTTGAGCTAAACAATTTTCTAAATCATACTTTAATCCTAATACACTCTGATAGCGGTCTTCAGAATTTTTTGACATTAATTTGCTAACGACATCCGAAATTACCGCCGGAATTTGTAAGTTAATTACATCTATTGATGAGGCTACCTTAGCAATATGTGAATGCACCAACTCCATTGGATCGTTTGATTGAAAAGGTAACTCACCTGTGAGTAATTCGTAAAAAGTTACACCAAGTGAATAAAAATCAGTCCGATAGTCAATTCCCCGATTCATTCTCCCTGTTTGTTCTGGAGAAATATAAGCTAGTGTTCCTTCTAACACATTAGGACTGATTAGCGTATGCGTTTCTCTTGGTAATAGAGAGGCAATACTAAAGTCGATTAATTTAACTTCTTTGGAATCAGGATTAATTAAAATATTGCTCGGTTTGATATCTTTATGAATGATGCGCTGACTATAGAGTATCTCTAAGGTATTACAGAGTGCGATCGCTATTTGTAAAAACTCTTGTAAAAACCTAATGTCTCGTGTTTGATCGCGAGGAAAATAATTTTTTAGAGAAATGCCACCAAAATCTTCCATCACCAATGCATAGGTATTTTGATACACTTCCAGGCTATAGGTTTGGACGATTAAAGATGAGTTGAGATTTTTGGCAATGGTGTACTGATTGCGAAACTGCACTAGTTCGTTGAAGGAGGGATATGGATTTTTCAGTAGTTTGATCGCTACAGGTAATGAGTCACTTTCTCGATACCCTCGATAAACTATAGTTCTCGAACCATTGTAGATTTCTTCAATGATTTGGTATCCAGAAATATTAACATGAGTGCTAAACATACTGTTAAATCCGAGTAATTTATAAGTTGATTATTCCCAAATTCATAACGGCAGTTTAATGTTAATTAATAAAGATTACTATGGCTTTACTTTTCAGACCATTTATGAAGATAAGCTTTAAATTTTAGTGTACATTACACGCTGCCTTAGCTTTAAAGCATTCAATGCAGAGATAGAATATCTGGCACAAAGCGTCAACGTTCTCAATAGTAAATTAAGAATCTACAAAGGTAAAGTAGGAATTTTTTAACTCAAAAATATGCTTGTAAGGGCTAGGGAAAGTTTAAAGGGAAAAGGTTAAAAACTTTCACCTTTTCCCTTTAAACTTTAAAGAACCAAGTTAACAAGAGCAAACTACTATAGGACTACTATTTGATTTTTGAACAAAATTAGGTATTGTAGTGGCGTGGCAAGCAAAAAAATTGTGCATTAACAAAGTCTTGTGGGATGGGCGTCTCGCCCGTCCGGTGCGGGCTTTTCGGCCCACACCACAAAAAAATTTATTGCAACATTTTAGCCTTGCCGCGCCACTACGTATCTTTTCAGAAATCAAACCGGATTCCTATAGTACTTGCTGGGATTTTTAGTTAGGTTTCGTAGTCTGACTAAAGGCAATTACTTACTCAAATAGGAGAGCCTATTATTGATTGACAGTAGCGGAAGTTTGTTATTCCGCCGACTGTGATTGATAGAATTTTGAAACCAGTCTTCAACTACGGTTATCTGGAATTACCGCATAAGCATCAATTTCAAACAACATACCGTCAAGTGCAAGTCTAGGAACGGGAATAAGAGTGTTTGCTGGTGGTTGATTCCCCCATAAATTTATAATTTCACGTCCTAACGGGATCAATTTATTTTGGTTGTGATCCACTATCAGAACAGTAGTTTTTGCGACATCTTGTGGTTGTGCCCCAACCGCTGCTAAGGCATAACGGAGGTTTTTAAAAGCCTGTATTAACTGCTTTTCAAATTCATTGGAGACAAGATTCCCTTGCAAATCGGAACCAAATTGACCAGAAATATAGACAGTTCTCGCCCTTGATGGTGTCACAGCTATATGGCTATAGCCATTTTGGGTTGGATTATATAATGTTGGTGGGTTCACCAATTTCAACTCTTTGTTGTCTTTAGCGCTCACTTCCTTTTGTGTTCCCACCATCAAGGCGGTTGTTATTCCACTACCTCCAAGCCACAAAAGTGCATTTCGTCGCGAGAAGTTTGCTACTAGCGAATTTACAGCACTGGTAATACATTTAGTCATTAAAGCTCCTTAAATGTGAGTTCTCTATTTTTGCTCATACTTAGTTCTATTATCTATCCAATCATGATAAAAAGCACTAAAAATGTAACATAGTGCAGTGTAATCACTTAATAAATACCTCCTAATAGCTTTCAGGTCGTTTAGCTTTAGATATGGATACAGTTAATACTTATACCAAATCAGGTTGTTAACCCTCCAAAAGCGCATTAGGCGATCGCAGTGCGTAGTATTTTCGTAATAACTTCAGAGCGCAAACAACAGTCGTAGGGGCGCAAGTCCTTACGCCCCTACTTCTTGCTAGGCTTTGTCTTCCTTCCCCTTTTTAAGCTTCTGCGCAAGTTTCTTTTGCAGCCCTCAATATTATGTCTGCTTGATTAGGGATTACCAAGAAATAAATTATTCAATCTTGTGGGGTGGACATCTTGTCCGCCTTAACCATTGGGTGGGCGTCTCGTCCGCCCGCCCCACAAGAAAAATTGAATGTTTTTTTCTTTGGAAGTCCCTTACTTATTAAACTAGTGAGATTTTATATAAGGATATCTAAGTTTCCCGGCTTAGATATCCACTAGCAACATAACCTACATTTAATAGATTGTTAATTCTATTCTAATTACTAATGTCTGTTTTTAAATGTTTCCTTGGGACAGTTATAAATTCGTCCTTAAGTTAGATGTCAAAATGATATATATTTTTTAGCTCGATCCACTTTGCAAATTTAATTAAGATTTTTGTTGTATATGAGAATATTACTTGTTAATAATAACTTCTTAAAAATTCATTAAATAATTTTTTTGATTTTTCCCTTAAGCTTTTATATTGAGACTAACTTCTCAAGCCGATTATCGATCGCAAATATAAATATAAGCTATATGCAGGTGCGTTACACTGTGTGAACGCACCCGAATTTCTAAGAGAAGTTAGGAATACTAGACTTTTCTAAACTCGCTACTAATCTCACTCCAAATTCTTCCTCAAACACTCCTTTTTTATAATTTAAGCTCCAAAGTTCTAAATCACAATTATCATCTGATTGAGTTGGAAAAATTAGCAGATTGACCTGCTTAAGTTGTGGATAATACTTACATTGCACTTGAGCGACTGCACCAATTTGTCGTCTATCTAATGCTACTGCCAATCTTAAAATGGCACTTAATTGACTAACAATTTGTCGCTGTTGTTTAGTCAGCAAACTCTGGTAGTTTTCATGTTTTTTCTTAGGCGGCGATTTGCGATGATAACGCGCTAAATTAGCAATAATTTCAATTTCGGTTTCTGTATAACCGAGTAATTCTCCATTGCGAATTAAATAGTAAGAGTGCTTGTGGTGAGACGAATGGCTGATATAATGACCGCAATTGTGTAATATGGCGGCTGCCCAAAGCATTTGTCGTTCATCAGTTCCCCAATGATGTAGAGTACCTTGAGTTTGGTCAAATAAACTCTCGGCAAATTTTGCCACGCGATCGCTGTATTCTAAATTGATATGGTATTTATCTGCGAGTTTGAGGACATTCCGTTCCCGAATTGAACTTTGGTAGCGTAGTTTATCTTCAATTAAACCGTGGGTTAGCATCCAGTCTACGATTACGCCTTCCCTCAGAGAACGCTCACAAACTGTTACCGATTCACTACCCAAAAGGGTCATTGCTTCTTGTAATATGACTGCGCCAGCGAGGATAACTTCAGGGCGCTTCTCTGGCATACCAGGAATTTCAGCCCTTTCGGAATTACTCAGTTTCCGCAGGCGATTTACCAACTCTTGCAAGTCTTTCAAACTAAATTGGTAGCCATTGAGAGTGGAAGGAATGACACCCGACTTTTCCCGTGCATGAATCATCGCCAGGGTTTCAATTGTACCCGCCGTACCCACCAAACGCGGAGATTCCCCAGACTCTAGGTTTGCTAAAATTTCTTCTACAGAACGTTCCAACATCCCGCGTGCATAAGCTTGCAGATATTGAAACTCAGTGGTGCTGATGGGATCAGTAGTGATTAACTCGCTAGTGAGTCGCACTGCACCAACTTTGGTACTGGTGAGAATCCGGGCTTGCTGACTATCGCCTAAAATTAATTCTGTGGAACCACCGCCAATATCAATAATGGTGTGGGGCTGGTTGTTAAATTCCATCCCCGACAGCACACCAAGATAAATTCGCCGCGCTTCTTCTTGACCAGAAATCAAGTTAACGCTTAAACCCAACTCCGTTTCTATTGTGTGCAAAAAATCTTTACCGTTGGGCGCTTCTCGCACAGCACTAGTTGCCACAGCGATGATTGTTTCAGCGTTGATAGTTTTGGCAACTTCTTGAAAGCGTCTTAAAGCAGCGATCGCCTTTTCAATTATCTCTGGTTTGAGTTCTCCAGTGGTAAGATTGCGATCGCCAAGCCTTACGGTTTCCTTTTCTTTAGCAATAATGCTGAAAGCTGGTAGTGTAGGGTCAATCTTGACTACTACCATGTGTAGAGAATTTGTTCCCAGGTCAATGGCAGCAATAATCCGATGTTGCTTAGATGGTTGAGTAGGACTACTCTCCCAGCTAGAAACTAAATTCAGCATCTAGTTTTCTCTCTTTATAAGAAATGATCGCAAACGGTGATATGTCGGGGTAGCTAGCACTGATATTTATGACAACACACTTGCTCAGGCTGAGTGCTGTTAGTAGATAGCTAGGGTTTAACCCATACTAGCTATGTATATTTACCCTACTACTTATAACCTCAGTGACTATTTAAAGATATTTAAAGTTGCCACTTTCAGTTATGTTTTTACAAATAACAAATAACGTTATTCTATAGATGTAAAGAAGTGTGAATTAAAAAATAAGGCATAGGGAATAGGGAATGGGGCATTGGGAAAAGACAAGGAAGACAAGGAAGAAGGGGGAGACAAGGAAGAAACTGGTTCAATAATTCTCCCTTGTCCCCCTTGTCCCCCTTGTCCCCCTCATCTCCCCCTGCTCCCCTGCCCCCTGCCTCCTGCCTCCTGCCTCCTGCCTCCTGCCCCATGCCCCCTGCCCCCTCAATCCTATGCTAACGACGCCAGAACGCCCCCAGTCACCAATTTGGCTTGTAATTATCCGGCTTTTACGCTGGCATAAACCAGAAGGGCGGTTAATTTTAATGATTCCTGCCCTTTGGGCTGTGTTTTTGGCAGCTTCAGGAAAACCGCCTTTACCTCTGGTTGGTGTGATTATATTGGGTACTCTGGCCACGAGTGCGGTTGGGTGTGTTGTCAACGATTTGTGGGATCGGGATATCGATCCAGAAGTGGAGAGAACACGCGATCGCCCCCTTGCTTCTCGCGCCTTATCTGTGAAAGTTGGAATTGTAGTTGCGATCGTCTCTTTAGCGTGTGCAGCAGTCTTGGCCTTTTATCTTAACCCCCTGAGTTTCTGGTTATGCGTGGCAGCAGTGCCTGTAATTTTGCTTTATCCAGGTGCAAAGCGGGTGTTTCCCGTACCGCAACTGGTGCTTTCCATCGCTTGGGGTTTTGGGGTCTTGATTAGCTGGAGTGCAGTCACGCAAAATCTTTCTCAACCAACTTGGTTACTTTGGGGCGCGACAGTACTGTGGACATTGGGATTTGATACAGTTTACGCCATGAGCGATAAAGAAGACGATCACCGCATTGGTGTTAATTCTAGCGCCCTATTTTTTGGTAATTATGCCCCTCTAGCCATTGGAATTTTCTTTGCTGGCACAATTTTGTTATTGTCTTGGTTAGGCGTAGTTATACATCTACACTTAGCCTTCTGGATTAGCCTTGCAATTGCTACTATCGGATGGGTTTGGCAGTCTCTGCGATTAAGAAAGGGAAACTTACCTAATTCTGCTTATGGTAAGATGTTTCAGCAAAACGTGTGGATTGGTTTTATTTTACTTGCTGGGATGATTGCTGGATCTTTATAAGTAGGCAAGAGGCAGGTGGCAGGTGGTTCAGTTGGAATCTGCGTTTCAAAATGTTGGATTATGCGTTAAAAATTTCCCATGCTATTTGATGCGTTTAAAAATCGTAAATCTCCTAAAATCGAATTCATCAAAACTAATCCAACCTGGCGCGTAGCATGGGGAAACATTAATCCAAATTATGAAGATATAGCTTGGCGAGATGAAAAAATTTCTGTAATTTTACCACACACAACTTCGGAATTTCCGGCAGAGAAATTAGCAATCAGTTCTAGAGGAAGATTTGTTGTGATTGGTGATGTTTGGTTAACTAACCGAGTGCAGTTGCTGCAAAAGTTGGGAATTGAACCGGATAGCTTTCAAGCAAGTTCTCTGCAACTGGTGGCCAATCTTTGGGAACAATGGGGTAATGAAAGTCTCAGCCAACTTGTAGGGATGTTTGCGTTGGTGGTTTGGGATAGAGACAAACAGGTGTTGAGATTGATTCGCGATCGCATCGGTGTTCGTACTCTCTATTATACTACCAGTGGTTCAGTTCGTTGGATTGCGCCTCAACTGAGAACTTTATCACCCCATCGTTCATCCGATTTAGATTTGGTGGCGTTGCGAGATTATCTTTGTTGTGCTTTTATTCCCGGCGAACGAACCCTTTGGGAACAGGTGCGGGAACTACGACCTGGAACCGTTTTAGAATTTCCCGACCACAAAGTTACAGCTTATTGGCAACTTCAAGAACAGATTATCGCAAGCGATCGACCTTTAGCATGGCATGGCGATCGCTTGCGAGAACTTCTAGAGCAAGTTGTTCAAGAATATTTACCACCAGCAAATGAACCCGTTGGCGTTTTTCTTTCTGGTGGTTTGGACTCTAGTAGTATCACAGCTTTAGTAGCAAAATTCCACAAAGCACCAGTCCACACCTTCTCGATTCATTTTGGTTCGGAATGTCCCAATGAATTAGAATTTTCCAGTCTCGTTGCATCCCATTGTCAGACGCAGCACCACATTTTAGAAATTACTTTTCAGGATATGTGGTCGCGTTTGCCGGAAACAATGGCTTATTTAGACGATCCTATTGGCGACCCCACTGACTGTTCCCAACTTTTTGCTAGGACGACTGGCGAGAGAAAGTGTAGAAGTAGTTTTAAATGGTGAAGGTGGCGACCCCTGTTTTGGCGGGCCAAAAAATCAGCCCATGCTAATTAATAGTTTATATGGCTCCGTCACCAATCAAGATGCATTGTATGCTTATTTAATTTCCTTTCAAAAGTGTGCTGTTGACTTACCGCAACTTTTAAAACCAGAAGTTTGGACAGCAGTACAAACAGCGCCTTGGGTTTTTACAGAAGATTTATATTCCCAAGCTAGCTATTTGAATCGTTTGATGGCAATGAATATCAAATTTAAAGGCGCTGACCAAATTCTGACCAAAGTTAGTAACTTGACTCAAGCTGCTCTTTTGCAAGGTCGTTCTCCTCTGTTCGACCAACGAATAGTAGAGTTAAGCATGGAGATACCTCCAGAGTATAAGCTTTCTGGAGTAGAAGAAAAAGCAGTTTTAAAGCAAGCAATTACCTACGGTACATCTTTGGCGATCGCAGATATCTTACCAGACACAATTATTCATCGTCCCAAAAGTGGCATGATGGTACCAGTGCAGTTAGGATTTCGGAAATATTGGCAGCAAGAAGCCAGAGATTTATTGCTCAATCGAAATGCATGTATTACTCCTTACTTAAACCAGTTGCCAATTCGTAATTGGTTAAACTATCAAGGAGATACTTGGAGCCGGTATGGAGTAAAGCTGTGGTTGCTTGCTAGTTTAGAAATTTGGTTACAAGTAAATCAAAAAGCACAGTAGTGAAAGCAACAAAAAGATACGCCATAACTAAGTTGAGTTATGCCTTCGCTATCAATCCTGAGTGAGGGTAAGTACTCAGTAATAATAAAAGTTTTGAATCTTACAGCAGTTTTCATGTATTTGAACCACATCTGTTGGAGGAGCGCAAGACCTTGCGCCCCTACCGCGTGGTCTATTTACCTGAAAATAGTTGTAACTTATCCCAAGGCTTTTCATAAAAGCCGTGAGAAAATCGAAGTCATCTGTCATTTGCCATTAGTACAAATGACTGCGACCGTATCAATATTTCCTGACTTATGTCAGCATTTTTTGTTTTAGAAACCACTGAAAAAACGCATTTTCAAGTGATTGCCGATTTTCTTTTAATTTATTTTTGATTATTTACTGAGCTAATCTCCGTTTGCGGTGTACTCTCAATATACGGTAACTACCAATACTTCTCGGTTAAGGGGAAAGAAAAAACCTTTAACCCAAACCCAGTAACCTTTTGCCAAAACCCGATTCCGAATTAAAAATGCCTAACCGAGAAGTATTGCGATAACTAGCACACTCAACCTTTGAGATCAATTACACCCAGAGGTGAATACCATGAACAATTATGCTCAACAACAGGAATTTATTTTAAGTCAAATCACAAATAAACATTTTCAGCGCCGAGATTTCAGTGGATGTGATTTGAGGGGAATCGACCTGAAAGGAATTAATTTAAATGGTATTAACTTTATCGGAGCAGATTTGCGTGATGCAAATTTGTCTGGCTGTGTTCTAACTCGTGCTAATTTAAGTGGCGCAAATTTGATGCAAGCTAGCTTACGTGAAGCCAATTTGTATGAAGCATCTTTATGTGAAGCCAATTTGACTAATGCTGATTTAACACGAGCAAATTTGTGCGGAACATTCTTATGGCGAGTTAAATTCATAGGTAGTAATCTTTGGGGTGCTTCTTTATGTGATGTAGATTTGAGAGAAGCAGACTTAAGTGAAGCCCAATTAATTGAAGCATCCCTGATTGAAGCTAACTTAAGTTTTGCAAATCTCACACGAGCAAAGCTATGTGGAGCAAAATTACTCGAAGCTAATTTGACTGAGGCTAACTTAACTAGTGCAGATTTGACATGGGCAAATTTAACTAAAGCAAACTTGAATAAGGCAAACCTTTGGAAGACAAATTTGATTTATGCGAAGTTGCGAGATACTATCATGCCTGATGGCACAATTGAGCAACCTCAGATAAACCTCATCTATGTTGAAACCTAGAGTTTTTTAAAAAATATTAAAAGATATACAGCACTTTGCGCGACTAACTGGTACAGTAGCAGCAGTGAGAAAAGATGTTCTGCTACCATTTCCTCTATCTGTTGAGAATAACCAGATAGTTGGCTCGGTTTTCCTCCAGTTGCTACACTTGGCTCTAGTGTCCCTTTTTCTCGTTTTCGGTTCACGAGGTCTTGTACTGTATTTTTATTTACCTTGAATCTTTCTGCTACTTTGCGAATAGATGTATTTCCCGCTTCGTAAACACTAATCATTTTCTCCCGCAGGTCTACTGAGTAGGGTTTCATCTGATTTTTTACTTTTATCTTCTCAACTACTGTACCAAACCGTTACACAAAGTGCTGTATTTATGTAGGTTGGGTGGAATGAAACGCAACCCAACATTACTACCTGATTTATGTTGGGTTACGCTATCGCTGCACCCAACCTACAAAACTACTACCATCGGGGGTAAGGGTGGCGGTGAAGTTGTCGCCTCGGAAGAATTTGGAGCCGTTGACGGTTTGGATGTGGCGGTCAAATTAGCTGTAGCCGTTGATGATGCCTGCTAGGTGTCCTATTTCGTGCAGGATGCTGGTGAGCAGGTCGTATTTGCCGAATGCATCGCCTGTAGTGGCGCAGAAGGCTGTGTCGGTGAGGGTTTGGGTGAATTCGCTGTTGTCTAGGGGGGGGTGGGGTCGATGAACCATCCGATACCGTTGGCGTCGTCGTCGATGAGGATTGTGCCGCCGTTAGGGCGACCAAAGGAGTCGAATTTGGTGATTTGAGCTTCGGCTAGTTGTCCTGTAGGGAGGTCTTCGATTTGGAAGGTTAGCGATTTATTGACGGTGGTGCAGACTTGTCGTCGTTAAGGCAAGTCTATTATTGATTTTTTTGTACAAGCACTACTGGCTGATTCTAATAATTATCTGTCTCCCCCATCTCTACTTTCTAAATATTAGACCTGAATCTTTACGAATTAATAACCAATGACAAATGACAAATGACCAATGCCCAATGACAAATGCCCAATGCCCAATGTCTAAAATTCACGTTGTGAAAAGATCGCAATAGCGATCGCTAACAACATGGCACTATAAAGTAAGCCATAACTAGCATTCATAATCAGTGCAGTAGTGTCAGGTAGTGCTTGCAGACCATAAACGGCATCATTTTTCAAATCTAATCGAGATAAATCTGGCAAGAAAAGGAACAAAGCTTGAGTTAGACGTTCCATACCAGGGTTACGGCTCAGACGACCAAGTTGTACTAAATCTTGAGTAATATTTCCGATTAAATATACCGCAAAGGTTAAAATAGTCGCTAGCAGAGAAGCAGTAAAAACACCAAAGGTAATAGCCACAGCAGTAATTAATGACAACTGCAAAAATAAGAAAATTGCAGCAATTAGAATGCTTCCTGTAGGATGAGGAATATTACCAATTTGCAGAAATAGCAGATAAATTACTGTCATCGTGGCGACAAGCACAGCTAGGACTGCGGATAAACCCAAGTATTTGCCAACGATAATTTCGCTGCGACTAACGGGTTTAGCAATTAATACTAAAATAGTACGTTTTTCAATTTCTTTATTAATTAGTCCCGTACCAATAAATATCGTAATAATTAACCCGATGGCATTCATCGCCGTCATCCCAAAGTCTAAAAACATTTTATCTTCAGCTGTAGCTGCAAATTCAGGAAGGACGCGGAAGGCAGTAGCGAGTACTAGCGCATAAAAACCAATAATATATAGAATGCGATCGCGTACCACTTCCTGAAACACATTCTTTGCCAATACAAAAATTCTGTTAATAGTCATTTGTCATTTGTCATTCGTCATTTGTCATTCGTCATTAGTTATTCTCCCTGCCCCCTGCCCCCTTTCAAGGGCAGGCTTTTAGGCTTTCGATAAATAGTTGAGAATGTTCTCAATTATTGAACGTAGTTTTAAGTTCTCAGACAATGGTTTTGGTTTTAAAATCCCAAAAATTTGTCTAATCAAAAAAACCTGCCCCAGAAAGCCCCCTGCCCCCTGCCCCCTGCCCCCTACTCCGCTACCCCACTCGTCACTGCTGCGGAGGCGGTGAACCAGAAATTAATTTACTGGCGCGATCGCATTCGATTTCTGCAACTGTAATCTTATTCTCGGAATTAGTAGCTGTTGCAACTGGTTCAATGCGACAAGATTTTTTTAAGTAATAGCCCCGTGGGTTAGAACTTGGGCCTATCCAAATACTTAATAAATCTAATATATATCCAGACTTTGTATTAGCTACACGCGGCTCAACGCGCCATAGTTCCTTTTCTTCATATTTACTCAGGTTCTTTTTAATGATTTCCCTACCCAGATTTCCTACCCGCTGTTTCGCATCTAGCAACCATTTTTCTACTTCTGACCAAGGTCTTTGGGCTATTTGATCTACTACTATTGGTTGAAGTCTCTGGAGAATGACAACGCCGTTTCGGGGAATTTTTACTAATTCTTCTGTTCTAGGAACAAAGGTACTATGTTTAAAAGTATCTGCCTGCAAACTGGGATATTGTCGTAACCAATTATCCGTCACAAAGTGAAACTGAATCCAGCAACTTAGCAGCATACTACTAGCAACCAAAATTATGATTCTTTGGCGATCTTGTGGTTTAGGAATGCGAGCTTTTGCATCAGTATCATTTCCTTCAATAAACTCTGGTATTGCCGTAATTAGTGCTGAAATTGTCGGCCAAAAAACGATTGTTCTGGGTGTAATTACATCTCGTTGATCTCCAAATGCAAAAACACTCACTAAGAATCCAGTGATTACTGCCCCGACTGGCATAAAAGTACCAGGAACCCTCAAAGGATCTTCAGTTGTATACCAAGCTGTGCCGGCAATTAAAAATAACCAACCGAAAAAGGCAATTATATCTTTGATATAACCTGTAGCACAATATGAAAGTACCCAAGAAAAAATACTCAAATAAATAAATGTCTGCCAAGAATAAGCTTTGGGTGGAACTAATATTTTTCTAATTCCTGCATAAAGCCCTTCAACAAATTTAAAAGCCCCAAAGAAATCTTTTAGTAGCGTATTCATATTCCTCCGTACACCTGATTAATCAATATTTTTCCTCTGAAATAAACAAGTAGTTTATTGCTATTTTGAACGAAATAATAAAATAATAGTTATTGCAGTATAGCTTAGAGAATTTGCTATTAGTACAGTAGTAACCAAATTAGTATTTTGGAAATTCAGAGTGATAAAACGACGCCGTTGCAAGCGCTGAGATGTTTTAGGTTCTTCTTCCTTTGTCACAAATGATTCATTTAATGAGAATAACAAGACCCTTAAAATGAAAAATTTCATCAAAAACGTAGTAAAAAAAATTATACAAGCAGTTAAAATAATAAAAGGTTGTGTGTTCGTCGATTTGAAATTATTAAAAAATACATAGTTAATTAATTCTGATTTCACCTGTATTGGTAACATTGGTTCTGATACAAAAAATATGAACCAACCAATTACGCTAGAAAACAGATTGATAGAAATTGCATAAAAAGTACTGGTTTTTTTGTCAAATTTTAGTCGAGAATGCAAAACATAAGCTTCGATGGGGATAGCAATCAGTACAAATAAAAAGTCAAACAGAAATCCACCAATGGGAAAAACCCTGGGAAGCATCCAATTGTCAAGCATAAATGTTTAAGGGTAAGGGTTAACTGTAGTGAGTATAACTGGGATAGTAAGGGTGATGGGGGAAATTATCCCATTGTTCTTGTCCTTTACTATGCGAGTGTGCCAGTATTCCTCTATTGAGATTGTTAATAGATCGAACTAACCCTTGTACAGAGGCGTTAGAGGGGCAGTTTCTCTACCTGAGAGTACAAGAGGTTAGGTAAGATTAAAGACTGCCATAGTTATAGCTTTTCCAGAGATGACAAGGAACGGTATTGGAATTCGGACGGCGCAAGTGCGTCAAGAACGGCTTATTGGTCAAATTCACGTCTACGATGGTCTGGGTAAAGGTAAATCTCAAGCGGCTTTGGGGGTGGTTTTGCGCTCCATTGGCTTGGGAATAAATACGCCTAGCAATTCTAATCGTGTTTTACTGCTGCGATTTTTAAAAGGGCCAGAACGTGATTATGACGAAGATGGCGCGATCGCAGCTTTACAACGCGGGTTTCCCCATTTAATTGACCAAGTTCGCACCGGGAGAGCCGAATTTTTTGGCCCAGAAGAAATTACCACTTTTGACCGAGACGAAGCAATGCGGGGTTGGGATGTGGCCAAAGGTGCGATCGCTAGTGGTTTATATTCAGTTGTCGTCTTAGATGAAATTAACCCAGTTCTGGATTTGGGTTTGCTACCAGTGGATGAAGTCGTAAAGACATTAAAATCTAAACCCCAAGAGTTGGAAATCATCGCTACCGGACGCGCCGCACCGCAAAAATTGCTTGATATTGCAGATTTGCACTCAGAAATGAAACCTCATCACCACCCAACAGCCAAAGCCCTCTTCCTGGAAGGGATTGAAATTTATACTGGTGCTGGTAAAGGTAAATCTACTAGTGCTTTGGGCAAAGCCTTACAGGCAATTGGTAGAGGAATTAACCATCCAGGGTCTACCCGTGTATTGATTATGCAGTGGCTTAAAGGTGGTACTGGCTACACAGAAGACGCTGCGATCGCCGCTTTGCAGCAGTCATATCCAGAAGTGGTAGATCATCAGCGTTGCGGTGGAGATGCGATCGTCTGGCGAAATTCCCGGCAAGAATTAGATTATGTAGAAGCCGAACGAGGTTGGGAAATTGCCAAAGTTGCGATCGCCTCTGGATTGTATAAAACTATTATTCTCGATGAACTCAATCCCACCGTTGACTTAGAATTACTCCCCGTAGAACCCATTGTCCAAGCTTTACTCCGCAAACCCCGCGACACCGAAATTATTATCACTGGCCGCTGCCAAAATCCACCCGCGTACTTTGATTTGGCTAGCGTCCACTCAGAGGTTTATTGCCACAAACACTATGCTAATCAAGGTGTAGAACTTAAACGAGGTGTAGATTTTTAAATGGGGAATGAGGGAATGGGGAATGGGGAATGGGGAATGGGGAATGGGGAATGGGGAATGGGGCATTGGGCGAAACAGTTGCGAGTTCCGAGTAAATAAGTGAGTGAGATTCACAACTCAGCACGGGCTAAACGCCCCGCTTCCGCTAACAGCACTGAGCACTCCTGAAGGGCATTGGGCAGATAACTGAATGTTGACACATTAGCGTAAATTTGTACTTTCGGGTAGTAGAATATTTTGCACAAAGCGATCGCGTCCTGTTGCCTTTGCTTGATATAACGCTCGATCGGCTGCGGCAATCATTTCTTCTAAATCAGAATCTGGCTGAGGAATTTCTGTTGTAAACCCAACACTAATAGTTACATGAGAACTAACTTGGGAATTTTGATGAGGAATTGCTAATGTTTGGACAGCACGACAAATTTGGTCGGCAACATGAGTCGCCCCCTCGGTGTCTGTGTTTGGTAAAATCACAGCAAATTCTTCCCCACCATAACGGGCAACTAAATCTCCGGGACGTTTAATAATGTCTTTGATAGCTTGGGCAATTTTCTGAAGACAGCGATCGCCTACCCGATGACCATAGGTATCATTATATAATTTGAAAAAATCAACATCGCAAAGAATCAGAGAAAGCGGACGTTGCTCGCGTTTTAGACGCTGCCACTCTTGGGAAAAATACTCTTCAAACCGTCGGCGATTGGCTACTTGAGTTAATCCATCGATAGTAACTAATCGCTGCAATTCCAGATTTACGGCTTCTAGTTTTTGCTGTAACTGAGATTGCTGAATCAAGCGTTTTACCCGTTGTCGCAAAACTGGCCAGTGAATCGGTTTGGTAACAAAATCCATTGCTCCCACTGCAAATGCACGGTCAACTGACTCTTGATCTTCAAGTCCTGTAATCATTAAAACTGGAGTATGCTTGTTATAATCCAGAAGTTCCAACTGAGTGCAACACTCGAATCCATCCATATCCGGCATTATGGCATCAAGGAGTACTATATCAGGGTGCAGTTGGTTAAAAAGATTTATTGCCTCTATGCCATTTTGAGCTTCCACTATTTGATAGCCTTCCCGCTCTAAGAAATGCCGCAGTATCAAGCGAATAAAAGGTTCATCATCAACAATTAAAACTAAAGATTGGCTTTCTTGAGCAGTGGCTTTCATAGTGCTTCCTTCGCGAGTTCTTTTTCTAAGGCAGTTTTAACTTGTTCATATTCCTGATACAGTAGTGAAAGTAATTCTAAATTGTTTTCTAAGTTACTGCTGCGTGCCTGTACTTCTAACACCTTGCAAACTTGTGCCAAGGCGATCGCTCCAATAGAAGCGCTGCTGGACTTGAGTTTGTGTGCTGTCTTCCATATAGTTTGGATATCCTGACTTGCGATCGCTGTGCTGATATGTTGCACTAGTCTGGCTGTCTCTGTAAGATAACACTCAATTAGTTCAGCAAATGCCACACGATCTCCTCTAAGCATAAGCTGCAAGGATTGGAGGATTTTGGCATCAATTTTGGTACTTTTTAATGTCTGGTTTTGCCCTGACTGTAAGATATTTAACGAAGGTTGCAATTCTGGGCGCATTACTTCCCCTTGTTGTTCGATGGAAGTGAATTCAAAATTTCTTTGGGGTGGACATTTGCTGAGTGCCTGAGCTAACTCTTGTAGTTGAATGGGTTTGCTAATGTAGTCATCCATACCAGCGGCAAGACAAAGTTGGCGATCGCCCCGCATGGCATTGGCAGTTATGGCGATGATATGGGGACGAAAACCTATCCCCCATTCTTGACAGATTCTCCGAGTTGCTTCTAAACCATCCATTTTGGGCATCTGAACATCCATCAACACTACGTCAAATCGCTGTTTTTGCAGAGCTGCGATCGCTTCTAGCCCATTACTGACGACCTCTGCGCCATAACCTATTTTCTGTAGCATCAATAGAGCAACTTTCTGATTAACAACCGTGTCCTCTGCCAAAAGAATTCGCAGTGGCAGTCGATGACCCAAATGCCGATCTACCAAAGGAAAATGAGAAATACTGTTGAGGATCGGCTGATTTCCCAAAACACGAGTCATAACATCGTAGAGTTGAGAGTGTTTGATGGGTTTACTCAAAGAAGCAGCAAACTCGACATCATTAAAGTCAGAAGAAGTTTCTACTTTCGCTAAAGAGGTCATAATTACCAAAGGCAGATTTTGACAACCAGATTGCTTGCGGATTTGACGAGCTAGGTTTATGCCATCCATTTCTGGCATCTGCATATCTAAAATAGCTATATCAAACTGCGTTCCCTGAGCAAGTTTAACTAAAGCTTCTTTTCCAGATTTGGCAGCATAAGTTTCCATCTTCCAAGACTCAGCTTGCAAGCTAAGAATTTGGCGATTGGTTAGATTATCATCCACAATCAATAGTCGCTTGGATGCAAGCAGGGTTGAAGTGCTTACAGCTTGTTCTGGTTGAGCAGCCACTTTGGTAATAATGGTGAAATAAAATGTTGAACCTGGTGAAGAGTCAGGAAATGATAATAATTTTCTCTTATCCCATCTAGGGCTAGAATTACCACCAACAAACCCCTGGCTTTCTACCCAAAGAGTGCCGCCCATCATCTTACTGAGCCGCTTACTAATCGCCAATCCTAGCCCTGTGCCACCGTATCGTCGAGTCATGGAGACATCAGCCTGAGTGAAAGGTTGAAATAATCGCTCTATTTTCTCTGGTGCGATGCCAATACCTGTATCTTTGATTGCAAATTGAATTTCGTAGAGAAGTTGTTCTTTTTCAACAGGTATCGGGGATTGGGCATAAGAGGCAGAGGGGCAGAGGGGCAGAGGAGCAGAGGGGAAAGACTTACTGCTACTTCTTCTCCTGTGCTCCCCTGCTCCCCTGCTCCCCTGCTCCCCTGCTCCCCTGCTCCCCTGCTCCCCTGCTCCCCTGCTCCCCTGCTCCCCTGCTCCCCTGCTCCCCTGCTCCCCTGCCTCCCCTGCTCCCCTGCTCCCCAGTTCAACAGAGAGTAATACTTCTCCAGTTTCGGTAAACTTGATAGCATTATTGAGAAGATTCATCAAAACTTGGCGCAGACGAGTCAAATCACCGACGATCTCAATGGGAACTTGGGGCTGGATCAGATAAACTAGTTCGATATCCTTTTGGGCAGCTTTCGGAGCTAAAAAGGAAATAGCCTCCTCCACACAAGCTCTCAAATTAAAAGGCTGTTCTTCTAATTCCAGTTTGCCCGATTCAATTTTGGAGAAATCTAGAATATCGTTAATGATGGTAAGTAAAGTATCTCCGCTACTGTGAACTATTTCCAGAAAGTCTTGCTGTTGAGGTGTAAGGTCAGTATCCAGCAATAGACCTGTCATGGCAATAACAGCATTCATTGGAGTCCGAATTTCATGGCTCATCATTGCCAAAAACTCACTTTTTGCCCGATTTGCAGCTTCTGCTTGACGTTTTGCCTGCTCCAAGGCAAAGTTTTTCAAAGTAAGTTCTTCACGTTGGCGTGTTTCTTGTTCCAGTAAGTGAGCTTGTGCTAGAGCAATACCTAGTTGAGCCGCCACCGCTTCTAGTAATTCGATTTCGTCTTGTGTCCATTGGCGAAAATAGCTGCATTGATGTAAACCGATCGCTCCATTGGGTTCTCCTTGATAGGAAGTGCGGATTGACAGCATAGACTTCAGCCCAATTTCTCGGCAGATAGGCTGAACCATTTGCAGTAAAGGCTCAACGTAGACATTTGGAGAAGCGATCGCATTTTCTTGGGCGATCATCTGCTCGGCATGAGGATTGTTAGTCATAGGAACTTCCAATTTCAATACAGAGCAGTAACCAGGGAGTGTATTATATTCTGCTACTAAAGGGATTTGTGGTGTGGGGTTACTAATGTAAGAGTGGATTAGACAGCGATCGGCTGCAAATGCTTGTCCAATTTGGGTAGCAGCCGTCTTAAAGATTTTGGTGGTGTCAAGACTTTGACGAATTTCTTGAGTAATTTGTTCAAGTAGTAGGGTGCGATGCAATTGCCGTTGCAGTGCCTCTTTAGCTCGTTTGTGTTCGGTAATGTCGTGATTGATGCCGACAGTCGCAACAGTTTCCCCCTGTTCATCCTGTAGAGGGACTACGGTTGTTTCGCAAATTCCTTCACTGCCATCTTTGCGAATAAAGTGTATTTCCCCTGACCCAGCGTCCTTGCTGGGTGACTGTTGACAAAATGTTGGCGCTTAATGTTGCGGCTACTTCCGGCTGATGCAAAATACTGGGATGTTTAGCTAAAACCTCAGCTTTGGTATAGCCAAACATACCTTCGGCAGCAGGATTCCAATCAATAATACTTCCAGTTAAATCTGTGATAATTACGCCATCATGCATATTTTCAAAGGTGAGGGCTTGCCGACGTAGATTGGCTTCGGCTTGCTTGCGTAAACAAAGCTCATTGTAGACATCGCTAATATCTCTCTGAATACCAATGAAGTGGCTTAACTCACCATTGTCATCATGAATCGGAGAAATACTCAATTCATTCCAAAACAAAGTACCGTCTTTGCGATAGTTGCGAAGAACAACTTTGCAACTTGTTCCAGTTTGAATAGATGAGCGCAATTCATTAAGTGCTGGTTGCTGGGTATCTGTGCGTTGCAAGAATCTACAGTTTTGTCCAATTACATCAGTAGCACTGTAGCCTGTTATTTGCTCAAAGGCAGGGTTGACGTAAATAATGGGATTGTAGGCGATTCTGGCATCGGCAATCATAATTCCATTACTGGTAGCGGCTAGTGCCCTCTCCCTCAGCCT
Source organism: Nostoc sp. DSM 114160 (assembly GCF_053470305.1). Lineage (NCBI taxonomy): Bacteria > Bacillati > Cyanobacteriota > Cyanophyceae > Nostocales > Nostocaceae > Nostoc > Nostoc sp. DSM 114160. Next base: position 491,207 of record NZ_JBPFGO010000003.1, on the reverse strand, counting down.
CAAGGTTTCTTCAACCAGTTTCAAATCAGTAATGTCAAACATAAATCCCCTCAGCCCGATCGCAGTTCCGGCTTCCTCAACGACACTAACAATGTCTCGCAGCCAAACAACTCGCCCATCAGCAGCTAACATCCGATATTCCAATTCGTGATTTTCGCACCTAGCAGTTGCTTCTTGACAAAAACGAACAGAGTTTTCCAAGTCATCTGGATGCAGATGATTAACCCAAAAATTTTCCTCGTACCACTCTGCGATCGGATAATTTAACAAGTCTACCGCTTGCGGCCCTACGTAAATAAATCGCCAAGTTTTCAAATCCAATTCCCAAGGGATGACTTTGACAGTTTCTAGCAGCTGTCGCAAACGATTTTCACTGGCGATCAGGGCAATTTCTACCTGTTTCTGTTCAAAAATTCTGTGAGTTAACTCCTGATTGATTGCTGTTATTTGTTGGTTTCTTGCATTCATTGCCAAGCCAAAATAGATTGATAATGTCAACGTGACAACAACTAATAACCATGCAATCAATTCTACTTGTGTTAATAACCCCGGATTTTGGATTAAAAGTCTCTGCCAGAGTAGGAATACAGAGATTGAGAAGAAAATCCCCAGCAACAGGGCAAGTAATTCTTGTTGACGAAAAAATCTCACAGCTTTGAACCAGTAATATCGGTGCTGTTTTTCCACTTATTAACTCTCTAGAATTTTCAGGGCTTATTGCACTAACTTTTACTTTTAAGTAATCTAAAATATCAGTAGCAAGGGGGAATTTACGGAATTTATTTTTAGTTAATATATCAAGATATTTATGTATTGCCCGAAAAACTTAATTATTTCTAATTATAATTACATTTATTTTGATACTAATTATTTATGAATACGCATAGTAAAAAATCCCACCACCTGCGGCACATCTCTCAATACGGTTCGGATAAGCATTTTGAACTCAAAATAGGGTTTGGGGAAAAGGGAAAAGGTTAAGGGTTAAAGGTTTTTTATTCACCTTTCCCCTTTACCCTTTCCCCTTTAACCGAACCGTATTGGCACATCTCCTTGGTAAGGTGAGGTTGGCAGGGGTTAAAACAATGTCCAGCTTCACCAAGAATTAGTATGAGAACTGCTAATTTTTTGTAGTATGACCTCACGTTAATTGAGATGGTAGAAGGTACTAGAAACCAAAAGATCCCCAACTTCTTGAAGTAAGTCGGGGATCTAAGCCTCTGCCTGGAGAGCAAATTAAATATAGTGGTTCGCACAAATTTTAATTAGACTACGCCTGCGATCGCAAGAAAAGGATAATGGAAATTCAAAACCAGATTGTAGAGACGCGATTTATCGCGTCTTGATTTATCGCGTCTTGATTTATCGCGTCTTGATTTATCGCGTCTTGATTTATCGCGTCTTGATTTATCGCGTCTTGATTTATCGCGTTTTGAAAGACCAATAACCCTTAAACCAAGCATATTGGATTAAAAACAAGGGTTAATGCCATTTGCTTGTACTTTAAATTGCAGCTTCTTGGCGTTGACAATCAAAAACAACCATGTAGGAAGCATCTGGTATTTCTTGAGGAAGGTGCCGCATATAGCCATCGGCATCAGAACGGCTGCGGAAGCGAGCAACAATTTCCCGTTGCGTATTAGGAAGTTGACGAGCGATCGCCCAAGAATTCAGGCGTTCTTTATACGCAATAGTTTGATTGTCTGATTGGGAAGTTTTGTTATCCGTATTTTCTGGCATAATTATCTTAACCGTATGAAGTTTAATGAAGGGCCTTAATTAGTTTCTAGGTAGGAATGCACCAACGCTTTTTTTAATGCTGCTGCCACCTTGTTATTCGATTATTAATAAATTGTCAACACTGAGCGCTATATTTTAGACCAATTAAGTTGAAATTTTCAGGTGGCAGTGAGTCTCAAAGCCTTAATTTGCAATTGTTTCCAGGACACAACAATGTTCAAACAGAAAGTTTGGCAATTTTTGGGTTTGCATTATTTGTATGTATACACATAAGTAAAGTCCGCATCAGTGGTAAAACAAACATTAATGTCTGAAAACATACTATTTACAAGTTGAAGAGAAAATAAATAATGTACGCACTCTTAATTTTTCTATAGTCTGATTAGTAAAGCTACATTGCAGGCATTTACATTTTTTATAGTTAGTTGAAAATAATTAAATTTTCAGAGTTTATTGAAATATTCAAAAATTAATTTTCCTTCAGTTTTTGACTAGAGTTTTAGGGACAAACAATAGTGCAATTGTTAAAATTGAAAATTCTTGACTAATTGTCACAAAATAGTTAAAATTTTTTCGACGAAATTCTAGTTATCGATAATGAAAACACCATTTTTAACATCAATAATTAAAAAAATAGCAACAGAAATAGAAGCAGCAGTTTTAATAGACCCAGAATGCACTTTTATGGGATTGATTACATTTAAAAACGGCAATAAAACATTTTTTCGTAATACCAGGTTTAGTATTAATTCTTTTGGTTCAGTAGCAATAGCTAAAGATAAAGCAGTTTCAAACTTTTTTCTGAATAAATTTGGCTATAAGGTTACTGAAGGGAAAACGTTTTTTAGTGACGAATTATGCGAAGAAATAGCTAATCCTAGAAATATAGATGCAGGATTTTATTATGCTCATGAGTTGGGATTTCCTGTAATTGTCAAGCCGATTAACCTTAGCCAAGGAATGTTTGTTACCAAGGTTCACAATAAGCAAGAATATTATCAAGTAGCTAAGAAAATCTTGCGAAAAGCCTCAGGATTTATTGTTGAGCGATTCTATAATGGCAATGATTATAGAATTGTAGTACTTGATGATAAAGTAGTTTCGGCATATCAAAGAATTCCTTTATTTATCATCGGAGATGGTCAATCTACTGTTTTGCAACTTATGGAACAGAAGCAAGAAACTTTTATCAAAAATGGTAGAAAAGAAATTATAGATTTTGAAGATTACAGAATCAAAAAAAACTTGCGAAGACGGAAGCTAAATTTTAGTAATGTTATACCTAAAAATAATATAGTCTATCTTTTAGAGAATGCAAATTTATCAACTGGAGGTGAGGCAATAGATTTCACTGACAATATCCATCCTGATTTTAAAAAATTAGCAGTAAATATTACAAAAGATATGGAATTGAGATTATCAGGTGTGGATATTCTTGCTAATGATATAACCTCACCAATGGAAGATTATACAATTATTGAAGTAAATGGCGCTCCTAGCTTAACTCACTATGCGTCATTTGGTGAAGTTCAGACGAAAAGAGTCGAAAATTTATATCTCCAAGTTCTCAAAATACTTGAAAACGAGAATAACAGAATAAATAATTGATTTTGATTGGAGGCGAAGCAGAGATTGCTCCCCTCCGGAATTCTTTTGCAATTCTAACGATTTCTTCACCACTCCTTATTTAATAGGGATTCAAATTCAGCTTGTAAGGCGGTTATATCCGCCAACCTTGTGACTAGTAAATTATCTTTACCAGCATCATTTAAACGCATTTTCCAATAACGAATACTGTCTGAGTTATTCAACCAAAACTTAATCACGGTATCTACCACTTGATCCAAATTCCAATCCCACTTGGCTGGAACTGATTCTACCGATTCTAAAAACGTATCTAACGTACACGTATGCATTCCCAAGTATTCCACACCTTGGTGGGGTGGTTTTTGCCCGTTTTGTTGTTGCTGATTAAAAAACTGCAAAAGTGGAGATATTCCTACAATATCAAAAGTGTATTTCATGCCACTACTCCCAATTTTATATTACTTACAGAAAATATTTAGTTTTTTCTATTTCTAAAATAATATCTGGAAAGGAACTAATGCATCTACAGAAAGTGCAGTTTTGGGCTATATCATAGGCGTTAAACTTCAGCGATAAATTAGCACTTACAAGCATTGAGTGCTAATATTTATTTGAGAGTTTGATTGATTACTAAAAAGTTTCAGGCATTAATTAAAGGATGCATATATCTTTAATAATTATTTAATTAGTTATGTTACGACTTGTAAAGCCTAGATTCTCCCTAACTCACCTTTTGAGGGCTGGTGATTAGCAATAAAGCGGCTGTGTAATGAAATCAGTAAGCCAACAGATAACCTGGACGCCATCGAGTCTGTCAAGCAAACTGCCATAATTTGAGCGATCGCACCCTAAATGCAGATGGGGTCAATTCAGCAGTCAGTTCTAAAAGTGTCACTTACTAGACTCGGCTTTTGATTGAAGCAGTGATACTATTTAGTTGTGTGAGGAGCAAGTTAAAAATAAAAAGCGCCTGGGGTGGAAACACGGCAACACTCCCAGGCGCTTTTTAATTGGTACACAGAAAAAAGTTTTTGCAGATTCTCCCAAACCGGATTGCTAGACATCGGATGTAGCAATAGCCCAATCAAAATCTAAAATTCCTTAAGCCGCACCAAATTCAGCTTGTAAGGCTTCATCGTTATTATCAGCGATCGTTGCCACAATGGTAATTAGCCGAGACACTTCGCCAGGAGATAACTCTGCTAAGGTGCGTGTCGATATTACAACCACTCGGTTTTCAATAATACCGAAACGCGCTTCAAAAGTACTAGAGCAGTTCAACTCCAAAAGATACCGCATCAACTTAGGTTCATCTTTGGCAGGTAAATTTAGCACCGCAGACCAAACCGTTATTGTGTCTTCATCGGTTGTCCCGTTGAGTTGGACAAATACTTCCACGCTTCCATACTTAAACTTCCAGAGATAACCACCCTCTGGAGTGTGGCTAACCATAGCACTATCATCTTGTTCCAAAGAGTCGATGACATTTTCAATTACCTCAACATGGTTAATGCTTGTCGTCTCGGCGATTAAATCACTAACGGATTCGTTATTACTAGTTAGGGTTTCTGGGTAGCTGGTCATACAGATTTTTTCTCAACATACTCGCTCTACACATACTTTATAACTTGTAGACGTAGTTGTAAGGGCAATCCATGAATTGCCCCTACTGATTGCATGGTTCTTCCGGCTACCATCTGGTACTATTTTGCAAAAATGAGAATGACGATCGCGCTCAACCTACGTCATCATGGGCAAAGCGGTTAAAGAGAAAGTCTAGGGCATAGTTACGCAATTGGTAGTATTGGGGATCTTCCATGATGCGGCTGCGATCGCGCGGACGAGAAAAGGGAATTTCCATAACTTCACCTATTTTCGCGTGGGGGCCGTTGGTCATCATCACCAATTTGTCTGCTAAAAATAGTGCCTCGTCGATGTCGTGGGTAATCATTAGCACTGTACAACGGTTATCGCCCCAAATTTTGAGCAATTCTTCCTGTAATTCTTCTTTGGTGATGGCATCTAGCGCCCCAAAAGGTTCATCTAAAATTAAGACTTTCGGACGAATCGCCAAAGCACGGGCGATAGAAACTCTTTGTCTCATCCCGCCGGACATTTGCATTGGTTTCTTTTCCATTGCATCAGCCAGTCCCACCATTGCTAGATGATCGCGGACGATCGCTCTTTTTTCAGCTTGTGGTTTATTTGGATAAACGGCGTTGACAGCTAAGTAGATATTTTCAAAAGCAGTTCGCCAAGGTAACAGGGCATAGTTTTGGAAGACAACCATTCTGTCTGGGCCTGGCTTAGTAATGGGTTCTCCTTCGAGTAACACTTGCCCGGAGGTGGGAAAGTTAAAACCGGATACCATATTTAACAGCGTCGATTTGCCACAGCCAGAGTGGCCGATGACACAAATAAACTCGCCCTGTTCGACGTTGAGGTTAACGCCGTCGAGTACAGTGAAGGGGCCTTTCTTTGTCGGATAAACTTTGGTAACGTCTTTAATTTCTAGGAAAGGTCTGCGGTTGGTGGTTGCACTGACGAATGGTTTTCCTAGTGTGCTTGTAGCTGTTGAGTTACGGTTTTGCATGGTATTTGGTATTTGGGGATTAAAAAGCAAATGTACGCGATGTGCAAATGAATATTCTGACTTCTCTCTAAATCTCTCTCCTAAAAGGAGAGAGACTTTGAATTTTCCCCCTACCCCTACAAGGGAAGGGGGTTAGGTCTTTTGTTGGTTTTTATACATGACGTGAAAAGTTAGATCGTTAATGGAGTTCAAAGCCTCATTAATGGAGTTCAGAGGTTCATTAATGGAGTTCAAAGCCTCATTAATGGAGTGCAAAGCCTCATTAACGGAGTTCAGAGGTTCATTAATGGAGTTCAAAGCCTCATTAATGGAGTTCAGAGGTTCATTAATGGAGTTCAAAGCCTCATTAACGGAGTCCAAAGCCTCATTAACTGAGTTCAGAGGTTCATTAATGGAGTTCAAAGCCTCATTAACGGAGTCCAAAGACTCGCACGTGATGTTTTACTTCTCCCACTCCCTCTTTCTCTCGCGATTTTTTTATGAGGCGAGTCTCCTTCTTGGTGCATCGAGAACAACTTCCGCGACTGAAAAATCACGTTTAATTTTCAAGCTGTTGAGATATGCGATCGGATCGTCGGCGTTAAAGGGAGTACCATCGAACAGTTGAATCGGTTGGCGAATATAGCTAATATCCAAACCTAATTCTCGTGCGGCGGTGCTGAAAACACGCACGCGACACACCCGTTCCACAACTTCTACCCAATTTCTGGGGAAGGGAGTGTCACCCCAACGCGCCAATTGACTCATAATCCAAATTTGTTCGGTACGGCTGGGGCGGTTAATGGCAGACTCAGAATAAAACTGGTGATGGGCATAGTCCCGCAACGGATGGTCTAAGTCACAGGTGAGATTATCTGGATCTTCGAGTTGAATGTATTCTAAATCAGTGCTGACATACTCTCGCCCTGCTAAAATTTGCCGAATTTCTTGGGCATTTTCGGGATTTGCACAATACACGCAAGCTTCTAACAAAGCTTTGGTTAAGGCAATATGCGTATTTGGATAATTTTCTGCCCAATCTTCCCGCACACCAAGAACTTTACCGGGGTGTCCCAGCCAAACTTCTAAATCGGTAGCAATAGTAAAGCCGACATTTTCCACAGCAGCGCGGTAGTTCCAAGGTTCGCCGACGCAGTAACCATCAATGCTTGCGGCTTTTAAGTCAGCTACCATCTGCGCTGGCGGAATGGTCTTCATGTCCACATCGCTATCGGGGTCAATTCCTCCAGCCGCTAGCCAGTAACGCAACAGCAAGTTGTGCATAGAAGCGGGATGCACTACCCCCATTGTGTGCCGTTGGTCGTGGGTAAGAATCAGGTGATTTCTGAAATCGGATAAGGTTTGTATGCCTTGGTCGTAAAAGCGTTTTGCTAAGGTGATGGCGTTACCGTTGCGAGTCATGGTGAGGGCGGTGACAACGGGCAAAGGTTGGTTATTATGTCCTCCCAAAGAAAGCCACATCGGCATCCCTGAAGGCATTTGAGCCGCATCCAAATAACCACCACTGATGCCATCTTCTATACCCCGCCAGCTACTTTCCCGCACCAGGTTAACTTCATCTAAACCATGTTTGAGAAAGAAGCCTTTTTCTTTAGCAACTGCTAAGGGGGCGCAAGCTGTCAGAGGTAAAAAGCCAATTTCTAAGTTAACTTTTTCTAATCCATGACGGGCAATGTCAGCAGTTTTCCGCGCCCGAATTTTCTTAATCCGTTTCTGCTGATTGAGGAAGTAAATCATCTCACTCCGCAAGCTGTAGTAGCTGGGATGTTCTACTACTTCCATCCGCTTGCGGGGTCTGGGAATATCCACTTCTAGAATGTCGCCGATTTTAGATTCGGGGCCGTTGGTTAACATCACGATTCTGTCAGATAACAGCACGGCTTCATCGACATCATGTGTCACCATCACCGCAGTGACTTCATTTTCTTCGCAAATTTGCATCAATTGTTCTTGCAAATTGCCGCGTGTGAGTGCATCCAATGCACCAAAGGGTTCATCTAGCAAGAGTAATTTGGGACGAATCGCTAAGGCGCGGGCGATCGCAACTCGCTGCTTTTGTCCGCCTGATAACATTCCCGGCTGTTTGTCAGCATGGGGACGCAAACCCACCATATTAATATGTTTTTCGACAATGGCGTTGCGTTCGGCTGCGGGTGAACCTTTCATTACTGAGTCCACAGCGAGGGCAATATTTTCTCTTACCGTCCGCCAAGGTAATAGCGAATAGTTTTGGAACACCACCATCCTGTCTGGGCCGGGTTTGGTGATTCTTTGCCCTTCAAGAGTGACAATACCTTCAGTTGGCAAATCCAAACCTGCAATCATATTTAAGAGTGTGGATTTACCGCAACCGGAGTGACCAATTAGAGAGACAAATTCTCCTTTTTTAATTTGGAGGTCGATTCCTTTGAGGGCGATATATTTGCCACCACCAGTTAATTCAAAAACTTTATCAATTTGGTCAACAGCTACAAACATAAGATATTTGGTATTTGGTATTTGGTATTTGGGCATTGGGCATTGGGCATTGGGCATTGGGCATTGGGCATTGGGCATTGAAGATTAGAGATGATTGGGGATTAAGGATTGGAAAAATCTTTCTTAGTTCCCATTCCCCATGCCCTATGCCCCATTCACTATTTCTGTTCTGCTGGTAAAATCTTGTTTTGTAGCCAAGCCATTGCTTTATCTAGCACTAAGCCAACAACACCGATGTAAACTAGAGCTAAAATTACTTCGCTGACGTTGTTATTTTGATAAGCGTCCCAGATAAAAAATCCGATGCCGACAATACCGGACATGACAATTTCAGCAGCAATAATCGCTAACCAAGCTAAACCGATCGCAATTCTCAAGCCGGTAAAAATATAGGGTAATGCCGCCGGAATCAAAATATTAATGAAATATTCTTTGCGGCTAAGTTGCAGAACTTTGGCGACGTTGTTGTAATCTTGAGGAATTTGGGTAACGCCAACAGCAGTGTTAATTAAGATGGGCCAAATTGCCGTAATGAAAATTACGAATAAGGCGGCTGGTTCGTTTTGCCGTAAAGCTGCTAAAGAAATGGGAACCCAAGCTAGAGGTGGTACAGTCCGCAGTAATTGAAAGATGGGGTCTAATGCTTTGGACATGGTTTTATTCACCCCAATCAAAATACCCAAAGCAATACCAACGATCGCAGCTAGGGTATAACTGATGGCAACTCGTTGTAAACTAGCGAGAATCTGCCAGAATAAACCTTTATCAATGCCACCTCGGTCATAAAAGGGCCAGAAAATCAAAACCCAAGTGTCTTGGATAACCTGTATTGGCCCTGGTAATGTTGCGCCGGGAGTGAAAGCGAAGAGTTGCCAGAGAATGAGGAAGATGGCGATCGCGATCGCTGGTGGTATCAGGTCAGGAAATTGCTTTTGCAGACTTGCTATAAAGCTATTATTAAATCTAGGGCTTGCAGGGCGTTTTTGGGCGAGTGTCATGATGCTGTGTTCTCCGCAAATTTTATTTTTTATTTGTTCTAGACGCGATGAATCTTTAGACGCGATGAATCGCGTCTCTACAAGAGATGAATCGCGTCTCTAAATACTGACTTTTTTGATTTTCAAACTCTTCAAATATTCTTCTGGCTTTTCGGGGTCAAATTTGATGCCATCAAAAAACTCTTCTACACCACGGGATGTATTTGTGGGAATATCAGCAGCGGCAATTCCAGCTTCTTTAGCAGCTTCTTTCCAAATATCTTCGCGGTTGACTTTGTTGACCAGTTCCTTAGCTTTAGCAGCATTATTGGCAATGTAATCTTTTGGCAAGAATCCCCAACGAACATTTTCAGTGATAAACCATAAATCGTGACTCTTGTAAGGATAAGAAACATTACCTTTTTCATCTTTCCAGTAGTAAGCAGCCATTGATTTATCATCAATTTTGCGACCATCGCCCATGTCATATTTGCCTTGGTATGGATCTGCTAGAATTTCGGGTGAAGGAAGGTTGAAATAATTTCGTCCAGCGAGAAGTTCAGCCGCTTCTTTGCGATTATCAAAATTATCTAGCCATTGTTGGGCTTCCATAATTCCTTTTAAAATTGCTTTGGTAGCCTTGGGATTTTTATCAACCCAATCGCCTCTCATCGCGAGGTATTCTTCAGGATGATTTTTCCAAATTTCTGCGGTTAATGCTGCTAGGTAGCCAATTTTGTCTTGCACCAGGCGATAAGGCCAGGGGTCGCCTGTACTAAAGGCATCCATTGTTCCGGTTTTCATGTTGGCTACAGTTTGCGCTGCTGGTACTGTGAGCAATTTGACATCTGCATCTGGGTCTAAGCCACCTGCTGCTAACCAGTAGCGAATCCATAAATCTTGGTTGACGTGGGGAAAGGTAAATGCAGCTGTGAAGGGAGTTGAAGATTTTAATTCCTTGAATAAAGACTTAGCGCTGGCGAGTTGTAAACTAATACCTTTGCCTTGGTGCTTGCTGGCGATCGCAATTCCATTTCCATGCGTAATTAACTGACATAATACATACATGGGAATTTTTTGATTGCCCTTGGTAATTAAACCTTCTGTAATTAAATGTGGCATTGGCATCTGCCATTGACCGCCATCTATACCACCACCGGCAGAACCAATTTCTACGTTATCTCTGGCTGCACCCCAAGAAGCTTGTTTGGAAAGGTCAACATTAGTCATGCCATACTTGGCAAAAAATCCTTTTTCTTTAGCAATAATTAAAGGAGCCGCTTCTACAATGGGAATATATCCTAACTTGACTGTAGTAGTTTCTGGTGTTTGTTCGGGACTAATATTAGCAACCGTTTGAGCAGTTGGCTGTACTTGGGTGCTTCCACCAGTCAGGTTTTCAGGAGGATTACCCAAACAGCCTTTGAGCAATACAGCACTCGCAGATACTCCGGCTGTGAAGATAAATTTGCGGCGAGAAATTTGATTAAAAAATTCTGTCATAAATATCTCCTGAAAACGTAAATGTTATTTTTTATAGCTATGACAATTTAGGCAAAAAACCTTGTGTTTCTTGCATCATTAATGATTAATCAAGCTATATTTGGCCAAGCGATCGCAGCCATTTCATGAATGAAATAGCTACCTATATAAGAACTCGGTTAAATTATTGGCTCTGCTTTTCTAGTGTGATGCAGAGGTATCATTCACCTTGTTGAAATCAGTTTACAGCCTTTGAAGCCGAAATTGTTAACTTGGAATCGAGATTATTAAACAAATATTAGATTGGATGTATAAGTAAAAATTTATCTATTATCCTCAACTATAGGAATAATTTTTAAGATATAAATTCTTATTTATGAAGACTATTGTGTTTACTTGATGATTGATTATCTTCACTTCTTTTGTAACTTAAATTTTAGTAGTAAATTGTCATCTATAAATTTTGATCTATCACAACCATTATGTTATCCCTATAATTTAGGAGCGCAGCGAGATGGTAAGGCTGGGGAAGTTGAAGACCTAAGTAAAGACTCTAAATAGATGTATTTATTATCTAGCGATCGCAATTATCTGCCGTTTCCATACCACGAATAAACCCCGTCTCTTTAAGCAGCAGCCGTAGTTCTGGGTGACGAAGTTTAGTGTTCTTGTTGTTTTCCCACATATCAGAAAAGAAGTCTTACATCAGCGCAATGATGCCACGGTACTTGACGATGCTGGCAAGATAAAACTTATCTAACTACATCCTTGGGGAAAGACGCGATTCATCGCGTCTCTACAACGCAAACAATACAACGCAAACAATACAACGCAAATAATTGGGAGTAGTTCAGGTAGTGTATTCGGCGTTAATTTTTACGTAGTCATAACTCAAATCACAACCCCAAGCTTTACCTACACCATAACCATTGCCAACATTAACGGAGATTAACACCGTATCCTGTTGCAGATAAGCACCCGCAGCTGCTTTTTTCAGATAAGTACTTGCGGCTGCACGGTCAAATTGCAGAGGTTGTCCATTTTCTAACATTAAGAAATCCCCTAGCTTAATTTGCAGGTTTTCTTGCTCAAATGGCACACCTGCACGTCCCGGCAGCGGCGGCGATGCGTCCCCAATTTGGATCGCGTCCAAAGATTGCAGATTTAACTAAGGATGAACCAGCGATGGTTTTGGCTATTTGTCGGGCTGAAAGTTCATTCTGCGCCCCTGTCACTTCCACTTCAATTAGACAGGTTGCGCCTTCACCATCACGAGCGATCGCTTTGGCTAAATGCTGACAAACTGCTGTTAACATCGCCTCTAATTTTTCTGCTTCTGCGCCCCATTCTATAATTGCTGGGGTGCGGGATTGACCATTTGCCAAAGCAATTAAGCTATCGTTGGTGCTGGTATCACCATCCACGGTAATGGAATTAAAACTTCTATCAGCTGCCCTTGCTAACATCTGCTGCCAAAGATGAGGCGAAACCACGGCATCACAAGTAACAAATGCCAACATGGTTGCCATATTGGGGTGAATCATGCCGGAACCTTTGGCAATGCCGCCAATTCGTACCGGGCGTTGGCGCAGCCCGCCGGAGGCATCGCTTATAGTTGTCTCTAAAGCAATAGATTTTGTCACCAAGTCTGTAGTGATAATCGCCCCAGCAGCAGCATCCGAACCTGTTGCTGATAGTGCCGCTACTACCTTGGGAATCCCACTTCGCAAAGCATCCATCTTAATTCTTTGACCAATTACACCAGTAGAAGCCAATAACACAGATTCAGACGAGATGTTCAGGGCTTGGGCTACTGCCAGAGCAGATTCTAGGGTATCAAGGTTGCCTTGAGTTCCTGTGGCGGCGTTTGCTTGTCCAGCGTTGCAGAGGATGGCACGAGCGCTTTGTTTGGCTTGCAAGCGTTGGCGACAATATTCTACACAGGCAGCTTTAACTTGGCTGGTGGTAAATACACCTGCTGCGATCGCTTCCACCTCTGAGAATATCAAAGCTAAATCTGGCAACCCCGAAGGTTTCAACCCTGCGGTAATTCCTGCCGCCTGATACCCCCTTGGTGCTGTGATGCCACCTGTGATTTTTTGCCAATCTGCCATCATTCTTCCTTACAACTATCTGGTTGGATAGGTCAATTTGTACTTTACAAAAGTGCTGAGTTAGGAGTTACGAGTTAAGAGTTATTAGTTTCCCCACTCCCCACTCCCTTTTATTGTGAGTTTATTTGCTGATGGCAATAATAATGCACCAATTGGCGATTGGCATAATTGTTTTTACCTTTCTTATGACGAAAAACAAAAACAAAAAAAGGAGAGTTACTTGGGTTGCTCTGTAGATCGTTAGGATACATCTACTTACTAATCTCTCTAATTTACTTTTTAAGGGTTAATACTTATTTATTGAGATTATTTCTAAAAATTTTTGAACTTTATCCGTAAATACCACGAAAATAAAATAAAAAAGAGAGCTACTTAGGCAGCTCTCCAGATCATCAGGGTGCATCTACTTACCACAGCATATCATTTTACGTATGAGGGTTGTCACCAGTTTTTATATGAAGATTGTGTGAAGCAAGACCGGGAAAATACTTAGTTGGGGAATTGGGCATTGGGTGTGGAGAAGAGACAAGGTAGACAAGGAAGAAAGGGGAGACAAGGGAGAGAATTGTTCAATAATTCCCCCTTGTCCCCCTTGTCCCCCTTGTCTCCTCTGCCCCTCCTGCTTCCTCACCCAGCGAAGCTAGCTTGATAGATCGCTAGGCGTTCAGTTTTTTCTCGACCAATTCATTAGTCAGCTTAGGATCGGCACGTTTGTCTGTTTTTTTGAGAACTTGTCCGACAAAGAAGCCTTTGAGGTTAGTGTTACCGTTGCGATACTTTTCTACTTCTTTGGAGTTGGCGGCGATGACTTCATCGACAATCGGTTCTAGTACACTAGGATCGGTAATTAACTCTTGTCCTGCAAAGGCTTTTTCAGGAGAAATACCACTGAGCAAATCTGGCAACTTTTGTTTAGCTTGAGCATTGCTAATTTTGCCCGTTTCAATGCGAGTGATAATATCTGCTAAATTGGTGGGAGTCAGTCCGATTTGAGTAATAGTGAGTTTTTGCTTATTCAAGTGGGCGGCAATATCTTGAGTAATCCAGTTGGCAGCAGCTTTGGCATTTGCTCCAGATGCGATCGCAGTTTCAAAATATTCGGCTATTGAACGATCTTCTGTCAACACTCGCGCATCGTAAGCCGAAAGTCCCAACTCGCTTTCATAATGATGGCGTTTTTGAGCTGGTAATTCTGGTAATTCGCTACGCCACTTCTCTAATTGTTCATTTGACACCTCAATTGGTGCTAAATCTGGTTCGGGGAAGTAGCGGTAATCGCTAGAACCTTCTTTTACCCGCATACTACTTGTACATTGAGCGCCTTCTTGCCACAGCCGAGTTTCTTGAATGATGCGATCGCCTGCTTCGATGGCGGCGATTTGGCGTTCAATTTCGTAGTCAATCGCCCGTTGGATGGCGCTAAAGGAGTTCATGTTTTTAATTTCTACCTTGGTGCCAAACTCCTTTCGTCCCACAGGACGCACGGAAATGTTGACATCGCACCGCAGAGATCCTTGTTCCATATTGCCGTCACTCACGCCGAGATACCGGACAATCCGACGCAACTCTTCGGCATATTCAGCCGCTTCTAGTCCAGAACGCAAATCGGGTTCGGAAACAATTTCTACTAATGGGATACCTGCGCGATTGTAATCTACCAAAGAATAGGAAGAACCAGAAAGGCGATCGCTACCTGCGTGTACCAATTTTCCCGCATCTTCTTCCATGTGCAGACGCGTAATCCCAATGCGTTTGCGAGTGGGATTACCCTCAGCATCTACCAACTCAATTTCTAGCCAACCGTGTTCTGCGATCGGTAGATCGTATTGAGAAATTTGGTAATTTTTGGGTAAATCTGGATAAAAATACTGTTTCCGGTCAAATTTGCTATATTTAGCGATTTGACAATTTAGTGCCAAACCAGCTTTGACGGCGTATTCTAATACTTTTTGATTGAGTACAGGTAAGACCCCAGGTAAACCCATACAAACCGGGTCAATGTTAGTATTGGGGTCAGAGCCGAATGCCGTAGAGCTATTAGAGAAAATCTTGGTATTGGTACTCAGTTGACAATGGGTTTCTAGACCAATAATCGCTTCATACTCAGTTTTTACAGTGCTAGCAGTCGTCATAATATCACTATTTCGGCATAATCCTTCTTAGGGTACTATTGTAGCGGCGTATTGAGTTGCCCTGAAGACGGTTATTTGGGTGAGCAATGCTTACCTATTGAGCTTAAAAAGGGAGATGCATATCTAAGGTGAAGAAAATCTTAATCATTGGTTCTGGAGGTGCTGGTAAATCTACCCTAGCCCGCGAACTGGGAACCATCTTAGGTTTAGAAGTGATTCACTTGGATGCTTGGTACTGGAATCCTGGTTGGATTGAGACTCCAAAAACTGAATGGCAAAGCATAATTCAAGACCTAACCCGACGAGAATCTTGGATTATGGATGGTAAATATGGCGGTACTCTCGACCTTCGTTTGTCGGTTGCAGACACAGTAATTTTTTTGGATTTTCCCCGGCTTTTATGTTTATCGCGAGTGATTAAACGTCGCTTTATGTATGCAGGACAATCGAGACCAGATATGGCGCGATTAACTTTAACAATATTCCTGTCTTTAACTGGAAGTAAAAATATGAAATTATTTTGGAAGCATTAATTTCTATAATTTCTATATACAAATTAAAAAATGCCTGGGAGTGTTGCCGTGTTTCCACCCCAGACATTTTTTATTCTTAACTTGCTCCTCACACACAAATAAACCATATCACTACTTCTATCAAATGGCAAGTATTTTGAGTGATATTTTCAAAACTGCACAAGCAATCCAATTTTTGACAAATTAAAAAGCGCTTGGGAGTGTTGCCGTGTTTCCACCCCAAACGCTTTTTATTTTTAACTTGCTCCTCACACACCATTAGATAATATCATTGCTTCAATTATAAAGAAAGTATTTAGTGTGACACTTTGTAAACCGCACACTCAATAAGCAATGATTTAGTGTAAAAAGTGACGTACACCAGTTAAGACCATCAGTAAACCCAGTTCGTTAGCAGCAATGATAGAATCTTTATCGCGCAAACTTCCCCCTGGTTGGACAATGGCTGTAATTCCTGCGGCGGCGGCTGTTTTGACTGAATCATCAAAGGGGAAAAATCCATCGCTGGCGAGAGTTGCACCTTTAGCTTTATCTCCAGCTTGTTCTAGAGCTATTTTAACTGAGCCAACGCGGTTCATTTGACCAGCGCCTACTCCTAGTGTAGTGCGATCGCTAGTTACAACAATGGCATTAGATTTAACGTGTTTGCAAACTTTCCAAGCAAACAGCAACTCGGCTAATTCGTCGTCACTGGGTTGACGTTCAGTCACAACTTGCCATTGACTAGTATCAGCAATGATATCATCGCTAGTTTGGACAAGGAAACCACCTGCGATCGCTTTCACTGTATCCTTAGGGCCACTGCTCAAATCAGCTAGAGTCAAAACCCGCACGTTAGATTTCTTAGCCAGGATTTCTTGCGCTTCCGCGTCACAACTTGGTGCAACCACACACTCTAAAAATGTTTTCGTTAACTCGCTAGCCGTAGCCGCATCAATCGGGACGGTTGAGTGCGACAATTCCACCGAAGGCAGAAGTAGAGTCAGCGTTAAAAGCTTTTTGATACGCTTCTGAAATAGTGTTTCCCAGTGCCGTACCACAGGGATTTGTATGTTTGATAATCGTTGCTGCTGGGGTATCAGTGAATTCAGCAATGATTCGGCGTGCGGCTTCTAAATCAACTAAGTTATTGTAACTAAGTTCTTTACCTTGCAGTTTCGTCGCGGCTGCCCATCCCGTTGGAGTAGTACCAGTTTGATACCAGGTGGCGGGTTGATGAGGATTCTCGCCGTAACGCAGAGATTGTAATTGTGTACCGCTAAGAGTGTACTGCTGTGCTTCTGCAAGGTAAGATGCGATCGCTTGGTCATAACTAGCAGTGTGCGAAAATCCTTTTAATGCCGCCTTTTGCCGAAACTCTAGGGAAGCTACGCCGTTATTTTGGCGCAATTCCTGCAAATACTCGTCATACTGTGCTGGATCGCATAATACAGCGAGATGGGCGAAGTTTTTCGATGAAGCCCGTAGCATTGCTGGCCCACCGATATCAATCTGTTCAACAGCTTCAGCTAATGTTACCCCAGGTTTAGCGATCGTTTCCTCAAAAGGATAAAGATTCACTACCACTAAATCAATCGGGCGAATTTGGTTATTTTCCAAATCTGTAATATCTTGGGGAACATCTCGCCGCGCCAAAATTCCACCGTGAATCCGGGGATGTAGGGTTTTGACTCGACCACCTAAAATTTCTGGTGAGCCTGTATAATCTGCAACCTTCGTAACAGGGAGTCCCGCATCTTTGAGTGCTTGGGCAGTTCCCCCACTGCTGATTAAATCAAAGTCGAATTCTTCAACCAAGCTACGGGCTAGGTCAATTAAACCAGTTTTGTTAGATACACTCAGCAGGGCTAGACGCGCCATTGATCGATTCCTTAAAAGTAGGCTAGAAGCGAAGGATCTCAAGTTTTGCATAAGCCTTGGTTCACTTCAAGACCATGAGGAATAATATTGTTGACTCGTGTAATTTATATGCTTACATCCCCCATCAGCACTGTCGGAAATGCTGGAAATAAGGACTAACTAGGCTTAGTCTCTCATATTTGCGATCGCCTAAACTAAAAGTAAGCATCTTTTACCCACATAACATCTATGGTTCAGTCTTCTAATCAACGCCTAACCCTAGAAGAATTTCTCGCACTTCCCGAAGGAGATATTACATACGAGTTTGTTAACGGTGAAGCTGTACCCAAGTATAAAGATAATGAAATGTCACCAAAATTTTTTCATAGCTCGACTACTGGTGCTTTATTTATACTATTGTCTGCATGTGCACAAGCAAAAGGTCGAGTTGTGATTGAATGGGTAATTAAACTAACACGAAATCAACAAGATTGGATGCCTGTGGCCGATCTGACCTATATTTCTTATAACCGTCTTCCTGCTGATTGGCTATTAGACGAAGCTTGTCCTGTCGCACCTGAATTAGTCATCGAAATCATTTCACCTGGTCAAACTTTTGGTGAAATTGCAGAAATTGCGACTGATTATCTGAAAGCTGGGGTTTCTCGTGTTTGGATGGTTGATACAAAAGCTAGAACTGTAACTGTATTTGCGCCATCTTCTTTGCCGATTACTTATCGATCTCATCAAGTAATTACTGATAATTTGCTACCAGAATTAGAAATTACCCCTCATACAATCTTTGAACGGGCTGGATTACTCTAAAATTTCATTAAGAATCAGAATAATTATAGGACTGAGTTGCTTGTGTAATAGTTCTTAAAAAATATTATAAACTCAAGAAGCTTTCAAACTATCAGGAAAACCAGACCATAACTTAGTCAACCGAGGCCAACCAACTAGAGCCAATTTTATTTTATAGCTATCTAACGAATCTAGTCTGCACAGAAGCATTCATCGATTAAGCGTGCATAAGCGATATACATTTATCAGTAAATAATATGAAGAGTATGCGAAGATTTTTATTCGGATATAGACATATAAGTAAATATTCGGTATTTAGTTATTATCAGGTTATTTAGATACTTTCGATTTTCAAGCTAAACACCCACGGACAATAACCCACAACGAGGACATAAAGATTCCTTCTTCTATGCTCTGTCAAGTGTTCCCTATTTTTAAGCTAGTAAGACTTATGCATTGACAAACCAACTAAATTATGGTCTGTGCTTTGTTTTTTTGTGAATCGAATCCACACGCTCATGAATTTGTAAAGTGCCTAAGACTTAGATAGTTCTAGATAGTTAGATAAGTGCTACGTAAAAGCCAATCAAAGGGGAAATCTTCAAAGAAAAATTCGTAACCATCAAGGGTTACATGAAAGAATGTCGAAACGTCAACATTTGGCGGATTTTTGCGCGTTCAAACAGCGCTAACTGCAACTTAAGAACTTAATTTACTCAAAAAATCGATTCAGGTAGGAAAAAATTATGGCAAATATCATTGGAAGCAACCAGAATGATACCCTAGTGGGCACTAACAGCGCAGATACGATTAATGGTAATGGTGACAATACATTTTCATCTCAGGACAATGATTTTCTAACTGGTGGCGGTGGTAAGGATAAATTTGTTTACATAGACAAAACCTCTGTTCAGAACACCGATACTATTAGTGATTTCGGTGGCGTAGGTAAAGGTGTAACTCCCTCAGCAGCAGTCATTGCCGAAGTGGATACCATCCAATTTGAAGGCTATTATTATACTGCCAAAAATCTGCTGCTTACTCAGAATGGCAGCAATCTAGAAATCACCTTTGAAGATGAAGATTATGTGTTAGGTGCAAAAGTCATCCTTCAAAACTTCAAATTAGAAAACCTGGATAATCTGCCAGCAACTTCTTCACGACCTGCTATTGGCAATATCCTGTTTAATGGACAAACCAGTATCACTGACAGTTTTGATGTGTTTAATGCCAACTCCACTCAAACTAACCTATTCAATAAGAACACAGTGACATTTCTCAATGACCTCGACAACAACATTACAGGTTTAGACAACTCAAATGATCTGGTGAATGGTCAGGGGGGTAATGACAAAATCGATGGCAAGAGTGGTAATGACCTGCTACGCGGTGGTACGGGTAATGATACTCTCATTGGTGGTGAAGGGGATGACTCCCTCAACGGTGGTACTGGTAACGATTTGTTGTGGGGTGGTGCGGGCAATGACACGCTTCTTGGTGGTACGGACAATGACACCCTTTTTGGTGGTACTGGTAACGATAGCTTGAATGTTGGTTCTCTGAGTGTTAATTCTTTAGTAGTAGCAGGCGATCAGCTGCTCTGTGGGGGTGATGGCAACGATACTCTCTCTGCGTCAGGCTACGACATTCGTGGCGGAGACTCTTATTACCCTTCTGGCAATAACACCCTCAACGGTGGTGCTGGTGACGATTACTTTATTGTTAACCTTTCACAAGGCAATAACTTGCTGAATGGTGGTGATGGCAATGATACTTTCACCGAGTCCTACAGTCGCAATGATACGGTAGATGGAGGTAAAGGTGATGATTTCTTGTCTTATAACCCCAGTTATTTTGTTACCGAGGGAATCACTTCGACTTTCAATCCTACTACTAACATTGGCTCAATTACGGCAGGTACAAATCAGTTTAGCTATAAAAATATCGAACGATTAGAGATTACAGGTACATCCTACGATGATTTGATTGTGGGGAGCAACGGCAACGATACACTTGACGCAGGCAATAGTGGCAATGAT
Organism: Nostoc sp. DSM 114160; assembly: GCF_053470305.1. Taxonomy (NCBI): domain Bacteria; kingdom Bacillati; phylum Cyanobacteriota; class Cyanophyceae; order Nostocales; family Nostocaceae; genus Nostoc; species Nostoc sp. DSM 114160. The sequence continues at coordinate 470,889 of NZ_JBPFGO010000003.1, read as the reverse complement.
ACGGTCGATGGGGGAACTGGTGACGATTTGTTGAGGGTTGATGAGAACAACGGTAAAATCACTTCGAGTTTCAATCCTACTACTAACATTGGCTTAATTACGGCGGGCACAAGACTGGTTAGCTACAAGAATATCGAACGATTAGATATCACAGGTACAATCTACGATGACTTGATTGTAGGGAACAATGGCAACGATACGCTCGACCCGGGATATAGTGGCAATGATACGGTAGATGGGGGAACTGGTGACGATTTGTTGAGGGTTTCTAACCTCGGTGGCACTGAGGGAATCACAACGACATTTGATGCTACAAGCAATACTGGCTTAATTAGGGCGGGTAGCAATCGAGTTAACTACAAGAATATCGAACAATTAGATATCACAGGTACAAACTACGATGACTTGATTGTGGGAAACAATGGCAATGATACGCTTTCTGGGGGAAGTTATGGGAATGATACGATAGATGGGGGCGGAGGTGACGATTTGTTGTCTTATGGCTCCGATGACGGGGGAAAAATAACTTCGACTTTCGATGCTACCACTAATACTGGCTTAATTACGACGGGCAGCAATCGGGTTAGCTACAAGAATATCGAACGATTATATATTGGAGGTTCATTCCAGGATGACAATATTGTTGGGAGCAATGGCAACGATACGATAATAGGAAACGCTGTATATACCTTTTATAACAGTAGCTTTATTAGTGGCAATGACACAATAGATGGGGGTGGCGGTGACGATTTGTTGATCGTCAATGACAGCGGTGGTAGCGATGTAATCACTTCAACTTTCAATGCCACCACTAACCAAGGATCGATTACATCTGGCACGTATCAGATTAGCTACAAGAATATCGAACGATTAGATATCACAGGTACATCCTACGATGACATCCTAACAGGTGGCAACGGTAATGATACCCTCAAAGGTGGTGGTGGTACTGATACCTTTGCTTTCAATAGTTTCAATGAAGGTATTGATGAACTTGATGACTTCAACACTACTAATGAACTGATTCGGGTATCGGCTACTGGTTTTGGTGGCGGGTTATCACCAGGTTCACTTTCAGCTAATCAGTTTAGGATCGGAGCATCTGCAACCACTAGCACTCAGCGATTTATTTACAACGATGTTACAGGTGCATTGTTTTTTGACCAAGATGGCAGTGCGAATGCCTTTACTCAGGTACAATTTGCACAACTATCTGCTGGTTTGTCACTAACCAAAAACAATTTTGTGGTTGTCTAATCGTGATTAGCGCTTTATCACTCTAAGCAGAGAAAATAGGAAATTGTCGGATTGCGAGGTGTCTGAAATAGCAACTCGCATCCGATTTATCAGTGCAATTATAGCCAGCGATCGCGCATAGAATTTTTTACCAGAGGGAGTTTATAAACAATAGATAAACTTTTCTTAGCAAAATCGGTGTGATTCGCATTTTTATTTATCATAAATTACCTTGACGGCGATCGCATTCTTTAGACAAGCAGCAAATGCCGTAAAATACTAAGTCTCCTTGAAGAGATAGGATCTATGTATAAAAGTAGAATTTTAGGAGCAAACCTCTGTCTTTACAAGCTATTACCGTTCCCACAGCGACTTCTCAACCCCCAGCAGGCTTAATTGTCACTTTGCATGGTTGGGGAGCCAATGCTCAGGATGTAGCATCTTTGTTACCCTTGCTCAACTTACCCGATTACCAGTTTGTATTGCCCAATGCACCTTATCCTTATCCCTATTCCCCGATAGGGAGGGCATGGTATGACCTGCGGGGGGAAAATATGTATCAAGGGTTGCCAGAAAGTCGGCAACTGCTAACGGATTTCTTGGAATCTTTAGAAAGTACCACTGGCATACCTTTGTCACGTACCATTTTGAGTGGATTTTCTCAAGGTGGAGCAATGACTTTAGATGTCGGCTCAAAATTACCCTTAGCAGGTTTAGTTGTCATGAGCGGGTATTTACATCCTGACGCACTAACGGCAGCTAAAAGTGCGATTCCGCCGACTTTAATCACTCACGGTAAATATGATGAAGTTGTTCCCCTGCAAGCTGCTTTGAAGGCACGAGAAACTCTAAAGTCTTTAGGAGTGGCGGTAGAATACCACGAATTTGATATGGGGCATGAAATAGATCCAAAAACGTTAGAAGTGCTACGAAATTTCGTTGTAAATACAATTGCTTAGTCAGGATTACGAATTTTTTATAAATTCTGGTACAAATTCTGACAATTTTCACGAACTTAATGACTTCTAATGAGTAATATATATTGGGTGGCTGCGAAAGAGCGCAACTTAACCCATGCTGAAGGCGAGTGCTGCATAAGGGAGGGGCAAGTATTATGACAACTCTAAGCATTTCCCAAAAAGAAATTGCTGCCATGAGTGCAGTGGAAGTAGAAAAACTAGCTACACGTCTGGAACTGGATAATTATAGTAATGCTTTTGAGGGTTTAAATGATTGGCATCTATTGCGAGCGATCGCATTTCAGCGTCCGGAGTTAGTTGAACCCTATATCTACCTCTTAGACTTGGAACCCTACGATGAAGCGTAACAATTTTGGATTTTAGATTTTAGATTGGGGTCAACTGGCTACAATCAGAGATTATCAGGGGTTAATGTATCACTTGCTTAATCCGAAAGTACCAATGCAATCTCCTTTAAATCCAAAATCCAAAATCCAAAATCTAAAATTGAACAGGGTTCTTATTGCTGTAGGTGGCGGTATCGCCGCCTACAAAATCTGTGAATTGGTTTCGACGCTGTTTAAAAGTGGGGTAGAGGTTCGAGTTATCCTCACCCGTTCGGCGCAAAAATTTATCACGCCTCTGACAATATCCACCTTATCTCGTCATCCCGCCTACACAGATGATGATTTCTGGCAATCAACTCACTCTCGTCCGTTACATATTGAGTTGGGTGAATGGGCAGATGTGATGGTAATTGCCCCTTTAACAGCTAATACATTAGCCAAATTAGCCTACGGGATGGCTGATAATTTACTCACAAATACTGTGCTGGCTTCTACTTGTCCCGTGCTGTTAGCACCGGCAATGAATACTGATATGTGGGAACAGCAATCGGTGCAACGGAATTGGCAACAGTTATTAATCGATAGCCGATATCATGGGATGAATACAGCATCAGGATTATTAGCGTGCGATCGCATCGGTGCTGGTAGATTAGCAGAACCTCCAGAAATATTCGCTCACATCCAATCGCTGTTACACACTCAAGGCAAACGAGATTTAGTTGATAAACGAGTCTTAATTAGTGCTGGGGGAACGCGAGAATTTCTTGACCCAGTGAGGTTTATTGGTAATCCTTCCACAGGTAAAATGGGATTAGCTTTAGCGCAAGCATCATTTCACCGAGGCGCAAACGTCACTCTGGTACATGGCCCAGCTAGTTGGGATGTACCATTGGGAGTACAAGCGATTCCCGTTGTTAGTGCCGCCCAAATGCAGCACGTGATGGTGGAATGTTTACCCAACGCTGATATCATTGTCATGTCAGCAGCCGTGGCCGATGTGAAGCCAAAAGATTATAGTACAGAAAAATTACCCAAGCGATCGCTCCCCCAAGCTTTACCCTTGGAACCCGTACCAGATATAGTCGCCCAATTAGCAAAACTCAAACAGCCGCATCAAAGATTAATTGGTTTTGCAGCACAAAGTGGAGATATTGTCAAGCCTGCATTAGAGAAATTACAGAATAAAAAACTCGATGTTATTGTTGCCAATCCCATCGATCGGCCGGATAGTGGTTTTGGTAGCGATAATAATCAAGCGATATTTTTAGATATACAAGGAAATCAAGTAGAAATTGCACCTTGTTCTAAATTAGAAATGGCGCATCAATTATTTGATTTTCTTTCTATAGTCTGAAACCTATGAGACAACTAGCAACCGAATCACCATCCACCTGGCGTTTCATCCCAATGCTTCAGACATCAGGGGGAGTGCAAATGGCGATCGATGCTTGGTTGTTCAACCAATGTGAAAACGGACAGCATCCGCCTACCCTGCGTTTTTATACCTGGTGTCCTTATGCTCTTTCCTTGGGACATCTGCAAAAACAATGGCCTGCCGAGTGGCATAATTTGATTTACCAAGGAAAGGCACTCGATCTAGTTCGTCGGCCAACGGGAGGTAGAGCTGTTCTCCACCAAGGAGACTTAAGCTACGCCCTGATTACCTCAGCGACTACTGGAAAAAGCTGGGGTACTTATGAAAAAATCTGTAACTTTTTGATCCAAGGCTGGCAAACCTTGAATATTGAGTTAAATTATGGTTCGGCTGGACGAGGTTACATTCACAATCCCAGTTGCTTCAACACAGCAACAGCAGCCGACTTAGTTACTGCCGATGGAAGTAAATTTATTGGTAGCGCCCAACGCAAGGGAAGAAATACAATTCTGCAACACGGCTCGATGATTTTATCTACAGACAAAGGTTTATTTCAAGAAATCTTTGAACAACCTGCTCCGTGGAATACCTCACTTTGCAATACACAGGAACAAGATGACTGGATTGCAAAGATTGTGGAGACATTGATAGAAACGGCAAAACAGTACTTTGGCATAGAACTAGTTAGCCAACCATTTACCGATCTCGAATGGCAAGATATCCTCAAATTGCGATCGCTTTATGAAGTGCGCTCGCCTATTCCCAAACTTGAGGTTATGTAAGAAACACGTAGAAAGCTAAAGTTTTTTTGGAGTAATCACACCTTTGAGAGCGATCGCAGATGAGGACATTGAATCTGAGCAAGATTAAACAATCCTGCCAGTTTAGAAAGAGGCTACTAATTTATTTACAATCAAACTCCCACAAAGATGACTGTTAGAATGTATCCCGACGCATTGGCATTGCAAGGGCACACATTAACAATGCGGCCGATGTATTATACCAATTGGAAAAAAGAATGCGACAAATAGACCATTTGTAGAGACGTGATTCATCGCGTCTTTACCCAAGGATATGTTGCAATTATTAATTGAATTGGTATTAGCATTGCAAGGGGACGCATTGCCATTACAAGGGATTACCAAATTTAATTCGCTACGAATTAATGAAATGCTGTACTTAACAAGCCAAGGTTAAGACTGCAACCTTAAACTTGAGTTTATTGAGCTTGCTAAAACCCAGAACAAGCCCGAAAGCTGGCAAAAATAGTGTGATTGACATAGAGATATCAAGCAGCAATTGGGAAAGGAAACTACTACCTTGAATTGAGTATAACCCGTATGCTCTATAGCTTCAAGTCACTTTTATAAATTTTACAATATAAGTAAGACATAAAAATAACGCTTCAATTATATGAAAATCCTCTCATCAGAACTAGTCCATTTAGGATTTGGCAAATATGTGCGTTCTGACCAAGTAACAGCAGTTATACCAATAGAAGAGGAGCGAGGCCCAGGGCGACGAACTTTTGTTCACGTTCAAGGGCAAAACGATCCCATTATCGCCTCTCGCGCTGAAGATACCATTGTGCGTGATTTAGTACAGGAACCACGCGAAGTTACTCAAGCCCGTCAGCAGCAGGAAATTCTTCAAGATTTATTGGTTAATTTGGCCAATGTTAATTCCACTGTGCGCCGAATTAACCGTGATGAAGGCAGTTTGGATCTCGATTTGTTAGAACGACGAATTAAGCAAGTCCTGGAAAATTAATTGCAGAAATCAGCAAACTAAACAACGGAGAAAGATATTGCTGAATACCATTACAGACCAAGTTTCAGTATCAGATACACAAACAAGATCGCCAAGGTTGTGGATACCTGAACGGGTACTGTTTACACCTGCTGCCCTAGATGAAGATTGGGGGCAGCAGATTCTTAAACGTGTGCAGTCACTCAACTTACCAATAGAAGAACTATCACAGAACCGCCTGAAGGGACTGCGCGGTGAATCTGAGCGGGATACTTACAATATCGCCAAGCGTACCTTAGCGGTGGTTACTGCACCCCCTAGTTCTTTTAAACTGAGTCCGATCCCACCTTCTGCGGATTGGCAGTTTCACCTTGCCGAAGGTTGTCCGGCTCATTGTCAATACTGCTACTTAGCAGGTAGCTTGTCGGGACCACCTGTCATCCGCGCTTTTGCCAACTTACCGCAGATATTAGAAAACTTAGCTAACTACGAGCAACAGGGTAAAACTACAAGTTTTGAAGTTAGCTGTTACACTGACCCATTGGGTATTGAGCATTTAACTGGAAGTCTTGCTGAATGTATCCGTCACTTTGGCACTCGTAGCAATGCGCATCTACGTTGGGTATCGAAGTTTGATGCTGTGGATGGATTACTCGATTTACCACACAATGGGCATACTCGCTGTCGAATGAGCGTTAATGCCGCACCGATTTCTGGTAAGTTTGAAGGTGGCACGGCATCCGTAGCATCCAGACTAAATGCATTGCGACGGTTGGCGCTACCACGAGAGCGTGGCGGTGGCGGTTATCCAGTAGGCTTGGTCATTGCGCCAATTATGCCGATAGACGATTGGCAGATGCACTATAGTCGTTTGTTTGACCAAATAAACGAGGCACTGGATTTTGATTGTAACCTTACCTTTGAGTTGATCTCGCATCGGTTCACACCTGGATCAAAAGAAGTGTTACAAACTTGGTATCCGCAATCAAAATTAGAAATGGATGAGGCAAAACGCAGTGTCAAGCGTAATAAGTTTGGTGGGACGAAATACGTTTATGAGAAGGACACAATGAAGACGTTGCGTAGCTTTTTTGAGAGTGAGATTAGTAGGCGCTTTCCAAATGCTGAAATTCTTTATTGGACTTAGAAGAATATTTCGCTCATATAGAGTTTGAGCAAATTAATTATTGCACGAGAGAGCGATTGATATATGATGCGATCGCTCTTTTTTCCGGTTGCTCAGGCACAAAGCGTGCTTAAAAATCTAGGACTAAAGTTTTGACTACGAACTTTTTTACCCCTGACCCTGGGTTTGGCTACGCCCACGCAAAGCGGGATAATTTGGGCAGACGACAGGCGGCGTTATACATTAATAAGTGTATCTGCAATACCGGACTTGTTCTGGCTTAGTCTCAATAGCAAAGGTTTGGAGATGTTTACTTTATCAGAAACTTCTATCCTGGCGGCAATCCTACTGGTAGCTTTAGGCATTTTGGGCTGGGGCTTTTATCGCGCCAGACCTTTTGGTAAACTGGGAATCTTAGCCTGGTTACAGTCGGTGGTGTTGATGACTCCCTGGCTCCTGTTTTTTGGATTGTTTGCCGCAGGGATTTACATCAATATAGCGGGTATATTGTTCTTAGTGGTCACATCCGCCGGATTGTACGTCTACTTGGGCAGACAGTTACGCCAAGCTGGGCAAGATGCCATCCTCAAGCAACGCGCCACAGAAAGACTCGCTGCTGCTTCCTCACTTGAAGCAAATTCCCCACAACCAAAAGTAGCAGAACTGAAACCAGAGATTCCGCCGATACCAGAAGAAGACTTGAATGCAGTTAAAGGTATTTTCGGTATCGATACATTTTTTGCTACAGAAACGATCGCCTACCAAGATGGAGCCATTTTTAAAGGCAATCTACGGGGAGAACCAGAAGAGACTCACAACCGTCTAACTGCAAGTTTACAACAACGCCTTGGCGATAAATATCGTCTGTTTTTAGTGGAAAATACAGACGGTAGACCTGTAGTGATTGTCCTACCGAGCCGTAACGATCCCCGGCCGATGTTGTTATCGCAAAAAGCCTTTGCAGGTGTTCTGTTGATAGCGACCATTGCTACAAGTTTAGAAGCTGCGGGATTACTGCTAAATTTTGATTTTTTTGCCAATCCAGGGCGGTTTCAAGAAGCTTTGCCCATAGGCGCGGGAATATTTGCGATTTTAGTAGCTCACGAAATTGGTCATTGGTTACTTGCCCAGCGTCACCAAATTCGCCTTAGCTGGCCCTTTTTTCTCCCCGCAGTGCAAATTGGTTCTTTTGGTGCAATTACCCGCTTTGAATCTCTGTTGCCCAACCGCAAGGTATTATTTGATATTGCCTTAGCAGGGCCAGCCGCAGGTGGTATTGTCTCTTTGTTAATGTTGGTGACGGGCTTGCTGCTTTCTCATCCAGGTAGTTTATTTCAATTGCCCAATCAGTTTTTCCAAGGGTCGATTTTGGTGGGAAGTTTGGCGCGAGTTGTCCTTGGTTCGGCGTTGCAGTCATCCCTGGTAAGCGTTCATCCCTTAGTAGTGATTGGTTGGTTGGGGTTAGTAATTAACGCTTTGAACTTAATGCCCGCAGGACAACTAGATGGTGGGCGGATTATTCAGGCGATTTATGGACGCAAAACCGCAGGACGAGCAACGATCGCAACTTTAATTTTACTAGCGCTAGTGTCTCTCGGTAATACTCTTGCCATGTATTGGGCGATCGTGATTTTCTTTTTGCAACGAGATCAAGAACGCCCCAGCTTAAATGAAATCACTGAACCTGATGATGCTAGAGCCGCTTTGGGTCTTTTGGCTCTATTCTTGATGATTACTACGCTTCTACCCCTGACTCCCGGCTTGGCTGGGCGTTTAGGAATAGGATAGTGGTGAGTTAAGAATACAGACGCGATTAATCGCGTCTGTACAGGAGTTAGAAGTGAAGTACATGCGATATTTAGAAAAGTTAAACCTGATTTGTAATTATAGTAATCAATTTATTTACCTTTATCTAAAATTATTATTTTTTAGTATTATTTCTCTAAACTTCCTTCTTGGTGGGTGTGAGAAAGAAGATGAAAATAAGGCGCAGCAAAAACAAATATCAAGACTGGAGAAAGAAGCAGAAAAAAATATTATATCTAAAGTTAAGACTCAAAATAACTACTTCTTAAAGCACAAAATTTTTTTTAAACATCCTGACGAACAAGCAACTAAGTATGGCTCATTTCCACCAATTTTTGGAACACAAAAATGCTATCGTTACTATACTCAAACAGATACTAAAGTTTTCTCTCAGACAAGTATTGATGCTGTTTATAGCTATGCCGTTCAAGAGGACTGCGGTGGTATGTTCGGCTTTGAAATTAGGTCGTATGTTGGAGCAGTCTTTGCTGTTTGCATGAATGGGGACAAGCAACTTAAAATGATAAGTATTGTCTGTCGAAACAAAGAAAGTTATGAGCTACCCTCTCAACCAGAATATATAAACAGTGTAGTAAAGTGCCCTGCCAACACAATACAAGTATTACCAATTTAACTAACTCTGAAATTAAAAAATAGAAATATTCTCCAATCAGTTGCTTTTTTACTAAAAAACTTAGTTCATTTCAAGATAAATTATTAAGTTCTTGTCAGTGAACCTTCACTGTAATTAAGTGATATGTTCACCGACAGCTTATGAAGAAAATTAACTGAATGGTTTCCAACCTGCTAGCAAATTCGGGTAAGCTGTTGGTGTGGGGAAAATTTTCTGGAAGGCAGTTTGACGCTCTTGAGGCTTTTCTTTGCTCATGTTCCAGAGGGTTTCATAGAAAAAGAAGGAGACTCCAGCAAAATTGCGATCGCGTACTTTTTGCACTTGTGTTTGAATCTGCTGGATTGGTATGGATCGGTTTTTCAAACCAGCCAAAATGCCTACACTGACTGGAATATGGCTCTTTGCCGCTTTCACTTCTGGATACTCTAATTCGCTGATAAAAACATTCAAATCATCCCGATATATTTGCAAAACTAAGTCTTCAACAATTCCCAGCCGTTCCCACTTCTGCCAGTCTGCTAAAAAGAAGTCGTAGGAAAGACGCTGAGGATTAGGAGCAACGGAAACCAGGCAATTTTTTTTAGTAGCTTTGATAGCTGTAAATACCCGTTTCATAAACTCGGTGATTTTGTTAGCTCTCCAGCGTACCCATTCTGGATCTTTGAAGTTTTTGGAGGGAGCTTTACCACTGTGTTCTTTTTTGTAAAGTGCCACTGTATAGGTATCGTATCCTAATTCTGATGGTAAGCCAAAATGGTCATCAAATTGAATACCATCGATATTGTAGTTTCTAACAATTTCAACGATTAAATCTTGAATAAATTGTTGTACTTCTGGACGAAAGGGATTTAGCCAAACGCGATTATGTGTCCCTTCTTTGACAATCCGAGTCCCATCGCTGCGACTAGTGAGCCATTGGGGACGATTTTTAGCTAATAGAGAATCCGCTGGTGCCATAAAGCCAAATTCAAACCAGGGAATCACTGTTAACCCTTTTTGATGTCCCACATCAACAATTTCTTTGAGGATATCTCGCCCTTGCAATCCGGGTGTGGGATCGAGCGATCGCCCAATAACTTTTTGGGCAACTTTGCTAGGATACAATGTATATCCCCAATTCCAAACCGCCGGATATACGGTGTTAAAATTGAGTTCATCAAGCCGTTGCAAAGATCCCTTGAGGCGATCGCGCTCAAATAACACATCACTATCAATATTTGTTAACCACACTCCCCTTAACTCAGATTTTGGCGTTGACGGCAGATTAATTTGAGCGTTCAAAGGGAACGACAAAATCAGCGTCGCGATCGCACTCAAGGTAAGCATAACGATAAACAAAAAAGACTTTCTACTCTGGCGAATATTCCACCAAGAAGAAAACTCAACACACCACTCTACAAACCTTTTCATCATTATTTAAAATGTCTGTGTCATTGAAGAAAACATTGGCATGATAAATAATATTAATGCTTAACCTTTGTTTCCTGCTCTAAAAACAGATTGCCAATATCAAATAAAAGTTGCATAGTACCTCGATAACCAACTTTGCAGAACTGACCACTATCTAAGCGGTCAAAAATCGGAATCCCTTGACGGTAGAGAGGAATTTTTAAGCGTTGAGCGATCGCCACTCCATGAGAGTTGGTAATTAGCAAATCAGATCCAACCGCCAGTTGCTCAAAGTCTTCCAAATCGCCGATAGTGATGCTTTTAATTGGAAGTTTTTCTAACAGAGGAAAGCGTGTTGTTGTCACTGCTGCGTAAATTTCAACTCCTAGCGATCGTAAAAAAGCAACTGTTGACCAAAGCAAATCAGGTTCTAGCGCCAAAGAAACTCGCTTGCACCCAAAGTAAAAGTGATTTTCCAACATCACATGTTGTAACTGACGGCGTTGACGGCGATATTTCTGTGGTACGCTGACACCACTAATATCCGCCAAAGCTTGCAGAAATTTATCTACTGCTGCTAGTCCCGTCAGTTCACCAAATACCTCATAAGGTATATTGAATCTTTGCTCCAAAATTTGTGCTGCACCCCGCATACTATCACCTAGTACCAAAGTGAATACAGAACTACCAATTGAGCGCAACTGTACTACATTTGTGCCATTAGCTGTTATGGCACTAGAAGAATCTTCTATATGACTATCTAGTACGCTAGAAAGATCGGGTACAACAATAGGTACAAGTCCAAAAGAGGTGACAATCTCTTTGATTTCTTGTACATCCCCTGGTGTGAAGGCAGAACTCGCCAAAATAGTGATTTGTGTGGGACAAGGGTCTTGTTTGAAGCCTTTTTGAGGAATTTCCCTGACTATACTCTCAACTGCACCAGCAAAGCCATCCTGTAATGTACCTTTGAAATCCGGTGTAGAGACAAGCACAATTGGTAAATAATCCAGTTCTGGATGACGGTGACGAATCTCCTTCACAAAACGCCCCATATCATCGCCTCTGGTTTCCACCAGCCCAGTGCTACAAAGACCAATAATTTCTGGTTTGGATCTCTGCACCAAAGTCAAGATTGCTTGTTCAACTCTTTCCTCGCCCCCCAAAATAGTTGCAACTTCGGTCATCGCTGTACTGGAAAGAGGAATTGTCTGACGGAAATGTTGTACTAATACTGCTTTAGTCAAAGCAGTACAGCCTTGAGAACCGTGTAATAAAGGCATGATTCCCTTCAACCCCAAAAAGGCTAAAACTGCACCCACAGTTTGGCTTTGCTTCAGGGGATTAACTGCAACAGATGTACTCGTAACGCTAATAATCGCCATCAAATTTTCTCCTCAGAAGAATTTTCTGCTGACCACGGGGCTGGCTGGTATACTTGCTCCCATACAGGGTTGTAAAAAGCGGCATACAGTTCTCGTGCTATTTCTAAAATTCCTATATAGCCCGCATAGGCATGATTGCGTTCAGTATTAATATCTAAGAATGGAATCCTAGCAGTGAGAGAGGTGTCTTGATGGCGTTTATCAGCAATTAACATATCAACGTGATTTTCGTTAATTATCTGTAGGATTTCTTCAGGACTATTTTGTTCTAAAATTATGCCATCTTGACCCAGCAAACTTTTGACTCTAATTTGATCCTCATCAGTATTATTCTTAGTCAGAATAGCAATAACTTCCATCCCCAATTTTTTAGCAGCAAAGATAATCAACCAACTCTTGAAACTTCCAATAGAAAGGATAATGCGCTTACCCTGTAATCGGGTAATATACAGAGCAAGTTTTTCATCTATTGCAGCAGTTTCTTCTACAATTAGCTTTTCTGTACGTTCCTGCAAATCAGGATTATCCAACTTTGCAGCAATATTCCTTAAACATTGATTGATTGACTCTATACCATAGATAGACTCTTCAATATAGGGAATGCCATATTTTTTCTCCATTCCTTTTGCCACGTTGATGAGTGCTTTGGAAGAGAGTATGACGTTAAGTTGGGCACGATGAGCGTAGCAAACTTCTTTGTACACAGCATCGCCTGTAATTTTTGCCAAAACTCTGATACCTAATTTCTCCAATAACGGTAGAACATTCCATATTGCACCTGCGATGTTATGTTCACCAATCAAGTTGATGTTGTATGGTGTACTAGTCTCTGGTTCAGATGTTCCAATAACGTGTTCTAGCAATGCTTCACCAGCAACACGATTGCCCAAATTTTGGTTCCCAATAAAGCCAGGACAATGTACAGGGATAGTAAGTATTCCTGTTTTCTCGGTGGCATCTTTGCAAACTCCTTCGATATCATCTCCAATCAAAGCGGTGATGCAAGTGGAGTAAACAAATACCGCCGATGGTTTGTAGCGTCTTGCTAATTCTAAAATGCCTTTGTACAGTTTTTTGGCTCCACCGAAGATGATATCGTTCTCATCGATATCGCTGGTAAAGCGTATTTTGTACAGCATCGAACCAGAAGAGAGACTGCTGTAACTTCCCCAAATACTGGCAGCACAGCCGCTTGGCCCGTGAACTACGTGAGCAGCATCGGTGATTGGTACTAGGGTAATCATTGCACTATCAAAAGCACAACTCCCTTGAGTAGTTCCAGGTTGGGGTAATTGTGTGGAGGACTTTTTTTTATGCAGTTTCTGCTGTTGACGAGTATCTTCAGAAGTGGAGTCACTGAGTGAATCGTTGATTTTTTCTGGGGTAGGATTCATTTGTTTGGTGACAATAGGTAGAAGTTATTAGGTGTTAAGTAAATTTTAAATTTTCATAAATTTTTAAGTTATTAACCGTGTATTTAAAATATGCAATAAAAGGGAATGATAAAGAGAATTTTACATCCCCTAAAACATAAACACCAACTAGGTTAGAGAAAGAGAAAACAAAAACACGAATTAGACTATTCAAGTATTAATGTTGCTGTGTAAACCTTGAGAAATTAGTGTTAGCACGGTGAAGTTGAAACAAACAAAATTTAAGATTGGCTATTCGATTACCTCCATTTTAAAAGATTTTTCAGGAGTGATGAGTGCTGAGTCCTGAGTAAGAAGTAATGAATAAGTAATATTAATGAATCTTCCTACTTTTAGCCGAGGCATTCGCTACTCAAAACTAATTTGATGCTTAGTCGGTCTAATTTTACTTTTTACTCAGCACGCACTAAACCTTAGCTATCCGCTAATGTTACTTAGCACTCAGAACTGTTTCGGTGAGAGGGTGGGCTATTTTTTGCCCACCTAATACTTACTTTGTATTTAGCACCGGAGTCTAAACAAGAACCTTACTTTTTCTCGCTACCGGAAACTATTTCTACATTGCCTTTTTTCAGTGCTTCTAAGGCTTCACCTTCAGCATCTTCTTGCTTCTTAACAGCATCGGCTTGGCTAATTAGTTTCGCAGCATTTTCTTCACTTTCAAGGATACCGAATTCAATCAACAAATCTTCTAGCTCATCCATTTCGATGGGTGTGGGAACGGCGAGATTTGTATTGTTGATAATCTTGTCTGCTAGTGTGCGATATTCATTAGCTTGGTTGCTGTCGGGTGCGTACTCGTTCACCGTCATCCGACGCAATTCGGCGTGTTGCACGATATTGTCACGGGGGACGAAGTGAATCATCTGAGTACTTAATCTAGCTGCAAGAGTGCTAATCAGTTCGTCTTCCCGGTCAGTTTTCCGGCTGTTACAAATTAGCCCACCCAAACGTACACCACCAGTGTGAGCATATTTGAGAACGCCACGAGCAATGTTGTTAGCTGCAAACATCGCCATCATTTCACCAGAAGTAACGATGTAGATTTCTTGGGCTTTACCTTCACGAATTGGCATCGCAAAACCACCGCATACAACGTCGCCCAAAACGTCGTAGGATACGAAGTCTACATCTGAGTAAGCGCCGTTTTCTTCAAGGAAGTTAATAGCGGTGATGATACCCCGGCCGGCGCAACCTACACCAGGTTCTGGCCCACCTGATTCTACGCATCTGATATCGCGGAAACCAGTGATTACCACTTCTTCGAGTTCGATATCTTCCACAGCACCCCGTTCAGCAGCTAAATGCAGCACGGTAGTTTGAGCTTTACAGTGCAAAATCAAACGAGTGGAGTCAGCTTTGGGGGTCACATCCGACAATCAAGATGCGTTTACCCACTTCTGCCATTGCAGCAAGGGTGTTTTGGGAAGTGGTAGATTTGCCAATACCACCTTTACCGTAAAAAGCAATTTGTCTAATTTTGTCGTCGGACATGATAATTTATCCTGCAATTGTTTGTTTGGTGGGTCTGTCAGTTGATGAGGCGTTGGCACAAAGTAGTGCTTACCAGAGTGCTGTCAAGTTACAGCAGTAACCTGATGTAGAACGTTGTTGGAGGTGCTCGTTCTACAGCAAAAAGAGTCTGTATCCAGAACATAATTAAGTTTTGGTCAGTTTTCATTGGCCACTAGTCATTGTTTTTTCTCACTAATGACTAGAGCGATAAGACATCACTCAAGGAATATTGCAAGTATTACCATCCACTCATCCAAATGATTTCTCTGACGGTAGTAATACCACGTGAGTTCGACAGACCTCTCCCGGACAGCCTGCCTCTCCTAAAAGGCGAACGCGAGTGCGTCTGGGTAAGGAGAGGGAGGAGTAACCAGTAAGGAGAGTTTTTGCTCCCCTCTCCTGGTAGGAGAGGGGCTGGGGGAGAGGTCAAAATAGCACTCGTCGAACTCACGTTAATACCAATTGGAAAAAAGAAAGCGACAAATAGACCATTTGTAGAGACGCGATTCATCGCGTCTTTACCCAAGGATGTATTGCTATAGATTCCAAACTGGAAACTCAAATTGAAATCCGAATTACGAATTGAGCATCATCAGTTGTTGTAATCTCCTGAAGGTTGCTCATACCTAAAGAGTGGTTGCAGCAGGATTTAAATTTACGCCAAGTTTTCCCTAAACCACACAACCAACCATTGCAATCCACTCTAAACAGTCGCTACAACTTCCCCGATTTTGCTGATATCGTAACCGCCGAGAATTTCAAATTGAGAGTGAACCATGCGATGTCCCAAAGTACTGAGCAACTGTTGTACAGATGCTTCTTCCAAATATTCTTTGAGAATCACCAAATCATATCGTGACTGATGTAGAGGGATAAATCCCAGTCCAAAGGCGGTAGCTACAGATGCCGTACTCATACCAGCATCGGCAACTCCTCTGACTACAGCTTGGGCGACATCTTGGTGAGTTTTGAGTACATTATCAAAGCCCTGAACAGCATCGAACGGTATCTGCTCTTTTTGGAGTGTTTGTTCCAAAAGCATCCGACTACCAGAACCTATTTCGCGGTTGACAATAGTCGCCCCTGCAACTAAATCACTAACTGTTCTAATTCCCATTGGGTTCCCTGACTTTAACAAAAGTCCTTCCTCCCAGACACCAAGGGTAATCAGAACTGCTTCCCTCCCAGCCAGAACATCTCGAACAAAGGGAGTATTATACTCACCAGTCTCAGGATCGTAGAGATGCATCCCAGCGATGTGCGCCTCACCTCTGCATAGACTGTGCAATGCAGCCATGCTATTGGCAAAGTTATATTGAACTCGCAGTTGGGGATGCCAGCGTTCGGTGGCTCTTGCCCATAGTGAAATTACAGGGGCACAACCAGCAATCACAACGGTGTTGTGAAGTGTGTCGAGATTATCGTCTAAAAGACGGACTCGAACTTTATTTGTACCTGTAAGGCTTGTACTTTCTCCGTCAGCCGGAATCATATCTTGGCGAAAAGCATCCTTACCAATCAACGGATAAGCTATCCATTGTCCTCCGACACGAGCCATGCTAACTCGCAGTTGCTGACCGTTAGGAACGGGTTTGGCAAGAACGGCTTCAATTTCAGGTAAATCCCGCTCTAACCAGAATAGATCCTCAACTTGACAGCCAAGCGCTTTGGCCAAGCGAAGTGTTATGGCTACTGAGGGAGCATATTGTCCCGACTCTACACCACTAATAGTCTGACGAGTCACATTAGCGATGTTAGCCAAATCTTGTTGGCTCATGCCTAAGCGAGTTCTAATTGACTTCAAGTTATTACGGAGGGTCACTATCCTGCTTCATTGGCTTTATCTCTTAGTTTCAAAAAGCCGTAGCGGATTTAAACATTGCATCTGCCAAGGCGAAAGTCTGGTCTTTGAGTTTATATCATTTCTCTTGGAAGACTTTTTGTGCTTTCGCTGTCTTGATTCCCCATATAAAAAGACTATCACAGAAATTGCCAATTTGCTTGCGAAGCGCAAATTATTTTTGCAGATGGTTGTTTTTTACCTGCTAGTTTGGCTTAAAAGCGCCAAACTCCAATAAACAGAGCATTTATTTTGCAGTAAATTTTTACCAATTAAATTGGTAAATAGTAGTATTCAATACAGTTTTAGGGATTAGTTTCAGCTTTGATGCTTGATAGACGAGTAACACAAACAGTAGAAAACATACCAACCAATTTCGCTTTTTAGGGTAAATTTTGCCCTGACGAAAAATTACCTATTTGACTAAAGTGAATATGCACATGGCATCAGCAAATAATTGCTGTTTGAAGTTTTTGCACAATCAATTAGGTATTTACCAAAGTATGCAACAGATGGCAACAAAGTAGTGGAGAAAGTAATGATTACCGAAGAAGACTTAGCCCAGCAATTTAACGTAATTATTGAACACACTCACCCACAGGTATGGAACCTGTTAAACCAATGTTATGTGAAGATAATCAATCCTCATCCTCATTTAACAAGAATGAATATAAAAACATGCATCCGCCATACAAAATACATTGGTATTTATTGCCCTGATAGACTAATTAATGCTGTCGTAGAACAAAAAAACCTACTCAAAGAAGTAGCAGAATACTTAGGGCTAGTTGAAGTTGTTTGCTTTAATGCCAATAACTTGATGCGCGATCCACTCTCAAACCTCAAGCAAGCTTATCCCCAGTTGTGGTTAGACTTGCTGTGGATTGTTACTCAAGAACAATAACCTAGTAAACCTGATTTTTTTGCAATATTCAATCTGCAAAAAATCAAAAGTACCAATCTTCATCGCAGCTTCGTTACTTTTGAAGCTTGCCAAAACCTTATGAATCAACCATGCCTACATCCAGATGATTTGCCTTCACCTCAAACAATCAAGCTGAGTGAAATACTATTTCGACAACTTGAAGAAGCAACGAAAAAAAGCTTTTTCCTAGCGTGCGATCGCATGACACGGATTTTGTTATCGAGTTGTCATTGGTATTTCCAAATCAATAGTGGCGTTTTGACGTTGATCCTGATTTGTAATAACATGGAAAGTTATCGCAATATCATGAAAACTGTTCCCCAATTTGCCGATCGCTTAAAACAGTTTGCTAACAGAGCTAAAATTACTGTCAGTTCTCCAATTGACAAGGGTATACCGTGGGTACTCAGCATCGATAATGTCTTACCGGAAGGAGACTTGCCCAGTACTTGATAGATATACCAGAAAAATCGCGATCGCCCCTTTTGCCGGATATTGGCGATCGCGCCAAAATATCAAACCACGGCAAGGTGTGTAAGCGCTTTGTATCTGCTTATTTAACTGATTGAGAGGATAGGGATGAAAATAAAAACAACTTGAGCTAGAAAAAGCCATATTCATTGGTATCTAAATTCCTTGCGATTCCAGTTGGGAGATGTTGGGGAAATATTTGGGGTAAAACTGGGGTAATGTAAAAGGGTCAAGATGTTTACAAAGTAGCTGTGTTAAACAAAAATTATGTCGTCCGCCCGAAGTAGATTTTATCCCAAGACGACGATGGTCTTCTAAATAAGCATTAGCTTCTATAATTGCCATTTGACACACGGGTGTAGATCCGTTTAACGGATTTTGCGTTCCTTTATACCCTATATTGTCAAGTTAGGCACTTATATCTCGCATATAGATAACTTTTACCCTCACCACTGGAGAGCAAAATCTTGGGCATAGAATTACGCAGTTTCGTATTTCTCGACAGCCTGCAACCTCAACATGCAGCATATATGGGAACAGTAGCCCAAGGCTTCTTACCATTACCAGGAGATACATCACTGTGGATTGAAATATCTCCTGGTATCGAAATTAATAAAATTACGGATATCGCCCTAAAATCTGCCTCTGTCCGTCCGGGAGTACAGGTAGTTGAACGACTATACGGACTACTAGAAGTTCATTCTAGCTCCCAAGGCGAAACCAGAGCTGCTGGTCAAGCTATTTTGGCGTTCCTGGGAGTCCGAAGAGAGGAATGTCTGAAACCGCGGGTTATTTCTAGTCAGATTATCCGCAACATCGATGCTTATCAAACCCAATTGATTAATCGCACGCGCCGAGGACAGCTACTACTAGCAGGTCAAACGCTGTATGTATTAGAAGTGGAGCCTGCTGCTTACGCCGCACTAGCTGCCAATGAAGCGGAAAAAGCAGCGAGGATTAACATTTTAGAAGTTCAAGCTGTAGGTAGTTTTGGACGGCTTTACTTAGGTGGACAAGAACAGGATATCCTAGCAGGAGCAGCGGGAGCATTAACGGCTATTGAAAGTGTCGCTGGTCGGGTAAATTCTCTGGGTGGGCGTCAGGAGTAAAGGAGAGAAAATGGCAAATCGAGAGCATCTAACTTTACTCAAAGCAGGTGCAGTTAAATGGATTGAATGGAGAAAGAAAAATCCCCAGATTGAACCAGACCCTGAGCGCCGCGAATTTGCAAGGCGATAACCTTAGAGGTGCAAACCTCCAAGGGGTAAACTTGAGAAGAGTTGATTTGGGTAATGCTTTACTTGTGCGGGCAAACCTCAGTGGTGCTGACCTCAGTAGTGCCAACCTTTATAAAGCCCTCCTGAATGAAGCTAACTTGAATGCGGCTAACTTCAGTGTTGCTAACTTGAGTGGTGCTATACTTACGCAGGCAGATTTGAGTTATGCCAATTTGATTGGAGCTGACTTAAGCGGGGTGGATCTTAGAGATGCTGCGATCGCATCTGCTAATCTAATTGGCACTGACTTAAAAAGCGCTAACTTGAGAGATGCCGATTTAGGTGCAGCAAAGTTGATCAGGGCTAACCTCTCTTTTGCCAACCTGATTGAAGCTAACTTGATTGCGGCTGACCTTAGCGAGGCGAGTTTGTACGAAGCAGAGGTTTTAGGAGCTTATCTTTACAAAGCTGACCTATACAAAGCTAATCTGACCAAGGCTCACCTCAGTGGTGCATACTTGTTGCGGGCTAACCTAAGTCAAGCTAATTTGAGTCAAGCTGACTTGAGTTGGACTAACCTTAGAAATGCGAATTTGGCAGGGGCGAATCTTAGAGGAACTAACCTTAGAGGAGCCGACATTCGAGGAGCTAACCTCAGCGGCGTAAATCTTCAAGAAACAATTATGCCTAATAATAGCGCGATCGCTTTCTAATTTTCTAGCCAATTGAGAACTGTTGTAGGTGCGTGGTTCTTGTTTTAGACATTCTTCCAAAAACACTATGACAAGATTGTTTCCACTTTGCCTTCCCCCCGCGTCCTGGTCGTTCCCAAAGCCCTTCCATACCAAGTTTCTGCCATTTATGCAAAACATCTCTGACTGTTTGCAGAGAAAATCGCAGCGCATCCTCCCTCAACCCCACACAAGGATTATTTGGTTACATTTAGCTTGCCTAATGCGTGAGCTATCTAGGATGGCATTGACACACAGCGATCGCCCGATGGTGTCGTCTACTCACGGATAAAACCCCTTCACTGTGGCCTCGTTGCTGGATAATGGTCTGTGGTATTGTCAAGAGCCATTTCATGTACCGTAAGAATTAAGAAATTTTCAGGCTTCCATCCTTCCCTATAGCGATATCACAGTTTCAGTAGATTCGCCCTGCGCGTGACGAGGGCGAAGATGTAAAGTGATTTCCGTATCGAGTCGCTTGAGGAAAATGAGCAGTTTGCCCTCGCTGAATCTTTGAAACTCTCCTTTCATCAAACGAGATACTTCTGGCTGCGGAATGCCAAGAAGTTCGCTGATTTCACGCTGTTTCAGGTTGCGTTGTTTCAAAAGGCGGAGTACCTGAATCCCTATTTTGCCCCGTGTAAAAAGTTCATCCGCATTCTCCAAACCGAGGTCAGCGAATACGTTGCCACTGCTTTGTTCAAAAATCGGTTCCTGTGTCATTGTTGTTTCTCCCTGGCTATCGCATCCTTATAGCGTTGTTTAATGAGGTCAACATCAGCCTGTGGAGTTTTAATCCCCTGCTTTGATTTCTTTTGAAAAGCGTGCAGGACATAAATTCTCTCTGCAATCTTTACCGCATAGACTGCCCTGTAAGTATCGGTATCGTAGCGTTTGACAATTTCATACACGCCGCTTCCAACCCCTTTAAAAGGCTTGGCATCCATTGGTGTTTCCCCTGCTTGCACCAATTGCAGTGCATAGCCTACTGATGCACGTACCTCTTCTGGAAATGAACGGATATTTTTGAGAGAGTCTCCCATCCAAACCAGAGGTCGTAAAGGAATTTCTATAATATCCTCATCTTCATCCATTTTATATGAAATTTCCTATAAAACCAGTCAGACAATAGCATGAAATGTCCCCCGCACCACCAGAGAGCTAAATTTTATTTACAGTTTTTTCTTTCCCTTTTCCCCAAAACCTGACAAGTATTGCCCTGCCGCCTACTCCTTGCTCTTTAACTCCCCTTCTTCTCTTGCCGTTCTTTGAGTTTCAGCATAATTTGGGCGTGCATCTCGCGGGTAATTGGGTAAAAATACGTTAAAACTAAGCCAAAAATCAGACAAACTGTTGGTATGGGGCCAACGGCAACACGAATAGCAAACAGTGCTGATTCCGGTTGGATGGGTAGTGGACTTCCAGCTACAGATTCTTTGAAACCAGATGCTTGCAAAGCATTTCCCACCAAAAATAGTCCCAAAGCTAAACCAAATTTTTGCAGCAAAACCATGAAGCCATAAAAAATGCCTTCTCTGCGTTGTCCGGTTTGCAGTTCATCTAATTCAATCACATCTGGAATCATTGACCAGGGAATTAGATAAGCTGTGGAGACACCAATACCTGCCATCACAGCCATCACATACATCAAAACTATTTGACCAGGTTGTAAGAAAAATAGCCCGGCTGCTGCTATAATCCACAAACTCATTCCCAGAAAATAAACAACTTTTTTGCCGATTTTTTTACTCAACGCTCCCCAGACAAATAGCATTAACAGAGCAGTTCCTTGGACTGCAATCATGACTGTGGGCACATCTGATTCTTTGAGTCCCATACAATCAACTACAAAATAGGGAATAATGCTGGCTGTTACCTGTACGCCTAGCCAAGAACAAAGATATATACCAATAACAAATAAAAAAGGTCGGTTACTAAAGACAATTTTTAGCTGTTCAAAGAAGGGGAGAGATGCAGGTTCCTCGGTTTGGCTGCGTTTAGCCTCAAAAGCCAAGATGCGATCGCGGACTCCAAAAACGCACCAATATAATCCTAAAATCGAAATTACCGTACAAATGGCTGCTAAAACGAGATATTGTTGTTGGCGATCGCTAATTTGAGAAAAAACAATTTGCGTTAAAATCAACGATAAAATGCTGCCACCAATGGAAAATGTAAACCGATAGCTGTTAAGGCTGGTACGTTCGTCGTAATCTTGAGTTAATTCTGGAGTCATTGCTGTATAAGGCAAATTCACAACTGTGTAAAACGCCTGAGATATCACCCCAATCGCTACGTAATACAAAAACAGCGGCCAAATATTATCACTCTGATTTGCACTAAATCGCGGTACAATCCACTGCAAGAAGAAGAAAACTCCAAAGGGAATAGCCCCATAAAACATCCAAGGAAGACGACGACCCCAACGACGAGATTTCGTTTTATCAGTCAGAAACCCGACAACCGGATCGTTTACCCCATCCCAAATTTTGCCAATCATCAAAATACTCCCAGCTAAACCCGCAGGGATACCAGCGACGTTGGTAAAGAAAACCAGCAGAAAAAAGACGGAGATATTTGCAGTAATTGCTGGGCCTAAATCCCCTGCACCGTAAGCCAGCTTTGTTTTAAGGTCAAGTTTTTCACTGAGAGGATTTCGTTGAACATCACCATCAGCAGCAGAATCATTCATAAAACTTTGCACTCATACTAAAATAAAAAATCTGCAATCGCCTTGAATACTAGCCATCTACCACTCCCGTTAGACTTATGCCAGACCTTTATGTTTCTTGGTCAGATTATCACCAAAAAATTGAACAACTGGCTATTCAGATTTATCAATCGGGTTGGGAATTCAACCAGATTATCTGTCTTGCCAGAGGAGGACTAAGAGTCGGAGATATTCTTTCCCGTATATATCAGCAGCCGCTAGCAATTTTAGCAACCTCATCTTATTACAGTGGCACTGGTAAGCAAGAAAGAAGTAATTTAATTTTCTCCCGTCATTTGACAATGACTGCCGAAAAGTTAGGTTCGCGCATTCTCCTAGTGGATGACTTAGTAGACTCTGGGGTAACACTCCAGCAAACTATACCTTGGCTCAAGCAAAATACTGATTTCCCCATTGAGGAAATTCGCACCGCCGTTCTTTGGTATAAAGCTTGTTCAGTTATAGCACCCAATTATTATGTTAATTATCTACCTGATAACCCCTGGATTCATCAACCTTTTGAATACTACGAGCAGATGAACATCGCAGAACTTGCGGCTAAGGTAAATAAAGTTAGGAGTTAGGAGTTAGGAGTGATGAGTTAACGCGATGTGCAACTTATTCTTAGAACCCCACTTCCATTCCTCTCCCCGAAAGGTCGATAGGCTTTGATTCTTGCTCCCCAACCCTGGCTCTTAAGGGGCTGGGGGTTAGTGGGGGTTAGGTTTGAAAAAAAGTCGCACACGGCGCGAGTTATTAATTCAAAACTCCTAATTTCTAACTCTTAACTTCTAACTCTTAACTTCTAACTCTCCAAACTTAGGACTCCACCACCCTTTTTGTGTGCTGAAATAAGCCACATCTTTATGTTTGGTATCCTTACGAAATTGGGCATTAGAACATCGCAACATGGTCTTACTCTGCCCCTCTTTGATATAACTGTACTCCTCTAGAGGTTTTTTACATACTGGGCAAGGATATGCTGTCGTTTTGACAGGAGGCTTTTGTTGATTTTCAGCTTGGGCTGTTTTAGCTTGTGGTGGCTGCCAAGTTTTGTTAAAGTCGCTCCAAAATAGCACGACATTTTCACAACCTTTTGTGCATTTGAGGAAATATTTCTTTTTTACCTTACTACTCGGAATTTTGGCGAGAAAATTTTTGCATTCAGGGCATCGAGTCTTGGAAGTTTCATATTTGCGCTCAGTTATCACATTAGCTTTACCTTTTGGGGAACTCGCAACTACAGTTTTAGCTTTGGAAAGTGCTGGTACAAAGTAATTCTGATTCCAACTAGTTAAATAATGCTGCCAAGAATTCTTTCCTTCAGAAATGGCATCAAGGGCATCTTCCATTTTCGCAGTGAATTCTGCCTCTAGTAAATCCGGCAGTGCTTTGAGCAAAAAGGCATCAACTTCTAACCCTAACGCTGTCGGTTGCAGATGGTCTTTTTTCAACTCCACATAATTTCGTTTTTTTAAGGTAGCAACAGTAGGAGCATAAGTACTTGGGCGACCAATTCCTTTACGTTCCATCAATTGCACTAATTTTGGTTCGCTATAACGAGGTGGTGGCTGCGTCTGCTTTTTCTCATGTCCAGCATTCTCTAGTTTCAATCCTTGCCCCTGTTGTAGTGAAGGTAAAACACTATCCTTGCTGAGATTGTTCCAGTACCGTGCATAACCATAAAATTCAATCACTTGCCCTCTGGCTGACCACAGTAGAGAACCAGACTGAGTAATCACCAAAGTTTTACGCAATTGGGCAGCACGACACTGAGAGGCAATTGACCGTTTCCAAATCATCACATACAGATTAAACTGATCGTCAGGAAGTTCTAAGCGCAACTGAGCTGAGGGACGAAATACATCCGTGGGGCGAATCGCTTCATGTGCTTCTTGAGCCGATTTGCTACTGCGATGCTTGGCGACTTGCGGCGGTACATTCTGCGGGTCGTTTTGCTCTAACCATTTACGGGCGCTGGCACAAAATTCTGGACTCAGCATCACTGAGTCTGTTCGCATATATGTGATCAGCCCTGCCTCATAGAGCTTTTGGGCAACAACCATAGTTTTATCGGGAGCAAACCTCAGCTTTGAACCGGCTGCTTGCTGAAGGCTCGAAGTTGTAAATGGTGGCGGTGGCTGGCGGTTAACGATTTTTCCTTCAAAATGAATCACCTGATGAGGATGTCGCTGTGCTTCTTCTACTAAACGTGTCGCCTCTGCTTCGGAAAGAACACGCTTAGACTCTGGTGTTTCTGGACTATTACCCACTTTCGCATCATCATGAGTTTCAGTTTCTTGTTCTGCTGCATCTTTTGCAGAATCGACCGTACCTTTGTAAAAAGCCCGAAATCCTTCCGCATAATCTACCCAGACACTCCAGTAATCTTGGGGGACAAACGTCAAAATTTCGTTTTCTCGCTGACAAATCAAGTGCAACGTGGCGCTTTGGACTCTACCAACACTCTTAGCGCCGTTATTCAATGCCCAAACTAAAGGACTACCCTTATAACCCACCAACTTATCTAGACAATCTCGGCACAGCCCAGCCCCAATCAAGTTTTGGTCTAGCTTTCTGGGATTAGCGATCGCACTTTGTACCGCCGATGCTGTAATCTCAGTATAAATTACTCGTTTTGGTTCCCTTAGACCCAGCGTTTCTTTGAGATGCCAAGCAATGGTTTCGCCTTCCCGGTCTGGGTCAGTTGCTAAGACAACTTCATCAACCTGCCTCACCGCAGACTTGAGCTTCTGAATTGTTTCCTTCGCTCGTTGGTCACGCGGGACGTAATTGCACCGAACATTACTACCGTCCATGACGAAGCCCAAGGAATCGTCTCCTTCATTGCTGAGTTCTCGGATATGGCCACAACTGGCTAGAACTTTCCAATCCGAACCCAGAATTTGACTGAGTTTTTTGACTTTTCCGGGAGACTCGACTACAAGCAGGCGTTTGATCATAGCAACTGCGTTCTAGATTTTGAGCAATAAACTGGCAATTGCTTTTGAGCGATCGCCTATTCTCGTTATGTGGATTTTCTAAGAATACTAAACCATAAACGAAGCAAACACATATAACTGAATACGTAATTAAAATGAATTCATTCTATAATTTTTTGTAACACAGTTTTATCAAAGAAGTAAGCATCATGAGATTCCCTAGTTATTTGTTTAACTAAGGATACTTTAAGAGAAATACATCTAGCTTGGAATTTATTATTTTCCATAGCAGGGGATATAGGTACTTTAGTACATAGCCAATCTTGATTTGAATAAAAGTCATACCACTTTTCTAGAGATTCACTGTTCAAGCATTTAACAACTTCTTCAGGTATCCAGTTTGAAAGATAAGCTAATGTTTTTAAAGGACTACCTAAAGTAATAAAGTTTATTTTTTTCAAGCTTGAATGTTTATAATCTGCTAATAAATCAGTAGCTAAAACTGTCCCTAAGCTATGAGATAAAACTGTAATTTTTTCATATTTAGATTCAGTTAATATATCATTTAACACTGAAATTAATCTATGTCTAAGCTTATCTCTTAGACCTCCTAACTCTTTTTGTGTTTCATCTTCAGCATAACGAACTATAAAATCAAGTAAATTAATTAGTGAGTTCGCAGATGTTGGTAACATACTAAGTAAAGCGCTAGTAATTAACCAAACCGGCCAGCTACCAAAAGTTTTACCTAAGTTGCTTAACGTATCAGCCATATCTTTTGGCAGATTAAATCCGAGTGCATTGGGATCATTTCCAATAGCGGTAAGTGCTATAGTCAATGTGCTATATTCCCAAGCTATTATTAAAAATAAAATAGTCAGTATTTGTAAAAAAAATAATTTAGACGTTTTTCCAATTTTAAATAAGGCAAAAAACCAATAAAAAAATAAATAAATTCCTCTCAAAACTCTTTGCCTTATGTTTTTGTCATTTAGATCGTCAATTAAATCTCTCCAATAAATTTCATAAATATCTATATTGTTATTCATGCCAACGGTGTCTTGATAAGTAAATCTTCTTCCAGTTTGACCTGAAATTTTAAC
The DNA here is from genome assembly GCF_053470305.1 of Nostoc sp. DSM 114160. Taxonomy (NCBI): domain Bacteria; kingdom Bacillati; phylum Cyanobacteriota; class Cyanophyceae; order Nostocales; family Nostocaceae; genus Nostoc; species Nostoc sp. DSM 114160. Next base: position 443,996 of record NZ_JBPFGO010000003.1, on the reverse strand, counting down.
CTCTTCTGGCTCTAAATAAATTCGTTGATCTAATCTGTTTGTTAGACCAATTGCTAAATAATGATTGATATAGTAATCCTTTTCCTTGGAAGTGAATGCAGGGACAAAAATGATCGCTTTTTGAGTTTCTTTATCAGTTTCCATATAGTTTTTATAAAAACTTCATTAATCTTTATTTTTTAACTTGACTTAACAATCTTATAATACCCTAAAATCAAGCTGTAAGTAGTTACCATTACTTAAATCTTTACGGTCAAACTGTTAACTAAGCATAACTTAGACTACTTGTCTCTATGAGAAATCTATATATATCAGAGTGTTCGTTAATTGGTATAAAAGGGATGGGGAATTTTGCACAAGTAGTTAAATTAAAGAGTAAAAACCCGGTTTTTTATCAAAACCAGGTTTGTAAGTAATTGTTAATTTATTTCTGAGCAGTACAACAGGGCAATAAAGACTTGTTTACAACATCTTTTATATCCACTGAATTCAATAAATCTTCCCAATATTTTTGAACTTCAGGATCGTTAGGACGCTGGCGGCGTAAATTAGCTAAAGTTCTCAAGGCATCTTCCCAAAATCCGGCTGTGGCAAATAAAACTGCCCGATCTAAGTCTGTGTTTGGTTGATTTAGCTGAAGAGACAAGTTTTCATCTTGCGATCGCACAATTGTACCTTCTACATACGAGTCTTTATCGCGGTTATTAGAATCGCAAATCATCGAAAAAGTCCAATTATATTCTTTACCTATTTGTAGAGATGGCCGATCGACAGGTACATTTACGCTAACAATACCATTCTGCCCAACAGGTTTGAAAGTTCCTTTATATAACGGGTCAATGCTATCACCATCCCGCAAAACAAATTCTAGTGCTTGCACTGTTGTCGAGGTTTGAGGAAGGTAGAAAAAGAATGTGGGACGTTCTGCTGTGGTGCGTTGAGCTTCCTTATCTGTTGGTGTCAGGGGAATAATATATTGTCCAGTTTGAAAGCAACTTCCCCGTGTTCCTGCTGACCTTACTCTACCAGGTCTACCTGGCACAAAGGCGATACGATTTCTACTGCTACCGCGTTGAATGTAACTTGTAACATTTCTAATTGCAGCAGTAGCATATCTATCTCCAGGACGTAGCCGCTCTGCTTGCTGAAAATTCAATAAAGCTTTTCTATAGTTTCTGCGTTTGGTTTCATTATAGCCAGCCAGCATATATTGGGTGTAAGCAGATTTTGCTTGTGCGAGTTGGTATGATGTTGCCAAAACCTGAGTAATGCTTACAGGCTCGAAGGGCAGAAATGCTAAAGCAGCAAGCAGATAGCTTGCCCAAAATCTATGTTTCATAATTGTTTATGTTTACTTGTAGTACATTATTTCGGTATATATAATACAATAGCCTAAGCTTTACAGTGACAAGACTTTATGTGTGCTACTTTCTGGGAAGGCTGAGGTAGTATTGTAATTTTTTTTCACAACAAAATTCCCAACTTTTTTCAGAAGTTGGGAATCTTAACCTTTGGATTTTCAGTAGTCTAAAGTTGATAGACTATTAGCTTTTGCCTATTCCTTAATAGACATCCGGTGAAATTAAAGATGCGCTATCCAGAACCTTTGTAGAGACGTAGTAGTGCTACTTCTCTACATTATTTCTCACTCATATTTTTAATGAGGTACAGCCAATTGTTCATCGGCTACCTGAACATGATCGGTAACAATTTTGCGGAATACATCACCTTCAATTGTTTCCTGTTCTGCTAGCAAATCTACTAAACGCTCTAAAACTACGCGGTTTTCTTCCAAAAGTTCTTTGGCCTTAATGTAGGAATTGCTAACAATTTCGCGCACTTGTGAATCAATTTTGGCAGCAATTTCTTCAGAATAGTCTGATTTATTCATCCAGTCGCGTCCTAAAAATACCTCTCCACTCTGATTTTCTAGTGACAATGGGCCTAATTCTGACATCCCAAAGCGTGTCACCATCTGCCGCGCCATCCCTGTCACGTGTTGCAAGTCATTGCTTGCACCTGTGGTCACTTCTGGCTTCCCAAAAACGATTTCCTCGGCGGCGCGACCACCCAAAGTAGCAGTAATCCTCGATTTGAGTTGGGAACGGGAAATTAACCCCTGTTCTTCGTTGGGAGTAAACCAAGTTAATCCCAGTGCTTGTCCCCGTGGAATCAATGTAACTTTCTGCACAGGATCGTGCTCTTTGAGCAATGTGCCTACTAAAGCGTGTCCAACTTCATGATAGGCAATTAAGCGCTTGCTCTTGCTGTCTACTAAGGCGGTACCTTCCATACCTGCAACAACTCGGTCTACAGCAGCATCAATTTCTAAAAGAGTGACGGCTTCTTTACGTCTTCTAGCGGTGAGAATGGCGGCTTCGTTGAGTAAGTTAGCTAAATCTGCGCCAGTAAAACCAGGAGTGCGGCGAGCGATCGCTTCTAATGATACGCTAGGATCGATTTTCTTATTCCGCGCGTGGACTTTCAAAATTTCTAGTCGCCCTTTGAGATCGGGTGGATCGACCATCACTTGTCTATCAAAACGTCCCGGTCTGAGCAATGCTGTATCTAAAACATCTGGACGGTTTGTGGCAGCAATAATAATGATACCTGTGTTACCTTCAAAACCATCCATTTCGGTGAGCAGTTGGTTCAAGGTTTGTTCGCGCTCGTCGTTACCGCCACCGATTCCAGCGCCCCGTTGTCTGCCTACTGCGTCAATTTCATCGATAAATATTAGACAAGGGGCATTGTCTTTGGCTTTCTTGAAAAGGTCGCGCACGCGAGATGCACCCACACCAACGAACATTTCTACAAATTCTGAACCGGAAATACTGAAGAATGGTACACCGGCTTCACCTGCGATCGCTTTTGCTAGTAAAGTTTTACCAGTACCAGGAGGGCCAATTAACAGCACTCCTTTGGGAATCCGTGCGCCTACAGCCGTAAATCTTTCTGGCTGTTTCAGGAAAGTCACAACTTCTTCGAGTTCTTCTTTCGCTTCTTCAACCCCGGCGACATCTTCAAATTTCACTCCAGTTTTTGCCTCCATTTGGAAGCGAGCTTTGGATTTGCCGAAATTCATCGCTTGGCTAGAAGCATTAGTAGAGCGTCGGAGGAACAATAGCATTAAAGCTACCAGTGGCAAAATCCACATCAAATTTATCAACAGCCCAACAGCAGCTCGACTGTTAGCAGAGGAAACTTCGCCAAAATCAACATTCTTGTCTTTGAGAATATTGACTAACTCTGTGTTTTGTGCTAGGAGTCTTACCTGTTGCGGTGGTGTATTATCTTTTTGCCCCTTGAGATAAACCTTTGCTAGCTGTTCGGTTTCGTCAAGCTCTACTTTCTCGACTTCTCCCGCCTTCACTTTCTTGATCAAATCACCATAATTTAGCGAGGCGGTTTCTGCTTTTTGTGCCATGACAGGAGTATTTCCGAAAATTCCTGGCAACATAATCAAACTAGCAGCAATTGCACCAACCCAAGCAACGCGCTTTGAGGACTGCCTTTTTATCAATGCTTTTTTTCCCGAATTTGTCATAATAATTACCCTTTGTCTGCTGGCACAAGTTAAGCGCTGGTTTTATGCCTATTCTTCTATCAAAAATTGTAATAACTGGAAATTACACTTTTCTTATCTAGTCTAACTTCCACATAAAAGCATTCCCAAGTTTCTTCAGGCTATTACATAAAGTTGAGCGATCGTTATCTAGATTTATGTAGTTGTTAAGACTAGACATTGGCCACAAAAGGCAGAGGTGCAAAGGGGACTTACTGCTCCCCTGCTCCCTTCCTTCCCCAATCTCCAGTAGATATTAATTTGACACATTCTGGCACAAATCGCTAAGATAAACATAGTCATAACGATTCCGTTTTTTAAGAAATCTGATGATAGTAGCTAGTTAATAGTTTGTGGGTTAATTATGGTGAAAATTATTGGCATTGGTGGTAGTTTAAGACCTAACTCTTATACCCAGCTTGCTTTAGAAGTCGCAGCGCAAAGGGTTGAAGCTGTAGGCGCAGAGGTAGAAATTCTCGATTTACGAGAGTTGCAGCTACCATTTTGCACTGGCGCAAAGGAGTATCCAGAGTATCCAGATGTTCAGCGGTTGCAAAATACAGTTAGTCAGGCTGATGGGTTAATTTTAGCGACACCTGAGTATCATGGTGGCGTTAGTGGTGTCCTGAAAAATGCCCTGGATTTGATGAGTTTTGACCAACTGTCTGATAAAGTGACGGGATTGATTAGTGTCTTGGGTGGTCAGTCTAATAGCAACGCTCTAAATGACCTACGGCTAATTATTCGTTGGGTACACGGTTGGGTGATTCCCGAACAAATTGCGATCGGACAAGCTTGGGGTGCTTTCAGTCCTGAAGGCAAACTAGTAGATGAGAAACTCTCTCAAAGATTCGATCAATTTGCTCAGAGTTTAGTTGATAACACTCGCAAGCTGCGGGGTGTGAATTAATTGTAGGGTGGGTCTAGCTTTGCCCACCCTCGTAAACTCAAAACTTAATGATGATGGTGGTGATGATGGCGATCGCCAGCTAGTTGAGGTTTAACTGCTAAAGGTTGCTCTGACAACAACTCTGCTATATGAGCGTCAGCCCATTGCGCCGCCATTGCCAAAAATTCTGGGCGATCGTTGACGCAAGCCATTTGCACGTAGTTCGTACCAGGATGCTGTTTCTCTAAAGCATGGATGATATGGTGTACATCCAATAGAGTTTCGTGGTTTTCTGTGGCAAAGCCAATTGGCATAAAGATTACCACTTTCGCACCCAATTGGATCAGGTTATTTGCCGCTTGCTCGGCATTTGGCTGTGTCCAATCAATTAAGGGCGTGTCATGATTGAGCCAACCTACTGAGATTAACGGATAGCGGTTAATCAACTTATCCCGAACTAAATCGTACATTGCTTCACTTTCGGCAATCCCAGAAGTAAAGCCTTTAGCTTTATGGGGACAGCCGTGATTCATTAAGACAATACCGATTTGAGAAGGTAGATAAGCTCCCGCTAACTCAGCAATTTTCTCTTCAACCAGATGAGCCATTAAATCGATGTAAGCTGGTTCGTTGAAGAAAGAAGGAATGTAGCGCTGTGCTTTAACCCAGTGTTCCTCACCATCAGTCAACTCAACGAGAGCATTGTTAACTTGCTCGATCGCAATCCCACTAGTAAAGATAGAATCAACAACCAGCAGTGGGTAAATTAGCAGCTTCTCGAAGCCTTGGTTTTTGATTTCTGCCAAAACTTGATTGGGTAGGAAAGGCGCACAGAAGTTAAAAGCCTTGAAAACTTGAACCTTATCGCCCCATTTTTCTTGTAAATTCTTCTCGATCCCAGCACGCTGCTGTTCAAAGATGGCATTGTGTGGGGAGATAAAATCGTGGTGTGTGTGTCCCCATTCATGGCGGTCAAATAGCGCCAAAAGCTTTGCCAGAGGCGGATAAATCCAGGTTGGCACCGGTGCAAATTTTGCTGTCAGTAGATTTAAAGCCTGTTCGTTATAGTTGGCGAAATCTTCGTAGCTTTCGACTTCGCCGTAGCCCATAAGCAGTACGGCTACACGGTCTTTACCTGATAGATGCTCGTGGGTGTGTTGTACTTTTTCCGGCGTGGCAACCACAATTAATTCCTCAATATAACCAGAGTGCAGAGAAATATAACGTTAGGGAATAGTTTGCACATTTTCCCTACTTGTAACTTATTATCCCATCCAGGGGGATAGGATAGGTGAGAAAATCAAAATAATACATCAAAAGTAAGATTTTTGTGCGGCATTGGGTATGGCAAATTGAATCAAAGGTACAGTTTTGACCTCTCTCCTAAAAGGAGAGAGGCTTTGAATTTTTCCCCCTTCCCGCGACGAGTTGGGGGTTAGGGGGTTAGGTCTGCGTACCTTATTCAATTAAAAATGTCTATATCCTAGAATAACGAAAGCGTTTAAGATGCTGAAAAGCTGCATTCTCCCTGAAACTTATTTGGTGAAACTTTGTTTCAAATATGTCTATCTAGATTTAAGTCTTCAACAATTCCCAACATCAAGTTGAGACTTTCAAAATATTCTCTTAAAGGCGCAAAGCTTAACACAATTTTATATAAATTAGGGTCAAATATATTATTTTCTACCGCTTCTTCAATGGCTATATATATCATGTCATCAACAAAGGAAATATAAATATTTCTATTGGTTTTCTTGCGAAAGTTAACTATTTTATCCATTAAACTAGTAGACAAAACATAACGTGCTTCTATTTGGTCATCACCATAAACAGTGAACATTTTGGAAAATTCTGGATCTTCTAATTTAATTACCTGTTTCTTAGCATGATTAAGAGCATGAATGTTCGCGTTGATAACCTTTGGTTGAACAATTGTAACAGTTTGCAGACTTTTGTGAAACTTAACTTTACAAAATAATCCTTTAAAGATTGTACTTGTTCGGGTAAATTGATTTTTTAAAACTTCAGATTCAAATTTTTTATATTCAATTTTTCTGCCGCGCAAAATATGATTAATTATATATGGAATTATTTTTAATAATCTAAATATTAAAGCACTAAATGTAAATGGTAAAATCAAAATAAACAAGGATATAACACGTAAAATTGAAAATATAAATATATAAATTATATGAGATTGAATTATTGTTTCATATCTCCTACTCATAAAAAAGATAATATCTAAAAAATTAGTCCAATCATGTTTTAATTCTAATTCTGCACGAATATTCGAGAAACAGATATCAAGACCATTGATTTTACCATAAATATAAACATCATGCTCAATCTTGTTTGGATTGATAAGTCCTTTAAATAGTTGGCTATGTTGAAAAAAATTAATACTATCTTCTTTTGAGTAAGAACTAAGATATTTTAAATTCTTATTTTGATTGACAAAATTAAATATTCTCTCAGATATTTTGTATGTAAAACCCGCGGAAAACCCTTGAAAAATTGCCGAGTAAAAAAATATCCAAGTCCAAAAAATTAAAAAAAAGCACAATAAATAATAGCCAGATGAAAAAAGGAAAATTATAATTATACATATAAATACTACGGCTATTGGTGTAGAGTGATTTTCAAATAACGAAGGTTCTTCAATATAAATATAATCTTTAATATCAAAAGATATCATGGAGAGAAGCTTGAACGTTGTAATTAAAAAAAATAAAAAAAGTAGATGAATAATAATAGATAATAAAGCTTGTTTTCTACGAGATTCAAATACTTTTAATTCGCCCAATAAATTTTTTTGACAAAATATTTTGAATTCTTTTAATGTTTTTGGTGTAAATTTTTCAATAACTGGTTCGGTTTCTCCTGACAAGGTTTCGCTTGATGGTTGTAGCTTAACTTCTGATTCAGTGGGGTTTGATGAAGTTGCAGACACATTAATATCATCTGTAAATAGCTCTGTAAATAAAACTTGCCTTGCCCATTTTCTCGTTGCTTCGTCTTCATTAATCAGGAGTTGCTGACAAAGAGCGATCGCTTGATTAATTTGTCCATTCTCGTAATATGCTTTTATCAGCCATTTGTGTGCTTGCAAATATTGTTTTGTAGCTGGAGAAGCAGCTTGACAAAAAATTTTAAATGCTCGAATTGCTTCTTTATAGCGTTTTTTGGTCAAAGCTTCATATCCAGTATTTATAAGTTCAGTCTCTTGTGCAGGAGTGAGTGAACCTTTAGTTGAATTTAGTGATGATTTTGACTCTGTAACTTTAGCTTCTGGAAGAATTTCGGCAAGATAGTACTGTGCTAATATCTGAGTAGTCTTATGTTTACTGTTACTCAATTCTTTGCATAAGTTAATTGCTTTATCAAAGTGTCCATTATAAAGGTATACGTCTAAAAGTAATACTCGTGCATACAAATATTCTTTTGTATTGGTTTCTAGATTATTTTGGAAAAACTTTTCCAATGTCTGAAGCGCCAAATTGTAATTTTGATATTGTAATAACTTAGCTATTCCATTTAATAATTCTTGATTTGGTGCAGAATTAGATTTTGGCATATTTAAACTTACTTATGGTTTATTTCAATATTTACATTGTTTCTTGCTTGTGGATTAGCTTTAAACTGAAATTTTGATTCATATTTCATTAATAAAGCCATAATATTTGTTGGAAACATTTCTACAGCGTTATTATATTCAGTCACGGCAGAGTTATAAAATCTTCTAGCGGCAGAAAGTTGTTCTTCTACTTCACTTAATGAATATTGTAATTGGATAAAATGGTCGTTTGTTTTTAATTCGGGATAGGCTTCAAATATTACTATAATTTGGCTTAACATTCTCGAAATTTGGTCTTCTACAACAACTCGGCTATTGTCACTTAAATTTTTTGAAGTTACCGTACTTCTGAGCCTGCTAATTTCTATCAATGTTTTTTGCTCAAATTGCATATATATTTGAGCTAAGGTAACAAGTCTAGGTATCAAATCGCTTCTTTTTTGCAGAATCACATTAATCGTAGAAAATGCATTATTAACTTGATTCTTTTTTTGAATTAAACTATTATATGAAACAATACAAACTATTACTAAAATTATAAAACTAATTAAAAAACAAATAAACATTTAATTTAGGAGATTAATCTAATATTATTTATAATCAAGAATAAGAAGCTTTTAGAATAGTATTATTTCGGAAAAATATGTGAAAAAGCTATAATTTACTCAGTAAAAACAAGGTAATATATATCAAAAACACTTGATTTGTGAAAAAGCTCTTTACATCGGAAGAGTCAAAAAATCAAAGGTAGTGTAAAAGATGAGTATAATTATTTGCCCTGGAATTCATGAGCCAGAGTTAACTGAAAGCTTTAGAGTCGAATTGTTAGATTTAGTTTCTCATGGCGCGATACCTGCGGTGAGCTACGCTAACGCACCTAACCCCATAAATATACTCGTTTATCCGGGTAAAGATGTTTTGGTTTTATCACCATTGCACATTTTGCGGTTTTTGCGCGATTGCTTGACCGACTCTTTAGAATCACCAATTATATTCATAAGCTTTAGTGCTGGCGTAGTTGGGGCAATAGGGGCAGCACATTTGTGGCAACTCTTGGGTGGTCGTGTGAAAGCGTTTATTGCTATAGATGGATGGGGAGTACCACTACAGGGAAATTTCCCGATTCATCGAATAAGTCATGATTATTTCACTCATTGGAGTTCATGTTTACTTGGTAGCGGGCAAAATAACTTTTATGCAGAACCAGCAGTCGATCATTTGTCCATCTGGAAATCTCCCCAAACTGTACAAGGTTGCTGGGTAGATTCATCCATCGAGATTATTCCACCCAAAGGTCGTCTGACAGCAAGTGAATTTTTGCTTATGCTGTTAAAGCACTATGAAGCGAATTAATCCGGACAATGGAGTAAGTAAACAGGAGTTAAGAGTGAGGAGTTAGGAGTTAGGAGTTAGGAGTGAGGTGTTAGCGTTTATTCTACCCTCTGCCCCATGCCCAATGCCCAATGCCCCATGCCCAATGCCCCATACCCCATGCCCCATCTACCCAAAGTATCTAATGTTTCCAACTGAACCAGCTGCTGTTAATAACGGGTTTAGCGCACTGCTAAAAAACCGTGGTTTTATGCTCCTGTGGATTGGGCAACTTCTGTCCCAATTAGCAGATAAGGTCTTCTTCGTTTTGCTGATTGCTCTTTTAGAGAACTACCCACCGCTTCCTGGGTTGGCACAAAACTCAATGTACTCAACCTTGATGCTGTCCTTTACAATCCCAGCAATTTTGTTCGGTTCTGCTGGTGGTATCTTTGTTGACCGTTTGCCAAAAAAGCTGATTATGGTCGGCTCAGATGTCGTGCGGGGAATATTAACGCTGTGTCTTCCCTTGTTACCACGACAATTCCTGATTTTGTTAATCCTGACTTTTGCCATTTCCACGGTGACGCAGTTTTTTGCACCAGCCGAGCAAGCAGCAATTCCCTTGTTAGTGAAGCGAGAAAATTTGTTGGCAGCTAATGCACTATTTAGCAGCACCATGATGGGAGCTTTAATTGTTGGTTTTGCCATTGGAGAGCCGATTTTGAGTTTGGCGAAAAGCTGGATGGGAGAAGAATACGGTCAAGAGCTTGTAGTTGGTGGATTATACATATTATCGGCTGCAATTATGCAGCCAATTAAGTTTAAAGAAGACAAACCTCACCGGGAACATCGAGTATCAAATCACCTTTGGGCTGAATTCACAGAGAGCCTGCGCTATCTTAAGAAAAACCCTTTGATCTTGAATGCTATGCTGCAACTGACAACTTTATATTGTGTGTTTGCAGCCTTAACAGTGCTGACGATTCGATTAGCTGAGGAGTTTGGTCTAAAAGAAAAACAGTTTGGCTTTTTTTTGGCAGCAGCAGGAGTAGGTATGGTCTTTGGTGCGGCAATTTTAGGTCACTGGGGTGACAAATTGCATCGTAAGCCTCTACCTTTGATTGGATTTTTGATGATGGCACTAGTTTTAGGAGTGTTCACTTTTACGCACAACTTGTTGCTGGCGCTAGGACTCTGTGCATTTTTGGGTATAGGTGCTGCCTTCATTGGTGTCCCCATGCAAACTTTAATTCAACAGCAAACACCACCGACCATGCACGGTAAAGTATTTGGCTTTCAAAATCATGCCGTCAACATCGCTCTGGCATTACCTCTGGCGATTACTGGGCCATTAACTGATGCTCTGGGCTTGCGATTTGTACTAGTAGGAATCAGTATTGTTGTCGTGGTTGTCGGTGTTTGGGCTTGGAAAAATACCCGCAATGTCTTGCAAGACGTAATTTAATTAATGTAGGCTAATAATCTAGCTTTATATCTAATATATAAAATTCTCAGAATTTAATTGGACTTTTCCATTAAAATGAAATCTTAACTACAGAATTCAGCATTAACTTTAGCTATAGTCTGAGGTTTGACCGTGCGATCGCTTTCCCCAATTAGTCTCCCACAAATCGAGAATCACAAACAGTCTCGTGCTTCTAGTCCGCCAGTCGTGCCCAAACGTGCATCTGGCGGTTTTGCTCTGCTTGACAGCCTTCATCGCCACGGCGTTGATTATATTTTTGGTTATCCTGGTGGGGCAATTCTCCCAATTTACGATGACCTGTATAAGGTGGAAGCAACTGGTGCTATGAAGCACATTCTCGTGAGACACGAGCAAGGCGCAGCCCACGCTGCTGATGGTTATGCCCGTGCTACAGGCAAAGTAGGAGTATGCTTTGGTACTTCTGGGCCAGGAGCAACTAACTTGGTGACAGGCATCGCCACCGCCTACATGGATTCAATCCCGATGATTGTGGTTACAGGACAGGTAGCACGTCCGTCGATTGGTACAGATGCGTTTCAGGAAACTGATATTTACGGAATTACCCTCCCAATCGTCAAGCACTCCTATGTGGTGCGCGATCCCAAAGATATGGCGCGAATTGTCGCTGAAGCGTTCCACATCGCTAGCACTGGGCGTCCGGGGCCAGTTTTGATTGATGTCCCCAAAGATGTGGCTTTAGAAGAATTTGACTATGTACCTGTAAAACCAGGTTCAGTCAAGTTACGCGGTTATCGTCCCACTGTGAAGGGAAATCCCCGACAAATTCATGCCGCGATTCAGTTGATTACTGAAAGTCGCCGTCCGCTATTGTATGTGGGTGGTGGTGCGATCGCAGCTGGTGCTCATGAAGAAATCAAACAACTAGCTGAATTATTCGATATCCCTGTCACCACAACCTTAATGGGGATCGGTGCATTTGACGAACATCATCCCCTTGCTTTGGGAATGTTGGGGATGCACGGCACCGCATACGCTAACTTCGCTGTTAGTGATTGTGACTTACTGATTTGCGTTGGCGCTAGATTTGACGATCGCGTTACAGGTAAATTAGACGAATTCGCTTCCCGCGCCAAAGTAATTCACATCGACATCGATCCGGCAGAAGTCGGCAAAAACCGCATTCCCGAAGTGCCCATCGTCGGCGATGTACGGAACGTCTTAGTAGACTTGTTGCGTCGCTGCAAAGAAGCAGGAATTAAGGCTACACCAAATCAAAACCAAGAGTGGCTGAATCTAGTTAACCGTTGGCGCGAAGAGTATCCTCTGGTAGTGCCGCAGCATCCCGACAGCATTTCACCCCAAGAAGTAATTGTAGAAGTCAATCGCCAAGCACCCCACGCTTTCTACACTACAGATGTCGGACAACATCAAATGTGGGCAGCACAATTCCTCAAGAATGGCCCAAGGCGCTGGATTTCTAGCGCTGGTTTGGGAACTATGGGTTTTGGCTTACCTGCGGCAATTGGCGCGAAAGTGGCGTTTCCTGATGAAGAAGTCATCTGTATTAGTGGTGATGCTAGTTTCCAAATGTGTTTACAGGAACTAGGAACAGCAGCACAGTATGGAATAAATGTCAAGACAATAATTATCAACAACGGCTGGCAAGGGATGGTGCGCCAGTGGCAGCAAGCCTTCTATGGTGAACGCTACTCATGCTCCGACATGGAAATAGGGATGCCAGATGTAGAGTTATTGGCAAAAGCTTATGGCATTAAGGGTATGGTAATCAGCGATCGCAGTCAATTAAAAGATGCGATCGCCGAAATGCTGGCACACAAAGGCCCAGTAATCTTAAATGTCCACGTCACCAGAGACGAAAACTGCTATCCAATGGTAGCCCCTGGTAAGAGCAACGCTCAAATGGTCGGCTTACAGAAGCAAGCACCGAAAGCCGCAGCCGAGCCAGTGTATTGTAGCCATTGCAATGCCAAAAATGCTCCCACTCACAATTTTTGCGCTGAGTGTGGCACAAAGCTGTAACGCTTTTTGATAATTCAGACTAGAGAGGTAGGGGAGCAAGGAGAAGGGGAGCAAGATGCAGGAATTCCCCTAATTCTTGCCCCCTTTCCTCTTACGTAGGTATCCTTTAATCTTCCTAATGATGTTATATTTCTGTTTTAATTGCAGCAAAGCGTTCTGAAAACTACTTTATCAAACTTAGATTTTATTAAAAATTCATATACTTTTTGCTTTAGTTAGTTAAATATGCGAGTGAAAGCTGATTTTATATAAATCAGTTTTCTTTTAAAATTCAGTAACATTCCTCTTTTATTAAAAAGTTAAATATAAATACAATATTAAAAGTTGTGCTGGCTTAGTTGATTAAAAAACGTCAATTATTCCAGGTGTATCTATTTGCTAACTTTTTTCAGACAGATTCAATAGTCTTAAAATAACTGCTCTCTTTCTTTTACAAAAGAGAGTTTAGCTTTCTATTGATTGAGAAAAGTAGATTGTTGTTATCGAATTAATGTACTAAGCATTAATAGTCTGTTCATTTGAAATCGCTGTGTTCAAGTTTATTGGACAACAGCGTTATGACTCTATGGGAAAATTGCAGTTTTCTTTCTAACTGAGAACAAACACAACTTCTTTAAGCTTTGAATACTTCTGAACGCATATAATCAATCGCAATCCCTATGCACCAATATATTTCTCATTTGCTCGTACTGGTATTAGGAACAAGTTCAACTTTCCTTGTTACTCCATCTCAAGCTCAAACTCCGGTAAAAACCAAGAATCAAAATCCTGAAAATGTTACTTCCATATCTTCAAATTCACTTCAGGCTACCCAATTAAGTGATTTTACCAATTCTACTAATAGCAAACCACCTCTTCTTTCTGAGGTAACTAATAACTCTTCTGCTACTAATACCAATATAATAGCAAATAAACCTCGTCCACGAGTTCCTATATTTAGCAGAATTTTTCCTACACCTTCGATGCAGCAATAATTAGCGATTAAACATTTAGTTTACACCAATTTGAAAAAAGAATGCGACAGATAGGCAGCCCTAAACCCTTGTCCTGTCTGAATTCTTAATTTTGAATTTTGAATTTTGAATTTTGAATTGGTATTACTTGCTTGGGTCGATCAAAATTTGCATTCATACATTTTGACCTCTCTCCTTTAAGGAGAGAGGCTTTGAATTATGACTCCCTAATGCTTGTAGGGAAGGGCTGTTTTTGTTAGCTATATATTGGACTCAACTGAGAACCACTATATATATCACGCATACTCTGATTTGCTTTATGCTTGCAGCTGACAGAGCATTAAGCCAAACCATTGATTTGGATCTCTCCACACATGAAGAGGTAATAAACCTTGTGCAGTTAGTTGCTGTTTGATAATATTAAGGTCAAATTTGCGAGAAATTTCGGTGAGGATAGTCTCACCTAGTGCAAAATTAACCTTAAGATTAAGAGCGCGTAATTCTACAATTTGCGATCGCAAGCTGCGTAAATGCATTTCTATTTGATGCTCGCTTTCATTGTAAAATGCTCGGTGTTCAAACTGGGTGGTGTCAAAGTTACCCTCAAACCGCTGATTTAAATGTTCCAGCATATTCAGGTTAAATGCAGCTGTCACTCCCTGGCTGTCGTTATAAGCTGGTTCTAAAATCTGTTTTGGCTTTCGTAAATCTATCCCCAATAAAAAATACTCACCTACTTGTAGAGCATTAGTTATTTGAGAGAAGAACACATCACATTCATCAGGGGTAAGATTACCTAAACTGCTACCAATAAAACAAATCATCCGACTGGGTAATTGCGTCGGTAGGAGTTTTGCAAGGGCTAATTCATAGGTTCCCGCTAGTGCATAAACTTGGAGTAAAGGATAATCTCCCAATAACTGCTTGGCACTATTTTCCAACATACCTGCACTCACATCAATTGGTAGGTAATGCAGAGGATAGCCTAGTTGCTGGTAGGCATCTAGTAAAATGCGGGTTTTACTAGAACTACCACTGCCAAGTTCTACCAATTCACAAACGCCAGTTATCTTGGCAATTTCACCAGCATACTGCTGTAAAATCGTTGTTTCTGTGCGTGTAAGATAATATTCTGGTAAATCGCAGATTTGCTCAAACAGATCGGAACCACGGTCATCATAAAAGTAACAAGGGGGTAGAGATTTAGGTGTTTGAGTTAATCCCTTCACTACATCACTCCCAGCACTAGATGCAACTATTTGAGTCGCTCCTATCAAACGCTCTATCTGCAAGCGTTTTTCAACGCTGCTTTGAGAAATAACCTTGCTATTAACAGCTTTAGATATCGACATGAAACCTCCGTTTGCTTGGCGTAATAGGTTACTTTGATAGCAGACCTTTATTCCAATCAGTGAAACACATAGCCATAGTTAATAAAATCATGTTTGAGCAATATAGCTCAAGCTTTCAAGCTATTTTTCCGCATTTTCCCATTAAAATAGTAGCAAGTAAGTGCCTAAGTGCTATGTTCTTGCAACGATAAAGATTTGATATAGGCAATATACCCTAAGTACCAGCAAATAGCAGATCGTGTCAGAATGAGGTTGACTAAAGAATATGGCTTAGTCATATCCTGGAATAGCGCCAAAGTTTTCGAGCGATATTCATCGTAGGCTGGAGAAATAGCCTTTTTCACACTAAATTTACTCAATTTGAATTTCATAGTCTGCTCCCACACTAATGAAACTCTGGACGATGAGTGAGTGTTCTGGTTTATATAGAATATCTTTTAAAGAAATAGGCGAACCGAGGTAAGCAAGTAAACGGCACATTATGAATATTCCAACTTCTCTTAACACAATTATTAGGCAACAGCCTTACCCGTTTTTATTCGCCATCATTAGTGGTTCCCATTTATATGGCTTTCCCTCACCCGATTCTGATTATGACTTGCGTGGTGTCCATATTTTACCAGTTCAAGAAGTAGTGGGATTACAGACTAAAAATGAAACTATTGAAGTTTCAGAAGTTCGCGAATCTTTAGAGATTGATTTAGTAACTCATGATGTCAAAAAATTCTTTTTGATGCTACTTAAAAAGAATGGTTATGTATTAGAACAATTGTATTCTCCTTTAATATTAATAACCTCACCTGAGCATGAGGAATTGAAAATTATTGCTAAAAATTGTATTACCCGTCATTATAGTTACCATTATATTGGTTTTGCCGCAACACAATGGAAACTTTTTGAGAAAGAAAATGCGCATCGAATTAAACCATTACTTTATGTTTATCGAGTTCTATTAACTGGGATCTATCTGATGCAAACAGGAATAGTTGAGTCTAATTTAATTAAGCTAAATGAGGTTTTTAATTTGCCATATATTTCTGATTTGATCGCCCAAAAATTAGCAGGTACAGAAAAGTCTGTTTTGTCAGATATTAATGTAGCTTTTCATCAAAGAGAATATGAACGTCTGCATAATAATTTACAGGAGGCATATCAATCTAGCTCATTACCTGAAGCACCTTCATGTAATGCAGATTTGGATAATTTGTTAATACGCCTGAGAACAAAGAGCTATAAATTATAAGCTTTTAACTCCTCACTACTAGCATTTTAAAAAAGATAAATTTAAACATTGAAAATTCTGCGTTATTTATAAATAACGGGGTTAATTGATTTGTATGCACCTTGTTGAAATTATGATTGATGAATTGACCAATTTTATTTTTTGGAAAATATTTTTGTTGAAAATATGCTGTAAAGACAAGATAAATGAGCCTCTAAAAAATGAAGTTAAGAGTTAAAAACTCCTAACTCCTAACTTTTTTACAACTTCAAATTCCAAGCAGCAAAAGCTAAAGCACCCCAACCTGCGAGAAAGGCTGTGCCGCCTAGTGGTGCGATCGCTCCCAAGGATTTAATACCGGTTATGCCAAGGGCGTACAAGCTACCTGAGAAAATAGCAATGCCAATGATAAATAGCCATCCACTGGCTACGAGTGTGGGTTGAGGCGACTCGGTACGACTAATTAGTATGGCTACTAAAAAAAGTGCCAGAGCATGATACATTTGGTAACGAGCGCCAGTCTCAAAAATTTCTAGCGATCGCTCACTAATCTTTTCCCGCAGGGCATGGGAAGCAAAAGCACCAGCAGCAACCGACAAACCACCTAAAATGGCAGCTACGCTCAAAAAAATCTGCGTCATTAGACCTAGCTGTAAGTTGAGTATTGTAGTCATTAGTCATTAATCATTGGTCATTAATGAATAACAAATAACAAAGGACGAAAGACAAAGGACAAATGACTAATGACAATTAGACATCAAAATGATATGATACAGCCCCTTCTTCGTTCACTTTAAAATTTGCATTGAATTCTTTAGCTTTTTCATCTAAATATTGTCTGGCGTGGGCTGCGGGTAATTGTGACTGGATGGCAAAGCCTAAAACAGTTACGCGCCCGTGATTTTCTTGTAGCATCTCATAAAAAATCGATTGCAGGCGATCGCTAACTTGTTGATTAATTGCCTTTTTCTCCTGCCGACTTTGACGGTACAATCCCAATGCTAACCACGTGCCCAGTGTTAGGGTAGGGACACCAAAAATTAGACCGCCAACAGCAGCATTATTATCTTCATAAGTGGCATTCGGTGCGTTAAAGTCATACTCACCCGCCGGTATTGAGATGGCTTTAGGTGTAGCGAATTTTTCTAGTGCCGCTGTTGCTGATAGAGTTACAAACATGAATCCGAGTGTCAGTAGCCAACCGGCAGCTAATTTTTCAGCAGTTTTCATAGTTTCACTTCAGATTTACACTTTGCTTGCGATTTTAACCTGACTTTCATAAAGGTTCCAATATATCAATTAACCTGACTTTTCACGTTATGTGGAAAAATCTACCAAAAACCTAACCCCCTAATATCGTTTCCGGTTAAAGACTTATCATTAAGACGGCAGGGGAGCAGAGGGTAGGGGGAAAGAGGGTTTCCTGGTTTTTGCACAAATGCGGGAATTATAACTAATTAGGCGGACATGATATAACTCCCTTCCCGCGTCGGGAAAGGGGAAAATTCAAAGTCTCTCTCCTTTTAGGAGAGAGATTTAGAGAGAGGTTTTCCAGATACCGTGAAAAGTCAGATCAATTAACTCCCAGTTACAGTTTTTTAGCTTTTACACAATATTTTTTGCCTACGCAGACTATGCTCACCACTTATGATTGGAATGGAGTGGCGAGGACGGCGTAAGATTTAATAAAAGCTGAGTTCGGGATAAGCTGAAACTCTACATTAAACTGACTTTTCCCGAACTCAGGTCAATCTTAAGATGTAATTGGATTGTGGTGCACGTTAATACGATCCTTCTGGTGGGGAAATATCAGATCCGACAACCACACCAGTATTATTAGTGGATTTAATCCCCGGTTTAACAGTAGGGGATTGTTGTTTTAACGATTGTAAAACAGAAGAAGAGTTATCTTGCTCAGTTGATATATTGGTATTTGCTTGTTGCTGGGACATCAAAGCTAATCCTCCCATTGCACCTGCAAGAAGAGCTGTATAACCTACATATAAATGCGTCGGACGAATTTCCAATCCCATTCCTTTTTTAGATTGGGACGAAAGAGGCTGAGTTACTGGTATAGCTGCTTGTACTGGCAAAGAAGCAGCTAAAGCAACACCATTAAGTCCTAAAGCATCTCCATAACGTCGGATAAATCCACGTAAAAAAATGTCATCTGGCAATTCTTTTGAGTTGCCGTTTTCTAATGCATCTATCAACTCGGTTCGGATATGAGTGGAAAGCTGGATGTGGTCCAAAGAAAGCCCTTTGGACAAACGGGTTTTCTGGAGTTGTTGCCCGATTTGACGTAAGCACACCATGCGTTGTTGGTCTGCTTGCAAGGCAAGTTCTGCTTGAGAAATTCTCTGATGATTCAGCAATTGCAGTGGTTTTTTCCACAGCGAATTTTCTGCTGCATTTTTAGAGGATTGCTCCTGTTGAGTGCAACACTCTTGCTGTATCTCTGATGAATAATTGACTGTTTCCGTCGCTTGCTTTGTATCTGTAGCTGTTTCAACTTTTTGATGTTGTTGGGCAAATTGTCGAAATGCTAAACCGATCGCTTCTCGACCTACGGCTTTTAATAAATCTTGAGCCTGATCTGTTTCTGAACCTATTAACTTCTGCACAATCGCTAAAGCACGTCGATAAACTCGGCTACGATGCAGTTGTACTTCTATTTCTCCTAAAAGCGATCGCAACTCATCTTGAGAAATTTCAATATTTGGATTGCCCAGAATTTGCAGATAGTGTACAGGAGTAGTAACCATTGTCAAAGCCTTTTATATTAACTCAATCAAAGAAATTTACAATTATATCTTCACTATTTTTCCTCACTTCACCTTGGTTTTCCGGATGTTAATTGTATAATTTAAATTTTTTAATTCATCATCAACACTGGAACAAAGCCATAATAAACGCAGTCACGATCGTAAAAATGATACTGGCATCTCTGTGAGAAAAAACCTTGGATGCCTACCATTTACAAGTAACCGGAATCTCAAGGTAGACTGAGCCTGCCCTGAGTCTAGTCTAATTGAATGCGATCGCGGTAACTAAGTACTGTAAAAATCATCTAGTGCTTTATGACCGTATGGTATGCTCGTGCAGTAAATAATTACTGTTAGCATTAGCCATGAACCCTGAAGCAGTTGATCGCAGCTTTCTCACACCTCTAACTTTTATTCAACGTAATGCTAAAGTTTATAGTCAGAAAGTTTCTATTATATATAATCAAAAACGCTTCACTTACAGGGAATTTGCAGAGCGGATCAATTGTCTAGCCTCAGCACTGCATCATGCTGGACTTGAAAAAGGCGATCGCGTCGCTTTTTTTTGTTTCAATACTCCACCCATGCTAGAAGCCCATTTTGCTGTGCCTTTAATAGGTGGTATTTTAGTATCTATTAATACTCGTTTGGCTTCCCAGGAGGTTGCTTATATCTTAAATGATTGCGGTGCTAAATTTCTTTTTATTGATACAGAGTTAACAAATATAATTCGACCTATTCAAAATAGTCTCAAAACTGTTAAGTATATAATCAATATCAGCGATAATCAAGGATTTGAACCAATAAATGGAGAGGATTATGAAGCATTTATCCAAACTGGTAATCCTACTCCTTTGCCTTGGGTAATTACAGATGAAATGGATACGATTTCTATTAATTACACTAGTGGAACTTCTGGTAAACCCAAAGGTGTAATGTATTCTCATCGCGGTGCATATATTAACTCTTTAGGAGAAATAATTGAAACAACACTAACACCTAACTCGGTTTATTTATGGACTCTGCCGATGTTTCACTGCAATGGTTGGTGTTTTACTTGGGCGGTAACTGCTATTGGTGGTACTCATATTTGTTTGCGTAAGTTTAACCCTGGTAATATCTGGAAGTTAATTCAACAAGAAGGAGTAACTCATTTAAATGCTGCACCTGTAATTTTAATTTCTCTCCTCAATCATCCAGACTGTCCGCAATTATTAGCAAAACCTCTAACTATCACTACAGCAGGCGCACCACCATCACCAATATTAATTGAAAAACTTACTAAAATTGGCGCAAAAATTATTCACGTTTATGGTTTAACAGAAGTTTATGGTCCATATAGTGTTTGTGAATATCAATCAGATTGGAATAATTTAAATATTGAAAAACAAGCAAAACTTGTAGCACGCCAAGGCGTACCTTATATCGGTGCAGATGGTTTGCGAGTTATAGATCGAAATATGAATGATGTCCCGGCGGACGGTGAAACAATGGGGGAAGTGGTGATGCGGGGAAATATGGTGATGACAGGCTATTATAATGACCCAGAAGCAACTGAAAGGGTATTTAGAGGAGGATGGTTTCATAGCGGTGATTTAGCAGTAATGCACCCTGACGGTTATATTGAGGTGCGCGATCGCATGAAAGATATCATCATTACAAATGGGGAAAATGTCTCTAGTATTGAAGTTGAACAATGTCTTTACCGCCATGAAGCCGTGTTAGAATGTGCAGTTATTGCTGTACCTCATGCCAAGCGTGGTGAAGTGCCAAAAGCTTTTGTTACCCTCAAAGAAAACGCGCAAGTTACAGCACAAGAATTAATCCAATTCTGCCGCGATCAAATTGCTGCTTTTAAATGCCCTACGACAATTGAATTTACTACTCTGCCAAAAACTAGTACTGGTAAAATTCAAAAGTATCTTTTACGAGAAAAAGAATGGATAGGTTATGAAAAGAGGATTTATGGCAGTTAGTTGCGATATCTAAATTCACTGCCAAGTTTACCTGATATTGTTATTGAAGGATATAAGCGGCTGAAGTTGCGAATCAGGCAAGGATTCGACAGCGCTAGTCTGTTCTAGATTGAGATTGAGTTAGTCAGTCTCATGCTGGGATGGTTGTTGCTAGATGTTTTTTCAGCTTCCCTGTAACCAACACCAATTAGACAGCTAGGGTCTGCAAAGGCAATTTTATAAAGAATTTTTAAGAAATTAACATTTTTCAGAAAACGAAAGACCTAATGCTGAAGTAATCCCCAAAAGTTCAGAATCATAGATTTTGTAGTTTACACACACCCTAGTGTCTGAAAACCTTACATGGTAAAGTCTCTGATGTACTTCATCCATGTCGAAACCTAATTATTAGTTTTTCAATTTTTTGGAGGAGAGAAAAATGAAGAAGTTCAGCTGTTTGATGATTGTGGGGGCAATATTGTCGATTAGTGCGCCGGCTGTGGCTGAAAGTCGTGCCGTTAATATCAGTATTGGCAGTATTGGTGGTTCCTTAGATAATGCTGCTTTGCGAACAGTTCGTCAGGTTATCGGGTCTGCTGTCGGCACTAGTACCGTCGATAAATTCATTGTATATAGTCCCAGAGCTGGATCTATTCCCATCGAAGGAGGTTTATCTGCTTGTGCTGAAGCTGGCTTCGGGATCAGCAATACAACATTTAATGCTTTTATCCAGCAGTTGCGTTCAATTAATCCCAAACCAGGGACTTTCTACAATCTAGAACTTACCGCAAGCTGCAAACTCAAATAAGACGTTTGTACTCAAGCACGGTAGATGGGCTTCGCACCTCAGCCCATCCATCAAGTTAGGCTCTACGCGATAAACGCAAAACTTCATATTTTTAAATTGGAGATGTAACATCAATGTTGATTTAAATCAGCGTCAAGAAGCGACTAGATTAGTTGTATCAGCCTCTAAACTCAATAGTGCAGATACTTCCAGCATCAAACAAAAAAGAATGTCAAATTGAAGCGCATTTTTGGGAGCAGAGAAAAAATATGTCTAATGTAAGCATTGCAAAAGGTAGCTGTCTGTGCGGAGTAGTAAACGTTTCTACAACCCGTATGAGTAATCAGGTAGAAGCATGTCATTGTAGTATGTGTCGCAACTGGGGTGGAGGACCTTTGTTAGTAGTTGAGTGTGAAAGTGATGATGTTAGCTTCTCTGGTGAAGAATATATCGAAGTTTATCAATCTTCAGAATGGGCAGAGCGTGGATTCTGTAAGAAGTGTGGTAGCCATCTATTTTACAAATTTAAACAAAATAACCAGTATTTCATACCCGTTGGACTATTCGATAGCTGTGAAGGTCTTGTTTTCCATCGTCAGATATTCATAGATGAAAAGCCCAAATATTACTGTTTTGCCAATGAAACCAAGAACCTAACAGGGGCGGAGGTATTTGCACAGTTTGCACCGCAATCAGAGCGCTAAAGATTGGAGTTACTTTTTAGCATATCTGTGATTGTCTGAGCAATTATTGTCAGGAAAGCCTTGGTAAATGCCTTACAGCTATTTTCAGGTAAATAGACCACGCGCTAGGGGCGCAAGGCCTTGCGCCCGACAGGTGTGGTTCAAATACATGAAAACTGTTGTAAGGTCACTTTTACGCAGACATCAAGTCAATTGGAGTACAAAAGAGACCTCTTGGCATTTGTGCTTTTTACAAGAAGGGGAAAAGGGTAAAGGTTAAAGGGAAAAAGGACAATAGACCTCTTGCAAAAGTAACTTTTGCAAGAGGGGAGAAAGGAAAAGGGTTTTTATGAGCCGCTTTCCCCTTTTCCCCACTTCTGCAAGAAGTCTAATACAGAGCCTTTTCCCGACAAATGCCAAGAAGTCTAAGGATTTCTGCTAGTGTATTCCAGGACTCTCCCAAGCTGGCAGCGACACAGGATTTCTACCAATATTTCTTTGTCGCTGCTAAAAATTTAAAACATTTATTGGCTTGTATGCTTTAGCCCAAAATTGAGTCTGAATCCAGTTCCCACTGATGTTTGAGCAATTCTTGATAAGTCGTTTCCCGGATTATCATCTGCTTATAGAGCATAAGCAAAAACTCTTGAGCTTGTTCGCGGGACATTTGTTGCACAACGTCTGCAAAAGTTCTAAGGCGAAATTCTTGTTCTAA
This sequence comes from Nostoc sp. DSM 114160, assembly GCF_053470305.1. Classification (NCBI taxonomy): domain Bacteria; kingdom Bacillati; phylum Cyanobacteriota; class Cyanophyceae; order Nostocales; family Nostocaceae; genus Nostoc; species Nostoc sp. DSM 114160. Next base: position 420,735 of record NZ_JBPFGO010000003.1, on the reverse strand, counting down.
AGATAATGTAATGGGTTGATTCATCGCAGGATCAATCGCCCAACTAGGCGAAAACTAAAGGGTCAATGTTGACAATCTTGAGAAGAAGGTTTCATACCTAGCTGCTGTTAGCAGTAATACACTCATCAAGCGACCTACTGGGTATTGCCTTAGTTAGCGGTATCAAACTAAATATGAACTTCTGTTAACTAGTATAACAAAATATTCACAAATCTGAGATGATGGCATATTAATGCTTTAGTACATCCTGTGTCACTGATACCCTAAATATCCGAGTAATCATTTGTAATGAATCCTTACACTATCCTTAATCAGACAGGACTTCAGCGTGTTAGTGATGGCATGACCCGCCCCCTACTAGAAAATTGCGAACCTGCCTCATATATCCTTGTTTTAGTCTGGCCCCAACTTGGGGATTTTGATAGTCTTGAATATGCGTGGTGGTTACAGCGCGAAGCTAAAAAATTGTCAGATGAAAAACTCGCTATTCGTGCAGTGGGAATTGGTAATCGCGCCTCTGGAATAAGATTTTGTGAATATACAGGATTTCCACCGGAAAATTTATTTGTTGAACCTAATGGAGAACTACATCACCAACTCAAACTTTATTCAGGTCTCAATGTTTCTTTCCCTGGACTTTCTCCTGCTCAGAAAGCTTGGCTAAATCTAGTGTTAATGTGTGCAGGCTTTGGAAGTCCTGGAACACTAAGAGAAGTTTTTCGGGGATACAGGGGAGATCGTCAAGCTCCTCAACTCATTGAAGATGATGAAATTATTCAAGGTACTCCTCTACCTGCTTTTAAAGGCTCGTTTTTCCAATTAGCTGGCGGAAGTGGGTTTCAACGTCCCTTTGAATTGGCTACTCTACGGCTACGGAATATGGTTGAAGTTCTCAGCAATTGGCATACTTATGTACCTAATTCTGCTTACTTAACTCAGCGTGGTGGAACTTTTCTGTTTGATACCAAAGGCCAGTTACTTTACGAACATCGAGATCCAGGAATTCTAGGTTTTGCTAGTAATATGAGTCGTCCCCTATCATTTTTATCCTCGATCGAAACGGAATTAGCTGGGCTTGGGAATCAATTTTAATCTCTGCTGTAGTTTTACAGTATCAACATATTTGAAAACCTCTTCAATAAGATTATTGGCTTTTTTTGTATGCTTAAATAAAGTGTTCTATCCCGATCAATCGTAACCTCACTATTTTATCCTGAGCTTGCATCTATTCCCCAATATGATTTTCCTGACGATAGTTACAGAGCCAAAGAAGAACTGATAAACCAGTTAGTTTTAGTTATTGGCGTCAGACATCCATTTGTTACCATCTCTAAACGCTTTGTGAAATCGTCTAAATATGCAAAGACAAAGACAAATCGGTTTCTCCTAATTGCTGGTGGGAGGTCACAATCGTCGGATGCAAGGCATCGCAAAATCAAATAAGGAAATATTATTATCAGGCGATTGATGCTGAATCGAGAAGACTGATAACCCAATCTTCGGTTAAAGAAGACAAGTAGTTTGTTGGGATACAAACCGACTGTAGTATGGGGCATCGGTGAGAGTATAATAAGATAAAGCGCATTTTGTCAATCAGTATTCAGAATGAGTTTTGACTCATTAATTCTGAATTATGCTGAAAATTGAGATAAGTAAAGACTTTCTAAAGACGCTTGAATTTCATTTGTACGAAGTGGTCTTCCAGTAGGAAAATAGATAAAGGAGTAGTAACCATCAAGCTATATGTTTGAAATCATGGTGTTAAATCATTTCTTATTAAAAGAGCCTGCTTCGGTATCTCATCAACATTCCGAGCATATCAATCTACTTTTGTAAATCTAAAATCTGCTCTAAAAGAAGCTCTAATGGGTGTAAAAAATAATTCGTAATTGATAATGACGCTTACGGACTCGCTAACGTAATTCGTAGTTGTAATCACTGCTTGCTCTGTACTCTCTTAATTACGAATTACGCATATAGCAAGTAAGGATAGATAAAATGTCATTTATTATGCAAACTTCTGGAACTCTTACTGGTTTAGATATCTTAGTCGTTGAGGATGATGACGATACTCGCTTTTTTATCACTACTGTCTTGGAAATGGATGGAGCAACAGTTATAGCAGTGATATCAGCAGCAGATGCACGCAATGTATTGTCTGAATTGCAACCCGATGTTTTAATTAGTGATATCGGGTTGCCTGGGGAGGATGGCTACACTTTCATCTCCAAATTTCGTGCGCTTAAAGCAAATAAATGTGGACGAGTCCCGGCTATTGCTTTAACAGCCTTTGCTGATAGTGAGGCTCGTATCCGTGCTTTGGAAGCTGGCTTTGACACTCATGTATCTAAACCGATCGCTCCAGAAGAACTAGTTGAGATAGTGGCTAATTTGGTTGCTTCTTGTAATTGGTAATTATTCTCTTCGGTCTTGATAATCTTCAGAAGATTTTGGATCTAACTCCCAGCGATCGCCATCACGATCCTCTAAAATATCGTTGGTATGCAGAAATTCCGAATCAGCCATTTCTAGCCCTACTGCTGCTTCTAAGTCCTCTGTGACATTTTGATCGGGAGTGGAAGTACTACCACCAACAGCTTCATCTCCAACTGCATCTGCATCTTGCCAATAAGCATCAACATCCCCACCAGTCAGTTCAGGACTAGTTTCTGTGTACTCGTCTCTTTCTACTTTTATTGAGCGTCCGCCAATATTGTATCCTGGCAAGTCTTTCACACCAGTACCGTAGGATTCAGTAATTTCTTGTGGCAAATCATTGGTTTTAATTTTGTCAGGATGATTTTTTTCTGCCATAATACTAGCCATTTTCTGCATTCTCACAATAACGTTTTTCTGTTACAAATTTGTCTAACTAGAGGTGTATAGCTAAGAAAATAATCTATCCCCTGGGTACGACGCTAAACTAGCGATCGCACCATAAGATTGTAGCTATGAATTCATGGTCAAGGAACTTGTAGTTGAAGTTATGAGTGAAAAGTTATCAAACCGAAATTATTCATTGGCGAACTTTTCACTCATAACTATTTCTTGTTTGGCAAAAATAGGCAAACAAAAATTAAATTTTGATGACTAAGTTTAGCATTTAACTCGTGTTCATACTTTTTAAATACATATAATGCTAAACAAACAATTAAACACTCAAACTTATTTGAGTAGTGAAGGCAGATAATATGATTGATAAGTAATTCAAAATTATTTATTAAAAAACTAATCTGTCTGTTTAACTTTTGTTGTAGTTAGTTGAAAGACTAGAGAAGTAAAAACCTAATCCCATTTTATGACTGAACAAAACAATAACTCCGGCAAGAAAAAAGTTGCTATCCTCATTGAACAAGCAGTAGAGGATGCAGAATTTACAGTTCCATATAATGGATTAAAACAAGCAGGAATAGAGGTAGTAGTCCTTGGTTCCCGAATGAATGAAAAATATAAGGGTAAACAAGGCAAACTTAGTATAGAAGCCGACGGTACCACAACGGAAGCGATCGCAGCCGAATTCGACGCAGTGGTGATTCCCGGTGGGATGGCTCCCGATAGAATGCGGCGGAACATCAACACAGTACGTTTTGTGCAAGAAGCTATCCAACAAGGAAAATTAGTCGCTGCTGTTTGTCACGGGCCACAAGTTTTAATTGAAGGCGACTTGCTCAAAGGTAAACAAGCCACTGGCTTTAGCGCTATTGCCAAAGACATGATTAACGCAGGCGCAAAATATCTAGATGAGCCATTGGTAGTTGATGGGAATTTGATTACATCTCGCGAACCTGGAGACTTGCCAATTTTCACCACAGCTATTTTGAGTCGTTTGGGTTATGGTGGCAAAGATGCGGCATTACCAAATGAAAAAGACACAAGTGCTGAATGGTGGAAGCTGGCTGATGCTTGGGGTGGCTCAACTAAAGGTGAGATCGTCAAAGGTTTAAATACTGCCCTTACTGGTGAACGTTATTCGCTAGAAACATTTGAAAACTACTTTGAAAAGGAATCAGATAGCGAAGTAAAATCAGTATTTCAAGAAATAATTGCTAATAAACAGCGCCACATTCAAAAACTGGAAACTTATCTTCAGTTATTGGGTGAAAAACCGTCTTTAGGAGCAAATATTGCTAATCAGTATGCCAAGGTAAAAACTGCCTTGACAGGAAGTGACGATATATATCAGTTACGTTCTGCATTGGGGGATGTGCAAACTGGTATCGGCGATATTGGCAATTTGTGTGCAATGTACACTGACCCAGTAGCAACAGCTATTTTCAAAGAAATTTACCACGATTTATCGAAATACGAACAGCGATTAGTAGAGTTGTATCGGACGCGGATAAGCACTCAGATTCAGCCTCCTAAGCCGACTACAGGAGCTGCTGTGTCAATGTAAGGTTTTTGAATGTAGACGGCTACCGAAGAGGCGCAAATAACACACAGATAGAAAGAAGAGGGTATTTGCGTCTTGATGGTGAATTTACAGTAATGGAGATATAAAAAGTGACTTCAACATCAGGGGATAAATCAAGTACAAACCAGCCAGAAGCTAGTGAAGTAGAGCGTTGGGCATCCCTTATCGGTGGCGGTGCGATGGTGCTGATGGGTTTAAGGCAAGGTTCATTGCGAGGAGCGCTGACAGCTTTAGCTGGTGGCGGTTTGCTTTATCAAGGTGCAACCAAGCAAAGCACAATCCAGAAAGCACAGGAAGCAATAGGTCTAAACCAGCCCATCAAAGTTGAAAAGACGGTAACTATCAATAAATCGGCAGAAGAATTGTATCGCTTTTGGCACGACTTTGAGAATTTGCCTACATTTATGAAGCATCTTAAATCTGTCAAGGTGTACAACGAAAAACGTTCTCATTGGATTGCCAATGCACCTTTGGATAATACAGTAGAATGGGATGCAGATATTCTCGAAGATCGAGAAAATGAATTTATTTCTTGGGCATCTGTAGAAGGTGCAGATGTTGATAATTCTGGTTTTGTTCGCTTTAAAAAAGCACCAGGCGATCGCGGCACGGAAGTCAAGGTTGTTTTGGAGTATAACCCACCAGGCGGAGCATTAGCAGCTACCGTAGCTAAACTTTTTGGCGAAGAACCAGAACAGCAAATTGGTGATGAATTGCGCCGCTTCAAAATGCTAATGGAAGCAGGCGAAATTGCCACCACCGAAGGTCAACCTTCTGGACGCAGCTAGTTATTTGTTCTTTGTCCTTTGTCATTTGTCCTTTGCCTAAAGCGAATGACCAATGACTAATAATTCGGCTTTGCCCTTCGACTACGCTCAGGACAAGCTCAGTACAAGTGACTAATGACCAATGACTAAGGACTAATAATTATGAAAGCAGTCTGCTGGAACGGTGCTAATGATGTGCGGGTGCAGTCGGTACCAGATCCGACAATTCTTAACCCGCGTGATGCGATTATTAAAATTACTTCCACGGCGATTTGTGGCTCCGATCTACATATTTATGGCGGCTATATTCCCACAGTGCAACAGGGTGACATTATTGGTCACGAATTCATGGGAGAAGTCGTGGAAGTTGGTAGAGGAGTCAACAATTTAAAAATAGGCGATCGCGTTGTTGTTCCTTCCACAATTGGCTGTGGTAATTGCCATTATTGCCAACGTGATATGTGGTCATTGTGCGATAATTCCAATCCCAACGGTTGGATTCAAGAAAAATTATTTGGCAATATCACCTCAGCTATTTATGGCTACTCCCATATGTTAGGTGGTTATGCAGGGGCACAAGCAGAATATATCCGTGTACCCTTTGCTGATGTGGGTGTTGTCAAAGTTCCGCCAGATTTGCCGGATGAGATGTTGTTATTCATCTCCGACGCTATCCCCACAGGTTATATGGGTGCAGAGTTATGCGATATCCAACCGGGTGATACTGTAGCCGTTTGGGGTTGCGGTGCTGTTGGACAGTTTGCGATGATTAGCGCCTACATGATGGGAGCCGAAAAAGTGATCGCTATAGATCGCTTTCCCGAACGCCTGGAAATGGCGAAAAAGTTTGCCAAAGCAGAAGTGATTAACTACGAAGAAGTTAATGCTGGCGAAGCGTTGAAAGAGATGACTGGTGGTCGTGGCCCCGATGCTTGCATCGATGCAGTGGGTTTAGAAGCACACGGTGTTGGTTTAGAAGACTTCTACGACCAGACAAAACAAAAGCTCAGATTGGAAACCGACCGTCCCCATGTTTTGCGGGAAATGATGGTCGCCTGTCGTAAAGGCGGGACTCTTTCAATTATGGGTGTTTATGGTGGTTTTGTAGACAAAATACCATTGGGTGCAGCCTTTAATAAGGGTCTAACCTTTAGGATGGGACAAATGCATGGACAAAAATATATGCATTCGTTATTGCAAATGATTTTGGATGGAAAACTCGATCCATCCTTTGTTGTCACCCATCAATTGCCTCTAGAACAAGCACCCCACGCCTACCACATCTTTCAACAAAAAAAGGATAACTGTATCAAAGTTGTTCTTAAACCCTGAATGGGGAATAGTCATTCAGTGTTTTGAATTGTACACCCAAGATAATCTAATTGAGGTTTTTTATGAATCGAGTAATTTCATGGCTGCGGAATATTCGCATTTCCCAAATCGTTGTAGTTTTCCTCGTAGGATTTATGTTCTTACTGGGTCAGGCTTTTAGCTACGTTGATGTAGCACAAGCTGATGTTAAAAGTCCAGAGGGTACTTATTACAAAGGAGCACCAAATGGGCAAGGTGAAATTAGAAACGATACCCAAATCAATAATACCCAAAAATCACAAAATCCAATAAAAGGCGCTGTTGATAATATCCGCGAAAAATTAAACTTGGATGAAAAAACTCCTGAAGCTACAAAAGAGTTTTTCGATCCTAGTACAAATAGAAGCGCAGATAAAACTTCATCATATGAAGGAAGTAGAGAAGGTTATTATCGCACTCCTTCTAGTAACTAACTCAGAGATAGCAGCTAAACGGTTAGCAAATCTTGAGTCGAATACTTGAATAACTTTTTAGCGGTTACTGAGACGCGATAACTATCGCGTCTCAAAATTAAGATAAATCCAGGATTTATCTTAATACGAACGAGCCAGAAATTATAAATAAGGACTAAATATTATGAAAGCAGTTTGCTGGCATGGAGCAAACGATGTGCGGGTTGATACAGTTCCCGATCCCAAAATTCTTAACCCACGCGATGCCATTGTTAAAATTACTTCGACGGCAATTTGTGGTTCAGATTTGCATATTTATGACGGCTACATTCCTACCATGCAAAAGGGCGATATCCTTGGTCATGAATTCATGGGGGAAGTCGTAGAACTGGGAAGTGCGGTTAAAAATGTGAATATAGGCGATCGCGTCGTTGTTCCCTTCACCATCTCTTGCGGTAGCTGCTTTTTCTGCAATCGGGATTTATGGTCACTGTGCGATAACTCTAACCCCAATGCTTGGTTAGTAGAAAAGCAAATGGGACATTCGCCAGCAGGTCTATTTGGCTACTCTCATTTATTCGGCGGTTACGCTGGCGGTCAAGCAGAGTATGCAAGAGTACCTTTTGCCGATGTAGGCTTGTTCAAAATTCCCGATGGTTTAACGGATGAGCAAGTGCTATTTCTAACAGATATTTTTCCCACAGGCTACATGGCAGCCGAGAACTGCAATATTAAACCCGGTGATATTGTCGCCGTTTGGGGTTGTGGGCCAGTCGGACAATTCGCCATTAAAAGCGCATATATGCTAGGTGCAGAACGGGTAATCGCTTTTGACCGGGTTCCCGAACGTTTGCAAATGGCTAAAGAATACGGCAAAGCTGAAGTTCTCAACTACGAAGAAGTGAATATTGGCGAAGCACTCAAAGAAATGACTGGCGGTCGCGGCCCCGATGCTTGCATTGATGCAGTAGGAATGGAGGCACACGGCACAGATTTTATGGCGATGTACGACCAGGTAAAGCAAGCAGTACGTTTAGAAACAGATCGACCGACGGCATTACGGCAAGTAATAGTATCTGCTGCTAAAGGTGGTCACGTATCACTTGCGGGTGTGTACGGTGGCTTTTTAGATAAAATCCCAATGGGTGCTGCCATGAACAAGGGATTAACCTTCAAAATGGGACAAACGAATGTCCACAAGTATCTAAAACCTTTGCTAGAACACATCCAAAACGGTGAAATCGATCCAACTTTTATTATCACCCATACTTTACCTCTAGAACAAGCGCCCCACGGTTACGAGATTTTTAAGCACAAGAAAGATAACTGTATCAAAGTTGTACTCAAACCGTAATGGGGAATAGGGAATAGTTTTTCAATGTCTAATGCTTAATCTTTACTCTCCAATAGCTAATACCTAACCTTCGATGTTTGATTAAATAATCAAAGTTTAAAAGTAGAAAGAGGCAGAAAATATGTCTGATACAACCGTTATCAAAGTAGACTCTAGCCATTCCCCTAAAGGCCAACTCGGTCAGAAATATCTTGCATCTGGCAAAACCATTTCTATGCGCCTATGGGAAAATGAGGAACCGAACGAACCTAAAGAGCCAACAGCACGGGAATATGAAACTGTTGGTTATGTAATTGCTGGTCGTGCAGAATTGCATATTGAAGGGCAAACGATTTTACTAGAACCTGGGAGTTCTTGGGTAGTAGCAAAAGGAGCTAGTCACACCTATAAAATTTTAGAATCATTTACTGCTGTTGAAGCAACTAGTCCACCTGCTCAAGTTCACGGGCGAGACGAAAACTGATTTGCGATCGCTCCCTAAAAACCTATAGCCGCTTTCAATGACATGGAATATAAAGCATTCGTAGGGGAACAATATTCTTGTTCTCCTTTTTACTGTGCTTTGCAGCTTAGAGGTTGTTTTAAAAGTGTTTGGCTGAACCTCCCCTTTATAAGGCTACGGTGTACACACAAGTCTCTCGACCTGCACCTTTGATGCATCGACCTGCACCTTTGATGCATTGACCTGCACCTTTGATGCATCGACCTGCACCTTTGATGCATTGACCTGCACCTTTGATGCATTGACCTGCACCTTTGTTGCATTGACCTGCAAAAATTAACCCACCCTACGTTACATAGCAACTTTAAAAGATTTGTGTGTACGCTGTAGCTTTTATAAGCAAAGGGTTAGAGTGGGGTGCAATGACTGGGGGAATCATAACTAATTACCCGGACTTGATATCTATTTTGAGAATTCTAGATAATACTTATGGCATAAATCTTCTGATAGAGAGACATAATCAGATGAAATTGTATTCTATTAACAATGTCTTTTTAGAGAAAATGCTTCTCAGAAAATCTGGTTTTCTATCAATAATTTTAGTAATAATTACTCAATATTTTTAACAAAAACAAAATGGAGCGAACTAAATGAGGTTTGTCTTAAGACGCCGCAAGCTGGGTCAATTGATGGTCTTCAGCACAGTAGCGGCGACGATCGCTAATTTTGTAGAGAAAGCGGTAGCAGAAACTCAAGTAAAAAAAACTACTCCTATGTTGGCAACTTCCACTTCTGAAACTGTGAAGGTGACGCTACAAGTGAATGGAACACCACATAGTTTACAGATTGAACCGCGTGTTACCTTACTTGATGCACTTCGGGAATATCTAGGATTAATTGGTACTAAAAAAGGTTGCGATCATGGTCAGTGTGGTGCTTGCACGGTACTGGTTGATGGACAACGAATTAATTCGTGCCTGACATTTGCAATTATGCACACCGACGCAAAAATCACAACTATTGAAGGGTTGGAACAAGGAAATAATCTGCATCCGATGCAAGCCGCGTTTCTGTCCCGCGATGCGTTTCAATGCGGCTACTGCACGCCAGGACAGATTTGTTCGGCAGTGGGTTTGGTGAATGAGGGACACGCCAAGTCAGATGCCGACATTCGCGAACTCATGAGCGGCAATATCTGCCGTTGCGGTGCTTATCCAAATATCGTGGCTGCTGTCCGCGATGTCTTAGAGGGAAAAAAAGATGCAGCCGTTTAGCTATAAAAGAGCGGGACAAGCAGAGAATGCCGTGGCTTTGGTTACTCCAGAGGTGGAAGCTGCTTACTTGGCAGGGGGTACGAGCTTAATTGATTTAATGAAGCTGAATGTACAAACGCCAAAACAGTTAGTTGACATTAACCCACTACCGTTAACCAAGATAGAAGTACAGGGTAATGGCGTGCGGATTGGAGCAATGGCAAGCAATAGCGACGTTGCTTATAATCCGATAATTCAGGAGCGTTACCCGGTGCTGTCGGAGGCGTTGCTGTCTGGGGCATCACCGCAACTGCGAAATATGGCAAGTGTAGGCGGAAATTTACTACAACGTACCCGTTGTTATTATTTCCGCGATACTTCAATGCCCTGCAATAAGCGCGTTCCTGGTTCAGGTTGTCCGGCAATTGAGGGTTATAACCGGATTCACGCGATTCTTGGCGGTAGCGATCGCTGTATTGCCACCCATCCTTCTGATATGGCGGTGGCAATGGTGGCACTCGATGCCGTTGTGCAAACACGCGGGCCGAGAGGAGAGCGCAGTATTCCGTTGGTAGATTTTCATCTTCTACCTGGCGAAACTCCAGAAAGAGAAACGGTTCTAGAACACGGAGAGTTAATTGTTGCCGTTGATTTACCTGCTTTAAACTTCGCAAGGCGATCGCACTATTTAAAAGTCCGCGATCGCGCCTCTTATGCCTTTGCGATGACATCGGTTGCGGCAGCATTAGATATTCAAAATGGAATTATTCGCTCGGTACGCATTGCACTAGGTGGCGTGGGCACAAAGCCTTGGCGTGCCTTGGAAGCAGAAAAAGCACTTTTGAACAAGCCAGCCAATCAGGCAACATTTCAAGCAGCCGCGGACGCTGCGATCGCCGGCGCTAAACCTCAAAAATACAACGGCTTTAAAGTCGAACTGACTAAACGCACAATTGTGAAGGCGCTGACAACGGTGGGAGGGATGGCATGAATACAGGGGATAAAAATACAGTTGTCGGCAAACCGCTCAATCGAGTTGATGGATATCTGAAGGTAACAGGCGGCGCACGTTACGCGGCTGAGTTTCCAGTAGCAAAAATGACTTATGGCGTGACAATTCAAAGTGCGATCGCCAAAGGTAAAATTGCCCAAATCGATACCAAGGCGGCGGAACAAGTACCGGGTGTATTAGCAGTAATTACCCACCTCAACGCGCCCAAAGCTGATGGAGAAAAGGGTGGCGGTCGCAAGCTGCAAGTGCTACAAGATAACATTGTCCTGTATAGCGGTCAGCATATTGGTGTTGTGGTTGCCGATACCTTTGAACGAGCGATGTATGCTGCTTCGCTAGTGCAAGTCCGCTATGACCAAGAGAAACCAACCATTAATATGCGGGAAAACCTCACTAAGGCATACTTGCCTAAAGGTAAAATCCCTAGAGAGGAACCGCCCGATTTAGCGCACGGCAATGTCAACCAGGGACTAGCGGCGGCGGCTGTCCGCGTCGAGCAAACCTATACCACCCCAGTAGAAAATCACAATCCGATGGAGCCTCATGCCACAACAGCAGTTTGGCAAGGCGATGAACTGCTGCTGTATGACGCAACTCAGGGAATCTTTCAGGCTCAACAAAAAGTTGCAGGGGTATTAGGAATTGAGCCTGAGAAAGTCCGCATTATGTCTTACTTTGTGGGCGGTGGCTTCGGTTGCAAAGGATCGGCTTGGTCGCATGTGCCAATAGCGGCGATGGCAGCACGGCAGGTTAATCGCCCAGTGAAATTAGTTTTGGGACGCATACAGATGTATGGGCCTGTGGGCTTTCGACCGGAGACAATTCAACAGGTTTCTTTAGGTGCAACCCGCGATGGCAAATTGACTGCTCTGCGACACGCCGGGATTTCGCAAACTTCAACTTTCGATGAATTTATCGAACCTGTTGGTAAAAGCGCCCGGATGCTTTACGCTAGCCCAAATATCGAAACTAGCCACCATCTGGTTGAGATCGATCAAGGAACACCTACCTTTATGCGCGCCCCAGGCGAAGCTTCTGGGTCGTTCGCTTTAGAATCGGCAATGGACGAACTAGCTTATGCACTTAATATCGATCCGGTGGAACTGCGTTTGCGTAACCATGCTGATGTCGATCCTAGTAAAGGACTGCCTTGGTCGAGCAAGTCACTGATCCAGTGCTACAGATTAGGAGCAGAAAAGTTTGGCTGGCAAAAGCGCAATCCTCAGCCTCGTTCGATGCGAGATGGCAACTATTTAATTGGTTGGGGGATGGCGACAGCTACTTATCCTACTAACCGTTCTCCAGCATCAGCGATCGCCCGAATTATGGCAGACGGTACAGCCGTTGTACAGAGCGGTTCGCAAGATATTGGTACGGGAACTTATACTGTGATGACTCAAGTTGCAGCTGAAGCACTCGGTTTACCAGTTGAGAAAGTTCGGTTTGAACTAGGCGATACCAAGATGCCACAAACCCCCGTTTCTGGTGGTTCGCAAACCGCCGCCAGTGTCAGTTCAGCCGTGCATCTAGCGGGAAATCAAGCACGCAGTCAGCTTTTGCAACTAGCACTTGCCGATCGAAAATCACCCCTTTATAGTTCAAAGGCTGAGGATGTGATTGCCGAAAATGGCAGCTTTTTCTTAAAGAATAAATCCTCTGCCAGCGAAACATATCAGGCAATCTTGGCACGGCATGGAAAGAAAATGATTGAAGCGCGTGCAGATGCCAAGCTGGGAGAAGAACAAGAAAAGTTCTCAATGCACTCATTTGGAGCGCAGTTTGCCGAAGTACGCGTTGAGCCTGATTTGGGCGAAGTGCGAATATCGCGCTGGGTGGGAACTTTTGGCGTTGGACGCATCCTCAATGCTAAAACAGCCAACAGTCAGCTGATTGGTGGGATTATTTATGGTATTGGCATGGCGCTAATGGAACACACAGTAACAGACCCCAATCTAGGACGCGTTGTCAACCATGATTTAGCTGAGTATCACGTACCAGTGAATGCAGACGTTCCCGATATTCAGGTGTTGTTTGTCGATGAACGCGATCCACATATCAACCCGCTTGGTGTCAAAGGAATTGGTGAAATTGGCATTACCGGCACTGCGGCAGCGATCGCTAACGCTGTCTATCATGCCACAGGTAAGCGCATCCGCGATTTGCCAATTACCTTAGACAAACTGCTGTAAATATGGCGATCGCAACACTTGTAGAGACGCGATTTATCGCGTCTTGAATTTATAGCGTATTAAAATACCAATCAGTAGAATACTCAAGATTGATGACCAGTCAAGTAAAATTTGGTACTCTTATCTCGGAATCACTGTAATTACGTCCGCGACCGAGATGAGTAGTCGAACAGCCCGATCCTACGCTTTCTTATCGATTGCAGCAGCAATCATCACTATTGCCCTAAAATTTGGCGCTTACCTGCTAACCGGGTCAATAGGTTTGCTCTCAGATGCTATTGAGTCAATTGTAAATCTCGTGGCAGCATTGGTTGCTCTCTGGGCATTGACCTATGCTGATAAACCAGCCGATGCCGAACACGCCTTTGGGCATTCTAAAGCCGAATACTTCTCCAGTGGTGCAGAAGGTGCGTTGATTATAGTGGCAGCCATTAGCATTGCTGTTGAAGCTTGGGGACGCTTGCTGCATCCAGAACCATTAACACAACTGGGATTAGGGTTGGCACTCTCCCTCTTTGCAACCGCAATCAACGGCGTTGTTGCCTTTATTTTGCTACGAGCAGGGCGACGGTTGCGTTCCATTACACTGAGGGCTGATGCTCACCATCTGTTTACCGATGTAGTAACTTCGGCTGGTGTAGTAGTTGGAATCTTTCTCGTCAAAGTAACAGGCACTCTCGTACTCGATCCAATTGTTGCGCTGATAGTAGCAGCAAATATTACTTGGACAGGATTTCGTTTGCTGCGGGAAACCGGTAGCGCCTTACTGGATGCAGCTTTGCCTAAAAAAGAAATTGACGCAATTAAGAGCATCCTTAACGAGTACAAAGGTCAAGACATCCAGTTTCATGCCTTGCGAACCCGTACTGCTGGAACCCGTCGCTTTGTTTCCTTTCATGTTCTCGTGCCTGGATCTTGGACAGTGCAACAAGGACATGATTTGTGTGAGGCAATTGAGCTGGCTATTGTTCGGGTGCTGCCTTCAACCCACGTTACAACTCATCTAGAACCTGTAGAAGATCCAGTTTCTTGGGAAGATTTGGAGTTGGAGCGTTTGAGCAATCAGCAAATGCAAGATATGAAATAAGAGATTAATTGCTAGCGATCGCACTCATAAATTACAACACATAATACTGCAAATGCGATCGCTTCCAATAGGGGGTTACGCCATCGCAACTTGCTTTTTCCGCGAAGGACGCTTGCGGTCTGATTTTTTCTTCAATCCCACAGCTTGGGCTTGATCGCTATCTGAGCCATATTGCCCGCGTACAACTTCTTTCATCGCTAATACGGCATTATGAAATTCCCACTCTGCTAATCGCGCAGCATCAGCAGCAGCACGGTATAAAGCTAGTTTCTCGGTTTCGGTTTGTTGAGAAATCAACATTGCTTGATAAGCTTCCTGTAAATTAGCAGCCGAGGCATCAGCACGAGTTGTATTGTAAGTGCTGACGGTTTGTAAACCGTGGAATGAGTCAATATCTTGACTAATCAGTTGAGGACGCAAACGGTTTGTTGTATTTTGGGGAGGCATATCTGCATACTTAGTAAGTTATACATTTAATGTACCCATTACAACAAAAAAAGCTATCAGTAAGATGAACTTTTCAGATAGGGCAAGGTTAGAAAGGATAGTTTAAGATAACAGGTCGATGTATTGGCATAACAGACCGATGTATTAACATAACAGACCGATGTATTGGCATAACAGACCGATGTATTGGCATAACAGACCGATGTATTAACATAACAGACCGATGTATTGGCATAACAGACCGATGTATTAACATAACAGACCGATGTATTGGCATTGCAGACCGATGCAATTACAAAACCGTAAGACGACACTAAAAACCACGAGGAGCATTAAAATTTCTAACACTCTAAAGCTGAAGTGTCACTAGTGGGAATACAATCAAAAAATTATACAGTTTTTGACCCTGTTGAACAGGGACACCTGTTTGGTGATGTTCCAGCATTGTTCTTGGTAGCGATCGTCCTTGGCTTTTTAGCGCCCCGCAAAGTAGTGTCAAGTACATAAACAGGCTACCCCTACGCTCTATTCTTTACTGTACTTTAGATATGAGGGGGCATGAAAATCGAACCGCAAAGAGCGCAAAGAAAGATAGAAGAAGGAGCGATCGCATCTCTCATAAACTGCAACACCGAATACTGCGAATGCGTAAGCGTAGCCAGCACTTCTCTACGAGACGCTGCGCGAACGACTACGCTCTGTTACCACCGTAGGCATCGCCGAAACGATGAAACCTCAATCATGCGATTGGCGATCGCTAATTTCTAAACTCAATTAAGTTGATTAACTTGCGATCCCTTCCAGCAGGCGGTTACGCCATCGCAACTGACTTTTTGCTTTGGTGACTATTGCTCTAACCAGTTAAGCAGCCCAAGTGAAGTAGCGCCTCCGACAAAGTGAGCGCCAATCAGATTGACATTGGCCAAAACCACAAAAATATCTAGAGACCGAATGACATTTTCAGGTCTATAGACTCCTATTGTTTGAGGCAGAGCTAGCGTTTTCGCTAATACAGCAATAACAGTCACTTCAGATGCTAGAAAAGCTAAAAATAGCCCTATAAAACTAACAATTAGCCCAATTTGTAATACTTGAATTACATCCTGTTTACTTGGATGTAATTCTCGATTAGGCAACTGTAAAAGTTTGTTTAAACGCCTGTAGCGGTTCATCCAGTAGAGCCGGAAACACAGCACTAAAATTCCAATAATGCCCAAAAATACTCCAAAACCCATAACCGAATTTGTCGTTGTTTGGGCAGCGACGTTACGGCTAAATATAGCCAGTAACAAAGCCAAGATAGAAACAGTGCCTAATGCTAACTGTACCCAAAAACTAATTGGTCTTACTACACCGAAAGTGGCTGCAAATTTTCGTTTGGTTGGTACAGGTAAGTATGAATTTAGGTCATTTGTCATCTTTCTTCTCCTAAAACTTACGCCAATTGATCGTTGCAATCGAAACCTCTACGCGCTGCCTACGTAGATACTTATCGAAGAAGGCTTTTACCCGGATTTCTCACCGATGCTCAAGGTCTTTGCTTGTGCATGGGAGCATACTTCGACTCCTTTCGACTTCGCTCAAGGCAAGTCGCTCAGTAACCGGGGGAGCAGAGGAGAGTTATTGTACAAGTTCTTTCCCCTCTGCCCCTTCCCTCTAGCTTGTGAGAAATGCGGGTTTTGCTCTATTGTCTGCGGCAGTGCCAAAGTCACTATACCCAGCACCTTGAGCATAGTTAGCGGATAACGCCCACTAACTATTCTCCCACACCTTTTTTCGTTCACCCTTGTAAATGCATTGGCTTGCATTAGGAATACATCAACTTGCATTATGAATGCATCTATTTGCATTAAGAATGCATCGGCTTGTATTGTGAATGCATCTTGCGGAATATATTTAAAAGCACACCTTAGCTAGAGTCTCTGCATCAGCTAGCAGTGATAATATACGGCTCATTCCTGTTGGTGCTTGTAGGAGACAATTATGGAAATCAGTAGACGCAGCTTGTTAAAAACTGCTTCTGCTTCGGGATTAGTGGCAGCAGGACTTGCAGTTTCGGAAGGATTTTTGCAACCACTCCTCGCCCAAACAGAACTCAACCAGATAATATCCCTGCATTCAATCGAGAAATCTTGAATCCATTTACACAATTTGCACCAGCGGCATCTGCTTCACATTAATCGGCTTTGTTTGTAGTTTACTCAACTGTGCGATCGCGCTTAGTTTTCATTCAACGTTTCAAAAAAATATAGCTTTATCCAAGGAGAACACTAATTATGTCCAATTTCAAAATATTTTCTACTGGTATAGTAGCGATCGCTTTATCTCTGGCGACTGGTTGCACACCGACTACTCCGCACGACCAGACTACATCTGAAGTTCCAGCTGCTGTACCTGTACAAGGAACTGAGAGTCCATCCCCAACTGTATCACCAACTACCTCACCAACTCCATCAGGGCAAAATAACCTCAGTTCGGCAGACAGAAAGTTCATAACTGAAGCCGCTCAAGGTGGTTTAGCAGAAGTCCAACTAGGACAACTAGCATCACAACGTGGAACTAGCGATGCGGTAAAACAGTATGGACAGCGTATGGTTCAAGATCATACCCTGGCAAATAATCAACTCAAACAGTTAGCGACTCAAAAAGGTATCACGCTGCCAACTACTATTGGCGCCAAAAATCAGCAAGTAAAGCAACGTTTATCCAAACTTTCTGGTGCTAGGTTCGATCGCCAATATTTGAATCAGATGCTTCAAGATCATGAAAAAGATGTCTCTCTATTTCAAACTGAAGCTGAACAAGGACAAGATGCAGACGTGAAAACATTTGCCGGTCAAACTCTACCAATTCTCCAAGACCACCTGCAAGAAGTTCGTTCCCTTATTAATCCTGGAAGTTCAACTAGCACCCCAACTCCAACTAGCACCCCAACTCCAACCACTACCCCGTAAGGCAATAGAGTTCAGTTAAGCATTTCTTCTTTCTCTTTATATCGGCTGCGCGTACTCTTGCAAAGAAGCAAGCTACGCGTAGCGTTTTGTAGAGCAGGAGTGGCGTAAAGCGTATGTGGGACAAACGTTTGAGCTTAAATTGACCAATGAGCAATGATGTGCAACGACGAGAGATGTGGTTCAAATACATGAAAACTGCTGTCAGCCCAAAATTTAATTATTAAGAAGAATTTTAAGGAACCACGATGTCTAAATTGTTTAAAGGAAAAATTTCTCGTCGTCAGATTCTGACTACAACTGGATTAGGAGCCGTTTCAGCCGCCGCAATTGGTAGTATGGGCGAAGAGGTTACTGCCCAACAGCCAACAGCACAAGCCACTCCCCGCGGAGGCGAGTTGCCGCCTCAGATTAAGTTTGCGCCCATCTCAGAAAAAACTGAGGTTGATACAGGTGGCCCACCAACTGCATTACCTCCAGAGCGACGTTTGGGATTTGCGATCGTTGGACTTGGCAGACTGACATTAGAAGAAATCATGCCTGCGTTTGCAGAATGTAAACTAGCAAAGCCAACTGCATTAGTTAGTGGTGATGCTGCCAAAGCAAATCTTGTTGCCCAGCAGTATGGCATTAAACCGCAGAACGTTTACAACTATCAGAATTACGACAATCTCCGCAACAATCCAGACGTTGATGTGATTTATATTGTACTGCCTAACAGTATGCACCGGGAATATACGGTGCGGGGTGCAAAAGCTGGAAAGCATATTCTGTGTGAAAAGCCAATGGCAACCACAGTCGAAGATGCTCAACAGATGATCGACGCGTGCAAACAAGCCAATCGCAAGCTAATGATTGCTTATCGCTGCCAATATGAGCCGCACCATCGCGCCATGATTGGGATGATCCGTAACAAAGAATTGGGAACTGTGAAGGTGATTCAGGCAGATAACGGACAAAACCAGGGAGGTGACTTAAATCAGTGGCGATTGAAACGCGCCTTAGCTGGAGGTGGCTCTTTACCGGATGTGGGAATTTATTGCTTGAATGCAACTCGCTATTTAACAGGAGAGGAACCGATCGCAATTAGCGCCCAAATCTTCAGTACTCCCGGCGATCCGCGCTTTAAAGAAGTTGAAGAAAGTGTCACCTTCCAGTTGCGCTTTCCCAGTGGCATACTAGGAATTTGCTCCACTAGCTACGGCTTTCACGAAGGGCGTCGGTTTCGCGTTTTCGGCTCTGATGCTTGGGGACAACTCGATCCGGCGTTCTCCTACAACGGTTTGCGAATGATGATTTCGCGCAAATCGCCAACCAACAGCATGGCAGAAAATATTAGCGAAGTGCGCATAGGCGAGAAGAATCAGTTTGCCTTAGAAATCGATCACATGGCAGATTGTGTGATTCAGAATAAACAACCCCATACGCCTGGTGAAGAAGGTTTGCAAGACCAAAAACTAATGGCGTTGATTTACGAAGCGGCACAAACAGGTAAAACGATTACCTTACCTCGTGTGTCAGGATTAGATACCACTCGTGGCCCCGCTCCTCGAATGCTGAAGTAATATGTGCATACCCCCGCATTTCTCACAAGCTTGAGTGCAGAGGTGCTTCAGAGGCTCAAAGGCAGAGGGGAAAGAACTTGTACACTCTCCTCTGCTCCCCTGCTCCCCTGCTCCCCTGCTCAAGAGCACAAGGTTTTGAGAGATGTGGTGATAAATCCGAGATACCGCAGTCATGACAAACTCTGCTTGGAGTCCGCTTCGTAAATCTTTGTTTCGCGATCGCTGGATTGCCTCGATTGTCTCCAACATTGGCGGTTGGATGGAGGACACAGCGGGAGCTTGGTTAATGACTTCTCTCACCACCTCTCCTCTGTTGGTGGCACTGATGCAAACAGCCGCAACTTTGCCAGTGCTGTTGTTAGGACTACCAGCCGGAGCAACGGCAGATATTTTCGATCGCCGTCGGTTACTGCTGTTTTGGCAAGTCTGGATGCTGGTTGCTGCACTGATCTTGAGTGGATTGATTTTTGCAGGTAAGATTACACCGTGGTCACTGCTGGCGCTGACGTTTTTGCTCAACGTGGGAGCGGCAATGAATGGCCCAGCTTGGCAAGCAATTGTACCAGAATTAGTACCGCGATCGGAACTGATGGCTGCCATTGCTTTAAATAGTGCTGGGTTTAACATTGCCAGAGCAGTTGGGCCTGCGATCGCAGGTTTTATACTGGTGGCGGCAAATGCAGGAGTCGTCTTTTTGATTGATGCCCTCTCCTTTATCGGGGTGATTTACATCCTCTATCGTTGGCAGCGCCAACCGCTTTATGAAAGCGCCCTGCCCGCAGAGCGAGTCTTGGGTTCTGTGCGGGCTGGTATTCGTTATGTCCGTTTTTCTCCCGCCCTGCAAGCCGTGTTAATTCGTGCGGCTGTTTTGACTAGTTGCACGAGTGCGTTGTTAGCCTTGCTGCCTTTGGTAGCACAACAAGATTTGCGACAAGGAGCAGGTGGGTATGGTTTACTACTCGGTTGCTTTGGATTGGGGGCGATTTTCGGTGCAATTTTGTTGCCACGAGTGCGTCAACATCTCACAGCCGATGGAGTTGTGATTGCCGGAACTCTGGTGTTTGCAGTTGCGACATTAATTCTGGCATTCATTCACAACGTACCTTTGGTGTTGCTGGCTTTGCTGGCGGCTGGGATTGCCTGGACAAGTATGACATCCAGTTTGAATATTACAGTGCAGCTTGCGGTTCCCGCTTGGGTGCAGGCGCGGGCACTAGGAACTTATCAGATGGTATTTCAAGGAGGTTCAGCAATTGGTAGTATTGTTTGGGGTGCAGCGGCAGAGCATTGGGGTATGCAGACTGCCTTATTCGTTGCTGCGATCGGCTTAGTCGGGGGAACCTTCACAGCCCAGCGTTATCGTTTGCTATCAGGAAAACTGGATTTAGGCCCAGCATTACGGCGAGCAGAACCGCTAGTAGTAATTGAATTGCAACCAGAAGAAGGGCCGGTTTTAGTCACACTTGAATATTGTATTGACCCAGTTCAAGCAGAGGAATTCATTACAGCAATTCATGCCCTACGGGTGGTGCGGCTACGAGATGGTGCGATTCGCTGGGGCATCTTTCATGATACATCTGTGCCGCATCGCTACTTAGAGACGTTTATCGTCGAGTCTTGGGTAGATCATTTACGTCAATATGAGCGGTTTACGGTGGCAGATCGAGAAATTCGCGAAAAGGTTTTTGCCTTTCATCAAGGCGATGAACCCCCAGTTATTTCTCACATGATTTATGCTCGCTAATCCCAAGAAGCACGAGCTTAAAAAAGACTGAAAACAGGATATTCTTAAACAAACGTGAGTTCGACAGACCTCTCCCTCTCAGCCTCCCTTTCCTAAAAGGCGCTACGGTGTATACACAAATCTGAAATAGAGTACACGTAAGGAGAGTTTTTGCTCCCCTCTCCTTGTAGGCTACCGTGTATACACAACTCCTAAAAACCTAGCTTGATAAGACTTTCCTCGTTCCCAGTCTTCGACTGGGAATGCATTCATTGAGTCTCTGACTCAATGCTAAATTGGAGGCAGAGCCTCAACGAGGAGCATTCCCATGCTCTTCATGAGAACGAGACAAACGAAAGAACAATGGAAAATCAAACTTTTTTTGACTTGTGTATACACCGTAGCTCCTTGTAGGAGAGGGGCTGGGGGAGAGGTCAAAATAGCACTCGTCGAACTCACGTTAAACAAGTTGAATGTCCAGATTGGCTTGAAAACCAATAGGCTTATTTTCAACAATGGCGAATCTAGAATATAAGTTAAGGGTGAATTTTACAAGCTACAAAAAACCTACGCGCAACCCCTGTTAATTAACATCCGCTCATACCTTTGGAGTTGTCATCTCAAATAGTTTCCCAATCTTTGTATACTCAACTGGCCCACCTAAGCGCGTAATCGGCCGCATCCTTACAGTATCAACTAACCCCAAATCTTGGCGGTATAGGTCTTCACGCACATGAAATCGTAACACTCGACCCAATACCATCACATTATTGGTTCCTTCCACTGGAACTATTTGTGTGACTTTACACTCCATTGCCACTGGTGAGCTTTCAATCCGCAATGGTCGGACATCTGTAGCAGGAATAGCTTTTAAGTTTGCTTTTTCAAACTCGTTAACTCCATAGGGAAATTCTGTTCCGGTTTGAGCCATTGCCTGAGACAGTGTTTCATCCACCACATGACACACAAATTCATCAACTTCATGAATATTGCGTAACGTGTCCTTTTCTTTTGGCTCATGTCTACGATATGCAATTGAAAACATAATAGTTGGTGGAAAACCTGCTACTGCATTGAAAAAGGAATACGGGGCAAGATTGGAAATTCCAGAGGCACTAATTGTAGACACCCAGGCAATTGGGCGAGGAGCAACGATGCTTGTCAATAGATGATAAGGAGCAGGGTCTTTCATTTCCTGCGGCACAAATGATAACATAAAATTCTCTATTTCTATATTTTTCAAATCAACCCCTTGCACCTGTGACATAAGCTGCTGTCAAGGGATGTTGGGGGTACTCAAAAATTTGCTCTACTGAACCTGACTCAATCAATTGCCCAACACCTGACTGCACCCAGAACAAAGCAACTCGATCCGCGATGCGCTTGGCTTGCGCTAGGTTATGCGTCACAATCAGCAAGGTATAACGCTGACGCAAACTAGTAATTAAATCTTCAACTATTCCACTGGCAATTGGATCGAGGGCGCTACAAGGTTCATCCAATAACAGGATTTCTGGTTGCAAAGCCAAGGCTCTAGCTATGCACAACCTCTGCTGCTGTCCGCCAGAAAGTGCTAAGGCAGAGGTTTGCAGTCGGTCTTTGACTTCATCCCAAAGTCCAACATCTTTCAGGCTTGTCTCAACGATCGCATCGATTTGTTCTTTACGGATACCATGTTCTCGCAAAGGTAATTCCAGATTTTTCCAAATTGATAAAGGAAAAGGATTAGGCTTTTGGAAAATCATCCCAACTTGCCGCCGCAGCGCGTTCGCATTAGTTTTGGCATTTAGCACGTCTAAACTACCTATACGAATCCGCCCTTGGACTCGACACTGAGGAATCATGTCTGTCAACCGATTTAGACAGCTCAAAAAGCTAGTTTTTCCACAACCAGAAGGCCCCACCAATGCCAAAATTTCCCCCAGATTCACACTCAAATTGACATTAGCAAATGCAGTTTTTTGACCGTATTGCAGAGTTAAGTTCTCCGTTTCAATCAACGGTGCAACAATTTCAGTAGCGATATTTGCCGATTTCATCCAGAAAAAATTCTCCTGTGCAACCAACGATCTGCAATCCATGCTGCTGTACCATTAATCAGCAGCAGTGATACCAGCAAGACTAATGCTGAGGCGTAAGCATTGGCATCTCCGCCAGAGACGTTCATTGATAAATCAAAAATATGAATCGAGAGGGCACGCCCGGAATCCAGCAGTGATTCTGGCATTCTATCTACGTAACCACTAGTAAAAATTAAAGCTGCCGTCTCTGCGATCGCTCGACCAATACCCAGCACCAATCCCACAACCAAACCAGGGACAGCAGCAGGTAACAATAGTTGAAATAACGTTGTCGTGCGAGAAAAACCAAGGGCTGCGGCTCCTAATCTATACTCATTGGGAACAGCGCGAAATCCTTCTTCTGTAGAGCGAATCAAGATTGGTAACACCATACATCCCAAGGTCAATCCTCCCGACAAAATAGAAAATCCCAGCCCCAAAACTTGACAAAAGAAGATGTTGCCAAACAACCCAAAGACTATAGAAGGAACTCCTGCCAGTACATCTAAACTACGCCGCACCAACCCACCAAACCAATTATCCACGGGGGTGAATTCTGCCAGTAAAACGGCTGTACCAACACCAATGGGGATAGAAACCGCCATACACACTGCCATAATCAGAAAAGTGGAAACAAGAATGCTGGCAATTCCCCCTTCTCTGCCAGCATTTTCTGGCTCAGTTGTCAGAAATTCCCACGTCAAGTGTCCTATCCCATGCCAAAGGATATCACTGAGTATCCAAAGGAAGATACCAGTAACTAGGGCAGCAGTTGTCCAAACAATGATTGTTGGCAACCAATCTTTAGGACTTACAACAGGTTCACCCATATATTTTTCCTTGACTGATGATTTCCGCAACAGCAACTAACAGCACAATCATTCCCATCAAGACTAAACCGCTAACAAACAACGCCGACCGATGGTCTCCTGTGGCATAAGCCATTTCCAGAGCAATATTAGCCGTCAACGTGCGGATGGGGTCAAATATACTTTTTGGCATTTGTACCACATTGCCACACACCATCAAAATAGCCATTGTTTCGCCAATTGCTCGACCTGTTTCTAAAATTAAGCCTGTGAATAATCCAGATTTGGCAGCAGGAAGCACGACTCTAGAAATAGTTGCCCATCGGGATAATCCTAAAGCTGCTGCTCCCTGAAGGTAAGAAATTGGGACTTTCGCTAAACTGGCATCGGCTACAAGCGCTATTGTTGGCAAAATCATCACCGTGAGAATGGCAATACCCGCTAGTAGACTTGGCCCCGGTGGATGTATCCTACCAATCATCGGCACCAGCACCACCAATCCCCAAAAACCGTAGACTACAGAAGGAATCCCGGCTAATAGTTCAATTAAGCGACGGTATAACCGAGCCATTACTGGTGGGGCGTAAAATTGACAAAAAACCGCAGATAGAATTCCTATCGGTGTCGCGATCGCTACTGAGCCAACCATTGCCAAAAATGTACCCAATAACATCGGGAAGAGATTATATAATCCGGCGGTTGGGTTCCAAGAAGAGTCTGTAAAAAAACGTGTTATTCCGACATGATTGAGGACTGGTAGAGACTCCAGAATCAGAAAGACGATAATTAAAAGTGCGATCGCTCCGGCGATCGCCGCTAAAAAACGCAGTATCCAAATTAACCAAAAGTCATTTGGAGACGACGACAAAGTTTTGCTTTTGAACAATGTCACTTACCTGTTGTGATTGCGCGAAATCAAGAAATGCTTTTGTCAATCCTTGAGGTTGGGTTTTAGTTACTAAATTAAGTGGACGAGAAATCGGAAAAGTCCCATTCTGGACGTTGGCTGTTGTTGCAGCTATCCCATTTACAGGTAGCAACTTAATAGCTACTCCATTGGCTGCACTATTTTCTGCTGACCCGATCGATACATAACCAATTGCATTCGGGTTTCCTGCTACTGTCTTAATTCCCTGCTGATTGTCACCAATTACTACTTGGGCTTTGATGTCTGTATTTTTCAGTTTGAAATAATGGGTAAATAATTCTAAAGTGGAACGTCCTTCGGCTTTGTTAACAACTGTAATTGCTCCATCTTTACCTCCGACTTGTTTCCAGTTCGTCACCTTCCCTGTGTAAATATCTACAACTTGCTTGTCGTTGAGCGATTTTACTGGATTGTCTTTGTGGAGAATTACCGTCACTCCATCACGAGCGATAGAAAATGTTTTTAAATCGTTTTCTTCTGGCTTTAAGGCACGAGAAACCATACCAACATTAGCGACACCTTGACGAGCATCAGAAACCCCACGCGAAGACCCCCCTGATTGCACATCAACTCGCGCACCTGGATGTTGAGATTCAAAACGCTTGCCAATTTCAGCCGCTAAAGGTGCAATTGTACTGGAGCCTGTGAGTACTAGTTTTCCCTGAAGCTGATTTGTATTATTTGCATCTCGATTTGCTGATGAACAGCCTTGTAACCAAATACAGGTAGCCAACCCAATCGCCAGAGGTAAAATTTGAGAATTTTTCATTATTGCTTTTCAACCCGAAATTGGGTTTTTAGTTAAAACAGAGGACACAACAGCCAAGGTTCAAAGCTTTGCCAGTAGTTACTTCCACTTCTGGAGCCAAGCGGTAGAGAACTGCTTTCCCATCACGCGAGGGCACAACCAACTGGGAGCGACGCAGAACTTGTAAATGATGGGAGAGCAGGCTTTGTTCCAAGCCCAAAATTGCGTTCATCTCCCCCACGTGTTTGGGACTGTCGATCAGAAGTTCTAATACTGCTAGACGAGTTTCATCTGCCAGTACCTTCAGCTTTTCTACGCAGTTAACCTGCTTCTTGCTGCTGTTTTTCATTGCTCTAAAGGAATAGGTTTTTCTTGTTTCCGAAGTTACTTGGCAGCGAATACTCTCGTGTTCAGCGAAAATTAACAACTGCTGCGATCGCAAATAAATAGCAATTCATATGAAATTCGATTCATATTTTAAGGTAGAAAGTGTCACGCTCTACAATTAAAATTAAATTTTTTAACCAAAGCTTGATGTTTACCCCATCTCGTGAGGTTTACTGAGTTTTTATTGGTATAAACTAGAATCACTCGTAAGGGTTTCACTTTTTCTTGATGACACGCTACGCGAACGGGCATCCTACGGCAGGCGTTGGCAAAGCTATCGCTTTTGTGTTTAATAAAAGCAAGTTTGCTAAGTTCCTATATTGAATTTGGACAGTCGTTTATTGAATTCGGGCAGTCGTTTATTGAATTCGGGCAGTCGTTTATTGAATTCGGGCAGTCGTTTATTGAATTCGGGCAGTCGTTTATTGAATTCGGGCAGTCGTTTATTGAATTCGGGCAGCCGTTTATTGAATTCGGGCAGTCGTTGATTGAATTCGGGCAGCCGTTGATTGAATTCGGGCAGCCGTTGATTGAATTCGGGCAGCCGTTGATTGAATTCGGGCAGCCGTTGATTGAATTCGGGCAGTCGTTTATTGAATTCGGGCAGCCGTTGATTGAATTCGGGCAGCCGTTGATTGAATTCGGGCAGTCGTTTATTGAATTCGGGCAGTCGTTTATTGAATTCGGGCAGTCGTTTATTGACCTCTCTCCTAAAACGAGAGAGGCTTTGAATCTTACTCCCCTTCTCTATAAGGGAAGAGGCTGGGGGTTAGGTCTAACAGCCTAACTTCAAAAAGCTAGTAAAGTATCAGGTTTAAATAATCGTGAAGTTGGGAAAAATTTTGTCAGTATTATTGACGAAGTATTTAAGATTTACACCTTATTCAAGGATGCGATTTAAATGACTAAATCGAAAACAACCCGTAAATCTATTCGCGATCGCATCCTAAGTACAGCATCATGTTTGTTTTATCGAGAGGAAATTCGCAATGTCGGTATTGACAAAATCGTTGCTGAATCTGGCGTTGCTAAAATGTCGTTTTACAATCATTTAAAGTCATTGCCAAAACTGTAAGTTAGGGAAAATCAGTATTCCGTGCTAACTTTCATGATAGATAAATGATTAAAGTTGGCAACTATCCTGTGGGGCATGATTTCAGTGGTGTTTTCGCTTATCTTGGATAGCAGAACACCGCGATGCCTGTGGCGGTAAACAACGCACCTCAATCTAACCTATATACTGTAATCGCTAAAAGGCAGCAAATCTAAGGAGTGTTTGACACTAGCAGCGATGCACAATGGCACAGTCATCACATTAGACCCTCTTGCAAAAGTGCTTTTTGCAAGAGGGGGGAAGGGTAAAGGTTAAAGGGGAAGGGGACAATACAGAACCTTTTCCCGACTTATGCAATAAGTCTATTGTTTCCATTGAGACTGCCTACTCAAGTTTAGAAACTGCTAAAAACAGAAACAAATGAACGAATTACAAGCAATTTTAGAAGGCTTCCAGTCAAGTCAAAAAAATGGTGAAATTACTTTTCTTGCTACTGTAGTCAAAACTCAAGGTTCAACCTATCGCCGACCGGGTGCTAAAATGCTGATGACAGATACAGGTCGGACGATCGGAACAATCAGCGCTGGTTGCTTGGAAAATGACGTATTTGAGCATACTCAACAACGAATGTCGGACGGCGAACCAATTGTTGTTACTTACGATAACACCGCCTCGGAAGATATTCTTTGGGGTTTTGGTTTAGGATGCAATGGGACAGTGCAAGTTCTCATCGAACGTCTTGAAAAAGAAAGTTTACCGAATGCGATCGCTTTTATGCAGGAGTGCTTCGATCGAAAACATTTGGGTATTATTGCTACAGTCTTTGCCTTTGAAGGCGAGGTAGATGTGAAACTTGGGTCGCGTTTACTGTTGTATCCTGATGGGAAAACGATCGCTGACATCAAAGATCCACATTTAATTCAATCTCTGCAAATAGATATTCAAGCAGCTTTTACTAATCAAAAGTCTAGTGTAAAAAACTATCAGTTACCTTTAGGCAGTGCAGAAGTTTTTATTGAAGTCATCCAACCACCCACACCTTTAGTAATATTTGGTGCAGGTTATGATGCTGTACCCGTAGCACAGTTTGCTCAAGCATTGGGTTGGGATGTTACTGTAGTCGATTGTCGAGCTAATGAGGCAACTAAAGCGCGATTTCCAATAGCTTGTGACGTGATTCTGACTCGGCGAGAAATTGTCCAAAAACAGGTATTTATAGATGTCAACACAGTTGTTGTAGTGATGACGCATAATTATCTTGATGACCTGGAAATTTTGAAAACGTTGCTGCCATCTCCCGCACGCTACATAGGGGTTTTAGGGCCAAAGGCGCGTACTGAAAGATTGCTTGAAGATTTAGGTTCGCAAGGAATAGTTTATACTACTGAACAATTAACCAGATTGCATGGCCCGATTGGGATTGATATTGGAGCAGATACACCTGAAGAAATAGCGATCGCGATTATTGCAGAAATTCAAGCAGTGCTAACAAACCGCAATGGTAATTTTTTAAGAAATCGCAATCAACCGATTCACCAATGTGATGAAAGCAACTCAAACTTGCTACTTACCACTTAGTTTTTATGACTCCTATAGACAAAGAGAAATCAACCATAGCTATTATGATTCTTGCTGCTGGTGCATCTACTAGGATGGGTACACCAAAACAACTATTGCTTTACCAAGGGCGTAGTTTGCTGCAATATATTATAGACATGGCGATCGCTTCAGTTTGTCAACCTGTGGTAGTAGTACTTGGAGCCAACGCAGAACAGATTCATCCCCAAATTAAACAACTTCCCGTTAAAGTAGTTAAAAACTCGGATTGGGTTTGTGGAATGAGTACCTCAATCAAGAGTGGTATTGAATTGTTAAATAATCTTCCGCAAAAAATAGAAGCAGTAGTTATTACACTTTGCGACCAGCCATTTGTTTCTACCCAAATTATCAATCAACTTGTTGATACATATTATTCGACAAAAAAACCGATCGTTGCTTGTAAATATGGAGATACATTAGGTGTACCTGCTCTATTCAGTCAGACATTTTTTTCAGAACTTGCCACTTTAAAAGAAACTTCAGGAGCAAAAAAAGTTATTAATCATAACCTTAATGAAGTGTTTTCTATTCCGTTTCCATTAGGGGATATCGATATTGATACACCAAAGGATTACGAACAATTGCTATCAATTACTAAAGGAATTTTTGAAGTATCTTGAACAAAAATGCTAAAAGCGAACAAGTAGAGAAGACTGCGCTGACTCCACAATGCAGTGGTTCTCCGACCCAATACTTTTCGGATAAGCCTAACAATCTCTCTTTTGGTCTGGGAAAAGGTTAAAGGGCAAAGGGGAAAAGGTAAATTCAAACCCTTTCCCTTTCCCCTTTCCCCCAAAACCCGAAAAGTATTGTTCCCCGACCTACACAGATAGAAAAATAAAAAAAGTTGGTTTAGTATTTTAAGGCTAGAATTTCTTTCCTAGCCTTTTGTCTTTAAAACATTTTAGCGATGAAGATATAGGACTCCTATTTGATTTTGGAACAAGACTCAGTAGGGATCTATACCTTCTTTCCTGTTCCCTATTCTCTATTCCTTGCGCTGCACTGAAGCTCAAGAAGTGTTCCCTGCCCACGCAAGTAAATTCTCCGAATCAAACCGGATTCCTATATTAGGAAACAATGTTATTTAAGAGCGGCTAAAGTTCGATGTCCAATTATTCCGTCTGCTCTTAATCCCTTAGACTTCTGAAATTTGATCACAGCTGCACGAGTCTTATTATCAAACACACCATTCACACTTGCTGTATAGAATCCTTGCTGTTTTAAAGAATTCTGAACAGTTTTCACTGTCTCTCCTTTGCTGCCTACTGTTAGTACAGTACCAGTACTACGCTTTGCCACACGATTAGACTTGTGCTTGGCACTAAGCTTTGGTACAGCATTAGGCTTTTTCATGGTGTTGCCTTGCTGAGTACTTTGGGCAATGTGCGTAGCAGTAGCCGAATTTTGGCTTTTATTATTAGTTAAAGAGTAAGCAGGTACAGCAGTAGCTAGAGTCAACGCAGGGAGCAAAGCAAGTACTTTCCAATTCATTTTCTTGTTCCTTACAACTGTATGAGATTTTGCAATTTCTATTTGAAGAATCATCTTCATAAGGTACTGTGCCTTAAGTGATTCTCTTCTGTAGATTCTGGTGTGTGGATTTAGTCTGAGACTATTTCCGAAGCCAGAGCTATAGCATCACACGTCGTATTGACAAAGCTATTGCGAAATTGTGACAAAACCATGACTAAATGTATTAAAATTTATGTCGCACGAAATTGCGCTAGTACCGCAAGGCGGAATTCAAAATTAAAAATTAAAAATTAATACGGCGTAAGCATTTCATTGATTTTGAATGGAATGGCACGCTTGTTAAGATACAGCCTTTGCCCCAACTGGTTAAAAGCCTGGATGCTGGGAACGAGGATACAATAAGTCTTTGGGCTTTACAAGCGTGCCATTCGGTTTTGAATGCGTGGTTTATTTCCGCCGCTTTGTACTAGTCTCTTTTATCCTCAGAACCCAACATTTTCAATAATTTTCTAGCAGCTAAAACGCCCATAACTCCTGCGCCAACCACCTCCACTGCTTGAACAACTTTTTTGCCCACATCATGAGGATCGAGATGGTGATGAAAAATCTCTTCATCCACCCATTCAGTTGTTGCTTTAAAGTCATGAATTGGTGTTGGTAATAGTGTTAAATAAGTTCCTTGACGAATTAAATGCCCGGATTCTCCTGCAACTTCAAAAACATTGAATAAGTTAGCAGCAGCATCATTTAACCCTAATTTCAAGAGAGTTCCGCGTATATTTACCTTTAATGGTTTGAAGTCTCCACCTAAAGCTAATGCTTTTAAATTTTGGGCAATATTGGCTCCTTGCTGATAAGCAACTTGGGCTGTTGGCGGTAGTGAATTATCTTGAACTGCGACACAATCCCCGCCTGCAAATACTTCTGGAAAGTCGAGTAGTTGCATTGTGGGAGTAACTAAGAGGCGGTTGTGGCGATCGCGATGTTCTTGAGAAATTGGTAAATCTTTAATTAGTGGGTGAATAGAAGTGCCAGCTGTCCAGATTGCGGTGTATGTTGGCAATGTTTCAATTTGCTCATTGCGCTTATATTCAATCGCATTGGCATGAATAGTAGTAGCTTCTGCTCCCGTAAGTATTTCAATTGGAATCGTGCGTTTTTGTAATTCTTTTTCAGCAATTGGGCGCAGAGGATTGTTAATATCACCATTGAGAATTTCTTGACCGTGATTGAGCAATACCACCCGGATTTCACTAGAATTTCCTCCCATAGCGCTATACCAATGTGGGAGTAAATCAGCTAAGGTAGCTGCCATTTCTACACCACTTGCACCACCACCAACTATAACTATTGTTAGCAGTTGACGACGTTGTTCTGGATCTTCAGTTTTGATTGCTTTTTGCAAACAATCGCCTAAATGCCGGTCGAGAGCGATCGCATCTGCTTCTGTCCAAAAAGGAAAAGCGTGTTCTTTAGCACCTTCCAGATGATGATAAGCAGTAACACTACCTAAAGCTAAGACTAAGTTACTGTAGTTGTATGAGTTTCCCGAAGCTAATTTGACTTGTTGTTGGTGCAAGTCAATCGATTCCACTACATCTTGAACAAAAATTACACCACTACCTTTAAGCAATTCTACAAAACGCGGTACGACTTGAAAAGCATCCATCTCGCCACTGAAATATTCGTAGAGTAAGGGCTTAAAGCAAAAACTTTCATTTCGATCGATCAAAATTACAGAGCGAGGATAATGTTCGTGAGCTAGGTGTAAGGCTGTAAATAAGCCAGTGAAGCCACCACCAAGAATCACAGTTTGATAAACTGGGTTGTTCATAAAATATCTCTTTTACCAAATTCATAACTCACTTTTATATAATTACTCCTTTTGTTAAGGTAAAACTTAAAAAAGTCTAAACTTTTACCAATAGAAAAAGCGATCGACTATGGCGACCACTTTCTCTATAGATTAAAAAATTATTTCTTATTTAGCTATATTGCATCTACGTTTCAGCTACCGAGAGAAGCATTTCCAGACAAATCTGGTATGTTAACTAATCCTAATGGATTTGCCAGGGGTTGATTTCCTTGCGCTTGTGTGTTGAAGTTCAAATTTCCTTGAATCAATCCCGACTGAGGAGATAAGTCGCCGTTATTAACTTGAATGTTGAATATTTCACTGGCTCCATTACCGATCACAGTGTTTATACCATTATCATTACCAATTCCTCCTACTACTAGCATTGATTGTGCATCACTCAATTCTTCTAACAAGCTAGTTTCCAAGTCGGCAATTTTGTTGTTTGTCATAACTTCCTTCGTTCATTAATTCCCAATATTTGAATTTAACCATCTACTACCTACTAATTTAAATCTTATTAACAGGATAATGAAGGTTTACTGCAAAATATACTACTTTTCCTACTTTTCCTACTTTTCCTGCTTGACTAAATAACTACTGTTATAGCTAAAGATGCTATTGCTAGAAAGATTACCCCATATTCGTTTCAGCATTAGCGTACAATTGAAGTGAATGGCACTAAGAAATGTGGTTTAAATTTGCAATTGCTTTTGTAATTCGTGCCGGGGTTTCGTCATTAAGGGGTAAGCTTAAGTGCGAATTTATAAGACTTACGCAAAACTACACGTTGTAGGGACAATTCATGAATTGCCGTTACCTAAAAATCAGGATTTTGGCTATTGTTTGCGTAAGTCATGATTTATTTTTACTTATACCTCTATTAGTTCTTTGTCTTTACAAATGACTAATTCACTATATAAATAAAAATAAGGCAATTAAAAAGACGCTGAGGAACAAAGCGAAAGCAATAGCGTATTCGACTCTACGACTAAAAAATCCCACAGCAGCAATTAGAGCGATCGCTAATCCAATAATGCCAATATATTGCTCTTTTTGTAACCCACGTGCAATGAGTGGGTCTTTACCTGGTGCGGGAGTTTCTTGAACTGCTTTTGGCGCGAGTTCTGAGGCTGGTAATTCTTGAATGAATAAATTCATAAAGTTACTCCTGTAAATACTTGGTAAACTGAAAATTTTTATGCCCGCCAAAGATAGAGAAGCGAGAAAAGGAAGACCCAAACTACATCAACAAAGTGCCAAAATAGAGTTGTCGCACTTGTACCGAAGTGAGTTTTATTATAATTGCCTGGAATGAATGAGCGAATCAGCATAATTATCTGAAGCACTACACCCGCCAAAACGTGTAAACCGTGGAAACCTGTTAGCAAATAGAATGTGGAACCAACTAATCCCGTAGTCAGCTTGAAATCGAGATTTTTCCACTCAATTAATAGACCAATTAAAAAGTAGATTCCCATTGCGATCGTTATCAACCAGAGCCAGCGAAATTTACTCAATTGATTTCGTTTGAGGGCATTTTCTGCTGGTTGAATTACAAAGCTACTAGAAAGTAAAACTACCGTATTAATAATCACGAGCTTAGACAATTCTGGCCCAGAAACCCCAGGTGGTAGCCAGTTATTGGTATTCAGTCGTAAAGCAACATAAGTAAAGATAAAACTCAAAAAAATGATACTTTCCGACAACAGGAATACAGTAAACCCAAACATCCCTTTGCCATGATGATCTTCATGACTTCCGCCACCACTTGGCAGAAAGCGCTGTAACCAATTCGGTAAGCGTCGCCGCCACCGATCGAAACGGATCGGACTTTCATCTATATGGATTCTGGGACGTTGCATGATTTTGGTCATTGGAAATTAAGAATTGGGCATTGGGCATTAGGATTGAATCTTCAATTTTGAATGCGTGAATTTTGAATTTTGAATTGATTTCTCCCCTGCTCCCCATTTTCTAGTGAGACTCATCATTATCAGAATTTTCCACGAATGAATATTTGGGATCGCCATAGTCGTAAGGAGGTCTGTTGACAACAGGAATCTCTTCAAAGTTATCTCGCGGAGGTGGTGAAGAAGTTGTCCATTCCAATCCTGTCGCGTGCCAGGGATTATCAACTGCTCTGGCTCCATATAGCCAAGAACCGACAATGTTAGCAATAAAGGGCAGTGTGGAGACTCCCAGCAAGAACGATCCCAGGCTAGCGATAACATTCCAACCTTGATACTGGGGATCGTAGGAGGATATTCGGCGTAACATCCCCTGCAAACCTAATGGATGCATAGAGAAAAAGGTGATATTGGCAGGAATAAAGGTCAACCAGAAATGCAGTTTACCCCAACCCTCCGCGTACATCCTGCCAGTGATTTTGGGAAACCAATAGTAAATTCCGGCAAAGATTGCCATTGTGATGGTATTAAAAACAATGTAATGGAAGTGACCCACAACAAAGTAAGTATTATTGACGTGGATATCAAATGGCGTGGCGGCAAGCATCACACCAGTGACACCGCCAAAAATAAACATCGCTGCACCTCCCATTGCAAATAGCATTGGTGTCTCTAAGTGCAACTTGCTCCTCCAGATTGTGGCAGTCCAAGCAAATGCCTTAACACCCGTGGGTATGGCAACTAACATTGATGTGGCCATGAAGGTCATCCGCATCCAGCCGGGGGTAGCACTGGCGAACATGTGATGCGCCCAAACGAAGATGCTGACTACAGCAATACCTAAAGAAGCAAGAGCAACTGATCGATAGCCAAATAGAGGATTGCGAGAAAAGGCTGGGAGAACTTCCGCAATAATACCGAAGGCTGGTAGCGCCATGATATACACTGCGGGATGAGAGTAGAACCAAAATAAATGTTGGTAAATGATCGGATCGCCACTTCCTTCAGGTTTAAAAAATTGTGTCCCGAAGGAAAGGTCAAGCAACAGGAGTATCAATGCACCTGTCAAGGAAGGTAAGTTAATCAGCTGTAACAACTGGGCGCTAAAAACTGACCACACAAAGACGGGCATTCTAAAAAATGTCATCCCTGGCGATCGCATCCAAAAGATAGTGGTAACAAAATTGACAGCCCCCATAATTGAAGAGATGCCGATTAGTACTAGGCTAACTATCCAAATAAACTGACCGTTAATCAACTGGCCGGCTGGAGCTTGCAGACTAACTGGTGGATAAGACCACCAACCAGCTTGTGCAGTCCCGCTTGGTAGTAAGAAACTAGACAGTAGTAGAAGACCGGCTGGTGGCAAAATCCAAAAAGAAATAGCGTTGAGCAGGGGAAAAGCCATATCCCGCGCTCCAATCATCAACGGTACTAGGTAGTTAGCAAGACCTGCATTGAAGGGAATAACCCACAGGAAAATCATGATTGTCCCGTGCATGGTGAATAAACCATTGTAGAGGGGGCGGTCAACTAAGTTTGCTTCCGGGGTGAGCAATTCAGCCCGGATAATCATCGCCAACAGCCCGCCAAGAAGAAAGAAAATGAAGGTCATCACCATGTACTGAACACCGATTACCTTATGATCGGTGCTGAAGCTGAAATATTCCCGCCAGTTATTCTCAGGTTCTCTATTGTTGGCTATAGCTTCACTCAAATCATGTGTCATTATTTATCTTCCTTTGATTGGCTACAGCAGGTTGAGCAGGTGCAACGGTGTACCAGCCGCTTTTGAATAATGTCTTTGGTGGTTGAATATTTTCGGCAATTGCCTGATTTTGAGGGTTCGTTTCGCTAGAGACTGTTTGCGCGAGCCACTGATTATACTTATCGAGGGATTCAACGTATACATCTGCCTCCATCAAGGCAAAATAAGCACCACTGAATTGAGAATCTTTCAGTCGATATTTACCTGGGCGAGTGGGTGTAATCACAATGTCAATGTTGCGTCCTGGAACAATATCTTGCTTTAAGCGAAACTCAGGAACGTAGAAGCCGTGGATTACTTTCTCTGCTTGCATATTTAAGCGAGTGCTGCGATCGCTCGGTAAGTGTAATTCCTTACTGGTAAGATTATTTGGATAGTGGAAAGACCAATCCCACTGCCTAGCGAAAACATCAATTGTTTCAGACGCAGGTTTGGGGACATCGCTAACGGTTGCGGCGTAGGCGGGTGCAGATTCTAGGGGCGCGTGCAAATGCACAATTTGGTTTAGACCAAGAATATTTAATTGCTGATAAATATTGAAGCTTTGAAAGGCAATCCATATTACTAACAAAGTTGGCGTCGCTGTCCACAATATTTCTAACTTTCCATTACCTCTAGAAGGGTGTCCCTCAGTGTAGTCTTCCGGGGGGGCGCGGTGAAAGGCGATCGCATACACAATAACACCAACCAGCCCCAGCAAGATAAATGCTCCAATTGAGACTAAAAAGCTGAATAAATCATCTACCCGTTGTGCTTCTGCTGTCGCCTGGGGAGGCATCCAAGAAAATGCCTGTTGTCCAATCCACCGACTGACAATTAGCAGCCCTGCGACATAAAACGCTATCAGTACATATTCAAAAACACTAAACATCACAATTTCATCTAAGAGTACTTCCCACTTGATTATTTGAGTAGTAAATTTGGGTTTTTACCTTCTTGGAGTAACTTCGCAGCCGTAACGTGAATTCCAAACTCTTCTCCCAATTGCGCCCCCAAAGTTCCGTGGACAAATAAGATGCCCAATATTGCAATACCTGCTAATAAGTAACTCCATTGCACCTGCCTAGAAGCATCCTTGCGCCAGCGATAACGTTGTAAACCTCTCCATACTGTCATGGCAACAATGATCCCCAACAATGAAATGCCACCCAAGCCATGCAAAAGCATCGTCCAACCAGCAGTTAACCCCCAAACGCTCTTTTGATCGATTGGTGGATTTGCTAGCAGTAACTCGAAAAAACCAGCTGCAACAGTGAAAAAGGTGATAAAAGCTGCTCCTATGAGGTTATACCAGCCGACATCAAAGAAACCAGAACGCAGGGCAGGCAGACCTAAAAATTTGAAGATTGGTTTTTCTAAAGCAAACAGCGCTCCCGCAATATCAAAAATAATCGCAAGAATGAACAAACCCAATGTAAAATGCACCAGTTGCGGATGTATGGGAATCTCATAAGGTAATCCGTTAGCATTCAGCCTTAATCTCAACTGGTCAATCAGTTGCCAGTTCATGGTGCAACTCCCTGCTTCATTGCTTGCACAACTGGCTCGATATGTAACCCATACACCCAAACCAGCTTGCTTCCTAGATAGACTTGCAAGCACACCAAGCAGACTAAAAACGTTGCTGCACCAAGGTAAGCCGGTGGTACTTTCCGGGGAGTGCGTTTGCGAATCACGAAACGCCAAGCTGTAATGCCAACAACAATAGCCGCCAGCGACCAACCCATCACCGTATGAAAATTCAGTGTTGGTTGGACTGCTGGGTAGATGTTCGCCAGACCCTGCTTCAAACTGACCAAGAATCACCGCTAAAAAAATAGCTGCTGAGGCCACAAACATATTCCAGAAACTCACCTCAAATAACCGCACATTGCGGGTAAAATAACCCAGCACGTCGCACACGAAAGAAAAAAGCACCATCGCAATTACGAAGTGAACAACGATCGGATGTAGAGGGTCAGGGTATGGTAAATTTTGGTTATTCAGAGACAGAGCAGGCATCGCTTTCTCCTTCATGGGTCAAATATATATGCGTTGCATGGAATTGCCATCCGCTTAACGCACCATTCATATTTTCCAGAATACTGCGCTAACGTCACAGTTCGACCAATTAAAAAACATTGACAATTTCCGATATACTGCAATTTTTCAAGTAGCTTTTGAAATAAAATACATAATTACTATTTTTCAGTAATTATTTTCTCCAAAGGTCAAAACTAACTAAAACAACTACATTTTTGATTGGTATCATATCTTGATTAATATTTCCAAAAACTAAAAATTTTCTTTTTGATTAGATGGGATTGCTAATAGCAAGTTTAATCAGACGCTTGAGAGTCGCCTAAAAAATGTTTAACGTTTTATGTAGTTCTCTGATTAACTAAAAAATTTACTCTCATCAATAATCAAACTTGCTTTGAATATACCATAAATCTTTCTTGAGATTGACATAAGCTTGAAAACCACATTTTTACAAATCTTAAAAAGAAAAACATACAATTGTCACAGAAATGACAAAGTATTTCAATATTTTTTACTAAAAAATATGCTGGTTATCTTTCTCTAGATAGATTAGAAAAATCCTAAAGCTTTTTAAAATCATTTAAGAAAGCAAAACTTTTTTGAGCCATAATTTCCTGATTAAAAAATTAAAATTGTCAGGATAATACTACGCGCAAAAAGCAAAAATATTATGAAGGTCTTGGAAATATTGAGATATTCACAACGAATACAAGTTTTAAAAACATCGAAAGCATTATGAGCTATTCCCCTTACCTGCTCAAAGGTCAAAAAGCACTTGTGACGGGTGCTAGTTCTGGTATTGGTCAAGCGATCGCTCGCTATTTAGCTTTATCGGGTGCAGCAGTCGCCGTCAACTATCGTTCGGAAGCTGAATCAGCCCAAAAACTTGTTGATGACATCAAAGCGGCTAATGGTGAAGCATTTGCTATCCAAGCTGATGTTAGCAAAGAAGACGAAATAAAGGCGATGTTTAGCCAGACAATCGAGCAATTCGGCACTATTGATATTTTGGTAAACAATGCAGGTCTTCAAAAAGATTCACCGTTTGTAGATATGACCCTCGAGCAATGGAATAGAGTTATTGAGGTGAATCTGACAGGACAATTCTTATGTGCTAGAGAAGCTGCAAAGGAATTCTTACGTCGGGGTGTCCAGCCTGATATTTCATCTGCCGCAGGTAAGATTATTTGTATAAGTTCAGTACATCAGGTAATTCCTTGGGCGGGTCATGTTAATTATGCTGCAAGTAAGGGCGGTATAAATATGATGATGCAAAGTATTGCTCAAGAACTTGCACCCCATAAAATTCGCGTTAATAGTATTGCGCCTGGTGCAATCAAAACCCCCATTAATAAATCAGCTTGGGATACTCCAGAAGCAGAAGCAAAGTTATTAAAACTGATTCCAGCAAAACGTGTGGGTGATGTAGAAGATATCGCTAAAGCAGCAGTTTGGTTAGCTTCTGATGACTCTGATTATGTCTATGGTACAACTCTATTTGTAGATGGCGGTATGACCTTATATCCAGGTTTTGCAGACAATGGTTAATTGATAATGCCTAAAAAAGTTACTGTTAACCCTGGTTTGATAACAATCAACGATTAAATTTAGCTGGAGGAGACGTTTTGGCACAAGGTCAAACCAACCCAATGGGAAATTACCCATCCAGATGGTGAATTAGAAGTTTCTGCATAATTATTATTGACTCTCATGGCATCTGATTCATCTCATAAAACTATATTTGCAGCGATGGGCGCTAACTTAGCGATCGCTATTACTAAATTTATCGCCGCCTCCATTACTGGTAGTTCCGCCATGATCTCTGAAGGAATTCATTCGCTGGTAGATACTGGCGATCAACTAGTACTTTTGCTGGGAATTAGAAGAAGCCAAAAGCCAGCAGACGATAGGCATCCCTTTGGTTACGGTCTAGAACTTTATTTCTGGACTTTTATTGTTGCTATCCTGATCTTTGCCCTTGGCGGCGGGATGTCAATTTATGAAGGAATCACTCATTTAATTCATCCCAGCCCTTTAGAAAACCCAATGTGGAATTATATTGTATTAGGTATTGCAATATTATTGGAGGGATTTTCTTGGACTGTAGCATTAAAAGAGTTTTTGCCGACTAAGGGGAAACAAAATTTCTGGCAAGCAATCAAAAATAGTAAAGATCCCACAGTATTTACAGTATTATTTGAGGATTCGGCGGCAATTTTAGGCTTATTCGTAGCCTTAATCGGAATCTTCTTCGGACATTTATTTAACAATGTTTATTTGGATGGCATTGCTTCGATTATTATTGGCATTATCTTGGCTATAGTAGCAGTGGTATTAGCCAGAGAAAGTAAAGGATTATTAGTTGGTGAAAGTGCCGATCCTCAAACTATAGCCAATATCCGGTCTTTGTCCAAAACAGAACCAGGAGTGAAAGAAGTTATCCGGGTGCTAACAATGCAGCTTGCTCCCAAAGAAGTGCTACTTAACTTAGAAATCCAATTTGCTCAAAATCTTACAGGTGAGGAAATAGCCTTAACTGTAGAAAGTTTAGAAGTAAAAATTCGCCAAAAGCATCCGGAAATCAAACAAATTTTTATTGAAGCAAAATCTTTAACTGCCGCTCGGAAATTTTCACCAAATTCTCAATAAATTTTTAATCGCATAAATATCAAATACAGCATTTTCTAAATGCACTCAAAGCTTATCGGCACAACAATGCACTATGGTAAAGTTTATTGATCGAGCAAAAGCTTTTGGCTCACCAGGTATTGAGCCGCGATGGACTCATGCGAATAAAGATGGAGTCGGAACAGCTTACTCTACCTCTAGTAACATTTGGTTTACTCTTTGGAGCGGTATTGTCACTGAAATCTACCATCCCACAGTAGACAAACCTCAAATTCGGGATTTGCAGTATTTAATTTCTGATGGGAAAAGCTTTTTCCACGAAGAGAAACGCCATCTCGAATCCAAAGTGGAACCGATGTGGACTCATGGTTTAGGATACCGCATCACTAATTCCGATCCCCAAGGACGTTATGCCGTAATCAAAGAAGTGATTGCCGACCCGCATTTTCCCTGTATCTTACAGCACACCACATTAACAGGAGAGAGCGATTTTATTTCCCAACTCCATTTATATGCTTTGTGTGCGCCGCATCTGGATGTTGAAGGTATGGGTAATAATGGTTACGCTGTGGAGGTTGCTGGACATCGTATTTTGATAGCCGAGAAACAAGGAACATGGCTAGCGCTGGGTGCAACAGTTCCCTTTAGCCGTCTTTCTTGTGGTTACGTTGGTGAAAGCGATGGTTGGACAGATTTAGCTGATAATTTCCAGATGGATTGGGAGTTTGATAGTGCTGTAGATGGCAATCTTGCTTTGACTGGAAAACTAAATTTAGATCGCACTAAAGAGTTTACTTTAGGATTGGCGTTTGGTACAAACTTGCATAATGCAATTTCTACACTATTTCAGTCGCTGAATATTCCTTTTGAACAGCAGAAGCAGCAATACAACGAACAGTGGAAGCGATCGCGCCGCAATATCCGACCGCTAGAAGATGTTTCATACAATGATGGGAAGTTGTATCACAACAGCATTAGTTTGTTGTTAGCACATGAAGACAAACTTTACCCAGGTGCATTGATTGCATCCCTGGCGATCCCTTGGGGTGAAGCCAAAAACGACCAAGACGAAGGCGGATATCACCTTGTCTGGACGCGGGATATGGTTAGCAGTGTATCAGGTTTAGTGGCTGCTGGTGAAACAGAAACAGCAGTGCGATCGCTAATTTATCTTGCAACCAGCCAGCAGGAAGATGGCGGTTTTGCTCAAAATTTCTGGGTTGATGGCGAACCTTACTGGAAAGGTATTCAACTAGATGAAGTGGCATTTCCGATTCTTCTAGCATGG
The DNA here is from genome assembly GCF_053470305.1 of Nostoc sp. DSM 114160. Lineage (NCBI taxonomy): Bacteria > Bacillati > Cyanobacteriota > Cyanophyceae > Nostocales > Nostocaceae > Nostoc > Nostoc sp. DSM 114160. The sequence continues at coordinate 379,236 of NZ_JBPFGO010000003.1, read as the reverse complement.
CTATTGCACCAGCAGAAGACTTGTTTAAAATTCGATATTTATCCAATGGTTCTGCGGGCAGCGGGTTATTTAATTCGTAACGGCCCGGTTACTCAACAAGAACGCTGGGAAGAAAATAGCGGTTATTCACCATCAACCCTAGCATCCAGTATTGCCGCCTTAATCTGTGCTGCTCAATTTGTTCGTCAACGTGGCGATGAAGCAACAGCAAAGTTTATCGAAGAATACGCAGATTTTTTAGAATGTCACATTGAAGCTTGGACAGTAACTACTGAAGGAACTTTAGTTCCTGGGATCAAACGGCATTATATCCGAATTACTCCCTCAGATATTAATAATCCTCAAGCCGACGAAAATCCTAACCAAGGAACTCTTTTCATCAGCAGTCAACCTCCTGGTGAACCAGCAGAATTTCCGGCCAAGGAAATTGTCGATGGCGGATTTCTCCAATTAGTACGCTATGGAATTCGCAAACCAGACGATCCGATTATTGTTGATTCTGTCAAAGTAATTGATGCAGTTTTAAAAGTAGATACACCCGTTGGGCCTTGTTGGCATCGTTACAACCACGACGGCTACGGACAGCAAAAAGACGGCAGTCCTTATACTAGTTGGGGTAAGGGACGCGCTTGGCCTCTCTTGACAGGAGAACGAGGACATTATGAACTAGCTGCTGGCGGCGATGTCAAAACATATATTAAGGCGATGGAAGGATTTGCTTCAGATACTTGTTTGCTACCAGAACAGGTTTGGGATGAGGCAGATATACCTGATGTCTATATGTTTTTAGGAAAACCAACAGGTTCAGCGATGCCTTTAATGTGGGCACACGCAGAGTATATCAAGCTGCTACGGTCAACTGATGACGGACAGGTGTTTGATTTTATTCCAGAAGTGGCAAATCGCTATCTAGGCGAAAGAAAGCAGTGTAAATCATTGGAAATTTGGAAGTTTAACCGACAAATCAGCCAAGTAAAAAAAGGTCAGACATTGCGAATTGACGCTTTAGCATCTTTTCAATTGCACTGGTCAGATGATGATTGGCAAACTACACAAGATATGCTTTCTACTTCTACAAAGTTAGGAGTGAATTTTGTAGATATTTCTATTTCTGATAATCAGCAACAGGCAATCAACTTTACCTTTTTCTGGATTGAAAGCAGCAAATGGGAAGGACACAATTATACGGTTAGAATTTCGTAATTCTTAATTTCTAATTTGCCTTTCAATACATTTCGGATCAAAAAGAGCCATTATTATGCAGAATAACTCATCATCCAAACCAACAATTGAATACTGGCACGTCTGGACTGACAACGACGGTATAAGTCATCAATCCCGTTGTCAAATTGAAGACTTTATCGAAAAAGGCATAGCCCCGGATACCTCACCGCAGTGGCTTTCTAATTTGAAGCAGTCCGGTGCTACAATTAGCTTTACTGTGCTACCTGTGGGATGGGTTGGTAACTGGCATGAAAACCCAAAACCCCAATGGATCGTACCTTTGTCGGGACGCTGGTTTGTGGAGACTATGGACGGTCAGCGAGTCGAGATGGGGGAAGGCGAAATTTCCTTTGGAGAAGATCAGGGTACGAAAACAGACGCGCAAGGTCATAAAGGTCACTTATCTGGAACAGTAGGCGATGCGCCAGCTGTTTTAATAATGGTGCAATTTGAAAAGACTCCGACTGTAGAGCAATCTTGTCGATTTAGGTAAGTAAGTTATACCAATTCAAAATTCACGCATTAAGAAAGCCAGACACAACAAAGCCAGTTTTGTAGGTTGGGTGCAGCGATAGCGTAACCCAACATAAAATTTGATGGTAATGTTGGGTTGCGTTTCACTCCACCCAACCTACATAAATATATCTTTAGGACTTACGCATTGACAAAAAAGATTATCTATGTTGTCTAGAAAATGCGATCGCTGCTAAGGTTTGCAAAAATATGCTCACGTACAACTAATGTGAACATATTTCGTTGTACTTCGTACCAATTGCTAATTATTTTTTCAGACCGCATAAACTCCAATCTAACAAAAGCTTGAAGGGAACAAAATATGTGAGTCTTGATTGCATAGGTATCCCTAACCATGAACCGACAAATTCCACATACTTGTTTTATGGCTCGATGAAAGGTTTCTATTCCCCAATGGATATCATGAATTGTGATAAATTCATTTCTGGTTATATCCTTGATTCTTTCCTCATCTGGAACATACAAAATATAGTGCCTAGAGTCTTCTTTCTTGAAGTCTTTCCTAAACAACTTTATAAATCCAAATTCTTTCAGATGAGTTCTTAATCCTGACTCTGGAATCATCAGAGTACTTACCTGGCAATACTTATGCGGCTCAATTGAGACAGTTCTGTTTTTTTCAATCCCGTGAAGTCACCCAAAAAAACCTGGCAGCCTAATTCGTGACTGTTGATGAGATGTGGTCATTTGTTGGCTCAAAAGCGAATAAACAGTGGATTTGGCTTGCAATTGATGCTGTGAGCCGAGAAATTGTTGGAGTTTATATTGGAGACCGTTCCGCTCAAGCGGCAAAACAATTATGGCGATCGCTCCCACCAGTTTACCGTCAGTGTGCAGTTTGTTACACGGATTTTTGGGAGGCATACGAACAAGTGTTACCAAGTAAACGCCCGAAGTGCAGTCAGTAAAGATAGCGGTAAGACTTGTTATATCGAACGATTCAATAATACCGTTAGGCAACGAGTTGCACGCTTAGTCCGTAAAACATTGTCATTCTCAAAATCAATAGACAACCACATTGGGGCAGTCTGGTATTTCGTTCATCACTATAATGCCTCTCTACGACAATAAATCATTACTATGCATCACTACCAAAATATGGATAAACTTTCACTTTGTATTCGGCAATTTGGAGAAGCGGCGAGATTGCATCTTGACGAAGCTATTTTGTTAGGAGAAATGTGCTTGCTCCCAAACTTTTGCCATGAGCCAAATACATATGAAGTTATTAGTGCGTTTGTAAATAGTGTGAATAGCCGAACTTTATACTGGGGTCGTAGCAGCATGGGCGAGATAACAGTGTTTGCTAAACCCATAAATAACAGCTACGATAAAGACCGAATTAGCACTCTTTATATTGCAAACTTATTGAAATTTAGCAGACGTTTATATCCAGAGATGGAACACTATTCATTCGGCAAATTTTGGGATGAACTGGATGTTTATCGCCACTCTGAATTTTTAAATCAAGATGCATTTGAGATGTGGATGAGTAACTTTGGGCATGAGCCAAATTTGGAAATATTTCTTAAGAGAATAATACCTAAAATGTTCGGTCAGCCTAATCAAAATATTTCTTTCTACTGTCTTGTAAATGATGAAAATGAAAACACAGACTTTGCACCATACATTTTTATTGGCAATAGCTGCATTTTAACCATTGCCAGACGATGGATACTATAGTTGTAGCGGCTTGTAAACAGTCAATAACCGTGACTGTGGCGGTATATTCTTCACTTTCAGTAAAGATGTGGGTAACATTCGTTAATAATTAAGGGGAGATAAGGAGTTGTTTTTTGCCTTGATTTTTGGGTACGCGCACTTGTGTGGTAGAGATAGTAACGTTACCAGCGCTATCAGTTGCACTGTAGGTCAAGGTGTAGATACGACCGTTGCCATTACCTGAACGTTCCGCACGTAGGAAGATGCGTCCATCAGAGCGAATCTCAATTTAAAAAACTAAAGTCACAGCGAAACACTTTTCAAACAACCTCTTAGTATACTTTTTTGGTGAAGTAAACTATGCATAAGCTAATCGTCATTTAAATTGCACCATATTCATGGTAATAAAAGCTGCAAACCTCCCTTGCGCTTACGCCATTTGTCGTGCCATCAGATTAGCAAATAAGCCCTTTTGATTCACTAATTCTTCAAACTTACCTTGTTGAACAACTCGACCGGCTTCAATCACATAAATTCGGTCGGCGTTGCGGATGGTGCTGAGGCGATGGGCGATAATTATGCGCGTTACTCCTAACTGGTCTAAGCTGCTACTAACTATCGCTTGAGTACGATTATCTAAAGCACTGGTAGCTTCATCAAAAATTATAATTCTCGGTTTTAAGACTAAAGCACGAGCAATTAATAACCTTTGACGTTGCCCACCAGAAAGATTTGTACCCCCCTCCGAAATAACTGTGTGCATTTCCATTGGCATTGACTTAATATCATCGGCAAACCCAGCCATACGTACTGCTTCCCAGGCTTCTTCCATTGTCACCAATGCGCCACTAGAAATATTTTCAAAAATTGAAGCGCTATTGATGCGGCCATTTTGCAGCACTACACCAATTTGTCTACGCACTGCCGATATATCTAACCCTGATAAGTCCTGACCATCATAGTAAATCGTGCCATCTTTTGGCGTTTCAAATCCCAATAACAGCCTAATAATCGTTGATTTGCCACTACCAGAAGGCCCTACTAAAGCAATCAACTCTCCTGGTTCTGCCTGAATTGTCAGAGCGTCTAAATTAAGGGGACCATCTTCGCGGTAGCGGAAAGTCACGCGATCGACTTTTACTTTACCCGTTAATCGTCCTGGATCGCTTTTGCTCAGGTCGATTTCTGGTTGCGCCTGAAAGATGGGCTTTGCACGTTCCCAAAAAATGCTGATATCTAATATGCTGACTATGGTATTACTCAGCTGAGTTGCCCCAGCGATAAATATGGCAAAGGCGGAATTAAATGCTAAAAATGTACCTGTAGATAATCCTGTTCCGCTTTCAGATGGGGCTTGTGCGATTAACGTAACTGCCAGCCAAAAGATAATTATCGAGCTGACGGTTGGCATGGCAGTGTTAAATATCGCTAAGATATCTTCAATTACCTCTGTACTCAGCTTGAATTGTAGCTGCTGACTATACTTTTTTGCCCAATAGGCAAAAGCACGGTCTTCTGCATTGGTGACTCGAAGTTTGGACACACCAGCAACCATCTGTACAGTAAAACCAAAAATTTCTCCCTCTATTTCTTCTAAAGAACGCAACTTTTGGCGGCTAAGTAAGCCTGAGATGGTAGTGAAGGCGATCGCTACCAACGCTACTGCTACTACAACTAAAGCTAGACTGGAACTGTAGATAAACAGTAGCGCCAGATTTAGTAGAGAGAAGAAGCTGGTAAAAATTGTGCGTAGCACTGTGTCGTTGAGTTTCTGGCGGATTTGAGTGATTGCAGAAACACGAGATTGCAAATCCCCAATTGAATATTCACGAAAGAAAGATACGCGCAGATTAAACAATCTATCCCATAAGGCTGCTTGGGAGTCTAAACTGGCTTTACTTTCTAATCTCAGACCGGCAAAACCTTGGGCAATTTGAAAAATTATCGTTCCAAAGCTGGCAGCTATCAAGCCCAAGCCGATTTGCACTAATAACTCTCTATCTGCATCAGGAATGACGGAATCGATCAGGATAGCAGTTGCCAAGGGGGTTAACATTCCCAACAATGCGCCTACAACGCCTGTAAGGAAGATAACAATCAGTTCTCGAATTTTCCCCTTAAAGGCAAACAGAAGTAAGGCGATCGCAGTTAAATTGTTTTCGGGTACGGGACGATAAAATACATAGGCAAAGGGAGCTAGTTGTTGAGCAGTACGATTGTTTACAGGTATGCGGACGTGCTTCTCTGGGTCAAAGATTTCGTACTTTCCTACCCCTGCTGGTAGCAATGCAACAGGAAAATTATCTTGATTAGTATATGCTAATAGAGGGCCGCTATCTTTTTGCCACCATCGGTCATTGAGCAATACCCGTCGGATGCGTATTCGGGATGCACGGGCGATCGCTTCTAATGGTTCTTTAATCCGCTTCATGTCTTCAGAACGCACAGGTGGCAAAATCTTAATTCCTAATGCCCTTCCCACTGCACCCGCGGCAATCAGCAACGGTGTACCTGACTGCATCAGTTCGGCTTGCTTGGGTTTGAGAACTGAGGCTAACTCTCCTAAAGCATTAACTTTTACCTGAGAGTTAAGTTGTTGCCGTGCTTGGAATTGAGTCCATTTTGCTGCCAATTCTTCCTGTTCTATTTGAGTCAGAATTTCGCAAAAATCGCTGTGTAATTCGCCGAGAGTAACTTGGATCTCGTTCCAGTTGGGAAGTTTTTCAGTGTGGGAAAAAACTGGCACAATCGAAAAGCGTTCGCGTTCGCGCAGCTTATCGTAGAGTCTTGTAGAGAAGGTATCGCCTAAACAACTTTGAATATTTTGCTCCCAAGTCTGCACTAACTTAATAAAACTTTCTGCCTCGTCTTTCTCCTGACTTATCCATTGCTCGCATTCTTGTGTAGGTATTTGCAACAACACAGTATCTTCTATGGATACCGCCAAAAGTTTATGATTATTAGCCGATATCCCAAACAATGCTTCTTTCGCATTGACACTAAATAGATAACGGCGAGTACCCTCAATACCTTGCTCAATCAGAATAGCAAAAACAGCGATCGCACCGGATTCAATTTGCCAAACTGTTAGGGGATTATCTAATACTAGGAATTGATTATCTGTAAGCAGTAACTTGGAATTACTCATCTGGAGTTAAAGGTGCAATGGTTCTTTGGCAAAGGCGTAGGGCATTAAATTGCTCTTCTACTTCTAATGGAATGTTAGTAAAACGAATATAAAAATTATCTGGTTCTGTCGTTTTGTCTAAGACTTTAGCATAGATATCTTCACTTATTTCGGCATTACCTTGCATCAATAAGTTCAGTTTTAGATTAGTAAAGGGCTGTAAAGCTAGATAATTTACTTGAGAGTCATAACATACTTGCGCTCCCTTAGCTGACAGCTTTACTAACTTTCCCTCCATGATAGTGTTATTTACATTTTTTCCATCCAAAACTGTATATTTTAAGGGAATTGCTTCTGGCAGTTCCAAGAATACTTTATCTTCGTCTTCAGCAAGATATAAATTGTATTCTCCAGTAATTCCACCTACTTCATAAATTTTTATCGGTTGTTTCACTCCTTTTGCTTGCACTTCTTTATGTCCAATAATTTTCACAATATAACCAGTCTCATTAATAGTTGATTGCGAAGCAAAAATTTGTCCGCCGACTGTATACGATTCAATGCGATAGGTTAAATTAACTTGATCGCCGATAATTCCATATTTAGTTCGTTTTTCCGAACCAATATTACCGACAACTACTTCTGCTGTATTAATGCCAATACCCATTTCTAGCTTTGGAAATCCCATTTGCTGGATTTTTTTGTTCACTGATTCCATTGCTAATTGCATTGCCACTGCACAAGCGATCGCTCTTGTCGCATCATCTTTTCTAGCGATGGGAGCGCCGAACAAAACTAAAATTCCATCACCCATAAATTCATCAATCGTGCCTTGGTACTGAGTAATAACATCTGCCATATATCCTAAATAAAGGTTAATTATTTTAATTACTTCTTCAGCAGGTAATTTCTCAGATATAGCTGTAAAACCTCTTAAATCAGAAGTGAGAATAGTAATTTTCTTACGTTCGCCACCAAGTTTTAAACCTTCAGGGTTTTCTAATAAATTAGCGACGACTTCATCGGTGAGATAACGACCAAAGGTCTTGCGAATTGCTCCCGCAGTTCTGGCAATATAAGCAGTCACAGCAATTGCCGAACCAATTAATGTCAGTAATGGTGGGACAATAGGAATCCACCAACCTGCTATAAAAGCTAGATAACTACTACCTACAAGACAGCATCCAGCTAGCAAAATACTAATCAAAGGTAATAATGATTTTATTTTATAACTGCCGCTATATCTTTGTTGCCAGATTAGTATTGCACCAATCAGTGACCAAAGAAAAATCCACAACCATTCCTCTAATTTAGTCCATGTTCTGATTAACGGGCGGTCATCTAAAGTAGCACTTAAAATTTGACTGATAGCATGAGCGTGAATAGTTACACCAGCCATTCGTTTAGGCGCTGTTAATATAGTACTGCTGTATGGTGTATAGAATAGGTCTTTGAGACTTTCGGCTGTGGAACCAATCAAGACAATTCGCCCTTTTACTAAGTCCTTGGGTATTCGATTATCTAACACATCCATAATCGATATGTGCTGAAATTCTTCTTGAGAACTCCGATAATTTATTATTACTTGATAACCTTGGTCTTCAGCCCGAATATAACCACCATCATTACCTTGAAATAATGGGTAAACAACGTTACCTGTTTTTACCAAATAATCTTTTGTTTGTCCGACATCAATTTGGCGATCGCTCAAATAAAGATAGGCAAGTTTAAAAGCAAAACTAAACACATTTTCGCCATTTTTGTCTGACAAATACATTAAACTGCGGCGAATTTTTCCATCCCCATCTAAAGGAAAATCATTTGCACCGACTCGATCGAGTTTTTTCAGGGCTGGTGGTGGTGCTACCGCCGAGCTATCTTCACTCTCAGCTACTTTTTGTACGCCAACTAAATTTGGTGTAGATTCAAACACCTTAACTAATGATTGATGTCCAAAACCTACTGGGAAATCTCGATATAAATCCAAACCAATAGCACTGGGTTTTTGCTGTTTTAAATTCTCTAAAACTTGTGCCAGCAACTTGTCAGGCAAAGGCCAATAACTGCGCTTACCAAGTTTTTGCACATCAGATTCATTAATTTCTACAATGACAATCCGCGTATCAACAGGTTCTGGAGAACGTAACAGAAACATTTGATCCAACGCTGCCAATTCCAACATCTGCAATAATCCACTCAAGCGCAGGATAAACACTAATGCTCCCACACTGGGAGCAGCAATAAAGATACCGCGATATTGCCAAAGTTGTTGCTTGATATGACTCCACATAAATTATTTAGTCTTGGGATTCCAGATATCTACTTAAAGGTTTGGAAACTAAATCTTTTAACCCCACTGACTCCAATAATGCTTGCCAATTAGCCATGACTGTGCGATCGCGCGGATCGCTAAGACGTTGCTGTACTAATGTATGTAGCACTTCATACCAAATTCCAGATGCAGCATACACTTGGGAAAGCTGCTTGGGATTTGTTCTCGCTAGCTGCTTTGATAAATCATTAGTAGGTTGGATTCGTTTCTACCCAACCATCGACAGTGATTCCCTCTCCTACTTCCTCTGAATTGTCAGCGATTGACATATACCAGTGATATTTATTACCTACTTTCAGACTTGGTGCTTTTGTTGGCAGAGTAAAACCAATAATTCCTAATTGTTTAGGAAGTTTAAAAGTCGTCTCATAGACTATATCCTCACCATCTAGAAGTGAAAAGCGAGCAGTTTCTACTGGTATCTGCGGTATAAACCAGTAAAATGTGGGACGTTCTGCAAGGGTTAAACCTATTTTATTTAGAGGCATTAAGGCAGTTAAAGTTTCTTTACTTTCTAAATACCGAGAACCGCGACGAGTCGCCCCACCAGAGGTAGTTTGTGGCGCATTTCGATTTGGTGGGATAAACTTTTGACTGATTTGCCAATTCTGAAATTTTTGGAATTTGAGTGCTACTGGTGATTCAGCGATCGCCATTCTGGGCAAACTAGACATTACCAATACTGTCATAGATATAGGAACTGCTGCCATGTTTACAAATTTTTGTATCCAACTCATATTAAGTCCTATTAATTTTCAAGTATCTAACAAAGATAAATATTTGTGATAGCACGAAAAGGCGATATTTAGTTAAATTAACTACCAATGATAAAATCTATATTAACTTTTGTCTAAATACTTTGTTAAAGATTTTACCAAAAATGGAAGTAAGTATAACTTAGCACGCTATTCTATGAATTCATAGCGAATTAACCGAAACAAGCTTCGCGCGCCGATATGCGAAACTCTGTACCCCTAACCTGGAGGAAGTAAAGCGTCTATGCCTTGAAATTTCAAACCTAAATTGGCTACCAATTTGCGAAATTGTGTACTTAGTATAAGTAAGAAGCTAGTTGTCTAGTAACTTTACCCTTTCACAGAAGTCCACCTCTTTTTTGAAAAACCTTGTTTTTACTGACTTTTTACTACTTCTGTCAGCCAGGTTAAAAACTTCTATAAAACTAATAAAAGGCTGGATTTTGCTGTAAAAAATGAATTTCACTCCTAATCAAGCTTAAATTGTATGTTTAAAGAAATGCTGGTTAATACTCCCAATTTTTCTGCCTTTAGGGAAAGTGATATTGATTGGATGTTCAGTGTAGGCAGATGTAAAGAGTATCTTCCTAATCAAATTCTCATTCAAGAGGGTGAAGAGATTATTGATACAGTAGAAATTTTGTTAGAGGGAGCATTAAGCATTTGTGTCTCTCTCACAGGTAATGTCAAAGACGCACAAGAAATCGATCGCGTATCGCCAGGGGAATTTGTAGAAACTTTATCTTTTATAGATAATCGTCCTCCGTCTACTACTTTTATCGCTCTAGAACCCTCACGGATATTAGCAGTGCCAAGAGAATTATTACTCAAAAAACTGGAGCAAGATACAGAATTCGCCGCGCATTTTTATCAAAAAATGGCTGTTTTGCTATCACAGCAGTTGCGGGGACTCACTGATTTTCTTGCCAAAAACAAAGTAGTTCCAGGAGAATCACTGCGAAAGGTTTTGTTTGTGTTTGCTATTTTGAACGATAGCGATATTGATTGGATGATTTCCCAAGGAGTAAGAACTAAAGTTAATCCAGGTAAAGTAATAATTGAAGAAGGGAAACCTGTTGAAGCATTATATATATTATTAGATGGGAAGTTAGGGATTTTTGTTTCCACCCCACAGAATCAAGTTGCCGAAAAAGAAATTGCTCAATCTGTAAAAGGCGAAATTTTAGGGGAAATGTCTTTTGTAGAAGCAACAACTGCCTCTGCCACAGTCAAGGCGATAGAATCTTCTATATTACTAGCTTTACCACAAGAGAAACTAGCTAAACAATTAAAGCAAAATACAGGATTCACAGCCCGTTTTTATCGAGCGATCGCTGTAGTTTTAGTAGATCGGATTCGCGATCGCCTGTTCCGCCGTGGATTTGGAAAATTGGCTTACCAACTAGATCGACTCTTAGCAGAAGATATCGAAGTTGAAGATGAACTCAACTTAGATACATTAGACAACACCGCCTTAGCAGGTGCTAGATTTGACTGGATGATTAAGCGTCTGAATCGACAATCTTGAAGAAGGCAGGAGGCAGGAGGCAGAAGGCAGGAGGCAGAAAGTAGGTAGAAAATAGCTTCATTAGTCTCCAATTCCAGTCTTAATTACGAACTTGTACTGAGCGCAGTCGAAGTATTACGAATTAACAAATGAATGGCTGAAGAACAAGATAGTATATTTCGCAAAGAATCGCTGGAGCGTTTATCTTCTCCAGAAAGATTGGATCGGTTAATGCAAGTAGTCAATCCTGTAGATTGGCTGCCTTTGGCGACGCTGGGTACTTTTGTGTTGTTGGGGTTAATTTGGAGTATTTTTGGACGTATTCCCGTCACAGTCACAGGAAAGGGAATACTTATTCAACCCAATCAAGTTGTCACTTTTGAGTCGCCAATCTCAGGACAGTTAAAAAGTCTAAATGTGAAAACAGGACAATGTATAGATCGAGGATATGTCATAGCAACGATCGATCCGACGGATCTCAAACAGCAATTGCAACTGCAACGCTCAAAACTGGGGCAATTACAAACACAAGAACAAAATTCATCCCTGCTTCAGCGACAACGTACCGCTAAAGAAAAAGAGGCGATCGCTTCTGCTAAAGCTAGTTATATTCAACGTTTGCGGGATACTCAAACTCTCACGCCTGCATTTTATGAAAAAGGTTTAAATGCCATTCGCGAACAGCGCCTTAGTTTGCAGCAACGCCTGAATGATGCTGTAACTGTCGTACCTATACTCAAAGATCGATTACAGAAGCGCCAGCAACTCGTAGATGCGGGAGCCATTGCCAAAGATACATATTTACAAGCAGAGCAAGAATATAAACAGGCAACGCAAACCGTTTCTGATATCAAAGTGCAGCTCAAGCAATTAGATGTACAAGAAACAGAAGCCCAGCAAAGATACTTACAAAATTTGAGTTCTGTAGGCGAACTGCAAGCGCAGTTAAAAGACTTAGAGACTAAGAGCCAACGTATCGATCAAGAAAACGTAGAAAATCTTAATACCAAAATTAATCAAATTCAAGAAGTGAATCGAGCGATCGCGCAACTAGAAAAACAAATATTAGAAAATAGTCAAATTCTTAGCCCTAGTAGCGGCTGTGTATTAGAAGTGGCTGGTTTTGTCGGACAAGTTACTAGTCCGAAAACTCCGCTCGTCACCTTGAACGTCGGTGACAAAAAGACTTCACTAATTGCCGTCTCCTACTTTCGTGTCGAAGATGGTAAACAAATTCAACCAGGAATGCTCGTGCAAATTACCCCCACTTCCGTAAAAAGAGAACGCTTTGGCGGTATTGTCGGTAAAGTTACCTCTGTTTCCCCCTTACCTGTGACTAAAGAAGGCGCAAAGTCTGTGATTGGCAATCCCGATCTAGTCACAAACATCTTGCTAACTGGGGGCGGAGACATAGAAGTGCGAACAGAAATGGAACTAGCTCCATCCAACTTTAGCGGTTATCGCTGGTCTTCTTCCCAAGGGCCAAAATTAAACATTTCTCCCGGAACAACTACCAGTGTCCGGGTTAAAGTAGCAGAGCAAGCACCAATTACTTATGTCTTGCCTATTCTTAGAGAATTTACTGGCATTAACTAAAGTGTTATACCAATTATGTATGAAGATGCACATAATAATACCCCCCTTAATCCTCCCTTTCCAAGGGGGGAAAAAGAAATCTAGTTCCCTCCCCTTTATAAGGAGAGGGTTAGGGTGGGGTAAAACTACGGTATTAGGGGAATGGTCTTGTGCAATTGATTCAGCAGTTAATATCTTTAATTCAAAACCTTAATCCCTTCCGCCAAAAAGCCCCATTATTAGATTCAGAAACGGCAGAAACTCACATCTTTTCTCGCGTCAAAACTCCCACTCTATTGCAAATGGAAGCTGTAGAGTGTGGAGCAGCAGCTTTCGGGATTATTTTAGCCTACCATCGTAAAATTGTGCCTTTAGCAGAACTGCGGCAAAATTGCGGTGTTTCTCGCGATGGTAGCAAAGCCTCTAACATGATCAAAGCTGCGAGAAACTATGGAATGCAAGCCAAAGGTTTTAAAAAGCAATTGGCGCAATTACAAGAACTTCGTCCGCCATATATTGTTTTCTGGAATTTTAATCATTTCTTAGTAGTAGAGGGATTTAAAAAAAATTGGGTTTATCTCAATGACCCAGCTACCGGGCCGAGACGAATTTCCTTTAAAGAATTTGATGAAGCCTATACAGGGGTTGTTCTGGTAATGGAACCAGGCCCAGAATTTCAACGCGGAGGTCGCAAACCGAGCTTAATAGGCGCACTCTTTGACCGTTTACGGGGTTCTTGGGGAGCCATTCTCTATTGTTTATTAGCAGGATTTTTTCTAGTCATTCCAGGGTTAGTTTTACCAGTCTTTAATCAAATTTTTGTTGATAATATTTTGGTAGAAAATCGCACAGACTGGTTGCGTCCATTGGTTTTGGGAATGACAATTACAGTGATTATTCAGGTGTTACTGACATTACTACAAAGACGTTTTTTGAGAAAACTAAATATTAAATTATCGGTGGAAATGTCAGGGCAATTCATCCACCATATTCTTCGCTTGCCAGTGGCGTTTTATGCCCAAAGATTTGCCGGAGAAATTAGCAGCCGAATCAATATCAATACTAAAGTTGCCGAAGTGCTATCCGGACAGTTAGCCAGGACTGTAATTGATACCGTCATGGTAGTATTTTATGCCTTAGTCATGTTTGCTTATGATGGAGTGCTGACTGCGATCGGTATCTGTTTTGCTGCGATTAATATTTTGACTTTGCAGTGGATTTCCCGACAGCGCACAGATATTTATATGCGAATCATCCAAGATAGAGGCAAAGTTGCCGGAACAGAAATTGCTGCCCTTCAAAGTATGGAAACTCTGAAAGCATCAGCGTTGGAATCTGATTTTTTCTCCCGTTGGTCGGGTTACTATACAAAATTTATTAACGGTCAGCAAGAGTTAGGTATTACTAATCAAGTACTAGGTGTTTTACCTGTTTTCTTAACTAGTTTAAGCTCCTTAGCAGTTTTAGTTATTGGTGGTCTACGAGTCATGGATGGGCATCTCAGCATTGGGATGTTGATTGCTTTCCAAAGTTTAATGACTAGCTTTTTGACTCCAGTCAACTCTCTAGTCAATTTCGGCAGTACCTTACAGGAACTAGAAGGAGACTTAAATCGCCTCGATGATGTATTGCAAAACGCAACCGATTCCGAATTGGATAATCATAATTTACATACCTCACAGTATGCTTCAGCTTGCGAACTTAAGGGATATGTCGAATTAAAAAATGTCACATTTGGCTACTCACGGACAGATGGGCCTCTAATTCAAGACCTGAGTCTTCAACTGAAACCAGGACAGAGGGTAGCCCTAGTTGGTAGTAGTGGTTCTGGTAAATCAACAGTTGCCAAATTGGTAGCGGGGCTATATCAACCTTGGTCGGGAGAAATTCTCTTTGATGGTATCCCTAGAGAGCAAATTACTAGGGCGATACTTTCTAATTCTTTGGCAATGGTAGAACAGGAAATTTTTCTGTTCGCTGGCAGTGTCCGAGATAATTTGACTTTGTGGGATGATACAGTGTCTAATTCTCAATTAGTCCGAGCTTGTAAAGATGCAGTTATTCATGAAGTGATTTTAGCTTTATCTGGAGGGTATGAAGGTAACTTACTTGAGGGTGCTGCTAATTTCAGTGGCGGGACAGCGCCAGCGTTTAGAAATTGCCCGTGCATTAGTCAACGATCCCACAATTCTGATCATGGATGAAGCAACCAGTGCCTTAGATGCTGATACGGAAAAAATTATTGACCGAAATCTGCGCTATCGGGGCTGTTCTTGCATTATTGTGGCTCACCGTCTCAGTACCATCCGCGACTGTGATGAAATTATTGTTCTAGAAAAGGGTAAAGTAGTGCAACGCGGTACGCACAATGAAATGTTGCAGCTTGATGGTTCCTATGCACGATTGATTCGGTCAGAGCAGGCAAGTGTTTAAGTAGGTCGGCGCAATTAAAGCTAACTGGCGGAGGCTGTCATTAGTAAGGGTTTTAAGCCCATTTACGTTTCCCAACATATTTTGGTTTATTTCACCGACTTACTTAGCATGGCTTCACGTCTTCTCAACTCTCGAATATTCTTGATCGGCTCAAGACCAAGATATTGCCCCCGAATTCTTAGGCAAAGGTAGTTTAAAGTGTCCCTGCGATCGCTTTCACTCCCCGACCATGAATCGCTTATAGCCTCTAGTTTATTTAACCATTCTAGATGATGCGATCGCGCTTGTGTCTCGTCTTGCAGCAACAGCGATAAAGACTGAACATCAACCGAGGGGGCTGGAAAAAGTTTAGCCAATCGCCGATTATAAGCGTTGCGTCCCAAACGATAAGCAATTGACATGGCTGGTTCCAAGTACTCTATGTAGTGCCAGATCATCATCGGCATGAAAATAGTTTCACCAGGATAAAGTACCGCATCATAAGCGTTGGTATATCGGAGAAAATCCGTTTTCTCGGCTTCTGAGAAATTTTCCAGGAAGATACCACTGGTACGGCAGAGATTAAGCCGATCGATCGCATCTAGCTTTTGAGTTTCACGCGGATGAATCAATACAAATCGCTTTGTGCCAAAAACTTGAAACAACAAAACATTACGTTGATCGGCATCATAGTGCAAATGAGCATAATTATTGCTGGCAGCGACAAACATATTGGAGTACAAGTCGCTTTCATCATTTAAATGTTGGTATGAATTCAGGGGCAATAACTGAAGTAACTTTTGGGGCGTAGGATATTCAACACAGATATCAAGAGTTGTGGGTTGTGCTTGTAGGAAATCAAGATATTCACCTAAATTCATCATTCGGGGAATATCAGCGGATGTCGAATTTAGCAGATTGGCGATGTAATTTGCACAGATTTCAAGTGGGATGTCAGTCAGCCCTGTTTTTACCTTTTCAAGGGTATCCATTGGACGCAGTGGTGAATTTTCAAAGAGATTGGTGATAATTACTGGACGCTGGGGCAGAATATACTCTCGGTAAAAGACATCTGCTGGAGGTGCTTCGATACGGTCGATGTTGTCGAGAACCACGTTTTTTGATTGCTAATATGCCGTAATGCTGCTTTAGGCCAGCTTCTATTGTCAACCTTTCTTTTCTTGATTTAACATCAGTGAACTGTGGTAAAAGTCATTTCATGGCCGACGAATCAACTTCAACTACACAAGCTAGTAGTTCGCCAAGCGAACTTGGCGGGGGAAAGGGTTTAAATCCCTTACCCTTTTCCCTTTTCCCTTTCCCCAGCCCTCACCCAGCATTTTTGGGTTGCCAGACTGCTAGTAGTCAGGACTGGGAAAATGGGAATTGGGTGCAACTTAATGTGGGACTCGTCAGGCATCAGGGTAATGCACTATCGAGTGCCCGTGCCCTGTTTGCCCGACTCGAACCGTTAGTTACTCACTGGCAAAGTAATGATTTGTTGCGCTGTTTCTTCTTTATGAGAAAACCGCCAGATGTCCGGGCGCGCTTTTTTACAACAGTGGATCGGCAACAAGCGATCGCCGATATCTCCGATCTCATGTATGCACTTCGGCGTGAGAATTTGATTAATTTATTTTTCTTTAGTGACTATGAGCCTGAAACTGACCGATTTGGCGGACTAGAAGCCATGAAGTTGGTTCATCAGCACTTCGACGCAGACACTTCATTGTGGCTCATGCTTGACCATCTCGATCGACATAACCTTGGTGTTATCTCCAAAGATTTACTTGTGCCAACTGTGTTACACGATCTCTTTACCCGTACTCTGTCAGATCCGGTAGCTATTCTCGCAACCTGGCACAGTTTAGCGGCTTTAATTTCCACACCTCCTGAAGGCACAATTCCAACAGTTGAACTACTTTCTCTCGAAACTTTGTATGAGTCAAAAGAAGCAGAGATATTGCAAAAATATGCCACAGCTAACGACATACTTGCAGAGGAATTACTTAATCTCCAGCATCTTGGTCAATTGACTCAGGATCTAGTTGACATCTTGGCCGCAGTTGCGATGTTCAATTTTCACCGCCACGGGTTTGATTCGCATCGTTCAGGAAGGCTAATTGAAGCTATAATCCGAAGCCTTGAGGAAAAGAATGCGAAAAGATGAAATTCCTACAATAGACCCTCTTGCAAAATGCAATAAATATATTGAATTCGGGCGGTCGTTTATTGAATTCGGGCGATCGTTTGTTGAATTCGGGCGATCGTTTGTTGAATTTGGGCGGTCGTTTATTGAATTCGGGCGATCGTTTGTTGAATTCGGGCGATCGTTTATTGAATTTAAGCAGTGGTTAGGGTGGGTAAAACCTGTGTGTACACCGTAGCCTGGTAGGAGAGGGGCTGGGGGAGAGGTCAAAATAGCACTCGTCGAACTCACGTTAAAATAACGTGAGTTCGACGGCTCTAAAAACCCCACTTCCATTCCTCTCCCCCACTCTTCGAGAGGCTTTGAAACCCTAATTTTTTCGTTGTCAACTAAGAATATTTCTGCCCCTCTCCGCCTCGGAGAGGGGTTGGGGAGAGGTTCATCGAACTCACGTTATTTTAAGGTTCAAGCGGCACTAACTTGTCAATTTCAATGTTAATTTTTGTATTTTTCTATACAAAAAGGATGTTTTATTAGTTACAAAATTTGACTTAAGCGATCTGGACATTAGCCTATACTTCAAGCAATTATTGTATTGAACAATACTAAAATTTAAGTGATTGTTCTGTTGCCTAGCGATTGGGGAACAATACTTTTGAAGTTAATCACCCAGCTTTCAGATTTAGTTACCTACTTCAAGGGAAAGGCTAAGTATCTTATCTTAAGGAGAGTTGATAATGTCTCAGCAAAGTTTTGTCGAATACTATGAAAATTTTTTAGCTCAACCAGCCAATTCGCCGCTACGTGAAGCGTTGGATGCTACGGAAGCAGGTGAGTTTGCAAGAATCGCTGTTGAACAAGGACAGACAAACGGTTTTGATTTTAACGCTGATGATGTGAAAGCCGTGATGGTTTCGGCTGAAAGAAAGGTTCTAGGTTTGTCAACTACTTCTCCATCTGTGAATATCCGTTCTATTAATAGCGTTAACGGTATTAAAGCAAGACCAGCTAACCGAGAATTGTCAGAAGATGAGTTAGAAAGTGTAGCTGGTGGACTGGCTTCATCCACAGTTAAAGAGACAGTTATGTGTTGCTGGTAGCCTTGGTTTAAAGCTTGCGGTATCTGTGAAGGGAAGGCGTTGCAATTTAGCAACGCTAACCTTTTACTTTAATAGACCTCTTGCAAAAGTAACTTTTGCACTCTTGCGGGAAAAGGGACTCATCTTTATTGGGGAAAGGTTTTTTTATTCCTTTTCCCTTTCTCCCAAACCCAATTTCATACAAATGCCAAGAAGTCTAATGATTGTGATATCGCAATTTTCAAAGGCGCTAATTATAACTTCATGCGTCGCGTGCTTAATAGAACACACCGCTCGACACTTAAGTGCGTTAGAAAATCAGTATCTATTAGTACTCTCAGCAATGGTTGGGAAAGAAACAAGCGAATGTGGCAAAATCTGAATGCTCCTAAGCTGAATCTTAATGGCACATTTCGGACAGAAGAACCTAATTCTACTTGGGAGAAGCTACAAGAATTTCTGATTGCTTTTGGCATCACGCGGGTTGCAGACATTACTGGTCTTGACTGCATTGGTATTCCTGTTGCTCAAGCGATTCGTCCTAACGGAAAAGCCTTTTCTGGTTCTCAAGGGAAGGGAATTTCACTTCAGCTGGCGATGATCTCGGCAGTGATGGAATCTGTGGAGTCTTATCATGCAGAAAACCTCCCCCAACCAGAGATGGTTGCCTCTTATGAGGAAGTCTGCCGACATCACCAGGCAATCGATCCTAGCGTTTTAGAGCCAGGTAAGCGATCGCAGTCCTATCATCCTGCTATACCGCTAGATTGGATTTGTGGAACCGATTTATTTACGGGCGAACCTGTTTACGTACCACAGGCATATCTTGATTTAGACACCACAACTGAAAAACGCGATACTCATCTGTTCAGCACTTCTAGCAATGGACTAGCATCAGGAAACCATTTACTAGAAGCGATCGCTCATGGATTGTTTGAAGTCATTGAGCGCGAAGCTGAGTGGCGTTGGTGGCGCTTACCTTTGGAGGAACGGATTAACTGCTTGGTTGATATTCAAACCATCCAGTCTCCGCTTTTGCAATCTTTACTCTATCAAGTTGAACTTGCCAAGGCAACAGCCGTGATTACTGATTTAACCTCGACTATGGGGATACCTACCTATAAATGCTTGATTAGCGATCGGGAAAACTGGCATGGGACGACCGACAGCAGCAGGGTGGGGATGCCACAGTTCCAAAGAAATTGCTTTAGCACGGGCGATTACTGAAGCGGCTCAATCACGAGTAACGGTGATTGCGGGTAGCCGGGATGACATTCATCCAGAGAGTTATGCCCTTGGACGCATCAGAATGCCAGGTAGCCCAGCGATCGAGTCTAGCAGCAAAAGACCGATCGCCACCCTAATTGATTTTGAAACTCAGCCTGAGCTAGCCTTTACCCCAACGTTTGCAGAAGAAATTCAACAAATTCTAACTTGTCTGAGTACTCAGGGATTTAAGCAAGCTGTCTTTGTCAATCATACGCGACCGGAGTATGGCATTCCAGTGGTGCATGTGATTGTACCGGGTATGCATCTCCCTTCGTCTTTGTAAAATTCAATATGCACTGGAATTCTTTGGAACCTAGTCAAATTCTCGTTTTTCTTGGCCCCACCCTATCTGTTACCCAAGCCACTCAAATCTTACCGGCCCGTTACCTCGATCCTGTCCGTTGTGGTGATATTCTTGCCTATCTGCGGTTACAGCCGCGTGTAATTGCCATTATTGACGGTTTTTTTGACCGTAGCGCTTCCGTTTGGCATAAAGAGATTCTCTGGGCATTAGAAGCAGGAGTGCGAGTATTTGGGGCAAGTAGCATGGGTGCGCTTCGAGCCGCTGAACTTGAAGCCTTTGGCATGGAGGGATTTGGAGCTATTTTTGCAGCCTACCGAGAAAGACACTACATCGGGGATGATGAAGTGGCAATTTTGCACAGTAGCCCTCAATTCCAATACCAACCCTTAACTGATGCCTTAGTAAATATCCGCGCTACAGTTCAGCTGGCGGTAGACAAAAATATTATTGAGCCAGCGATCGCTAGTTTAATTATCAGTTGTGCCAAACGGCAGTTCTTCACTCAACGACATTTGAGCCAAGCAGTGGCTGATGCAGAGGTACAGGGAGGCGATCGCCAGGTTTTAGCCCAGTTTTGGCAATTTGTGCAAAATGGCGGCTATGTGGATCAAAAACAGTCAGATGCCATTGAACTGCTGAAACATCTGGCCGCTATGGTTGGAGAAAGTGGTGGTACTGCTGCTAATCAGCAAGTAAAGTTTCAACTCAACAAGTCCATTTTCATAGAGGAACTTCAGGCTAGAGTTGCTATTCGTCCCTTACGGACAGCATATTCCTGGTTGCCTCTGACTGAAAAATTAAGCCAAGAAGCCCGATTTCTGGGCAGAGTTTACATTCAATTGCGTAATCTCGCTGGGTTAATTCGTTGGTGTGATGCTGTAGCCCAACAACAGAACTTGCAACCTGAAGAAGGCAGGAGGCAGGAGGTAGGGGGTTCGAGTTCTGAAGGTAATGAACTAGAGTTAGATGTGGATGCCTCAGCAATACCAGTTTTAGTTGAACGTTTGGGTCGGATTCAAGCATTGCTCAAACTTCATAGTGCAGACGATACCTTTGCCAAAAAGGTTGAGCAATTGCATCAATTTGTCTTGATAATTGTTGGTAAGGATATCTCCTCAGTTCAGCAAGAGACAATTAACGCAGATGCAGATATTGTAACTGCATTAGCGAGTTGTGAACGTAGATTGTATCGTCAGGTTGCTATTCTCTGGGCTTTAGCCGAACAGACAAACAGCCAATCAAAAGCGAGTTTGAGAAGCAGCATTACTCAAAAAATTACGCAACATTTTTTCCAAGAAAGGGGAGTTACTAACGAGGCTGAATTTCCGGCTTGGTTATCGAGCAATTCCTTCACTCCAGGGGAATTTTCTGAGATGATGGAAGCGATCGCGCGGCTAGAGGGATTTGTCAATGTACCCCGATGGTGGGGGCGAGGCATGAGCAACTATTTCTCAGTTACTGAGTGCTTTCTTCCCGATGCCTTAAGGCTGTCTGGGTTTTATCCAATTTTAAGCAAAAGAGTCCAGTTATCTGAACAAACACAAAGCTGGGAA
The DNA here is from genome assembly GCF_053470305.1 of Nostoc sp. DSM 114160. Lineage (NCBI taxonomy): Bacteria > Bacillati > Cyanobacteriota > Cyanophyceae > Nostocales > Nostocaceae > Nostoc > Nostoc sp. DSM 114160. The sequence goes on along the minus strand of NZ_JBPFGO010000003.1, from coordinate 357,754 downwards.
ACCGATCTGAAAAACTGGCGTCAGGTAAATGCCTTTCCCCAGGCATGTAACATTACCCAAGTGGCTTTTTGGCTAGATTTTAGCGAACCAGAAGAATTTGTGAAAGAACTAAGTAAACCTCGTCTATCTTGAAAACCGTAGTTTTGTAGGTTGGGTGCAGCGATAGCGTAACCCAACATAAAATTTGGTGGTAATGTTGGGTTGCGTTTCACTCCACCCAACCTACAAAAATATATTTTTTAAAAACTGAGCGTAGCCGAAGAATTCAAAATTCAAAATTAAAGAAATTTTCATCCGTTTTCAAGGAAACTCCAAAAATGTTTAGCACTAACTTTGATTTTGAGAAATTAATTCAGCCTATCGATACCGTAACCTTTTTCAAAGAATACTGGGAGCGGCAGTGCCTTGTTGTTTCGCGAAAAGAAACAGATTACTATTCAGGTCTGTTTTCCATGAAAGATGTTGACTCACTCATTCGCTTTAGTAATATTCGCTATTCTGACTTTAATGTATCGAAAGTGGCAGATGATTTGTCCAATCAAGCGAATAAATTAGGGGGGAAAGGCTCTATCGATCCCAATGCATCACCTAGTATTTATCAATTTTATGATGCCTATAATCAAGGCAATACCTTGTGTATATTTCATCTGCAACAGCATTGGGAAGCGATCGCCACACTTTGCAGAAATCTGGAACAATATCTCAATCATCCAGCGAATGTCAATCTTTACCTGACCCCTAAAACTGCTCAAGGCTTTCCTCCGCACTTTGATACACACGATGTTTTCGTTCTCCAGCTTTCGGGAACTAAACTCTGGCGCACCTATGATTCCTACTGGGATTTGCCAATGCTAGAAGATGCTCGGCGATTACCACAAGAAGTATTACGGGAGCAACTAAAGGCTCCTAATCATGAAGTTGAACTCAAGCCAGGTGATATGTTATATATCCCGCGTGGTTTTGTGCATGAAGCCAAGACGTTGGATACTTCCTCACTTCATATCACCGTCGGCATCCCTGTTTATCGCTGGGTTGATCTGATTCAAGAAGCTTTCACATCGATTGTGCAGCAAAATGTTGAATTTCGCAAAGCAGTTCCCGTTAGCTTTTTGCGTGACGATGATGCCAGGACGCAGACCAAAAATCAATTGAAAGATTTACTCAAAACCTTCGCTAGTAGCGTTGATATTGATGATGCAGTTGAACGACTAACTATTAAGTTCATTGGCTCACTGTCCCCACTCGCAGATAGCCATTTCAGTAAATTGGACGAGTTGCAACAGATTGACTTGGATACTCACGTTGTCAAACGCCAAGGAATGATTTGCACAACCGTCAGAAAAGGAGATGTGGTGATGATTCAATTTCCCCAAAACAGAGTTGAAGGGCCAGCATACGTTGAGCCAGCTTTCCGCTTCATTGCTGAGTCAGAAGCTGCATTTGAGATCAAATCGCTGCCCGATTTTGCCAGCGACAATAGCAAGATCGTGTTGGTACGCCGTTTGCTCAAAGAAGGATTGTTAACGATTGTTTGAAAATAAAAATAGTCAGGACTTACGCTATTGCATTAGACTTCTTGCAGAAGTGGGGAAAAGCGTAAGGGGTAAAGGGAAAAGCGGCTCATAAAAACCCTTTTCCCTTTAACATGCATCCCTTTCCCCCCTCTTGCAAAAGTAACTTTTGCAAGAGGGTCTATTAGTTCTGAAGGGTAAAAAAGTTCGTAGTAAGGACTTTAGTCCTGGATTTTTAAGCACTGAAGTGCTTACTACAAACTCAGAAATACAGCGTCCTCATATCAAGCCCCATTATTTAGTTCTGAAGTTCCCTTTTCCCTTTCCCCTTTAACCTTTTCCCTACCCGAAGGGTTTGACCACTACGCAGGAAGCCAGGTGTGTAACCAACTATCTCGGCGCTTTGCGAAGTCGTAAAGTAAATCTTGCCGTTGCTCGCGCAAGCAGGAGAGGGCTTGATGTTGGGGCATGGCAGTGCTAGCCAGCCCTTTGAGTATTGCGAGTTGGCGTTGCCAAGTGGCTAAATCTTCCACGGGTTCCACAAAGCGGGCGGATACCTGTTGCCCAGCTAATAATGTGTCATAGGAGTGATCGTCAGAGAAAAACTCTGGCGGATGCAGTGTATAAAATAGGGAATTTCGATAAGATAAGGGCGCTCGCTCGCTAAACAATGCTAATCGCTCTACTGCGCCAGAGATATCTGTGTTTCTATTGGCTGCTTGCCAGAAGGGAGTAGATAAACGGTGATTGAACTTGTAGTGAATTCCGAGAAACCAACGCAGGGCATCCCAACGATCGCCGATTTTGCGGTTGAGTACAGATTTCACGCCCTCATCTTGCTTTGATGCTGGAAAGTTGGTAAGTAGGAGTTCCAATTCGAGAACGATCATGTGGATTGCTGTGGATTCTAAGGGTTCGACAAACCCGTAAGAATTGCCGATCGCCACAACGTTGCCTTTCCAAAAATCCTCATGCCGCCCGGAACGAAACTTTACAAGCCAAGGATCGCCCATCCCCGGATTTTTGGCACGCATTTCCTCTAGGGCTTGATCGGCACTACAAAATGCTGAAGAAAACACATATCCCCGATGATCGGCATCTTCAAAAGGGATATTCCAGCACCAACCATTGTTCATGGTTTCGGCGAGAGTATAAGGTTTAATAGTGCCATTATGAGGGACGGTAGCAGCGATCGCTCGATCGGTGCTGAGGGTATCTTGGTAACTTATGAATTTTGAGCCAAGTTTTTCTAGCAACAACGAGCGAAAGCCGGAACAATCAATATATAAATCGTAAGTTAGTTTACGCCCATCCTCAGCGATCAAATGGGTAATGGTTTCACCATCGGCAGAGATCTGGGCATCAGAAATTTGCACGTCAATATGTTGTATCCCGGCAGCGATCGCTTCCTCTTGTAGGTAACGAACAAACCGCCGATTATCGAGGTGATACGCCCAGCGAATCTGATGAAGTAAAGATAACGGCGTCCCATCGCCCCGATCGAAAATCGGAGCGCGATCGCCACTCATCAGCATTGCCCCTAATGACTGATTGTTCAACGTTGAATCATAGAGAAGCGATTCTAGCAAGCGTCCGCGCTGAAACGGAAATGTAAATTCATAATCACCGGGCAGTCCCCACTGAAACTTAATCCCCAACTTCCATGTAGGAAGCACGCGCTGATAAAAATCAACGATGTCTAGCCCTAAAAAGCGGGGACTATGGAGAAACTTAACCAGTTCTGGAGTAGTTGCTTCGCCGACGCCGATCACCGGGATAGCACTTGATTCTAGCAAAGTTACCTTGATGTCTGGTCTGAGAGCGCGAAAGGCTAAAGCCGTGAGATAACCAGCTGTACCACCACCCAAAATTCCTACCGTTTTACAAGGATCGGCTGCTGCACGGATTGTAGCATTGGGTGAGTTCGGCCAGATGCGACCGATTTCTTGGGCAGCCGCAGCGATCGCATTTCGTTGCAGCACTCCCAATGGTTCATCTAATTGCGATGTACACTGCTGACATTCACCGCTAGGAAGCAGCCGCTTAACAGTTCCATCGCCTTGCCGATTAATTTTTACAACGCTGGTGGCGCGAGTTGCTGTTAAGTTCAAACCTAAGATCGAAATTGCTTCTTCAATACATACCTGCGCTATGGAAGGCAAAAGTGGACTATTTGGCTGGTTAAGGATGGGGGTTGACAGTTGCGGCAAAATATCCTGTAAAACCGATGGAATACCTTCTAAGGTGATGACTCGACAACTAAAACAAGCAGTTGCACCCCGAATCACTGTTGGCCCGATGAGTGCTGTTTCTGGGGAAGCAGTGACAAATAAACACGGTGTGCCACTGGCTAGGGCTGACTTGTTGACATCGAATAGGGCTTGATACGGTACACCTTCCAAAGCGCAGATTACAAAGTCGAATTCTTGAAATTCAAGCCCAGAAACACTCACAGCCTCTAGACTATTTGCAGACACTTTCCAAGAGCCATTGAGAAGTATCCGTTCTTGCTGGAGAGCGAGAAATTCCGGCGTTTGACAGGAAGCAAAATCTGTGAATGAGAAAGCGCGGTGATTTTGAAAACCATGTTTAGCAAAGGCTTGATTGAGAGTATCGAGTAACTGGTGATTGCCGATGATAGCGATCGCCTTTTGGCGTACTTGCTCAGGAACGATTGGCAATTTCCAGTCAGAATTTACGAGTGCAGTTTCAGTTACTACTTCCTCTAAGATATGCAACTGAGTTAAAGCCAAGACAATCTCATGTAAGTAGTTGCGATCGTATGAATTTGCAAGTTCAGCATAAATTGCCTCAAGCGATCGCACCCCATCGATTAGCGCCAGTAGTTCGCGGATGGTGCTGGGGCTAATGCCTTCGAGGGCGAACACTTCGCCGTCCACCCAGCTACAAACCTCACCCGTCTCACTGAGGATTAAATGGGCATTGGGGTTAACGCGAGGCACCTGGGGAATGGTATTTATGAAGTCAGCCATTGACATTTTCTTTCTTTAACAACCTGAATCGCCTCATGGATTGATAAGGCGTTAGTACACTGCTTCGTGAAATAATTTTGGATTTGTCGCCAACGATCTAAATCTAAGCTGTCATTGTGGCTTTGATACTTCGTAGCCACTCGTTGACCCATGAGTAGATTCAGATAACCGTTGTATCCAAAAACACTATTGGGACGGAGCAGAATTTGACCAAGGCTTGATGGGCCATTGCTTTGAAAAAAGTCTACTATTGCTCGTGCATCACCAATATCAGTTTGATGCCAGCAGTGTTGCCAGAATTCTGATTCTATTCGGTGATTGAATTTGAAGTGAATCGACAAAAAATCACGAATATCATCCCACTTTTGGGCGATCGCTCGATTCGCAAGATTAATTAAGGCTGGGGTGGGTTGCTGGTCGGAATCAATCAACACATCGCACACACATTTAATGGTTTCACCAATCATATGTAACCCTGTTGATTCTAGAGGTTCTACGAAACCGGAAGCATTGCCCACCGCGACGACATTATTTACCCAAAATCGTTGATGTCGCCCTGACTTGAACCTCACAATACTATGGCGATCGCTCATCAAAGGATTGTGCCGTTTCATCTCTTGCAGAGCATCATCATCATTGATAAAAGCGGATGAATATACATAGCCACGGTTGACTTTATCCGGCAAATCAATTTGCCAACACCACCCACTCTGCATGGTTTGGGCAGTTGTGAAAGGGTTGATTGCATCATCTCGCATCCATGTGCCTGTGACACCAGAATCGCAAAACAAGCTGCTGGCAAAACTGCAAAAGGGTTCTTGCAGAATCTCTCCTAGCAACGTCGAGCGAAAACCAGAACAATCGACAAATAGATCGCCAGCCAGCATTGTGCCATCATCAAACTTGAGTTGGCGAACATAGCCATTTTCGGCGACTTCAATATTTACAACAGGTTTATCAATAATCTTGATATCAATTTCTGTTGCTCTTCTTTCTAAATAAGAAACGAAACTAACATTTTCAATATGGTATCCAAAGCGTTCATCAACTACGAAATCGCCATTTTCTCTGCGGAAGCAAGGTGACTTGCACTGCTCCATCAACAGTGAATAAAGGCTGGATTCTGTGGTGGAATCAAGGCAATAGTAAGCAGTGCTTTTGCTCAAAACACTGAGTTTATCTGCCAGATGAGTCACAAAAGGATAGTTGAAGTGAGACTGACTAGAATCTCCCCAAATAAACTTAATTCCTAGTTTCCAAATAGGTTGTGTTTCTTCATAAAATTGCTCTCGATTTAATTCTAGATACTTATGCAGAAACCAAGGTATCCAAGCGGTAGTCGCTTCACCCACTCCAATAATCGGAATGGTTGTGGAATGGACGACGACCACGTTCAAAGCTGGCATCTTCACCTTCAACGCTAAGGCAGAAAGAAATCCAGCACTCCCCCCGCCAAAAACTACAACATTGTGTATTGTCTTTTCCACACCTATGGCCAGAAATGTTAATGAGAACTTTAGCGCTTCTGGGTTGAGTTCAATACAGACCCTAACCCCCAACCCCTTCCCTATAAGGGAAGGGGAGTAACATTCAAAGCCTCTCCAATAATAAAAGCTGCTCCTTTTCCCTCTCCTAAGAGGAGAGGGCTAGGGAGAGGTAGGAGAGAAAGTGAGGTCAAAGTGTATTGCATACAAACGAGAAGTGTTATATCTAATCTCAGTAATGCTCTATATTAGAGTATGCAAGCTTAATGGAATTTAGGAATTATTTGCTACCAATCTTAGCAATTGATATTTAGTTCTTAACTTCTTTAAACATTTCCATCTTTTGCTGTTTAAATCGGCTAGGATTTTTTGACAGTACCAGCTACGGAAACAATTCTCATGCGTGTCACTATCTGTGGTCATGCTGCTTTATACATCGAAACGATCGATCAACGCATCTTGCTCGATCCATGCTTTTCGGATACACTCGTCAAGGGTACGCTTACGTACTATCCTGGTCGAGTATTTGAGTTAGACAAACTGCCAAACTTAACAGCTTTGGTGGTAACTCATGGACACTTCGATCACTTTCACCTAGAAACACTCCAGAAACTGCCGCGCGAACTGCCCGTAATTACTGCGGATGAACCGGCATTAGTCGAACAGCTGCAAAAAATTGGGTTCTCAAAAATAATTATCTGTCAGCCTTGGCAAGCGATCGCCCTTGGACAAACTTACTTGCTCCCCACGCCTTCAGACCACGAAGAACCGGAGTTTGGGCTGTTAGTTCGAGATGCAACTGGCACATTCTGGCACATGGCAGATGCAGAAGTAACGGCGGAAATTGGCGAACGAATCACCCAAGAATACGGTGCGATCGATCTAATTTCAACCAAGTATCAGCCAGTAGTGCGTGCCAGCATGGGCTATCAGCACGGTATGGGAGCAACCTTCGATAGACAAGGGGTAGTTAGTTGGTTGGAAGCAGCGTGTGCTTGCAACCCTGGTTTGGTTTTCCCTTATGCTTCCGGTTTGTGCTTTAGTGGTCGCCACGCCTGGTTTAACCGCTATGCCTTTCCCTTAAGTTCAGAAGAAACAGTTCGCTTGTTGCAGCGTCGGCTTGGTTCCCCAGAGCGAGCAATAACGGTGCGTCCTGGTGATGCGATCGAACTGCGATCTGGGCAATCCCCGCAACGACACGAACAATCATCTCATTTTGTTCGGGCAAAGCCATCTTTTGAGTTGCGTTGGGAACCAATCGATATCAGCACTCTTACAGGATTGTCCACACCTGAAGAACGGCGTACTTTGCAACGAAAACTGGATGCATTGCTAGCAGGATCTTTTATTTCATGGCTCAAACAAAAAGTCAAACAAGCTGATAGCAGTTGGGCTAGTTTCCCCGCCGAGCAAGTTGTTTGGCAGTTGGTGGTTCATGCTGGAGATGGAGAACGGCTAAATTATGCCATTGATTTCCGCTTAGAGGATTTTTCCGTGTTAGCGGGTGAGCATCCAGAAGCAAACTTCTTTACCCACATCGCCGGACAAGCTGTTGACGATGTGATGACGGGTAAAATGCCGGGGCTAATTTTTTGGCTGGCGGGTGAAGCTCGTAGTTATGAAAAGGTCGTCTGTGTACGCAATAATCGTTTCGAGTCTCCTAAGTGGCCGAAAACACCCGAAGATTTCCCATCAGACCCACTTACTTATTATCTGCGTCATTTTGGTACTGGAGAAACTTCTCTCGTTGAGTCGGAATTGGCTGATGGTGAGTTGGAGAAAGCATCAAATTCCCTTGAAAGTACCAATGATATTCAGATTCTCACCCGCTTAGGTGAGAACGAAGAAGTGATGAGCAAAAAAGTCCTACTGGCTTATTTAGCAGTTCAAGAAGCAGAGCGTTTGGGGCTGAAGATTTCTGATGCGGAAATTCAAACAATGTCTGACTCTTTTCGAGAGCAGTTTGATTTGCTCGATGGCGAAGATACAGAGCAATGGTTAAAGGAAGCAGGATTGAGTCTTGAAGGATACTCAGCTGTAATGCGAGATTTTACCGCAGTACTGAAGTTGGAGCAACATTACACTAGGGCGATCGCGCCACTGCTCGCCAATCATCGCCGGGTGGCTACAGCTCGCTCGCGGAATTTTAGATTTTAAATTTTGGATTTTGGATTCAAAATCTAAAATTTAAAAAGGTTTGAGAGCAAGATAATTTAAACGCGAGAACAAATCTAAAATCCAAAATCTAAAATTAATTGACAGCAGCCCTGACTTGATTGCTGGGGTCAATCTAAAATCTAAAATCCAAAATCCAAAATTTAAAAAGGTCTCAGAGCAAGGTAATTTCAACGCGAGAACAAATCTAAAATCCAAAATCTAAAATCCAAAATTCTTGATTGATGAATCATCCCAGTAAACAATTTGAGTTTGCCCCTGTTGGCATCTTGCGGGCTGCTGCTTGGCCAATTGAGAGTATTCAAGGTTTTGGCAATCAAGAACTCGCAAGTCTAGCGTTAGCAGCCAGCCGTACAAAGGATGCTGATATCTGGAAAGAATATGCAACAGCCTATCAACAGGTACATGAAGACGATCGCCAGCAGCTTTGGCAGATGACCGCAGCAGATTCATGGTTTATGAAAGCCCTGCTATTATCTAATCCCTCCCTCGTCACGGAGGTGCAGCGTGTAGCTTTCCCAAGGCAGGGAAAACGCACTAAAAAAATTCGCCATCTGGAGACGGCGCTGTATCGTTACCTAGCGCGGGCTGCGGGACGAACTACACCTTATGGTTTATGGGCTGGTGTGAGTTTAGTTGAGTTTACCAAGACAGCACAGCATAATCAAGCAGCGGCTCAGTATTCATTTACACCTGACCTCCGTGCTTTTCAAACAATATTGCGATCGCTAGCTCAACGTTCAATTTATCGTCAACGTGCAACTTGGCGATTGAATCCTACCTTGAAGCGACAAGCAGATGGTTCCTGGCGGTTTTGGGGACGCACTCCAGATGGGTTAGTTGAGCAGCGGGAAATCGAGTCTCAGGAAATTGTAGACATCCTCTTGGAAGAACTGACCAAATTGGAGCTAGGGACATTAGACGAACTAAGCAAAACAGTGGCAGCCTCACCTGGTTGGAACTATACAGCCGGAATACAAGATATTCTACATCTCTTCATTGATGGAGGTGTGCTTTTAGGCGGACTTGACCTACCCCAGCGATTTGAAAATTGTTGGGAAGCATTAGCAGTTGCAGCAGACAAGCTGATTGAGCCGGATCGCGGTCTTTGGAACAGCGCTATCCAAGAATTGCATTCCCTTTGCGATACTCTGGCAGCAAAACTTGATTTCCTGTCTCTAGATGCACTTGCAGATAATTTACAACAAGCAAAGACTTATATTCAAGAACTCGCCCAAGCCCTTGGTGTTTCACTCGTTCAGCTATCCGATCTAGTGCTGCACTGTGATTTAGGGCTACCGTTTCGCATTGCCATCGATGAGGCGCAGCAAAACATTTTACTGGAAACACTCGCAGACTACGAGCGTTGCTGGATTCAGGGCGCGAGTCCAGCTTCAGCAATGCGGATGGCGTTTCGTGAGCGACTGAAACAGGAATTTGCGGCGGGTATTGCACTTGGAAATCTCAAATCTACCTTGGTTTCCGAAATGAGAACAGCTCATCGCCATCCTGAAGTCATCACCCGGTTGGAGGCGTGGGAGCGATCGCTGTTGCAAAATCAAGAGGTAGTCGTTCTCCAATCCAGCAGTAATTCGCCAAAGTCGGCTTTGTCCACAGCTCCTTTTGGTTGCTTGTTCGCGGGTGTATTTGAGTCTTTCCAACTGGTAGTTCACGGGATTAGTGACGATCCGGTGCCAATCTTTGCCCGATTTCAAGACTTACTTAATGGAAATAATTTATTATATTCTTGGTTTCAACAGAAGCTTGACTGTTTAGCCAGCCAACATCAAATTCAGGTTGCAGAATTACAAAGTCCCTTTGAGCCAAACCCAAATGTTTTAGCTCGTCCCAATTTCAACATTCTTCCTATTGAATTGTGGGGCGCGAGTCAAGATAGTTTATCCCTAGTCGATGCAGAAATCTTTCTAGATCCCAAAACACAGTTGCCTTTTTTAAAATTGCGATCGGCTTCACTAAAACCTGTTGCAGTGTTTTGGTTTTCCTTGGCTGCGGTTAATGCTCGCGACCCCATCTCTGAGCAGTTACTTTGGACTACCTTTCAAGATAACCCGATGGCAATCTTTCGCGCTGCCACAGTGCCGATGCAGATTGAACTGACTGTACCTCGTTTTACTCCTCGTATTCAGTTACCAAAAGAAGCGATCGTCCGTCCTCGGCGGACAGTTTTGAGTGGGCAAGTCTTAGCAGAACTCGCCCAATTGACTGAAATAGAGCGCTTTGCCAGATGGCAGCAATTAGCTGCTGAGTATGGCTGGCCGATGCTGCTTAATCTGCAAATAGAGGATAAGCCTTCACTGCTTTTACATCGGGACAGCCCTTTAGCCCTAGAGTCCTTTTTCAAAAAAGACTTACAAAAACACACCCGATGGTTAATTGTAGAAGAGTTAGTCAATCAACCTTGGCTACTTGATTCTAAAGGGCAGCATTATATGGCAGAACTTGCCTTACCCTTTGCTCGTGCCGAACATGGGTGGTCATCGCGTAGAGATGAAATGTCGATTATGAAGGTGGCTGGCTGAAAAAGAAACAGGACTTAGGAAAATCGAACCGCAGAGGACGCAGAGGACACGGAGGAGAATAAGAGTTTTAGAGATGTCTTGCGTAAGTTCTAAGAAAGGAGGAACAGGCGTACAGCTTGGTATTTCGTGCTTTAGACCTAGCGTGTACACACAAATCTTTTAGAGTTACTGTGTAACGTAGGGTAAATTAATTTTTGCAGGTCGATGCAATTAAGGTGCAGGGCGATGCATTAAAGGTGCAGGGCGATGCATTAAAGGTGCAGGGCGATGCATTAAAGGTGCAGGGCAATGCATCAAAGGTGCAGGGCAATGCAACTACGGTGCAGGGCGATGCCAATACAGTTTGGTTAAGGTTTTTTGATTGAGATTCTACATGACAAAGACGCGATAAATCGCCGTCTCTACAACAATCAATTCTTTGTAGAGACGGCGATTTATCGCGTCTCTTGCTTAACCGAACAGGTCGATGCAACTAAGGTACTTGTGTGTACACCTAAGGTACTTTAGATCAGGGCTAATCTTAAATTGTAGACTTTTAATTTTTAATTATTAACTTGCTTATGATACGTCAAAGATTAAGCAGTAACATTAAATTTCAACTCATCTATCAGGACGAAACCAAGTTTGGTAGTGCTGTGACTGGACAATGTGACATCACCATCCGTCGCTACTGCGCCAGCATCACAGCACACCGTAGTCGATATGGTCTTGCAAATGTGGTGGCTCATGCACGTGAATTACTGGCACAGACAATGGTTCCGGGTGGTCTGGCGGATTTGTATCAGCGTCCTAATATCCTCTTGGAAGATTGGCTATATCCCGATCCCAAAGCCGTTAAACCCGTAGCCCTTGAGCTAGAACGCAATATTGGCGAAACTATCGTCATCCCAAAATTATCTTCCAATCTCCTATCTGAGCTTGCTTTGTATCTGGGAGAATGGCAACAAGGAAGTAATGCTCCAACTACAACCATTGCTCGCGAGTTATGGAACGCATTGGGTGATTATGGCGCACTGGTTGAAGTCAACGAATTATCCGTCAAGCCGCAACTAGGCCATGCCACTTTTGTCGGTCACTCCACCCTCCGGCTCAGTGATGGCAACTTTAGCATTCTCTTCGATCCATTTCTGTTGCCCAAGTCTGAAGTTTATCCGCCAAACTACCAACCCCTCAGCTTAGAGGAAATGGGACAACCCGATGCAATATTTATCACCCATTCTCACCCCGATCATTTTGATTTAGGAACCTTGCTGCGAGTTGTTGCTAACACACCAATCTTTGTTCCCGAAGTGAAGCGAGAATCTGTACTGGCAATTGATATGGCGTTGCGGCTGCGTCAGCTTGGATTTGAGAATATTCACACATTACGCTGGTTTGACGAAACTCGAATTGGTGGAATGCGAGTGATTGCCCTGCCCTTCTACGGGGAACAGCCAACGGTTGCTCAAGCCCTCCACCCAGAGATTCGCAATGCGGGCAACACTTACCTCATTGAATACTGCGATCGCCGTGTTGCGCTCACCGCAGATTCAGGGAGTGACTGTCTAGGAGATGTCAAAAAACTCGCAGCCGTAGCCTTAGAGCGTTATGGTTTTCTTGATACTTTATTTGGTGGATATCGAGGTTTCGGACTGTATCCGATTCAGTATCTCTTTTCATCAGTCGCTCGCTATCTTCCTTTTGTGCCGGAGAACAGCTGGCAAGTCCGCCAAAAGATGATGTGCGATGCCGATGATTTAATTGATGTAGCGGAAATTTGGAATGCTAAACGAATTGTACCGTACTCTGATGGCGGTGCGCCTTGGTATTGGCAGCGCGGTCTTGGCCCTTGTCTTGATGGATCGCAAGCACACATTATGGCAGTCGATCCAACCCCAGAGCATGTTTGCCAGGTAGCAAGTGTGCGCTCTGGAACCCGCAAAGATGGAGCGATCGTTTCTCCTGTACCGATTTGCTTGCTTCGCCCTGGAGATGCCCTTGCGTTTGCCCAAGAGGATACGCAAGTAATTCAAAACCAATCTTGGCCATATTCTATGATTATTGACAACTAAAGTTATTCCAAAAATCGATTCAGGTAGGAAAAACTTATGGCAATTATCATTGGAACCAGCGGTAACGACACCCTACAGGGCGCTTCAGATTACTACGATGACACCCTAACTGGTGGCGGTGGCAACGATAACCACTCTTCTCCAACGATTTATTTATAACTCCACTACAGGTGCATTGTTCTTTGACTCTGATGGTAGTGCAGGCGCATTTACTCAAGTACAATTTGCCGAATTATCTCCTGGGTTGTCACTAACGAACATTAATTTTGTGGTTGTTTAATCGTTATCCTTGATGTAATGCGATGTCTGGCGACAAGCCGCTTCTCTACGAGAGGCTTTGCCAACACGTCTGTGCCAATATTTAAAATGTGAGCTAGTTATGGATACCGTAATTACACCAGAAAGAATCGAGTTACCACCTGGCGCAGTGTTGAAGCTTTTGGGAGATTGGAAAGACTATCAAGTATTGAGTCAGCAACTAGGCGATCGCTCCTCGCCTCGCATTAAATATCGCAAAGGAGAAATTTTACTGATGGCACCGCTACCAGAGCATGGAAGAGATGCGAGTTTGCTAGCAGATATTGCTAAGGTTTTGCTGGATCATTTAAACCGTGCATACGAATCATTTACGCCCATTACCATGAGCTTGCCAGAAATTAGTGGTATTGAACCAGACTTTTGCTTTTATATTGAAAATTCCAGAGCAGTAGTAGGCAAAAAAAGAATTAATTGGGAGTCAGATCCACCACCAGATTTAGCAATTGAAATAGATGTGACAAGCTACACTGACGTTAATGATTTCTTGCCTTATCGAGTGCCAGAAGTTTGGATATTAAAGAATAATCAGTTATTAATTTATCGATTGCAGGGAGAAAGTTATGCACTTACAGAAAGCAGCTACTTTCCTAACGTTAGAGAAATTGTGCAGCAATGTCTCCAAAGAGCTAATGAACAAACAACAAGTGAAGTCATTAAGTGGTTAAGAAACTATTTACATGGACAACAGTAGTACAATAGACTTCTTGGCATTTGTCGGGAAAAGGGGAAAAGGTTCTGCAAAAGTCCCTTTCCCCTTTAACCTTTACCCTTTTTCCCAAGAGTGCAAAAAGCACAAATGCCAAAATTACCAATTACGAATTATTATAATCCCTTCGATTTCCGAAACTCCTGGACAACATCTTTAACATTACGTAATTCTCCCTCAACTAAATAGTTTAATTGCCGCATTTCATCTGCTGAAATCTTGCCAGCGAGGGAAGCGATCGCTGTTCTTAATTCGGGATATTTTTTTAAAGTTTCTTGTCGAACAATTGGTGCAGCTTCATAAGGAGGAAAATATTTTTTATCGTCCTTTAGCACCACTACATCCAAGCGGGAAATCTGCCCATCTGTGGAACTACCCGCCACCATATCTACTTGTTTTTGAATCAAAGCACGATACACTAAACCCAAGTCCATAATTTGGGGAGGTTTAGCAAAAAGTAACCCATAGGTTTTAGCTAATCCCGGAAAACCATCTTCCCTTTCCAAAAATTCATAGCCAAAACCGCCGCGCCACTGAGGTGTATATTGAGAAGCTTGGGAGAGAGTTTGAATATTGTTACGCTTGGCATCTTCACCCCGGATAATCATCGCAAAAGTGTTTTCAAAACCCAAGGTTGGCATGACTTCTAAATTAAATCGTTGGGCATAAATTTGTTTTAACTTCTGATAAAGTTCTTTAGGGTCATTAATTGCTTTTTGCTTTAAAATTCCAGTAAAAGATGTGCCTGTGTACTCAATATATGCATCAATTTTTCCAGAAGTAATCGCACTATGACAGATAAAAGAACCACCCAAACGGAAGCGACGATCTACTTTTAAATTAGTTGTCGCCTCAATTTGCTGTGCTAATAGTTCACCTAAAATATCTTGCTCAGTAAAATCTTTGGAAGCAACAACTATATTACCACTGCTACTACTATTTAAATTCGGCGTGCAGGCAGCGATTGCCAATAACAAGGCAAAACTCAAAAAGCAAAGTGTGAAAAATCTCTTCATTAATTTTTAATTTTTAATTTATTCTCTATCCAGCCAATTACAAAGTCAGCCAATAATGCAATTACTGCCGCCGGAACTGCACCAGCTAAAATTAACTGATCGTTCACTACTGATATGCCGCGAAAAATAAATACTCCCAAACCACCAGCCCCAATTGCGGCGGCAATAGTTGCAATACCGATGGCAATTACTGTTGCGACTCGCACACCTGCTAAAATTACTCCCATTGCCAAGGGAATCTCAACTTGCAATAACAATTGTCTATCTGTCATTCCCATACCTCTCCCAGCTTCTCGAATAGCTGGATCGATGCTAGTTATACCTGTGTAAGTGTTACGAATTATCGGCAGCAAAGAATATACAATCAGGGCAACAATTGCTGGTACTGCACCAATGCCGCCAATTATGGGAATAGGAATGAGTAAGCCAAACAGCGCCAAACTGGGAATAGTTTGGAAAATATTCGCGATGCCAAGAATTGGTTGACGGAGATAAGTTTTACGTGTAATTAAAATACCTAATGGAATGCCTACAAGGATGGCAATTCCAATGGCGATGCCTACTAAAAATAGGTGTTCTAGAGTATGCTGAAGAATTTCTGGTGCATACTTAACCAGGAAGAAATTTTTCATAAAGTATCTTGCAGAGAACGCAGACATTCGAGAAAGGCGAGGCTTTCTGGGTGTTGCGATCGCATAAATTCATCTTTTGTCCCCAATACTATCAATTTTCCGCCAGACATTAAACCAATTCTCGATGCCAACACAAAGGCTTCTTGAATATCGTGGGTGACGAAAACAACTGTTTTGCCTAACTCTTGCTGCAAATGCCGAAACTCTTGTTGCAGTTCGAGGCGCGTAATTGGATCGAGTGCGCCAAAGGGTTCATCCATCAACAACACTGGCGGATCTGCTGCTAAAGCCCTGGCTACACCGACTCTTTGCCTTTGTCCTCCCGAAAGTTCGTGCGGATAACGTGTGGCGAATTGTGCTGGTTCTAAGCCTACCAATTGCAACAGTTCATAAACCCGCATTTTAATTTGTTTCGGTTGCCACTTTTCTAAAGACGGGACTAAACCCACATTGCGTTCGACAGTGAAATGGGGAAATAAACCAATTTCTTGAATGACATAACCAATTTTTCGCCGCAGTTTAATTTCATCCCATTGAGTTGTGGGAATACCATCAAATAAAACTTCGCCTTGTGTAGGTGTAAATAGGCGATTGATTAACTTCATTGTCGTGGTTTTACCGCTACCACTGCGCCCAAGTAATACCAGTGCTTCTCCTTGGCGAATGGTAAAATTGAGGTTTGACACCAATGGGCGATGATTGCGGCTAAGGGTGACATCGCGGAATTCGATGGCGGTTTGGTTATTTTGCGGCATGAGTGGCTTTTGGGGGACGCTAGCTATTAGACTTCTTGCAGAAGTGGGTAAAAGGTTAAGGGTAAAAGGGTAAAGGTTTAGAATTTTCCCAAACCCAGTAACCTTTAATATGCACCCCAATATCTTGGCATTTGTTACTTTTGCAAGATGTCTATTGTATTATGTGCTGATTTTGCTAGCGTGCTAACGCCCATTTGCTTTTCCTAATATTAGTCTGAGTGGCGATTTTCTCCAAAGTAGGGAGTACCTAAAGCTTTCGGGGGTGTAGATTTCCCCAGCTTACCTACTAATGCCAATAAAGCGATCGCATAAGGTAGCATGACTAAAAATTGGTAAGGAATATTTACCCCTAATGCCTGAATTCGCAGTTGTAAAGCTTCTGTAGCCCCAAACAGCAAACAAGCCAAAGCACTACCTATAGGATGCCATCTGCCAAAAATTAATGCGGCGATCGCAATAAATCCTTTACCTGCACTCATCCCCTCGGCAAAAAATCTTACTTGTACCAGAGTTAAATAAGCACCTCCGAAACTTGCAAGAGTGCCACTGATCGCTACAGCGATATAACGAACAAATGGTACGGAAATTCCTGCCGTGTCAGCAGCTTTCGGAGATTCACCCACTGCCCGCAATGTCAGCCCAAAGCTAGTTTTAAATAAAAGGTATGTAGTTAAAATAACTAAGATAAATAAGAAATATACTAAAATATCTTGCTGAAATAGTAGCGGCCCAATCAGGGGAATATTGGCTAAACCAGGAATCATAATTGTCCCAATTCCAGGTAACTGCTGCGTACTACTGCCATTAAACACTAATCGAGCTAAAAACGATGTTAACCCAGCTGCGACAAGATTAATTGCTAGCCCAGATACCAATTGATCGACACGCAAAGTTACACACAAAACAGCATGGAGTAGTCCGACTAATCCCCCCGCAATCAAGGATGCCAGGATACCAAGCCAGGGATTATTTGTGTAGAAAGTGGCAGCAGCACTAGTAAAAGCACCTGTAAGCAACATTCCTTCTAAAGCGATATTTAACACCCCCGATCGTTCCGAGTACAATCCTCCAAGGGCTGCAAATGCTAAGGGGACGGCTAGACGTAAGGTAGCTATTAAATAATCAGAGAAGAAGTTGAGATTATCCATAGAGTTATACCATTGTAGAGACGCGATTCATCGCGTCTTTACCCAAGGATATGTTGCAATCATTAATTGAATTGGTAGTATTTTTTTTAAACGCAGAGGAACGCAGAGGGAAGCGCAAAGTATCGCAGAGTTTTCTTTGTGTTCCTCTGCGTTAAACCTTTGCGTCCCCTTTGCGTTTTTACTCTTATTTCTCTTTCGACTGCCAAACCGATCGCAATAAATAACACCATAAACCCCTGAATCGCGTAAACTACAGTTACCGGGACACCTGCACTACGCTGCATCACATTTGCACCACTGCGAAGCGCTGCAAAAAACAAAGAAGTTAAGACTACACCGACTACACTACCACGACTTAAAAAAGCGATCGCAATGGCATCAAATCCATAACCTGGGGAAACTTGTTCAAATAGCCGATATTTCAACCCCATCACCTCGCAACTTCCAGCTAACCCAGCGAAACCACCCGCAGCAGCCATCACCAGCATAATGGTACGTTCAACAGATATGTGGGCATAACGGGCGGCAATCGGGTTAAATCCTACTGCTGTAATTTGATAACCTAGTGGCGATCGCACTAACAATACCCATAAAATACCTGCGGCAATTAAACCGAATAAAATACCAGCATGGGCCAGGCTTTGTGGTAAGATAATCGGCAAACGCGATGTTTTAGCAATTAATGGCGAATAAGGACTAGGCGCACCTGTTGCCATTAATGGATTTTGGACGAGGTAGCTAACTAAATTCACGGCGATATAGTTAAGCAACAATGTAGTAATTACCTCATTCACTCCCCGCATTGCTTTGAGATAACCAGGAATCCAACCCCAAACTGCACCAAAGAAAAATCCTGCTAAAAGTGCTAAGGGAATATGAATCACCGCAGGTAATCCTTGCACGTATAACCCAATTAAAGTACTTCCCAATGCACCCAGATAAATTTGTCCTTCTCCACCGATATTAAATTGCCCAGCCCGCAATGCTATTAATACGCCTAAACTGGTAAACAATAGCGGTGTCATTTTGGTGAGGGTGTTACCAAATCCAAAGTAGGTAGAGAGAGATTCTTGAAATAAGATGCTGTATGCAGTGATGGGATTTGCCCCAGCAATTAGCATCAGGATAGCACCGACGATCAGGGCGGAGGCAATGGCAATTAGCGGTGATAGGATTGGTAACAGGAATTTCATGCAATTAGTTGCGATCTTTAGGTTTGGAGATATGATTTTTTATGCAGTTCATTCACTCCTCAAAGTTGAATCAAATTGAACAATTCATCAGACATCTATCAGGTTAATTTTGTTTTGAGTGTTCTGCTGATTTTGAAATGCTGCAATCTCATCAGCAGTTAAAGTCACAACCTTACCATTTTGCATAATACTAATTGATTGCCCAAGCTTACGATGTCTTTCAATCGCTGCTGCAATTGCGGCTTTGACTCCAGCATCAATTTTGCTTGATAAAAGCTCTAATTCTTGTTCAGCCATTTTCCTGTCCTCTGATTTGATTCCAAATTGCATTTTCATAAACAACAAGTTGTTGACCACGACGATACTCAGCTACTAACCTAGTATCATTGTTAGAGTTATCATAGATAATCCAGCGATCGCACAAAGGTAAGTATAAAGAAATCAAATTTATTCGCCCTTGTTGGTAGCGTCTACGAATAACATCTTCTGGAATCGAGTGTCCACCACTAGCAACCCTTGCTGCTACTCGTTCTACTGCCAAGTCAACGCTTTGTAACCAAAAGTATATCAAGTTAATTGTGTAGCCTTTTGCTCTACAATCAATAATAAAAGGTGCAAAACTTCTAGCTGCTAGCGTCGTTTCAAAAGCAAAATCACTACCGGAATTAGATAACGTCCGCAGTCGCATAATCATTAATCTTCCTGCTTCCATAGCCATTGAATCGGGATTTAATGGAGATAGTCCAGCAGCAATAGCATCTGCATTTACGTATTCAAAACAGTCTAGAAAATTTGGTAACAAACTCATCGATACGGTGGTTTTTCCCGAACCATTTGCACCACCGATGATATAAAGACTCGGCATTTTACTCTCTGGGTGTTCCCCCAGCCATCAACAAACCAATTTCTGCTACCTTCGCCGTGGCTGCATCCAAAATAGCCACAAACTCACCTCTGTAGATTACGGCAATGCGATCGCTCATTGCCATCACTTCTTCTAACTCAGTAGAAATATACAAAATTGCGGCACCGCGATCGCGTTCTGTTAAGATTCGAGACTGCACGGCTACTGTCGCGCCGACATCTAACCCCCTGGTGGGTTGCATGGCAATAATTAAAGCTGGTGTTTGCGCCAGTTCTCGCGCTAACACCACTTTTTGTTGATTTCCTCCCGAAAGCTGACTTACCTTGATATCAATGCTATTCGCCCGAATGTCAAACTCTTGCATTGCAGCTTGGGCACGATTTGCGATCGCTTCTGGTTGTAACAAAAAACGGCGACAAAATGGCAGATATTTAAAAGCTTTTAAAATCAAATTTTGGGCGATGCTAAATTGCAACACCAATCCCATTGTCTGCCTATCTTCTGGGATATAGCCCACTGAAGAATGTTTGGACTTAAACTCAATTTTACCCTGTTTAATAGTTCGCACAAGAGCGATGTCTGCGACGGGCTTTGCCAACGCATCAGCTAATTCTCGCTGTCCATTGCCTTCGACACCAGCAATTCCTAAAATTTCTCCCGCCCGCAGTTCAAAAGATACGTTATTTACAGCAAGAATATTTCTTTCATCAACAACTTGTAAATTTTGCACCGATAAGATGATTTCTCCTGGTAATGTCGGACTTTTATTTAACTGGAAAGCTACTTCCCGTCCTACCATTAATGTTGCTAACTGCTGAGGTGTCGCCGCTTCAGTTGATGTTGTTCCTACTACTTTTCCCTGACGCAAAACTGTGACTGAATCACAGAGATTCATTACCTCTTCTAATTTATGACTGATAAAAATGATTGTATTGCCTGCGGCTGCTAATTGGCGCAAAATAGCAATCAATGATTCTACTTCTGGCGGTGTCAAAACTGCTGTAGGTTCATCAAGAATCAACAACTTTGCTCGACGGTAGAGAACTTTCAGAATTTCTACCCGTTGTTGTGCCCCAACAGATAAATTTTCAACTTTGGCAGTGGGGTCAATTTCTAATTTATAAGCTTGGGATAAGGCGGCGATTTCTTGCTGTTTATCTTCTAGATTTAGCCGCCAAGTTTTCTCCATTCCTAAGATGATATTTTCTGTAACAGTCAATTTTGGTACAAGCATGAAATGTTGGTGAATCATGCCAATCCCTAATTTAATTGCCTCATTTGGTGAAGTGATTTTTATTGGTTGTTCTTGGAGATAAATCTCACCAGCATCAGGTTGATAGAGTCCACTAATAATATTCATTAAAGTACTCTTGCCTGCACCATTTTCGCCTAGTATTGCATGAATGGTTCCAGATGCAACAGAGAGGTTGATGTTGTCGTTTGCAACAAAAGACCCAAAGCGTTTGGTAATATTGTTTAAGCGTAAATAGTTCATATTCGCAAAACTGATAGCTCGTTGAGGACTGTAGTATACCTCTTGCAAAATTTCCTAACATCCACCCCCAACCCCACCCCTTTGTAAAGCTAAGGTGTACACACAAGTCAGATCCAGTTTTTGGGGATAAGCCCCCATTGTAGAGACGCGATTCATCGCGTCTAAAATACTGGCGCATTAGACAGACGCGATAAATCGCCGTCTCTACAAAGACAATTATTCCTGTTTTTAATATAGTCTGCTAAACCTACGTTGTTGCTTTCTTCACACAGCGCGTATCCTTACCAGCCTCTTTGCAATCTTCAAAAACGATTTTTTTATTAACAATCTCTTGCTTTGCATTCAATACCTTTTGCTTAACTGCTTCCGGTATGATTGCTCCGAATTGCCCTAAAAATAATATCTCTGCTCTTTCTAAACCAATTGTATATATTTGTCCTTTGATTTGTTTTTGTTTAGCTAATTCTGCTATGTAAGCAATAGCTAAATCTAAGCGTTTGACAGCGCTGGTTAAAACAGCTTTTGGTGCAACATCTAATTGATCCTTGGTGTTACCAAAAGCATATACTCCTTTTTCACCTGCTGTTTGTAAAACTGCGGCTGAGGCATTATCTAACCATTGATAGATGACATCAGCCCCGGAAGAAATTATTGCCAGAGTCGCTTCTTTAGCTTTAGCAACATCATTCCAATCACCTGTAAAAGTAGAGGTAATTTGGATATTTGGTTTAACAGACTTTGCGCCTAATTCAAATCCCCGCAGTTCTCCCTCAGTAGCGGGAAACTTCTCTCCGGCTATATAAGCTAATTTATTAGATTTAGTCACAGAAGCACCGATAATGCCGCACAAATAACTAGCTTGTAAGTGATCTATTCGTAAAGAAGCAATATTCTCAGTCTTGAGATTACCATTTACTCCCACAAAAAATGTGTTGGGGAACTGTGAAGCGACTTGTTCAATTGCGGCATCAAATTGTCCGCCATGCGCAAAGATCGGATTGTAGCCTTTACGAGCAAAATCTGTTAATACTTCTGTTTGATCTGCTTGTGCTACTTTTTCGACATAGGCGGTTTGGGCGCCTAACTTTTGTTTTGCGAGATTGATTCCTTCATAACCAGATTGATTCCAGCCTTTATCGGTAATCACTCCAGGGAGAGCGATCGCTATTTTAAATCCTTCAGCACCACCCTTTGTTATCGCTGTTGGTGGCGTTTGATTACTACAAGCTTGCAGCAGGAAGCTGGTACCAAACCCTGCTGAACCAAGCAAGATAAATTCACGCCGACTAAAGTTTGTTGTCATATCTCGCCTTCAGATAGCTATTTGAGTTATTTCAACACTCTAAAATCGGAGGTGGTACTTTGGAAACAATTTCTCTGGGATTTATTAAAGACGCGATAAATCGCCGTCTCTACAATAATTAGTCTTTTGTACACACGGCGATTCATCGCGTCTATTGCATTTTATGCAGTTTTAGCATTTTCATCAGATGCTTGTTCTGCAACATTTTTCAAGCGGCTCGATCTGATTTTGCGGATGCGATCGCTATAGCGAACACCACCCGCCATTTCATATTCGCGGCTGTCTTTGCCGTATTTGATCCCAACCACCATCAGCATTTTTTCAGAAAGCTGACTCAAGTTTTTTTCCATCTCTTCAATTTCAGTTTTAGAAGAGTCAACTACAGACAGAGCAGTATTATAAACATCAATTTTGTTGCGTAACTGGTCGATTGACTCGACTAATTTTTCTAGACTATAATCTTCATCAAATTTGACGCTTGGAACAATCGATTTCAGTCCGGCGGATCTTAACTGAGCTTTTTCTAAAATGCGGGATGTGCGTTTTTTACGAGACATAAAACTACTCCTTTAAAATTATTATAGAGCTAGCTTGCCTCAATTAAACTGCATTCTGGTTCAGCAAAACTCGCAGTTTTTGTAATAAATTTTTCAAGTTATAGCAGTAGATTTTCGGAATTTTATTACTAGATATTGGTATTTATATAGATAATTGTCTAAGCTTCATCAAAACTTTAAGGGACACTGCTCCCACAAGTTCTGTAGCTGCTCCCACAAGTTCTGTAGCTGCTCCCACAAGTTCTGTAGCTGCTCCCATAAGTTCTGTAGCTACTCCCGTAAGTTCTGTAGCTGCTCCCACAAGTTCTGTAGCTGCTTCCATAAGTTCTGTAGCTGCTCCCATAAGTTCTGTAGCTGCTCCCATAAGTTCTGTAGCTGCTCCCGTAAATTCTGTAGCTGCTTCCGTAAGTTGGGGAGTGCGTAGGCAAAAATCTTGTAAGCGATCGCTTTATTCTGTCAGAAAAACCGATATAGGCGATGCCTACGGCGGTAAACTACGCAGTCTGTAGAAGGGCGATCGCCATCACAATATAGTTTGAACAAGATATTGTGTAATTTGCCGATCGATTGTCACAATTGGCAAATTCTCTACTTGGCTTTGAGCAATCAAAATCCGATCGAATGGATCTCGGTGGATATTTGGTAAATTAGCAACTTGCAAAACATGGCTCATTTGAATAGGTAAACTTTCAAAGCGATTCATTGCCAGATGAGTTGGAATATATTGTTCTACAGGTTCAGGTAAAGTCAGTTTCCCTAATTTATTTTTGATGACAATTTCCCATGCACTTACCACGCTCAAAAATAGGATGTTACCTGAATCAGCAATTACATTACGAGCATTAGCAGATAACTGAGGGTCATTTGTTACTCACCAAATGAATGCATGGGTATCCAGTAAAGCTCTCATTACTAAGCGAGGTTAGAATTTTCAAAATCACTCAAGATTTCTTCTGGTAAAGGATCGTTGAAATCTGCTGCAATAAATACTTTACCTTTATCTAAGCCTGGAATGCGAGGAGAACTGGTATTCGTAAGGGCGACTAGACGTGCAACTGGAATCCCCTGTTCAGCAATCACGACTTCTTCACCGAGCAATACCTGACTCAGAAGTTCACTAAATTTGGCAGTTGCTTGGGCGACGTTGACAGTAATAGTCATCTGCCTTGGTAGTTAATTCCTAATATTCTTTACGATAACACTAGATGTGTGGGCGATCGCGATCGCAGGTTAGGCAAATCCGCTGCGTTGCACCCCACAAGCGTGGAATTGCATTTGCTCTGAAACACAATCCAAAGACTTTGGGCTTGACAAAAATATAACTGTTAAAATCAGCATAATTTTAGTGTGAGATATTTAGGAGAACAAGTTTTGGCAATTATTACTGATATTGGTACATTAATTAACCATCAGCCTGGAATACACGGCGGTTGTCCGATTATTGCTGGTACAGGTGTGACAGTCCGACGTATAGCTATTTGGTATAAACAAGGTTACAGCGCCGAAGAGATTGCAGAGCAAATTAGTCATTTGACCTTAGCGCAGGTTTATGCAGCTTTAGCTTATTATCATGCTAACCGTGACCAAATTGACGCTGACATTGCAGCAGAAGAGGCAGAGGGAGACAGATTAGAGAAACTGCATAAAATTCAAAAACTTTCATGAGCCGAATTCGTTTGTATATGGATGAGGATTCTACCGCACGTTCTCTAGTTCTGGCTCTACAAAATCGTGGTGTAGATGTGACTACAAGTCTAAATTTGAATAGGCTGGGATATACCGATGAAGAACAGCTAAGATGGGCAACTGAGCAAAGTCTTGTTTTATATAGTTCTAATATCAGAGATTTCTACCGTTTGCACACTGATTTTTTGACCAAAGAACAATCTCATGCAGGAATGATTTTGGTACAGCAGCAACGTTACTCAGTGGGGGAACTAATGCGCGGTATTTTGAGATTAATTGCAGCTAAGTCAGCAGAAGAAATGCACAACCAGGTAGAATTTCTGAGTAGT
This sequence comes from Nostoc sp. DSM 114160, assembly GCF_053470305.1. NCBI lineage: Bacteria > Bacillati > Cyanobacteriota > Cyanophyceae > Nostocales > Nostocaceae > Nostoc > Nostoc sp. DSM 114160. The sequence goes on along the minus strand of NZ_JBPFGO010000003.1, from coordinate 332,997 downwards.
TGGATTGATGAATAGTATTTAATACGGCTTGGCGATCGCTCATTGAGAGTCTAGACAATTTCTTTGATGATTTTATGATTAACTGCGATCGCTCACTCATGGACACCAAAGAGAGTTTGTAAATTCGATACCTGCTTGATGTTGAGTAGCTGCAAATAGGCGATCGCACTTCGCTTAAAACTATAGATCCCGCATCCCCTTATACCAATTGACCAAAATCAGGCTACAGATGCAAGTTAAATCTAACTCTCTTAAATTACGAATTACGAATTACGAATTACGAATTACAAATTATTTCCACCATCGCCCCACATCCACAATTACACGGGCAATTTCTACCGTTGCTGCTTCGCCACTTAATGCAAAGATAACTGGAAACAATGCTTTAATATCTTGCAGCAAATTAAGGCGAGTGCGAAGGGATAGCTCATGAAGTGTATCTTGCCAAAGGGGGAAAAGTTCCGTAGATGGCATTTGTGACAAACCGGAAGCTAAGACACTCAAGGCATCGGCACGATAATCCTCATCCTGAATCGCCCTGGCAGCAGCAAGGGCTTCTGGCAACAACTCTGGTGGCAGTTTGTCAGTTAAGGCACTCAAGGCATAGGCACGATAATCCTTATCCTGAATCGCCCTGGCAGCAGCAAGGGCTTCTGGCAATAACTCTGGTGGCAGTTTGTCAGCTAAGGCACTCAAGGCATAGGCACGATACTTCTCAAACTGAATCGCCCTGGCAGCAGCAAGGGCTTCTGGCAATAACTCTGGTGGCAGTTTGTTAGCTAAGGCACTCAAGGCATAGGCACGATACTCCTCAAACTGAATCGCCCTGGCAGCAGCAAGGTCGGTCTTATTACGTCCCCGTATAGAATCACAAGACTCCTCATCCTGAATCGCCTTGGCAGCAGCAAGGGCTTCTGGCAATAATTCTGGCGGTAGTTTGTCAGCTAAGACTTTCAAGGCACTGGCACGATTCAACTCATTCTGAATCGCCCTGGCAGCAGCAAGGGCTTCTGGCAATAACTCTGGTAGTTTGTCAGCTAAGGTACTCAAGGCATAGGCACGAAAAAACTCATCCTGAATCGCCCTGGTAGCAGCAAGGGCTTCTGGCAAAACTTCTGGCAGTTTGTCAGCTAAGGCACTCAAGGCATAGGCACGATAATCCTTATCCTGAATCGCCCTGGCAGCAGCAAGGGCTTCTGGCAAAACTTCTGGCAGTTTGTCAGCTAAGGCACTCAAGGCATAGGCACGATTCGACTTATCCTGAATCGCCCTGGCAGCAGCAAGGGCTTCTGGCAATAACTCTGGTGGCAGTTTGTCAGCTAAGGCACTCAAGGCATCAGCACGATTCGACTCATCCTGAATCGCCCTGGCAGCAGCAAGGGCTTCTGGCAATAACTCTGATGGCAGTTTGTCAGCTAAGGCACTCAAGGCATCAGCACGATTCGACTCATCCTGAATCGCCCTGGCAACAGCAAGGGCTTCTGGCAATAACTCTGGCGGTAGTTTGTCAGCTAAGACTTTCAAGGCACTGGCACGATTCCACTCATTCTGAATCGCCCTAGCAGTAAGGGCTTCTGACAATAACTCTGGTGGCAGTTTGTCAGCTAAGGCTCTCAAGGCATTGGCACGATTCCACTCATCCTGAATCGCCCTGGCAGCAGCAAGGGCTTCTGACAATAACTCTGGTAGTTTGTCAGCTAAGGCTCTCAAGGCACTGGCACGATTCCACTCATCCTGAATCGCCCTGGCAGCAGCAAGGGCTTCTGGCAATAACTCTGGTAGTTTGTCAGCTAAGGCTCTCAAGGCTTTAACACGATATTCCTCAGACTGAATCGCCCTGGCAGCAGCAAGGGCTTCTGGCAATAACTCTGGTAGTTTGTCAGCTAAGGCACTCAAGGCTTTAACACGATATTCCTCAGACTGAATCGCCCTGGCAGCAGCAAGGGCTTCTGGCAATAACTCTGGTGGCAGTTTGTCAGCTAAGGCACTCAAGGCTTTAACACGATATTCCTCAGACTGAATCGCCCTGGCAGCAGCAAGGGCTTCTGGCAATAACTCTGGTAGTTTGTCAGCTAAGGCACTCAAGGCACTGGCACGATTCCACTCATCCTGAATCGCCCTGGCAGCAGCAAGGGCTTCTGGCAATAACTCTGGTAGTTTGTCAGCTAAGGCACTCAAGGCTTTAGCACGAAAAAACTCATCCTGAATCGCCCTGGCAGCAGCAAGGGCTTCTGGCAATAACTCTGGTAGTTTGTCAGCTAAGGCACTCAAGGCTTTAGCACGAAAAAACTCATCCTGAATCGCCCTGGCAGCAGCAAGGGCTTCTGACAATAACTCTGGTGGCAGTTTGTCAGCTAAGGCACTCAAGGCTTTAGCACGATATTCCTCAGACTGAATCGCCCTGGCAGCAGCAAGGGCTTCTGGCAATAACTCTGGTGGCAGTTTGTCAGCTAAGGCTCTCAAGGCACTGGCACGATTCCACTCATCCTGAATCGCCCTGGCAGCAGCAAGGGCTTCTGGCAATAACTCTGGTAGTTTGTCAGCTAAGGCACTCAAGGCTTTAGCACGATATTCCTCAGACTGAATCGCCCTGGCAGCAGCAAGGGCTTCTGGCAACAACTCTGGTGGCAGTTTGTCAGCTAAGGCACTCAAGGCTTTAGCACGAAACTCCTCATGCTGAATTGCCCTGGCAGCAGTAAGGGCTTTTTGCAGTGCTAATTGTTGAAGACTTGGTGTTAAATAATTGACTAATTCTGTCAGCGAGTAGATTTTCTCTTGTAGTTCTGGTTTTTGCAGAGCATAAGCTAGTCCTTGTTCGGGAGTCCACATCTTGTTTTTGACCAATGCTACCAGCAGATTTGCTGGTAGATTAGCTGCCAAACTATTCATCGATGCAGTTATCAAAGCATAACGACACTGCAAGCTTAGTGTTGATTCAGTCCGATTCGCTTCTGCTAGTTCCCAGGCACGAGAAATATCTGTGATATAACCGCCAGTTTGTGCCAATTTCTCCCGTACTTCATACCAGCCATTGCTTCCAGTTGCAGACTCTTCCCGTAATAACTTGTGAATCTCTTCTAACTGTCCAGCCTTTTCTAAATGCCAAACTAAATACTGATGAATGTAACCATCATCAAGTAAAGTATGCCATAAACCATTCTGGGTTTTCTGCCGATACTTCTTTAAAAAAGCAGTGTGAACATCAGCAAGGTTTAAACCCAACCCAGCCAAATCTCCTGGGCGCTTTGGTACAGAGGGAGCAGTTAACAAATTACAAGCTAAATCGTGGAATAAGTCATGTAAGCGATAGGTAGGCATACCATCAGCAAGCGGTACTCCTGTTAATAGCAATGCTTTATTCCGTAAATATTGCAACATCTTGGCAGCATCACGCTTATCCATCTGCCACAGCGTTGCTGCCATCATTTTATTAATGTTGACATCCTCCGGCAACACCCCCAACCAAGAGAAATGCTGCTGCTTTTCTGGTGGCATTCTCTTGACACTCAAATTTAAAGATGCGGTTAAACTCAGGCGTTTTAAACTAGCCTCATCAGTAATTTCTTCCGCTTCTGGTCGGTCAAAACTTGTTAATCTGGCTACTTCTTGCTGAATATCCGCCAACAGTTCATTCCAAGTCGTACCACAGGCAACTTCGGCGGCTGCAAGTTCCAATGCTAGGGGAAGATAACCAACGCCTTTGGCTAAATTTTCTGCTGAGTGACGTTCTGTGCCTGTAATCTTGCGTCTTAATTTCTTCGTCAGCAATTCCATTGCCTGGTCTGGTTTCATTATATCCAGACTGTAGGTGCTGGCTGCTAAGGCATCGGCAATAGAACCTTCACGAGTAGTTACTAAAACTTGACAACGTGCCCCACCAAAATTAAATGCTCGTGCATCTTCGGTATTCCAAGCATCATCAACCACCAGCAACACAGCTTTGTCATAAAGCAGAGTCCGCAAATGCATAGAAGTTGCTTCTACACTGGTAGGCTTAAAGCTATAATCTCCTAATGCTTGCACCCAGCCACTAAGTAAGGCCAGCACATTGGGTTGTTGACCTAATGTTGCCCAAAGAATGCCATCACCAAAACGAGATTGTATTTCTGCATTATGGGCTAAAGCCGCAGCTAAAGTAGATTTGCCCACCGAACCCAAACCGTGAATCGCAGTAATTACTAAAGTGCGACTATCAGACGATGAACCATTTAAAAGACGAGTCTTTAAATCATCGCTGTATTCTGGGCGTTCTACAAAGTATGTGGGTAAAGGTGGCGCTTGAAATATACTTGTGTGACCTAACCCCCTAACCCCCTTCCCTACAAGAGAAGGGGGAACATTCAAAGCCTCTCTCCCTGTGGGGGAGAGGTTTGGAGCGGGGTTATTTAATTTCGATTTCTCTGGTCTACTACTTTCCCAAGCTTCATCAAACCGTTTTAAGTTCTTTCCCCTATCTCTTGACCATAGCTTGAGTGTAAAGTGCCATTCCTCAACACCCTTGGTTTGCAGACGGTTATCTTCCAGAATCTTCAAAAAATCCTTGAGCATATTCAGCGCTTCTCGAATTTGCGCTTTAGTTAACTTGCCAGAATATTTATCTTTTTGCGTCAGCAACTCCAATGTGACTAAGGTAGTCTGCACAGTCAGCTTGGGGTTAGCACTGTCTGCTTCTTTCCAGTCAAACTCAATTTTAAAGTTATCCTCCTCAAATTCTCCATCGGCAAAACAAAGCAACGCCTCTAAGAGACGCTTGACTCGCTTTTGAATTTCAGGCCCATAGGTAATTCGTGGCATTACATCCAAAAAATTGAGTAAGAAGTTTGGGGCTACCCCAGATTGAAACTACCACCCCAAACTCATGTAATCCAGATTCTAAGCCATTTTCAGCAAGTTTAGGGTATTTGCATCAGGGCACAACCCCAAAGAGAACCTATATCTATCAACTCTTTGGGGCATAATCAAATGCAAGTCCGTCAAATTCTCGGTAAAACCATTGGTTTGTTGCTGGCAATGCAAGTATTCTTAATTGGTCTACAAGCTAAAAGCCGAATTGACCAAGGTAACTCATCCATTGAGGCGTTGATTTGGATGACTCAACAATATATTTCAGTACTGGTTAAAATTCGCAGCTTGCAAGATAAAAAGGAGAAAAATGGGGAAAGGGGAAAGGGAAAAGGGTAAGGGATTTAAACCCTTTCCACCTTCCCCCTTACCCTTTACCCCGCTTGCGTTTCCTTGATGTACTACTAGTAGTCTGTCAAGCCAAAATTGCTATGTTTGGACTGGGAAAAGGGGAAAGGGGAAAGGGGAAAGGGAAAAGGGGAAGGAATTAAAACATGAGTCCCTTTACCCCTTACCCTTTACCCCGCTTGCGTTTCCTTGACGTACTACTAGCAAACTAGCCAACAAATACTCAGTCTATGTATTTGGCTCTTAAGGCTTGGCTACACTAGTAACATCCTTGTTAAGAACCCCTAAAGCTGTTGACAATTTCGGTTTATTTGGTGCGGAAGCTTTCAGTCCTGCCTTAATCTCATCAGCTTTATCTTCAATTTCTTTGTAGGTAGTGGGAGATTTAGCTTTCACTCCATCCTCAACCTTTGACCAGAAATCTTCAAATTTATCAAATTCCCCTTTAGCTTTGGTAAAATCTCCCGCCTGAACTGCGGTCTTAGTATTGGTCACAACACCCTGTAGACCTTGAAATTCAGTTGTTGTAGCGGGAGTGGCTGCTGCACTAGGGGTGGTTGTCGCAGCCGGAGTGGCTACTGCATTAGGGGTAGTTGTCGCAGCCGGAGTGGCTGTTGTATCAGAGATAGAACTCCCAGCAGGTGGCGTTTGTGCAGTAGGTTCTTCAGCCTTATTGCATCCAACCAAAGTCATCATGCTGATTGCAGCAACTATTAGTACTGGATTAAAACGATTCATTCTAAACTCCTCATCAAAACTCGTTTGTGTAGACTAGTAGTTCGCCAAGTGAACTTGGCGGGGTAAAGGGCAAAGGGGAAAGGGGAAAGGTTTTAAATCCCTTACCCTTTCCCCAGCCCTCACAAGCGCATTTTTGGGTTGCCATACTACTAGTACCGCAAAGCGGAAATCAAGGCTTCTCTGCGAGAGGCTGCGCCACCGGCTTCGCTCAGCCTTGACTTGAGCGCAGTCGAAGGGTCAAAAGTCTTTCATTTTGGGCTTTCTAGCTGTAATGAAATAGTAGGTTTGTTTCCGCCGACTGGTACTAGCGTTCATATTTTACGCTGACTATCAACAAAAATATTACCTAATATTTTTGTCATTCAAATATTAATGCTATCAAGGTAAAAAACTCGATTTTTCTCATTTCATTTGCATTTCAGGTGATATTGAGCCTACATTAGCGTATTGGGAAAAAGTTTCTACTACCGGAAAAATACCATGAAACGTTCATTTCGTAAGTATCATCGTATCCTTGGCATTATCCTATCTGTGCCACTGATGTTAACCGTGCTGACTGGAATATTAACAACCTTTGTCCGCGAGTGGTCTATTGGTATAGGAGTTCCAGCTAGTTTCCTGTTAAGTATCCATACAGGCGAAATCTTTCATCTGCAAGGAATCTACCCAATTTTGAATGGATTAGGACTTTTGGGATTGTTGGTGACAGGATTAAATATGTCTGGTTTATTTGGTAAAAAAACTCGGCAAAACCCTAATAATTAAACTAAGAGTTCGTAATTCGTAATTCCTATTGTGTAAGGGTTTTAGACATTTCAAATGGGTAACTAATTTACGCCGAACTGTACTAGCGAGTAATTTCAAGACTCTATTTCAGCTAATTCTAACCAGCGTTCAGTCGCCACATCGATGGCGTGCTTGAGATTTTCCACCTGATTATAGAGTTTTTGCACTTCGCTATAATTCCCCGGTGAGACATTCGCCAGTCTTTTCTCGGTTTCTGCTTTCTGGTCCTCTAACTCGGCAATTTTAACTTCCAACTGCTCAAATTCTTTTTTCTCCCAATTCGATAATCTCCGCCGCTTGGTATTCTCTACCTGTTTGGGTGAAGCCGCACCATTTGGGATTTCGGCATTTTTGGGCTTCTCTTTAGTAGTAGCAGCTTGTTGCTGTGCTTCTTCAGCTTTCTTATAGTCCAGATAAATCGAGTAATTACCTGGATATTGCCGCAGATTACCGCCTTCTTCAAAGGAAAATACTGTGTCGATGGTGCGATCTAAAAAGTAGCGATCGTGAGAAACTACAATTACACACCCGACAAAATCTTCTAAATAATCTTCTAATACTGCCAAGGTCTGAACATCTAAATCATTTGTCGGTTCATCTAAAATTAAGACATTGGGCGCACTCATCAAAACCCGCAACAGAAATAAACGGCGTTTTTCTCCACCCGAAAGTTTACTAATTGGGGCATACTGCTGATTACCAGGAAACAAAAACCGCTCCAACATTTGGGAAGCGGTAATTTGAGTACCATCAGTAATTTTGACAAATTCTCCTTCTTCTTTGATGTAGTCAATCACGCGCTGATTTTCGTTTAAGGCTGTGAGCAATTCTTCCGAATGCTGGTCAAAATAACCGATGTGAACGGTACTACCAATTTCTGCAATGCCGGAATCTGGCTTAACCCGTCCAGTAATGATATCCATTAAAGTGGATTTACCAGCACCGTTAGCGCCAATAATGCCGATGCGGTCTTCTGGACTAAATTCGTAGGTAAAATTATTAATCAGGGTGCGTCCATTGTATGCCTTAGAAATGTTATCTAACTCAATAACCTTTTTCCCAATGCGACGACCAACTGTCGAAATATCAACTTTACCCTGAACTTGTTTAAATTCAGTATCCCGCAGAGCGTGAGCGCGGTCAATTCTCGCTTTTTGCTTGGTACTTCTAGCTTTTGGCCCTTTTTTGAGCCATTCCAACTCGCGGCGCAATAAGCCTTGATGTTTGCGTTGACTGCTGACGGCAGATTCTTCCGCTAAAGCTTTCTTTTCCAGGTAATATGAATAGTTACCTGTATAGGTGTAAATGTCGCCTCGGTCGATTTCAATAATCCGATTGGTAACGCGATCTAGAAAGTAGCGATCGTGGGTAATCAGAAACAATGCGCCGCGATAACGATTTAAATAACTTTGTAACCATTCTACAGAAAGAGCATCCAAATGGTTTGTCGGTTCATCCATGAGCAAAGCATCTGGTTCTGATAGCAAGGCTGATGCTAAAGCAATGCGTTTGCGATAACCTCCAGATAAAGTACTTATCTTGGCATCAAAGTCAGAAATTCCTAATTTTGTCAGAATGATTTTGGCATTAGTTTCTAATTCCCAAGCACCAGTCGTATCCATCTGTTGCATGACCACAGAAAGGCGAGACATCAGTTGACTATCATCTGGATAGTGAACCAATTTATCAGAAAGTTCTTCATACTCGTGTACTAAAGCCATGTGTTCGCCACTGTCGGCAAAAACTTGCTCTAAAACTGTGTGATTTTCATCTAAATCTGGCTGCTGGGGTAAGTAGATAATTTTAGAACCGGAGTTAATTAAAATTTGACCGCTATCAATGGATTCTAACCCAGCGATCATTTTTAATAGAGTTGATTTACCTGAACCGTTAGTACCAATTAATCCAACTTTATCGGTAGCATCAAGGCTAAAGCTAGCATCTTTTAAAATTTCCTTGATCCCAAAGTCTTTTTTTACTGATTGTAGTGTAATAATACTCATAAGATTGAAGTCATTAATTATTTTTCATTAGTGAGTAGGTAAGGTATTTGCCTTACCTACATTCGCAAAACTCTATACAAATAAGTCCAAGGGAAGGTGTCCATACATTTCGTTGATTCCATCTTCGTCATAAGACTGGCAAGATACTAATACACCACGATGATGTCCATCATAGGAATCAAGATAACACAAGCCGTTTTTGCCATTTAATTTGATATAAACTGGCCCTTCGGGTGTAAGTAAATTGTTTGGTGGTTCGTAACCCAAAGCCAGAGAATAGGTTTTCATTGCCAATATTCCTTCTTCTGCGGTATCAGCACAAATTCCCAAAATTTGGTAATCAGTAAGCTTGGTGAGCAAAATTAAGGCATTACGAATTACTATTTTTTCTGATGAGTTGAGGATAGGGGCAATGTCTAGACAGTTGAATTTGTTCAGGAATTTTTTCGCTTCTTCGGCAGTGAGATTTTGAGGATTGGAGGTTGACATAAACTTCGACTATTTTCTGGTTAGTTTTTCTGTGGTGTTTGAGTTGGGACTAGTACCGCAAGGCAAAAGTCAAAAGTCATACCATTTTGGATTTTAGATTTTAGACTTCGGCTCCTTTCGACTTCGCTCAAGGCAAGTCGCTCAGTCGAACGATTTTGGATTGTGAAACATCTATTGGATAAATGTTTCAGTTTTCCATCTGTCGCAATCATTTTTCAAATTGGTATCACTCATGCTTAAATTTTGTGCTTTCTGGCTGTAATGAAATGGAACGTTTCCACTGACCTGTACTAACCCAACTTATACCATTCTGGATTTTAGGTTTTTAATTGGAAATAGTCCAATGTATTGTAGAATTTGTCTGAGGTCAGAGCAAATTCCATAATTTTAGACCTTGCGATCTCATGCCCACTTCCCTTTTATGGTTGATTTTGGACATTCCCAAGGTTGAATATAAAGGGTACGCCATTTTTTGAGTCATTACCCATAACCAAGACTTTCGGCATCTGAGCGCCACCCGTCTTCCAAGCTTCAATGGCTTCTTTTTGCAGAACCAACTGCCCTCCTTGAGCTTTGAGTGTCTCTGCTAAGAGTCTTTGAGCTTCTGCCCTACCTTTGGCACGATTAATGTCTGCTTGCGCTTCTTGTTCGGCTTCTCGTGCTACATAAACGGCTCTTTGCGCCCGTTGTTCAGCAATTTGTTTTTCTTCGACTGCTCTGGCAAATTCTGGTGAGAATGCTAAATCAACTACGCTAGTATCTAATACAATTATCCCATATTTGTCTAAGCGATCGCCTAAGGCATTATCGAAGTCTTCTTTTAACTCACTTCGTTTGGTAATCGCTTCTTCTACTGTTCTTCTAGCTGCGGCAATTTTAAATGCTTCTTGTGTCTGAGGGGCAATGATTTTTGAGACAATATTCTCTAATGTTCCTTGTTTTCTTCTAACTTCAACTACCTGTATCGGATCGAGGCGAAAGTTAATTGCAAATCTTGCAGATAAATTTTGCAAATCTTTAGTAGAACTCTCCGCTGGCACTTCAAACTTTTGCACCGTCAAATCATACACATCTATTACGGAAATAAAAGGTGGTTTTAGGTGAATGCCTTCTAATAAAGCGCCATCTCTGGCTTTACCCAAGATGCTGATTACTCCTGCTTGTCCTGGGTTAATAATAATAAAGGAATTTAGCCCAATAATCACCAGTATTGCTAACACAATTCCCAAAACTGTGGTTTGCCAATTTCCCAATTGCTGATTTTTCAAATTCCTTTCTCCAATATTTAGTTAGTCATTTGTCATTTGTCACTTGTCATTGGTCATTGGTCATTGGTTATTAATTCTTCTCCCTCACTCCCCCATCTCCCCCATCTCCCCCGGTTACTGAGCGTCTTGCCTTGAGCGAAGTCGAAAGGAGTCGAAGTATGCTCCCCTGCTCCCTAGTCCTTGAATAAACTCAGTTACTAGTTTCTCATTAGTCTGTTTGAATCAATCTTCAGCCTCAGGACTTAAGACTCAAGACTTTGTTCCGTGGTAATATCAGTCACACGAAACCGCAAAAAACCGTGGCTACTGTATTAAAATCTCATCGGGTATCAAGAAGGCGTAAACATTCAACGTATCCTCTCCTGCGTTTGCTGGAGTATGGACACGAGTATCGCAAACAAATTTGGCTGGCGACTATTTATTCTATCCTCAATAAATTTTTCGATTTGGCACCACCTGGCTTAATTGGTGTGGCGGTGGATGTGGTAGTTAAGCAACAGGATTCCATAATTGCACAGTTAGGGGTGCGGGATGTCTTTGGACAATTTTTGATTATTTCCTTCCTGACTGTGGTCATTTGGATACTAGAATCGGTTTTTGAGTACGCCTACGCTCGACTTTGGCGGAATTTGGCTCAGAATATTCAGCATGACTTGCGTTTGGATGCATACAAACATTTGCAAGAGTTGGAATTGGCTTATTTTGAAGAACGCAGCACTGGCGGTTTAATGTCTATCCTCAGTGATGATATTAACCAATTAGAGCGGTTTTTGGATGGAGGAGCGAATGATATTATCCAAGTTTCTGCAACGGTTCTAATTATTGGCGCTGCTTTCTTTATTCTGGCTCCTAGTGTAGCGTGGATGGCCTTGTCACCAATGCCATTTATTCTCTGGGGTTCTTTTGCTTATCAACGACTACTTGCGCCTCGCTATGCTGATGTCCGCGAAAAGGTAGGTTTTCTCAATTCGCGGTTGTCAAACAATATCAGCGGAATTACTACTATTAAAAGTTTCACATCTGAAGCTTATGAAGCTTATCGTTTGGAATTAGATAGTGACGCTTATCGTCGTAGTAATAGGAGAGCAATTACTCTTTCTGCTGCTTTTGTGCCGTTAATTCGGATGCTAATTTTGGTGGGTTTCACAGCATTACTTTTATATGGCGGAATGGCAGCGGTTACTGGAGCTATGTCTGTAGGTACTTACAGCGTATTAGTGTTTTTAATCCAGCGATTGCTGTGGCCTTTAACTAGATTAGGCGAAACATTTGACCAATATCAAAGGGCAATGGCTTCTACTAATCGAGTTATGAATTTATTGGATACTCCTATTGCCATTCATACAGGTAATGTATCTTTACCTATAAATGAAGTGCGCGGGGAAGTGCAATTTAAAAATGTTTATTTTGCCTATAAAGATAGATTCCCAGTAATTAAAAATCTGTCTTTAAACGTTCCGGCGGGGAAAACCATTGCGATTGTCGGTTCAACTGGTTCTGGTAAAAGCACTTTAGTCAAACTTTTGTTGCGGTTGTATGAGGTGCAAGCTGGAAGCATTACTCTCGATGGCATTGATTTGCAAAATTTGAATTTGCAAGATTTACGTCGCTGCATTGGTTTGGTGAGTCAAGATGTCTTTCTATTTCATGGCACTGTAGCGGAGAATATTGCTTATGGTAGTTTTGAGACTAGAGAGCAAGAGATTATCACAGCGGCAAAGATAGCCGAGGCGCACGACTTTATTATCGAATTGCCCCAAGGTTATGAGACAATTGTGGGGGAAAGAGGACAAAAGTTATCTGGTGGACAAAGACAACGGATTGCGATCGCCCGTGCAGTTCTCAAAAATCCCCCGATTCTGATTTTAGATGAAGCGACCTCGGCAGTGGATAATGAAACAGAAGCAGCAATCCAGCGATCGCTAGAACGGATTACAGTAGATAGAACTACAATTGCGATCGCTCATCGTCTTTCCACTATTCGTAATGCTGATTGCATTTATGTCATGGAACATGGGAAATTAGTAGAGTCGGGAACCCACGAGCAATTGCTAGAGAAAGACGGTATTTATTCCGGCCTCTGGCGCGTACAGTCGGGTTTGAAATAAGTTGCGCCTATTGTCTGTGTCTTCATTACGAATTATTTATGTTTTTTGGTAATAGTCAACCAGAATCAGGTGATAACAAGTGGCGTCGCCAGTTGGATAAGTTTGTGAAAGCAAATCAGCAAGAATTGGCGGCGCTGTTTTGGGGATTGTGGTTAGCAAATGGTGACAGTCAGGGTACTGTTGGTATTGATTTGCAACCAACGCCGCATTTTGTTTATTGTCCGAAAGAGCAGATAGAGAATTTAAATAATAAGGTTGAGAATCGGCTTCAGGAAATTTTGGGAATTGTCGAGAATCACAAGCCGGAAGTGGAAGTTGTGATGATTGGGATTGGGAAGGGAGAAATTAAGTTAATTCAGTTTGCACCGGAACCAGCACCACCGATTTGTTTTGAGCAAGTTGGGAAGGATGTAGAGGGGTTATTGGATGTGCTGGAAGAGAGGATGAGGGAGGAGATTGTTTTTTAACGCAGAACATCACGATTCAAGTATTTGTCTCACTTCCTCTAGAGTTTCAGCTATGAGAATAGAACGTTGAATTGCCTTGAGTTCTTCGATATCAGATTTTTGAGAAATTTTTGGCATAAAATTCAATCCTTCATTGCCGAATTTTACTTCTAAGGTTAATTCGATGCTCGATAGCCTATCTTCTCGTTGTGCACCCTGGAATATTTCTTCATACCAGGGCGAAGAACGTAATACTGTCATATCCCACCTCATAATTTGTTGGACTAAGGCACTATCTAATACAAACGTAGCAAAAAATGCTAAGACCGTTTCAAGTTGATTTAATTGTTCATCTGTTTGCAGTAAATGCAATGCTTCTCGGATTGTAGACTCGTTTCGACCACCTTTAAGAATTGGAACAAACGGAAGTAACGAAGGTAAAGGTTGTTCAAAGGCGATGCTAACATCTACTTCCCAGAGATTAATAACGCGGTAATCTTGGCGTACTTGTAACCCAGCAATATTAGACTCGTATTGTGTGGGTATTTCTACATCACTCGTTTTGAGGATATTGATGAGTACGGGATAAGTTGGTAATTTATATTTTTCTTCTGCCAACCCTGCGTATGCACGCATCCGTCTTGGCATTTCGGGTTTATAGCGCAATTGCAATTCATTGAGAACGAGATTTTTTTAAACGTCATCTCGAACAAGCAAATTTAAAAAATCCGCAGCGTTGAGAATATAAATATCCTGGTATTTATTTAATGAAAGTAAGTGTTTATCACCTGTAATAATATGTGTTGCTTGACCGACAACTGCACACTCGACCACCATATCATCATCAGGATCGTCAACAACAACTTTCAGGCTGTTGGGAATTTCTACCAAGCGTGAAAAAGCAAGAATTTGCTCAATATCAATAGCTGCATCTGTCGGAGAACGATTTTGCTTTGTCTGCAACTTTTCGCGTAATTCTAATAAAATCTCTCGACAAGTTACAGATTCAATCTGCCCGTTTCTCGCAAGTTCTAAACAACGATAGGGACTACCTCGCCAACCTAACCCCGAAAAGAGCGTGTTTGTATCGAAAACAACTACATAAGAAATCATTACTTTTCATGCATCAGATTGTCTATGAATTCTTCTCGCTCTTGTTCAGTCATAATATCCCAGTTAAGACCGCGTGTTGTACTCAAAGAGCGCATCTGTAGCTCTCCGTAATCAAGTCTATTTTGCCACCAAGTATCTTGCTCTGCTTTGATGGCTTGCAATATCATACGCTGCTCTGGAATTGCTAGTTGCTTCACCAGTGTTATGACTTGCTCAACATTGAGATTAAGGGTTGCCATCTCTATAGCGCCTCAAGTGGGGAAATTTAAGGCTATTTTAACTAAATTAAAGCGATCGCAATCATCTCTCAACTATCAAAGGCGATCGCTTGTCGGTTTACAATCTAAATAAGAGCAATGTCTTCTCTACGAGACGCTACGCGAATGACGGGCTACGCCTACGCCCTCAAAACACCATCATTCCACCTCAAAACAAGAATATTCTCGTTTGGAACAAGAACGTTCTCACTTCAAACAGAAATGTTCTCGTTTGGAACAAGAACATTTTCGCTTCAAACAGAAACGTTCTCATTTGGAACAAGAACATTCTCACTTCAAACAAGAACGTTCTCGTTTAGAACAAAAACATTCTCATTTGAAACAGAAACGTTCTCGCTAAAAACAGGAATGTTCTCGTTTAGAACGCGAAACTTGCTGATAAAAGCTTGATTGATGGGGTTGGGAACAGGAATTTTGCTATTGTGAGGTGAGGCGATCGCGCAAATTTGCTAAATTTCCACGACAACCAATAGTATGGGGATGATTCGTCCCTAACCCTCGCTCAAAAATATCTAAAGCTTGTTGGTAGAGAGGTTCAGCTTCGCTGAATCTACCTTGGGAAGAGTACAGTCTTGCTAAGTTATTGAGGCTAGCGGCAACATCTGGATGTTTTTTTCCCAGTAATTTACGCCTGAGTCCTAAAGCTTGTCGGTAGAGGGGTTCAGCTTCGCTGTATCTGCCTTGGGAGTTGTAAAGTAACGCTAGGTTATTGAGGCTAGTAGCAACAGATGGATGTTCTTCTCCTAGCAATTGACGCCACATTGCCAATGCTTGGATGTAAAGGGGTTCAGCTTCGCTGTATCTGCCTTGGGAGTTGTAAAGTAACGCTAGGTTGTTAAGGCTAGTGGCGACATTTGGATGTTTTTCTCCCAGCAGTTGATGCCAGAGTGCCAATGCTTGGATAAAAAGGGGTTCGGCTTTGCTGTATCTGCTTTGGGAGTTGTAAAGTAACGCTAGGTTGTTGAGGCTAGTGGCGACATCTAGATGTTCTTCTCCCAGCAGCTTGCGCTTGAGTGCTAATGCTTGGATGTAAAGGGGTTCAGCTTCGCTGTATCTGCCTTGGGAGTCGTAGAGATACGCTAGGTTATTAAGGCTAGCGGCAACATATGGATGTTCTTCTCCCAGCAGTTGACGCCACAGTGCCAATGCTTGCATAAAAAGGGGTTCGGCTTCGCTGTATCTGCCTTGGGAGTCGTAGAGATACGCTAGGTTGTTGAGGCTAGTGGCGACATCTAGATGTTCTTCTCCCAGCAGCTTGCGCCTGAGTGCTAATGCTTGGATGTAAAGGGGTTCAGCTTCAGTGTATCTGCCTTGGGAGTTGTAGAGATACGCTAGGTTGTTGAGGCTAGCGGTGACATTTGGATGTTCTTCTCCCAAGCGCTTTTTAGTGACTTCTAGACATTGTTCATACCAGGGTAAAGCTTGGTTATATAAACCTTGACCATTATAAAATGTACCGATGCCGAAGAAAGGCCAAAATAAATCATCATTACTGAGGTATTGAATAAGATGATTTACTACTTCAGCTATATGGGGAATGCCGGGAGAAAGGGCGTTGATTTGCTTAAGGGTGGGGGTCTTCAGGAATATCTTTAGCAACTGCTACCATTACCTTGCAAAAATTTCGCTTTAATTCCTCTGCCTGTTCTAAACCTGTAAGCTTATATTGGAAAAACTCGCGCAACAGTGGATGTAATTGGTAAACTCCCTCATTTTTACGCTGGAGTAGATGTAAATTCAACAACTTATCATCCCGAATTTCCTCTAACTTTTCCTCGTCTTTCTCCGGTAAACACTGTTCCACTAAATCCCAAGGTATAGGCGCGGGTGCAAATAAACTCAATAAACAGCCCAACTGCTTATCATCGTCGTTTAATTCTTGCCAACTCAACTCAAAGGCTGCTAACACACCCCGTTGTGCTGTCATGTCGCCTTCTGGTTTAACAAGTGCGGGTTGTTCTAATCGCTTTTTCTCCAACCGTTGCAACATTTCTGTTAAAGAAAGGTCTACTTTGCGCTTCAAATATCGCCCCACTAATTCCAAACCCAAAGGCAAATATCCCAACCACTCACACAACTGATTTGCCACAGCTAATTCTTGCTCAATTCGCTGTGGTGTTTCTTTAAAAAATGACTTTAATAACTCCAGCGCCGCTTCTGGTTGCAATACATCCAGAGATAATTGCTTAATAGATGCTCCCAAGTATTGCCGTGTGGTAATCAACACTTTAAACCGGGAAGATGACGAGGGTAAATAAGGCTTAACCTGCTGATATTCCCCAACATCGTCTAACACTAGCAGCACATCGCCCTCACGCCAATGCCGCCAGCAGTATTGCACTTGGGCGAAGACATCCAAACCTTCTGGTAAGTTTAAATCAAGCACACTTCTGGCAAACCGCACAACTTCAATGCCCACATCACCAGATTTTGCCAACAACCAGCAAATTCCACCCTTGTAAGTTTCCCGGTGATTCCTGGCATATTGTAGGGCAAGTTCTGTTTTACCAACTCCACCCATGCCAGCAACAGCAGCTATTACAACCTGTTCATTTTCTTGCAAAAGCTGGTGGAGGTTTTCGAGGTCTTTTTCACGTCCAACAAACTCCACCACCCCACTCAAGGGAATATTTTCGTAAAACGTCGGCTTGGGTTTAGCTTTTCTCGCTTCAGCACGCTGGACACCAGGCTTTTGTTCTCTGAGGCGTTGCCATTCTGCATCGAATTGCTTTAAATTTCCATCTTTATCGCCTTTATCGCACCAAAGCGTCAGCTTAAAATGCCAGTTCTCTGAACCTCGCTTGTGTTCCCGCAAATCTTCTAGAACACCCAAAAACTCAGCAAGTGCTTTCAGTGCTTCTCGAACTTGTTCTTTCTCTAAACCACCAAGTAACGCCAAATCTCTTAGCTGTGTCCTCACAAGTAATTGCTTTGGTGTTTGCCAATTAAAGTCAATTTTAAAACGCTCACGGTTCTCTATCTCATCATTGGCATAAGCCAGCAACCTTTCTAACAGCTGCCTTACCCGCGCTTTAAGAGCTAATTTGTAAACTCAAGTAAAGTACTTGTCTTGCAAGGATTTCAGGAATTTGAGTCAAAAAAATACTTATTCGCTGAAACTCAGACCTAGTAACGAGTTGAGTATCCTTCAGATTTTCTTTACGAATCAGCTCTAACATCATCGCCATAGCTAACACGCGCCATCGGTTACTTTTGCTCAAATTTAGACAAAGTTTCGGGAATCCCCAAACTTAATCTAGCATCCCCAAACTCAAATCTTTGGGTATTCACCCATTACAGCCAACAAACAACTGTATTTGCTTTCACTGACTACCCCAAATCTACCGTTGCTTCAGTATTCCAGGTGAAACAAATGCAAAAAGCAACGAAATCTATCAATATTAAAAAGCTGGTGACAGTTTTACTATTTGTAATTCCCTTAATTGCAGACTGGTTAATCCCAGGTTCGGGTATTTTGATTGAAATTACCTTTCTAATTTGGGAATTGCTGGAACCAGAGGAGACACAAGGGGATGATTTGAAGTAAAAGTAATATGTAGAGTCGAATGTCACTTACTTAAACTGGATTTAGATCCCCGACTTCTTGAAGAAGTCGGGGATCTGGGCAGCTAATAACGCTAAAGTCATACTATGACTACAAAAATCACAACCCAAATGCAAACTGATAAATACCCTTTTGCTCAAGAACTGATTACCGATATGGAAGGTAATATCCGTAAAGTAGTCATAGATTTTGATGACTATCTACGCTTGCTAGAAGCTATTGAAGATGAAGGACTTATCTTAGCAATGAAGGCAGTAGAACATGAAATACCTCTAAATATTGATGAAGCATTAGCACAACTAGAACAAGAGTGATTACCCAATATCTACCCAGCTTTATCAAGGATCTCAAAGCTCTGAAAAGTACACCTTACTATGAGACTATTAGAACCCTTGCTTTTGAAGAAATACCACAAATATTAACCTTTGAAGAAATTACTAACCTCAAAAAACTTCAGGGTTATGAAAATGCTTATCGCATCCGCGTCGGTGATTATCGTATAGGACTTATTTTTGATGGAGAAACAGTCCTATTTCAGCGAGTGCTGCACCGGAAAGATATTTATCGTTATTTCCCGAAATAAAACCATCTCAATTACGAATTACCTTAGCGTAGCGGGGCGTAGCCCATTACGAATTACAAATGCAATTTAATACCCAACTACTACCTCGAATTAATAGTAAATCCCTGAGAGAAAATGGCAAACAATATTATGTAGATGCCAAGGGGAACCGCTTCCCTAGCGTCACCACAATACTTAATGTCACCAAACCCCAAGCAGACAGAGACAGATTATTAAATTGGAAAGCGCGTGTTGGAACAGAAGAAGCCACCCGCATATCTACAAACGCCAGTCGTCGGGGAACCCAAACACACAAACAAATTGAGCGCTACCTCCTGGGGCAAAATCCTGTTTGTCCCGAAGCCAGTCGCCCTTACTGGGAAAGTATTCAGCCAGTTTTAGCAGAAATCGACACAGTAAAACTCGTAGAAGGCTCCGTTTTTCATTACGATTTGAGCTATTCTGGCAAAGTCGATTGTATTGCCAGCTATCAAGGCATTCCCTGTATTTGCGAGTGGAAAACAGCAGACAAACCTAAAGGTTCAATCGAGCATTTATACGAACATCCACTACAACTTACAGCATACATTGGAGCAATTAACAACTATTATCGAGATTATGGCATTCAGCTAAATCATGCTTTGTTGGTAGTCGCAATTCCAGAGATGCCAGCCGAGGTATTTTGGTTTGAACCAGCAGCGATTAAAGATTACTGGCAGCAATGGGAAAAAAGAGTCGCCGAATATTGGGAACGCAGAAGTGTTTGGAGTTGATGAGTGGGATTCTGGTTCAAAGATGCAGTAAGTGCTTTGATTTAAATTGGTGCGATCGCATGATTTTGTAATTCGAGTTTTGTCATAGTTATTACCCCATAGTATGGGTGGGCATTTTAATTCCCACCCTAGTTACCTAAACTAACGCTGGTGTATTTGCACGCTTAACTTGAGGTGTTGCAACCATCCGCATTCCGGCTGGTGCAGCTAAAGTTAACCCACGGCGCACAGGACGCACGGGGACGTTTATTCACTAGCGAAACTTGGAATTCTGACAAAACAGTTGCCAAAACAATTTTCATTTCATACTGAGCAAATGCCATTCCAATACAGCGACGATTACCGCCACCAAAGGGTAAATATTCATAAGGTGAATATTGTCTTCCTAAAAAGCGTTCTGGTTTGAACTGCTTGGATTGTGGGTAAACTTCTTCCCGATGATGCGCTAAATAAATGCTGGGGATTATTACCGTTCCCTCTCGCAGTTCGTAGCCCATAATTGTAATTGGGGTTTTCACAATCCGGGGGAAAGCAGTCATGACAATTGGGTAAAGTCGCAATGTCTCTTGGCAAACTGCTGTCAAATAGGGCAATTTACCTACACTACTCAAATCGGAGTTAACTCCAATGGTGTTGAGTTCCTTTAGTAATTTCTCACGCACTTCTGGTAAACGATCGATCCAGTAAAAAGCCCATGTCAATGCTGAAGCAGTAGTTTCATGTCCCGCAACTAGCAGCGTCATTAACTCATCATGTAATTCTTCATCTGACATCCCTTGACCATCGTCGTAACGAGCCGCCATCATCAAACTGAGGATATCTTGGCGATTTTGATCTAGTTCAGCCCGACGTTCTCGAAGTAAAGCATAAATAAGTTGATCGATTTTTTGCCGTTGTTGCAGAACCCAACCCCAAGGACTCCACGCACCAAAATCTTTTTGCATGAACTGGAAGAAGAAGGCGCTGGACATTACAGGCGAACTAATGAAGTCTAATAAGTCACTTAGCGATCGCCTCAGTTCTTCAAACAGCTGTCCATCATTCAAACCAAATACAACCCGCAGAATAACACGCAAGGTAATTTCTTGCATCGACTCACGGATCTTAAAAGGTTTACCAATTTGCCATTCATGAGTCACCTGTCGGGTTATTTCCCGAATTTCCTCGCCATAAGCGCGCATTCTTTCGCCATGAAAGGGAGGAGCTAATAATTGCCGTTGCCTCTGGTGGCGATCGCCATCCGTTAACATGAAGGAGCGATCGCCAAGCAAAAATTTTAGTCCTATGTTCCCCCTCCCAACCTCAAAATGCCTAGAATCAGCAGTAAAAATCTGCTCAAGTGCTTTAGGTTGACTAAAATACACAAGATGGTTATCAGAGCTACTACTCCTGATCGTGAAAGTGTCACCGTAGATTTGGGCAAAATCATCCACATATTTCACTGGCTGAGTAATAAACTTGATCATTCTTAGCCAGCGCGGCATTTGAGGCCCATTGGGCAGATTGTAAGTTGTTGTCATAGAATTTTAGGGAGTTAATGGCTTCTAAATTTTATTGTTACGACTTTTCATGTTACTTAGGGTTACAGAAAGCGGTATATTCATCATTGGGGACTAGGGACTGGAAACTGGGAACTGAAAAAGAAGACAAAGAGGATAATAATAACTCTTGTACAGACGCGATTAATCGCTCCTGTACAGACGCGATTAATCGCGTCTCTACTCTTAACTCAGCACTCAGCACTCCTAACTCAGCACGGGCTAAACGCCCCGCTACCGCTAACAAAAGGCAGCATCGGAAGTAAGCAGTGCCAAAAATCATCGCTATTCTCAACGGTAAAGGAGGAGTCGGTAAAACGACTACCGCAGTCAATCTGGCTGCAAACTTTGCGAAGAAAAAAAAGGTGCTGCTGATTGATGCAGATATTCAAGGTTCTGCCAGTTGGTGGTTTGGGCGCAGTCAGCAGGGAATGGGATTTGATTTATCTCAAGAAACAGATCCCGCACTTTTAGGTGATTTAGCAAAGATAACAGGTTACGATTTAGTAGTGGTGGATACACCTCCCGCGCTACGCTCTGAAGCATTAGTGGCGGTAGTTGCGATCGCAGATTATCTAGTTTTGCCGACACCCCCATCTGCAATGGATTTAGCAATCCTCGTGGAAACAGTCAAGGAAGCCGTCATCCCTGTGGGAACCCCCCATCGGGTATTGCTCACCAAAGTCGATACTCGCAGTTTGGGGGAAGCACAAGAAGCAAAAAACACTCTAACTCGCTTAGGTATTCCTACTTGTAATACCTTCATCCGTGCCTATAAAGCTCATGAACGAGCAGCACTAGAAGGTGTAGCGATTACTCAATGGCGAGGCGGAAACGCACGGGAGGCGGAATTAGACTACCGCCGTGCAGCTGATGAATTACAGCGTGATTGGAGAAAATAATAATGGCTAGGAAACAAAGTCTCTCTGACTTACTACAAGAAGAGGCGCAAAAATTTACACCCCCAGAAGGTGAATCTGCGATTGAAGTTACAGCAGAAAAAATAGCCGAAGAACAGGCTGCATCTGATGAGGAATCGTTAGGACAACCACTTGAGCCAACTTCTACTAAACGCAGTCCCACTAAAGCTGATTTAGAAGCAACTGTCAAAGAATTGACAAGTAATCTAGAAGCAAGCCATAAAAAGGAAGCATCTCTTGGACAAGAAGTTGCTGATTTGCAATCAAAATTATCTAAACAAAAAACATTTGTATCAGAACAAAAATCATTACTAGAACAGCTAACAAAAGAACTTGATGAAACCAAAAAAACAGCACTGCAACTTGCAGAAGCAAATTCCCAGCTTATAGAAGAAATTAATTCTTTCAAACAAAAAGTAGAACAAAAAGCAATACAAAAAGCAGAAGAGAAATCTAAACTTGTTGTCAAAGAAACTAGCGCGATCAAACCAGTAAAAGACCATTACAATCCACTTAACTACAAAAAATCACATCGCTCATCGGAAACGCTAGCTCAAAATCAACCTCAAAATCAACCGAATGAGTATCCCGATAGTTCTAATGAGATGTGGTTACTTGACTAGAATCAGTTAAAGATTAATGGTACAAATCAAAATCTATGGCACTGCTTCATTTATTCGTCATTCTCGCAGTGCCATTTCTGACGCAATTCATTCTTGTGTTACTGAAGCTTTAATATATCCTCAAGACAAGCGTGCCCATCGGTTCTTTCCTCTCGAACCCGATGATTTTATCTATCCTTTAGGACGTTCAGAGAAATACATCATCATTGAGATTAGTATGTTTGAGGGACGCACTATTGAAACGAAAAAGAAACTAATTAGGTTGTTGTTTTCCCGCTTATCTGAACAAGTTGCAATTGCACCTATAGATATAGAAATCACGATTACAGAAACCCCAAAACACAACTGGGGTATCCGAGGAACAACAGGAGATGAATTAAACCTAAATTACCAAGTGCAAGTGTAAATCTTTGGAGCTTGTAAGGTGGGCATTGTAATGGCATTATAATGCCCACCTAAATGCAAGACAGGTTTGCGTTAGCGTTCGCGCAGCGTTCCGCAGGAAAGCTCACCGTACTCCTTTGGAGAAGCAAGCTACGCGTAGCGTCTCGTAGAGAAGGTATCGCTCTAGCTACATTCCCTAAAATTATGTGAAACATAATTAAAGACAAAAATAGTAGCTATATCACAGAAGCCATTAGCAACAGATACAACACTTTCCAGATCGCCGTTACAGAAAAATTATTGAGATTTGAGCTATCTTTCAACTCGAAAGTCTAAAATATGCTGCGCGGTGATTTGTGGTTGTTCCAAGTGTGGGAGATGACCACAATCTTGAATCCACGTAAGAGTATTGTGTGGAATTGCCCTTTTAAATCTTATGGCATCTTTAGTACCCAAAATTTTATCGGAATCGCCCCACAAAATTAGCGTTTGTTGCAAAATTTTTGATATGGTTGTGAATCTAAAAGCACTGTAACCGCCACTTTTAGTAAAAGAAATCAGAGCTTGATGCCAACTCGGCATTTGTAAATGTAATGCTCCACAACATAACGCATCGATAGAGGCAAGAGTTTGATTTTTATATCCAATGCGAGAAACGCGATCGCGCACTTTCATATTACTCAAAAACTGAGTTGCTAAATAATCTAATGGGGGAAACATGAATTTGCTCAATGGCGAACCACCCGCCAATCCCGCACTGTCAATTAAAACCAGCTTTTTGACTACTTCTGGGTAAGCCAATGTAAAATCAATCGCCGTCGCACCACCCATCGAAGCGCCCACTAAAATTACAGGTTGGTTAATTAAGCTTTTCCAAAAATAATAAAGATGGGTTTTAATTGCAGTTGGGCTATAAGCAATTCCTGAGAGTCTATCTGTAAACCCAAAACCCAACAAATCCACCGCCCAAGTTTCATTATCTTCAGAAAGTAGTGGCAAAAGCCGCCGAAATTCTAACACAGAACTGTCAAAGCCGTGAATTAATAAAATTGGAGTTCCACCACTCCCTTGCTTGACAAATGTTGTAGTTACTGCTTCATTAGTTAAAGGAGTAGCGATCGCAGTTGTTTGAATACTCCGAGCTAGTGCGATCGAAGTAGGTTCTGTGAGTTGCTCAACTGCTGTAGGAAGAAAATTCGGAAACATAAATTTCAGTCGATCGTACTAGTACAGGTCGGCAAAAATAAATCACCCATTCCAAATCAATGAAATGCTTATGCTGTATTCATTTTTAATTTTTAATTCCACCTTGCGCTACTAGCTTGCTTCCACCCATAACTAATTTTGTTAAACAATAAAGTTACACAACCTAAGATACTGAAGTATTATTTGTAATATTATATATAAAACATAAGCTAGGGACTATCAAAATATTCTAACTCCCAACAGACATGATTAATCGCGTCTCTACTCCCCAAAAAAATATGGCATCAAAGAAAGTTTTCCAAAATGTCAAAATGGGGACTAAAGCCACGTACAATTAAAATCGCTTATCCTTAATCCAGGAGCTAATGCCATGCCAATGGCGGTTGGCGTAATTGAAACTTTAGGTTTTCCGAGTGTCTTAGCAGCAGCAGATGCAATGGTCAAAGCTGCCGCAGTTACAATTGTGTATTATGGTCAAGCGGAGAGCGCTCGCTTGTTAGTCGCCGTCCGGGGACAGGTTTCTGAAGTAAATAGAGCTGTTGAAGCCGGAATCGTAGCTGGAGAGGAAGTAAAGGTTGGTACAGTAATTACCCACTACATCGTTCCCAATCCCCCAGAAAATGTCGAAACCATATTACCAATCCATTTCACTGAAGAATCAGAACCTTTCCGCATCTTCTAAGCAATTTTGCTATTCATTATCTGTAGCGAAGCTTCGTACAATTAACTTGTAGCCCCCAGTTTGTTCATACAGGAGATTAATAATGTCATTACAGGCAGTTGGAGCACTTGAAACTAAAGGTTTTCCTGCCGTGCTAGCAGCAGCAGATGCTATGGTAAAAGCTGGTCGAGTTACCCTCGTTGGTTATATCAGAGTGGGTAGCGCCCGTTTTACAGTTAATATTCGTGGCGATGTTTCTGAGGTAAAGACAGCTATGGCTGCTGGTGTTGAAGCCGCAGAAAATGTTTATGGCGGTACACTTGAATCCTGGGTGATTATTCCTCGTCCCCATGAAAACGTTGAAGCTGTTCTACCAATTGGTTACACAGAACAAGTCCAAAGGTATCGAGAATCTGTAGAAAATCCCATTGTTAGATCGAACAATCGATAGATTTAACCTCCTGCGGGGGAATTCAAAACAAAAACTTCCCATAAATGAATTTAAAGAGAAGTTTTTTGTCAGGCTTCTGACTATCAAAACTTTAGAGGATTACATTTCTTCTGTTTTTAGATTTTGCATAAGTTGAATTTGGAAGCAGAGGAAAAGCAACAGTCAGGGGTCAATAGTCAAAACCAATATTGACTGTTGACTGTTCATTTTTATAAATATAAAAGCTTTAAGAATAACTTACTAAGATGAAAGGTGTAGTTGTGACTGAAGCTAGTTTAAAAAAGATAAATTTGCCTATCAATCCTTACTATTATTTTATACAACGACTTCCCAAACATCTTTTGAAACCACAATTACCGTATATACACTTAATTAAATCAATAAATATCACAAAACATAACTTAATGCAATTCAGTGAAAGCCCGATCCTATTTCAAAAGCAGGGAATTTAGCCAATTTCTTCAGGAGAATTAGGGAATCTTCCAGGGCAAAATCTTATGAACACTAAGTATATGGAGATTAAACTAAATATTATACGACGCAAGGGTTTGTACAGAGTTGAAACTTATACTAGTGAAATAACGTCCAATTTTGAGTTAAATTAGATTCGTTCCTCGGATCTGTTACAAAATGTTAGATTTACCCGATCCATTTTGTGAAAAGTGTATCCTCCACACTTTAAGCAGATTTCTGTTCTCAACTAAAAAAACATAACTTTACAAAAAATTTAAATTGGCAGAATGCCCCAAATGCTTGATATATATTGATTTTGGACTTTTTAAAGTAAAAGCGAAACATCAATGTAGAAATTTCTGCATAATTTTAGTGAATTCAGACGTAATAAAAGTAGAATCACTGAGCTATTTTCATGAAACTCATGAAATCTGGGGCAGCTGCCAGTTAAACAATTAGGTGGGACGAATGGGGGTTGTAATGCAAACTTCAAAATTGAGTTTCGAGGAATGCAATCTCATTATGACAATAGATGTGGAAAAACTGGCTCTAGATTGGCAAAAGCGCTTGGCTGTGGAATGTCCAGACCAAAATGAAGCCACAAGGCAAAGCATTATTCTCTGGCTGTTGGGATCTGACTCAAAACGGTTCGATCTGTATAATCCTAAAGAACTAGATATCGCCAAGCAAGCGATGGAATATCGCTGGAGGATTTTACGTCAACGCTACTTGGGGTTGGGGCGAGAACGTGCTTATCGCAACTTGATAACCCGATTGGGGAGTTTAGTAACATTACGGAATAAAATTCAGACTTGGGTTTCCCTCAGCCGCGATCGACAGCGTAGTGTAATGGATGTGTTACAAGAAGTACTCCAAGAGTTACTCCAAAACGACAGCCAGATGCAACAGCAAATGGCTGATATTGCCAAATATACAACCGATAGACGATTGGGAGATGCTCTGCTATTTGCCAGTTTAGAAGAATATTGTCTGCGACCAGTAAGGAATCAACCCCTATTAGCTTACCGATTTGTGAATTATTTGCGTCGCACTCAGCGCGGTGGTTTAACCCAAGTGCCGGGACGTGATTTGGTTCGCCTAGTCTCAGAAGAAGTTCTCACAGACGACAGTGACAATCGAGTTAACTTAGTCGATAATCAGGCGATCGCAGAATATATTGAAGCACAACAACTAGAAGAACAACAAGGGCTGCGCCAGTCAGTACAAAAAGAATTTGAAAATTATTTACAAGAAAATCTCGGCACAGAAGCAGTGGAATGGCTGCGGCTGTATCTGCAAGGGAAGTCCCAAGAAGAGATCGCCAAAAAACTGAATAAGCCAACTAAAGAAGTCTACCGTCTGCGAGAAAAAATTAGTTACCATGCTGTACGTGTTTTTGCCCTCAAAGGCAATCCAGAACTCGTAGACAACTGGCTCTCAATTTCCTTGCAAGAACATAACTTGGGATTAACCCAAAACCAATGGCAGCAACTTGATGAAAAATTGACTCCTCTAGGGCGACAAATCTTAGATTTGCGCAGAGCAGGTAATTCAATAGAAGCTATAGCCGAACAGTTAAAACTCAAAACCCATCAAGTGCTAGGTGAATGGACAAAAGTCTATCTTGCAGCTCAAGCTTTAAGAACGCAAGAGTAGCCTGTAGTGAAAAATGGAGCATAGGGAAGTCGGGAGTGGGAAGCAGGGAAAGAGGGGAGAATAATTAATGCCCAATGCCCAATGCCCAATTTTCAGTATTATCCCCAGCCCCTAATCTAAAATTCATACTTTACTTACATTGACTTAAGTATATATAATTGGAATTTTAACAATTTAACAAAGTATCTTTATTAACTACCTATTGAATTAGAGGCAAAATATAAGTAAACACCAACGAATCAAATCTATGTTGTCTTCAAAGGGCGAACTAAATGATACCGTAGCAAATGGACAGCAAATGCTAACTGCCGCTCAAACTAGGTGGGAGCAAGAAGGCGATCGCGAACAAATATTCCACCTAATCGATCATCTTTTGTCCTTTGAAGCTTGCCTCTACCACCAGATTTTACCCTTTAGATTAGAAGACAAAAGCCTCTTGCTAGGCATGGTTTATCCAGAAGAGAGCGAAGCCCTAGATTACGTTGGTCGCATTTTGTCTTCTATCAATTGCACAATGGTGATTGAGGCGATCGCAGCCGATGCTCACCGCAGAATACTATCAGCCTACCTCAACCACAAGAATATATCCCAGCTAGATGCCCAACAAGTGCATCAGCCAACAGTGGACTTCCCCCCAACAAATAGCCCAGCTACGATTACTGACATACCTAGTCCTTCTTTAGATGCCGACTCAGAATCAAATCAACAACCTGTATTGATGGCGTTTCAGACACAAAAGCGTCAAAATTCTGGACAGCGGGTAGACTTGCCTCCGATCCCAGAGCTAGACCAATCATCTCAAACTACGACGTTCTTCACCCCTATTTCCACAACTCAGTCGGGAGAGGATTTTGAACCCACATCATCAAACAATTTACCTATTTTTCCCACACAAGCTTCCGAACTACTGAATCCCATTGAGTTGCTAACAACACTGCCACCAAAAAAATTATTAGAAGAATTACTAGGGCGAATTTTTGCTGGGGGAATTGGTCGGCTGTACTTAGAAAGACAAGCTTACGAAGGCAGAATACTGTGGAGTGACAATGGAGTTTTACAGTCTGTATTAGACAAACTGCCACTCTCAGTTTTTCAAGGAGTATTGAATGAATTAAAGCGGTTTGCTTCCCTGCCTGTAACCACGCTTACAGAACCAAAACAGGTAGAAAAGGAATACGTGTATCAAAAAAATCGCTTATTATTACGCTTGCGAGTCATGCCGGGAATCTACGGCGAAGAAGCAACACTCCAAGTATTGCGGGGAGCAGCATTAAAATTCTATCAACAACAACAATTGACGCGTATAGGCCGCGATGCTTTAGGAATTTCTCAGCAACTAAGCATTAAGTTACATGAACTACAAGAACAACTTTTACTGAATCCTAGCCTTGATTCTCAGCAATTAGAGGCTTTAGTTACCCTGAATCAATTAGTGAAAAATTTAGACCAACAGATCAAAATATTGGCACTAGATAGCAATCCACCAACAAAGAGTAAATCATCAGTCAGTAAGTGAAAACGCTGATTTCGTTAGCATACATAATTGTTATGTTGTAATGGAATCTCAGACTGATAAAGCTTAGAGATTCATCTTCAAATAAATACAAATTTTGCGAGCGTATTCTGAGTAAGATTACGGTTTAAACAAACTTAAATAGTAGCAAAGTTAGTTTTCCCTCTTAAATCCTATTGTTGCAAATATTTCATGCTAACTGAGGTTTTTAGTGAACTTTTTCCCTTAATGAGTACAGCCAATCCACAGACTTTGGAATGGCTACTCAACGTTGCAATTGAACATGAATATCCATCTGGACGAGCCGTTGTGATGGAAGATGCCTGGGGTAACGCCGTTTATTTAGTGGTTTCTGGTTGGGTCAAAGTCCGGCGTACCGTCGGGGAAGATTCAGTAGCTTTGGCAATTTTTGGGCGTGGCGATTTTTTTGGAGAAATGGCAATTTTGGATGAATCTCCACGCTCAACTGATGTCATTGCCCTTTCACCCGTGAAATTGCTTAGTATCTCCAGAGAGCGGTTTATTCAAATATTGTTTAAAGACCCGCAGTTACATCACCGGATGTTGCAATTAATGGTGCGGCGATTGCGACAAATTAACCAGCGCCTACAAATGCGGTCTTCACCACCAGCAGTCAAACTCGCGCATACTCTAGTGACTTTGGGTGAAAGCTATGGTCAGGAATCAAACTTAGGAAGAGAAATTTTTAACGTTCCCTTTAAAGATTTAGCAGAGGTGACAGAAATCGGCGTTGAAGAAACCACCAAAATTATGGAAAAGCTGCATGAAAAAGGGTGGATAAAAATTGATAGCGTCAACAACATTACTTATCTTGTGAACTTCAAACAGTTGATGAACTTGGCTGGCAAAGTGTGATTGTTTTATTTATTCAACGATACAAATTTTGGCATTAAGAAAGTCAACCGACAAGATGCTTCGGTTGACTTTCTTATTACAGGTGTAAATACTTCACAAATTGAAACTTCATAATGGATGACACCACTCCACCCCTGACAAAAAACGTCACACAGGCACAATTAGCAGCAGCAGAACCTAGTACTGACCCTGAACTGTTGCGGGAACTGGCATTATCTACTGACCAAAAAACCCGTCAGTCCGTTGCAGGTAATCCTAATACTCCTGCTGATGTCCTGTTGAAACTGGGAGCAGAATTTCCGTCTCAATTGCTAGATAATCCAGTGTTTCCATTACTGCTTTTGGAAAATCTCAATTTAGTTGCAGAAATTCCCTTAAATACTTTGCGAAGCATTCTTAGGCTGGAAAATGTTCCTGTGTCTATTCTAGAGAAATTAGCCGATAAATCAGATTACAAAGTACAACTACTAGCGCTAGCCGAAAACCCCAAAAATGAAAAAGTAGTGTTCAATCGGATAAATCAAATCAATGATTCTCTGATTGTCGAATCTGCTCGTCTACACATCAATTTGGCTGGAGAATTAACAGAGGGATACGAGCAAAAAGTTAAAGAGGTAATTCAAGGAGCTATATTTTCTGATCGCAATGTTGATGCTTACGATCTTGTTGTCCCCGCTCAAATTTGCTTTATCCCAGAATTTATTGTTGAATGTTGGGTAAGGGAGCCAATATATGAACATTATTTGTGTAGGAAGATTGCTGATTCTCCTGCTACCTCTGCCAGTATTCTCAAACATTTAGCCAACCATACTGATGGTTATACACGAGATAGAGTAGCCGAAAATCCCAATACTCCCCCAGAGGCTTTACGAAAATTGGCAAGCAAACAGGAAGCAGGAGAACCTCGAATTTTTCTTGGTCGCAATCTAAATACACCTAGTGATGTTTTGGAGAGTTTGAGCAAAGATCGAGATAAAAAAGTTCGTATTAGCGTCGCGGAAAATCCCAACACGCCCCTAACTATACTTCAATATTTAGCAAACGATACAGAGAGAAATGTTGCTGAGGCTGCTACTAGAGCAATACGAGAACAACAAGGAGAATATACTGCTGAAGCAGTCAGAAAAAACCCGAAAACTCCCCCCCATGTGTTAGAAAAGTTAGCACAAAAAGACCCCCAAACTGTCTGCCAACACCCAAATACACCGTCCGAACTGTTTTTAGAATTCTCCAAAAGCCTTAACTCACAAGTTCGTGAATGGGTAGCTAAAAACCCCAACGCACCAGTGAATATTTTAGAACAGTTGGCTGATGATGACTCTTCTACAGTTCGGCAGGAGGTTGCCCGAAATCCGAATACACCATTAAGTCTTCTGTTTAAGCTATTTGCTAGAGACGCATCGTTAAGCGATACAATAGCTTATCAAATGTCAAGAGAACAATATCACTCCCCCCAGGCGAAGAGTATCTTAAATATCCTAACTGAAGAAAGTACCAGCCCCCTAGAAACTATTTTGCAGAGATTAGTAAGGGAAGGAGTAGAGGCGACTCGTCTGTTTTTAGCTCGTCGCGTTGATTTACCTGCTCATATATTGGCACAACTTGCTGAAGCAACAGAGGTTGAGGTGCGCCAAGCTGTAGCTCAAAATCCGAATACACCAATCAGCGTCTTGGAAAAATTAGCCAGAGACGAAGATTGGCGTATTCGGATGCATACCGCTTCAAAAATCAACTTGTCGCCTGAGATTTTAGAAGAACTAGCGGTTGAGAAATCATCTAGTGCAGTGCATGAAAAGGCGATGGTGAATCCCAGTTTACCAAAAGAAGCGGTGGAACGTATTCTTTGCGGACAATATGCAACAGATTACTTGAAACTGAATCCTGATTTTCTATCTCGTCATCCTGATAGCAAGGCTAGGGTAATCAATTACTATGCCAAGTCCGAGTCTTTTTGGGTTCGCTTTATTGCCCTACTTCAACCCCAGATTTCTCAGGAATTACTACACGAAAAAAGCCTTTCTATTTACTGGTTGGAACGATTAGCTGTGGCTCAAAATCCACAAGCCGATCAAAAAATCCTCAATCAGCTGGCAAAAGACGGCAATCAGTTGGTTCGAGCAGCAGCAAAAGCTACATTGCGGGATCTCTCTTAATCCTATATTCGCAGTAGAAGATTTAGGGACTTCCAAATAAAAAAACATCCCAAAATTGAGGCAAAAATTCTCTCTATTTCTTTTCTCTCTGTGTTCTCTGTGTCTCTGTGGTAGCCTACAGCAAGCCACTCTGCGTCTACGTTTATTTAAATAATTTATTTATTGGAAGTCCCTTATTTTTCAAACCGACAATAACCGTACTGCTTCCCCAAAAGGAAACTCCGCCAAAGTTAAACCACCAGGAGTTACCACCCACAACACAGGTAATTCCGGTACTTTATCGGGTAAAATACCATAACCATCTGTTAAATAAATACAAACACCTTGAGTTTGCCCATCCCAACTTTCTGCGACTTTCTCAAAAAACGGTACAAATGATGTGCCACCACCACCTTGAGGTTTTGGCAGGGTCAAATCGAGATTGAGTTTGTATGGCCCGTAAGCTTCTGCATCAACGTAATAAAGCTCACATTTTAAATGAGGATAAGCACTCAAAATTCCCTGCACCTCGCTTAAAAACATCCACATTTGTTCATTATCAATAGAACCGCTAGTATCTACAGCTACATATACCTCGACATTTTCTGCTTGGAGAGTTTCCAAATACAGTCTCCGCCCAATAAAGCGGCGGTCAAATCCTGCAAAGTCAGTAGGAGTCTGTACTAAATAACGCCAAAGGTAACTACGCCAATTAATTTGAGCAGTGGTTAACGCTCCCAATTCTCGTTCTATCCCTGCTGGTAGTAAACCTTGATTAACTGTCCGAGCAATAACAGCAGCTTGTTGCAAAGCATTGCGCCAGTGTGCTTCTAATGCTGCTTTTCTGGCTTCTGACAGACTATCGCTGTTTGTGGAAGAAGTTTCAGCAGTCGGAGGGGCAAAGTCGTTAGGGTGTGCTGTCTTTCCTGCCTGATTTTTGGTGTCATTGTTAGTTACATCTGAAAAGGATGAGGCATCAAAAGGGGCTTGATTGAGTAAATCAGGATGCAGTAATTTTACGGTATCATTAGTATTTTTTAACAGCAACTCATAAATTTCTTCTACACTCAAATGCTCCAGTTTAGCTTCTCGCAGTCTTCCCGGAGGCAGTTCAAATACACCCTGTTGGCTAATAATGCCATTGACTACAATATCTGCGGCAATATTCCACAATTCGGCTTCGCGCACACCCCGACGCGGCACATGCAGCAGTGCAGCGTGTAAAACTTCGTGCAGTAGCAGTCCATCCTGTTGAGTGGTGGGTAAAGAAAGCAAATACTCTGGATTAAAAAATATATCTTTGCCGTCAGTGGCAGCAGTTGGTAGTTGCTGCGAAGGAACGAAGCGAGCAAACAATGCCAGGGTAGCGAAAAATGGCGACTTCATCCGCAAACGCAGCACTGAAGCACTGATAATCTGGGAGCTTTTTTCATAATTCATAATTCGTAATTCGTAATTCGTAATTCGTAATTAAGCCGGAATTGTTGAAGGTGAGTTATCTCTTCGACTTAGCTTATAAACCCATTAGCTGTTGAAAATCTTTCATAAACTGCTGCAATTTTGGGTCTTTCTGGACTAATTGCGCCAAAACGCCCAGATGTCCTTTACTCCGCATGACTCGAAATAAATCTACTGCAAATAACTGCACCCATTCGGCTGTTGCAACTTGACTGAGCCAAATAAAAGCGTTGTAGGCTTGGTTTGCGTCAGCAGCCCGCACTGTTAAACCAATTGCTGTGGCATACTTAGTACTTGGTTCTTCAGGCCAGGGAATGCGATCGCCTTTACCTGCCAAAATAGGTGTCAGATTCGGTAGTGTTTTGTAAAGTTGAATAAAAGCCTGAAACTCAGTCGCAGTAGCCACCCCCACCGCCGGAGTAATATCTAATTCTGCGTGGTGTAGCGCACTTGCCATTTCCCAAGAACGAGGCGAAGGCCAAGCGGGTTGCTGGGGATCGATTTTATGCAACAATGTAGGACGAAAGGAAAGAAAGGCTATTATTTGCTCGTGTACGCCTGTTTCTAAGGCATAAGCTTTAAAGCTGTTAAAATCAGCTTGTGCCTCCAGATGTAAAAACCTATTTGCTAAAGGTGCGGGCATATCAAATACAGCTGCACGGTCTTCTTTTCGGTTGCCAGCAGCCCAGACAAACCAACCTGATGGTACAACATAAGAGCCGATTTTTCGATCTAAAATCAACTGTTGAGCGACTCCCTGCATTGCTGGCGGTGCCATATTTAATTCATCTAAAAACAGGATGCCTTTACCGTTACGAGGCAGGAATTCTGGCGGATACCACTTGGAGATACCATCTTCGGCAACGGGTAAACCGCGCAAATCGGTAGGCGCAAGTTGACTAAGGCGGACATCCACAAAGTCGATATCATACTCTTGAGCTATCTGTCCAACGATGCTGGATTTGCCAATGCCAGGAGGCCCCCAAATCATCGTACTAATTTGCAAGTTTTTACGGATAAGGTTGTTTAAATATGCTTTGAGATCGGCAGGTGTCATGTATTTTTTATTTTCGCTAAACGCTCAGTAGATGGAACCTAGACTTCTGTTGAGAAGTCAAGAATACGGGTATTATATTTGAACATTTATAGGTTCTACCTGAAAACTATATTTTCAAAATGGGGTTTTCCGATCGGGAAATTGGCGCCATCTCACTTACTTTTGACTTGGCCTCATACCGATTTTTGGTGCGTTGGCGTAGTCCGTCGTAGACATCGCAGACAGCTAAATATGGTTGAAATACCCAAATTTTGTCTAGTATTTATGTATTAAAGAAAGCCCTATAACTTTTAGTTATGGAAAAGAAATAAAGTGTAATCTTTATTTGAGAGCAAAGCCCATTAACAATTACCTCAGCAAACAAGATGACTGAAGCAACAGCAATTCGTCCTAATACCTACGTCGAGGAAACTGGGCCAATGATTCATTACCTGGTGGCTATGCCTCAACCAGAAACCCATCTGTTTGAGGTGACTTTACACCTTGTC
Organism: Nostoc sp. DSM 114160; assembly: GCF_053470305.1. Lineage (NCBI taxonomy): Bacteria > Bacillati > Cyanobacteriota > Cyanophyceae > Nostocales > Nostocaceae > Nostoc > Nostoc sp. DSM 114160. The sequence continues at coordinate 298,262 of NZ_JBPFGO010000003.1, read as the reverse complement.
GATTATCCCTCACCGATTCTTGATTTAAAATTGCCCGTTTGGACACCAGGTTCCTATTTAGTCCGGGAATACGCCAAGAATTTACAGAATTTTGAGGCTTTTGCAGAGGATAAGCCTTTACCTTGGCGTAAGCTTGGTAAAAATCACTGGCAGATAGACAAAATAAATGTTTCAGAATTAACTGTACGTTACCGCATTTTTGCCAATGAGCTATCGGTACGAACCAATCACTTAGATACCACTCACGGTTATTTTAACGGTGCGGCACTATTTTTTAGAATACCTAGCTGGGATAAGCAACCCATTCGCGTCACTATCGTACCACCACAGCCAAAATGGCAGGTAACTACTGCCTTACCACCCGTTGCCGAGGAAACAAATACTTTCTTGGCTAGCGATTTTGATACTTTGGTGGATACTCCTTTTGAGATTGGTTCCCACCAATTGTATAAATTTGAGGTATTAGGAAAACCTCATGAATTGGCAATCTGGGGACAGGGAAATTTCCAAGCCCAGCAGATGATTGCTGATATCCAAAAAATTATTCAAGTAGAAGCGCAGATGTTCGGCGGTTTGCCATATAAACGATATGTGTTTCTGCTACATTTATTTAGCCAAGCTTTTGGCGGTTTGGAGCATAAAGACTCTTGCTCCTTAATTTACCAGCGTTTTGGATTTCGCGCTCAAGAAAAATACGATCGCTTTCTGCAATTAGTTGCACACGAATTTTTTCACTTGTGGAATGTCAAGCGAATTCGCCCAAAAGCATTAGAGGTTTTTGATTACGACCAAGAAAATTACACACCATCATTATGGTTTTGTGAAGGTACTACTAGTTACTATGACTTGTTAATTCCTTTGCGGGCGGGAATTTTTGATGTTCAGTCGTATTTAAATAACTTGGGTAAGGAAATTACCAGATATGAAATGACACCGGGGCGGAAGGTACAACCCGTTTCCGAGTCGAGTTTTGATGCCTGGATAAAACTTTATCGCCCGGATGCCAATAGCGGTAATTCCCAAATTTCTTACTATTTAAAAGGAGAAATGGTATCGTTGCTGCTGGATTTGCTGATTCGCTCTACTCACAACAATCAGCGCTCCCTTGATGATGTGATGCTAAAAATGTGGCAGCAATTTGGGCAAGATGAAATTGGTTATACTCCAGAACAGTTGCAGGAAGTTATCGAATCTGTTGCCGGAATCGATTTGGCTGATTTCTTTAAACGCTACATTGATAGTACTGATGATTTGCCTTTCAATCAGTATTTAGAACCCTTTGGCTTGCAGTTGGTAGCCGAACAGCAGGAAGAACCTTACCTGGGTGTGAGAATAAATACAGAGAATGGGCGGGAGATCGTTAAGTTTGTGGAGACTGGTTCACCTGCACAAGTAGGGGGAATCGATGCAGGTGATGAGTTGTTAGCAATTGATGGGATTAAGATAACAGCAGGTAGCTTAAGCGATCGCCTGAAAGATTACCAACCAAACGATACCATCAAAGTCGCAGTTTTCCACCAAGACGAACTGCGTACTTATTCCATCACCCTGGCGTTACCACATCCAACTCGATATCAAGTAAAGCCTGTTGACCATCCTAACTCCACACAGCAGCAAAACTTTGCTGGGTGGCTTGGGGCTGCGATCGCTACTGTTTAAAAGGGGCATGGGGCATTGGGGATTGGGTATGGGGAAAGGGAAAGGGGTAAGGGGAAAAGGGGAAAGATTAAATTTATTCCTTTTCCCTTTAACCTTTAACCTTTTCCCCTGCTCCCTGCCCCCTGCCCCCTGCTCCCTGCCCCCCTACCCCTCTGCTCCCCAATCCTAAGCCGTTCTCACCGCTCCAGAGTAAATCAAACCCCGTTGCAGATCCAGCGTTATAATCGCCCCATCTCGAATTACCTGCGTTGCCTGCTTCACACCAACAATGACTGGTACACCGAGACGCAAGCCAATTACTGCTGCGTGACTTGTGAGAGTTTCATCTTCGGTAATAATTCCGGCAGCTTTCCGAATTGCCTCAACAAAATCGGCACTAGTGCGGGGTGCAACCAAAATATCTCCAGGATTAAAGTTACTCACATCCATACCAGTATTAGCTACCCGTGCGCGACCACTCACTGAACCTTGCCCCAGCCCAATTCCGTGACCGAGTACTGCTGTTACCACCTCTACCTTAATCAAATCTGTAGAGCCAGAAATCCCCTGGAGTGTGCCAGCGGTCATCACTACTAAATCTCCTTGGGACAGTAACTGAAGTTCCTGAGCCACGTTAATCGCAGCCTGAAATGTCTGACCAGTGGAAGGTAATCCTAGCACCAACAACGGTTTGACTCCCCACACCATTTGTAGCTGCCGCGCCACATTTACATGGGGTGTCACTGCCAAAATCGGTGTTTGGGGACGGAACTTAGAGACATTGCGAGCTGTTGCTCCGGTTTGGGTTAGGGTCATAATTGCCGCTGCCCCTAGTTGTTCGGCAATTTGACCAACAGCTTGACTAATCGCATTGGGAATGGAGCGCCGGGAATCTCTTAAAGAACGTAAGTTTAAGTGTTGGGCTTGTTCCTGCTCCATACGTTCGGCAATTCGTGCCATCGTCGCCACTGCTTCTACAGGGAAGCTACCCACAGCAGTTTCATTGGAGAGCATTACCGCGTCCGTGCCGTCTAAAATCGCGTTTGCCACATCCGAAACTTCAGCGCGAGTGGGACGGGGATTGCTCACCATGCTATCTAACATTTGAGTAGCGGTGATGATTGGAATTCCCAAGCGATTTGCTGTGGCAATTAGTCGCTTTTGGAGTACGGGAACATCTTCTGCTGGCAATTCCACCCCTAAGTCGCCTCTGGCAACCATCACGCCATCACACAAAGCCAGAACCGCTTCCATTTGTTCAATGGCTTCATGCTTTTCAATTTTGGCAACCACTGGCACTAGCTTGCCTGTACTAGAAATTAGTTCTTTAATTTCGATCATGTCCTGGGGATTGCGGACAAAGGAAAGTGCCACCCAATCGACACCCTGATCTAGACCAAACATTAGATCCTCTCGATCTTTTTCGGTCATTGCCTTAATTGACAGGTAAACGCCGGGAAAGTTTACGCCTTTGTTGTTAGAAAGTTTACCAGGTACGGTGACGCGACAATGCAAATCACCTTTGTCCCGGTTTATTTCCTCCACCAGCATTTCTACTCGTCCATCATCGAGGAGAATTTTTGCCCCAACTGGGACTTCTTCGGCTAAATAATCGTAGGTGACGCAACTAATTTCTTGCGTTCCTACCACTGGACGATTTGTCAAGGTGAAGCGATCGCCTTTTGCTAAAACTATAGACCCATTGTCAAACTTCCCCAAGCGAATTTTTGGGCCCTGCAAGTCTTGGAGAATAGCCACTGGCTGATTTAATTCAAAAGCGGTTTGCCGAATTAAGCGAATACTACGCTGATGGGTCGGCATGAGTTCCGTGGGAGAAGTTTAGCCGTAGCGTCGTGGCTCCCGCTTCAATAATCGCCTTGAGCATTTCAGGACTGCTAGTGGCGGGGCCAATAGTAGCGACAATTTTTGTCCGGCGCAGAGAATCTCGTAATTGCATAGGGGCTGAAGTTAGGGAGCTATCTGGGAAGTCATCGTAACTTAAGTGGCATCTCCTTTTCAGTCACTGCTATATCAATCAGATATAAGCAGTTAGATGAGGGTTTATGGGAGAGTGGGGGCTGTGGGATAGACTAGATATAGTACATCAATCTTGTATCCATCCTCCCAACGAAGAAGTTGATTCCATCAACTTCTTGCTGATTGTCATACCCCACTTATCAGTAAAGACTAGGCTTCGTCTGGAATCATAGCGTTATTCATCTGCTGATATGCAAAGCTGTGGATAAATCTTGCTATACAAAAATTTGCAAAACTTTATTATTCAATAATATTTATCGTATATTCGTAATGTCTGCTCAAAAAGGAGTCAATATTAGAGATGATCGCATCGGAGGCACAAAAGCCACTGACAATCCCACCCAAGGAATTTTTAGCGCCTCCTGGTGATTTCAATCCGACGCTGCTGCTGTTTTGTGTTGCTGTATCCATGCTGGTGTTATCCAACTTTGGTTACTGGCTCTGGGAATGGCCGCACTGGCTATGCTTTTGCGTTAATACGATCGCATTACATTGTGCTGGAACCGTAATTCATGATGCTTGTCACCAATCTGCCCATCGCAATCGGGTGATAAATGCGATGTTAGGACATGGCAGTGCGTTGATGCTAGCTTTTGCTTTTCCTGTATTTACGCGGGTGCATTTACAGCATCATGGTCATGTCAATCATCCCAAAGACGATCCAGATCATTATGTCTCTACAGGTGGGCCGTTGTGGTTGATTGCAGTGCGCTTTTTGTACCACGAGGTGTTTTTCTTTCAACGGCGACTGTGGCGTAAATATGAACTATTAGAATGGTTCATTAGCCGCTTAATTGTCGGTGCGATTGTTTATATTTCAGTACAGTACCACTTTTTGGGTTACATTCTCAATTTTTGGTTTATACCGGCTTTTGTGGTCGGCATAGCACTAGGATTATTTTTTGACTATTTACCCCATCGTCCTTTTGCGGAGCGCGATCGCTGGAAAAATGCTCGCGTTTATCCTAACCCAATTCTCAATATCTTGATTATGGGACAGAATTACCACTTAATTCATCATTTGTGGCCTTCTATTCCTTGGTATAATTATCAACCTGCATACTATGTAATGAAACCGCTTTTAGATGAAAAAGGATGTTATCAAACTTCAGGATTGTTGCAGAAAAAAGACTTTTTTGAGTTTGTTTATGACATTTTTTTAGGAATTCGGTTTCATCATCAAAAAGAATAGAGTTGTTCTATGAAGCTCAGTCAAAAATCTGCTATTTCAACAACCACACCTGGAACGATCGTAGCTAGAATACTACGAACACTGGGTATCAAAGGAAGTAAATCAGGCAGGCGATTACTAAACGCGATGAGAACAACAGCAACTCCAGCCTGTTGCAAGTTTTGCTGATACCGTAAGTTTTTGTCTGTTGTAAGGAGAATTGTGAAATTCTCCTTCGCCATTAGTTGCAATAGCTCACCATTCTTTTTGCCTGACCATCCCATCTCCACAACCGTGCGTACCTCATAATCAGTGAGTTCGCGTTTTAAGGTCGTGGAACACATTCATCAAGCAGAATTCGCATAAGCGGTCAGCATTTCCTTTGCTAATTCGAGAGCGGCGATCGCTTGCTCGCGGCTGACACTGGGAAAGTGCTCTAAAAACTCATCAAGTGAGTCACCCGCTTCCAGATAATCGACTAAGGTTTTTAGCGGCACACGAGTATCAACAAAAACAGGGGTTCCCCCCAATATATCAGGGTCGCTATGAACAACACGCGATGTGGATGTCATATAGTTAGTATGCGTGCGACAAATTACCTTCCGATCCTAGCTCTGATTCTCTCGTAAATCTCATCATATATTCCATTGTCACTTCTTACGACTTTATTCTTGAAGCCTTATTTAGCGCAGCCTCATAAAAATTAGTATTACAATTAAATATAAAGGATGGCAATGTATTATCAAATAAATATGCCATCAAATCTGCTCGTGCGTGCTTGTCAACATTCTCTAGTACTTCCTAATATTATTTATTTTTGTCCCAACAATTGATTGCTCTTTATCTTTTATGAGAAATTTAGAGCTATTAATTCTAATAACCTCATACATTTCTGCCACAAACACTGAACCTAAAGTAGCTACCATATCTGCAATAGAAATCTTAAAAACTAATGGAATTTTAAAATTAAAAAATGATTTGGGCATAGTTTTAACATTTAAATACAACTTTTTTTGACTAACGTACCATACTCCAGTAAATTTATTACCTGTTAGAAGTTCTTTAGGTTTAGATAAAAGTAATGTTTGAATCCTGGTTTGTTCATAAGTCATATCATCTTTAAATTCAATAGTTATTTTTTCCGAACCAGTATTAAAACGCCATTTCCCCAAAAGTAAAATCTCTATTTCTAAATCGGAATGCTTACTAATATTCATATATTATCTATCCACAGAATAATTATTTAATTTTTTTCTTAACTTAGGTGAACAGTTGCATGTATCAAAAATGCTTTGATTTCTTACTATCCAAAGATATGGATAGATTTTGTCTAAAAAATTTTTGAATATCATGAATGCAAACTCCTACATTATTAAGATACTCTCACTTAGCAAAGTGCATATGCATAAACTTTCGTAACGAGCGTCTGTTCATCCTCACGCCACAACTGAACTTTTGCATCCGGGTAGGTGACTTAGAGTGCTTCTACTTGTAAGCATCCCCTAATCCTTCCACGCCTGATTCGTTATTAATGCGTATATCGATGTTCTGCTGTAGCTTGTTATTTCCCCTACTTCTCTGTGTGCCAATAACCAGATAATAGACCTCTTGCAAAAATATATTTTTGCACTCTTAGGGAAAAGGGTAAAGGTAAAAGGGAAGAAGGAACAGGACTCTTGTGTTATCCCTTTCCCCCACCCCTTATCCCCTTCTTGGTACCCCACCCTCCCCTTATCCCCTTCTTGAGACCCCACCTTCCCCTTTACCCCAAACCCTTGCGAAGCGTTTTTACTTCAAGCCCATAACTAAAGTTATGGGCTTCCCTTTCCCCTTTCCCCTTTCCCCTTTAACCTTTTCCCTGCCCGAAGGGCGTTGACGCCAATGGCTTTTCGGCCCACCCCACAAAATTGGATAAGGCTACCAATTACCTACAGGTTGAGCAGTTGGAGAAAACATTGAGGGATCGATTGAAATGCCCAATCCTTCAGCTACACGACGACCATAAGAAATATCTGCCCGGAAGAAGTGGCAAAGTTGGCGCATTTGGATGTCTTCCCTTGCTTGAGAGAGACTACCGACAATATTTTTAGCCAGACGCTCTTGCTGTTCAGGAGTTAGTAACCGATACAAATTACCTGCTTGGGTGTAATCGTCGTTTCCTTCACGATGACTGTAACGATCGACTGTGACATCGCCCAAATGACTAGGTGGTTCTGCATAAGCTGGATTTTCTTTGGGCGTACCCTCAGCACTATTCGGTTCATAGTTAGGAACGCTACCGTGGTTGTTTCCCGATGCCATAAAGCCATCTCGCTGATAATGCATCACTGGACATTTGGGCTGGTTGACAGGTAGTTGCTGATAGTTACCACCCAAGCGATACCGTTGAGCATCTGGGTAAGAAAAGATCCGAGCTTGCAGCATTTTGTCTGGAGAGAAACTAACGCCCCCGACCACTGCACTAGGGCTAAAAGCAGCTTGCTCGACTTCGGCGAAATAATTCTCTGGGTTACGATTTAGCTCTAATATCCCGACTTCGATTAAAGGATAATCTGAGTGTTTCCAAACTTTGGTCAAGTCAAAAGGATTATCAGGATGTTTTGCTGCTTGCTCTTCGGTCATCACCTGAATACACATCCGCCACTTAGGATAATCACCTTGAGCGATCGCTTCAAACAGATCGTGAGTCGCATGATCGGGATCTTCACCCTTAATCTTAGCTGATTCTTCCTCCGTCAAGGTTTGATGCCCTTGCAGAGTCTTAAAGTGAAATTTACACCAAACGCGATCGCCATCAGCGTTAATCAAACTGAAGGTATGACTACCAAAGCCGTCCATGTGTCGATAGGTTTTGGGTATTCCCCGGTCTGAAAACAGAATCGTCACTTGGTGAAGCGATTCTGGACTGAGTGACCAAAAATCCCATCTTGCATTATGGTCTTTGCAATTAGTTTGGGGATTGCGCTTTTGGGTGTGGATAAAATCAGGAAATTTCAGGGGGTCGCGGATGAAGAAAATTGGGGTATTGTTACCTGTGATATCCCAGTTGCCCTCTTCAGTGTAAAACTTGATCGCAAAGCCTCTAGGGTCGCGCTCGGCATCTGCTGAACCTTTTTCTCCTCCGACTGTAGAAAAGCGCAAGAGAACTTCCGTTTTCTTGCCAATTTCAGAAAAAAGTTTGGCTTTACTGTAGCGGCTGATGTCATTGGTGACAGTAAAAGTACCGAAAGCAGCCGCACCTTTAGCGTGGACAACTCTTTCAGGAATACGTTCTCTGTTGAAATGAGCCAGCTTTTCTAAGAGGTGGAAATCCTGGATTAATACAGGGCCGCGCGCTCCAGCCGTGAGTGAGTTCTGGTTATCAGCAACAGGAATACCGTCAGCAGTTGTCAAGTTTTGGGGTTCAGTCATGGTTCAAGAAGCTCTCCATGTAAGTTACTTAGATTGCCCACAGTACATTTTACTCAGTAGATTGACGGATGCCTACTGATAGAACAACTAATTCATAGTCATAACGAGTTTATATATAAAACATACTCGATATGATTATGAATTATAAGGAATTTTTTTGTATCTTTGGGAGTAATATTTAGGCTTCCATTCCGAACGAGGACGGGTGAGCATCCTCGTTTGGCTTATGAAAAATTTTTCAACAAGTGGTTAAGCGTCAGGTGGTTTTGGGCTTTATAAATACAAGCTGTTGAAAAATAGTTAAATGAATTCACAAAGCATACTAGCTCTTGCAAAACAAGGTGACGCAAACGCAATCGCGGCGCTGATAAATAACTCTTTAAAAGAAAAACGTATTGTTGCTAAAGTCGCCAAAAAAGACGACTGCTTACAAATCATCTTGGAATCGTCACAAGTCCCGAACCAAGAATTGCTAGTCAGTACTATCCGCAAAGGCTTAATGTCGTTAGCTCCTGAATCTGTTAATCACATCAAGATATATGCGCGTCAATCAGAAGCTAGTCCAGTACTCTGGAGCGAAAGATTTAGCTTAACTAATACAGAAACCCCAACGATACCTGACTTTAGTCCACCAATGAGTGCAGAAGCATCTCAGGATCTCAAAAAAGAGGCTCGAAAGACAGAAAAAGAAATTAGTTTGGTAGTTTGGGGCTTCTTAATTTTCTTGTTTGGCGGATGCACAATTATAGGAGCTTTGTCTAGCAACTCAACCAGTAGCTCTGGTAATTGCTACGAGCAAGCAGGACAGGACATACTCAAACGAGAAAGTAATAAAGCGTTAAACCGTTCTGATGTTGAACGGTATTACGGCGAAATGAGAGGTCGCTGTGGATGAAGGAAATTTGTTATTTTGTTAAACATCCTGAAAAATTTTTCAGGATGTTTGTCGCTATCTTTGAAACGGCAACTGAAGACATCTCACAGGGCAGCTGTGCCTTGAAAAGGCGTACTGATTAATGAGACAGCAGCACACCGTTTTCGATCCTCTGGCTTGGGTGGGTGCGATCGCGTGCGAGTCGTGATTTACTTTAGCACTACCATAGAAATCCGATTTGATTTTTGAATTCAGCCGTTATGGCGCAATCACCCTGACCAGAATTTCTCCACTTGCTACTACTGATTTAAATGTTTGAGAATCAACGAGCAAACATCTGTCGCTTCAATTTGATGTTCATTAACTAGGTGAGTTTGATGGGTGATAAATAGAGGCCCATTCGCAACAGAACTGGTAATATTACCGTGAGAACCACGCACCAGGGAAGCATCCAGAGGGATCACATCCATTAAGTAGCGAAAACCCAGTTGTTTTTTAAGTAACTTGAGAGCAATTTTTCCTTGAGGAAATTTTATTTGCGGATCGAGGAAAAGTTCTACAGGATCGTAACCAGGCTTGCGGTGGATATCTACAGTTCTAGCAAAATCAGGGGCTTTAGCATCATCGAGCCAATAATAATAGGTAAACCAAGCGTCAGACCCCAGCGATCGCCACCAACTCTCCCGATCTCGGATGATCGAGATGGTAGGCTTGTTTTCCCTCTTCATCCAATACCTGCGCTACGCCTTCAGTCGCTTCTAAAAGCGATCGCACTTTCGGGATATACGCCGGATCGTTGACATATACATGAGCAATTTGGTGATCGGCAACGGCAAAGGCAATGCTAGCACCAAAATCGAGTAGTTCTCGCCCTAATTCCTCGCGCACAGCAATTAAACCATTTTCCCGTAGTACCCGGTTCAAATCCACAGCTTTAGAAACTGGGGTAATACCATACTCAGAAAGAATAATTACCTGAGTATTACGTGCTTGAAAATATTCAATTAAATCGCCACAAACAGCATCAATTTCTCGCAAATCTGCTTGAATCTGTGTTTGATTGTTACCAAACTTTTGCAGACAGTAATCTAAATGTGGTAGATAAACTAGTGATAATGTCGGGCTGTAACGTTCCTCAATCCATTTTGCGGAATTGGCAATCCATTGACTAGAACTAATGGTAGTTTTTGGCCCCCAGAAATCGAACAAAGGGAAATTTCCTAAATCAGATTGAATTTGCGATCGCACATCACTAGGATGGGTATAAATATCAGGTAATTTTCTCCCATCTGCGGGATACATCGGGCGCGGCGTAATCGCATAATCTACTGAAGAATACATGTTGTACCACCAAAAAAGGTTGGCACAAGTGAAATTTGGATCGATTGATTTAGCTATTTCCCAAACTTTGGGAGCTTGCACTAGTTTATTAGATTGCCGCCAAAACTTCACTTCACATTCATCGCGAAAATACCAGCCATTAGCGACAATACCATGTTCATTAGGCAATTTTCCTGTTAAATAAGTAGCCTGAACCGAACAAGTTACAGCAGGTAGCACTTTTCCAATAGACGCTACCTGCCCCTTAGCAGCCCAAGAAGATAAAAACGGCGTATTTTCTCCTAGTAAGCTAGGCGTTAATCCCACTACATTTAGAACAACCGTTTTTTGCATAAACTTAATCCTCTCTTATAAGAACTTTAAAAAATAACTAGAGATGCGCTATAGTGCATCTCTACAGATTTCAATCAAAAAACCCAGTTAAAATCCTAATTTACGAATTACGAACTTGTACTGAGCGTCTTGCCCTGACTTGTGCCGAGCGGAGTCGAGGTAGCGAAGTCGTAAAGCCTGCGGCATAGCTACGCTTCGGGCGCAGCCTCTCCAAGAGTTGGGAGCCGAAGTATTACGAATTACGAATTACGAATTAATTTTAATACCCACTCATACTCACGCTGAATAGAAGTTAGCAAATCTATCTTCATTTCTGACGGCAATACATCCCAAGTGTAAGTTTCAATTTCTAAATGGGAGCAAGCGTTGTTTGTTTTAAGTAGCTGTAAAACAGTAGCAATGTCATCTTGTGTAGATCGCAAAATTTGATAATCATGAATAAAAATTGGCACATGAAAGTGAGTGCGCCATTCTTCAGCTAGAGATTGCTCTAAATTTGGTAATGCAGTTATTAAATCAGGATAATGATGGAGTGTACCATCGCTGCGACGTTCTATTACCTGATGAAGATAGGTAGATTCTGCAAAAGGACGTAAGCGTTCAACTATCAAACTCCGCTTCTCAATCTCAGCAGGTATTTTTACTTTAATTGCAGCGCTAATTTGAATTTTACCAATCTTAATTCCTGCTGATTGCAAACGCGTAAATACAGATTGTGGCTGCTCATATTCAACTGAAAAATGGCAGGTATCATAGCAAATCCGAATGTGTTCTAGCAATTTAGTCTCTGCTAAATCCTGCTCAATATTTAACTTATCTGATAAATAACTACCACCTATTGGCAATAACCAATTTTGATAAAAATCAATTACTTCTGAAGTATTTTCAATTAAACCATCAGGCTCAGGTTCTAAATCAATATGAAGGATCTTGCCCGTTTCTTCATAGATGCGAATCATTTCTATAACAACTGATGCTATATTCAAACAACTCTTTTTTATAACTGTCTCAAAAGTTGCTTGGTCTTTTATCCACCAAGGTTTATAGGATAATGGTAGTGTAGAAATTCCGCCATCAAGTCCTTGGGGTAATAGACTAGCTAAAATGTGTGCCAAGTTTAATGTATAATCAGCCCGTTCTTGTGTAGACCAATCTGGTGCATAAACGTGGTCTTTTACTACCTGTCGATGAAATCCGCCATAAGGGAATCCGTTTAAGGTGAAAACATATAAATCTTCTTGAGTCAGCCAAGCTTGAAATTGAGCTAAGTTATTACTTTCTAAAAGTTCTTTTGCAGCAACATCTGCTAACCTCAAGCCAATACCAAAAGGTTCTGTAGGCGATAAACGTGATTTGAGTTCGGGAATATACTTCTTTAAATTGGCAAAAACCTCTAGCCAACTTTCACCAGGATGAATATTACTGCAATAAGTTAAGTGAAAATTATTGTTGTTTGTAATTTTCATTTTCTACCTCTATTCTTTGTATATGTAATCTGTTAAGCTGTTACGCAAATAAAATTGCACATTAACTAGTGAGGGTTGTCCTTTGTCCTTAGAAACACAAATGACTAATGACGGTCTATACTGAAAATATTGGATGCAATATAGAGGCGCATTAACTTATCTTTGGCTTAAACTATTTCGCAAACTACTTGCTACATATTCATAATGAGGGGCGCATAGATGTGCGCCCCTAGAGCCAATTAATGGTATTACTGGGTGTATACATTATGGTATTACTGGGTGTATACATTCAAATTTAAGTAACAGCAAATACTTTTGCTAACTTCATCGAAAATGGTAGCAAAATTAAAACGAATAAACCGTAATACAAACCAGCAAAACCAGATGCAACGGTTGCATCTAAAACTATTAGAGATAAAACGCCTATTTTTACAGCATTGCGGATATTTTCGGCTATTGGTTCCCGCGCCGCTTTGATAAAGTTAGGCAAGATTCTGATAGCTAAGAAAATAGCGAATGGTAGGGCTGCGATCGCTGTATACTCTTCTAATAATCCTAAAGCTAAAACTGCTGTCAAAACTATTGCAATTAGCAGCAGCGCGAGTACTCCCGTAATCTTCTTACCACCGTGAACTTCACCCTGACTAATTGCGGTGATAGCAGCAATATAAAGAACAGGAATCAGCGCTAAATACCAACGTTCTCCGATTATTTCTGGTACAGCACTTACACCTAATAATAAGTTACTGCCACGACACAAACCCATATTTAAAGGGCCGAAAAAAGGATGATGTTTGGCAAATGAGTTATAGAGGAGGCATGAAAGAGTGATAAAAATAGCGATCGCAGCACTCAACAACGATACTTGAAAAGCAGCTATAATCCCAATTGCAAACAGTATACTACCCAATAAAGTAGCATTTTGACGAGATACGCGACCACTAGGAATTGCTCTCTTTGGTCGCTCTTTGGCATCTAATTCAGCATCGAAAACATCGTTAAAAACTATCCCACCACCGTATAAACCAGTTGTAGCTAATAACAACCAAGCTAATGGAATTAAGATGGCAAAAGTTGCTTCGCCATTAATTAATTTGGTAAAAATAATTCCAGAGCCGGAAGCAGCAAAACCTAGAAGAATATCCGCCCAAGCAGTAACAATATTAGCAGGACGCATCAATTCCAGATAACCCCGCCAACTTTGAAAATTTAAGCTTGCAACATTCACTTATCTGCCTCCGTGCCTACTATTTCTCAAAATAAACCGCATATTACAAATCAATTAGATATTTATGCAATTTCTCTTCTTTTGTACAGACGCGATTAATCGCGTCTCTCCCCAATTTTCTATTCAATCAACACAAAATCTGAAACTGATTTGATTCCTGGTTCTTGTCCGCGTAGCACAGAATTCCCACTGAACATTTGACGTTGATCGATAGATTGCGGATTGAGCCAATCTGAAGCTTTCATCTGCCCAGTTTGACTATAAGCAGCTAGGGCATTTTCATAACAAACTGCTCGCACATGTTCTTCAGGAATGCCCCTATCTAACATCAACTGAGCCGTTTTTGGGACTGCCAAAGGATCGCTAATACCCCAATCAGCACTACTATCTACAATGATGCGATCGCATCCATATTTACGGACAACTTCTACCATTCGGGCGTTACCCATCTTCGTCTGTGGGTAAATCGTGAAAGCTGCCCAAAAACCTCGTCCTAATACTTCTTCAACAGTTTCTTCGTTGTTGTGATCGATAACTACTTGTGAAGGATCTAAGCCATATTCAATACAGCGATCCATACTCCGACTAGCACCTGCCTTCTTATTACGGTGAGGAGTATGAATTAGTACCAACATATCGAGTTCTTTGGCTAATTCTAACTGTTGACAAAAGTACTTATCTTCTGCTTCCGTCATATCGTCATAGCCAATTTCACCAATGGCAACAACTCCTTCTTTACAGGCATAAAGTGGTAGCAGTTCCATAACTTCAGCTGCTAGCGCTTCATTATTAGCTTCTTTCGGATTTAGGCCGATTGTGCAGTAGTGTTGGATGCCAAACTGACTAGCACGAAACCGTTCCCAGCCCACAAGACTACTGAAATAGTCTTTAAATGAGCCAGCGTTAGTTCGGGGTTGTCCTAACCAAAAAGCTGGTTCAATAACGGCGACAATTCCATATTCCCGCATTACTAAGTAATCGTAAGTAGTACGGGAACACATGTGAATGTGAGGATCGATATACATCATGGTTTTAATAATTGGGAATTGGGCATTGGGCATGGGGCATTGGGCATTGGGCATTGGGCATGGGGCATTTTCCTTGTCCTTCCTCCTCGTCTCCCTTGTACAGACGCGATTAATCGCGTCTCTCCCCACTCCCTTTTATTTGTAAACAAAGAGGCGTTAGCGTAGCTCGCCGCAGGCATCGCGGCTAAAACTGCTCCAAGTCAGATTACCTTGTTGAATGGATGACTGTAAATCTGGGTAATGAGAAAGTAATGCTTGCGCTTGGGGTAAAGGAGATTCAGCACAAGCTAACGCTGCTGCTTCTTGCTCGTGTATATCCCCATTAGTTAGTACTTTTTCTAAATCTGTGATGATGGCGCTATCGGCAAACCGTCCTACAGGTCGCCAAAGTTCTGGCGTAACTGAGCGTTTAGCTGCCCAACGTTCATGGGCATAGTCTGCCAACATCCTCGCCAATTCTGGGTTAGCACGCCGATCTAGACCCCAAATTAGATGCAACGGACTGCCGACAAACACAGCCTTTAGCACCATCTGATTCCAAGCAGCATTATCTAAGTAATTTGCTGGATAAGGGTTACGTAGTGCTATAGCTTGAAATACATTACTCATATTGCTGCGAATTCCCTCAGCAGTACGATGGCGATGTAACTCTGGGTGTGGTAAAAGTGGCAAACTTTGATAAAGGGCAACTAACTCCCCCATATCGGCAGTGGAGAAGACTCGATCGAGCGATCGCACATAGACTTCAGCATCATCGTGGGGCAAAGCTAAAAGCAAAAGTGTGCGACCCGCTCGATCTACACTCCAATTACCAGGATACCAGCCGGGAATCAGATCCTCTGCTGCTTCCAAGTCCTGGAATGTTAGCTGCAAATCCTGTTTACCTAGATAACGCGGCACAGCACTAAAAGCCGTAAAAAACACTCTCTCAGCAGCGCCGCTAGCAATCTGTGCTTGCTTCTGTTCCAACCAAGTAAAAGCTTTCTCTGAAACAGACTTTAACAGCCAGTGATGCAGTAATTTGTTTACTTTACTCATGAGAAATTTAGGATAAGTTGTCCAACTTCTTTGTGACAACCAAGTATAAAATATAGCACTAAACTCGATTTTTTGGGTTTGAAGCAGTTAGATAATATCTTAACTGGGATCGTAACTTCACTGAATCTATAAAAATCTCCTGACTTTAAAGAAGATACTGTAAAGATACCATTTTGATTAGATAAATTCTCAAATTATCTTACGGAAAAAAATTAGAATTTTATGTAATAACGATCCGCATTACTAACCTCAGATATAAAATAGAAATATTAATATAAATTTAAATTCATGTTATTTTAAAATTTATCTACTAAATGAAATACTTCCAAAGTATGACTAATTTAATAAATAAATTTATTTAGTATTTCATGTAAATCGTGATGACGCGATCGAGTTATCCTGTTGATATTATTGTTAATTTTAATTGAATTGCAATATTCTATCTATTTAAAGTTACCTAAAAAGTAATAATATTCAAATGGCTATTCAACAAAAAAGCGCTCTTAGTCTACAACCAATTAACCAATGTGTCCGTGTTACCTTCAATTATGATGTTCACTTCACTAGAGGTTTATTTGAATTAGATAATCCTTTACTTGCACAAGCGATCGCCGCAGATGGAGAGACAACCCCGAAACAAGTGCTAGCTGTGGTAGATGGAGGCTTTTTACAGTATCAAGATGGGCTGTTAAAAAAATTATCAGCCTATGCCCAATGTTATGAAGATGTATTAACACTGAGCGGTGAGCCGATAGTAGTTCCCGGTGGAGAAGCAGTCAAAAACGATTCTAGATTTATAGAGCAAATTCATCAGCAGATCGATGCAGCTGGATTGTGCCGTCACTCTTACGTTTTAGCAATTGGAGGTGGAGCCGTCCTAGACATGGCAGGATACGCAGCAACAACAGCTCACCGAGGAATTCGGCTACTACGAGTACCGACAACAGTATTAGGGCAAAATGATTCGGGTGTAGGAGTAAAGAACGGAATCAACGCCTTCGGTAAGAAAAACTTTTTGGGTACATTCATGCCACCTTATGCTGTCTTGAATGACTTTGATTTTCTTACTAGCCTCGACGATCGAGATTGGCGATCGGGTATTGCAGAAGCGGTAAAAGTAGCGCTGATTAAAGATGCAGATTTCTTCGATTTCATTATGACTAATGCCGATAAATTGGCTAATCGAGACATGGACATAATGGAAAGGTTAATCTATCGTTGTTCTCAGTTGCACTTAGAGCATATTGCTGGTAGTGGCGATCCCTTTGAAATGGGTTCATCGCGTCCTTTAGACTTTGGACACTGGGCTGCTCACAAATTAGAGCATTTAACTAATTACAGCCTACGTCATGGTGAAGCTGTTGCGATCGGCATCGCTTTAGATACAACCTATTCATATTTAACAGGGCAACTTTTGCAATCAGAGTGGCAAAGGGTTTTAACTACACTCAAAAAATTAGGCTTTACTTTGTACGTATCGGCATTGACAGAGCAGTTAGATCGACTAGATCATCCGCATTGTCTATTTAGGGGACTTACGGAATTCCGCGAACATTTGGGAGGAAAATTGACAATTACCCTTCTCCAAGGAATCGGAGAGGGAATAGAAGTTAACCAGGCGGATTTATCTTTGTATAGAGATGCTATTTTGATGCTGCAAGATTGGGAACTTTTGCATTGATTATCTATTAGATGCAATTAGCAGAAGCGATGTTTAACAACAAGCCCGGAGGTGGAGAGTAAGATTTTCTTCACCTTTGCCCAATTGCGATTATTTTATGCAAATATACCGATCGCTACTTCGTGGTTCCAAATTGCAAAATACTTTTTAGTTCCTCTTCTTCTTCCTTAAGAACGTGGTAAAGTTTCCAAGTTTGTTGGACGTTTAACCAAAACTCTGAGCTATTTCCGAAAAATTTTGATAACCTTATTGCCGTACTAGGTGTAATACCTCGCTTTTGATTCACAAGCAACCTTTTCCCCCAAGAGTGCAAAAAGCACAAATGCCAAGAGGGTCTATTGCCATCAAAAATATCTTCGGTTCCTCGATCCTTAAATGATACGAATCATAATTAGCATGATGACACGGTTATCATGCTACCAAAAACTGAGTCGCATTATAGTCCTCTGATAAATCCTCTCCCTTATCTCCTCAACCCTCCTTGGTGTTCGCAATGAAAACCTCGATGCTCCCAAGCTTGCATATCTACATCAGTAAGTTTTGTCACATTTGAGCATTGCGGTTGAATAATTTGACTTAAAATCGCCCAAAATAGGCTGCGCGTTACATCTAATCCAGTTTTAGTCCAGGATTCCCGATTACCAGGAACACCCAATTCTTGAACAATTTCTGGCTCTAACCAAATACCATGAGCGCCAAAAAGAACCTGTGCCATCCATTTAGCTCTGGGTAAATGACTTGGCGAGGTAATCAACATGACTTTATGCACTCCCCAACGGCGCAAAATTGGAATACCATAATAAAAATTTTCAAAGGTAGAATTCGCACAGTTTTCTAACCAAACGTTTTGTAACTCTGCTAATTCCGCCTCAAAAATTAACCGTATACAGGGATCTGGGGAACCATGAGAAATTAAAATTGGGGTTTGTGGGTATTGTTTTGCTAGTTGGGCAACATAAGTTTCTCGACGAATACTGCCACCTAGCACAAAGAAGGCATCTATCGGCTGCGAAGAAGCAAAAACTAAGGTTATAGTAGTAAAAATCAGCCAAACACCCAGGACAACATACAATCCACCACTGAGTTTTTGTAACAATTGCCACAGATTAGCAGATTTTTTTTTAATAGAAATTAATGATTTGTTGGTAAATTTGCGTTTCATGACTTAAGTAAGAAAAACTGCTTTTATTGCTGTATAACAGTACTGCAATTCAGTGAGCAAAGTGCTATCTTATAAAAGTATTCTAGAATGCAAAGATGACGCTAATAAAAGTGTCACACGCTCAGTATAGCCTTCCGGAGTAGACTAACAAACTGAGAAATGATTGTTAATAACTAATGCGGCATTTTGGGCATCATTTGAGGATAAAAATGATGAAGAACCATAGTTGATTCTGGGGTATAAAAACTTAAAAATTTCTGGAAAGCCTGATTGCTAAACTGTCAACAACACAATTATTCCAGCTAAGTATACATGAACCAATCTGCGAAAAGTTACTCACCGCTCCAAGTAGCCTTGATTGGTGGAGCGATCGCCACAACTGCTACCATATCCGTGTTCGGTCCTGCTTGGACTCGTGGTGTCCGTGCTGCTCTAGCCCTACAAGACAGCCCAAAAGTGATAGTTGACCAAGTTTGGCAACTGGTAAATCATGAATATGTTGATGGCAAATTTAATCAACAAGATTGGCAAGCAACCAGGCAAAGCCTGTTGAGCAAAGATTACTCTTCTAAGGAAGAAGCATACACTGCCATCCGCGAAGCTTTACAAAAATTGGGAGATCCTTACACTCGGTTCATGGACCCCCCAACAATTTGAAGCTCTAACTAGCCAAACATCTGGGGAAGTCTCTGGTATCGGCATTCGGATGGAAGTGAACGAAAAAACTCAGCAGCTCACCGTTGTCGAAGCCATAGAAAATTCTCCGGCGCTGAAAGCTGGAATCAAAGCAGGCGATCAAATTTTGGCAATTGATGGCAAATCCACTCTCAAAATGACGGTGGATGATGCTTCTAAGCTTATCCGTGGCAAAGCGGGTACTCCGATTAAGCTACGATTGGGACGCACAGGCCAAAATGCCTTTGATTTGAAGCTGACAAGGGCAAGTATTGAAGTCCCAACGGTACGCTATACCCTCAAGCAAGAAGGGAATCGCCGCGTTGGCTATATCCGTTTGCGGGAATTTAGCGCCCACGCCGCAGACCAAATGCAACGAGCCATCCGCGATTTGAACACTAAGAAAGTTGATTCTTATGTCTTGGATTTGCGGGGAAATCCTGGCGGTTTGTTGCAGGCAAGCATTGAAATTGCTCGGATGTGGTATGACAACGGCGGAATTGTCAAGACAATAGACCGTGTAGGCAGCAGCGAAGAAACTAAAGCCAATCGCACTGCTCTAACAAATCGTCCTTTGGCAGTCTTAGTGGATGGCAATTCAGCTAGTGCTAGTGAAATCCTTACAGGGGCACTCAAGGATAATAAACGGGCGGTAGTCGTGGGGGGTCAAACCTTTGGCAAAGCCTTAGTTCAGTCAGTTCATGAACTCGCAGATGGTTCCGGCTTGGCTGTCACCATTGCTCATTACTACACCCCAGCAGGAACGGATATTAACCATAAAGGAATTACACCAGATATCAAGCTAGACTTGACAGAGGCACAAGAGCGTCAATTGGCTTCTAATCCCAATTTAATCGGAACTAAGAGCGATCCCCAATATGCTCGCGCGATCGCAATTCTATCAAATAACAACTTTGCCCAACCGCCAGCAAATCAACCGACTCGACCTATGAGCCGCGCCGATAACTTGAAATTTTAAATTGATGCGAATGATTTGTTGCCAGGTGTTTATATAGTAGTATTCCCAAATCCAGATTTTTGGAGTTATGAAAACTGCTTGATATGCCGTTCCAGGATTTTGGTTTGGGAATACTAGCTATTAATCCGATCTCCAAAATCTTAGATTTATGAATCATCAGCCAGTTGATGCAACCACCGCCATTAGCTTTTTACCAATGGTGTCGGTGGTTGTTCCTATTTATAACGGTGAGGCAGATTTACCAGAGTTAATCAATTGTCTGTTGTCTCAAACTTACCCAAAAAACCGGGTAGAATACTTGTTGGTGGACAACAACAGTAGCGATCGCACTCTTACCATCCTAAAAACATCTGCCGAAAATTGCCCAATTACCATTCACCCGTTGAGCGAAACCCAAATTCAAAGCTCTTACGCTGCTCGTAATACTGGGATTCGCGCCGCTACGGCTGAAATTATGGTTTTTACCGATGCAGATTGTCGCCCACAACCGCAATGGTTAAACTCACTAATTCAGCCTTTTGTCAACCCAGAAGTAGTAATTGTTGCTGGTGAAATTTTGGCACTACCAGGCACAACTTTGCTAGAACAACACGCAGACCGTCAAGAAACTTTATCGCAAAAGCATACTCTCAACCATTCCTTTCGTCCTTATGGTCAAACAGCTAATTTGGCGATTCGACGCATTGCCTTTGAAAAAGTGGGTTTATTTCGTCCCTATCTAACTACTGGTGGTGATGCTGATATTTGTTGGCGGATTTTGGAGGAAAACATCGGGCGTTTGGAATTTGCCCCAAATGCGATCGTTCAACACCGCCATCGCGCTACACTTCAAGAACTGCAAAGTCAATGGCGGCGTTATGGACGTTCAAATCGCTATCTGCACGAACTGTACGGTGTAGATTTAATGCGAGAGATGACACCCAGAGAATACGGCTATCGCTTGGCACGTTGGTTATTGAAGGAAGTACCAAGAGATATTAAAAAAGCTTTGGCGAAGCCCGCCCCAGCCATCGCTAGTCAAGCCACTCTTGTAGATTTATTAACTACCCCCATTGGTTTATTCACAGCTAGGGCGCGTACTGCTGGGCAAAGAGACGCCAAGCTACCAGAGAATGCCAAGATAATTGCTCGACTGTAATGAAGAAAAAGGGCGTTGCTGATTTAGATGTGTAAATCTTGGTATAGAAACGTTGCAATTGCTAGTCTCTACAAAGGTTTTGAAATTACGCAAAATCATTTTCATACCTAAATTCAGTAACACCTAAGCAAAAACGTTCTTGTCAATCTAGAAGCATTGAGTGAGAACCTTATACTTTCTTTAGCTCACAAAAGCGAATGTATCTTAAGAAGTATTTTCAAAAGTAGGTAAAGCAAATATGCTGTTATTAATCTTTGAACTTTAGTACTTGATATTTAATAAAATAAAAATTTCAGTAGGTAGGGCTTGTTGCCACTCAGCACTTTGGTTGGCACTAAATAGGGCTAAAATTTGATTGAAGCTACACCAATTTGATTGCTTCGTGATTATTGAAAGATAAATTAGTAAATCAAAAAACCAACTTCTTTAATATTTATAGAGTGTCCGCTCTTTCAAGTAACCTTCTCTCCTTGCCTGCTCAATAGCGTCTGAAGTCTTGAAAAAAGCATGAGGTTTGCTTCCACTGCTTTCTTCATTCACAGTTACGCTTTATAGTTTTGTGAGTTGAGCAACATGAAAGTGGATGGATTCGATCGACAGATAGATAAATTGTGCTCACAGATACAGGAACTATTAAAATACTATGGAACTAAGCTGAATTCACAACAGGAGATGATAACAGAGGCTTTCGAGGAACTTAACACCGCAATGGAAGAATTATTGACAGCTTCCGAAGAGTTAAAGGTAACACGAGCAGCAGTAGAGAAAGAGCGCCAGCGTTACCAAGACTTGTTCGAGTTTGCTCCAGATGGTTACTTGGTAACTGATACCAACGGGATAATCCAAGAGGCTAACCATGTAGCAGCAGCTTTGCTCGGTGTGCAACAAAAATATTTAGTAGGTAAACCATTAATTCTTTTTATTGCTCAACAAGACCGCCAGTCCTTTAACTCTCAAATAAACAATTTGCAAGAGATACGGAACTGGGAAATTCACCTAGAGCCACGGAAAGGAAAGCCTTTCCCTGCTAATGTGAAAGCGTCTGTAGTATACGACCTTGAGAAGAAGCACCTTGGCTGGCGTTGGCTATTGTGCAACATTAGTGAACGCCAACAAGCTGAAGAAATGTTGTACCGAGCTTACAGTGAGTTAGAAATACGGGTGGCGGAACGGACAGCGGAACTGGTAAAAGCAAATCAGAAATTGCTAAATGAAATTACAGAACGTAAAAGAGTCGAGTCACAACTACTGCACCTTGCTTTTCACGATACACTGACGGGTCTGGCAAACCGCGTTGCATTTATGAACCGCCTAAAACATGCGATAAATTATTCAAAACGGCATTCTGATTATCTATATGCTGTGCTATTTATCGACCTAGATCGGTTTAAGGTGATCAATGACAGCCTTGGACACCTAAATGGAGACCAATTGCTGCTTGCTATTGCAAGTAGACTACAAATATGTGTACGCTCCATAGATACAGCGGCACGGCTTGGAGGAGACGAATTTACAATCCTGCTTGAGGGAATCCAGGATGTGTCAGACGCCATCAAAGTAGCTGAACGGATTCAGAAGGAACTGGCATTACCCTTTGAACTTGACGGACAAGAAGTCTTCATTACGGCAAGTATTGGCATCGCGTTGAGTTCGACAGTAGACTATCAACACCCAGAAGAACTGTTGAGGGATGCAGATACAGCAATGTATCGAGCCAAGATGATAGGCAGAGCGCGTTATGAGCTATTCAACTCAGATATGTATGCTGATGCTCTAGCGAGATTGCAGTTAGAGACTGATTTGCGGCGAGCAATTGAACGCGAAGAATTTCGGGTTTATTATCAACCGATTGTTTCGCTCGCTAGTGGCTCTATTTTAGGTTTTGAGGCTCTATTGCGCTGGCAGCACCCAGAGCGTGGTCTACTGAATCCAGCAGATTTTATTTCCCTAGCAGAGGAAACTGGACTAATTTTCTCCATTGGCAAATGGGCTTTGCATGAAGCTTGCCGCCAGATGCAAGTTTGGCGGGTATGTCATCATTCTAAATTACTAGAGAAAATTAGTGTTAATCTCTCCGTCAAGCAATTTTCTCAGCCGGATTTGATAGAGCAGATTGGACAAATTTTGCACTCAACTGGCCTTGATGCTGGCGCTCTAATCCTAGAGATTACTGAAAAGGCAATTGTGGAAAATGGCGATCGAGTAACTACCGCAATTTTACAACTTCGAGAGATGGGCATTGAGTTATCAATTGATGACTTTGGTACAGGCTACTCTTCATTAGGTGGTCTTTATAACTTTCCGATTAGTGTGTTGAAAATTGACCGTTCTTTCATCAGCCTAATGGGCACTAGTAGTAAGAATTTAGAAATTATTGAGATAATTGTCACTTTGGCACACAAGCTAGGTGTGGATGTGCTTGCCGAAGGTGTAGAGACAAAAGAGCAACTATTACTTCTAAGAAAGTTAAACTGTCAATATGCCCAGGGACATTTTTTCTCAGTTCCGTTAAATAGCTCGGCAGCAGAAGCATTAATTATGGAAAATCCTCAATGGTAAGGGTTATTAACAAATTCGTAATTGATAAGAACGCTGTTTTTATTCTCATAGCAATCATGAATCATAGCTACTGAAGACTGCCTTACTATATGGTCTCTTAGTTTGATTCAAGACGAGCCAACTTTCCTTAACGTGAGTTCGACAAGCCCTTTTTTGACCTTTCCCCCAACCCCTCTTGGACACCCAGAGGAAAGCCAAAACCCTAATTTCTCGTTGCTCCTCCCTTGGCCTTAGGACTTACGCATTGACAGAAAAGCGAAAATAACAGGTATCGTTTTCAAGGCTTCTGGCTAGGTTTTTCAATCATATTTTGGCGATGCCTGCGGCGGGCTGCGCCTACGCCAGCAATCAAAAGCGCCCTTCAAAAGCCTAAAACGACCTATTTACGTTAATACACAAGATGCTTCTTTTGTACAGTGCGTAAGTCCTAGACCTGTGGGAGAAGTTCATCGAACTCACGTTTCCTTAGTGGTAGCCAACATGAAACCATCAACTGTTGGGATCTTGCTATAGGGAAATGTTGAAAAACTTTGCGGCCACCCCGTCCCGATGAAGGCACAATCGTTAATGCAGCAACAGAGTTGATGGAGGCACAGATGTGAACTTTAAAAGCTTTTGAGGCGGTAGAGGTGAATTCAAGTTGCTCAATGCCTACCAACTTTCGCTAAATTGGAAAAAGGAAAACTCAAGGGAATTTTAAATGTCAGCACAATTGTTACTGGTGGATGATGAACCAGGGATACGGGAAGCCGTGAAAGACTATTTGCAAGAGAGCGGTTTCAGCGTTCAAGTCGCCAGTAACGCCGTTGAAGCTTGGGAATGGATGCAGCTGAATACACCTGATTTAGTGATTTCTGATGTGATGATGCCTCAAGTGGATGGCTATCAGTTCCTGAAGCAATTACGGGAAGACCCGCGTTTCCAAGCACTCCCAGTAGTATTTTTAACTGCTAAAGGTATGACAGGCGATCGCATTCAAGGCTATCACGCTGGTGTTGATGCCTATCTACCCAAACCCTTCGATCCAGACGAGTTAGTGGCTATAGTCGAAAATTTGCTAGCCCGTCGCGCCGCTAAGGCTGCGAGTTCGGGAGATGACGCTGAAACCCCCGATCTTGCAGAACTAGCCAATCAGATTTCCCAAATTAAAGCATTGTTAACTCAAAGAAATGCTATTTCCCAATCGCCAGCCCCTTTTAAAATTGATTTGACTCCCAGAGAACAAAGTGTTTTAAATTTGGTCGCAGAAGGGTTAATGAACAAAGAAATCGCCCGTCGCTTAGAAACCAGCGTCCGCAATGTAGAAAAATACGTCAGCCGTTTATTTAGTAAAACCGGTACCAATAGCCGTACAGAGTTAGTTCGTTTTGCTCTAGAACACGGTCTTGCTAAATAGGCATTATTGGTCATTTGTCACTTGTACTGAACGAAGTCGTTGGCGCAGCCTCTCTAAGAGTTGTATTTGTCATTGGTCACTTGTACTGAGTTTCGACTGCGCGGTAATCGAGCGAAGTCGAGATTCAACTACCGCATAGTCGTTGGCGCAGCCTCTCTAAGAGTTGTATTGGTCATTGGTCATTGGGAAAGAGGAGGCAGGAGGCAGAAGTTGTTTAATTTTGAATTTTGAATACTTCGACAAGCTCAGTACAAGTTTTGAATTTTGAATTGATTTCTCTCCTACTCCTGGGTAATCGGTAATAGGTAACTGGCTGCTAAACCGTGACCTATTACCAGTAATAGATAAAACATAAGTCTTTTAGCAAATCAGGCACTTAGCTTAAGCAAAAAGCTAAAAGAAAGGTTATTATTTTTACTTTTATCTTTTAGGTTTTCATTTGATTTGCGCCTGTTGTCTAATTCCCCATCTGTAAAGACACAGGGTTTTATTATTCTGCAATGTTTTGATAAAAACTCGGTAAAATGCACCCGGCTGAATTTGCTTTCAGATTCTACCAGTATTCTTTGCTACAAAGTTTTTAATAGCGGAAACTGTTCCTGGGACTTTCTGTTGCTAAATAAGACTTTTACAAGGTAGAAATCAAAATATTTGATGAAATCTACTGACTGCTTAGTTTTTATGGCAACGGGGGTATGGGATCAACATTTGATTTGATGCCCAATTCACGTTTTTCACTACTTAAATTACACCTTTAGGTTGGAGAATTTTCCGCGACATTACGCAAGCGCATTAGCTGACGCCGCATTTGAGGCGAGGCTTTAAACTCAGATACTTCTTGGGCTTTAACGGACGCTTGTAGCGTTTCTAGAAAGTCATCAGAACCTTCGGTTAAAGCATCAAGTAGCACCTGTAAGAGTTGCTCGCGATCGCTCAATAGACTCTTTTCCTCAATCAACCGAAATTTGAGATGTATTTCACACTCATAAACACCTACTTCGAGATTATTTATCTGGCGTGGTAATGCTTTGGAGTTCATAACTATTGAGATTCCTTTACTTGGTTGTCATGAGGGTAAGGAGGTAGATGTCCAGCAAAATTCTTTATATCTCTTTTGAATCCAAAGTGCTTGAATTAAGAATTTTTCTTCATCAATCACCTTTGTATTCCATTTCACTCTCCTGTGGTGTATTTTCAAGCTAGATTTTCAGTGTCTAGATTTTAAGGTTTCTGTGCCAGATGTAGCTTATGGTAAGCCATAACTATTATTCAGTTTTTAAGATTCTACACAATAAAGTTTCTGTAAGAAGTTGTTCAACCTTTTTAAAGGTTTTTACATCAACTTTATCTGAACGTCAATAATAGTTTGACTTGTTACTCAAATTTTAGTGTTTATACGTAAGTAAAACCGCTGAAATTTTTGAAATTTCTTACAGCCAGCGGTCGGTGTAGCGCTATTGCGTGAAATTACTTGATGTACGTTTTTTGCAATAGAAAATTCAGGATAAATTGCTCGGCATAATTATTAATGTCAAAACTTTTGTTCTCCATAAAAAAAGCACACAGATCGAATTATTCTTGCTGAGTACCTTGTTTTACCGCCATTTGGGATTGATTGAGTCTAAAAATCTTAGCAGTAAGTCAGATTTCTAGATTAAATGAAAATACTCTACCAATTAATTTTTACAGAAAAATAATTCAACTACTGTCAGTACTAGCAGTTAAATATATCTTCAACTCATAACAGTAGTAGCAAACTCATCTCTAAAGGTGATATTTTTACTTATGACCATTCAATGTACCCTTTGAAAACAGCATTCAAAGCTTTTAAATTGAGAGCATTCAAGCTCGGATATAACGTCTACAATAATTTCAGTGTAATTCACGCAAATCTTACACCTTTTTATGGATAACCCGATGCTGCTCAAGTCCACAACCCGACATATCCGCATTTTTGCAGGTGAAATTGACCGGGATGGCGATCTAGTTCCTAGTCAACAAGTCTTAACGTTAGATGTTGACCCAGATAACGAATTTAATTGGAATGAAGATGCACTGCAAAAAATTTATCGAAAATTTGATGAACTAGTAGAAGCATCTAGTGGCGCAGACCTCACAGACTATAACTTGCGCCGTGTAGGGTCAGATTTAGAGCATTATCTGCGATCGCTTCTGCAACTCGGCGAAATCAGCTACAATCTTTCTGGCCGTGTTACTAATTACAGCATGGGAATCCCTCAAGTTGCCATTGACGACAAGCAATAAGCCAATGAGTTGGTAGCAGGCTGCCTGAACCCTTGTGTAAAAAGAGTGCTGAGTTCCGAGTTTTGAGTGCTGAGTGGGGCAGAGGGGAGAATAACTCAAAACTCAGCACTCAGCACTATTGAATGCATTGATCGGGTACTTTTGCCAAAATTAATATTTGCTATTCTTTATTCTTAAATTAAAGTTAATTCTTGCTATCCTACTTATAAACTAAATAAATACCAATATTATCTGCCTGTTGATGATGGGGTAATTTAGCAAAAGCAAATCGTGCAGTTATGCTTGGGTTATGCTGTGGTGACAGGGTTGGAGTTAGTTGCTTTGGCGATGGAGAGTCACAGGGCAATAGAAGCTATGATTAGGCTGTAGGGTTGAGTTAGGAGCGTATTTTTTGGATAAGTTTTGTATTAGCACCTGCTGATATCCGCCAGCTAAAATCATCATCTAAAGTCTGGGTATGTCAAGTTTAAGAAAGATGAGCGGTCTAGATTGTCCCTACTAATGCTATTAAAGAAACTGCCAATCGCTGATCGGTGCGAAAACTATGGAAAATGACGCGGCAACGCTCTACTGTCCAAACGAAAATTGTCAGGCTGCCAACCCCCTGACTCACAAGTTTTGCCAGCGATGTTCTACGCCCCTACCCAAAAATTATCTCTGGGCTGTGGTAGATAGCCCAAGTGTGGGTAGCCCTGGAGAAATATTAGCCGATCGCTATTTAATCCTTGATAAATTTGTTCTTTTAGATACGAAGCCTGGTTTATTAGCGCTAACGCCTGAGTTAGATAATTTGCAGCCTCTAAAAGCGTACCTGAGACTAATTCCCTACCGTTTACACGTACCGCAGGTATATGGAGTGCTTTTTGTTGCTGACGGGTCTTCCCACCGAGAAATATTACTCTTAGAAAAACCGCCACTATTAGTAGATGACACTATCCAACAAGTTCATTTGGGCAGCGAGTTAACCACCGCTTGGCGTGATGCAACATCAATGCGCCAACTAAATTGGTTGTGGCAAATAGCTCATCTGTGGCAACCTCTAGTAAGTGAAGGTGTCGCTTCTAGCTTACTTGACTCTTATGTATTACGGGTAGAAGGATCGTTAGTCCGGTTGTTGGAATTGCGTTTTGATGGCGCTATATCACCAGAATTGCCGCAATTAGGTGAATTTTGGCAGCAGTTGGTTAGCAATGCCAAACCAGCGATCGCGGAATTTGTCGATCGCGTTAGCCTTGCTTTAATTCAGGGAGAGATTAATTCAACCGATCAATTAATCGGAGTTTTAGATCGGGGACTGGCTGGGTTAGGGCGATCGCAAACACCCACGATCCAAATTATCACCAAAACCGACACCGGGCCAAGTCGTCAACGTAACGAAGATGCCTGTAGCCCTCCCAGTGGAACTCTAGTGAGCAAACCACCCCAGCCAACAGCCTTAGCAATTGTCTGTGATGGGATCGGCGGACACGAGGGCGGCAATGTCGCCTCAAATTTAGCCATTGAAACTATCCAGCAGCAGGTACAACAACTAACAAAGGTTCCCTACGACCACATAGACCCCTTCACTACTGCTGAATGACCTAGATAAGGCAGTGGCAATGGCCAATGACAAAATCAGTCAGCGCAATGACGGTGAAAATCGCCAAGGGCGTCAACGTATGGGCACAACTTTAGTCATGGCATTGCCTGTTGCTCATGAAATGTATATTACCCACGTCGGCGATAGTCGTGCTTACTGGATTACACGCCACGGCTGTTATCAAGTTACCCTTGATGATGATGTCGCCTCCCGTGAAGTCCGACTAGGTTATGCCATTTACCGCGAGGCAGTACAACAGAGTGCGGCTGGATCTCTGGTTCAAGCTTTGGGGATGGGTTCTAGCACTTCATTGCATCCCACATCGGGAAGATTTATGCTCGATGAAGATGCTGTTTTTCTGCTCACATCCGATGGTTTGAGTGACTTCGATCGGGTAGAGGAGTACTGGGAAACAGAAATTTTGCCGATTTTAGCTGGGGAAGCAAATATAGCAACTGTTGCCGATCGATTAGTCGAAATTGCTAATACTAAAAATGGACACGATAATGTTACCGTCGCTTTAGTTCACTATCAAGTCCAATATTGGGAACCAGAAATCACCATCCAAGCAGTGATTCCCCAGAGCTATTCTGCCAAAACTGTTGATTTAGCATCCAGGGCGACAGATGCGACACTTTTAGGCAGCCCAAACCACAAAACTCAGGTGATCCCAGACACTGAACAGGCTAAAACTCGTCAATTTCCCCTACAGTGGATAGTTCCATTAATATTTGTGGTAGCAGCAGGTTTTTTAGGATTGTTCGTCAAGCAACTGCGAGGAACCTCTCCAATTTTTTCCAATCCCTTACAAACTCAAAATCCTAGCATTGAAACGACACCCGCACCGCCGCGATCGCTAGCTAATCTTTCTCCTGGTTGGGTAATTAAAACCAATAATGACATATCCTTGGGAAACAACCAATCACTCCCCCGTGGGACTTTTTTAGAAGTTATTGAGAAAAAATCAAATCCAAATCCTGCTTCTGGCAGTTTTTTGGTGTCTATGCGAGTCTGTGCCAATAAAAGTACCCAAACTCCAGCTAATCCTAATAACCCAGCTGTAACTACCTCAGTTCCCCCAAATTCAAAACCTTTGCCAGCAACAGTATTGCTAAACTCCTCCCAAGTCAACCGTTTTGGTGTTGTTTTACAATCAGATGCACCAAATCCATGTAGAACTGTGACGCAACCGCCAGTTACCGAACCACCTGACACCAGTCCAACTTAATCAAATACTCGATAAACTGGTAAAAACCTGGAATAATAACAGGTAACAATCACAGTAAAAAACTTACAAGGTCAAAAAAATAGAAAATTTTCACCTTGGAGAATTGTTATCAAAACAGAATAAAGGCGTCAGTCGTCAGAATTCAGAATGAATTATGTACTACTGATGGATGAATAACCGAGTTCAAAACCCTTACCATCTCTCTAATTTGGTGCAACACAATTAATGTCGGGTTTAAATCCCCTACTCATTTATTCTGAATTCTGAATTCTGGCGTATCTGTTTTCTTCTCTTGAAATTATTTTTTTTAGCTTTTAGTTTAATGAATCCATGCCATCCCTGAATTTGGCGATCGCCCGTCTCGTAAATACTGGCACTGACAACTTCGCCATTTGGGTGGTCAAGGCTCCGTATCCCAGTGGCTACGTTTTACGTGACTGTGTATGGCCTGTTGAACTTACCCAAGTCTGGCAAGAATGGCAGCAGATGTTTGCTGGTCATGGCCGCCTAGATATTTCCCCTAACTCAACATCTCAAAAGAGCAATCCATTCCCCATAGATTGGATTTCACCTCCTTCAGGGTCAACCTACTGGCCCCTACAGCAGTCGTCTGATGCAATACTTGGGAATGAATTTATGGCGCTGGGTATTCGACGGGCAAATTCTTGGTAGTCTAGAACGCAGCCGCGGTATTGCTATGGGTCAGCATACACGTTTGCGCTTTCGACTAGAAATTCGCGACCCGGATCTGATCGCTTTCCCTTGGGAAATTATGCAGCGTGAACCTGGTCAATCGGCGATGTCTCTCTCCCAAGATTTGCTATTTAGTCGCACCACCACAGAAGTTGACGCTTTGCCGTATTTGCGAACTGACCAAGCTTTGAGTATTCTGCTGGTTTTAGGCCATGATGACAAGCTGCAACTAGAACAAGAAGCCGCTATCTTACAGCAAGCTCTTGCAGATACGCCTGGTAATTCCCAAAGATATGCACCTTGTGTAGTGAATCAACTCATTCAACCAACTCCACAACAGTTGATTGATGAATTAGAAACCAAAGAATACAATGTTTTCTTTTACGCTGGACATGGTTTGCCAGACCCAGACGGAGGGTTACTGTTTTTGCGACCAGATATGCCCCTCAATGGCATAGAATTGGCGCAAGTATTGACTCGTACAGGTGTGAAACTAGCAGTTTTCAACGCCTGTTGGGGCGCACAACCAGCTGCGATCGATCGTCAAGCTATCCCTGCCAGCAGTTTAGCAGAAGTATTGATTCGTCATGGTGTGCCTGCGGTTTTGGGGATGCGCGATGAAATCGCTGACCACGAAAGCCATAGTTTTATTCAGGCCTTTACCGAAGCTTTGCGATCGCACAAGCCAATTGATGAAGCCGTAGCACAGGCTAGGCAAGAGTTGTTAACACTGTATAAATTTAATCAACCTGCTTGGACTTTGCCTGTTCTCTACCTGCATCCAGATTTTAATGGCGAACTCATTAAGAATCTGGATGAAGGTATTACCGAACTTCCAGATACAGCCATTCCTGATGTCGGTTCCTCGCTTCCGATTGCCAGTTTACGATCGCTGACTCCAAAAGGTAAAACCTGGTTACTGCGTTATGGAGTTACCCGCATCGGCCGCACGAAAGATAATGATATTGTCATTCCCGAACCATCTGTATCCAAACGCCACGCCGAAATCTTCTGCCGCAACACTCTTACAGATGCTACACTAATGCGAACTTATTACTTGCAAGATTTTTCCACCTACGGGACAACCTGGTTTTTAGGCCCTAATGGCTGGCAACAAATCCTCCGAGAGGAAGTCCCTTTGAAATCGGGGATGCAGTTAAAGTTTGGAAGTGCTAGAGGTGAAACCTGGGAGTTTGTGATTGAAGACTCCTAGCAAAGCTATTGCATAAATGAATTTGAGCCTTTAGCATTAACTTTTAAAATCTGTTTTTTTTGGAGAAAAAATCAACAGTTTTTGCGGAAATCTCTTCTTAGAACTTGTAGCTGTCAATACCACCAAATAATCATGAGGGAAGAAAATATGGCTCACAAAATTAACGGCTCAGACACTTTCTCATCTTTGCCATCTCAAGTAGATTTAGAGTTATTAGAAGCGTTACTAGAACCAGAGGATGCTAACTATCCCTGGAATCCATGTGATGAAGAATCAGAAGCTTATTTTCAAGAACTAGAACAACAGTTCGGAATGGAAGATTTGCAGGGTGTTGAACTAATGAGGCGATCGCAAGATTTTTACGGACATCTAGATACACTTTGGTCTAGCATTACTCCGACACCTGAACGCAATAATAACCTACAACAGGCAGTAGTGTTTAACCTTCAAGAAACATTACGTACAAATTTTTCTGCCTGTGTCCCTCAAATATTGCTCAACACCATCGCCACCAAAGCTGCTGAGATATTTGCCGCTCGCCAATTAATCAGCGAGCAACTGGTTGAGTGCGTTCAGACAGTACTACCAGCTTGGGGAACAGAGGATCTGATCGTTTTGGCTCGTCCTTTTGCTTACGCTATGCGAAGTAGGGAATCGCAAAATGTGGCATCTGCACTCGGTAGTCTTCAAAATAGCGAGTGGACAGCTTTATCAGAAGTAGATAAAGCAAAAGTTAGTTTAGCGATCGCTTCTTATGCTTTTACTGAACTTAACAAGTCTCAGCCAGAACTATGAATGGGGAATAGGGAGTAGGAAAAGTTTTCATTCTGCATTGTGTTCGTGTAACCCGCGCTTTGCGTTCACTCGATTCAGAGGTGTCTTTTGCAAAGATGTTGGTTTCCCTTACGCAAGGATATCGAGTCGAAAATCAAGACTTTTTGCAAGAAGTTTAATGATTTTTATTTTTATAGGTATATTTACCCCAGAATAAATTAACAGTACGCTGATTTTCAAATGAGGCCATCTATCCCAAGAGGTAGATACTCAAGCATTGGTTGTTCTCCTCCATCTTCCCCATCTCCCCCTGCCCCCTGCTCCCTGCTCCCCCTACTTTGGGCCAAGAAAACGGGTAGCAAAATTTTGCGATCGCGTTGGTGACAGCGCCCGTGCCTTGAGAATTGCCGCCATCAAAAAGGCGTAAGATAACACTCCAACAACTACCAATAGTAAGGCATTGATTGACCCTGTAGCATTCCAGAGAGCGTGGAGCGCCGAAGCACTCAGATAACCAATAGATAGAATTTGCCAACTTCTACTAGGTTTGAGGACAGCCAACCCGATAAAATAACCCAAATAGCCACTATAAGCCATGTGTCCGGCTACAGAGCCTAAAATTCGCGGAATTAGCAGTTGTAAACCTGCCAGTTGACCGGCAGCCCCTATACCCACCTGTTGCGTGACATTTTGAGTGATATCAGGCACATACTGACCGAGGGTTTCCAAGAGAGTAAAACCAACAGCAGAAGCCGTACCCAAGAGGATACCATCTAGAGGTTCCCAAATGCCGATACGTTCTCGCCAAGGTGAAGACAACATTCTACCGATGGCAAAAGCCCCTAGTACAGGTAATGCCTTGAGTAATTCCTCCATCAACCCAGCGCCAAAAAACATCCGCACCAGTAACTCTGTGAAGGTGATAGATTCTTGGGGTGTGGGCAAGCTTCCAGGTAAAATGCCGCGAAATACAAAAATAAATAGATCCAACAGGGGACTGAGCAAAATCAGGATTGTACCCAATGACGTAGCCATTAGCACCCACCAAGGCTTTTGTTTGCCGCAAAGTTGGTAAACAAAATAGTAGGCAGCGAAGGCGATATAACTTGCGACAATCACTTGATTAGCTTGTGGGCGACCGACTGTAGCGAACATCAGTACCACAAAAATTACGGTCAGTATTCCCGGTACGAGGTAAGCTTTAGTAGTTAAATCTTTACCAGTGGAAATAATTGGAAAAAGCTGGGTGAAGCTAACAGAATCTGGCTGCTTTAATTGTGTGTGGTTGTGGTAGTCCGTCGCCGAAGGCAGTGGTGTAACTTGGTTCACTGTCGTCGCCGGAGTCAGTGAGGTATACTCGTATTCAAAAATGTATTGCGGCCCATCAGCACCTAGAGAAATGCGATCGCCTGGGTGCAATTCCTGACATTCATATAAGCGTTGTCCATTCAAATAAGTGCCATTAGCACTATTCAAGTCACAAAGCACCCAGCTAAATTTGCTATCTGGGGATAGAGAGAGGGGACGAACCACTGCATGACGACGAGATACCATTCGGTACATCATGGCATCCAAGACAACTTGGCAGCTGGGGGTCGCGTCCAATTACCATCTCTTTACTGGGGGGCAGCGAGTAGCGAGATTCTGCTCCCAAAGCTGCCCCATTACCAGACACTAGCCGCAGAAATGCATTATGTCTTGCGTTTTTGCCTGTCATCGATAAGAAGTGCGTTTCTAAACTAATTCTTCACATAATTTGGCAGCAGGACTAACCTTAGCCACATTAGCAGCAGCATTGCTAAATCCACTATAGCTTCACTTCTTGCTAAGAAATTTAAAATTATTGGTGCAAGATTTCAAATTGTTTCACCTCATGTAAAGAAGTATTCCATCTGCTGAGAGTTTGCCCTAAAACTGGCTTGTTCGGCGGCTCAATCAGATTGTCTCGATGCTGTACTTTTGACATCGTAGCTGCAAATTAAACCCACTGCAATTTATTAAAAAATAGTATTTTTTACTGCATTTAGTTCCATTTCAAAAATATATAATTTTTAGTCGTCTGTTGTCAGTTGTTTTTGCCAAAGCTCTTTTGGAGTAGGGAGTAGGGAAAGAAACTGTTATGAAGTGAACCAAAAGATTTCTAGTATCTTGTCTCAAACAACTGTAGTCAATTCTGGGTGTTCAATCTTAGTTCCAAGTACTGTGAGGAATTCTGCTAGCCAATGTGGGTGAGCAGGCCAAGCTGGTGCTGTCACTAAGTTACCATCAACTATTGCCCGATCGACAGGGATATCAACATAGATTCCTCCAGCACTCTTGATATCTGGGCTACAAGCAGGGTAGCCAGTACATCTCTTGCCTTGCAGTACATCAGCAGCTGCTAATAACTGCAAGGCGTGGCAAATGGCAGCAATCGGTTTATTGGCTTGGGCAAAGTGACGGGTGATTTCTAGCACCTGCTGATTGAGGCGGAGATATTCTGGTGCCCTTCCTCCAGGAATGACTAAGGCATCGTAGGTTGTGGCTTCTACTTCTGCAAACGTTGCGTTTAAAGTAAAATTGTGTCCGGGTTTTTCGCTGTAAGTCTGGTCTCCTTCAAAGTCATGAACTGCTGTCCGCACCCGATCGCCAGCTTTTTTATCGGGGCAAACTGCATGGACAGTGTGTCCCACCACTTGCAATGTCTGGAAAGGAACCATCACTTCATAGTCTTCTACATAGTCGCCAACAAGCATCAAAAGTTTCTTTGCGGCCATATATTTGTTACCCTCACCTATTAGTCATCAATAGTTGTTTATAAAGTAAATATTAATTTAGAGTCAGCTTTTTTCGGCGTTAGTTTATGTACGAGTTTTTGATACCTAACATCAATCACTGTGCTGTCATGTATCATTTCAGAGTGGCAACTTAACAAAAATTAATACATCTTCTAGGAACACGACGATAATTCAACGATTACGATCGAATGGTAAATTAAAGCAGATTAAATTCTGCGATCGCTCTCGGAAAATTTTTGTTTTCATGTCCTGGCTGGCTGAGTTTAATCAAAGCAAAACGCTGTAAGGGTGTTAAAGCTGCCCAACGTTGCTGTGTCAGGGTTACACCTATTTCTTGAGCTTTTTCTTGAACCCTAGCTGGTACAGTGGCATCTAGCCATGCAGGATGAGGCTCGATGGGCAATTTTGTCGCTGGTACACCTGTGCGTTGTATGATTAATTGCTCGATATGCTCGCGGTAAGACTGAATTTCTGTTTCTGTAGTGCAAGGTAATTCCACTAAAGCTTGCCGTTCACCTGTCGTCATTTGATTCCAATCAGACAATTTTAGCTTGATACCACAGGTATCTAATTTACAACGCACCTGCATAGGGATGCAACGCAGAGAATCAACAAAGTCTGCTTCAAATTGAAAGAAATCTGTCACGTCGCTTCGCTCCGAATTCAAAATTTAAAATTCAAAATTAATAATTGATCCTGTTGCTTAACAAACCCAAAATTGCTGTACTTTAAAAGTGGTCTGTATTCCATACAATTGAGAACCACTATAGTTTGTTACGCATTTTATTTAGCTTGGATCTTTGGAATTACTGAGACGAATTATTAAATAACTAATTGATAAAGCAAGAATAGCTATACCTAAGCCAATTATATCAATTCCTGGAACTTTTTCTAAGTCAAGAATAATAATTTTTCTGGCAACAGCTATTAAAGAAGTGACAATCACTAATTCAACCTGAAAAACATGTCGTCGGAGATAGGCGGTAATATTTTCTAATATTTCTAAAGCAATTAAAATATTTAAAAATAAACCAAAAATTTTATACAAAGTGGAGTTAAATTGTCCATAAGGAACTGTAAATAACTCTTTAAAAATAAAAATTCCTAAATCTCCGATCGTTACCAAAATTACGACCACCATAAAAATAGATAGAACTTTAGAAACTAGCACTTCTATATTTTCAATAATGTGCATGAAGTTCTCATCTGTGGTAGCTCTTAGAATTCGCCTCATTAGCTTTTTCATCTGCTGCACCCAATTCTCAAATAAAAGAAAATCCCATAGATAAATCTAAAGGATTGAAAAAAATTGACAATTTTTTGTAAGTTTCTATGCTTTTTTATTCTTTATCCATAGCGAAAATAAACTCTAGTAAAATCCCTTGTTACTAAAAATTTACCTCTTTAGATATAGTAATTGGTAACAGTCAAAATTAGAGAGTTATAAAAAATGATAATAACTATTGACTATTGATTATTGACGAAATTACCTGTTGCTGGTTATGAATTACCACTTCTGAGCTACACTTTGCAGCTTACTATTGTGAGGACTGGAGTTGATAATCTTTGATGGGAACTTCCACCGAAATTGGTATCAACTGCACAGCACAGGCTTTTAATTCTGGTTGTAGCGAATCGGGGCAAGATTCTGGATGGGTGAGGGCGTTGGCTTCGGCATTATCTGCCCACAGCGAACCCCAGTGCATAGGGACAAAAACTGTACCAGGTGCGATCGCTTTTGTGACTTTAGCAGGAAACTTCGCTTTACCACGACGCGATCGCACTTCTATATACATACTATCGGCAATACCTAACCGAGCAGCATCACGGGGATGAATTTCGATAAACGGTTCGGGATGCATTTTGCAAATTTTTTCAATTCGACCAGTGCGTGTCTGCGTATGCCAATGTCCGTAAAGTCTTCCAGTAGTTAGTACAAACGGATAATTTGGGTCTGGTGGTTCCGCCAATCCCTTGGAGTAATATGCCCCAAATCGAGCGCGTCCGTCAGGGGTGTGGAAGCGGAGATTGGTGTAGAGGCGTTTGGAGTTAGGAGTAGAGACGCGATTAATCGCGTCTGTACAAGAGTCAGAAGATTCTAATTCATAACTTTTTTCTGGGTGAGGCCATTGAGTCGGCCCTTTTGCTTGTAATTGCGGGTGACTGACACCTGTCATATCGCAGGGGCGATTTTTAGTTAGTTTGACAAACTCAGCATAAACATCAGCAGAGTTAGCAAAGGCAAATTCTTTCTCAAAACCTAATCTCCGTCCAACTTCGGCAAAAATTTCCCAATCGGCTTTAGCTTCTCTTGGTGGTTGGCGAAATGCTTGACACAGAGTTACCGTCCGTTCGGAGTTTGTCATCACGCCAGTTTTTTCACCCCACTGAGCTGCTGGTAGTAGAACGTGAGCGTAGGCAGAAGTTTCTGTGGGATAATATGCGTCTTGGTAAATAGTGAAAGGCGATCGCAACAATGCCTTTTTAGTCCGCTCTAAATCTGGCATACTCACAGCGGGATTAGTAGCTGCAATCCACAGTAATCCGACAGCGCCATTTTCCAACCCAGTAATCATGTCCCAAGCAGTCAAACCGGGATTGGGTGAAATTTGTCCTGGCTTGAGTCCCCAAAACTCTTCAACTTCTGCACGGTGCTGCGGATTTTTCACTACTCGATAACCCGGTAATAAATGCGCCAAACCTCCGGCTTCCCGTCCTCCCATCGCGTTCGGTTGACCAGTGAGGGAAAAAGGGCCGGCCCCAGGTTTGCCAATCTGTCCAGTCATCAGGTGCAGGTTAATAATCGTTCTTACCTTAGCCGTCCCTTCGGAGGATTGATTCACACCCATTGACCACAAAGACAGTACCCGCTCAGATTTACCCCAGTAACGTGCTGCTGTTTCTAAATCTTCAATACTGATTCCACATTGACGAGCTACCACTTCTGGCGGATAGTGGCGAATCACCTCAGCATAAGCCGGAAAGTTGCTGGTGCAGTCGTCCATGAACATCGTATCAATATAGTTCCAGCGCATCAACAAATGGGCAATGCCGTTCAACAAGTCGATATCTGTACCGGGACGAATGGCTAAATGTAAATCAGCGGCTTCTGCGGTTGGTGTGCGACGGGGATCGACCACAATCATTTTGACTTTGCGGTTCTTTTTGTGATATTTCTCCAGTCGATTGAAAACGATGGGGTGACATTCAGCCGTATTAGTACCAATTAAAAATGCACAGTCGGTTAACTCCAAGTCATCGTAACAGCATGGGGGCCCATCTGAACCAAAGCTTTGAATGTACCCAGCCACAGCACTAGACATACATAAGCGAGAGTTGGCATCAAAATTATTAGTACCCAGACAGCCTTTCATAAGTTTCTGGGCTATGTAGTAATCCTCAGTTTGAAACTGACCGGAACCATACATACATAAGGCTTCTGGCCCTTGAGTGAAACGCACGGTTTGAATGCGTTTGGCGATCAGATCGAAAGCTTCATCCCAGCTAACGCGGCGAAACTCTCGCTCTAAGGAGTCTCGCACCATTGGGTAATGTAATCTATTTTTATCTAAAGATTCTGCGATCGTTGCACCTTTGACGCAAACCATACCCTGACTGGATGGATGGGCTTTATCACCCCGCACCCGCCAAGTCGGATTTCCTTGACTATCTCGATTAGTTGCTTTGCCAAGTTGAGCTGGGGGTGAAACTTCTAAACCACAGCCAACACCACAGTAGGGGCAGAGAGTTTTGGTAAATTCACTCATGGCAGTTGTACCATTTTGTTATTTTGATTTTGCAACCTCAGATGTAGCGGCAGTTTGAGAAATTTGTTTGTTATGCAAACTCTTTGAAACGAATGGCACGCTTGTAAAGTCCAAAGGCTTTTGTCGTCTTGTTCCCAGCCTGGAGGCTGGGAATATATTTAAAGTGGGCTTCTGCCTCTTATCAAGCTACTGGAGGCAGAGCCTCCCAGAATGGGTTCCCAGCCTAGAGGCTGGGAACCAGTTATGTATCTTTTTTTAGTGTCATTCGACTAAAGTCTTTAGTACGAACTATGAGAATTTATTTGCCTTATTGCTTACTCTCTGTTTTCAAGACAGGTCTATTCTTCAGTTAAGAAGATAGGGTTTTTCGTTGCGGTTTCTGGTAATTCACCTTCAAATGCAGGGGCAAAGGAACCTTTTGGTTCTTTGAGGAAGAAGGCACACATGAAAGCACAAACTAGTGCAGCTAAACCCATTGTGGAAAATAGTGTGGGAGCGTCGGTTAAGCTGAAAATTGTCAGGTAAACTACGCCGCCAAAATTACCGTAAGCTCCGACATTACCGGCAATTTGTCCAGTGGCTTCTTTTTTAATTAGGGGAACGATGCTATAGGTTGCGCCGCAGCCAGCTTGGGCAAAGTAAGCGGCAATCATTGTCACTGCGATCGCTACTGGAATCGGCCAGTTACTATTAATAAAATGTGCCATCAAATAACTAACACCAATGCCAGCGCTGATAATTGTCATTGTCCATTTTCGGGAGTTAAATTTATCAGAAATTAAGCCACCACTAGGACGAGAAATCAAATTTAAGAATGGATAGGTAGCAGCAATCATTCCAGCGACAACATGTTCTAAAGCAAAGGTTTTTTCAAAGAATGCTGGAAGCATGGAAACGGCTGCCAGTTCGCTACCAAAGTTAGTGATATAAGTGAATTCGAGTAAGGCTACTTGACCAAATTGGAAGCGTTCGGATGGAGCGTAAGTTTTCTTGCCAATTAAAAGTTCTCGGTTTACTTGCCAAGCTTTGTAACTTTGGTAAGCAAATAATCCTGCTAATAGTAACCAAATCAAATACATTTGGCTCAAAGTTAGGAAGTGAATGTTCTTTTGTTCCAAACGCCAAGCCAATAAACCCAAGGCGAAAATTAAACCAAAATTCGAGACAATCATCGCCCAAAAGCTTTTAACACTGGTCACTTCCAGAGAACCATTTTTCTTAGGTTTTTTGTAAATTTTACCTGGGGGCGTATCTTGGACGTTGTTGTAATAAATTACGCCGTAGATAGCTGCAATAATCCCTGTAAATGCGATCGCAAATCGCCAGTTAGAAGCACCACCAGCGAAAAAGTTCGTAGAAACTGCAATTATCGGTAAGGCAAATTCTGCGCCAAAAGCCCCAAAGTTACCCCAACCGCCATAAATACCTTGAGCAATTCCCATCTCCTTCGGCTGGAACCATTCGGACACCATACGGATACCCACAACGAATCCAGATCCGACAATTCCCATCAGCAAACGGCTGATGACTAGTTGATTAAAGTCTTGCGCTAGCGCCGTCGCTAAACAAGGAACAACCGCAAACATTAGCAGCATTGAGTAAGTGATTCTGGGACCAAAACGATCCAGAAGCATCCCAATAATTAGGCGTGCGGGAATTGTAAGAGCAAGGTTACAAATGCCTAAAGTTTTGATTTGTTCTGGTGCTAAATGTAGTTCTCTGCCAATGGTTGTAGCGAAGGGGGCAAAGTTAAACCAACAAACAAAAGTCAGAAAGAAAGCAAACCAAGTCTGATGTA
Source organism: Nostoc sp. DSM 114160 (assembly GCF_053470305.1). Taxonomy (NCBI): domain Bacteria; kingdom Bacillati; phylum Cyanobacteriota; class Cyanophyceae; order Nostocales; family Nostocaceae; genus Nostoc; species Nostoc sp. DSM 114160. The sequence goes on along the minus strand of NZ_JBPFGO010000003.1, from coordinate 257,013 downwards.
AGATGCGGTAGCGATCGCTAAATGAAAATAAGTTTTTAAGCATTGCAATCTTTCTAATTGAATAAAATACGGAAAAGATGAGCCTTTGAACTCGGAAGTTGCGCCTTTGAACTCGGAAGTTGCACCTTTGAACTCGGAAGTTGCACCTTTGAACTCGGAAGTTGCGCCTTTGAACTCGGAAGTTGCGCCTTTGAACTCGGAAGTTGCGCCTTTGAACTCGGAAGTTGCGCCTTTGAACTCGGAAGTTGCGCCTTTGAACTCGGAAGTTGCGCCTTTGAACTCGGAAGTTGCATCTTTGAACTCGGAAGTTGCACCTTTGAACTCGGAAGTTGCGCCTTTAAGGTTAAAATCTGAGTTTTAACCAATGACAAATGACAAATACTTCGGCTTACCTCGGCTTTGCTACCTCGACTTCGCTCGGCACAAGTCGGTACGAGTCGCTCAGTACAAGTGACAAATGACAAATCCCCAATCAGTTACTAACCACTAAGGCTTCTTTGTTGAGTTTTGCCCCAAACTTTTGGATGAGTAAATCTTGCAATATTGGCTGCAAATCTTCGCATGGGATACCTTTGATGATGCAAGTTCCCAAATGGGCATCTTTGCCAACTTTGCCGCCCATATATATGTCAACACCTTCCAAGGTTTTGCCATTTTTGCGAGTTTTAGTTCCCATCAAGCCGATGTCTGCAACTTGGGGTTGTCCGCAAGAGTTGGGACAACCTGTCCAATGAATTCGCACTGGTTTGGTGAAAGTTAACTCTTCTTCTAAGGCTTTAATCATTGCCAGGGCGCGGTTTTTGGTTTCGATCAGGGCAAAATTGCAAAATTGCGCGCCTGTGCAAGATACTAGCGATCGCGTCAGCAAACCTGGATTGATAGAAAATCTTTCCAGCAAAGGCTCAGTTAAAAATGTTGCTAAACGCGAGTCAGCAATATTGGGTATAACAATGTTTTGCTCAACTGTGAAACGGATTTCGCCAGTACCGTAAACTTCGGCCAGACGGGCAATTTCAAACATATCTTCGGCATACAACCGACCGACAGGAATGTGTAAGCCTGCGTAATTTAATCCTGATTGCTTTTGTTTATATACCCCGATGTGGTCGCGTTTTTCCCAGTCGATCTCGTCTTTAGGTGCTGCGGATATTAATGATTTACCCAAACGGTTTTCTACTTCTGCTCGAAACTTATCTAAACCCCATTCATCGATTAGCCACATCAAACGCGATTTTTGGCGATTAGCACGCGGCCCATTGTCGCGAAAGACTTCCAAAACCGCTCTACATACAGCTACCACATCTTCTGGAGCCACCCAAGCATTCAGCGGAATCGCCGCCTCACAACGTTTAGCTGAGAAAAAGCCACCGACTAAAACGTTAAACCCGAAAATTTTGTGGTGAGAATGGATAGAGGAGAAATTTTGCTCCCCTGCTCCTCGGTCACTGAGCGTAGTCGAAGTGCTGCTCCCCTGCTCCCCTGCTTCCTTAAATGCTGGCACAAAAGCTAAATCGTTAATTTCAGCGTGAACTGAATTGTCTCGTCCACCTGCGATCGCAATATTAAACTTCCGTGGTAAGTTGCTAAATTCTGGGTTTCCTTCCCCTTTATTGGTGAGCATATCTTGAATTTGCTGTACCAACTCTCGCGTGTCGTACAACTCATCTGCATCTAACCCCGCCACAGGATCGCCTGTGATATTGCGGACGTTATCCATCCCTGACTGAACGCTGGTTAAACCAACTGCGTGAAATCTATTAAAGATGTCTGGTAAATCTTCAATTCTGATCCCCCGTAATTGAATATTCTGTCTAGTAGTAATATCAGCGCAACCATCATCACCGTAACGCTGCACTACTTGCGCTAAAACACGCATCTGGCTGCTGGTAAGAATACCGTTAGGCATCCGCAACCGCATCATAAACTTACCTGGGGTAACTGGGCGAAAAAACACGCCTACCCATTTAAGTCGATGATCGCGATCTGTTTCGTTCATCGCCTCCCAACCCAAGGCGGCAAATTTCTCTATTTCACTCTTGATGGCGAGTCCATCTTTTTCTGCTTTTAATTTCTCAAACTTATTAAGGCTAGTGGTAGTTGCTGTGTCTGTCATGAGTTTGAATCTCGTTGCAAATTACTGATACGATCGGTAACTGTGGTCATAATTTCCCAATTCCAATCAGTCCGTAGTTACATCAGGTGTTGTATCTACGAGATTTAGGGAATAAAAACTTAATATTTAACTACGGCTGATTATTTTTACTCAAGAACATTCCAACGCAAAACTTCAAATCCGTGGTTAGTTAAGGAAAATTTGTGACCATTTACATCTTGGGAATTTGTCAAGCAGGTTTAGATAATGTTCATGTAACAATTTCGATACTCATAACTTAAGGTGACTTTTGTGTTAAAATCGTATAAATTGTTACGATTTTTGGAAAAATTTTTCAAAAAATGCATGAATAGTATGCATTACTTGCATTAAAGTCACCCATAAGCGATGCAGCGCCCTTAATCAACGGTATTTGAGAAAACTGAAGTAATTTTGGATCGCCATAGACTAATCTAAAATCCAAAATGGAATGGGAGATGTTAGCTAAAACTTAGATATTATTTCAGCAGTTATGAAACGTCGTGACTTTATTAATTGGGTAGGTTTGGGCTGGATTGCGAGTTCTCTACCTGTAGCGATCGCAGCTTGTTCTTCTCAAACAACTCCAGCATCTAAAGATTGGCAAACAGTAGGTACATCGGCAGATTTAGATAAGACAGGTCAATTGCTGGCAAAAAACTCACCTGCTGGGCCTGTGCTGGTAGTCGGCACATCTAAAGCCGGAAATCTAACTGCTGTTGACCCTACTTGTACTCATGCAGGTTGCACTGTAGCATGGAAAGCAGATGCCAAAAAATTCGCTTGTCCCTGTCATGGTTCGGAATATGGAGCCGATGGTAAAGTGCAAAAAGGCCCAGCAACCGACCCCCTAAAAACTTACGCCGCTAAGATTGAGGGCAATTCTGTTTTAGTTAAGCCAAGCTAGTGGAGGCAGGGGACAGGAGGTAGAAAATTGATAATTCAAGCAAGATATTGTGAGTAATATCAAACAGCTTTTGGTACAAGCCGAGGCAGCACATAATGCCGCTGATTGGTCATCACTAATTCAATATTTGCAACAATTAGTTTTAGGGGTAGATTCGGAAGATCCAGAGATAGTTAAAAATCGAGAATATCTTCTAAAATTAACACTTTCCATCTTAGAAATGGGCGATTTTCAGCAACGCTGGGAAATTACCAAAGTGTTGACTCACTTTGGCAATATTGCTATCCCACCACTCGTTGAAATATTAGAAGATGAAAACGCAGAAGACGAATTGCGCTGGTATGCAGCAAGGACTTTGGGCGAATTTAAACACCCAGAAGCCATCGCGTCAATAGTTGAATTGTTGAAAAATGATGAGGATGAAGAACTCAAAGCGATCGCAGCTACAGCACTGGGGGACAAATGGGTACTGTTGCGATTGCTTCACTAACTGAACTTCTTTTAGACGAAAATACACGATTGTTAGCAGTGCGATCGCTTTGTTGTATTCGGCAACCAGAAACCATCACGCCGCTGTTGAGTATAGTGCAAGATCCACAAGCAGCAATCCGCGCCGCCGCAATTGAAGCCCTCAGCAGTTTTCATGACGAACGCATACCGCCAGTATTGTTGAAAGCTTTGGACGATCCAGCCGCCACAGTGAGGCGTGCAGCAGTGCTTGGTTTGGGTTTTCGCCCCGATTTACATCAAGCATTAGATTTAATAACGAAACTGCAACCCAAACTTTACGACTTTAACCTTGATGTTTGTTGTGCAGCCGCAGTTACCCTTTCTCGAATTGGTAGTGATGACGCTGCTAAATACTTATTTGATTTGCTGATTTCACCTCAGACACCGATAACGCTGCAATTAGAAACCATCCGCGCTTTAAGTTGGGTGGGAACGTTATCGAGTTTGGAATATTTGCAAACAGCACTGAATCAAAGTACATCAGCAACAGTGTGGCAAGAAATTGTCACAGTTTTGGGACGAGTGCAAAAACCGGAGTTAACTACACCAGCGGTAGAAATATTACTGCAAATACTGCGATCCCTTCTCTACGAGACGCTACGCGAACAGCAAGCTTCTCTACGAGATGCTCCGCGAATGCTAACGCAGCATCCGGCCACAGAGGTTGCTAGCATCAAAAGTGCGATCGCTTTATCTTTAGGACAGTTAGGCGAAATGCAGGCAATTGAACCATTGATTTCCCTGTTAGCCGATCCGAATGCATCGGTGAGACTACATGCGATCGCAGCACTGAAAAATCTGGATGGAGAAGCCACACATCAACAATTGCAGCAGTTAGCGAATAATGACGCAATCACACCAGATTTAAAACAAGCAATAGCGATCGCTTTAGCGGAATGGTAAATTTCAGTGTCAACTTTTAATCGCGTAGCGTCTCGTAAAGTCTGCGGCATAGCTACGCTTAGGGCGCAGCCTCTCCTAGATAAGAGAGGATTAAAATCCTGATTACAAACCTTTAATTATTTATGCCGTTCTACTGAACTGGCAAGAAAAGTATTCCTTAAGTCTAAAGTAAGACACATCTGGAGTATGAAGTTATAAGTTTTCAGGTGAAATAAGATTGTGAAGTATTCTTAATAGAGTCTCAACTGCTAGCAGCATCCGGCTGTATAGAGTTTTTAGTTCATTTAGATCGAAATAACTAAAAGCTAATGTCAATAAAGTAATTATATAGGACTCGTATTTGATTTTTGAAAAAAACTCAGTATACATTTATTCCTTCTTCCCTATTCCCTCCCTACGCAAATAATTTCTCCGAATCAAAGCGGATTCCTATATAAACTAACCTAACTTGAATGCCAAATTAATTCTTGGGATATAAGTGGTTTTACTCTTATGGTAGAAGTCTGATGAAAAACTAACACTTATGCTATCTAACAGTAACAAAATGATTCACAATAAGTAATGAATAAAAATAGGATAGATAGAAATAAGTGTAACAATAGTTATTTTCTATTTTGAACAAGCGATTTTGTTCGTAAGTTCTTAATCCTAAATTAGTAATTACTGATTATGAGTTATTTTGCTTAATGTGACAAAGAAAGAACGAGTTGTTAGTAGTATTTTCAAATACTTTCAACTTTTCCAGAAGAAGTTAAGTAAAATACTCTGCAATCTGCCTCGTCATAATTTACCTAATTTAGTAGTGGATTGAAGAGACAATATTGCTTTTGTAAATCAATCAACGATACAAATCTAGAAAATAAAAGGAACCATAAGCATGAAGCCTTTCAATTTATCTAAAGCTGTTTTAGCTACTGTATTTGCCATCAGTTTCGCTTCTGTATCCTTACCTACTTTAGTTTCCGCCCAAAGTGGAGGTTCCGGCAGTGGAGGCTCCGGTAGCGGAAGCTCCGGTAGTAGCACTGGCTCAGGTACTGGAACTGGAACTACAGGGACTGGAACCGGGACAACAGGCACTGGAACTGGGACTGGAACCGGGACTGGCTTAGGTACTGGAACTGGAACTACAGGCACTGGAACTGGGACAACGGGCAGTGGAACCGGGACAACAGGCACTGGCTTAGGTACTGGAACTGGAACTACAGGCACTGGGACAACAGGCACTGGCTTAGGTACTGGAACTGGAACTACAGGCACTGGAACTGGAACTACAGGCACTGGCTTAGGTACTGGAACTGGAACTACAGGCACTGGAACTGGCACAACGGGCGCTGGAACTGGAACTACAGGCACTGGCACAACAGGTGGTGGAACAACGGGCAGTGGAACAACAGGCACTGGTACTGATACCACAGGTGGAACAACGGGCAGTGGAACAACAGGCACTGGCACTGATACCACAGGTGGAACAACAGGTACTGGCACTGATACCACAGGTAGTGGAACAACAGGCACTGGCACTGATGCCACAGGTACTAACAGAAATACAGGTGTCGCAGCTTCCGAAAGAACTAGCGATCGCGGTTTCAATTTTGGTTGGCTAGGTTTACTTGGTCTAGCTGGTTTAGCTGGACTGCGTAATCGCGAAAAAGTTCGGGCTTATAGAGATCCCGATGAAGTAACAGGTTCTCGCTCTAGATAGCATTCACCACATTTTAGGAGGGCACAGCTATAGTTTGTGCCCTCTATGTCTTTTGCAAATCTGATGCGATCGCAGCTGTATCCCTAAGTTGTACAAAAACAACCTGACCTACGGTAACATTCAGGTAATTGAGATGCGAAGTTCAAATGATTACTTTATCTCAATTAGAAACCGCTATATAATCCGTCGCATAACGATCGAGTGAAACACTGATAGTTCGCTACAGTTCAACTATTAGCTTCTGTAATCACAAGAGAATGGCTCAGAACGATACCGTTAAAAATATTATCTAAAAATTCATATATTTCAGCAGAAAATAGTTAATTATTTTTTGGGCGAAATTTACCGAAAAAATCGGTGCAAAGCGCATCATTGACAATAAAGGCGGTCAAATCTGATTTACTTAAATGTTAATCAGAGAAAAAAAGCTGTAACAAACTCTACTAAATTGTGGATAAAAATCCGTTAACTTTATAAAACTGATCAATGTAATTCAGGCTACATAAAAATGCGCCTAGAGCAGTTGCAAGCCTTTCTAGCGATCGCCCAAACCGGCAGCTTTCAACAAGCAGCGCGAACATCTGGTGTCACCCAATCGACGATTAGTCGCCAAATCCAAGCATTAGAAGCAGATTTGGGGATAGAACTGTTTCACAGAAGCACTCATGCCAAACTGACACTAGGAGGCGAACGTTTGTTACCCCGCGTTCGTAAAATTTGTCAAGAGTGGCAGACTGCTACAGAAGAATTAGCCGATTTAATCGCCGGAAAGCAACCAGAACTTTGCATTGCCGTGATTCACTCTCTCTGTGGATCTTACTTACCACCAGTGTTGCAAAAATTTTGTTATGATTATCCAGATGTGCAATTGCGGGTGACTTCATTGGGAAGCGATCGCGCCCTGAAAGTCCTCAAAGATGGATTGGTAGATTTAGCAATTGTAATGAATAATCGCTTTTTAACCACCAGTAGAGAAATGGTGGTAGAAGTACTTTATGATGAACCTATAGAAGTTTTAACCGCAGCCAATCATCCCCTGGCACAATATGAATGCGTCCCTTGGTCGGAGCTAATTCGTTATCCCCAAGTGGTTTTTAAAGATGGTTATGGGATGCAACGCTTAATACAAGATAAATTTGAGCGGATGGAAGCTACACTCCAGTCGGCTTTAGAGGTAAATACCCTAGATGCCTTCCGGGGAGTTGTGCGCCAAGGGAAATTGATAGCTTTGCTACCTCAATCAGCATTACTGGAAGCACGTCTTGACCCTACCCTGGCGATTCGTTCTTTAGCCAGTAATAATACTAGTGGTTTAGCAGATGGTTCCAGTTTGACTCGACGGGTAGTTATGGTGACAACTCAAGATCGTCTGCAAATTCCTCCCATTAAACATTTTTGGCAACTCGTGCAAGAAAATATCCCACTGCAAATTAACCAGCAGCGATCGCCTTCCTCAACTGCGATTTTATTGGACAACGTAAGTTAATTAAAGCAACGCGATCCCAATTTTAAAAATTCCAGCGAAAAAAATAATCTATCGTAGGGGGCACAGCTAGCTGTACGCCCCTACTTCAGTTTAATAAGCATCCATTGGCAGACAAGAACAAACAAAATTGCGATCGCCAAAGGCTGCATCAATGCGACCGACAGCTGGCCAGAATTTATATTCACGAGTCCAAGGCGCAGGATAGGCAGCTTGTTCGCGAGAATAGGAATGCTGCCATTCTCCAGTAATTAAACTTTCGGCAGTGTGGGGTGCGTTCTTCAAAAGATTATCTTGGATATCCACTTTGCCAACTTCTATTTCGGCAATTTCTTGACGAATAGAAATCAACGCATCACAGAAACGATCCAACTCTTGCTTAGATTCACTTTCTGTAGGTTCCACCATGATTGTACCCCCTACAGGCCAGGAGACAGTCGGCGCATGGAAACCGTAATCTATGAGACGCTTGGCAACATCATCGATTTCGATCGCAGCTGATTTTTTGAGCGATCGTAAATCTAAAATACACTCATGGGCAACTAGACCATTTTTCCCCTGATACAAAACCGGATAGTACGATTCCAGTTTCTTGGCAATGTAATTAGCGTTGAGAATCGCCACCTTAGTCGCATGGGTTAAACCATCTGCACCCATCATGGCGATGTACATCCAAGAAATCACCAGAATACTAGCACTACCCCAAGGCGCAGCCGCCACAGCACCAATATGTGAGTGCTGAGTTGAGTCGTTGATAGTAACAACAGGATGTCCGGGGAGGAAGGGCACAAGATGAGATGCAACGCCAATAGGCCCCATACCAGGGCCACCACCACCATGAGGAATACAGAAGGTTTTGTGCAGATTCAAGTGACAGACATCCGCGCCAATATCCCCAGGACGGCAAATTCCCACTTGGGCGTTCATATTTGCCCCATCCATGTAAACTTGTCCGCCATAACTATGGACAACAGCGCAGATTTCCTGAATTGGCTCCTCAAAGACACCGTGAGTTGAGGGATATGTCACCATTAAGGCGGCTAATTCATTGCTGTGTTTTTCTGCCTTCGCCTTCAGGTCAGCAACATCAATATTACCTTGTGAGTCACAGGCAACCGCTACTACCTTCATCCCGCACATCACCGCACTTGCTGGGTTTGTCCCGTGTGCGGAGGTGGGAATCAAACAAACATTACGGTGTGCTTCGCCCCGATTTTCGTGATATTGACGAATTACTAAAAGTCCAGCATATTCGCCCTGAGAACCAGCATTTGGTTGTAGAGAAATTCCCGCAAACCCAGTAATTTCAGCTAACCATGCCTCAAGTTGCTGGAATAGGATTTGATAGCCTTGCGTTTGCGACGCCGGGGCAAATGGATGAATCTTGCCAAATTCCTCCCAACTTACCGGAATCATCTCAGCTGTTGCATTCAACTTCATTGTGCAAGAACCCAAAGGAATCATTGATGTCGTTAGCGACAAATCCTTGCTTTCTAGCTTGTGCAGATAACGCAACAATTCCGTTTCTGAGTGATAGCGGTTAAAAACTGGGTGAGTGAGATAGGTGCTTGTACGGGCAAGGCTTGAGTTTTGTAGAGGTGATTTGCGCTGTGCTGCAATTAAGTCTCCAATTTCTTTAAAACCGAGAAATAGACTATCAGGCGCTGCAAAAATCTCCAAGACCCTCTACCAAATCATCTACTGTAGTTGTTTCATCTAGAGAAATACCAACAGCAGTGTCATCAAAAATTCGCAGGTTAATATTCCTTGCTTGACAAGCTTCAAGAATTACTTCTAGGCTGCGTGTTCCCAATTCCACCCGCAGTGTATCAAAGAAATCTTCAGAACTAATTTTGTAACCTAGATGCTTAAGCCCTGCTGCCAACATTAAAGTTAGCTGATGGATATTCTCAGCAATTCGTTTCAATCCAGCAGGGCCATGATAGACGGCGTACATACTCGCCATCACCGCCAGCAGCACCTGTGCAGTACAAATATTACTAGTAGCTTTTTCGCGGCGGATATGCTGTTCGCGGGTTTGCAATGCGAGACGTAATGCAGGCTTACCTTGGGCATCTTTTGAGACCCCCACAATTCGCCCTGGAACTAGCCGCTTATACTCTTCCTTCGTAGCGAAATATGCCGCATGAGGCCCCCCAAACCCCAAAGGAATACCGAATCGCTGAGTGCTTCCGACAGCAATATCAGCGCCAAATTCCCCAGGAGGGGTCAGTAAAGTTAAACTTAGAGGATCTGCTGCTACCGTCACCAATGCACCCTTAGCATGGGCTTTTTCGATAAAAGCGCGGTAGTCATAAATAGTGCCATCACTTGCAGGGTATTGCAGAACAGCCCCAAAAATTGCTCGCTCAAAATCAAATGTTTGATGATCCCCAACAACGATCTTAATCCCCAATGGTTTAGCACGTGTTTGCAACACATCAATGGTTTGGGGATGGCAATCGCGAGAGACAAAATAGGCATCTGCCTGATTTTTAGAGACACCATAGCTTAGGCTCATCGCTTCTGCTGCTGCTGTGGCTTCATCAAGTAACGAAGCATTGGCAATTTCTAAACCTGTAAGGTCAATAATCAGAGTTTGAAAATTCAGCAGCGCTTCTAGTCGCCCTTGAGCAATTTCTGGCTGATAAGGAGTGTAGGCAGTATACCAACCGGGGTTTTCTAGGATATTACGCCCAATCACAGGTGGGGTAATACTGTCGTAATAGCCCATACCAATGTATGAACGGAAAACCTGATTTTTGGCAGCAACTTTTTTTAACGATGCCAGTGCTGCATACTCGCTTTCTGCTTCAGGTAACTTTAGCGGTTGCTTCAGCCGAATTGCCTGTGGAACTGTTTGGTCGATTAGGGCATCCAGGCTGGAAAACCCCAAAACCTTAAGCATTTGCTGAATATCATTGGAGTTAGGGCCAATGTGTCTTGGCACAAAACTACTTAAATTTTTACTTTTTTCGTCCAGCACTTGCTGCTCATGAGACTTGAGAATAGGGGCGTTCAATACCACAAATTACTCTCCAGACGGTACTATTTCATATTTTGCAATAAATACTCTTAAACTGGGGGCTGGGGACTGGGGATTCGGAAGATATTGGATAGGTGAATAAGAGTAATTATTAATTACCTTCTCCATTCACCTAGTCCCTTACTCTTCCACTCAACACTCAGCACTCAGCACGGGCTAAACGCCCCGCTGACGCTAACAGCACTATTACTCCCCTTCTACTTGGGCGCGATACTCATCTGCTGTCAAGGCATCTTCAACTTCGCCAGGGTCATTGACGCGCACTTTTAAAAACCACCCTTCCCCGTAAGGGTCTTCTGACACTTCTTCGGGAGAACTAATTAAGGCTTCATTCCGTTCTATAACTGTGCCTGTTACTGGTGAATTCAGTTCTTCAACGGCTTTCACTGATTCAATTGTGCCAAAGTTTTCTCCCCTGGTAAGAGCATCGCCAATTTCTGGCAGTTCCAAAAAGACGATATCACCTAATTCATGTACTGCAAACTCAGTAATGCCAATGGTGGCAATTTCACCATCGATTCGCACATATTCATGAGAATCTAAGTATCTGAAATCTTGAGGATATTCAAAAGACATATCACTTCCTCTCCCTTATCAAAAAAACTATTTCCCTAACAGTCATCCAAGTCATATCTGGTAATGAACCTTAGTGTAGTTGAATAACTCACAACACATTATTCCTCAAAAACCTCGACGCTTATCAGTTGGTAACACGATTTTTTGACCGATAAAAGGGACGTTTAACTACAACTGCTGGATAAGTTTTGCCGCGAATTTCGACTTCTAGCTGCTGACCGACAGTTGCTAGCTGGGTGGAAATGTAAGCTAAGGCAATAGGATAACCAAGTGTCGGTGACAGGGTGCCACTAGTAACTTCTCCCACAACTTTACCTGTGGATAACACTTGATAGCCATGACGGGCAATGTTGCGTCCTTGGGTTTGCAAACCTACCAATCGGCGCTTTACTCCAGTGGCTTTTTGTTGTGCTAAAACTTCCCGACCAATAAAATCGCCTTTGGTATCTAAGTGAACTAGCCATCCCAAACCTGCTTCTAAAGGTGTGGTGATGTCATCGATATCTTGTCCGTACAGTGCCATCGCTGCTTCTAAGCGCAGAGTGTCTCTCGCACCGAGTCCACAGGGGATAACACCATTTTTATGGAGAGTTTGCCACAATTCTACTCCCACATTCGGGTCTACCATCACCTCAAAGCCATCTTCTCCGGTGTAACCTGTGCGGGCTAGGAAGGCAGGTTTACCTAGTAGAGTTGCTTCTAAATGTCCAAAGGCTTTGATTGGTTGCAAGTCTTCTTGCACTAATGGCTGGAGATATTTAATCGCTTTTGGCCCTTGGACGGCAATTAAGACTTTATCTGGTGAAAGGGTCTTGGAATTGCACCTTATCCAAGTCAAGGTGTTGCAATAGCCATGCTTTATCTTTACCAGAAGTTGCCGCATTGACTATGATGAATGCTTTTTGTGTACCACTGGTGTCTTCACCTTGATAATAAACAATGATGTCGTCAATAATTCCCGCTTGGGGATTTAACAATACGGTGTATTGTGCTTGACCGGGTTGCAAACGACTCAAATCGGAAGGTACTAGTGGCTGGAGTTGGGAAATCAGGTTTTTACCTTGGAGGGTAAATTTGCCCATGTGGGAAATATCGAACATTCCGGCTGTATTTCTTACAGCCTCGTGTTCGCGGCTAATTCCACTAAATTGCACGGGCATTTCCCAACCGCCAAAGCTGGTAAGGCGTGCTTTGAGTTCTACACCCAATTGATATAAAGGGGTTCGCGCCAGAGATTGGGCGTTGTCTTCTTGATTAGCCACAGGTAATTATTGCGTAGATGCGGAGCAACTTGCCGTTAGGCATCGCACCTCAACATCTATCATCCTACGAGAGATTAGGGAAGAGGTGACAGGGGATAGGGGACAGGAGACAGGTGACAGGGAACAGGTGATAGGAAATAATCTGTACCCTATAACCTGCACCCTATTCCCTTCTGTGAGGTTTAATAGTTAATGGTGGCAATGTTGAGATTTATTAAGAAGAGATTATGAAATATTGGCAACTGTTAGCTAGCTTTGTCTTAGCTATGGTTCTTTTTTTGTTTCCCCTATCGGCGCAAGCAGCAAGTTCTTCCAGTATTACTCGTTCTGTGGGTAATGATGAACTCAAGGCCAAGGATTACTCTGGCCAAAGTTTAATTGGTACTGAGTTTACCAATCTCAAATTAGAGAATGCTAATTTTAGCAATGCTGACTTACGTGGTGGCGTATTTAACAGTAGCGTATTGCAGGGGGTAAATCTGCATGGTGCTGATTTTAGTGAAGGCATAGCCTATCTAACCAAGTTTAAGGATGCTGATTTAAGTGATGCTGTGTTGACTGATGCGATGATGCTGCGTTCTACTTTTGATGGCGTGGATATCACAGGTACCGATTTTACGAATGCAATTTTAGATGGAATACAAGTGAAAAAGCTTTGTGTTAACGCAAGTGGTGTGAATTCTAAAACTGGTGTGGAAACTCGCAAGTCTCTAGGATGTAAGTAAATCCTAACCCCCCTTCGCTAGTGGAGAGGGGGATATTTTTTTAACGAATTACGAACTTGTACTGAGCGTCTTGCCCTGAGCGAAGTCGTAAAGCCTGCCGCATAGCTACGCTTCGGGCGCAGCCTCTCGTAGAGAAGGGAGCCGAAGTATTACGAATTACGAATTACGCGCAGCGATCGCGTAGCGTGCCGGAGGCGATCGCTAATGATATGCTTCTCTTAAAAAGCTGGCATAATTTGCCCGAACCGTCATAGTTGTTGGATGACTTATACCTAAAGTCCGTTCGCAAATTTTCAAAGCTTTCTCAAATAAGGGTTTGGCTTTTCTGTAGCGTCTTGTATGACGGTAAAGCGCTGCTAGATTGTTCAGGCTAATGGCAACATCGGGATGGTTATTTCCCAACAGGCGTTTACTCAGTTCTAAAGCTTGCTCATACAAAGGTTCGGCTTGTTTGTAACTTCCTGTAGATTCGTAAAGTTGTGCTAAATTGTTCAAGCTAGTGGCAACATCGGGATGTGCATCTCCAAGCAGGCGTTTTCTCAGTTTTAATGCTTGCTTGAACAAGGGTTCGGCTTCTCTGTAGCGTCTTGTATAGCAGTACAATGCCCCTAAATTGTTCAGACTCGTGGCAACATGGGGATGTTCTTCTCCCACTAGGCGTTTCCACAGTTCTAAAGCTTGCTGATACAAAGGTTCGGCTTCGCTATAGCGTCCTGTATATTCGTAGATTAATGCCAAATAGCTCAGGCTTGTGGCGATATCGGTATGTTCTTCTCCTAACAGACGTTTTCTCAGTGCTAAAGCTTGTTCAAGCAAGGGTTCGGCTTCCCTGTAGCGTCCTGTAGTTTCGTAGAGTACTGCTAAATTGTTTAGACTAGTGGCGACATGGATATGTTCTGAACCAAGACGATTTTGAGTCAGTTCTACACACCGTTGCAACCAAGGTTCTGCTTGTTGATAAAGTCCTTGACTTTGATAAAACCAGGCTAATTTGGTAAACAAAGTGATTAAATTGTCATCACCTAAATATTCGGATAGGTGAGTTGCAACTTCTGTAATATGCGGGATATGTGGAGTGAAGTTGAGAATATCTTCTGGGTTAAGCTGTTGCGGAATTAGCTTTGCTACCTCTAACATCATGGCTGCAAATTTAGTTTTTGCTTCATCCGCCTCACTTGACTTATCCAACTTCATTCGGAAAAGTTGTCGAATCTGTGGATTTAGAAGATAAATTTCTTTACTTTTCTGTTGTAATAAATGTAATTCTAGTAAATCGGCTATGGCTTTCTCGTTGAGTTCTTGTTTTTTGTCATCCTCTATTGTCTCAACAGATAGAGGAATGTCAGCTAAAGCACACAAACTTAGCAAACAGCCGAAGCTTTGAGCATTTTCATCCAACTGTTCCCAACTCAATTCAAAAGCTTCAACTATACCGTATTCATCAGGCATCAATGAGTTAGCATTGACTACTGGTTCATGTTCCACTCGTTTCTTCTCTAGCCGCTTCAGCAGTGTTTCCAGAGACAAATCTGGCATTTTATCCAAATATCGTCCCACTAACTCTAACGCTAAAGGTAAATATCCTAAAAATTTACAAATTCTTCTTGCAACCCAAGCTTCTTGTTGCAGTCGTTCCCGAACCACTAGCGATTTGAATAATTTCATCGCCGCCAATGGTTTGAGGACAGCCAATTCGCTATTATTATATTTTACGCTCAGGTAAGCTTGTAACTTTTCTAGTTTGTCTTGATTGTTGAAAGTCGCTAACTCAGGATTCTTCTGGGCAAACTTGTTATATACCTCACCCACCCATTTTGTGAAAGCGGCAATATCAACGTTTAATTCGCTGGCAAGTTTAGCTTTAGTTTTACCTAAGTTTTCTGTCTGAAAATATTTTGTAAAAGCTGCCGTTTGCTCCAGAGATAAGCCATTTGTAGCAGCTTCTTTTGCTAGAAAATTAGCCCATTGCATAAACAGCTTGTAAAGTTTATTTTTATTGTAGCTTTGTCTTTATTAGAAAATCTTCTCTGCTTGGGGTAAAAGTACCATTTATATAAAAATATTTAAATTTAGTGGCTACGTACTTTGTGATTTAGGATGAGAATCAAACCACAGAGTCGCAGAGGGCAAGAAGAAAGAGAGAAAAGGAAGCAAAAGCTATTTGAAGTTACAATTGATAGCGATCGCTATTCTTTTGTTTGTTGCTTGAGTAAATTGACCAAACTATCGGATAACCTCAAACCAGCGTCACACCAAGCTGGAATTTTAGGAGATATGCTTGGGATTAGTCCACGTCTTTTCGCTAATATCAGCAAGCCTCCGGTTCCGATAGTATTAATACCTAAAGCTTGACCACAACGCCATGCTACTCTATCGTCAACAATAGCAGGACAGTCGGAATTTTTTAGTGTCAAACTCAATTCATTTAACTGCTGCGGCAATTGGCATTTCTTGGATAAATTCTTTTGGATTTTTACAAAATGCTGAAAATACTGTTTCCTACTTGAAGCGACGCGAACATTTAACTCAACCTACAAATATTATTAACTGAATCAGATTGCGAGTTAAGGGATAATTGGTAATTGGTTTTCCAAAAGAATTCATTTCAGAAATTAGACCGGCTCTAGCGGTATCTAGCAGTTCCGGTGAGTACTATAGTTTGATATGACTGTAATTGTCCAAATAGGGGAGTACGAATAAATCCTGATGTTCTTTGAGTAGTTAAAATGGCTTCGGTTTGGACAGCAGTTTCTCGTGTTCCGATCGCTAGGTTGATAATTGGTATGAGTAAGCTCAGTTTAACTATATTTCCTCCCAAATCAGGGTTTAGTGGTTTGCTAATAATTATCGTCACTAGCGTACCGATATCAGTAGCTAATGTCTGAATTTGATCGCCACTAAAATGCTCAGAAATTTTTTGAGTTTTGTAATCAAGCTGTGGAACTCCATTGATAATTGAATACTTGATGTTAGTATCTTTACCTTCAAGTTCAAATTCATTTGGTCGTTGTACAACAATTGCTTGTGCTGGCTTGGTGGATTTGGCGATCGCAAAAGATAATAGTGATGTCGTGGTTAAGCCAGTCACAAAAGTGAGAGCAGTTTTGAGAACTTGACGACGGGGAAATTTTGAGGATATGTCTTTAAGGTTCATAATCGTTAATTTCAACCATTGATAAAGATATATTTCTCTTTTTAGAAAGAGAAAAAAATTGCGCTATCCGGTATAGAGCGCGACGAGCGCTAATATGATTCTAGATTATTCAGTCAGCAAGATAGCGAAACTATAGGCTTACACCATAGGTACTACCCGACTCGATTCTCGCTAGCACCTCGTTGAGCGACACATTGAACTTGATCGCTCCTAAATCTGGATTTTCTTTAAAGTTGATGTGACAAAGTATTAGGATGAGAAGTTCCCATGAAAAATCAGGTTAATTCTCACAACTTAGACCGATGATTAAGCAATTGTCTAAAAAATCTTGCCAATAATCTTCTGTGTACTGTTCTATTGCTTGTTTTGGAATTTCTATAGGATGCCATGAAAACTTCTTAAACCCAGCTTTTGTTACAGCCCATTCATAAATAGATTGACTCCAGCCAAAGTATTTAATCATAAATGGTGGATTTGTGTGAAGTTCAGTTTCAGAATAAAAGCCTTCTGACAAAGGTTCTTGTTTGAGTACCGTAAGTCCATACTTTGTCGAATTTGATTTCTTACAAGAGAAATTCGGATTAACCGTTATGGCAACAAAACGCCCGTTTGACGCTAGATTTTTGCGAATATTAGAAAGCATCTGTAGTAGACACTCTTTGTTTTCTGCATAATTAAGAAGATAAACCGCAGTAACTAAATCAAAACTGCCAATTTTGTGGAGTTTGGCAATATCTAACACTTGATATTCATTTCCAAGTGGATTTTTCATCTCTTGCTGGCGTGCAACGTTTACCATTTCCTCTGATATGTCTACACCAACAACTTTTGCAGCTCCTTGTTCTTTCAACAATCTGCTATAAAAGCCAGTACCGCAGGCTAAGTCTAGAATGGTTTTTCCTTGAAAATTACCAAGAATTTTAAATAGTGTAAATTTTTCGGCGATCGGCAATGTGGCTACAGTTTTAAACTGCTCGTAAAGACCGCCAATAGTATCATATAGCTCAGTCATTTGATCCTCAATCAATAGTAAATTAGAGTAATTATCTCATTCTCCCTATTCGATGCTGAGGTGCTATGCATTAGTCACATCTTTCTTAATAAAAAAGTGAAATACTAGAAATTAAAATACCAGTTGTTGATTTTTAACTGTTCAGTTAAATAAAAATAAATTTCTGATGACAATATTAAGTGGTGTTGCAGTTCGTAAGCGATCGCACTGGAGCCTTTGAACCTCGAAGTTGCACCTTTGAACTCAAAATGGCTATACAATGTCTACGACGGGCTACGCCTACGCACTTTATTGACTGTACTATTTGGTGTGTAGAAGGCGATCGCTCCTAAAATTTAAACTACAACTGTTGTTTAGCATCAATTTGGTGTGGTTTTGGGAAAAGGGTGCGATCGCTAGCGATATGCTTCTCTTAAAAACCTGGCATAATTCCCCCGAACCATTATTGTATCGGGATGACCTACACCTAAAGTGCGTTCACAAATTGCTAAAGCTTGCTCAAATAAAGGTTTGCCTTCACTGAAGCGTCCTGTAGAACAGTAGAGTCCTGCTAGATTGTTCAGGCTAGTGGCAACATCGGGATGGTTATCTCCCAGTACGCGTTTGTGGAG
The DNA here is from genome assembly GCF_053470305.1 of Nostoc sp. DSM 114160. NCBI lineage: Bacteria > Bacillati > Cyanobacteriota > Cyanophyceae > Nostocales > Nostocaceae > Nostoc > Nostoc sp. DSM 114160. Next base: position 238,991 of record NZ_JBPFGO010000003.1, on the reverse strand, counting down.
TTCCAAAGCTTCCTGATACAGACATTCGCCTTCTTTGAAGCGTCCTGTAGAACAGTAAAGTGAAGCTAGATTGTTTAAGCTATTAGCCACATCGGGATGGTTATCTCCCAGCAGGCGTTGTTTCATCTCTAAAGCTTGCTGAAATAAAAGTTCAGCTTGGCTGTAGCGTCCTGTAGATTTATAAAGTGCTGCTAGATTGTTCAAGTTAATTGCAATATCAGGATGGTTGTCTCCCAGTAAGTGCTTTTTTAGTTCTAAAGCTTGCTGATACAGAGGTTCAGCTTCACTGTAGCGTCTTGTAGAACTGTAGAGTAATGCTAAATTGTTCAAGCTATTGGCAACATCAGGATGGTTATATCCCAGCAGGCGTTGTCTCATTTCTAAAGCTTGCTGATAAAGGGGTTCGGCTTCGCTGTAACGTCCTTGATAACGATAGAGTTCTGCCAGATTGTTCAAGCTAGTGGCGAGAATAGGATCATCGTCTCCCAGCAAGTGTTTTATCAATTCTAAAGCTTGCTGATACAGGGGTTCGGCTTCGCTGTAACGTCCTGTAGATTTATGAAGTGCTGCTAGATTGTTCAGGCTAGTGGCAATATCGGGATGTTCCAAACCAAGACGATTTTCAGCTACCTTTAAACACTGCTGCAACCAAGGTTCTGCTTGTTGATAAAGCCCTTGGCCTTGATAAAACCAGCCTAAGCCTGTGAACGGTCTGATTAAATCTTCGTCGCTGAGATATTGGTATAGATGGGTTCCAACTTCTGCAAGATGAGGGATAAACGGATTGAGGTTGAAAATATCTTCACGATTAAGCTGTTGAGGAATTAGCTTTGCCACCTCTACCATCTGCGCTACAAAAGCAGTTTTCACCTCATCTGCATTACTTGACTTATCCAATTTCATTTGGAAAAATTGCCGAATCAGTGGATGTAGACGATAAATTCCTTTATCCTGCCATTGTATTAAATGCAGTTTCCGCAAATCAGCTATAGCTTTCTCCCAAAGTTCTTGTTCATCGTCATCTTTTATCCACTCAACAAAAAAAGGAATATCAGCCAAAGCATACAAACTCAGCCAACAGCCTAAGCTTTGTGCATTCTCATCCAATTGTTCCCAACTCAATGCAAAAGCTTCAGCCACACCATATTCGTACCGCATCAATGGATTAGCCTTGGCGATTGCTTCGTGTTCCAATCGCTTTTTCTCTAGCCGCTTCAGCAGTTTTTCCAGAGACAAATCTGGCATTGTATCCAGATATCGCCTCACTAACTCTAACGCTAAAGGCAAATATCCCAAGAATTTACAAATTTCTCTCGCAACCCAAGGTTCGCTTTTCAGTCGTTCTCTATCAACTAGCGATTTTAATAATTTCATCGCCGCCAATGGTTTGAGAACATCCAAAGGTAATTGTGGCAAAGTTCTATCAAACCCCAGACGGGTTGTCAGCAATACTTTAAATCGGCGTGATTCTGGTGGTAGATAAGGCTTAACCTGTTTTTTGTAGTTGGTGACATCATCAAACACCAACAGCACTTCACCTTTTTCCCAATTCTGCCAGCAGTATCTCAGCCTATCTGCTAATTCCCAGTCATCTGGTGCAATAAGTTTAAATTTTAATTCAGCAAATCTGAGAATCTGAATTCCGACATCTATTCCCTGTGCAGATAACCAGCAAACCCCACCTTGATAATTCTGCAAGCGCTGTTTTGCATATTGGGTAGCGAGTTCAGTTTTCCCGACTCCACTCATACCCGCCACAGCTACAATGGCAACTTGCCGAGATGTTTGTAATGAGGAGTGCAGTTCTTCTAGTTCCGCCTCACGTCCCACAAATTTTTCAAATGGGACAGCAGGGGGAATATTTTGATGAATTTCTTTAATTGTTGATTGGGCATTTTGCCCGCCATTATATTTCGCTGTCAGGCAAGCCCGTAACTTTTCTAATTTTCCCCGACTGTTAGAAGTGGCTAATTCAGGATAACTCTTGGCGAACTTGTCATACACCTCAGCCATCCGCTTTTTAACAGCAGCAACACCGATGTTCAAGTCGCTGGCAACTTTTGCCTCACTAATAGTTGAGTTTTTAGTCTTCAAACGCTCTACAAAAGCTGCCGTTTGCTCTGGAGATAAGCTATTAATAGCAGCTTCATTGGCTAGAAAATCAGCCCATTCCATAGACAGCTTGTGAGATTTCTTCTCGATTCTACTTAATTTCTACCTTCTCTCTACTTTGTCTCGATTTCTAGGGAATCTCCTCTTCTTCTGGCAGAAATACGATTTGCATAGAAACATTTAGAAGAGGTTCAGCCATGAAAACTGCCTTAACAACTCCAGTCAACTCCAATCAAACCACCCAAACTTCGCAATTAATCCCCGCGTCGCCAACATCGGTAGAAAATCCATCTACCTGGATGCGAGATGGATACAGCCCGACTGAAATTATTCTGGCGGCGGCAATTTTAACTTCATTGTCGATTGGGGGAATTGCCTCTGTGATTGTGGCGATTACGGGTTTAGTTAAAACTTTAGTACGCCCGACAAGCGAAAAAACAAAGTAGGGGTACTGGCAAAGGGAAATTCTTCGCTTCGTTGCTATCCCGCCTCGGAATCAATTCCGGGGCTAATGGCCTAAGTCCGTTCAAACGGACTAAATTTTAGTTAATTTGAGTCAGTTTTAACTGACTTATCCTGTTAGCCTGCGATTTGAATCGTAGGTGGGCTGAAGGTTTCGCCCGTAACTTGAGCCTTTGAGCCTTTTAACCTCAACGTTGCACCTTTTATCCTCAACGTTGCGCCTTTTATCCTCGAAGTTGCGCCTTTTATCCTCAACGTTGCGCCTTTTATCCTCGAAGTTGCACCTTTTATCCTCAACGTTGCGCCTTTTATCCCCAACGTTGCGCCTTTTATCCTCAACGTTGCACCTTTTATTCTCGAAGTTGCACCTTTTATCCTCGAAGTTGCGCCTTTTATCCTCGAAGTTGCACCTTTTATCCTCGAAGTTGGGATTTGCTATTCAAAACAACCAGATAAATACTCCATCTCCCCTGCCCCCTGCTCCCTGCCCCCTGCCCCCTGCTCCCTGCCTCCTGCCTCCTGCCTCCTAATACTAAGGTGACTGATTTAACACCCACTTCAACCACTGTTTAAAGGAACTTAAAATATTCAACCTTTGAACTCCAGGCGCACGCGCGGCGGCGAGTCCATCAACGGCGACTAATGCGGCGTATTGCAAGCCCAAAAAACTATCAACTGCGGCATAAGGGCCACCTAAAGTAATCGCTCCCGCAGCATACATTTGACCTTTGTCACTACGCATTTCTACCAATTCAAAATTGTTCGCTACAGTCAATCGCCCCAAGTGATTTACTGGCAGATTGTAATGCTTCACCAAATCTGCTAGTAGGGGATTGGCATCTACTTTGGCATCCAGTCCAGTAGCATCAACAATAAAGTCAGCTAACAATTTCTTTTCCCCAAAGCTTTGTTCTCGGATACGGGTAATAGTCCGGTTTTGGGCATCTCGTTCTACATCCAACACCTCACCGAAGGTAATTTGATACCAGCCTTCGCTTAACCCTTGGGCAGTAATTTGCTGCCAATCTCGGCGGTCGGCGGTGGTAGTTCCACCCCAGTCTGCTAGTAAACGCTTGCGTTCATCGGGGGTGGCTTTTTCTAACATTGCCCGGAGTTCGCCGCCCCAACAAGCTTTCGGCCAGTTAAAAGGTTGAAATTCGTAATGATTTTTGACTAGGCGTTGGGTATTTTGAAATTTGTTACCTTGAGGTTTAGGCGATCGCATTAAATGCAAAACTGCAATATTCCGATTTCGTTTTCTAGCTTCATAAATCCGCTGCACAATCCGCGAAGCCACAATTCCCCGCCCCCGAATCAACACCGTACCACCATGTTGCTCTAGTTGCTCATAAACGCGATCGTGAGCTTCATAAGCATTGACGACATATGTAAAATCTTGATATTTTTCCCTATAAGCTTGCAAATCTGGGAGAAACTGAATTGCTGGATATCCAGTAGCTAAATGTAAATAACGACTAACTAAAAAAGCATAATTTCCCGGGCCGCGAGAATAGGCGACGCAATATCTGCCATCATCGGTTTTGCGAATTACCCTAACTCGCCCATACCGATAAATTTGATTCCAACCAATGCGCTTCGCTTCTCGGTCTATGGAATCAAAGACATTACCCGCACGAGGAGTATAAGTTTCTGCAAATGTTGGTTCAGCAAACACTTGCCATAAATACTTGAATGCTGACTTTATCTCTCCCTTAGCTAAGTCTCCCCAAGCTTCACGCAAGGCATAACTAGGCCAACCCCAAATATTATCGGGACAAGAATCAGAATTAGAACGCAGTCTTTCATATAAAGGAATTTGCGAATTCAGACAGAGGCGCTTGTAACGGGCATAAGGTTCCGCCTCTAATCCCAAAGCCACAATTTTGTCAGCACGTACACCACTAATTCGCAGCAAATCGGCCCAAACAAAGCTACCCAATCCCGCCCCGATCGCTAGATAATCAGATTCATCTACTGGTAATCCCGTAGCATGAAGTGCTTGCACAGAGACTTTTTGTGCCTGAAACGCCAATGGTGGGAAATTACTTGCCACGGGCGTTAGCGGCTGAACTACAGGTAAGCTGGGGTCTGGGCGATTGGTATTTGCGTTGAAGTGAATCGTTGAAGGGGGGCTAGTATCTGGTGCAGAGGCGCTAGCACCAAATGTCACTGCGATTAGATAGGGGCCAATTTGCAACGTATCGCCATTAACTAGAACACTGCGCGTTTGTGGTTGACCATTGACATAGACACCGTTAACGCTACCTTGGTCAATCACTACTAAATGGTCTTGTTCCCAGTCAATGAGGGCATGGTAGCGAGAAACTTCGTTACTGTTAAGCAGCATCCGAGAAACGCGCACTCCCCTGAGTTCAGCAGGTAAGCGAGCAAATTCTCGACCAAAAGCGATCGGCACATTTAATAATGGTTCTCGCCGTTCACCCGTCGCTGGTTCTTCCCAACTCAATTGGATTTGTTCATTAGTCATTTGTCATTGGTCATTAGTCATTTGTCATTGGTCATTGGATATAGGGCATTGGGCATGGGGCATTGGGCATTGGGAAAGAGGAGGCAGGAGGCAGAAGTTCTTTAATTTTGAATTTTGAATTTTGAATTTTGAATTTTGAATTGATTTCTCCCCTGCTCAACTACCCCGTGCTACCAACACACTCACAGCCGCAGCTAAAGATGTTCCACACCAATGACAGCCAATTTGTAGATTCTCTCCTGGGGAAACTTTATGACATTTGGGGCATTCTAAGCCATAAACTCCTGGCGGTGGTGCGGGGGGTGTTTGTGGGTGATGGTGATGTCCGAGATTTACTGCTGGATTGGGTGGTAGCAAAATTGTTGCTGGAATGCTACCTGTGGAAACGCTTCTAACGTTGAGTTTTATTTGTCCTAAAGTGATAGTAGTGTTTTCAGTTAACGGCATTTCACCTTGGACTAATTGCCGTCCATCAACAACGGGGGGATTTTGCGATCGCAAATTCCTGATATAAAAACGCTGTTGTTGGTGATGAAAAAAGATTTCAACGTGCAGTCCAGACACAGTAGGATGACTCAGAACAATATCGCACCGGAGAGGGTCGCGACCAATGCGGACAGTACCAGGATTATGACTTGGCTGTTGTTCGTAAATATTCTGAGTTTTATCTTGGCCTGCATCGTGCCAATGTAAAGTTAGTGCGTTCATTGTTCTAACTTCGTAAGTGGTATTTAGTTACATCAACTTCTTTCTGTGCGATTCCTAACACGATTGAGTAGGTGCAAGCAAGTATTTAGAAAAAACTTCAACAAGCTTTATCTATCCGATGCTAATTTATCAGCAATACGTGTAGTTTCTGGCAGTCGATATTTTGGCGTGCAGCGCAATACATAGTCAATTGCTGTCGGTAAACTAATTCTATGACCACTGGAAATGTACAGAGGTTTTACTCCTGTGCGCGATCGCAAAACTGCCCCAATAGTTTCACCGTTATATATTAGTGGTTGCGTGCTGCCTTTGATTTCTGCCAATTCTTCATGCTTACCTATCAACCTGGACTTAGCTACACCAATTGTCGGCATATCTATAAGTAACCCTAAATGGCTAGCTATACCTAATCTCCGGGGATGAGCAATTCCTTGACCATCACACAGGATAATATTTGGTGTTGTTTGAATTTTCTCCAAGGCATCGAGAACAGCTGGAATTTCCCGAAATGAGAGGAACCCAGGAACATAAGGAAACGTTGTAGGACGATGTGCTAGGCTGGTCTCGATTACTTGCAAATCAGGAAAACTTAGGACTGCGACAGCAGCACGGCTAATTGTCCCATCAGCTTCAAAACCCATATCCACTCCAGCAACGTACTGGATAGGTTCTTGCAGTCGATCCTCAGTAATTACTTGATTTTGCAGCGTTTCTTGGATAACTATGGCTTCTTCTAGCGTCGAAGGCCAAGCACGATCTCGGTAAAACTTCATAATATTGAAAATTGGAATTTAACTGATTAATATTAATTTTGTTAATTTAGCAAGTACAAAAACAAAAGTTTTTGATGGTGAGACAGGGAAAATATATTTTTGTAAAAGTCTGTGAAAGACTATCTTTATATTAAATATTTTAGCCCAGGTTAGCTGATATCTTGCATCACAATGTTACTTAAGGCTGTCAAGAGGGAATCCTAAGAATATAAGCTTATTTTCCTAGATTTTCTCTTTTACTGGTTATGATACAGCCAAATATTCTAAAACTTGCAAAGCAGGGAGATGCAGAAGCGATCGCCTCTCTGATGAACCGCCACTTACACCCCAAAGGGATCAAAGCAAAAGTTGCTTTACAAGATGCTTGCTTGGAGGTAACGCTAGAATCTGCCCAAGTACCAAATCAGCAAATTTTAGTTGCATTTATCCGCAAAGGGTTAACAGCTTTAGGGGCTGCATCTGTTGAAAGAGTCAAAATTTATGGACAACAAACAGGTAAGGGTTTTCCGGCTTGGAGTAAAGAGTTTGATTTGGGCATGGTAGAAGCTGATTTAGAACCAGTAGATAATGAAGAGTCTTATAACAATCCTCAAACTCTAACTATTTGTATTAACTTCAGTGGTGATAATGCACAGGGAATAACAAACCATGATTTTGAATTTATTGCTAATCAAATCAGCACTGATATTTTATCATCTTCTACTAATGTTTTTATTCAAAAAGTAAGTATTAGTAATGGTAGTTCTGTGATTACAAAGGAACGTTAGGATTTAATTTTTCTCACGCATAGATACAGAGATAGAGCATAAAATTCGGGCTTTTATGAAAATTATCATAAATCTATATAAATTTTAAATATAGGACTATAAAGATTTTGAAGATGTTGCTTTCACCTGTAAATGGGGAATTCTGAGATAGAAGAATATTATCTTAGTTGTTTGGATTTATTTATTGGTTATGAAACAGCCGAATACTCAGGAACTTACTAAGCAAAAGCAACAAACGTTTTCCTGGCCTTTATGGTTTCCTTATCCTACTTCTTGGTTAAAAGCATTGATTTTAACTCTATTTTTGAGAGTTATTATATTTATACTAAAGAATCCTGGAAAGTTAGGCTACCGTATCGCATATTTTGTAAACAGTCCTGACTTATTTGCTATATTTACAATACTGTTAATCCTATCTCCAATTCCTATAATTTCTTTTACTCATCACTGTTTACACTTGCTCATTAGTCGATTTATCTCAGAAATTCAAGCACCGGAAATAGGTAGAACACAAGGATTATTACCAGGAATAATGAGTTGGTGGGAAGGATTGTACGCTTGGCTTGTAATTGCAATTTCTACACTGATAGCAGCTTTGTTTTCTACAATACTTCTACCATTCTTTAATCTTAGCCACACCAGACAAATTGAATACTACGTACAAATGCAAAATTTTAATAATAATACAACATTAATATTTGGGTTATTTTATGTTTCTACTGGGGCACTAACTTATCAAATTGAATGTTTGGTAAAACAACGAATAATATCTGCTTATTCTGGTAATCAAAGAACAGATGCAAGTGAAGTAAACCCTGATTTGAATACAGATAAGAAAATAAAAATATTGCCCGAAGAAATGGGGATGCACAAAAGAAAATCAGATGTTTTATCAAATGATAAAAAAACTACAATCATCAATAATCGACGAAAGTATCGTAATTTAAATAAAATTTGGCTGCTCCTTTCTGTGATAGTTTCAATTGCTGTAGGAATATACTTTTCTTCAAAGTTTGTAGAAATACTTCCTCTAACCTCTAAGATTCCAACACAAGTACCATCAAAGTCTGTATTAGTTACACCATCACCAGTGACTTCAGAATCGCCTACTGTGTTACTTGAAACTGATAGATTTCGAGAGGCAGTAAATCAAGCAATTAATGCAGCTAACCTGACTCAATCAGCAAAATCTCCAGATGAGTGGAAGACAGTTGTGAGTCATTGGAAAGGTGCGATCGCACTTATGAAAACTGTGCCATCTTCTAGCCCAAATTATGTAGTAGCCCAGCAAAAAAGTAAAGAATATCAAATAAATCTCAACTACGCTGAGAAAAATTCCCTTGAGAACAAGTAATGCGATTTCGTGCCAGTATTAACATCAAATTACCAGATGCGCTCCATGCATCCACAGCACTGTTGACTCAATGCTTTACTTTTCTAACCAACGATCGGCGCTTTCGTAGTGTTCCTAAACTATCAGTAATTTTGCTTTCTGAGATTAATCCCCCCTAGTTAGAATTTATAATAAAAGTAATTTCGCCCCCGAACCCAATCATGACAGAAGGAAAAACGCGGCGTAATTTCCTAATTACTAGCATTGCTGTGACTGGAGGTATTGTGGCAACTAATGCTTTTGAGCAAAATACTACCAACACTGCAACACCGCCAGCAAATATGCCGGAACGGGTACTAGGACGCACGAAAGTAAATCTGCCTATCTTCGGGTTTGGAGCAGGACAAGTGCCACTATCCGGCGGCGAAGGAAAAGAGGATGATGCTACGGCAATTATTCAAAGAGCGCTGGAACTTGGCATTCGCTACTTTGATACAGCCGCTAGTTATGGGCCGAGTGAAGATTATTTAGGCAAAGTGCTACCACCCCATCGCTCAAAGCTGTTTCTAGCAAGCAAGACCGATCAAAGAGATCGGGATGGTGCATGGCGAGAATTGGAGCGATCGCTTAAACGTCTCAATACAGATTATCTCGATTTGTGGCAGTTGCATCACGTTTCTTTTTCGGAAGAACTCGACACCATCTTTAGTCCATCTGGCGCAATTAAAGCTTTAGAAGAAGCCATAGAACAAAAATTGGTGCGTTTTGCTGGGATCACCGGACATCACGACCCTGAAATAATTGCTGAAGGGTTACGTCGCTATCCTTTCCACACTACACTGATTCCTGTAAATGCTGCCGATAAACATCACCCACGTCCATTTATCCCAGTAGTTCTACCAGTTGCTCAAGAAAAAAATGTCGGTGTGATTGCGATGAAAGTCCTAGCTTATGGTCGGTTGTTTAAATCAGGTGCGTTGACAGGTATGGAGGAAGCTTTAGGTTACACACTGTCTCAGCCTGGGGTTCATTGTTGCGCGATCGCAGCACAGACAGTTCCACAATTAGAAAATAATGTCAAGATAGCGCGGGCTTTTGTACCCCTGAAGGAACCAGAATTAACAGCGATCGCAGGGCGGGCTGCTAATGTCTGGGAAGATAGTACATTCTTCCGTGCTTGGACTTAACCTAACTTGCACATATTACAAAGTGTATTCTTACTAATCACACTGATAATATTGTGCCGCTTGCGACATATTAAATTGTAATAGCTTCTCCTCTGGTAACTTGTATTCCAAACTTGGCTTAAAAGGCGAAATATTCAAACTGCGAATAATTTCTGACGCCACAGCCTTGGCTAATAACGGTGGTACAGAGTTACCAACTTGTCGAAATCCGTGCCATTTGGTTACATGAAATCTAAACCAATCGGGGTAAGAATGCAATCTCGCCGCTTCCCTGACAGTGATACAGCGCGGCGTAGATGGATGAATCGGTCTCGGAGATGTGAAAGAACCTCTATACTTATCTGTTCCGGCTCTTAAAGTATTACAGACACCATCACGATGTAGCTTATGAAAACGACTAATTTTTTCTCTCTCGCCTTGTTGAGTCTCCTGAAAACGTTTAACAGTTTCTGCGGAATGTTTGGTTCTTAAACTTGAAGAAAGTATTCGCAAATCATATTCTCGTTTGTAAGAATAATCATCATCTAGGCATTTGATCCCGCGAAGTATAAGAGCATAGTTACTAGGCTTTTCATAGTCTGCAACAACCCAATCTCTTGTTAGTAACTCTGGATATTTTTCTATTTCAGGTAAATCTCCAATTGCATCCCATACTGTAGGACTCAATGGAATGTCAGATATTTTTTGAGAATTTAAATTATTTGGTAAAGCTTGTTTAGTAATCGGCTGAGGATATTTCGGTAATTCTATATCCTCCCTTGCACCTATCAGAAATAATCTCTCACGTGACTGTGGTACTCCGTAATTTGCAGCGTTAAGAACTTTATAATTTTCTTCTACTTTATAGCCATGAATTCTAAAATCGCTAATTAATGTTTTGAGGATTTGTTTATGTTCGCCAACTGTAATTCCTCGAACATTTTCCATCACAAAGAATTTCGGTTTTAGTTCAAAAACCAGTCGATGAAAGTGAAATACCAAAGAGTTTCGAGGATCGTCAACAGCCCGTTTACCAATTAGGGAAAATCCTTGACATGGTGAGCCACAAATAACCACATCAATTTCGCGATCGCCAACACGAGACTGATTCCTAATTTCTTTCCCGGTTGTATCCACAACACTTTTGCATAACACAGAGCAATAAGGGAAGTTAAACTCATGTGTTGCACAGTGGATCGGGTCGATTTCCACAGACGCTAGCACATCAAAACCAGCTTGCTCAAAGCCAAGAGTCATACCGCCCGCACCAGCAAATAAATCAACTGCGATCGCTCTTTGTTTTTTCATCTCATAAGCCATGACACCTCAATATATTTGGTCGCATTTGCAAAATTTCTTGAGCAGCGCGATCGCAAACCCCAACTTCTCCCAAACTTTGCCGCATTTCTTCATAATCTAGCAAAGTTTGCTCTCTGCGACTGGGATTGAGTAGCAGTTCCATTGCTGCTTGGGTAATATTTTCTGCTGTGGCTTGCTCTTGTAAAAATTCTGGCACAATCGGCTTCATTACGATTAAATTAGGTGGCGATGCGAAGGTTATAGAACCTTTGAGGATTTTCCGAGCTATCCACGCAGTCAAACGACTGAGGCGATAAACTACAACCTGTGGCACATTTAACAGAGCGAGTTCTAGATTGACAGTACCAGATTTGCTAATGGCTAAATCAGCCGCAGCAAAAACTTCCATTTGTTGACTTGATAGAACTGTCGCCCGTAAACCGTAACGCTTAATAGCCTCTTCGATTGGCTGTCTATAGACTTCTAGCGATAGGGGAATCCAGAAACGAACTTCAGGTAATTTAGCTTGAATAGTTTGGGCAGCTTGAAAAATAATTGGTAAAAGATATTTTAGTTCTTGACGGCGAGAGGCGGGGAGGAGTGCGATCGCAATTTCTTCTGGTGCAATCCCCAGCGTTGCACGAGCTGCTTTTCTACTAGGAGCATCTTGCATTCGGTCAACCAAAGGATGTCCTACCCAACTAACTTTTGCGCCTTTCTCGCGAAAGTAACGGGCTTCTTGTGGGAAGATTGCCAACAGCTTATCTGTAAAACCAACAATCCGGTTAGTTCTTCGCAAACTTATTGACCAAGCCCACTCTTGGGGAGCAATGTAATACACCACAGGTAGATCTGGCAGATGCTGTTTCATATAAGTCCCAATTTCCAGATTGGGAGTCATATAATCGATCAGCACTACCAAGTCAGGTGGATTTTGCTTTAGGGAAGCGATCGCCTGACGTTGCACCTGAAGAGTCGGTAAAATATAAGGCAGCCCTTCTAGAATACCCATTGAGCCAATACTACTGGTATTTCCCAGCAGAGTTGCCCCAGCCTCTACCATTTTTTCGCCACCCAGCGCCACAATCTCTAATTCCAACCCAATCGCCGCAGCTTGACGCTTCAGCGCTGAAATTAGTAGCGATCCTTGTAAATCGCCAGATACTTCGCCAGTGCTGATAAATATCCGCATTTGATAATTAAAGTTAGGAGTTAGCTGTTAGAGAAGCAATTAACCCAAGTCTTTCCAGGAGTTAGCAGTTAGGAGTTAGGAATGAAGAGTGAAGAGTTAAAAAATTTAATTTATCAACTCATAACTCATAATTCCTAACTCCTAACTTTTAATTCACGATTCATCACTTGCGCCTTTTTTCCCTTTACTAGGAATCAAGCCACGTCTTCCAGGCATCTGAGAAAGTAGAAGGAAGCGCCGCAGATGCTGCAATTCTTCGCTATCCCCTAATAATTCCAACTGTTCCAAGGCATCCTTAAAAGACAAATCAGAACGGTAGAGAATGCGGAAGGCTTTTTTCAGCAAAAGCAAATCTGCTGAGTCCATACCAGACCGTTTGAGTCCGACAAGATTGAGAGTTCGCACCCGCGCTGGATTTCCCTCCACCAGCATATATGGGGCCACATCTCGATCGATACGTGCCATACCTCCCACCATTGCTTGTCTACCAATATGCACAAATTGATGGACACCTAAAACGCCACTTAGCCTAGCGCGTGACTCTATATGGACATGACCAGCCAACGCCACAGAGTTAGCAATCACTACTTGGTCTTCAATCACGCAGTTATGAGCCACATGGACATAAGCCATCAAAAGATTACCGTCACCAATTATTGTCGCTTCACCAGCACCAGTGGCGCGGTTAATAGTAACGTACTCACGAATCAAGTTGTTATCACCAATTTTGACCCAGGTTGGTTCTCCTACAAACTTCAGATCCTGGGGTTCCATGCCGATGGCCGCACCTGTAAAAATCTGATTTTGCGCCCCAATTTCACAAGGCCCCTCTAGCACTGCATGAGCGCCGATTATTGTTTCAGGGCCCACTTTGACATGCGCTCCAATCACAGCATAGGCACCGACTTGCACTGTATGGTGGAGTTCCGATTTCGGATGAATTACAGCAGTTGGATGAATTAGCGTTTTCAAGGGTGAATCTCCAGAACTGTCTTAATAATCCAGCGCCAGGCGGGGTTTTTGAGGCAGCGCGTTACTCTGGTTAAAAGAGTTATACCGACTACCGCCCCATTGAGGCGACTGGCGTTGTTGAGCGTGAAATATTTCAGTGAACGAAAGTGTCGGTCAAAGCAAGTTAAATGTGTTTGTGAGTGCGTCTCGTAGAGAGGGCGGCGAAAATCAAGAAATTATTCAGATGCTGTTGTGGATTTTTTAACTGTTATCCTGAAACAGGATTCAGTAGGGGCATTTCACGGCTATACCCATACCACGAAAGCAAACTTTTAGCTAACTAAAGAAAACATTAATTCTCCTTCACAAGCAAGTTGACCATCAACTTCGGCACGACCTTGCATCTTACCGAAACGACGTTGTTTTACCCATAACAGTTCCACCGTCATGACTAGTTGATCCCCCGGCACGACCTGGCGACGAAAGCGAACTTTATCGATACCAGCGAAGACGAACAGCCCGCCTTCTACCGAAGACATTTGAGTTAGGACAATGCCTCCAACTTGTGCCATTGATTCAACAATTAGCACCCCTGGCATCAGTGGACGTTCAGGGAAATGTCCTTGAAAATGGGGTTCATTAATAGTGACATTTTTAACCCCAATAGCTTTTTTACCTGGCACGTAGTCAATGATTTTGTCTACAAGTAAAAATGGGTAGCGATGGGGTAGCAATTTCTGAATTTCTTCAGATGTGAAAGTTGTTTTAATCTCCGAACTGATTGTAATCTCATTTATACCCTGTGGTTCGGTAGATGTAGGTGTAGTCGTATCGATGGTATTCACTTCAGTGAGGATTGACATTGGCCGTGTAGTTGATTTTTTATCTAAAAGTTGAGTAGGCAAGCGTATATCCAAAGCCTTAATAATCCTGGATGCAAACTTTAGATCGAATCTAAAATCTAAAATCGTTCGACTGAGCGAAGCCGAAGTCCAAAATCTAAAATTTTCTGAGCCAGTTGAATGTGTAAATTATGACTGGCTTTATACGCTAAAAAATGAGCACGAGGAAAAGTTCCTAGTAAACTCAAATCTCCTACTAAATCCAAGATTTTATGACGGACTGGCTCATTTGCAAATCTCAACGGTGGATTTAGCCAGCCTTCTGGGCCACAAACGAGTGCATTATCCAAACTGCCACCTTTAATTAACCCTGTTTTTTGTAAGTGTTCAATTTGATGTAGTAACCCAAAAGTACGAGCAGGAGCAATTTCCGCAGCAAAGCTAGCAGAAGTTTTTTCTAGTTCAGCGGTTAGCGACCAACTATGCCATTGATTACCAATAGCGGGCAGGTCAAAATCAATACCGTAACTAAACCAGGTTTCTGCTGCTGGAAGGGCAGATACAAAGGCATCCCCTTCATAGACCCCATAAGGGTTCTGTAATAGCCAAGGGAACTTGGTTGTTAGCGGGTTGTGAGACTAAGCCAACTTGGGCAATATTGGCTGTCCACACACTTGCTGAACCATCTAAAAGTGGGACTTCTGGGCCATCAATTTCAATTCGGGCATTATCCACACCCATACTCGAAAGTGCTGCCAACAAATGCTCTACCGTGCGAACATATACCTCACCTTTACCCAACTGAGTTGAAAGAACAGTGTGACTAACTGCTGCAACTTGGGCTGGAATTATTGGCAAATCCGGTAAATCCACCCGCACAAAGTAGCGTCCACTTCCCGCCTCGGCTGGTAATATCCGCACCTGGGTATTTACACCGCTATGCAGTCCCACCCCTCTTTGGGTGATTTGGGCTGCTAGAGTGTGCTGTCGCATAGCCGAAAAGTCAATATATTTCCTTTAGTATTGTTCATCGTCTGTTTTGGTAAAATCCCTGATATTCCCTGAAAAATGTCATTAATCCCTTTATCGGAACAGTATTGAGGTAAATGTAACAATTAGCAAGCTAATCCAGAAAAGTTATGAGTTAACAGTGAAAAGTGAGGAATTAAAACTCATAACTCCTAACTTCTGACTCCTAACTAATTAAAATCTTTCGCCAATACCGAAATTAATCCGGCTATCACCATCATCGTTGATACCGTAGTCAATCCGAATCGGCCCCAGTGGAGATTGGACGCGAACGCCAAGGCCATAACCATAGCCACTGCCATTTTTGTTCAACACTTCAGCAGCCCTAGTACTAGTTCCCAAGTCACTGCCGAGATCAAAAAATAATGCGCCACTAACTACTGAAAAAACTGGAAACCGATACTCAACTGATGCTTGCACATAAGAGCGTCCACTACCTAATGCTCCTTCTTCATAACCCCGGACGGAGTTGCTACCCCCAAGAGTAAAAGCTTCGTAGGGAGGCAAGTCACCAACGATGGTTCCTGCTTGCAGGTTAAATGCTAAGGTTTGTGCCCCTTTGCTAAGGCTAATCAGCTTAATGGGTAAATATTGGCTGTAGCTACCCCGGAATCTGGTCAGGAAGATGTTGCCTAGCCCCACAGGGACTGACTGATCGACTCCAAAGCGCAGATAAGAACCACTAGTGGGTTGCAGGGGGTTATTACGGAGATCGCGCTGTACCCCTACTTGAAACAGTAGTAAATCGTCTTGACCGCCGCTAGAGAGAGTCAATGGAATTTCATCACTGAGGCGGTTTCCAGTATTATCATCAAATACCGCTCCTGTTTTTCTCAGATTGCCATCAGCATCACGGGCGGAAACTCGTTGATACTGTAAACCCGCTGAGGCAGTCCAGACAGAAGTTTTATAAGGGTTGGCAGACAAGGGACGAGTAAAGGTGACACCACCACCTAGACGGAGAATCCGGGGGCGATCCTGAGAATCTACATCGGTGGGATTACCCGGATCAAACGTCCTAATATCTTCATCTTTACCATCGAAAATCAACGAAATAGAACTGCGACGGAAAATATTGGTTGTGTAGGAAGTCCGGTAAGGATCTCCTGCGATCCAGGGATCAGTAAACCGCACGTCAAACAGCAGTTCCCGTTCTCCTACCTGGATTTCTGTCCCCAGTTTTTGGTTCCTACCGTTCAGGTTTTGCTGTTGATAGCTAACTGTTCCAAAAAGTCCGCTAGCAGAACTAATCCCTGCCCCAGCCGCAATAGAGCCGCTGCTGCGTTCAGCTACATTCACTACTACATCCACCTTGCTGGGGTCGGTACCAGGGTCTAGAGACACATTCACATCTTCAAACAGTCCCAGTCCATACACGCGCTGTAGGTCTTTTTGTACTGTGTTGCGATTGAATACTTGTCCTGGCTTTAACTCCACTTCTCGGGTAATAATGTAATCTTGTGTTTTTCCCCGAATTGGTTGTCCTTTCTCGTCTGTCTCCTGTCCATCTTTGTTGCGGAACCGGACTCTAATATTTTCTACTACCCCTTCTGCTACTTGTAAGGTAACAACTCCGCTTTCAGAGACTTGTGGCGCTCCAATCACGTTAGCTAGGACGTAACCTTGGTCTTGATACCGCTTGTTTAACTGCTTGATGCCTTCTTGCAAGTCACGCAAATTGAGAATTTTGCCATACTGCTCCCGAAACACTTCATCCACAGTGTTAGCTGGTAGTACAGAAGGGACACCAGTGCCAGGATTGGCTTGCACTTCTACTTTACTGAGGACGGGATTAGGCTGGACAACAAAGCTTACCCGCACTCCCAAAGGGGTATCTTCTGGCGCTGCTTGGACGTTGGAGAAGAAGCCAGTACCAAAGATAGCGTTAATATCTTCTTGCAGTTGGCTGCGGGTGGTTGTTTGTCCTGGTTGGGTACGAATTACTCTGTAAACTTGGCTTTCCAGTTCTGGTGATAGTTGGCCAGTCTGGGATCTAACTACTACTTCCGATACCAGTACGCGGGGATCATTGGCTTCTGGGGCTGTGTTGGGTTGAGTATTGTCCGGAGTTGTCGGTGGATTAACATTCTGCGGACTGGGAGTAGCGCCTGGAGTTGTCGGTGGATTTACATTTTGCGGACTGGGAGTAGCGCCTGGAGTTGTCGGTGGATTTACATTTTGCGGACTGGGAGTAGCGCCTGGGAATGGAGTATTGCCCGGAGTTGTCGGTGGATTAACATTCTGCGGACTGGGAGTAGCACCTGGGAATAACGTAGGTGTTCTTTGTTGACTAGCTGGGGGGGGAATATCTGGAGTAGCTGATGGTTCTGGAGTTGTGGGTAATAAAGGTTCTGTTGTCGGTGGATTTACATTTTCTGGGACTGGAGTGGTCTCAGGAGTTGGGGAAGGCGTTGGTTGTTGAATTTCTGGCGGTGGAATGTCTGGAGCCGGAGACGGCTGTTGAGTAGGACTGGAATTAATTTCAGGGGTTTGTGCAGTTGTTGGCGTTGTGGAGGTTGGCACAATTACCTTTGGGGTCGCGCTTGCTGCTGGGTTGGCAGGGTAAATTGCGACGACGCGGGATTGGGGACGCTCTGCCTCTATAGTTGCTGTAGATTTAGGTTGAGATTCTAGACTTTTACTAGAGTTAACCTGACCAGTGTCCTTTTCTGAGTGTTGATTTTTTTCTAGTGTCAAAACTTCTGTTGTCTGTTTGGAATTGTTGGCGGTTTCTGCATTCGCACTCAATGAGCCACCCAAAGGGGCTGCAATTGCTACTGCTGCCAGCAATACGGGAGATAAACGCATTTTACTTATATTCCTCTTCACGACCACACACACACCATCACAAGGCAATAATGCCCTTATGCCAAAGGTAAAATTTCAAAACATAATTTTTTTCTTTTGCTTTTTTACTTTACAAGGCAAAAGGCAAAAGGCAAAAGTTAAATATAATTCCTTCTCACCTTTTGGTTTTTACCTGGTTAACTTATAGTTTCTACTGCTTTTAGCACTCTTTGTAAGACCTCCTGGTAGGCATCCTCTACATTTCCTAAGTCTCGGCGAAAGCGATCTTTGTCCATTACCCGGCGGTTTGAGTCCTTTTCTGCGGTATCCCATAAACGACAGGTGTCGGGGCTAATTTCATCTGCCAAGAGTAACTGCTGTTGTGAGTCCAAACCAAACTCTAGTTTGAAGTCTACTAGGGTAATGCCACACCGCTGCCAAAAGTTATTGAGAAATTCATTGATTTGCAATGCAAGATGTGTAATTGCGTCTACTTGTTCCGCAGTCGCCAGTTCTAGCAGGTACAGGCGATCGCGTGTCAACAAAGGATCTCCTAATGAATCGTTTTTATAATAGAACTCAACCAAAGGCTGTTTCAGAATTGTACCCACTGGTAAACCAGTTTGCTGACACAAACTGCCAGCAGCAATATTTCTGATCACTACTTCTAAGGGTAAAATCTTTACTGCTTTCACCCGCATTTGATTCGGGGCAGGACTATCGATAAAGTGAGTCTTTATACCATAAGCCTCCAACTGTTTAAAAAGCTGGCTAGAAATGCTACAATTAATTTTTCCTTTCCCTTCGATGTTGCCACGCTTTTGGGCGTTAAACGCTGTAGCATCGTCTTTAAAATCAGCCAACAAGACTTCTGGATCGTCCGTTGTATAAAGAATTTTTGCTTTGCCTTCGTATAACTTGGAATTAACAGACATGGTGGCAGGTAGTGTTTTAGGCGATGGACAAAAATTGCCCTTTGAGGCTTCACCATTTTATCTTTAGTTATTAACTATTAGCTATTGGTGATTATTTAAGAGGAAGCAGAGGCAGGTTAAAATAAGTAATAACTAATACCAAGACCAATTTTCTCTTCTGCGTCGCTGCTTAATAGCCAGTTGCCAAATATTTATAACTAAATATCTAACTTTTAACAGAGGACAATTTGCTTTCGGATATACTATGTTCGCCTAAGTAGTTTTACGATCGGGATTTTCATGAGTTTTGATAAAATAAGTTACTTAGACATACTAGTATGTGATAATAATTTGTACCTAAAGGTTTCGACTGAAGCTAATTACAATTTCAACTTCATAAATTAAGATGAGATAAATTGATAACCAGGAGGAAAATAAAATATTCTCTCTAGTTACTTTGGCGGAATTTTTTTGTAAGATTTGGAGTACAGAATATTACAAGCTTTATCCTCTAGCCTTAAAATCTGAATCAACTAATTCCTGCATCAACAATTGGAAAAGGAATTGAACAATCTAATTTAACCCAATCTGACAAAAGAAAGATTAGGTTAGCTAGTAATTCAGCTTCAGAAACCCCAAGATAAGGTGAATTGAATAAATGGAAAAAAAAATAGTGAACAAGGATGATTTTCTCTTCCCTCGCGGTCGCTACTACGGTCAAGTGAAGCCAGAAAACTTGGTTTTTAATGCAAATCTCCAGGAATTTGCCCAACGGGTAAGTTACATTTGCAACTTAGAAACAGGCGGAAAAGTGCCTCCAGGTGTAGCTTACGAACAAATAAGGGATCTGTGGAAACAGTTGAAACGTTCAAAAAAAGAGCTAGGAATTGGCGAAGATCCCTTTCAAGATGACCAGGGAGAGACTAAAGATTGAATGGGGTACGGGGCATTGGGAACTGATAAATTACAAATGACCAATGACCAATACTTCGACTTACCTCGGCTCCGCTACCTCGACTTCGCTCGGCACAAGTCGGTACGAGTCGCTCAGTACAAGTGACCCAATGACAAATGACCAATGACTACTTAGTAAGCATTGTCCAAATACCATCCCAGGACTCTGGAGGCGGCGTTTGTTGGTAATTACGCGCACGCTCTAGGTGGATATCAACAGCTTGGTCTTGGGGTTGGATAGATTTGGCGGCTTCAAAACAGGCGATCGCTTGTGAGAAGTTGCGCGATAAATAGGCATCGCGTCCAGTATGATAATGAAACAAAAACTCTTGAGTGTTGGCATCTAGGGGAGTAGTGCGATCGCCAATTAACTCGTAGATATTTACGGCCTGGTGTTTCCCTTTGACTCGGATTTTATCTAACTGGCGCACCCAAATGCGATCGCTGCACAATTGATAAGTAAATTCGCTTAAAACAATATCACAACCGTAATCTTTAGTTACCGCTTCCAAACGCGAACTTAAATTTACACCATCTCCAATGACGGTGTAATCCATTCGTTTGCGGGAACCAATATTACCCGAAACCACATCCCCAGAACTAATCCCAATGCCAATACGAATTTGCGGCTGCGCCTGGATAATTCGCCGTTGGTTAAATTCCTCTAAGCGGCGTCTCATATCTAACGCTGACTGCACAGCCCTCCAAGCATGATTCTCTGTCAATGGTAGCGGCGCACCAAATACCGCCATTAAGGCATCACCAATAAATTTATCGAGAGTGCCTTCGTGGTTAAAAACCGCCTCTACCATCGTTTCAAAATACTGATTGAGCAGCAATACCACCTCAGCTGCACCGAGATTTTCCGTAAGTGTTGTGTAGCCACGGATATCAGAAAACAAGATAGTTACTTCCTTGCGTTCGCCTACCATTAAAGCATCTTCCCCTAGAGCCATAACTTGTTCAGCGACATGGGGCGTCAGGTAGCGGGACATGGTAGTTTTCATCCGTTTTTCCTGAGTAATGTCTTCTAAAACCACCAAACCACCGCGCACACCGCCTTCTGGGTTAGTCAAGGGATTAACAGTAAGATTGATATTGCGCTCTAATGTTTGTACTTGATTAGAAGTGAGAAACTCAGATTTGGGAGTCAGAGGTTGATTCCAAGGAATAAAAAGATCGGGGTTGGTGCGATCGCGCACTGCTAAAATTGAGTGCTGAGTACTGAATGCTAAGTATTGAGTTTCACTTTTAACTCCTAACTCCTCACTCATAACTTGATGCATTCCCAGCATCAAACTTTGCTCTGGCACATAATGTTTAGCTCCAGTTTTTAGACTATCTTCTAGTCGCATTTGGAGATTTTCAATTGGGACAACTTCCCAAACTAGGCGACCAATCAAATTTTGTTCCCACAAAAGCTTGTTGTTTTTACTATTAGCGTCTCCTATCGGACAACCCAGCAACTCTAGGGCTGCATCATTAATCGTGACAATCTGTCCTGCCATATCTGTAGAAATCACGGCATCTGACAGACTTTGCAAAATATCTTTTTGATACTGTTTTTCTAACAGCACATTTTCAAACAGCCGAGCATTTTCTAAGGCAATTCCTGCCTGATTATTAAAAGCCCGCATAAACTCTTCATCAGAAGCAGTAAAACTGCTTTGTTGCTTATTAATTAATTGTGTAACGCCAATCAATTCATTTGCAGAATTAAACACTGGTAAACATAAGATATTGCGAGTTATATAACCAGTTTTTTTATCTGTAGTCGGGTCAAAGCGGGGGTCTTTATAAGCATCAGAAATATTTAAGGCTTCACCAGTGGAAGCTACATATCCAGCAATGCCACGGTTAGCAGGAATGCGAATTTCTATCAAGTTTGTGCCATCTGCTGCTGCTGCAACTTTCGTCCAGAGTTCGTTTAGCTCTTTACGATATAAAAACAGTGTGCTGCGGTCTGCTTGCATTAAAATTCGAGCTTGTTCCATGACTATCTGCAAAGTCGCTTCTAAATCTAAACTTTGCCCCAGTGTCTGAGTTGCCCGCAATAAAGCCGTTGCGCCTCTTTGATTGCGAGCCGCTACATAAAAAGATTGGCAGCTTTCTAGGATAATACCAATCGAAGCGGCAAAGTCTCGAAAACGTTCTTCATCATCATGATTAAACGGAACATTCCCGGTTTTATTAGCTAGTTGCACTACCGCTACAGTCTGGTTTTTGCTACTGATAACGGGCATACATAAAATATTACGGATTTTGTAGCCCATTTGTTTTTCAAGTTCTGGGCTAAATAGGGGATGAGTATAAGTTTCAGATATATTGAGATATTGGCCTGTACTAGCAACATGACCAGGGATACCTACTGTAATGGGAGTGCGAATTTCTAAGAATTTTTGGGTATTATCTTGAGGAACTTTTGACCACAGTTGACCTTTGTCGTAATCAACTAAAAAAATGGCTGTATGTTCTGCTTGGAGAATTTGACCAATTTTGAGTGTGATAGCTTCTAATACTTTCTCCAACATAGTTTCTAGAGCTTCATTATTGATTAGTTCAATAGCTCTCAGAAATTGTTGGAACTCAGCAGTTATAAAGTCGAGTAAGCAAACAAATTCATTAACAGATAAGTCTTTGACGCGACGCAGTAGGGCATGAGCGCGATTAACTTGAGTCAATTCAGTTAATGTAGCCAAGACGCTGCCAGAGTTAGGGAGTGTCACGTTGCTTCGCTCCGAATTAAAAATTCACGCATTCAAAATTAATAATCCCCATAAATAAATGGGCTTGTATCATGAGTCTGTTTTGGTCATCGGAATTTTAGATTTTAGATTTTGGGCATAGGGCGTTAGAGTGCTGTTAGCGATAGCGGGGCGTTTAGCCCGTGCTGAGTTAGGAGTTAAAAGTAGAGACGCGATTAATCGCGTCTGTACAAGAGTTAGGAGTTTTGTTTATCTTCCTCATCTCCCTCATGCCCCATGCCCCATACCCCAATACCCTATTTTGCCAACTGTTCAGAAAATATCACCTTTTGATAGTAATCTTGTAGCTGCCTGGTAGCAGCTGCCCAACCCCAACTTTCTGCTTCCTGGCGGGCATTTTGACGGATGATATCTCGCTGTTGTTTTTGTTCTAAGAGGCGAACAGTAGCAGCGATGGCTCCTTGAATATCTGCTGTTGGCTCAAAAAGATATCCATTTACCCCATCTGTCACAATATCAGGAATTCCCCCGGAACGGGCTGCTACCACGGGACAGCCAGCAGCCATCGCTTCTAGTAGCACTAAGCCTAGTGTTTCTGTGCGGGAAGGAAAGATGAAGGCATCAGCACTCGCAAAGGCAGAACCTAACTCTTGCCCTATAAGATAGCCAACAAAATAAGTGTTTGTGCCAGCAAAGTGTTTTTGCAATGCTTGACGGTGCGGCCCATCTCCAACCAATGCTAACCGTGCTTGGGGAATTGCTTCTAAGATTGGTTTGATGCGCTCAATTTCTTTTTCAGCCGAAAGTCGCCCAACGTAAAGTAATAATGGACTTTCTGGATGATTTTGTGATAGACGCGATCGCATCTCTACACTAGCTAAATCGGGGTGAAATAATTCTGTATCTACCCCACGCTGCCATAAATCTACACGTTCAATACCATGTGCTCTCAGTTCCTCCACCATTGCTGTGGAGGTACATAGATTCAAAGCTGCTTGATTATGAGCGCCTTTTAGCAGTTCCCAAAGAAAACCTTCCAGCATCCCTAAGCCGTAATGCTGGAGATATTGGGGTAAATGCGTATGGTAAGACGCTACTAAGGGTATTTTGAGGATTTTGCTATAAAATATGCCAGATAAACCTAAAACTGCTGGATTTACGACATGAATAATATCTGGCTTAAACTCTTCTAAAGCGTACCCAATGGCTGGGCGGGGAAGTGCCATTTTTAATTCTGGATACAATGGCAGAGGAAAACCAGTAACGCCGTAAACTTTAGCGCCTTTGTGTTCTGTGATGCCTCCATCAGGGGCAATCACCAGCACTTGATTACCACTGCGCTGGAGATGATCGACAGTATGGCGCAGGCGCGTTACAATGCCGTCAACCTTGGGTAAAAAGGTTTCGGTAAATAGGGCAATTCTCATAAAAAACTATTCAGTCCAGGCAGATAATCTCAGCTTTGCTTGCGTTTCGGTATCAAACACAGAATAGACTCTCTCGCGTGGTGTAATCAACTCTGCACAGTCAGAATAACTATAGTCAACGGCAAATTTAGTAGTAGCTGGATGATACGCCTGATAAATAATAACTGGTTAGTCGTCATATTGTGCTAAAATATGACGACTAATTTTAAACCCACGATTTACTGGGGTTTATTCTAATTTCTGTGCCAAGAGACTTTAGGCAAAATTTGTTTGCGATCGACTCGCGTCTGATACTTGATGGCAAAGTTTAACAGAGAATCGAGGAGAGAATCAGAGAGCAAGTGAGGCTGTAAACCTAAATCGAGCAATTTAGTGTTTTTAGCATTGAAATAATGTTCTTCTTTTTCAACTCTGGGATTATCTAAATGATTGATTTCTACCTTCAATCCCATAGCGTTACCAGCTTTTTTCACCATCAATGCCAAGTCACCGACGCTAAATTGTTCGGTAAATTGGTTAAATACGCGGAATTCACCAGCTTCAGCAGGGTTAGCGATCGCTAATTCCACACATCTAACTGTATCCCGAATATCCAAAAATCCGCGAGTTTGTCCACCTTTACCGTAGACAGTTAACGGATGTCCAATTGCTGCTTGAATACAAAAGCGGTTCAGTGCAGTACCAAACACACCATCGTAATCCAGCCGATTAATCAATAGTTCGTCCATCCCCGTTTCTTCGGTTAAGACGCCATAAACTACACCCTGATTTAAATCAGTTGCCCGCAATCCCCAAATCCGGCAAGCAAAGTGGATGTTATGACTATCATGCACTTTGCTTAAATGGTACATTGAACCGGGCTGCTTGGGATAAGGTAGGGTATCCTTGCGTCCATTGTGTTCAATGGTGATATACCCTTCTTCGATATCAATATTGGGTGTACCATATTCGCCCATCGTCCCTAGCTTCACCAAATGACAGTCGGGGAAATCTTCCCGCATAGCGTACAGCAAGTTCAACGTCCCAACTACATTATTGACCTGGGTAACAACTGCATGTTCTCGGTCAATCATGGAAAATGGGGCCGAACGCTGTTCGCCAAAATGCACCAAAGCATTTGGCTGAAATTGCTGTAATGTTTTATGGAGAAACTCGTAATTCGTAATATCGCCGATGAACAAGTCAATCGATTTACCCGTCAAATCTTGCCAGCGCTGGAGACGTTGTTGAATTAGTGCGATCGGAGTGAGAGTTTCGACACCAAGTTCATTATCCCAGTGCCGCCGCACCAAACTATCTAAAATTCCAACTTCATAACCTCGATTGGAAAGGTAAAGAGCAGTTGCCCAACCGCAATATCCATCACCACCAATAACCAGGACTTTCATCTTCACCAGTTTTTACTCGCTGATAGCTAAATCTATCAGGTTTCTGTACCCTCTCAATCATCATTCTGAAAGAGATGTGGATTTTGGGGAAAGTGGGGAGCAAGGGAGCAGGGGAGGCAGGGGAGCAGGGAGCAGGGAGCAGGGGGAAAATTCCTCTCCTCTGCACCCTTCCCCCTGCCCCTCTGCCTCTTCTCAATACCCAATGCCCAATGTTTATCTTTCAAGATTTCGGAATGCGATACTGCTGGGCAATGTAATAAAAGAAACGATAGTAATTTTGAAATTCTTGGCTCTTGCTTCGTCCCTGCCAGTTGTATTTCACTTGACTCTGAGTTAGTGTCAGTGTCATTGAACCTAGTTGTCGATCGACTTCTACAACCAGCACTCCAGAGACTCCTTGGGCAGTTTGAAAGTTGGGTTTTATCTTTTTCACAGATTCTTGCTCTGTAACAATAGAATTTGGTAACTGCTGACTTGCCCACCCTCGAATTTCTACTGAGTTATCCTGTGGTGAAAGAAACGCAACTCCATCATCATTTGCTGGTGCTGCTAAAGAAGTCCAATTACTCGGATATGGAAATTCAAAGCCATAACGGGAGTTGCTATAAGTTTTCCAGGCGATCGCTCCAGCGTTAAAATCATTTGCAGTACAACCCCACAGCATGATTAACAGGGCAATGACTCCGCTAACGCTGGCGGCAAACCGATAAATTTTTCGCCCCAAACTAGAGATTTTATTAGCAGTAGCCATTTACATCACACATTTTGCCAAAGTCACTGATTTCATAGAAATACCAGAAACTCTGATATTGCACTATTCTCAATCAGCTAACTAGTAATCTGCCAGATCAATTTTAAGAGATTCGTAGTGAGCGATTTATCGCTCAATTTCAAGGGCTAGAGCCAATACGGTTCGGTTAAAGGGGAAAGGGTAAAGGGGAAAGGGGAATAAAAAACCTTTAACCGCAAACCCATTTCCCTTTTCCCCAAACCCTATTTTGAGTTCAAAATGCTTATCCGAACCGTATTGGGACTAGAGCCACTAATGATGATGCCAGCAACCTAAAATATAAATAAATGTAACGAAATAGACGCTAAAACGTTTTACTGTCTTGACAACCAATAAAAGAACCGATAACTTGATATACATACCCGGGTAAGACCGTTAAAGAGTTATATGCAAACGCAAACTAAGCAAAAGGTCACTTTGTATTTATCGCCAGAGTTGCACAGAAAACTGAAGATTCGTTCAGCAGTTGATTCCGAGCCAATGTCAGAACTTGCCGAACGTGCCCTTGGTTTTTACCTATCCAATCAAGAATTGGTTGATGAGTTAGAAGATTCTTCTTATGGGCGGACTCATAGAGTTTATTCATGTCCAACTTGTGATAGCTCACTAGTCTTACGTGATGGGGAACTGGTTACTTTAGGCAATCAACCAGGAGTAGTTGGTCAAGAGCATCTTTCTCTTAACGAGATGGATGAAGATGAAACCAATCCCAAGAGTGAGGAAGAGTTAGTTCCTTGCTAACTTGCTAAATAGATATTCACAGATGCGGTTGTCTTTACCAGAAGCAATGTCTCTACTGTCTCTATAAGGTCTCAAGTAGGTCGAAGTATGAACGAAGAGCTCAAGATCCTAATTCAAGCTCAATACCCTTTAATCTACCTTGTTACCTCCGAGGAAGAGCGGGCCGAGCAAGCAATTTCCACTATCGCCCAGTTGTTAAAGCCCCAACGTCGGGTATTTGTTTGGACAGTAACACACGGGATTGTTGAGTACGGTCAACCCCGGAATGTTACCCAACATAATACCGTGTCTCCAGAAGCGGCGATTGAGTGGATTATCCGACAGAAAGAAGCTAGTATATTTATTCTTAAAGATTTACATCCCTTTATAGATGCGCCTGCAACTAACCGATCGCTGCGTGATGCGATCGCTAGTTTCAAAGGTATGCAAAAGAACATCGTTTTGATGTCTCCGATGCAACAAGTACCTATAGAACTGGAAAAAGAAGTTGTCGTTCTCGACTTTACATTGCCAGATATGGCTGAGTTGAATAAAGTCTTAACTCACCATATAGAGCAAAATCGCGGTCGGCGACTGACAACAGAAGCCAGAGAAAAACTTCTCAGAGCTGCTTTGGGTCTAACTAAAGATGAAGCGGAGAAAGTCTACCGTAAGGCACAGGTAACTAAAGAGCGTTTAACGGAAGATGAAGTAGACATAGTTTTATCTGAGAAAAAGCAACTAATTCGGCGCAATGGCATCTTAGAATACATTGAAGAAGATGAAACTATTGATGCTGTAGGTGGCTTAGAAGAGTTAAAAAGATGGCTCAAGCAACGCTCTAACGCTTTCACAGAAAGAGCGAGAGAGTACGGTTTGCCTCAACCAAAGGGGATGTTAATTCTAGGAGTTCCCGGTTGCGGTAAGTCATTGATTGCTAAAACTACTTCCCGGCTGTGGGGTTTACCACTGTTGCGGTTAGATATGGGGCGAGTCTACGACGGCTCAATGGTGGGACGAAGTGAGGCAAATCTGCGAAACGCCCTGAAAACAGCAGAATCTATTTCCCCAGCGATTTTGTTTATCGATGAATTAGATAAATCCTTTGCTGGTAGTGGAGGTTCATCTGATTCTGATGGGGGGACTTCAAGTAGAATCTTCGGCTCTTTCCTGACTTGGATGCAAGATAAGAAATCACCAGTGTTCGTGATGGCAACAGCCAACAGAGTAGAACGCTTACCTGGCGAGTTCTTGAGGAAAGGACGATTTGATGAAATTTTCTTTGTCGATCTGCCCACACCAGAAGAACGGCAGCAGATTTTCAATATTCATCTGACCAAGCGCCGTGAAGACATCTCTCGATTTGATCTTGAGCAACTAGCCAAGATGTCTGATGGCTTTTCTGGGGCAGAAATAGAGCAAGCGATCGTTGCGGCAATGTATGAAGCTTTTGCCCAAGATCGGGAGTTCACCCAACTAGATATTATTGCTGCACTGAAGGCAACCTTGCCGCTGTCTCGAACGATGCAAGAACAAGTAACGGCTCTGAGAGATTGGGCCAGACAGCGCGCACGCCCCGCAGCATCCTCCGTAGCTGAATATCAGCGAATGGAGTTTTAAAAGCTTTCCTCTGCCATCCCAGGGGGAAAGGCTAGCAGAAGATGCTAGCAGTTATAACAAAAGCCGCATCCTGTTAAGCGCGGCTTCGCCCAAAACAAACCGTTGTCGTTTTTCTCAATCTTCTCATTGGAGGAAACCCAAATGTCTCACTTTAGCACCCTGCGTACCAAAATCACCGATGCCGAAATCCTCAAGGCTTCCTTGCGCGACCTCGGTATCAGCGTAAAGACTGAAGCTGATGTCCGTGGTTATAACGGTCAGCGTGTCCGTTCGGACATCGTTGCCGTGTTGGAAGGCGAATATGACCTCGGCTGGTCTCGCAATGGCGATGGTTCTTTTGACCTAATCGCTGACCTGTGGGGCGTTGCTAAGAAGCACAACCAAACCGAGTTGATCAACTCAATCAACCAAAAGTATGCCGTTAACAAAACTTTGGCTGAAGTGAAACAGCGCGGTCTGCAAAACGCCAATGTGAAGTTGGTATTGCAATAACAATTTCTCTGCGCGTTCCCAAAGCTGCACGGGTTAACCATATAAATAGCGGTTAGCCCGCTTTTTTATCGGGACTGAGTGTATTTCTCAGTCCCGATTTTTGATGAGTCTTGGCACAGATAATAAGCTTGGCTGACCTGTTGCATCTATTGAATCTGTATGGCGTATATATACAAAGCACTCAAAGAATAAATGGGGCTTCCTAAAAAAGGAACACGGACAATCTCTGTACATGAAACAACTTATAAGTGGGTTGTTTCACCTGATAGTGGCTATATGTGGCTAAAATACTTACGTTCATGATGAAGCTGGAAATTGGCGTTGTTTCATACAGCAACGTTCAATCAGTCCTTCTCTAGTCAAATCAGTTATTTTGTTAGCTTTAAAACGCGGGTGGAAACCAACACTGCGTGGGTTAGGAGCTTTTAGCTTTTGGGCTGACGAAGAGTTCCCGATTGCTCAATTATCAATATCACCAGGTATCCCCCTTCAAGAAATTGCCTGGGAGATTGTCAGTGAGCTGAGATACGACATCAGCATGGACACGAATTGGCGTTATCGATTATTCCATGCTTCTATTAAGCAACGATTTGAGATTCCTTTTGAAAATGAATATGGGCTAAAGTTTGCAGCATTTCTTGATGGTTGGACAGAAAATGGTTTTTGGATCATCGGTATTGAATCAATAAATTTTCCACATATTGTCATGTACACAACTAATGGTGTTTTATAGATATTGTTTCCGGTTAGCTCACTTTTTTATGACTTCAAATCTTCACGCCATGTAAAAATAATTTGCTCGTCAGCTTGCCTAAATTCAATATTAAATTTATCAAATACAACTTCTCGCCCTAAAAGCAATTGTTCTCCGCCTGTATTGGTTTGTAACCATGCTACAGGAGTAATAAAATTGTGTTCATCAATTGTCATTTCGACATTACGTAAAACGTACTCAACTCTGCCACCTATAGTTTCTGCCAACAAAGTTGATTCTGAATCAGCTAAAGCATAGCTCAAATCTTGACCAACTTTTAATGAAATTAAACTTAATTCAGCGCCTGAATCTACTAACATTGTTGTATTAGATTCTATATCTCTGTGTTTTAAAATAACACTATAATTTGGTTGCCAATCATGACGAGCGACGCTGCGGAAGCGAATTGGCAAAATTTATATAGAAGCAGTGCGACGAGGAACTAGGTAAATTAAAAAAGGTTGTTTTGTAGCATTAGCTAATGCTAAAACTTCGCGTAAGTTTTCGCTGTGAGTAATTATTCCATTTGCATTGTAAGCAATATATTGATTTTTATATAAATCTAATAACATCTGGCGGTTACGATTTAACCACTTGAACATTTCATCTGTTTCTCTTTTAGAGGGAGTTGTGTTCATATATTTAATGTTGTCCGTGGATGTAGAATATCTCTGGCAGTATTTTAATTGTCTGGTGCAAGAGGTGAGCTACCAAACCTGACTTAAATCTAAATCTAAAATCAACTCACCACTAGAACTAAATCCTACACCTGTATAATTTTGCTTGTTTCTGGTAATGTCAGATCGCACCACCGAAGATCCACTTTTGCACCTATAGCTTAGACTTAAATAAAAGCTTAGTATCGATGAATCAAAGTCTAAGTGCTACTCCCAGCCTGGAAAAACACACTCATAAAAATCTTGTTGTTACCAAACAGCAGCTATTTGGGAAGCAACTAATTGTCCTTGTCTTGGAAATGCTTCTGGCATTACCTCTGGGTTTACTCCTCGCAAAGTTCCAAATTGGTAGGATTGCCTGGATATTTGGCGGAATTGCCGCGGGTACAGTGGTTCTCCAAGGGTGTCGAATTTTTTATCAATATTCTCCCCAACCTAATCGCACTGCTAGAAAAGTGGGAATGGCACTTGTCGGCTTAACTGTCGGCGCTTCCAATGCCCACGCTAATCTAGCGAGTGTTGCTTCCGGTATTCCTATATTTATTTTTCTTACCCTGTTTTTGCTGCTGAGTGGAGGCTGTATCGGTTACATTTACTCCCGCGCCAGCAAAACCAACCTATTTACAGCAATGCTGGCTACAGTTCCTGGTGGTGTAGGAATTATGGCTGCGATCGCAGCCGATTACAATAAAAATGTGAGCTTGGTTGCCTTAGTTCAGGCGATTCGCGTCACCTGTGTAGTTGTTCTAATTCCCTTCATCGCTAGGACATCAGTTGGTAATGATTATCCGCAAACACTTCCAATCAAAGCTGCTTGGCTCAATCTCGATCCGTCTCAACTAGAATTACTCTTGTTAGTACTGGTAATTACTGGATTAGTAGTTTATCCAGCTATATTATTTAAAATACCTGCTGGCGATTTCTTTGGTGCATTGTTGATTGGTATTGGGTTTAATCCTTTGCTACATTGGCTGCCTTTTGTAGGTGATATTAGCTTTAGTCCGCCGCCAATAATAAATTTATTGGGTCAAATGCTCCTGGGAATTACAATTGGTGAATATTGGGGAGACAAACCTAACTTGAGAAAGCGGACTGTTGCCTATGCCTTGATGTCTGTGGGGATGACTCTCGTAGCTGGAGCGATCGCTGCTATACTTGCAATGCAATTAACTTCTTGGGACTGGTTAACCTGTCTTTTAGTCACAGCGCCAGGAGGATCGGCAGAAATGATCTTGGTTTCCCTGGCATTAAATCATAATGTTGAAATTGTCACAACTGGTCATTTAGTACGACTAATCGCGATTAATAGTTCTCTACCGCTTTGGCTATTTTTGTTTCGCCGTCTGGATAAGCAACTTTCTGAACCAGTTTAATTTTATGAAAAATAAAGGTCAAATCACCCAATTTTGCTCTATTGGAACTTTCCTTGCTCAAATCTAGGACTATCTAATCTATTTAGGAAAAACGAGTTTCTTCAATAAAGGAGATGCCATCAAAAATACCATCTTTAAAAATTTGGGTACTACGAACTCGGTGATTTTCATCAAGTAAAGTCATTGTTTCTATAAATCTAATCAGCACGTTATCTTGAGTTTTCGTTACCCGAAAGCAAATTGTGTCCTGACCAGCATCCCAAGCGATGGACGAAAAGTCAGAATAATTGCTAGAAAACAATTTCAGAATTCTATCTTCAAAGTATCCTTCAAAATTAAGCTGGAGGTGAGAGCCATCTGAATATTCATAATTGTTAACCTGTCGGTACTGGCTTCCCTCAATCAAGATGGTAAAACTACCGAAAAAGCTGCGGGAAAAATGTCCGCCTTTATCAGTTTTGATATACTCACCTTTCCAAGTGCCAATATGACGTGTAAAAATTTCTGGAACTTTCTCCAGATCGACAGATATCGCCGAGGTGATGGTATTTTCGCTCATTACAGGATCGTTACTCATTAATTTTAGATAAAAACTAATTTTACTTTAAGTTTCGCCTTGGCTAACGACGACCAATTTTCTGGCTCATTTCCCGACTGGTGCGTTGATATTCATGGACAATGGGTAATCTTTCCGTCTGATAATTTTCCAAAGCTTCGGCAATACTACCACTAGACTTGATATGTTGCGTTAAAGCCAAACCATCTTCCCAACCTGAAGTCATGCCTCTAGCGCGAGTCGGACTTTTGGCGTGAGCCGCGTCACCAATTAAAATAACGCGACCATCATACAATTGAGGCAGGGGATCGATGTCATAGGAATAACGACAGATAATATTTTCCACAGGAGTTAACTCAATTACATTTCGTGCATCCTCTGGGAGTTTGGCTAATTCTTCGGGAGGAATAGATATATCAGTCGGTTGTAGTGCGCCTATTTCAGAACCCGTTTGCTCTTTTTCTATAAAGAAACCCCAATGAGTCAGATTTCCCCCAATATGAAAGAAATTTGCATAAATTCCCCGACCGCGTACATAAACAAAAAAGTTTCCTTCTGGACAGAAGCTATTATCTGTCACAATCCCTCGCCAAACTAGATCGCCTAAATAGCATAGTTTTACATTCGGAACCACAAACTGCCGAACCTTAGAAAGAATGCCATCAGCACCCACGATCAAATCCCCTTCCCAGTGACTTCCATCTTTAAAGTGTGCGATCGCACTATTCTTAGTCTGCGTTATCGAAGCTAATTGAGCGTTAAAATGAATATTATTAAGGGGTAAAGTATCAATAATTGCTTCTAAAATCGCTTTCCGGTGTACGAGCATTCCTGGTAATTCATCTTCAGCATAGGTGACGGTTTCTGAATTGATGAATCCACCTTTAAGGTTGCGAAACTCAAAGTATTTTACAGGATCGCCTGAGTTAATAATTTTTTGGCTGATTTGAGGATTTCCTTGATGAAGTGCTTGCATACCTGATTGGACAATAAGAATACCACATCCATCGGTACGAACTACGGGCGCTTTTTCAAACAAGTCAACTTGAAACCCTTCTTGAATAAGCAAACTGGCAAGATAAGCTCCTGATGTCCCTGCGCCGATAATACCTATCTTGCTGTTGGAAGAAACCATCTGTGACTCTCTTGATTTAATCTTGTTTAGATGATACTTGATTGAGATATTATCTTAAATAGTAAGCCAAAAAGTTGTTTATGAAGGGCGATGCCTGCGGTGGTCACTGAGCTTCTTGCCTTGAGTTTCGACTGCGCTCAACTACCGCGAAGCCGAAAGGTGTCGAAGTGCGGGCTACGCTTACGCTAATAATCAGATGTATTTAACTGAAATGATAAGGCTCCTTATAACAAGCTCAATAATACATCCAGCTAAAAGCAAATAAATTTCATATTTAATTAATATCTCATTTAAGCTGGCGGTTGTATCTTTTGAAATTCTTTAATTGCTTCGATATGGGCTTGATTTACCTTCGTATGCTCCTCTACTGCTTCTGAATATACATCTGTTGAAGGTTCTTCTATTAGTCTGTGCGCCAAATCTTGAAATTTCTGCGCGTGTTCGTGCATGGTTTTTCCATAGGCTTCGATACGTTCTTTTTGTTCGGGATCGATTTGGTCATCTGTTTCTAAACTCTTACCCAACTCTTGTATCTCTTTGCTATGCTCAATTGCTTTTTGAGCATGTTTTTGTGCTGCCTTTATAGTCTGCTTTGAAATTTCATGCATAATATTAATCCCAACTTTCGTCTTAAAAGAACTATAAAATACTCTAAAATAAAATTCCTCTACCCCTTTGCTTGTTTCAAGCAAATTTCGCCTCTCGATCTGAACAATCAAATAGATGTAAACCTAACCGTTGGGAAAGTTCTTCACACACCTTTACCCCCCGCACACTATTACCACGCACATCCAGCAGTGGCGAAAAAACTCCAATGCCCATCTTATTGGGTACAACGGCAATAATACCACCAGAAATACCGCTTTTCGCCGGAATCCCAATTTTATAAGCCCACTCACCTGCAAAGTTGTACATCCCGCAGGTATACATCACACTCAGAATATCTTTAATATAACGCTTATCTACCGCCTGTTCTTTGGTAATCGGGTTAATACCTCTGTTAGCCAGAGTAGCCGCCATCACTGCTAAGTCTTGACAATTCACCATCACAGCACACTGCTGGAAATAAAGATCCAGCGCCTCTTCAATATTCCGGTCAATCATGCCAAAGTTGAGCATCAAATGCGCCATTGCACGGTTGCGATGTCCTGTACTTCGTTCTGAGGTAAAAACTGAAATGTCAACGAATACGTCGCGGCCAATATATCGGCGAAACATATCCAGCATCCGGTTGAGGCGTTCGGTGGGGCCGGAACCTTTGATTAAGCTAGTGGTGGCGATCGCACCTGCATTTACCATTGGATTATAAGGTCGCTTTGATTGCTCATCCAAAACAATCGCGTTGAATGCATCTCCCGTCGGTTCAACGCCAACTCTAGTTAAAACATAATCCAGTCCATGATCTTCTAAGGCAAGTCCATAAGCAAACACCTTAGAAATTGACTGAATGGTAAAAAGTTGCTCGTAGTCCCCAACTTTATAAACCTGACCGTCTACTGTCACAATGCAAATGCTGAACAAATCCGGGTTTGCCTTTGCCAGTTCGGGAATGTATTTCGCTACTGCACCCTCTTGCACACACTTGTACTGGGAATGTAACTCGTTGAGAACAGCTTTTAATGGCGATGGTTCTATTTCTATATCTCCTGGATGTGCTTGGTTTGTCATTAGGCTGATGGCATTTCCCAAAATACCTACTATATATAGAAGAGGTGCAGCTGTACATCCCTACAGTTACAAAGATTTTGTCAAAAACAGCTTGCTCTAAAAAATCATACTTGAGCAATTACTGAAGATAAACAAGATAAGATGTGATTTATGCTACATGCAACATCTGTTGTTTAAGCGATCGCAAAGTTTTCTTAATTTTTAAGTCATTAATCCTGAAAAATATTTCTTTGGGTATTGTCCTTTTTTTTATACTCAGTAATACGGTCATGTAAAGTTATATTTATCACTAGTATCAGTTTAGTCATGGAGAATAAAAGTAATGATTGATGTAAGTAGAAAAAACTTTGAAAAAAGATATCAGACTCAAACTAATTTGCATAATTTTTTAAGATGTAACTGAGATCGTGACTTATTCATAGTGAAATCTAAATATTTCATTAAATAAATTATTTTAGGTATTTATGCCGATGCCATTTAATTAAAGTTATATTACCTTCTTATAGGAAATAGCCAAAAACAATGTGATCTAGAATACACGAATAGTTGCGAGCCTTTAGAAGTGATGTGAATAGGGTATCGCTACTTTAGTGTGAAATAAGCGTAAAGTTTTTTTAAGAAATTTTTGACTTACACAAAAAAGCGTTACATAGCCGAAGTCCGCTTTTGAGAAAGGTTTCGACCTTCAAATTGGAATGGGAATTTGAGAAAGTGGCCCATAGTTACGCTAAAACCCTGATCCCCAAGCTAAAAGGTTCGTGTTAGTCTGTTGCAGTTATAAAGAACAAAGTGAAAACGGAACGAGTTCGAGTTTTTCAAAAGGGAAATCACTTTCATTAGCGATAAATCCCGCAAGTTATAAAACTTTAAGTTCTACAGTCGCTTTCAAAAACGGACGCATGAATCAAAGACATTTGTGGACTATTGTTGCCCTGTTTATGGCTGTTTTGGGAGTACCCTCAGTCGGTTGCACTCAAACCACCAAAGGAAATGCGCTAGCATCCCAAAAATCACCTGCCCCTGATGTGGTTAAGGTGGGAGAGTACCAATCAACAGCAGGGAAACAAACCTTGGATGCTGTGATTACAGAAATTCATCCTCACAACATTAAAGGACGTAAGGCGGCAACCCTTTTTATCAAAAATATACCTGTTCTCACCTTTTTGAGTTCTGTATCAAATACAAATCTTGAGACTAAAAAAGTTGGTGCAATTGGCAATACTGGGGGCGTACAAGGGTACGCCCTTATTGCTAGCAATTCATCAAATGCATTGAATACTGGGAACGCAACAGATGCGAGTAACCAGATTAGCTCCACTGACGATGACCCGGTTCAGATAGCTGGTGTAGTAGCAGCTAAGATCAACCAGTTGAATCGAGAAAACGTGGACGGGAGTAAAATTACCGTCAGTTGGAAAGCAGGGGAAAAATCTACTGCCAATCAAGCGCAAAACAAAAGCGTCCCTGCCCAGCAAAATGGCGATCGCTATGTAATTAAAATTAATGACGAAGAGTTGGTCGAAATCAGCGAAGGTACGCGATTAGCAGGTACTACCAACGATCTAGCGCAAGATGCATTGCAAGCAACCAATCGCTTGCGGAGACTACTAGGCAATGCATCTCCCCTAAAAGAGATTGCAAATTTACCAGTTCGTCAACAAATATCAATATCAAAACTGCCTCAACAGGTTGCCGTTGGAGTAGTGCGAGCCACCCTGAGAGGCATGGCTTCTTATTACGGCTATGACGGTTCTGGTAATCGCACTGCTAGCGGTCAGAGATTTAATCCCGAAGCAATGACTGCCGCTCATCGTAGTTTACCCTTTGGTACGCAAGTTCGTGTAACTAACACTCGCAACGGTCGTTCCGTAGTGCTGCGGATTAACGATCGAGGCCCATACATTCGGGGTCGAGTCATTGACGTGTCTGCCGGCGCGGCTCGAATTTTGGGAATGATGGGCAGTGGCGTAGCGCCAGTGCATATTGAGGTATTGGGGAAATAATCTAGGGACTGGGGACTGGGGATTAGGGGCTGGGAACTAGGAAAAAGTATTTTCAATCCCCAATACCCAATACCCAATCCCCAATCCCCATTACCCCTTATCCCCAGAGGGGGCCCCCGCCTTCCCCAATCCCAGTTCCGTATCACTTAATTCCCCTAGTTCAATCAATTCCCTCTATTTCGGATATAAACTAACGGGGGAGGGATCGATAAGAACTAGGGGTATTTTTGTGCGCCTGCTGACAACAGTCGCAGCTTTACGCTGCTATTTAACTAAACGCTGCTCAGAAAACAAGCTAATTGCAGTTACTGAGGATCTGAGACTAGATGAGATGACTGGCTGGTATCAGACGGCAGTCGGTCTGGTGCCAACGATGGGAAATTTGCATCAAGGTCATTTAAGCTTGATCCAACGGGCGCGGCACGAAAATTCTACGGTGATTGTGAGTATTTTCGTTAATCCCCTGCAATTTGCTCCTAATGAGGATTATCAACGCTATCCCCGCACTTTAGAGCAAGACCAACAACTTTGCGAACAAGCTGGGGTAGATGCCATTTTTGCACCGACTCCGGAAGCAATGGCTGTTCCCCAGAAGAGTATACAAGAATCAAAGGTTACACAAGTTATCCCCCCATCTGCTATGGTCGCAGGTTTGTGTGGTCGTTCTCGGCAAGGTCACTTTCAGGGTGTCGCTACGATTGTTACCAAACTTTTCAATTTGGTACAGCCTGACCCGTGCCTACTTTGGTGAAAAGGATGGTCAGCAACTAGCAATTATTAAACGCTTAGTGGCTGACTTAAATTTGCCAGTAGAAATTGTTGCTTGTCCAACAGTACGGGAAGCGTCGGGTCTGGCCTTCAGTTCTCGCAATCAATATTTGACGGCAACGGCAAAAGAGCAAGCAGCGGTATTATATCGGGGTTTGCGACAAGCTCAAGCTGCATTTATTGCAGGCGATCGCAATAGTAACAAGTTGATAGCAGTGGTACAGCAAGAAGTGGCAATGGTCAGCACGGCCTGTGTGGAATATATTGAATTGGTTGAACCGACTACGTTGATGTCTTTAGAAAAAGTTGAGGAGGAAGGAATGTTGGCGATCGCAGCTCGTTTTGGTGCTACACGTTTGATTGACAATATTATATTGCGCGATCGTCAACCCATTATCGCCATTGATGGTCCAGCCGGGGCTGGAAAATCCACAGTGGCGCGGCAAGTGGCAGCAAACCTGAATTTAGTGTATTTAGATACAGGAGCGATGTACCGTGCTGTCACTTGGTTAGTACTGCAAAAGGGTATTGCTATTGACGATGAGTGTGCGATCGCCGAATTAGCTAATCAGTGTAAAATTGAACTGATTCCCACCCAGGATTTACATTCGTCCGTGCAGGTTTGGATTGATGGTGCTGATGTTACCCAGGCAATTCGCACGATTGAGGTAACATCAAAAGTATCGGCGATCGCAGCACAAAGCGCTGTCCGTCAAGCACTGGTTAAACAACAGCAAAGCTGGGGTAAAAGAGGTGGTTTAGTTGCTGAAGGTCGGGATATCGGTACTCACGTATTTCCCGATGCCGAAGTTAAAATCTTCTTAACCGCTTCTGTAAGCGAACGCGCCCGTCGCCGCCAACAAGACTTTAACACCCAAGGTCAACCTGAAGTGAGTTTAGAGCAGTTGGAACACGACATCGCCGAACGTGACTGGAAAGATAGTACACGCAAGGTTTCTCCTTTGCAGAAAGCAGCAGATGCGATCGAACTTCAAACTGATGGTTTGGACGTGTCTGAAGTCACGGCACAAATCGTTAACTATTACCAACAGCGTTTATCTCAGTATTAATTGCTGCTATTTGCTGTTAGTTTTTTAGTGTTCAAAGGATGGTGAGTGATTATTCACTTACCATCCTTAAAACTGTATTTAAAAATAAATATAGATAAGTTAACTATCGGTTATTTTAATTTGAAAATTAACACTATAGTAAGTGTAAATATTTATTAAATAAATTTAAACTTCTTTAATTACTAAATCATCTCGCTTTCGACTGATTTTTCAAATCGTAATTAATCTTACTAAAGATAGAAGTATTAAAGTTTTAATTGCTAAATGCTATTTAGTTATTAGCCTTTAGTTATAAAATATTAGTCATTTTTATTTATAATCAGGAATTGCTAGCGATTTGACTTATCAACCAAGTACTTTGTTTCTGTCTTCACTTTGGTAGTAGAATGACGATGTTAAGTTTTATGTTTCACTAATCAAAGGCATAAAACCCCTAAAAATAAAAGCTATTAATTTCCCAAACTTCTGCAATAGCTTACAAACTAGAAACCGGTAAAGAGAGGATTTGACACAATGGCATTTGTACAGCCCCCACTACCCTTTGAAAAAGATGCTCTAGAGCCTTTTGGCATGAAAGCTGAAACTTTTGAGTATCACTATGGCAAGCATCACAAAGCTTATGTAGACAACCTCAACAAGCTCACTGAAGGTACAGAACTTGCTGATAAGTCCCTAGAAGAAGTAATCAAAATTTCTTTCCAAGACTCCTCTAAGGTGGGAATCTTCAACAACGCTGCCCAAGTTTGGAACCACACCTTCTTCTGGAATTCTTTGAAACCACAAGGTGGTGGTACACCCACAGGTGAACTCGCAGCCAAAATCGATAAAGATTTTGGTAGCTTTGACAAATTCAAGGAAGAGTTCTCTAACGCGGCTGCAACTCAATTCGGCAGCGGGTGGTCTTGGCTGATCGATGATGGTGGTACGCTAAAGGTGATCAAAACACCAAATGCAGAAAATCCCCTAGCTCATGGTAAGAAGGCACTCTTAACCTTGGATGTTTGGGAACACGCCTACTACATTGACTATAAAAACGCCCGTCCAGCTTTCATCAAGAATTTTCTAGATAACTTGGTCAACTGGGACTTTGCTGCTGAAAACTTGGCTAAAGCTTAATTACTTGCCTAAAGAAAGGCAGAGGGCAGGAGGCGGGAGGCAGGAGGAAAGAATTTATTCTGAATTCTGACTCCTGACTCCTGAATTCTGTTAGATAAATCAAAATATATGGATAGCAAAGAACTAGCGCAATACATCGAAGCAACGAATAGCATCTCTAAACCTTGGGTATTGATACAACTGCGTCTCAAAAAATTGCAAGAACGTCGAGCCACTCTGACAAACGATGTTTATACCAAAGAATTAGAAGATATTTACCAAGACTTGATGAAATTAGGTGAATGGTGGCGCGGTATTGAAGATGAGGTATTTTAAAGTGAGGAGTTATGAGTTATGAGTTTTCCTAACTTTTAACTCCTAACTCTTAACTTAAAACACAACCTGATGGCTCAAGCTCTCGATCAAGTCGATTACGATACTCTCGATGCTGCAAAACGACGCTTCATCGATGCTGCAAAACGCACACTTGGCTTTGCAAGCTCTTATGGCATCGTCCCCGCGTCAGGGTCTAGGAGCAAGTGCTAATGCTTTCAGCTTCAATCTCGCTCCGTTTCTAGAGGCGGGGGCTAGAGAACTTTCGATGACACTTGTGCCGGAAGGACTAGGCACCGCAGACGATACCCGCCCTGACGATCTTTCCGAAGAAGAACTTCGACGATTCTGGTGGAATATTGGAATCAAGATTATCTCGTGTCTGACGAATGATGCCGCAACTTCAGGTATGCAGACTATACTTCTCGGTCTTTATCTGCCTTCGAGTACTCCTGAAACAATTTTTACTCCCGCTTTCCTTGATGGGTTTCTTGATGGCGTAGTTGAGGGCTGCAAACGAGTCGGGTGTGTGTATCTCTCAGGGGAAACTCCTCAACTAAAAACCAAGATGATTCCAGGGCGGCTCGATATCGCCGGCTCGGTTTTTGGGGTTATGCCCGCTGGTGTTGCTCCCATTAATAGCTCGCGTCTGGATGCCGGAAATACTATTGTTCTCGTGGAAAGTTCAGGCCCCCATGAGAACGGTTTTACCCCACTGCGAAAGCTTGCCGAGTCGCTTCCTGATGGCTACAGAACAAAACTTCCGAGTGGGCAGGAGTTCTGGGAAGCGATGAATGCTGCTTCCTATCTCTACACGCCCCTTGTACAGGCAGTGCTTGGCGAAGGAATTCGTCCCACAGCGATGGAGAATATCACTGGTCATGGCTGGCAAAAGCTGATGCGGTCGGTGAAGCCGCTTCGGTACGTTATCAAAACAATGCTCCCAGTACCAGAGATATTTACATTTGTTGAGAGTCATCTTGAGGGCGGGGCCGAGATGATGCTTTCGGTGTTCAATTACGGTGCAGGATTCGCATTCTATACAGAGTCTGAACAGGATGCAGAAAGAATTGTCCTGCTTGCAAGAGAACATCAACTTTCGGCTGCGATCGCTGGAAGAGTTGAAGCGTCTCTTTCCCGCGAGGTAGTGATAGAACCTCTTGGAGTCACCTTGAAGGGAGATTCTTTTGGAATTGCGCGAGGGGTATGATACAACCCAAATGTAGGCATAGCCCGTCGTAGACATCTTAGTTTTCTCGAAGCTATTTTAGACTCACTTATGCGATGCCTGCGGTGGTCACTGACTTGTACTGAGTTTCGACTGCGCTCAACTACCGCGCAGCCGAAGTAGCTTTGTCGTACCCCTCCTCTTAAGCAAGCTACGCGCAGCGTCTCGTAGAGAAGTGCTGGCTACACCTACGCTAAAATCATTATTGGTTAGAAAAAAGCTGTAATTACTGATAAAAGTAATATTTTTTACACACTAAATCAATTTGCATTTTCGGCTTATTTGAGATAATTACTCTACTAAACCTTTATTTTTTAAGCCATTTAACACAGATGTTATAGGCGCATTGATGAATTTTGAATGTAATATTTAGTACTGCTTAAGAATAAAGTAGTTTGTATTACCCATGACTACTGAGATTAAGATTTGCTAACGTAGTCTTAACATATTGAAAAATTTGCTGAGAAAGCTGAGAAAGTAGCAGCCGATACTAATTTTTAGTGTTGGTTCTTTCTCATCCAGAGATGTGGCATTTTGGTGTGTTAACGATAGATATTTTTCTTCAGAGGGGGTTATGGTTGTAAATTTGGCCCGTACTACAACTTCGGCAGAGCTTTTAAAGCAAGTATTCCGTAACATTGATGCATATAGTTGTCCAAAGTTATTCAACTTTCATATGCACACTGTCTACTCAGATGGTAAGTTGCAGCCGAGTGCATTGATGGAGCAGGCGATCGCTATTGGGTTAAAAGGGTTAGCTATCACCGATCATCATGGTATTATCGGCTATCAAGCGGCCCTTGCTTGGTTAGAAGATTGGAAGTGGAATAATCCTCATGTAACCACTCCTCACCTGTGGAGTGGCGTGGAAATCAATGCCAGCCTTTTGAATATAGAAGTTCACATTTTGGCTTACGCTTTTGCCATAGAACACCCTAGTATGAAACCCTATCTGCAAAGAAGGCCGACTACAGGGCAAGAATATCAGGCAAGTAACGTGATTGCCGCTATTCATGAAGCTGGGGGATTGGCAGTTCTGGCTCATCCAGCTCGTTACAAGCGATCGCATTTTGACTTAATTCCAGCTGCGGCCCAAAAGGGCATCGATGGTGTGGAAACTTTCTACGCCTACAATAACCCTAACCCTTGGAAACCCAGCGTATTGGAATCAGAACAAGTGCAAAAGTTGGCTGATGAATACTTTCTTTTCAATACCTGTGGTACTGATAGCCACGGTTTGAGTCTGCTACAACGCTTGTAAAGATGAATCAATTTTTTTGAATCTCCTGGTTCAATCTGCCAGGAGATTATCTTTTTTTAGATGCTCAATAGTCAATTTGTTTTAAAGTTAACGTGAGTTCGATGAACCTCTCCCGGACAACTTCCCTCTCCCACGGGGGTCAAGGGAGGAGCAACGAAAAATTAGGGTTTTGGCTCTGCTCTCTGTGTCCAAGAGGGGTTGGGGGAGAGGTCAAAAAAGGGCTTGTCGAACTCACGTTAAAGTTAATTTCAAGAGACGCAATAGCAAAGTAAATTTGTAAAGTTATTCTCAGAAACAAGGCAGGAAGCAGAAGGGAAGAGGATTTGACTTGTTTCTTTGGTCCATAACGGAAGCGATCGCCTCCGTAAACAGCTTCTATCACATCGACAACGCGATCGCAGGAAAGCGAATCCTTCATAGTCCCGTCTTCATTAAACTCCTGATATGCTTTAGCCACTGACGATTGATTGGGGATCGCGAACATCCGCACTACAAATAATAGACCTCTTGGCATTTGTGCTTTTTGCACTCTTGGGGAAAAGGGTAAAGGTTAAAGGGAAAAGGGACTTTTGCAGAACCTTTTTCTTTTCCCGACTTATGCAAGAAGTCTAATATTTATCGAGCAGTTGTAAATTCTTTATTTACAGACTCAATTAATTGAGTGACCCGTTCTTTGATTTCATCGCGGACTCTCGGAAAAATTTCTGG
Source organism: Nostoc sp. DSM 114160 (assembly GCF_053470305.1). Classification (NCBI taxonomy): domain Bacteria; kingdom Bacillati; phylum Cyanobacteriota; class Cyanophyceae; order Nostocales; family Nostocaceae; genus Nostoc; species Nostoc sp. DSM 114160. The sequence goes on along the minus strand of NZ_JBPFGO010000003.1, from coordinate 195,443 downwards.
TTGTTCTGCTGGATCGTCTAACTGCCAGTCTTCAAATACTTCCCGCACAACCCATTCAGGCGGCAAATTCACACCACAGCCACACAAAGAAATTACTACATCAAAGTCTTTCGCTTGGAAATCACTTAGGGGTTTAGAGTGTTGATCGGTAATGTCGATACCGATTTCTTTCATAGTTGCAATCGCTTCTGGTCTGACCTGACTTGCTTCTAACCCAGAGCTAATCACTGCAATCTTTCCCTTACCAAGAGTTTTAGCAAAACCTTCCGCCATTTGGGAACGGGCAGAATTCTTTTTGCAGACAAACATCACACGTTTCATGGTTCAACTCCTTTGAATAATTTGGCTAAATTTAAAAGCTTCTCGATTCAGATGGCAAAAAATAACGTTTTTCAAACCAGAAAGCCACATTAACCAGACCAATCAATACAGGCACTTCCACCAGAGGCCCGACGACGGCGGCAAAAGCAACACCCGAATTAATGCCAAATACTGCGATCGCAGTGGCGATCGCTAATTCAAAATTATTTCCTGCCGATGTAAAGGCGACACTTGCGGCTCTAGAATAGTCTGTTTTAACGCGCCTAGCCATGTAAAAGCTGACCAAAAACATGATGATGAAGTAGACGATCAACGGAATTGCAATCTTCACTACATCAAAGGGGATTTGAACAATCAAATTCCCTTTCAAGCTGAACATAACCACGATTGTAAATAATAAAGCAATCAGTGCGATGGGGCTGATTTTAGGCACAAATTCCTCGTGATACCACTGCTTACTTTTCACCTTTACTAAGAAGTAACGAGTGAAAAATCCAGCTAAAAACGGAATACCAAGATAGATAAACACACTTTGGGCAATCTCAGCAATACTGACATGAACAACACTACCTTGTAAGCCAAATAGTGGCGGCAGTACAGTAATGAAAAACCAGGCATAAGGACTATAAAAGATGACTTGAAAGATGCTGTTAAAGGCAACCAATCCAGCCGTGTACTCTGTATTAGCTCGTGCCAAGTCACTCCATACAACTACCATTGCAATACACCGGGCTAATCCAATCAAAATCAATCCCGTCATGTATTCTGGATAACTGTGTAAGAAGATAGCTGCCAGAGCAAACATCAAAATTGGCCCAACGATCCAATTCTGAATTAGTGAAACACCAAGAATTTTTCCGTTGCGAAATACATCGCCTAATTCTTCATACCGCACCTTGGCTAAGGGCGGATACATCATCAGAATTAACCCGATGGCGATCGGTATATTGGTTGCTTCCACCTGGAACTGATTGATAAAGGCTTCTACTCCAGGAAAGAAATAGCCTAGACCAACGCCGATCGCCATTGCTAAAAAAATCCACAAGGTTAGAAAGCGGTCAATAAAGGAGAGGCGTTTTGAAGTTTTTTTGTTCATTACAATTAACCCCATACATGAATGCAGGAGCTTTCAGCAGGAATTTCAGATTATTCAATCCAACATCCAAAATTGAAAATCTAAAATTCGTGAGTTATATCAAGAGTATATCTCCATCATTTCAAAAAAAATTGATTTATCAATGCCTATAAAACTAAAATTAAACAAAATATGACAAAAAAAATTGATGAATATTTAAGGTTCGCAGGGGGGACGAATAGGTAATATGGGGCTAAAACGGCGGAATTCTGCTAAATATAGCTCTAAGGCAGCAAACTGCGGTAGATTGAGGCTGTAGTAAATCCAGCGCCCTTCTTGACGAGCGCGAACTAAACCCGCTTCTTTCAGGGTTTTGAGGTGAAAAGACAGTTTAGATTGAGTGGTTCCCAGGTGGTCGCATAGGTCACAGACGCATAGTTCTTGAGAGCGCAGCAGTTCTAATACCTGAATCCGTAGAGGGTCAGACAGGGCATGAAAGCCAGCAGCGATCGTATCAGGAGTGAAGGTGCTATTAAAAGCCATCAACTTTTCTTGAAGTATTTCTTTATGGTAAAGTCTCAATCATCGGTTAAATAATACCTTAACTAAAAAGAAAAGGTCAGTCTATAGTCGATTCTTGGTGGGAATCACAATCATTGAGAAATAGGGTACCTCGGCTGGATCGACTTCATCTAGGGGGATGATGCGTTGCTGTGATGTTGATGCCCGCTCAATATATCTTGCCCGTGATGCTAGGCCTAATTTATGCAAGATATCTCGTACTTTGGTAAAGTGACGACCTAGTTTCATAATTGCGGCGGCGTCGGTCATCAGCAGATGTGTAGTCAGTTCTTCTGCTGGCAACGGGGCGGGTAAGACTGTGAGAATATCAGTATAGTATGTGAAAGGTACACCCAAGGCTACCGGACAAGCCATCAGCGAGGAAACTCCGGGGACAACTTCTGTTTCGTACTGGTCGCATAACCGCGTGAACACGTACATGAACGAACCATAGAAAAATGGATCGCCCTCGCATAATACTACAACATCTCGACCTGCTGCTAAATGGTCAGCGATTGGTTGAATTTCCTGGTCATAAATAGACTGGGCCTTTTCTGGTTCCAAAGCGCGGGGGAGGTGAAATAGTACTTCGATTTGATTGCCAGGAAGATACTGCGCCACGATCGCTCTAGCAATACTTTCTTTATCTGTGGCTGATTGATAGGCTACCACAGGAGCCGCACGTAATAGCCGCAGTGCTTTGATGGTCAATAGTTCGGGATCGCCTGGACCGATACCAATTCCATAAAGACGACCTTTGGGTTGCATATTCATTCTTCCTCCGTTGCCAGGGCGTTAACTGCTGCTGCCGCGATCGCACTTCCACCGCGCCGACCGTGTAAGGTTAAAAATGGTACATTTCTGCTATCTGCTGCCAGTGCGGCTTTTGATTCTGCTGCACCGACAAACCCCACTGGAAAGCCTAAGATAATTGCAGGTTTGGGCGCTCCTTCATCGAGCATTTCTAACAATCGGAACAGGGCTGTGGGCGCATTTCCAATTGCGATTACCGAGCCTTTTAGGTGCGATCGCCATAATTCAAGAGCTGCCGCCGACCTGGTAGTACCCATACGCTGGGCAAGTTCTGGTACTTCTGGCTCGTTGAGGGTACAGATAACTTGATTGTTTGCAGACAACCGCCGTCTGGTAACGCCATCGGCAACCATGCGGCAATCGCACAGTATTGGCGCTCCATTTGCCAGTGCTGCTCTTGCGGATTGTACTGCTGTTGGTGAATATCCCAAGTCAGTGACAATATCCGTCATCCCACAGGCATGAATTAGACGTACAGCAACTTTTGCTACATCGGGTGGCAACACATCTAAGTTCGCTTCTGACCGGATGATTGCAAAAGAATTACGGTAAATTTCGTTGGCATCTCGGATATAGTCGGGCATTCAATTTGGGATTTTAAATTTGGGATTAATATATAAAAATCAAAAGGCTTAGATTGCCGACTTCTCTAAAAAGTTGGGAATCTTTTTGTTCGCAATTGATTGAGGGATTATATTAAATAATTGCTGTAATTGTTCCAGTGCAAATCGATTAGCAAATTCTCCAAAGGACTCATTAGAATTTAAGCGTTGAATTTTATATACATATAGCATCCGCCCTATTAATGCAGGTAGTTCGGCAAAAGTTACATATTGATATAGTTCGCGTCCGAATTTCTGATTGCTGTCACCAACATAAACGTGATAGCCTTCCACAGTTCTATTTTCAGCCTCAATGGTGACGCCGAGGAGAGTAATATCACTTTTGCTGTGCTGGGCACAAGATTTTTCGCAGCCAGTGAAGTGGATATTAACTGGGTAATCGAGAGTAACGCGAGTTTTAAGATACTCTGCCAATGCCAACGCATGACTTTTAGTGTCAGTGGCAGAAGCAGCGCAACCTTTTTTTCCCGAACAGGCAACTAATCCACCCTTGATGTTGTTTGCAGAGGAATCTAATTCTAATAAAGCAATTTCACTTTGGACATCAGCAACCCATTGCTGAGGAATATCTGTAAGGAGCAAATTTTGCCAAGGGGTTAGCCTAAGAGTTCCACTACCGTATTTTGCCGCTAAATCTGCTAAACCCCGCATCTGTCTACTTTCCAATCGACCAAGGGGCAAGACGACACCAATGTAAAATAAGCCTTGCTGACGTTGGGGATGAATGCCAATATGCTGATATTTCTCCCCCTTCCCTTGTAGGGAAGGGGGTTGGGGGGTTAGGTCTTTTCTGATTTCAGTGTACAAAAGAGAAAAAGGTAAACGCTGCTCAACTTCTTGGAGATAATTTTCACAACCCAAAGTATTCAATAACTCTCTCAAACGTGGCCGGCGCTTACTCGTAGTATGACTATAAGCTAGATAGACATCTGCCAAAGCTGCTAAGACGGGCAAACATTTTTCTGGTGGTAGTAAAATTCCTGTATCGCTGGGGGGTTGACCCTTCTCACCAACACTGAGAGAGAGCCGAAAATAAACATTATCGTTAAGTAAGACAGCTGCAAAGGCGATATCATTCAAGCGATCGCCCACCTGAATTATCCCACCACCATCAAAGCAAACGCTAAATTTGGCCGACAGTCTCGAAAGCGCCGGATGTGCAGCAATATAATCATCCCAACCTTGAACAAAAGGGCGAGTATCGATTAATTCCTGGGGGTCGATACCAGCAGTTGGACTGGTCATAATATTGCGGATTTGGTCTACAACAGTATTGTCAGAACCCAATCCCATATTTTGGAGGTATTTCAGAACCTCAGCATTTATCCCCGTGCGGATTTCACGGACTTGCAGGTTAGCTCGATTAGTCACATCTAGATAGCCGCCACCGTACTGTTCTGCTATATCTGCGATCGCACGGCACTGCTGACTAGTAATAATTCCACCTGGTATTCTAACGCGAGATAATATCCCATCTGCGGCAGGAGTAGCATAAAACAAGCCGGGACAAGTGGCAAATCCAGAAACCAATTTTAGAACTCCTTCCCCGTGCAACGCAGGGAGTAGACGGTGAGTGTGTCTTGAGGACATCCTGAGAGTTGGCATTCTGACTTGGGTCATCCCATCACAGCTGCGGCACAGTCCCGGAATTTCACCGGAGTTTCCCAACTCTCAGCTTTAGTAATTTAGACTTTGTTGAGGTTATAGATATCAACCAGACATCATCCAGATAATCATTTTACATTACTATGGCGATAAATTTTAACTGAGCTTATCCACTACCGATCGCAAGATATAGTTCTTGAAGCTAATCTATAAATTGAATTTAGTCATGGCTCAGGCAGGAATGCTTGCAATACGGTTCGGTTAAAGGGGAAAGGGGAAAGGGGAATAAAAAACCTTTAACCGCAAACCCATTTCCCTTTTCCCCAAAGCTAATTCTGAGTTCAAAATGCTTATCCTAACTGTATTGGGAATGCTTGAGCCTTTTTGCTGAAAAACTTGCTTTAGAAAAAGTTAGGCGATCGCCGCTTCACGAGTAGCAACTTTGCTAAACTGATTTACTGGACGAGGTAAACCAAGATTTTCGCGCAGGGTTCGTGCTTCATACTCTGTACGGAACAGACCGCGACGTTGCAATTCAGGAATTACCAAGTCTACAAACTCATCCAATCCTCCCGGCAACCAGGGCGGCATAATATTAAAGCCATCTGCCCCGCCATTGACAAACCAATCTTCTAGCTGATCGGCAATTTGTTCTGGTGTGCCTAGAATCTGACGATGCCCACGCGCTCCAGCTATCGACAAATACAGTTGTCGAATCGTGAAATTTTCTCTCTTAGCTAGGTCAATCAGAAGTTGCTGACGGCTTTTACCCCCGTTAGTCTCTGGTAGCTCTGGCAACGGCCCGTCCAATGGATAGCCGGATAGGTCAAATCCACCGATCATTGAGCCAAGCAAATTTAAGCCGACCACCGGATCGATCAACTCCTGAATTCGATCGAATTTGTCCTTAGCTTCTTGCTCAGTTTTGCCGATAACTGGGAATACACCTGGCATAATCTTAAGATGCTCAGGTGAGCGCCCGTATTCAGCCAGTCTCCCCTTCACATCTTGATAAAAAGCCTGAGCTTCTGCCAAGGGTCTGCTGGGCAGTGAAAATTACCTCCGCCGTTTGTGCAGCCAGATTCTTACCATCCTCGGAAGACCCAGCTTGAATAATCACCGGATAACCCTGGATAGGACGCGCCACATTTAGGGGACCGCGTACTGAAAAATGTTCGCCTTTGTGGTTGGGAACGTGCAGTTTATTTGGATCGAAGTAAATACCCGATTCCTTATCATGTAAGAAGGCGTCGTCCTCCCAACTATCCCAGAGTTTCGTGACTACATCCACAAACTCTTTCGCACGCTGATAACGTAGGGTATGTTCCATGTGCTTTTCCCGATTGAAGTTCAGCGCTTCAGCTTCAGTAGCAGAAGTTACAAGATTCCAACCTGCACGGCCACCGCTAAGATAATCTAATGATGCAAACTTGCGGGCGAGGTGATAAGGCTCGTTGTATGTAGTCGATACTGTCGCTGTCAAACCAATGTTTTCCGTTACTACAGATAAAGCCGACAACAGGGTGAGAGGTTCAAAGTGGACGAGTTTGCCATTTCGGCTCAAAAGGTCGGCGCTTTGATTGCGGTCGCGCACAGCCACACCGTCGGCAAAGAAAATCATGTCAAATTTGCCGCGTTCTGCCGTCTGTGCCAGCTTTTTATAATGCTGAAAGTTCAAACCAGCATTAGCTTGCGCTTCGGGGTGTCGCCATGATGCTACGTGATGACCAGTACTGGGCAAGAATGCGCCTAGTCTAAGTTGAGGTTTTTTCGTACTCATGCTTTTTTCTGTAAAATCGTTGTGTTTTTAAACGCATAGGCACGCAAAGTTAAGCCAGTGCGTTGCGCGGGTTCCCCGCGTTGTAGCAACTGGCGTAGCGCAGAGGAATGCAGAGTTTTGCCGAATTTATGCAATGTTGTACTAAGGTGTTATGAGTTAAATCACGTTAGTTTTTGGATTTTGAATTGCTTACACTGGCTGGGGTTTGAGTAAATCTGTTTTGGTAACAAATTCACTGAATGTACTTGCAACCTGCTGCGGTAATGCGATGCCTGGTGTTTGCACTGGTAAGCGAGGAAACAGTAATTCTGCGACTCGATAGGCTTCTTCGAGATGGGGATAACCTGAGAAAACGAAGGTATCAATTCCTAAATCGGCATATTCCAGCATCCGCGCTGCAACTGTGTCTGGATCTCCGACTAAGGCAGTCCCAGCGCCGCCACGTACTAAGCCAACACCTGCCCATAAGTTGGGGCTAATTTCTAGGTTTTGGCGTTCGCCTTTATGCAGTTGAGCCATCCGGCGTTGTCCTTCTGATTCCGATTCAGAAAACCGCTGATGTGCAGCTGCTATGGTTTCATCATCGACATACTGAATCAGTTCATTAGCTGCATCCCAAGCTTTTTGCGTAGTTTCGCGGACTATGACGTGCATCCGAATCCCAAAACGTACCGTTCTACCTTGTTCTGCTGCTAATCGGCGTACTTTTGCAATCTTTTCGGCAACTCGATCTGGTGGTTCACCCCAAGTTAAATACACATCAATGTGTTTGGCAGCAACTTGGAGCGCCGCATCTGAAGAACCGCCAAAATACAAGGTGGGATAAGGCTTTTGTACGGGAGGAAATTGGAGTTTTGCGCCTTGAACTTTGAGATGGCGACCACTATAGGTTACTTCTTCACCTTGCATGAGCGATCGCCAAATTGTCAAAAACTCATCTGTCAGTTCATAACGCTGGTCACGATCTAAGAAAATCCCATCTTTTGCAAGTTCTTTGGTGTCGCCACCAGTGACAACATTCAGAATAATTCGACCATTAGAAATCTGGTCAAAAGTCGCAGCCATTCTCACTGCTAAAGAAGGCGACATAATTGCCGGACGAAAGGCTACAAGAAACCGTAAGCGTTCTGTAACTGAAATTAATGAAGTAGCGACAATCCAAGTATCTTGTTTTTGTCCGGTACCAATCAACATCCCGCCATAGCCCAATTTATCAACAGCTTGGGCGATTTGCTGCATATAGGGGTAAGTGGCTGCTCGTCTGCCAATTGTAGTACCTAAATAACGTTCATCTCCCTGGGTCGGCAAATACCAAAAAACTTCCATTTTCTTATCTCCTGGCGCTATTTCTGGCTAATGGTTTCCGGTGTTATCGCTGCATATTGTTCGCTAGTCAGCATCGCTTCCTTAATATTGATGGGTTTAGGAATCACTTTTTCTTTGGCAAATAAATCTGCAATTTTCTGTTGTTTTTCCATAATTTCAGGCGTAATTGGTCTTATACCGTAAGTTCGCCTTTCAACCATTGTTGTTAAAATATCTTCATCAATTTTGAGGTGAGGAATAGTCAGTTTTACAACTTGCGATCGGTTTTTTTCAGCCCATTGACCTGTGTTATCTATCTCCTCAAGAACTAATCGCACTAATTTCGGGTTTTCTGTGGCAAATTTTCGCGCTGCCATGTAATATCCGCCCTGAGTAGAAATGCCACTAGCATCTCTCAAAACACGAGCATTTGCTTTTTTTTGGGCCACGGCTAAATAAGGGTCCCAAGTTACCCAGGCATCAATTTTGCCTTGAATAAAAGCATCACGGGCTTCTGAAGGAGGGAGGCTAATAGCTTGAATATCACTATATTTCAAACCAGCCTCTTCCAAAGCTTTTATTAATAAGTAATGGGAAGCAGAACCCTTTTGAAAAACTACTTTTTTACCTTTGAGATCGGCTAAACTCCGAATCGGTGAATTCTTTTGAACGATAATTCCGCTTCCTTTACCAGTACTGGGTTTATTACTAGCAATATAAACTAAAGATGTGCCAGCCGCTTGGGCAAATATCGGGGGAGTCTCGCCTACAGAGCCAATATCAACCCTGCCTACATTCATTGCTTCCATCAGTTGTGGCCCGGCGGCAAATTGCGCCCATTCCACAGAAATACCTAAAGGCTTTAGACGTTTTTCAATCGATCCTTTAAGTCTGAAAATATCCCCAGAACTTTGATATCCCATTCGGACAACTTTGGTTTTCAAACTAGTGGTTTGATTTGCTGAATTTGGGTTTTGGACTGAGCAACTAATTAAGGTTGTTGAGATTGTTAATAATCCAGGTAAAAGGAATAATGAAAAACGTTGAAAAATCTTAACTTGTGGCTGTTTGAAAACGGGAATCATGGACGTGATACTTTGTTTTTTAATTTGCTTTTGGACTTATTTGGCTATGCCTATGTTCGGTTGTAGAGGCGCACATCTCATAGGTGTCAACTTAAGCTAAAAGCTTTGTCAAATCTCGTTTCTAGCCTCTGGGCTGGAAATGCTCTTCAATTGCGGCTCTGCCGCCAGCAAGGGAGGCGGAGCGTCTAGGACAGCATTCCCAGTCTCAGACTGGGAACGAGACAATATCTAAAAGCTTTTTTTCGGCTGGCTTTCACGTTAAGTTAACACCTATGCGCACATCTGTACGCCTCTAGTGTTGTATTGCTCGTAACCTCAAGATTTAAACTTTTTGAAGCTGAAGGTTCTTTTGGAACAGTTCTTGAACATTTTTCCAAGCATCGGCAGCAGCTTCGGCATTGTAGCTGGCGCGATGATTGCAGAAAAAGCCATGTCCTGCACCGGGATAACGGAAGATAGCATGAGTAATCTGATTTTTCTTCAATTCAGCCTCAATCTGTTCTGTATGTTCTAAGGGGATTCCCTGGTCATCAAGACCAAAGAAGGCGTAAATGGGGCCTTTAATCTCTGGAGTGCGGGTGATGGTTGGTTCTCCACCGCCGGGAGTTGAGTTGGGAATCCCGCCACCATAGAAGGAAGCTGTAACTTTAATATCTGGTAAGGTGGCAGCTAGATAAACAACATGACCACCAAAGCAAAAACCAATAGAGCCGATCGCATCTCCTTGCACATTTGGTAAAGTTCTTAGATAGGCGATCGCAGCTTTAATATCACTCAATATTTCCTCGGCTGTTGTCTGCTCTTTATACCCTCTCCCTTGTTGGACATCTTCAGGAGTGTATCCCCCCTCAAAACCGGGAGCGGTGCGTTGAAATAAAGTCGGTGCGATCGCCACATACCCCTCTTTGGCAAATTTCTCAGCAACTTCTCGAATGTGAATATTAACCCCAAAAATTTCCTGAATCACGATAACGGCTGGGAAGGTTCTTTTTTGTGCTGGTTCAGCCAAGTAAGCATCAATTTGCAAATCTCCGTTAGGAACTTTAACTTGAGCAGTGCGAATTTCTGTGTTTGTCATCTTAGGATTAGCCTGTAATTGCTTTCAGGACGCGATGTTTTATGGTAATTTTTGTACAATACTACTTAAAATATATCGATTTGCCGTAGTTTTAAGAGTAGTATTTCACAAACAATGTGCAAAGGCAAGTCCTTTGATTTAGAGATGTAGATGAATATAAGACCATACCAAGAATCTGATGCTGAATTAGTCAGTGCTTTGTGGGATGAGGTGTTTCCTAATAACCCGTCGCACAGCAGCCCAAAATTGGTAATCAGTCAGAAGCTTGCTGTACAGCCAGAGTTGTTTTTCGTTACTGAGATTAACTCTGTGATTGTAGGGACTATCATGGCAGGATATGACGGGCATCGCGGTTGGCTATATACAGTTGCAGTCAGTCCTCAGTATCAACGGCAGGGTATTGGTAGCAAGCTAGTGCAGCACGCAGAGAAGGTATTAATAGCGATGGGATGCCTCAAAATCAATCTCCAAGTTCGTGTCTCCAACGCAGAAGTAGTTGAGTTTTATAGAAAACTTGGCTATCTCATTGAAGAACGCATCAGTATGGGAAAGCTTGTCGTATAGATGTTTGGTGAGTTTGAACAGAAAAACTTTAAAAATACGCCAGGATTACAGCAAAAGGTGATTGTAGGCATACCAAATTTAACCCAAATTAGGAGAAAAATTTATGAAGCTTAATGCAGTTCATCATATTCAAGTAACCTATCCTCTGGAAGTGGAGGATGCAATGCTGTTTTTTTATAGTAAAGTTTTAGGATTGACTGAAATTGCCAGACCTGATGTCATCAAAAATGATTCAGGAGCGTGGTACAAATTGGGAGATATTGAACTGCACGTTAGTAGAGAGAAAAACGCCAATAACCAAGCATCAAGACGGCATTTTTGTTTCCAAGTCGATAACTTGAACGCCTTTGAAGAACACCTAAAAGAGTATGGGATAGAAATTATTCCCGATCGACGACCACTTCCAGGATGCGTGCGGTTTTTCCTCCGAGATCCCGGTGGGAATCGTATAGAGATTGCAGAGTTCGTTAAGAGTACTTTTGCACAGCGACAAACAATCGATTTGATAGCCTGAAATTCTTACTGTGAAAACAATCGACACCATTTAACGTTCGCGCAGCGTCTCGTAGAGAAGTTACGATGGTTTTCAAGGTTCTGGCGAGTGGTGTCGATGAGTTCAACAAATTTGGAAAAAAAATATAGCATCTTATACCAATTCTGTATGAAGATGCGCTAAACCATATTAGGAGTGAAGTATAAGAAAAAAAACGAACCGCATTGCGCAGCGTCTCGTTAGAAAAGGGCGCAAAGTACACAAAGAAAAAAAATTTGGCGCAGCCTCGCAAAGAAATGGTACTATCTGACTTGTCAAAATTTTGTCAATCTAAATTCTGATTTCTGAATTCTTTTTCAAATCAACAATTTTCTCCTGATGTTTCACACGCACCAATACTCACCCAGGTGCTAGAACCATCTTGCCAATGTTCTTTCTTCCATATAGGGGCATTGTGTTTGAGCGTATCAATAGCATATTGGCAAGCTTCAAACGCCTCACTCCGATGAGGAGAACCCACAGCTACTAAAACGCTGATTTCCCCAACTTGCAAACGTCCAACACGATGATAAATCGCGACTCGATTCACATCAGACATAGATAAGCGAATATCAGCAGCAATTTGATAAAATATCCGCAACGCCATCGGTTCATAAGCTTGATACTCTAGAGCAATCACAGGTTTACCATCGGTTTGATTGCGAACCATACCACTCATCACAACCACAGCACCACTGGCTGGATCGTCGGATTTGGCGTAGATTTCTTCCAGAGACAATGGTGCAAAGGTAATGGCAAAACTATCTTCGGCTCTTGGTTTAACAGCAGAGGTAAGTGTAGTTGTCATAACTGCGTTGATATTATATGGGTTTTTTCTATTGTCTCTGAAGAAAAGACTTCTTGGCATTTGTTGGGAAAAGGGGAAAGTGGGGTCCCAAGAAGGGGAAAAGGGGAAAGGGGAAGGGGAAGGGGAAAAGGTTCTGCAAAAGTCCCTTTCCCCTTTAACCTTTACCCTTTTCCCCAAGAGTGCAAAAGTGCTTTTTGCAAGAGGTCTATTAATCTGCACCATCTAGACGATCGCAGTCATATCTACCTTTAATTTCTTGATTGAAAAAGCTGCCAATTGAATCCGAGGAATGTAAATCTTCCCAAGTATCCTCGTCTACGCCTAAGTACTGATAAACCGCTCCACTTTGAAACTCAACTTGCAAAATCTGTTCGTTGCGATCGTAGCCTACAGCCATAGCCATTGATGAGACAACTGGTAGCATGACAATAGGTTCTTCTTCAAAAGGTAATGCAGTCGTTTCGGCAATCGCTTCGTTTAGTTCTTGCAATCCTTCATAAGCTTGTATCGGTGCCGGAATTTCCAAAAACTCTAGTTCGTTGCCTCGGTCGAGCAACAACTGCAAATATCCATCAGAATGAGCGATCGCTACTAAACTGCTCAAGTCTACCTTAGATAGCTTCATTTATTTTGTACTCTCCTATTAGCGTAGTCGGGAGTGGTAAAGTTTTATGCAATATCAAGCGCTTTTATAGTACATTTATACTAAACAAGCGCTTAAGTGTCAAGTTTTTCCTTCTAAGAAAGAATTTTAGGTATGTAGAGACGCTTTAGCAAAGCGGCACGCAGTGTTTTTCTCTGACATCCGGGTAAATACCCATGATATCAAGTCCGGTTAATTACTTATGATTACCGCATCTGTGCAAAATTCCGAAAAGCCTCTTTTCACTCGCTCTCTGGTCTAAAAGGATGTTTGAAAAGTCTGTAGTAGTGTATGCTCGTGAATTCTGAATTCTGCTGTAAGTACTTGACAATTTCAACCAATCTTTGTTGTATCTAGACTCAACTGAGTTTCCATTGCTGTTTGTATCACTCAATGAGCTCACCCTTTTGGGTGAGTCATATATCAACCGATCAGATGACCTGACTGAAGGAAGTTGAGATTAATAATAAAGAGGACTCTATTACTAAGGAACACCGATCGCATTTTACCTAAATATAACTTATGAAACTTGCTACCTTAATAAATTCTGCACTGATTTTTGCTTCTATCACTCTTGTACCTGGAATTGCTGGCGCTCAAACAGCTACTACGAACAACAATGAAACAATAGCTGTTAACTCTAATAATTTATCCACGAACTCGACTTCTGCGAATTACCTCCAGCCTTTGAATCTAGTTCATTTTGCTTATCAAGGAGGTCTGCAACAACACGGTATTCCTAGTGGAGAAGCGCTAGTACTTAAAACTTTGAATAGAAATATTCTTGCGAAAGATTTGGTTAAAGCTGCTGTGAATGCAAATAAATTACCATCACAAGTTTTAAACGATCAAAATTATTTAAGTGCTGTTAATTCAGAACTCAACGTATTGCCAGATTATGCTGCTGCTGATTAATTTGGTTTTTCTCATATCTTTTGAGAAAGCTAAGTTTTTCAGTATGGTATATTTGTATGCTTGTTACTAAGGATAGATAAAAGCTTTTTATACATAGCGATCGCTGTGTATGAAAACTATATAAGAAAGCTTGATATTCAAGAATAATTTCTAAATTTTGACATAAGTTGCACTTATCCTGTGCTAAAGCCACAGAAAATTGTATAATCGTCAGCTTATGGAGCAAAAATTTCTATAGAGAATGACAGAAGTAATAAGATCCGGGGGACTAAATAATATTGAGTCCATTGAGTATGAAGAGCGGTGTTTAGAAAAAGCCAGAGAAACAGGCGATCGCAATCGGGAAGTGATTTCTTTGGCAAGTTTGGGCAATGCTTACCAGTCGCTAGGCGAGTACCACCTAGCAATTGAGTTTTATCAACAATGGTTAGATATAGCGAAAGAAATAGGCGATCGCTTAGAAGAAGCCAAATCTTTATCTGGGTTGGGTAACGCTTACCAATCACTGGGCAAATACCAGCGAGCGATTGAATATTATCACCAGTGGTTGAGTATTACCAGGAAAATAGGCGATCGCACTGGGGAAGGTCTTTGCTTGGCAAGCTTGGGTAATACTTATGAATACCTGGGTAAGTACGAGCAAGCGATAGAGCTTTACCAACAATGGTTGAGTATAACGAAGAAAACAGGCGATTGGACAGGGGAATGCATCTGCCTGGGAAGTTTGGGCAACATTTATGAATCGTTGGGATCTTACCAACTCGCAATTGAATTTTACCAACAATGGTTAGGGCTGGCGAAATTCATCAGCGATCGCAATGCTGAAGGCATGGCCTTGAGTGGATTGGGCAGTGCTTATAAGGCTTTAGGAAAGTACCAAAGGGCGTTGGAGTTTTATCAGCATTCATTAGAGATTAGAAGCGATCTTAATGACCCAAACGGAGAAGCAAATGCCTGGTTTAATTTGGGTTTGGTGTTAGAAAAAATCAATCGAGAATCAGAAGCGATGGATGCCTTTTGCAATGCTCGTGAAATTTATCGTGCAATGGGACTCGATGCCAGCCTGCAAGATTGTAACCATGCCATTGAGTTTCTTTCTCAAAATATTGCAAGCGCATCATCTACTTTCTGGTTGAGGAGATGGTTAAGTCATTTGTCGCAGTCGATCAAAACTGGTTCTAAATAAAGAGTGCTGAGTTTTGAGTTAAAAGATTCTTTCTATTGACTCAGAACTCACCAGGATACTTATTGAATACTGCAACTGAGTTCTTGCGATCGAAAGAAAGCACAGAAAACGGGTCTTTTCGATTCCCCATTTCCATCCCAGGAGTGCCTACAGGCATTTGCGGAACAGATAAACCAACAACATTTGGCTTTTCTTGAAGCAGACGTTTGATGTCGTCTGCTGGGACGTGTCCTTCAATAACATATCCATTAACAATTGCCGTGTGGCAAGATGACAAGTCATCCGGCACGTTGTACTTTTGTTTGACTGTTTCGATGTCAGGCTCAGAAAAATCTGTGATTTTAAAACCCTGTGTCTTTAAGTGCTCAATCCACCCGCCACAACAGTTACAATCGGGACTGCGATATACAGTGGCATTTAGCACTGTTGATTTTGATTGTGTCTGTTGCTCCTGGATGTGACTACTGCTGAAAACAGCTTGAGCATGACTTATAGGAGCAGTGCTTCCCAAAATGCTCAACACCCCTAATGTTAGAACCACTATTTGCACAATGGCAGGCATCAAAATGGGAAGTAACCATTTTTGCCAGCAATAAATCAATTGTTTGTGTGACATCTGATACTTCCTAAATATATATTGCTATTGTATCTATCCCGCCTCGGAATAAATTCCGAGTCTCATAACGAAAGTCCTCTTTTAGAGGACTAAACAAGAAATTTAGTTTAGTCCTCTAAAAGAGGACTTTCGCTTATCAGCCCGGAACTTTAGTTCTGGGCGGGATATTTGCTCAATGTGGGACTTTCACGTGACATACTCACGCTTACCTGATTACAGGTAAGCGTGAGTATGTCACTATGGAACGAATCCAGGCAATCTATAAGTAAATATTATAGCTATGATAGTTTTTTTTCTATGTAATATATGCTTTATTGAAAAATTTCTAAGATCCTTTAATGGTAGAATGTTATAAAATCATGACATTAGGCAATATTTTATTAGACTTGTTAATTTAGCGTTAGTAGGTCTATGTAAATGTTGCTCTTAATGTCTTGAATAAATAATCTAGTCGATGCCTTATCTACAATTTGGAAAGGTACTACTGTGTGCATTGTTATCTTTAAGTATATCAACCGAAAGATACTATTTTTGCTAACAAACTTGAGATAGATGTGTTTGTTTATTTCGGTATTGATAACTAGCTACAGTATAATGTCACAACTCATATTTTCTAAGTTGATGCTTATTTATTATTGTGGAGTTTATGAAAGGAAATTGCCCAAAAAAACGAACTAATTCTACTTATTTAAGATTATTCCATTACAAAAATCTTCACTTGAAATTGAATAATTACTGGTTTAAGGTAAGTGGAACCTGGCGCTCGTGTCCTCTAACATATCCTATAGAGAAACCTCATCACAAACATATTTTTTGGAGTTGGCTTGGTAGTTTCTTAGCAATCGCAGCAACGGCTTACCTGTCTGTGAAAACACATTCTCCTCTGCTTATGGCTCCGTTTGGTGCTACCAGTGTATTGATATTTGGTGTACCAGACAGTCCTTTGGCTCAACCCCGTAATGTGATTGGTGGTAATCTCGTAGCTGCCTTAGTCAGCCTAATTATTTTACATCTTTTTGGTTCGTCACCTTGGACAATGGGAATGGCAGTAGCAACAGCCATTGGGATGATGCAGCTGACTAGAACTGTACACCCACCTTCAGGAGCAGTTGCCTTAGTCGTGATGATGACAAAAGCTCCTTGGCAATTTCTATTAACACCTGCTTTACAAGGTTCTATTATTTTGGTGCTTTGTGCTGTGGTTTTTAATAATCTGGCACAAGAGAGGACTTATCCCAAGCACTGGCTGTAAGAAAACCTTAATCGAACCGTATTGAATTCTATTCTGGTTTTTTGTGCCAATGCCCATCATCGCCTTTTTCGTAATCGCGCTTTACCGCACTCCAAGCGACTCGAAAGGCACGTTCTTCTCCACCATATTGTTCTTGAGCGCTGTTAAATGCAGCTCGGAAAATTTCTTGGGCGTGTTTGGGTAAGTTTTCTTTGACTGAATCTGGTAAGTCTGCAATTTGTTTGTAAGGCATAACTTTTATTTCTCCAGTTTCATGTTTGTGCTTTGCTTTAGGGTGGAAAACCATGTTTGATTCTGCCTTCATCAGCAGCATATGGCTGACAGCGATACCTGCGGTGAGCTACGCTAACGCACACCACTTGCATTAGTTAAAAGCCAGCCACGGGCGATCGCTGAATTTCAATGCAGTGCTTTCAGTTACTCAATACCGCTAACAACTGCCGCAATTTCGGACAATAATTACACGTTTTAAATAATTCCTCATTGAATTCTTAACTACGAATTATTAATTACTTAAAGGCGTGATGTTGTCAAAAAACTAATTGTTTGTGGCTTGAAACTCGATACACTATCCCAATAATTAACCTGGTTAATATTTACCTTCAGCAAAGCAATACCAGGTTCATCTAGTCCCTTAGGAAACCAGGTTTGAAGTTCCGGCTTCCATAGCTGTCGCATTTTGTTGCGCTCTTTCACAAGTTGTGCTGTACCTGAGATAGAAACGTATCGCTGCTGTTCGGGTGAAGAGAAACTAATATTGACTTGCTCGTGATGTTCTATTTCAGTCACCTTATGGGAATCAGAATAAGTAAAGAACCAGAGTATGCTATCAGAGTTAATCTCACCACTCTTTGACATCGGGTAACTATGCAAGCTGCCATCATCATCGACTGTAGTAAACATCCCATAATCAATATCTTTGATGAGTTCACGCAGTTTTTGAATCTGTTGCTCGCGGTCAGTAGAAGTTGCCATTGTTTGTACTTTTTTCTCTATTTATCTATTTGTTTGTTGTCTAGGTTGCAATTTTTGATTACAACCATATTTAATTTTGATAATGTTATTTTTTAGTATTACCCTTTTTAGTTTAAATTGCGTGAGCCTAAAGGTGGAATTATAATAAAAGTAGCTTTTTTAGTTATATCTATAGAGATATTTGTTGAGAATGACTATTCTGTGCATACACAACTTTTAGGTATAGTCAGGTTAATTTTGCGCTTATTTCTTTAGACATAAATTTAATAAATTTTCTACTAAATTCAAAGTGCTTCTGTAACTTTGGCTGATAAAGTCATAATTTAGCAGACATATAGGAATCCGGTTTAATTCGGAGAATTTACTTGCGTGGGTAGGGAACAGGAAAGAAGGCATAGATCCGTTTGAAAAAGTCAAATGCCATTTAGCTTGTGGAAAACACTGAAATGAGTAACTAAACTGGTGTTTGAGAAAGCATTTAAGCCTTTTGCTTCCGGAAAACACCAAAATGAGAAAGCATTTAAGCCTTTTGCTTGCGGAAAACACCAAAATGAGAAAGCATTTAAGCCTTTTGATAAAGCATTTAAGCCTTTTGCTTGCTGAAAACACCGAAATGAGAAAGCATTCGAGTATTTTGAGAAAGCATTGAAACCTTTTGAGAAAGCATTTCGGTATTTTGAGAAAGTATTTTAATATTTTGATAAAGCAATTAGGCTTTTTGATAAAGCAATCAGCAAATATACCTGACGATTAAAAATCACGGCTGTACATAGCCTGCTTCCGGTTCGCCTTTAGAGGTTGTTTGAAAAGTTGCAAAGTATACTATAAAACCCACTTCTATTCCTCTCCCCGTTGGCGTCAACCTGCCGTTAGCCAAGCGGAGAGAGGCTTTGAAACCCCCATTCCCTTGTGAGTGTTGGGGGGCTAGGGGGGTTAGGTTTCCGAGGCTTCAGATGTGATGAAAAATACTTGTTCATTTTAATCCTAATAACCCAGCTGTAACTACCTCATACCATTTCACAAAAAATATGATACAGATGCAAACGCCCAAACCTATGCTACTTCTTACTTTCTTAATTTTGAATACTTCGACTACGCTCAGTACAAGTTTTGAATTTTGAATTGGTATCAGTTCCCCCAAATTCAAAACCTTTGCCAGCAACAGTATTGCTAAACTCCTCCCAAGTCAACCGTTTTGGCGTTGTTTTACAATCAAACGCACCAAATCTATGTAGGTAGAACTGTGACGCAACCGCCAGTTACCGAACCACCTGACACCAGTCCAACTTAATTAAATACTGGATACAACTACGGGTTTGAGTACTGTATAATTTCAATAATTTTATTAATAACCTCTGTTAATTTTTCAAGTTTTATTTGACCTGCTTGATATAAAATAATTTGTTTATCAGCAGTAAAAACTCGATTTGGTCTAATATTACTTGGCTGATTTAATTAACCGTAGCTAAAATCACTATTATCTAATTGAATGGCATAGATATCGCCAACAGCTTGGCTAGTAATTTGGCAAAGTATCAGATCGTCTCTCTGAAAAGTAGCAATAACTAAAGCAGGTCTGCGTTTTGTACCAGTTAAGTCTGAAAATGGAAATGGAACAATAACAACATCTCCTTTTACAAATCCTGCCATGCTGTATCTTCTTCTGGTCTTAACCAATCTTTTCGCAGTGATGATTCACTCATAATAGTGATTTCTAAGATTTTATCTTTTTGATACTTTGCTTGTAAGAATTGAACAAAATCTAAAATTTCCTGTAACAGAGGTTCAGGTAATTTTTCTAGTTCTTGTGTAATCTGTTCTTTAAGCATAATTGTCTGATTCTGTATTTGGGCAATATCTAAAATAATATTTATCATATCTGTTTTTGAATAAAAATATAAAATCAAACAAATCCTGCAACTGTAAAATGTTATATAACACCAGTAGCGATCGCAGCTAGTGACAATCGTTATTACATTTGCGATCGCAACTCATAATTGCCTTAAAATTAGGGTAATAGAGTATTACTACTTTAAGATGATGTTAAATTTATACCTTCTGAATGAGCCTCTTCAACCCATAGCAGGAGTATCACTTTCCATTCAGCGTCTAATATAAGCAACTAGGAAATCAAATTGCAGTATATCTGCCTTTTAAACTATGGACTGGAAGTATAGGTGGAAAAATGGTTATCGACCAAGCCGAGACGAAGCAGCAAAAAATCCTCATTTGTTAGATGAGAGCCAGTTCGAGAACGAACAAGACCGAAAGCTTGCTGAAGAAACTGCAAGGAAGCATTTGGGCGTACCTGCACCAACTTTAGACGAAGATCAATCAATACTACCTCATGCAGCTTTGCCTAATGACAAAATTTAATCCAAAGACATAGGCATTTTTTGCTTATGTCTGTTCCATACCATTATCAAGTTTAACAAAATGCAGATTTCGCAACTTCTCAATCGATTAAATAATAAATTTACTCAGTTACTCACTCAGACTGTAGCTTTAGGTGTAGGTGCTATTGTTCTATTCTCAACTACTAATGCTAATGCTGCCGAGCAAGTTATTTTAAAGTATGGTACTTTTCAGGGGCAAGTATCTGTTGAAGAATTAAGTCAGTTTACAGAAACTGGCAAGACTACCCCAACATTAAGAGCTTATTTACAGGCGGCGCAACAAGACCCCGCAGTAGCTCGTAAGGCATTGAAAGCCCCAATAAAAGCTGATGCTGCTTTTTTGAATAGTTTACTAGCTAGTTGGGCAGGGCCAATTTTAGTTAACCAAATTGGTGAGGTAGTTCATCCTCCCGCAGGACAATTAGACCAGCAAGCATTGCGAAGTGCTTTAAGTACATCTATTCAACAAAATGGTGAAGTGACATTACTTGGAGCCATTCAGAATTATCCAAATACTTCTGTTGAACTTGAAGGAGATCGTCTTATTTCTGTTTATGAACGTCTCAGCAATCTTGCAGAACTATTATAGGGTAATTTAGAGACAATACAGTTGCGATCTGATGATTGATTTAGTATCTCAATAGTCGTAAATTTTAATCACGATCGCAACGAAGTTAATACTGATGAGTCTATCTTAGGGTTCATACTGTGTTAATTAAAAATTCCCTAACCTAAATGTAGAGTTTAGTCTAAAAATAGGAAAGGGATTTTTATGACAACCGATGTTTCTAAAAATACTAACAAAAATGTGAATGGGTCACTGATAACAGGTGTTCTCTTGAGTATTTTAGGGGTGATTGCGATCGCAGCGCCTAATCTATCGACCATATTCGCCGAAACTTGGATTGCGGTGATTTTGATTTTCGCCGGATTTACAAAACTAGTTTATGCCACTCAAACCCGCCAGCAGGGAGGTTTTATTTGGAAACTTCTATTGAGCGGACTCTATATTGCAACCGGCATAATGTTGTTTGTTTATCCTTTTACAGGTGTACTCACACTAACTTTGTTGCTTGGCAGCTTTTTACTGGCTGAAGGTACATTCGAGTTAATTCTGGCATTCCGGTTACGTCCCCAAGAAAACTGGACGTGGATACTCGGTGATGGGATTATTACATTGGTCTTAGGCGCAATGATTTGGTTCCAGTGGCCCTTCAACGCACCCTGGCTTCTGGGTACACTAGTTGGCGTCAGCATTATTTTCACTGGCGTTTCGCGCGTCATGCTATCTTTGAATGCGCGTTCTACCTCAAATCCTACTAATGAAGCTGCAAATCCTACTTAGTAGATAGGAGTGGGGAGTGGGGGGCAATACTGCTCGGTTAAAGGGGAAAGGGTAAGGGGAAAAGGATTGGAAGGCTCGATATATTAAGATAAGGTTTTTTCCCCTTCCCCATTTCCCATTCCCCCTTCCCCATTTCCCATTCTCAAACTTAAGTAGTTAAAGTTTACAAGACGACATTGCAGCAGCGATGCCTATGGCTGGCTATGCCTACGCCAACAAAATTGCTAAATTAACAAAGGAAATCAAAATCAAGGCCAGCTAGCTGCAATCAACAATGGTATCTATTGCTACTCCATTCTCGGATATTCAAAACCATTGGGCACGCTCATTTATAACAGCCTTAGCCCAACGCGGTATTGTCAGTGGGTTGCCTAATGGCACTTATCGCCCTGATAATTCACTTACCCGTGCTGAATTTGCCGCAATTATTGCCAACGCATTTGGGACAGTTTCCAAGAAGCGGCAGTATGTTTCCTTTGTTGATGTACCCACGAATTATTGGGCAGCAGCAGCCATTAAAACAGCTTACGAAAAAGCATTTATTAGCGGTTTCCCTGATAAAACTTTCCGTTCAGCTAACCGAATTACTAGGGTAGAAGTCTTAGTTTCCTTGGTAGCAGGCTTAGAAATTGCTACCAAGGTAAAACCTGACCTGCTCTCAAAACTTTCACAGATTTATCAGGATTCTGTACAGATTCCTGAGTATGGTAGAAATCATGTAGCTATTGCCACCAGCGCTGGATTGGTAGTTAGTTTCCCAAATATTAAATTACTCAATCCTAATCTCGCAGCTACTCGTGCAGATGTGGCAGTGATTATTTATCAAGCTTTGGTGTATTTAGGTCAGGCAGAAAAAATTGCCTCTAGTTACTTAGTACAGCCGCCAATCTTAACACCAACTCCAACTCCAACACCAACTCCAACTCCAACTCCAACGCCAACTCCAATACCAACTCCAATTCCAACACCGACACCAATACCAACTCCAACGCCCACACCTATCGGTAGCGTTAGGGTAAATCATAGCCGGGAATTCCGGGGAGCATGGGTAGTATCTGTGTGGAATGGTGATTGGCCTTCCAAACCGGGGCTTTCTGTTGCTCAACAAAAAGCAGAACTTACCGAGATTATTACTAAATTACAAGCGCTAAACTTCAATGCTCTGATTTTCCAGGTGCGACCAGAGGGAGACGCTTTGTATGAATCTCGATTAGAGCCTTGGAGTGCTTGGATTACAGGAACTCAAGGTAAAGCACCAGAACCATTTTACGATCCTTTAGCGTTTGCGATCGCAGAATGTCATAAGCATAATCTTGAACTCCATGCTTGGTTTAACCCTTACCGCGCTAGCACTTCCACCGACCCAGCGAAAACAGTCCGTCCCCACATCGCAGCTACTAATCCAGAAAGCGTTTATTTGTGGAAAACACAACGCTGGATGGACCCCAGGACTAAAAATAGTTCAGGATAGGGCGTATAACGTAATTCTCGATGTAGTGAAGCGCTACGATGTTGATGGCATTCACTTAGATGATTATTTCTATCCATATCCTATTGAGGGACAGTCTTTCCCCGATGATAAAACCTATGCTGCATATAAAGCAGCTGGTGGTACACTCAGCCTTGGCGACTGGCGACGGGACAATGTTAACAAAATGGTACAGCGCCTCTGGCAAGGGATTAAAACAACCAAACCCGACGTTAAATTTGGTATCAGTCCTTTTGGGATTTATCGCCCCGGTCAACCCGCGGGTATCACTGGATTGGATGCTTACAATGTGCTGTATGCCGACTCAAAAAAATGGTTAGAAGAAGGTTGGATTGATTATATTGCTCCTCAACTTTACTGGCGCACAGACCAACCACAACAAAGTTATCCAGCGTTGCTACAGTGGTGGACACAAGTAAACACAAAGCAAAGACACGTTTATGCTGGTAACAATTTGACAGAACCAAGCAACAAGAGTCGCGAAAGTGATGAGATTGAAAAGCAGGTGAAAATTAGTCGTAGCCAAGCTGGACGGTTGTCACTAGGGAATATCTTCTTTAATCTCAGTGTTTTGACAGAAAATAGTCAGGGTATTGCTGATAAATTTCAAAGTCTGCTGTATAACAAACCTGCCTTACCGCCAACTTTGCCTTGGCAAGATACAACACCACCATCTCCACCCATTGGACTACAAGTCAATAACCGCAAATTAAGTTGGCAGCCTGGAGATAATCAGCCAGTTCGTTCCTGGACACTTTATCGGCTGAGTGGCGATACTTGGACAATTCAACGAATTTTATCTGCTGGCACAACCTTCGCTACCGTCCAACAAGCCGGAACCTATGCCGTGTGTGCAGTGGATAGATTAGCCAACGAGAGTGCGGGAACAGTTATTACAGTTAGTTGAACAACAGTGTTGCCCAGATTCCTGATAACTTTTGTGGAGACAAGTAACGAATAGGGGTCTGACTCTTCAAGATAAAACCAGTCTGACAATAATACTGTAACTGCGGCATTAAAACCATCATCACCCGCTTAAACACTGATGCTGGAAATTTTTTGAATAATTAACTCTTATAAGCAAAAAATAGTTTTAACCTTTTCATAACTTAAGATTAACCCAAATTTATCCGGTATCAGCTCTAGAATTTCTGAAGTAAACATTGTACAAAAAAGCTAGGACGTACAGGATGTAAATTACATGACTCGAAAAGCCAGTAAAGTGTTTATACAGTCTGGGGTAATTCCTTACAGAGTGAACAATGGTAAAGTTGAAATCTTGCTAATTACAACTCGTGACTTTCAACACTGGGTGATTCCCAAAGGAGATATTCCTAATGGCATGAGTCCACCTGATTCCGCAGCCAAAGAGGCGTGGGAAGAAGCAGGGATAATTGGGCAAGTGGATGCAAATGAACTAGGAACTTACAAGTACCGCAAACAAGGCAAAATTTACTGCGTCAAGATGTATTTACTATCAGTTGATATGCTGAGTGAAGATTATCCAGAAGCAACTAAAAGAAAACGGCAGTGGGTAGAAGTGAAGAAAGCTATTAGGCGAGTTAAGTTTAATTCACTCAAACGAATCTTGAAAGGTTTTTTCCAGGTCGAATCTCAATTTTGTTCGTTACGATGTTAAGTAATAACCACAATAAATCAAACTACATTATACAATATAAAATTAATTAAAGGTTTGGAGCCGTTGACCACAAACCTTTGCTTATTCACACCTACTTACTTAAATCCATAGTAAAGCTATCCAAGTTTTTATACCGACAATTCCATCAGCTTGCAATTTTTTAGATGTTTGAAAACTAACAATTGCATTCTTAACTGACTCAGAAAAACGCCCATCGATGGCATCAGTATATAAGCCAATATCTTTTAATTGCTGTTGTAATTGTTTTACTCTTAGCCCAGAATCTCCTAGCTGCAATCCATTAAATCTATTCAAATCGGCTCGACCACTAACACCAGTTACACCAGATATATCACCTTCATATTGATGGATTAAGTATTGTCCTTGCCAAGCACCAGGAATAGTTGGGTTTCGAGTTCCGTAGTGGGCAATCCATAACGGATAAGTAGCAAAATCAGATGGATTACCAAGTTGTTCCCAAAAACTGGGGAAGGTATAAATAATTGGTTTGATTGGTTTTTTTGTTTGTTGCAAAAGGGCTTTTTCCACCTCTGCTAACCACAACTTCGCTCCATTAATTACAGCTTGGCTACTTCCTTTGTCAGTTACCTCTACATCCAGAACTGGTGGTAAGTCTCCCGGTTCTAATTTGCCCAAAGTTTTTAAGAATTCCTTTGCTTGCTGCACCGGATCGGATGTATGAGGGTGAAAAAAATGATAAGCACCGCGAATCAGACCAACAGCTTTCATAGTTTGCCAGTGATGAGCAAAAAGAGAGTCTTTGAT
Source organism: Nostoc sp. DSM 114160 (assembly GCF_053470305.1). Lineage (NCBI taxonomy): Bacteria > Bacillati > Cyanobacteriota > Cyanophyceae > Nostocales > Nostocaceae > Nostoc > Nostoc sp. DSM 114160. The sequence continues at coordinate 170,051 of NZ_JBPFGO010000003.1, read as the reverse complement.
GCTAGCTCCTTCTGTGGCTTTGACAAACGCAAAAGTTTTACCAGAGTTTTTTACTGCCGTCCAATCTACTCTGCCATCTTGATCGGCAACATCAATTCCTTCCATAAAATTTTTTAACCTTTTTGATCAGTACAATCCTGAACTTATCAGAGGCTTTGATTAAATTTATGCTTTTTTTGGGTATTTGAGTAAATTACAGAAATTTACTAGGGTTGGGTGTTAACGGCTCGTACTGGAGTCACTCTAACTTTGCCTGTACAAGGCTTGATTTGTTCTGTAAGGGTCAAGTGCTCGTAAGCATTAGGAGGTGTGATTTGAATTTTACTAGACATTGGGCAGTTTTGATCTGGGGAATTAATGTGGTTGTATGCTATCTGAAATGAGGCTTGTTTTCCAGGAGCCAGAATTACTTGTTGTCGAGGTTGCTTACTCGAAAAGTAAGTATCCTTGGAGCGAATAACTTTAATCCCCTGCAAAGGTTGATCTTTTGCATCCAGTAGTCCCAGTCCCGGATAACCATAGAGGGTGCAAGGGGATGAGCCGTTATTGGTGAAGGCGTAGGTGAGTGCAACATTCCCAACGCCAGCATCTTCGGAAATTCGGCGCACTGATAATTGGCTAGTTTCACAGCGCGTCGGATTTGTGGCAGTAGTGGCTTCAGGGGTAGAATGCTCTATAGGTTTTGCAGTCGGTGTAGGTGTTGAGTTCAACACAGCTTCTTTCGTCGGCTGTTCAGTGATTGTTGGCAAAGCTTGCGGCTGTTTTGTAACAGAGGAAGAACCGACACAGCCAGTTGTCATTGCAGTTAGGAGCAATAACAGACTGCTTTCCACAATTAGAATTCGCATATCTTCTTTTTTTGTAGTGAACTACTTACACTGATGCTTCATATACAGTATAAGTTTCCAAATTTACAAGGGTTATGCACGTCTGCTCCAATGACTTGTTCTGCTGCATCATTAGACCTCTTGCAAAAATATATTTTTGCAAGAGAGGGAAAAGGGAAAAGGTTAAAGGGAAAAGGTTTTGAATTTCTTTACTCTTTTACCCTTTTCCCCCGCCCCTTATCCCCAGAGCAGGGTGGTTTCATACAACGAGAGAAAAACTAAAAATAGATTTCAAAGCCTCTCTCCGCTTGCCTAACGGCAGGCTGACGCCAACGGGGAGAGGAATGGAAGTGGGGTCAAAATCTATGGTTATATATGAGAAATCAAGACTTATGTATTTTTCTTTTTTCGTATGAAACCACCCTGGCCCCTTATCCCCTTCAGGGGCCCCACCTTCCCCTTTACCCCGACAAATGCCAAGAAGTCTATTACATAACAAATTCAACAGCTTATCCATCTTTTCGGGCAACGTGAACAGCAGAAAGAAACGAGAGGTTTACACTGTCTCCAAAGTTCCTCAGCTTTTCTTGCAATTGTGCAAATAGCAACTCCTTCGCCTTTGGCTCCAGTGTACTCATGGTACTTAATAGCTTAAAGAAGTCATCAATGCTGTACGTCACCTCACACGCGATTTGCTCAGTTACCAACTCCTTAAAATAACCAGAGTCTAGAATGTCTTGTTCAAACCCTCTCAAAATTTCTGCTTGAGTTTCTGCACCTTCATAGCGGACAAGTGAAGGAGCATAAACTTGATACACTTGCTCGATCGCTTGGTAAACTTCATATTTCAGTTCAGGTCTCAGATTCCATAGTAGGATGAGAAACCCGTTGTCGCGTAATGCTGTCGCTGCCTTGGCATAGCGAATTTCTGACGGTATCCAGTGAAAGGCATTAGCAGATAGAACGGCATTGAACTGTTTTGCTTTTAGTTCCCACTCCTCAAATGAGGTGTTGTGGATTGCAACGTTTGGATAGGTTGCACAATGGCGTTGTGCCAAACGACAAAAATCTTGGTTTGGCTCAATACACGTCATTGAAAAACCAAATTGAGCGTAAGCTACTGTCGCATTTCCTGGACCACAACCGACCTCAAGAATCGATGCATCTGAGTCAAGTTGGGCTAAAACGACAGACCGCTCGATCAGTTCCTTTGGATATTTTGGTCTAGCGTTGTAATAAATATCAGCTACGGGAGAATACCAATTCCTTCGCTGTTCTAAATCTATAGAAGCTCTGGCATTTATTTCTTGTTTAGAGTCTTGCATAATTATCTGTTGCTTCAATCAAAACGCTATACTGCTTTTCACAATTAGAATTCCCATATTTTCTTTTTTTGTAGTGAACTAGTTACACTGATACATCATATACATTGTAAGTTTCCAAATTTACAAGGGTTAGCGTTGCTGTTCATATATATGTATTGGAAGATGCAAGAGGTAAATTATGAAAGATGAAAGAAAGTTTATCGAGCGTAGAAAGTTGCTTAAGAGATATGCTGCTGGCGAGAGAGATTTTGCTGGAATTAGAATCAGTTCCTCCGGGCTGGATGGAGAAGATTTGCGGGAAATTGACTTGAGCGGAGCCGATTTGATAGGTGTTGATTTGAGTGGCTCCAACCTGAGCTATGCTAACTTGAGTGGAGCCAAAATGCTTTGTGTTAACCTCACTAATGCCAATCTCAGTTATGCGAATCTGCGAGGAGTTGACTTAAGTGGTGCTGATTGCATAGGGACTGACTTTTCCAATGCCAGTTTGAATGATGCTATCTTTACTGCTGCTGTATTTGATGGGGCTAATCTCTACAGGGCGGCGATTGGTGGTACTGCCAAATTCATAAAAACTGATTTTAGAGGAGCCAAAAATTTCCCCCCTCTCGGAGAAGGTGTTTTGGTGTATAAAACTTTTAGAGAAGATGGAAGTTTCTTCAAAGCCCCTAATTGGATTGAGTGAGGTGGAGAGAGTAATAATTAAGTGCAAGCTTATAGGGAAACATATTGACAAAACGCGATCTTTGCTTTCGACTTTTGAATAATGTAGGGAAATAGATTTATGCTTCGTTCAGATCGCCCATTTACATAACTAGCAACTTGAGTTAGTAACAGAAATTCTACGAATGTATGATTAACTGTACTTAGTAAGTATGATTGTTTGAGCTAAAAAATTATGAGATTTTTCAATTTTTGTCAGATCAGTCTTCCACTGGTCGGTTTTGCCTTACTAGGATGGATAGCGCCAAGAGCTAATGCAGCGCTTTTAGTCGGGAGTTATTATAATAACTCCGTTCTGCGCTACGACGAAAAAACGGGAGAATTCATTGATGACTTCGTTCCTTCCGGTAGTGGCGGACTAAAGGGAGCAACTGGTTTAACTTTTGGACCCGATAAAAATCTCTATGTTAGTAGTATTTTGAGCGGTAGTATCCAACGTTACGATGGTAAAACAGGGAATTTCATTAGTACCTTTGTTCCTTCAGGTAGTGGTGGACTAGATTCACCTGAAGACTTAGTTTTTGGACCTGACAACAACCTCTACGTTACCAGTATTAACAGCCGCACTAGTAATAATGTTCTACGCTACAATGGGCAAACAGGAGAATTTATCAATGCCTTTGTCCCCTCCGGTAGCGGCGGACTCACTGCACCTTTTGGTTTGAGCTTTGGTTCAGACGGGAACCTTTACGTAAGTAGTAGTCTGACTGATAGTGTTTTAAGGTATAACGGGCAAACAGGAGCTTTTATTGATACTTTTGCTACAGAGGAAAAAGGGTCGGAACCTGATGGCTTGAGCTTTGGACCAGACGGTAATCTCTACGTCGCTAACTTTCGGACTAATAATATCTTGCGCTATAACGGTAAGACGGGAGCTTTTATCGATACTTTTGTCCCATCTGGTAGTGGCGGACTTAACGGCCCTGTAAAGCCAATCTTTGGTACTGACGGCAACCTCTACGTTAGTGGTTTAAATAGTAACAATGTATTACGTTACGACGGCAAGACAGGAGCTTTTATTGATACCTTTGTCCCTGTCGGTAGAGGTGGGTTGAATGGGGCTGGCTTTTTGGCTTTCACTGAAAATAGCACTGTTGTTCCTGAACCTAGAATGGATCTAGCTGTATTGGCACTTGGTGCTATGCTAGGAGCAAGCAAGGTACTTAGCCGTAAGCAGAAAGCCACATCATAAAAATCCAGCAATTACTAAAGCTTGAGTAGGAACCCCAGGCGATTTGAGCATTTTGATTCCAAATACCCAAAAATTTAAATCTAAATTGAATTTACTACAATTTGGAGAGGAAGTAGCAGCTAATGGCTGTACTTACCCTCCAAATAATGATTATTTTTACTATTTTTGGTGATTTTATTTTTTTTAATTCCTTGATACAAATTAAATATTATCTGTTGCCTCAATCAAAGCACTGCAAATTCCTGGTTCACTCATCGAATGTCCGGCATCAGGAACCACTATAAATTCGGCTTCTGGCCAAGCTCGATGTAATTCCCAAGCTGATATCATTGGGCAGACTACATCATAGCGTCCCTGAACAATTACAGCCGGAATATGGCGGATGCGGTCTACATTTAAGAGTAATTGATCTTCTGTTTCCAAAAATCCTTTATTCATAAAGTAATGGCATTCAATACGTGCGAAAGCTGAAGCAAATTCACTTTCGCCAAACTTTTGCATAAGTTCTGGATCGAAGAAAAGTCTACTGGTACTAGCTTCCCAAATTGACCAAGCACGCGCTGCTGTTAATTGAATTTCTAAATCTGGATTGGTCAAGCGTTTGTAATATGCTGCGATTAAATCGTCACGTTCATCTATGGGAATTGGTTTGAGATATTCTTCCCAAGCATCAGGAAAAATATAGCTAGCACCCTCTTGGTAGAACCAGCGCAACTCTTTTTGTCTCAGCATGAAGATCCCACGCAGAATTAATCCTGTGCATCGAGAGGGATGGGTTTGACTGTAGGCTAATGATAAAGTGCTACCCCAACTACCACCGAAAACCGCCCACTTTTCTATACCTAAATGTTGGCGCAGTTTTTCAATATCACTGACTAAATCCCAAGTGGTGTTTTCTCGTAATTCTGCATGGGGTGTACTTTGACCACAACCACGCTGGTCAAACATGACTAACCGCCATTTTTCTGGGTGGAAATATTGCCGATAAAAAGCTGGACATCCACCACCAGGGCCTCCATGCAGCAAAACGATGGGTTGACCCTTGCGGGTTTCCTGACTCTTCAAAATGGATAGTATGAAGGTCGGAAACTTGTAAACTACCTTCTAAGTAAGGCTCGATCGCTGGGTAAAGTTCTCGCATTTTCGATATTTTATCAGTAATGTTGTGATGGCGATCGCTATGTATCAATACGGTTCAGATAAGCATTTTGAACTCAAAATAGGGTTTGGGGAAAAGGGAAATGGGTTTGCGGTTAAAGGTTTTTTATTCCCCTTTCCCCTTTACCCTTTCCCCTTTAACCGAACCGTATTGCGCTATGTCTTGGTGAAACAACATTTTTTACCTTGGAACTGGTACTTGATTAATTACCGACGCAATTACCGCATCCATTTGTAAACCATCCAGCATCGCTTCTGGTTTCAATATGAGACGATGACGTAGTAACGGTGATGCAACTGCTTTTACATCATCTGGCGTTACAAAATCCCTTCCCGCTAACCATGCTATGGCTTGAGATGTCTGCAACCAAGCACCGCTAGCGCGGGGTGATGCACCCAAAGTTAGATCGGGATATTGACGCGATATTGTCACCAATGCCAACAAATAATCAACGATCGCTTCTGATACTTTAACTTCTTTGACTGCTTGTCGTGCTTGCAAAATGTCGGCTACTGTTGCGATTGGTTTCAAACGGCTAATATCTAAACGTCGTGCTGCAAAACCCGCCTGACGATTGAGTAACATTTGCTTTTCAGCAGCTCGATCGGGGTAATCTACCATCAGCTTAAATAAAAATCTGTCTAACTGGGCCTCTGGTAAAGGATAAGTACCCTCAAATTCTAGGGGGTTTTGGGTTGCAATTACCCAAAATAAATCTGGTAAAGGCAAACTTTCACCATCCAGTGTTACCTGCATCTCTTCCATTGCTTCTAGCAGCGCCGCTTGTGTCTTAGGCGGAGTACGGTTGATTTCGTCTGCTAGCAATACTTCAGTAAATATTGGCCCTTTTTTCAAAGTGAAATTGCGGCTATTCAAGTCAAAAATATTTGTACCAGTAATATCTGAAGGTAAAACATCTGGTGTTAATTGAATTCGGCGAAACTCCCCTTGAATTAACTGCGCCAACACTTTTACGAGTAGGGTTTTCCCAGTTCCCGGTACTCCTTCTAAAATTACGTGCCCACCCGCTAGCAGTGCTACTAAGAGTTGCTGTATTAAACTAGATTGTCCGACAATTACTTGATTAAGACCTTGACCAAGCCGAATTAAAATAGGATGCGTTTCACTCATATTTTTTATTGATAAATAACCAACGCAGAGTACAATTCCAAAAAAAGATGTTGCATATTTGCGGGATGATTTTACTATTTTTGTGGGATGAGCCGAAAAGCCCGTCCTTTGTATTTTCGGGCGGGCAGGATGCCCACCCCACAAGAATCATCCCTTAATTCAGCAACGCCCAAAAAAATAATTACGAATTACGAATTAATCTAATGGTTCGCCATTTTCCCAACCAGCTTAACAGGTCTCGTTCACTGATGGGTTGTTTGCGAGATTGTAGCTTTAAAACTGCATCTAGTTCTGCTGCACTTGCACCTGTTTTTTCCACCCAGAAATCGATCAAGGCTTGACGTTCTAAAAGTACTTGCCCTAATCCCAAGACTTTTTGGAGTTGTAGTTGTTCTTGTTTACCTACCATTTCAACAACAAAGTCGGTGGTATCAGCTTTCTGCAACACTCCAGCTAAAGCTTGGATGTATGCTTCGCTATTATCTACAACTGGTGTATCTAAAGCTACTGGCTTACCAAAGCGGCGATTCTGCGCCCAAACTAGCACTAATAGCAGGATACCTACCTGTATCAATATTGGAAGTAAGGGAGTTTTGGCAAAAAAGCTAGATAAATCTCCTTCGCTTTCTTTCTTCCTGATATCGGCATCTTTATAGCCGTGCATATATTCATCGACAAAGACTGTGTTACTTTTTTCAGTAACTAAACTAGCTAAATACTTGAAATTACTTAAATAATCTTGGTAGGCGTTGGCAGCTAAATAAGGAGTAGTAGAAAAAATCACCTTTCCTTTTTTGTAATTTTGTTTCCAGACAACAGCACCAAAGCGATCGCCTAAATTAACTTGCTGAGAGTTAGCTTTTTTATATCGTCTACGTGTATCAATTTTAATATGACCTTCAGGAGATTTTTGCATAGTGCTAAACTCCGCTTCTGTAACCCGCGCCTTTGCACCCAAAATTACCAAAGTATTCCCTTTCTCTACCCATTCCCGCTCTTGACTATCTAGTGTGGTTTCTCTGGGATAGCCGCCTACTTGTAGGAAGGTAACTGGGCTGTTCTCTGGCTGAATATCACTAAAAGGCTTTTGCCAACGCTTGATAGAAATTCCCTGTTGTTGCATAAAAGCGTACCAAGCACCATAGCCATCAGAGTTACGGTTATAGGTAGAGCCAGCGTTAATTTTAGTATTATTGGGAGCCGCGAACAAACTAAGTAAAACGATCGCCGCGAGTGCGATCGCTCCCATCCAAGCAAGGCGATTTGGACGTTTCATTTTCGACTTTCATAGCCTTTGAATATCACTGTTAATACTTACTTATTTTTCAGTTAAAGTCAAAATATACTTTCTTTAACTTCTTGCAGCGATCGCATGTTTGATGAATGCTTCTAAATTTTGGGTAGCAGTGGGATTGTCAAACAGAACGTTGCTTGAGAGTTTTAGGGCTTCACGAACTGAGTATCGCCAATCAATATCTTTGGCTAATCGCACTGCAATCTGAATATATTGCGAGGGATCATCTGCAATTGTTTGTGTTACAGCGATCGCTTGCAAAAAACCATAGGAATGACGCCCCCGCATAAACTCACCAGGACAAGTGACAATTGGTAAATGACAGGCGATCGCATCCAGTGTTGTGTTACCACCCGCCCAGTCGAAGGTATCTAAATAAATGTCTGCCAAAGAAAGCAAGTCAAAGTAATCATCACGCGGTAGGGGGGACAGGAGAGAATACACAATAGTCAAGACTATCTAACCCGACAGCCGCGAATGCTCGTTTTAGACGTTCTTGAGAAATCCCAGAGCGAAGGAACATAAACTGAGCATTGGGAACTTGACGGGCAATTTCTGCATAAACGTAATCGTACTGTGGTAGATATTTATAAGCAGCTTGACTAGAGATGTAGACGATCGCATCTTCTCGTAATCCAAAAAATAATCGGTTGCGGCTAACTAAGTCAACTTCGATCGTAGGATAGGAAATCCCAACACCAGGCAAACGTACAAGGCTTTCGCTATAGTGATATTGGCCATTCACAGGCTCCATCAGTTCGCTAGATAAAAAATAATCAATGGTGGGTAATCCAGAAGTGACAGGTTGCCCCCAAGCCATACATTGAATCGGCGCTAAACGCAGTCCAGCAATGCATAGTGTTGTGGCATCCATTCCTAATTCTGGAAAAATTAACACATCAAGGCGATCGTCAATAACTTGTTGACAAATCTGTTCTAAATTATTCGGCAAATGATAAAACTTCGTACTATGAGACTGAAATAATTGAGTAGCAGCATCAATTTGATGCCCGATGTGATATGAATAAATTTCAAAATTTTGATTATCTGCATATTTAAGCCAGTTTAAGAACAAAACTGTTCCACTCCAGCTACATAAAAAATAGGAAAGATAGCCAATTTTAATTCTGCGATTGTTACTAATAGAAGAAATCGGAGATACCTGACTCCATTGCGGATAATTTGCCGCCATAATTTGGTGAACTAGCTGTCCATATTGCTGCTGTAATATCAGGTCATTTTTTGCCTGATATGCAAGAAAAAAGTTTGTATGATGGCTGATTCCGATAAAAGCTTTTTTCTGTTCATCTGGGCTATTCATGGTTATTTCTTGAATCAATTTTGCTAGCCCATCTTGAAACCATACTCGATAGGTATCAATCTCTTGAGGAGTATGATAAGTTTCTGGCAGCATAAGATAGCTCAACATCTTAAATACATAGTTTTCAGGAAACTTTTCTGTAACCTGTTGAGCGAAGTTACGAGCTTCCAGATAGTTCTGGCTTTGCTTTAGACGAATAATCAGCCAGTAATAGAGTTCTTCTGCTTGAGGGCAATTGCTAATACCATTTTGCAATGTTGCGATCGCCGCTGGCATCTGACCAGTTTTATAAAAAACATCACTTAACTTCAGATAATAGTTAATCTGGTGCGGACAAGTAGATAAATACTTGCTGTAATATGAGATAGCGTTTTCAGGCAATTCACTATCTGCGAAATAATCACCCCATCTTTGCCAAGATTCTAGCCGAGCCGCTTCATAAATAGTTGGCTGTTCAATTTCTGACAAATCACATTTAGGAATTTGTGCAATTTCTGGCTGCTGAATAATGTAGCGATCTTCATTATTAATTGGGATACGAAAATTAATTAATGATTTAATAATAGACCATTCTTGGGTGGTTAACTGACCCGTAAGCCCTACATTTAGGTCTTCCGAGACAGCTTCTTCTAAACTAAGTTTCAAAACTGTCTCAAAAAGTAATGAGTTAGCATTATCTTGTAGTTCATCCGATAAACTTTGGCTGTAAATTAGCAGTGTTATATCTTGTCTCGCTGGATGTGTGAAAAGAGTTCTGAGAACATTCGTCAAATCTTCTGCGAGCGCAGTTTCTAAATTAGACCAGTCAGGAAAGATAATCAAGTTAATATTTCTTAATTCATTAATTAACATAGCGTTGCAATTACTAATGATACGATCGCCTTCGCCTATTAAACTCGAAAAACCCTTTGAGCGGTGTCTATGGACGAGAATGAAAAACGAATCCTTGACTCATGGCAGATGAATGCTAACAGGACTTACGCAACTGGCACAAAAAGGGGGTAAGGTGCAGCCCTAGCCAGCGACAATTCAACTCAAACCAAGCACATAAGAATACTTGGGCGTTTTAGTTGCTGAATTAAATAATTAGAAAGCAAATTATGCTTGATTTGATAAATAGTTTGACCAGTTTGATAGGCTAAATTCTTTAATCTAATCCAAACCAACATTGCACAAGCAATATGATTTCTTTGAAGCCTAGCTTTACGACATTGACAAGATTCAATGCCTGTTAGTTGTTTAATCTCTCGGTGAAACTCCTCGATTTTCCAACGAATTTTACACACCTCTTGTACAACATCCGTGGAGCTTTGAGATAAATCGTTAGTGGCGATATAATCCGTTCTGTTGGTAGAAACAGTAACCCGGAATAGTTTCACTTTTTTCTTAGCTGGGAACCCTTTAATTTTAATTATCTTACCACAGTCTAGTTCTTCAGGACTCCATTCTAATAATTCAATACGTTTATATTTGTCTTGTCCAAATGTATCATCAACTAACCGATTATTTTTTAAAGGGCAATAATATATTTTCTCGATTGCATCAATATAAAGCATTAAACTATGTACGGCATACCATGTGTCCATCAAAACAGTATCGAATGGTAAAAGCTTATGATATACAAGGTTTTGCAGCATGTCTTTCACATGGTCTATCTTGGTTTTACCATCGACATCAGGATTAAAAATGCGGTAATCGATTACCCAAAATTTTTGAAGAGTAGGGTTGACATACACACAGCTAACTACACCAATACCTTTGAGGACACCATGTTCATTACCACTATATTGTTTTCTGACTGTTTCTATTTCTTTAGAATACCTTTTATCTAAAACGCTATCATCAAATATTATGTAACCATTAGCATCAGGTTCAATTACCTCTTTCACGTTATCCCATAATAACCGAGGTGTTAATTTTTCTCTGTTTAAATAATAGTTAATTGCATCATGGCTAATACTTTCTAAATGCTCTGCCAAATTAGTCATTGTATAATTAATCTGACTACTTAATAAGTATTGGCAGTAATCAAGCTTAGTAAATTTCATTACCGTAAGCAACATTTATCTAATACAACCTCTACCTATTTTCTCATGAATCTTTCATGCTTTGCCTCCAATACACCTGCCTCTATTACGAATACAAGGCTTTCGGAATTAAATTCAAATAATACTCATGTACTAGCTAGCGGCGATCGCTCTGTGCCAGTTGCGTAAGTCCTGGCTAAATTATGGACACAAGCAGTTCGTAATCAACAAATTGAAAGCCGTGCGATCGCCACAGATGCCGCTATAGTTAAAGCGATAACCCAACTTAATCCCAGAACATTCTTAGATATTGGATGCGGTGAGGGATGGTTGTCTCGACAGCTATTTTCTTTAGGAATTGATGGCTGGGGTGTTGATTTTTGCGCCGATCTCATCGAGACAGCAAAGGATAGTGGTGATTCTCGCTTTGTTGTCTGTTCGTACTCGGATCTTGCATCACAAAGATTTAGCACCATTAACTATTTCTCTTGCTTGATTTGCAACTTTTCAATTTTAGGCGAATGTGCTGTTGATGAGATCGCTAAGGCAGGTCATAGCCTGTTAGAAGACAAAGGCAAAATAATCATTCAAACACTTCATCCGATAATTGCTTGCGGTGACTCTCCATACTCCAATGGGTGGCGCGAAACTTCATGGCAACCAAATGCAGATCGGCCATTCTACCCTACTCCTTGGTATTTCCGAACCCTAGAATCATGGATTAACGAATTCCATGCTTTGAATTACCGATTGCTAAATTTATATGAGCCATTCGATCCCAAGACAAATAAACCGATTTCCATTATTTTTGTCTTTGAACGAGAGTAAAGTATTAATTAACCGGACTTGATATTAAAACGACTGCCCGAATTCAATAAACGATCGCCCGAATTCAACAAACGACCGCCCGAATTCAATAAATGATCGCCCGAATTCAATAAACGACCGCCCGAATTCAATAAACGATCGCCCGAATTCAATAAACGATCGCCCGAATTCAATAAACGATCGCCCGAATTCAATAAACGATCGCCCGAATTCAACAAACGACCGCCCGAATTCAATATATTTATTGCATCTAGCTTTAGTTTTACCCCACCCTAACCCTCCCCTTGCAAAGGGGAGGGAACTAGATTTCCGATTTCCCCCCAATGCATCGGGGGGATTAAGGGGGGTAATTTGAGTTGTGTATACACGGTAGCCGCCTCGGAAAGGGGTTGGGCAGAGGTTCATCGAACTCACGTCAAGTTACTAATTCCATGCTGAAGCAAAACTAAAGCTCCCCTTCTAACTGTTGAGCTACCAGTCTGGCAAATAACCCTGGTTGAGTAATCAATTCCGAAAAAGTACCTACCTGTACGACATGACCAGCGTCAATCACATAGATGCGATCAGCATTACGAATTGTGCTGAGGCGATGGGCAATCACCACTCTAGTAGCGTTTAACTTGGCTAAACTTTCAGTCACAATTGCCTGGGTACGGTTGTCTAAAGCACTGGTCGCCTCATCCATCAAGATAATTTTAGGCTTGGAAACCAGCGATCGCGCAATCAATAATCTTTGCCGTTGTCCACCGGAAAGATTACTACCACCCTCGGCGACGATCGTATGCATCCCCATTGGCATTTGCTTGATATCATCAGCAAAGCCTGCCATTTGTGCGGCTGACCAAGCTTCTTCTAGGGAAACTAAAGCTCCGGCGGTGATATTATCAAAAACCGATCCTGTACCGATTTTACCATTTTGCAGTACCACTCCTAACTGTCTTCGCACAGCTTGGAGTTCCATCTCTGCTAAATCTTTGCGATCGTAATAAATGTTCCCTGTTAATGGAGTTTCAAAGCCCAATAACAACCGCAATATCGTTGATTTTCCACTTCCAGAAGACCCAACGATCGCGATAAATTCCCCTGGTTCGGCATGGAGGCTGACATCATTGAGGATTAAGCTGCCATTTTCCGAGTAGCGAAAGCTGACACGATTTAGGGCAATGCGACCGCTTAATTGACCGGGATTAACCTTGGTTGAGTCATATTCCGGCTGCGATCGCCAAATCGGTTTTGCTCGTTCCCAGATTGGTACAATACTCCAAATTTCCGATACAGTATTGCTCAGGTCAATTACTCCTTTGATAAAAATCGCCAAAGCATAGTTAAAAGCAACGAATGTACCCAGTGTTAGGCGTGTCTGCATCAACAACATGGCAAACCCAAACAGCAGTATAGAACTTACCAAAGGAAGTGCTTCGTTAAATATAGAAATACCATCTTTAATCTCTTGCCAACTTGCCTTCAGCCGGATTTGCTGGCTATACTTTTTTGCCCAAGCGGCAAATGCGCGTTCTTCCGCCATTGTGACTCGCAGTTTGGCAACACCGTTGATTAGTTGTACCGTGAGTCCCTGAATTGCGCCATTGAGTTCTTGCTCTTTTTGCGATTTCTTCACCAAAAGGAAACTTGCAACAGTCGTAACCACAGCGGCAAATAGTGCTAAACCCACGCCCACAAGCGCTAGTTGCCAACTGTAAATAAACATCAGCACCAAGTTGAATAAGGCAAAAACTCCACTCAACAACGTTCTTTGGGTAGCACCGCTAAGTTTTTGATGAATTTCCCTCACCGCCATAACGCGGTTGACCAAATCTCCAGAAGTATACTGACGAAAAAAGCTAGGACTTAATCTGAGTAACCGATCCCAAATGGCTGGCTGTAATATGCTATCAGTGGCGCTTTCAACTCGCAGAGTAATAATGCTTTGGGCAACTTGAAAAGCTAACTGTCCAAAGGCGACTGCAAACATCACCAATCCAATCTGCCAAAGCATTGCGCGATCGCTATCGGGAATGGCATGATTGATTAAAATTGCTGTTGCTTGCGGTGCAACCATCCCCAATATTGTGCCTAGTAGCCCTACCACTAAAATACTGGCAATGTCTTTTTCATAACCCTTGACCCCAAAGCGCAGCAGGTCGATGGCGTTGAGGGCAACTTGGGGTAATGGCCGATAGAGAACGTAGGCTAATGGTGAGAGTGTTTTTGCTACTGATTCATTAACAGGTGTGCGAGTCCGCGCTACGGGGTCAAAGATTACATAATCCCGATTATCTGTAGGTAATAACGCCACTGGGCGTTCCAACTGAGTATAAGCTAACATCGCTCCTTGGTCTTGACGCCACCAGCCATCTGCTAAAGTTATCCGCCGAATCCGAATTTGCGATGCTTGTGCGATCGCAGCTACAGGGTCTTTAATAGAATTCAAATCCTCTGCTGGTGGACGAATCTCTATCCCCAGCGTCCGTCCAACTGCCCCAAATGCTACCAATAAGGGCGGCCCTTCCTGAGAAAAAACCGCCTCCTGTTGTGGCTGCAATACCGTTGCTAAATCAGAAAGTGCCCCCTCTATTACTTGCTGATTAAATTGTTCGCGTTCCTGAAACTGCCGAAATTCTGCTTCTGCTTCTTTGTTTGCCAGCAAACTGAAGTAGTGAAAGAAATAAGTCTGCAAACTGGCTAAACCTGCCAAAAGTTCCTCGGAATTTTCTAAATCTGCCGTTGGCAACATTTCTCCGATAACTGCATCTTCTGCCTCCAGCCACATATCACTCGTGAGTGGAAACGCTGGTGAAGCAGAATTCAACGTTAATTCCTCAACTCCCATCCAGTGAGTATTGCCTTGCTGCAACTTCACCCATACAAGTGTTTGTTGCGTCCACTGTAGCGTTTCATCGGGCGATAATGAAAAATCTCGCCCTAATGTCTGCACAAGGTTTAATGGCGTAGTCAAAACTGTCTGCTGGGCGCTAAGAGATTGTCCTAAATGATTTACCCAACCTTCTAAAAGTTCTATGGATTGAGAGTCAGCCGCCGTGATTCCCTTAACCAAATCAACCATTGACATCTGGCATAATTGGGTAGGTTCAATTGCGATCACGACAAAACTCCATTGGCTTTGTGCTATTACTTCCGGTAACAAGACTTCACCAGCGTTGACATGAAACAAATAGCGGCGATGCTCCTTTGGTAAACTGTTCTGAATAGTCGCAAACACTGCCAATGTTCCAGACTGCACTATCCAGAATGTTTCTGGATCGTTCAACGGTACTGGTTCGTTTGCTTGAAAGGAGTACAGTTTAGAAGAAGGATTTACTTGCCGACTATTCATTGATCAACTAATAGAATATTTGATGGGCTAGAAGTCTTTTCCTATAGGCTTTACAATTTAAAAAATGCTATTGATGTAATTTGATACTCCCTGATGACCATCTCCAAAGTCTTGTATAAATTCATCAGTTACTCTATTTGCACAACTATCTATTTCTTCAGAAAGTGAATTTTGATGCAGTATTTGATGCGCTGATTTACGTAAAACCTCAAATAATTTAGAACTGTAATCAGAGTCTTCGCTCAAGAAAGTCCACAGTTCTTTACCAATCAAAGTTTGCATTTCCCAATCAGGCAGTATTTGTTTTAATAGTCCAATTGTTACTGTTTTGCTTGTCCTTTTACCATAAGTAAATCCTATATACGCTTTATCTCCTTCTTTAACCTTTTCTTGAATTTTTTCAGCCCAGTAAACTACTTGGTCTTTATCCATATTGTTTGGTCCGCTTTTTATTTGCAGCCAAAATTTTTCGCCATCACTCGTAGTTTTAACCAAATCCCATCCTGATTTATTAGGAGCTTTTTCAACAGTATCAGAACTAGTAAGTAACAGGTCTTCTATAAAAAATCCCATAGATGTAACGATTGAGCGAGTAGCCGCCATATAAACATTTAATCTGACAACTGCATCTGGAGTATCTAAATTAAGCGCTCTAATTAAAAATGGGTTAGGATTTAAGTTTTTTAAAGATAGGTTTCTAACCATATTTAGTTGTTTTTGAGTGAATCCCCTACTAATAATGGCTAAATAATTTTCGGCAATTGTAAGTTCTGCCAATAAAGAGCCTGATTCCCTATATCTAGACAAATTAGTAATTTCTGCGTCTGTTAACTTTAAAACGTCTTTATCAGATATACTCTTGATGTTTTTGATATTTTCTTCTTGAAATTCTAAGAAATCTTTGATATCTGCAAAATATGAGGCAAGAGAATGTGCTTTGTTGAATGTTAAACCTACCTCATTTTTTAGAGCGTATGCTAACATTTCATGAAACTGTTCGGACACTTTATTTTATCCCAAATCTAATAATCTAATAAAACTAAATCTTGAAAAAGCTAAGTTAAAAAATTGAAAGCTGTTCAAAAATATTTTTTGATTCTGGTTTTTCATTTTTGATTATTTTAGATAAATATTGTCCGATTGCGTGAGACAATTTAACCGGAACAGAATTACCTATTTGTCTATATCTAGACGCTAGAGAACCATAAAATACCCAAGTATCAGGAAAAGTTTGAATTCTTGCATATTCTCGTACACTCAGAGGTCGTAATTCAACAGGATGACACATATCCGTAGCTTTCTGATGTGGGCTTGTTGTCACCGTAGGAGAGGGTTTATCCCAAGACAATCTTCTATAAAATCCAACTTTGCCACCTCCAGATTTGTAAGCACCTCCCATTGCTTCAGGCTTTAATTCATCTGGTAAATGTCTCCAGTTTTGACCTTCTTTCAATAAAGCAAGATATTTTAGACGTTGTTTTGAATAAGGGATGTATTCTGGATGTGGGTCGGATAAATTAGACAGAGCATCTCTAAGAGTTCGCCATTTCCGAAGTCCTTTTAAGCCATTTTTATCATGAGTGGGTTTAGGAAAAGTTAAAAGTTCACCATTTTTTTAACCAATAAATATTACTCTTGCTCTCGTTTGCGGTACACCATAATCAGCAGCTTGCACTAGCATAGGAGGAGCAACTTCATAACCGATTGCTTTCATTTGGGCTAATACAACCTTAAGGGCTGCACCCTCAATTTCATCTGGTTCTAAAGGAGGGTATCCAACACCTCTTTGATTATGAGGGGTCTATGGCGAATCGGAGATGAAAGTAATCCTTTGACGTTCTCCATTAAAAAAAAGCGAGGTTGAATTTCTTTCACAATGCGAATGAAATCCATAAATAAACTTCCTTGTGGATCTATAACAGAACCACGCTTACCCGCAGTGCTGAATGGCTGACAGGGCGGGCCTCCTGTTACTAGGTCTACTTCAGCAGGTAAAAGAGGTCTACCAAGTTTTAAAACACGTCCTCCCTCTTCTAGCAATGTTTGTGCTGAAATCTGCCTAATATCTCTTGGTACAGCACTTTCTCTAAGGTGAGGGCGGTTCAATATAATAGTTTTTGTTGCATCAGCATCTATTTCAACTACGCTGACAGTATAAAAACCTGCTTCTTCTATACCCAAATCAAGACCGAAAGCTCCTGCAAACAGAGCAATGGATATTAATTGGTTATTAATCACTTTTTCCTCAGATTTTCAAAATCAATTTTACTCACATTTAAACCTAATAGATTTTTATAATTCCCACAAACAAAATTGTCTGAGTGGGTATTTATTACATTGTCGTCTAAGTTTTTTACAAATACTACCTTGCCTCTGCTGCGTGAAGTAAGCGAATATAAGTTCCGCCTTGCTGCCATAATTCCTCATGGGTGCCACGCTGCACGATTTTACCTTGCTCTAGCACAATAATTTCATCACAATCGCGAATTGTGCTGAGGCGGTGGGCTACTACAATACACGAACAACCACGCTGTTGCAAGTTACGGTTAATAATCAACTCGGTTTCTGCATCTAGGGCGCTGGTTGCTTCATCCAATACTAAGACTGTGGGATTTCTCACTAAAGCGCGGGCAATTTCTAAACGCTGGCGTTGTCCACCACTGATATTCATACCGCCTTCAATCAACTCAAAGTCATATTTTCCAGGCATAGATGCGATCGCATCATGAATCGCTGCATCTTGGCAAGCCTGCACCAAATCGGCTTCTGGTATAGTTGAATCCCAAAGAGTGATGTTTTCTCGCACAGTCCCAGCAAATAAAAAGATATCCTGTTCAACCATTGCCAACCAGTTAGCCAGAACAGAACGCTTAATTTGCGATCGCTCTACACCATCAAAGCAGATTTCTCCATCCCAAGGTTGATAAAGCCCGCAAATTAATTTAGCAACTGTCGATTTACCAGAACCACTCCCCCCCACAAGCGCTATTCTTTGCCCTGGCTTGACAGTCAAACTCAAATTCTCAATCAACGGAGATTCCACACGACTATAGCCAAAAGTAACATTTCGTAACTCAACATTACCCTGTAATTGCCAGAGTGATGAAGAAATAATTTCTCCCCCTGCTCCCTGCTCCCTGCTCCCTGCTCCCTGCTCCCTGCCCCCTGCTCCCTGCTCCCTGCTCCCTGCCCCCTGCTCCCTGCCCCCTGCTCCCTGCCCTGAGCGAAGTCGAAGGGCTGCCACCTGCTTCCCCTCTACTTCCAAATCAATGGGATTTTGCAATACATCATCAAGGCGGTTTAAATCAGCTTCTAAAGTTTGGAGTGTACTGCCAAAATTGACGAGGCTATTGACTGGCTCTAAGAAACTCAGTGTTAAACTTTGGTAGGCAACCAGCATCCCAATACTGAGATTGTTTTTCATTACCTGTAAACCACCAACCAGCAAAATAGAAGCTGTGGTTAAGGCTGTCAAAATTGTGGGTAATGTGGTGAGAATTTGAGTTTGTAAACCTAATTGTTGTTGGGCGTTGAGCGCTTTAGCATAATAACCCGCAAACCGAGCAAATAAATCTGACTCTAGCCCAGAAGCTTTGATGGTTTCTATTGTTTGGATGCCGCTAATCGTTACTCCACCCACCTTGCCATATTCCTGAGCTAGGCGCATATTTGCATCTACACGAGTTTGCGATAAAAATAAGAGGGCGAGAATGTTGATTAAAGCAAAACCGACTGCGATCGCACTCAGCAATTGGTCATACTGAATCATAATCAGCAGGTAAAAGACCATCATCACCGCATCAATTACTGTAGTTGCCAAAGGCCCTGAGAGTACTTCTGCCACCCGGCCATTCAGTTGCACTCGGTTACTGATTTCCCCAGCAAAGCGTTGATCGTAAAACCCAATGGGCAATCGCAGAATATGCCAGAGAAACTGTCCAGATGTGCTGACTGACAGCTTAACCATTAATCGCCGCAAGTAGGTAAGCCGCAGTCTGGCAAGGAATGCCCGTAATAAACTAGTTAACAGCATTCCTAACAGCAAAGGTCGTAACCAATCTTGTCGATCTTGGATTAAAATCTCATCGATAAATACTTGAGAAAAGGCTGGCACAGCTAACCGAGGCAATGTTAGCAATAAACCAGCTAGCAAGCAAAATAAGATAGTAACTTGTGAGTTTTGTAAGCGGCTACTTAAGGCTGAGACAATGTGATTTTTTTTGCCTCCCTTCTGAAAATCCGCTCCTGGTTCCATTGTCAGCACAACACCCGTGTATGCGCGATCGAACTCTTCCCAACTCACTGTTCTGCGACCATTGGCAGGATCGTTGAGGTAGACACGTTTTTTGCTGTATCCTTCTACCACGAGAAAATGGTTAAAATTCCAAAAGGCAATGTAGGGGAGGCGGGTAGTTTTGACGTTTTCCAGAGACAGTTTTAAACCTTTAGCATTGAGTCCATAATTTTTTGCAGCTTTGACAATATTAAAAGCTTTACTCCCATCCCGCGAAACACCGCATTCTTCACGCAGTTTAGCCAGTGGCACAATCCGCCCGTAATAGCTCAGAATTATTCCCAAAGCAGCCGCACCACATTCGACCGCTTCCATTTGCAAAAGTGTAGAAGTGCGGACACGATTTGGTTTAAATTTTGGGATTGGGAATGGGGCATTAGGCATGGGGCATGGGGCATTGGGCATTGGGCATTGGTATTAGATAGAACTTGAACGTTGAGCTTTTGAGGGTGGAAGTTGAGCTTCTGAGGGTGGAAGTTGAGCTTCTGAGGGTGGAAGTTGAGCTTCTGAGGGTGAAAGTTGAGCTTCTGAGGGTGAAAGTTGACCTTCTGAGGGTGGAAGTTGAGCTTCTGAGGGTGAAAGTTGACCTTCTGAGGGTGGAAGTTGAGCTTCTGATGGTGAAAGTTGACCTTCTGAGGGTGAACCTTCAAGTTTTAACCTCAATGCCCAAATTAACGCGATGTGCAACTTATCCTTAGAACCTCTCCCCCACAGGGAGCAGGGAGCTACGGTGTACACACATCTTGGTAATGAAGCTCAAACCCTGGATTTACCCCCCTTAATCCCCCCTTGCTAAGGGGGGAAATATCTGCTTCTCCCTTTTGCTAAAGGGGAAATATCCGGTTCTCCCCCTTACCAAGGGGGAGTTAGAGGGGGTGAAAAGGACTTGTGTGTACATCTTAGGCACAGGGAGGAGAGGCTTTGATTCTTGCTCCCCTTCCCTTGTAGGGAAGGGGTTGGGGGTTAGGTCTGAAAGAAAGTTGCATACGGCGTAAACTAATAAATTCCCGTCCAAGAGCGCAGCATAGGAATAATATAAGAAATCGGTGCTTTTTCTCCAACCTTTACTTGAACTGATGTAGTTGTCCCAGAAGATATTTTTAAGGCTGGGCCATCAGAGGATGACCATTTGTAGCCACTGACTGATGTAGGGTTTTCTTGGAGTTGGATAAAAGCTTGCACCTGATTTTCACCTTTACCTGCAAGACTGGCGGCAATTTCTTTGTTACCAACGATCGCTGTAATATCTTGTGTACTTACCGGAAATGAAGAAATATTTGCAACGGTTCCGACAATACCACCTTCGCGCTCGCGTTTAGCAAAGCTGGGAGTCACTTGTACAGCCATCCCTGGCTTGATTTGCTTACCATCTTTATTCGCAAAGTAAACAAGACTCATAAGTTTTGAATTTGGCTGTTCAGCTTCAATTGACCCCAAGCGACTACCCGGATTCATCATTTGTCCAGGGACAGCGCTCAGTTCGAGAATGTGACCATTATATTTGCTAATAATTCTACTTTCTTGAGATAGTTGCAGTTGTAATTGGGCAATTCGCCGCTTTACTTCCCGAATTTGATTTGTTTTATCAATTGATTGCTTTAAGTCTTGTTCGCGTAGTTTAGTATTTTGAGTATTAATATCTTTAATTTTGGTTTTAATTTCGTCAATTCTATTAAGATTTTCCAGATATTCGCGTTGCGTGGTAGTTTCTTGGATTTCCAGATCCTTGAGTTGCACGTCAATATCTGACAGTTCGCTTTGAGTATTAAAATATTCTTGTTCGGCTTGCACCAGCATATCTTGGCTGATTACATGCTGCTCAAAAAGGTGACGACGGTTATCAACCCGTTTTTTAAGAGTTTTGAGTAAGTAATTAATTTGTTGTTTGCGGGAATTAATGCTTTGGCGTTTTTGAGCGATCGCTCTCAATGTTTGATCGCGTAGTTTCGGCGCACTTTGCTCTCGATGCAAATTATTTTCCAAATCCATTCTCTGTTGTCCAAGAGTAATGATTTGTTGGTCAATCAGCAGCTTTTGTAACCTGTCAGTCTCTTGATTCTGGGTTTGCAGTTGTTGCAATTTTACTTGCTCTTGCTGCAACTGCTGTTTCAAAGCTGATTGGTCGATAATACCCAGTACATCACCTTGTTTAATAATATCCCCCGCCTTTACCTTCAGAGTTAGTAACGGGCCAGAACTGGGTGCTTGAAATTCCACAACATGGTGCGGTTTAATCAAGATACCTTGACCTGTCACCGTGAGCGGAATTCTGCCGAACACACTCCAAAGGCCAGCTACAGCAACCACAAAACTCAAAGTAGATAAAGTTAACCAAGCTTGAGGCTTGACAACTTGTATTGCTCGATCCAGTTGTTCTGGTGAAGATAAGCGCTCTAAGGCTTCTTGGCGATATATGTGGCTGTGTTTTAGTTGCATTGTTCTCCTTTTTCCTGAGAGCGCTTAGAGCTTCAAGTCTTCTAGACTTCTAAGATTAAAGTGCGATCGGGGAGAACTAGGGGAGAATTAAGAGAGGCGATCGCTTATATTACTTCAACAAAGCACAAACATCACCAATACCTTGCTTCTCTACCAGAGGCTACGCCAACGCTCGTAATGAAGTAAAATCCTAGTACTTACGTAAGTCCTGATATTATTGGCAAGCCAGGTTTACAAAGTTTGCTCCGGACGCGACGTTGCATAATCCGGAAGACCATACGCTCAAAATCACGATATTCATGAAGCAGTTTACGGTAGTCTTCCCCCCTTTACCTCATAAATGTTCTGTCTTCGCTGTATAACCAGTAGTTGCACTGGAACAGAGGTTTACACTATTATTTATGATAAAAAGTGCAATGCTGTCCGGTGAACTCCAAGCCGTTATGTCATATGTACCACAGCTAAATTTGTTCGCTAAACTTTTCAGTGAAGAGGTCGTGTTCATATGTCATTAGAGTATGGTGTTCTAGCTGGCAAAGTTGATGTATTCAAGCGTGAAGATAACCAAGATACGCCACATCTCCAAATTCGGGTTATTGATCGCAATAATCAGGCATGGCGGGTTCCTGTTAACGTCTTATCTGGAGATCGATCACTTTTGATATTCCATCGTGTAGATCCGCTCCAGGGACACCCAATTTTAGCGAGTCTATCGGATCTTGAGCCTGGATTTATTTCCCTACCATCCAATTCTCGTTCTGTATCCCGCGCCTTAGATTTTTTCCGCTCTCCATTATTTGATTGGCCTACAGGTGTAGAAGTAATACCTTCTGGACCAGGTGAGAATGACGATTTACAAGATAGTCTGATTACTGATTTAAAAAGTCTCAAGTCACAAAATGGTGATATTTTTGTCTTCGGTGCTAAATTTCCTGAACAAGGTCAACCGTTTAATCCTAGACCGATCGATCAAGAATTTGGCACCAACCAAGGCATTCATGATGTCCACATGAATCAAGGTAATCCTCCTGGTCGTTTCGAGAGAGACAACGGTGTCTTCCAAGATGGTGGAATAATTTTAAAATTCTCCAATCGATATGTTGGTCTGTTTCTCCGTTTTCAGACCCAATGGTTGCCCACAGATGATCGTACTGGAAATCGTATACCCAACAACTCCAGACCTATTCCAGCCGGATCGAATATTCCCCCAAACCAAAATGAGAATGGCACACCCTCAAACGTATCAAACCCAGATATTTACGTTGAGCGGGCATTAGTAAACCCAATTGGCAGCGATCCAGGCAAAGAAGTGGTTGTCATCGGCAATGCTTCATCTTCAGATGTTGATTTAACCGGATGGAGTATTGTCGATCGCAATAATCTTGCAGAAACGCTTTCTGGTGTATTGGGATCGGGTGAATCACGACGCATCCTGCTATCTGGAAACACGGCTCAACTCGGTAACAAAGGCGGCACAATCCGCCTAAAGGATGCCTCTGGTCATCAAGTCCATGCCGTTAGCTACTCCAAAGAAGATGGCAGCACCGAAGGTCGCTATGTGAGATTTATCACGTAGTTTGAGTCCCTTAACTCCTTCAATCCAAATTGCCATGAGAGTAAAACTTACTAATCAAGGACTCACCGTTTAGGGCATTGCCGGAACCTATTAACTAATTGGGAAGCTGGAGTCCTTTCAGTGATGATTTGCCTTGTAGTCTTTTGTCTGTCTGCTATTAACTGGTTAGGAGCTAGACGTGAATTCAGTTACTCGTTAGATAGAGCAACAAGTTTTTTAATGGAGGAAGGGGTCAAATGAGCAGTCGCACGTACGCTTGCTCATTTACCCCCATAAGGTAAGAACATTTTGGGCAATAATTTACTCTAGACCAATTGCTCTCGTCACCAGTCTTTCCTCCAGTCCCATCATTTCAAGTCTAAATCCAACTGCCTCAGTCACACAAAAACCAACATAGCGTTAAAAATTTTGAGATGACTAGCTTTTGTAAAAAAGTTCGCCTAACGCCTTCAAAAGCTTAATTATCCCTTTGCTTAAGAAACTACTTAAAGTTTTTGTTTTAAGTCGTAGCCTTTATCAGCAGCCAACACCTTGAGAGGGCTAGTTCTGACCCTATTAGCGTAAACTAATAGGGTGTAGTCAAAAACGGTTTTTGGATACGAACAACAAGCTCAATCCCACAATAATATTGAAGGCAAATCATTGTTAGCCAGACGCAGCAATTGATAACCAATTCCAGATATACCGGGTAAAAAGCCAGGATTAAATACAGAATTGGGTAAGTTGGGGAACAGTTGATAAGCTCCAGTTCGCTTGGCTCTAGCCACAACATTTGTTGCATTCTGGTGAGCAATTTGATGCCAATCAGGACGGGAACAGATTTTTGCACCGACTAACAGCACTTCCGCTCGACCGAAGTTACCACAGCACAAGTGATCGATCGCCTGTAAGCCAAAATTTTGAGTAGTTTGGAGAGCAATTTCAATTTCTTGTTGAATTTCCGGCGTTTCCACGATTCTCAAACTGCCTAAGCGTCCCAAACCAATGCCGGCTGCACCATGACACCACTTATTTGCAAAGTCGGGTTGTCCTGGTTGTCCCATTCTGCGGAAGTCGGGCCAGTTGGCGGTGGACTGGCAAAAGACGCTACGCTCATACTCAATTCCTGCTAAACCTGCTGCTAAGTACTTGTCCTCTGAGGTGGCGGCATAAAGTCTGAGCAAGGCATAGGAGATGCCTGCGGCTCCATGAGAGAAGCCAGTTAAAGGCTTGTCCCAATAAGTATGCCAAGCTTTGGGCGCACCATTGTGGCTAACTTGACGGTTGATTAAATGTTGTCCACAGGCGATCGCTTTTTCTAAAACGGTTGCTTCTCCTGTGGCTTGATGCAGGGATAATAGCCCTAAAATTGCCCCTGCTGCTCCACTCATAATATCCAAGTGTTCGTCGGCAGCAATTAGTTCTGGTGTCATCAAATCGGCTAATACTTGAGCCTCTGATAACAGCGTTGCATCGTTGAGAAATTGACTAATTTTCACCAGGCTATAGATCATTGACCCTAAACCTGTTGCACCCCCAACGCCCATGAAACGAGCCATGCGTTCCCAAGTTTCGGGATCGATGGTGTGGATTTGGCGACGCAGAGATTGCACTGTCCTCAATGCTAAATCGCGGTAACGGGAATCTCCAGTTACTTGACTTAGTGCGGCTAAAAACAGGGCAACTCCAGAGCGTCCGTCAGAGAGACAATTATTCAATACTTGCAGTTGATATCGTTCAGCGCGAGGCACAAAGTCTAAACCAATCCAGTTAACGCTGCCATCAGGGTCAGAAATGGCTCTAGTTTCCAGTTGAGTGGCGATTTCTTTGGCTTGGGCAATCAATTGTTCCGAATTCAGCAACGGTAACGATTCGCTTTGCCATTGCCCACCTTGGCGGCTGTAGGTGGTTGCAATCTTAGCATCGAAGGAGCCTTGAATAATCGCTACTTGTCGAGCTAAGTCGGTTTCATCTAGAGATTGTAACTGGTTGAGCAGGTCTTGATAACTGGATTGCTTGAAGTAGTTGGGAATGGTTGATGAACCGTTTAAACTCAGTTCATCAACCACCGCGCTAGCCGTGAAGAAAGGAATATCCAATTGTTCCATTGCTCGGAGTTCTGCGCTCAAAACAGGGAAGGCGTTCGGTCTATTTTGAGCAACTAGAAAAGCACGACTGAGAACATCGAGTTGAATACTGTAATCTACGCCGTGTTTGAGGTAATCGGGTGCTAAAGCTTTTTGGAGGATGATGCCATAGATGCGGGTGTTGCGGAAGATAAAGCGCACCTGCTGATTTTGCATAGCAGATAGCAAACTTTGGCGTGAAATTAAGAAATCTTTGTGCGCCATCAAAAAGCGATACATCTGCTCAAACCCAGTGGTGATTTGCTGCTGATAATCGTTTGGAGATAGAACAACTTCACCCAAAAACGGCACATTTTTTCCCATCGGCAAGGTTACAGACTCAGAGGACAGATGCATATTATCTGTATTAATATTCTGCCAGCGCGGCACTTTCCGGCGAGATAGTCGGGGATCTGTGCTGCCTAGACCGCTAATATCATAAGCGACACTGCGATCGCCACTAAAGTCCCAACGCGGTAAAAGTCCGGTGCGGAGTACGGAATCCCAAAATTGTTGTGTGGCGGTTGTTTCTAAATCTTGGGTAAGCGGTGAGTCTTCAATGAGATTCGGTTCGTGGTGCAGCAACGTTTCCATATCAATCAGCACCAGATGTTCGCCATTGGCAATTAAGTTTTCGTAATGGCAATCTGTGGCTCTGAGGGCATAAAGCACACACAATAACATCCCAGAACGCTGATAGAATCGTTTCGCAGCTGCTTCATCCACACAAGGCAACTGTTCAACATGTTCTACCCAACCGTAGCCGTTGCGTTCCAGTACTTGAATTATTTTAAAATCTAAAAGATTGCTGTGTTGATTGCACCAATCCAAAAATTGGTTAAAGACAACTTCTAATCCTAAATCTTTGGGTTTATAAACAAGTTTAAGTCCAGACTCAAAGGTGAGCAAAATCACCGTTCGTCCGCGTTTGTGTGGATCGGAAATGGATGTTTGAATTTCAGCAACTTTGTTTTGAGAAAATGGGACAATTCTTTCATCAAAAGTTCGTTGAATATCTGTCCTATCTGCAACTAAACGTTCGAGAAATTCAGCAGTAAACTCAACCCAAAAATTGACTGCTGTTGCCACTAACCGACCGAGAACTGGATACTTCTGGAAGAAGGTCAGCATTCCATCTTCTAGGAGTTGATTGACGAACTTAATGTAGTGAGTATTATTATTTTCTGTTTCCAGCCCCAGCAAACCGAGCAAGTTTTGACCAAAGGGACGCACCTGAGAAAATTCAAAATCTAATGTCTTTATGCATAGTCCTGCTAATCGTTGCAATAGACCACGTTCTAAAGAACTGTAAGCGTCGTGGGAAAGAATCGATAAGGGAAGAGACTCGTGGGTGAATTGACTGCCGCACCGAGTTAGTAATTGCTGTCTGGCTACTAAGATAGCAGGCAAAAGGATATCTTCAAAGGCGATCGGATTTTGTGAATCGATTGGTAGAAATACTTCGGTTGCAGAATTGAATCCTGTAGCGGTTTGGATGATTTGCTGTAAGGTTTCTGCCCACTCAGGCAAAGGTCGATCGCCAAGCAACTCGATAGTTCCCAATTTGGAACTAACAGTATCGAGGTCTAGCCCTTCCCACTGTAAGCGTTTGTGCAATGTATCCAATTTACCTTCTGCTGCAACTTCGCACCAGCGATCTCTACGACGGTTAATTTCTTGTTCGTTGACTCGATCGCCATTAATTGCAAATCTGCTTTCATCAAGGCGTTCCCAGATAAAGCTAGCATTGGCTGCGATCGCCCTGAAATTGTCTGATATTTTCTGTTGAGATAAGCGAACAACTTGTTGAACCATAGCTAGATTTCTGATATTGGGAGTTAAAACAGAAGAATCAATGGGATAAGGCAGAAGGTAGGAGTCAGAATTATATTTTCTTAAAGTTACGTGAGTTCGATGAACCTCTCCCTCCCAACCTCCCTCTCCCACGGGGAAAGGGAGGAGCAACGAGAAATTACGGTTTTGGCTCCCCTCTCCGTGTCCAAGAGGGGTTGGGGGAGAGGTCAAAAAAGGTCTTGTCGAACTCACGTTAAAGTTGGTAAGAATTATGAATTAAATTTCCTCTTTACCTTCATAAAAAAGTAAAGAAGCAATTCAATACTTGTCAGATTTTGAGGAAAAGGAAAGGGAAAATAAAAAACCTTTACCCTTTAACCTTTACCCTTTCCCCCCTCTTGTAAAAAGCACAAATGCCAAGAGGTCTATACTTTTTTTAACAGCAACCACCGTGTCCACCACCGCAGGAATCGGTATGACATAGTTTGGGCGCACTTTCAGCCATCATCCCGCCGCTAACACTGAGTAATTCTTCTTCGCTCAATTCGTTGGAGTCCACAAAGGTCAACTCTGCCAGTATTTGAGCTATGCTTTCGGCTGTGAAAGTATAACCTTTTTCTGCACTGGCAATTAGCAACAGTTTGATGGCTTCTGTTTGAGTAACTGCTGCTTGCATATTCTCGCGTAGTTGGCTATTTTGGAGTAAGCTTTGAATTTGTGACAACATAATTGTATTTTCTCCGAGTTGGTGATAGTAATTGTTAATGGAATTCCCTCATTTTCTTGATTAAAAAAGTAAAGAGGGAACTGTTATGCAGTATCTCTTTGGGCATTGAACCTCAGTATTAGATATGGAAATTATCCAAATTAAAATATTGGAGATGTTGAATCTAAAAAACTCTTTTAGAGAAGCAACCTGACCTGTGGTGGTTACAATGCCAAAGAAAAACAGAAGCCGTTTTTAGCAGCAGCCTGCGTGTCCGCCACCACAGCTAGCTGTATGACATAGCTTGGCTGCACTATCAGCCATCATTCCACCACTAACACTAAGTAATTCTTCTTCACTCAGTTCGTTGGAATCCACAAAGGTTAATTCTGCCAGCATTTGAGAAATAGTTTCAACTGTGAAGTTATAACCTTTTTCTGCACTCGCGATCGCTATCACTCTGATAGCTTCTGCTTGGTTAGCTGCTGCTTTTACTTGCTGTTGTAATTGTGCGTTTTGCAGCAATTCTTTAATTTGGTGTAGCATAGGTTTGTTCTCCATTTTTATTGACTTATTTATACGGCAGAGATTGCGCGCTTGTTTGGGGCGGTGTTCTCTGCTTTTCTGATTTGAATTTAGAAAGAAATAGGGGAGAACTAGGGGAAATAGTTACGATTGCGAAAAAATTTTTCAGCACAGATTAATTCGGGAATGACATCGATATCCATCGAAATGCGCTGTGTATTTCTGCCTGACAATTGATTGTCCAGGTTTTACTGTAGATCCTCCCCTTTGGAGTCAACGCCCTTCGGGCAGGGAAAAGGTTAAAGGTTAAAGGGGAAAGGGAACACCATAACTTTAGTTATGGACTTGAAGTAAAAACGCTTCGCAAGGGTTTGGGGTAAAGGGAAAGGTGGGGTTCCAAGAAGGGGATAAGGGGCAGGGGGTACTGGGTTTGGGATTTAAAACCTTTCCCCTTTCCCCTTTCCCCTTTACCCCGCTTGCGTCACGAAAGCGAACTACTAGATCCATCCAAATTAGTGTTGTAACTGATCCGTTGCGGTCTGCCGATCTCGATATTGTTTGCTTCAAAGGCTAGCCGCACCCGTAAACGGAACTCTCGCCCAACGCGCCATTGTTCCATCGCTGCCGTTTTAATCCAGACGCGCACTAACATACCTGTGTGGGAGAGGTCATCAATGCCTAGCACTTCAGGCAATTCTGGTAGGCGATCGCGCCATTCTGGTTCGCTATACAATTGCTGGGATACTTGCCTGAGAATCTCTAAAACCTGCTTCGGGTCGTTTTCATAGGCCACCACAATCGAAAAGTCTACCCGCGACCCAAAGGCGGGTTAAGTTGTTGACATCAGTGATATTGCTATTAGGAATGGTAATTAGCTTACCTTCGCCATTGCGTAGTTGAGTCACGCGCAGGTTGAGATTTTCCACCAGGCCGCTTTTATTCCCAATCTCAATCACATCTCCCACAGCAAATTGATCCTCCAGCAAAATCAAGCAGCCATTGACCAAATCTTTCATCAAACTTTGGGAACCAAGGGAAATTGCAATACCGATTACAGCACCCCCTGCCAAAATTGAACTAGTGGGTACATTAAAAATGTCTAGAGTCCGCAAGATACCGAAGGTAATGAAAACAAAGGTGATTAATCCTTTTAGTGCCCCGGAAACTGTTGCAGCTCGCAGGGCAATCCGTTGCATTTCACTCAAGGGTAGAGAGGGATGGGTTGTCCAGACATCGGTGATGTAGTCAATTAAGCTTTTGCCAATACGAATGACAACACTGATGAAAAACCAAATAATCAGCAGCGCCAGGGGACGGGCTAAAGCGTCAGTCGACCATCTCATCAAGTAGGGGACGCGAGATATGATGACCACAATCCCGATGTACCATACGAGAATAAACGCCCAAAACAGGAGCAAGGTAAGAAAAGAATAGATCCCCAGTTGGCGCTTGAGAGTGAACTGTCGCTGGATGATTTCCAGAAATTGCGATCGCCCATCGGTGATGGTGTGTACTTCTGGTTCGCTGGTGTCGATTGCCTGAGAGCGTTTGACCGCAGACTGTTTTGCCTCAGCTATATGCTCTTGATAACGAGCTTGCAATACCGTCTGTTTGCGAATTAGAGTTCGCCGCAGGAACCAGAACACAACACTACCCAACACCAAGCCGATGCTGATTTGTAGTGCTTGCCCAACCCGTTGAGACAATACCTGAGGTGAGAAGAGTCGCTCGATGCGTTCCACTTCTGCTTGTAATATCTTTTGCCACTCCTGGGCCAATTCCTCCAGTGTTTTCCCATAGTAGTCTGCATCTGGCTCTGTCACTGTCACCAGCCTTAAAGAATGGGTCGTTTGATCGTCATTGAGCTGGAGGATTAGGCGATTATTCAGGGTGGCAACAGAAATTATGGGAGTTTGTTTGGCTTTGTTGGCTCTATCGAGCGCTCGCATCAGCCGTTGGGTAATTTCTTCAGCACGTACTTCCACAGGAAGACTTCCCTCTGGCGGTTCGTCGCGATTAAAAACAGTGGGAGAGACAACCTTAAACAAAAGGTTTTTGTCTAGTGGTGAATTCACGTCGGCAATTTCATATTCACCGAGACGGGTGACGCCTTTAGGGGGTTTGTGCGGATTGTTAGAAGCGGCGGTGGGTAACGAGGGCAGTTGACTGTGGGCGATCGCACCCCAGCCAAACACCATTGCGATCGTCACCACAATGATTAGCACAAACCGAATTGTTAGACGCTGCAAGCGATTAAACGAGAGTATAACCATAGAGAACTATTGCCCAACTGAATATTAGTTTCTCAGGAGGGGTTTGAATCCTATAAGTGAAAAAACCTCCTGCCTCCTGCCTCTCTCTGTGCAGGGGTTTTCGGACTTAACGGGAAAAGTCAGATTTAGCAACAACTCCAGACAATCTCAAGGATATCAGCGATCGCTTCGCTCTTTGTCAGGAGGAATAAAACATTGAACCAAACTCAGTCATAGAGGCACGACCCTAGTGGATGGAGAAACTCATGCTGGGTGAATATGGGTGGATATATTAAGCAAAATAAGCTACTAAGTAGGTAGACATAATTAAATATAAAATAAACTCCTAGTTTGTAGTGAGCGATTTATCGTTCAATGCAAGGATTATCAGGACTAAAGTCCTTACTACAAACTTTAAATTTATTTATGCCTGGATACTTAACTACAATAAGCCAGATTGCTTAATCCCGGAGTATTCGCTAAGTCAGTATTGACTATCCAACCATTACCAGATAATTCTCCAGGGAAACTTCTGGAAAGGTCGATTTCTACCCAAATATAATTCTCAGATTTGTATGACTTAACTATATTACCTGTAACCAAGTTCACAAACACAACTGTATTTGGCGAAAGTGTTGTAATAAAAGGTTCTCTTGTACTTGGTTGGCGACGTATAGTTTCCTGTCGTACAATTTGCCGACATACACTGCCAATAGTAGGTTTATTCCATAGATTTTGAGCGTTGTTATTCGGCTGACAAAATTTCAGTACAGCAGTTTGAATAAACCCTGAAGTCGGAGCTTTAATTCTGACAAATCTATCTCCACTAACTGGTATATATGCTAAAGTAATCTTTGTTTTTGGCGACAATATTCTGATAGCGTTGGATGATGTTGAAGGTTCTTTGAAAACTGGAGTACTTATTTTAGTTACACGACAACTTGACTGTGAAGAATTAAAGGGAGCCTGTGTGATTTGAGCAAATACAGGTACACTCAGAGCAAACGTAGCAATATTTACTAGAGTAAAAATATACAAGAACTTCTGAAATTCCACGTTTTTTCCTCAACATCACTTACGAAAAACTGTACATTAAATTCGGAACTTCTAAACTCTGATATTAAAAGAGCCTAACCAAATTATTTTTAACTATTAGAATATCATATAATGACTTATTACTACTAATTACCAACTATCTGCCATTTCTTAATTATGAATAAATCCAAGAATAGTAAAATATTTGAACAGTTTGTGAATACAGTGATGGGGGTAAAACCTGAGAATAAACCACAGTCTCTAAACACATCAATAGCTACTACACAAGAACTAGATATCAAGGCAGTTTTAGTTTATACACTAGGGACTATCCTACAAATATTAGTTATGATTTTGGTGTTGTTGGGAATGGAAAAATTAGTAATGCTCATCGATAATTCTTCTTTTCCCAGTTGGTTTAGCACTTTATTGACTGGATTATTTTTTGCTCTATTAAGTATCCGTTCTCGAATTTTTTCTCTTTTAGATAATACCCGTTCTCGTCAGACTTATGACCAGGTAATCAGACCAAGATGGTCTCCTCCACCTTTAGCATTCCCCATAGTTTGGATGATAATTGCTGTTTTGCGGGTAATTTCTTCTGTATTGATTTGGCAGCAAATGAATCACCAGTTTTTAGTGTTGCCTTTAATTTTGTTTGTGGTACATCTGGCTTTAGGGGATACTTGGAATACGATTTTTACTGTCGAACGGAGATTAGGTGCTGCTGTACCTGTAGTTATTTTAGGCCCTTGGTTATCTGCTGTAGTGGTGACGGCAATTTATTGGCAAACTAATCCTATAGCAGGAATGACTTTATCATTTTCTTGTGTGTGGTTAACTGTAGCTGCTGTCTTGGTATTTAGAATTTGGCAATTAAATGGCTCTGAGCCATTGTATCCTTTAAAACTAACAATTTTGGATCGATAAATATCTAAAATTAACCATGAGATGAAAGCTAGTACCGCTTTGCGTAATTCGTAATACTTCGGCTCCCAACTCTTGGAGAGGCTGCGCCCGAAGCGTAGCTATGCCGCAGGCTTTACGACTTCGCTACCTCGACTCCGCTCGGCACAAGTCAGGGCAAGACGCTCAGTACAAGTTCGTAATTCGTAATTACCATTTTGTAAGGGTTTTAGAGGATGTCTGAAAACTTTTTGGTGTTGTATTCGAGACTTGTAGATCCCCCTAAATCCCCCTTAAAAAGGGGGACTTTGATTCCAGTTCCCCCCTTTTGAAGGGGGGGGTAGGGGGGATCAAGCGAAATATTTAATACTTCTCAGACATCCTTTTAAACAGTTCAAACGGGTAGCTAATTTACGCCGAACTGTATTAGCAAAAATATTACTTGACTTTGGATTACCGCATTCAACATTCTCTAAAACAATTTTATCTAGATATTTTTTCTTAATCATAAATAATGACAAGCATCGCCAGTTCTAAATAGTGCCGAAAGTAACACCTTGTTGTTTGAGCCACTTTCGGTATGCTATAGAATAGCGATCGCTCGATAAATGCACTTCTGCTTGCAAATCTAAAGGTAAGCGTCGGGGTTGCTGGGACTCGACAATGGCAATATCTTGACTAGCAACTTGATTTTGAATATCTAGATACACTTCCACTTTTAATTCGCGATCGCTGTTTACCATTAACCAATATTGCGCTACGCACTCATCTTCATCGACTGGCGTAATTGTATAGAAGATATTTAAACGCCGATCTCCAGGCCCAAGTTTAAAGTATGCCACGAGCGGACGGAAAATGCGGTAATCGTAAGTGTTAAAAATCAGTGGTGCTGACAGAGGATTACCGGAATTAAAATCTAGTTCCCACAAACCACATTTGAAACTAATCCCATCTGGAAGAGACTCTAATTCATAGTGCGTCAACTCAGGATGACTGGCGTGGGCAAATAATCCCGAATGCAAAATTGGGAAGTGTGCCGGATCGATGAAATTTTCCAGTACCCGCAAAGGGCTAGAGTGATAGTAGTAAGGGCCACAGAAAATCTTTTGATAGACCGGATCGTACCACTCAGAAAACAAAGCTATATCTTGTTTTGGTGTCCCTAAACAAACCCAGAGCAGATCGTAACGCTCTTGAATTTGGTAAGTTTTAACACAAGCTTGAGCGGGGGGCGATTGTTCGGGATTAGCGGGAACTAGTACACATTTTCCCTCGCTATTAAAGGCTAAACCGTGGTAAGGACAAACAAGAGTTTCTTTATTAACATATCCTAGAGAAAGACGAGCACCACGATGAGGGCAAAGGTCTTGCCAAGCTAAAACTTTGTCCCCATTATGCCAAAGCACTATATTTGAGCCTAATAAGCGCTTGTGCAGAACTGTTCCAGGTTGGAGGTCTTGCGATCGCGCTATTACATGCCAATCATTCAGCAAAATCTGGTCTTGCACCATGAGTATCGACACCGATTAGACAATTTTGGATTTGAGATTTTGGACTTCGACTTCGCTCAGTCGAACGATTTTGGATTGACTCCATAGATAAATCTAGGGACTTGGGAATTTTAGTGAATCTAGATAAGCGTGTTGGGTTTCGTTCCTCAAACGCCACGTGCTTCAAGTCGGGGAACCCGCCCAACGCAGTGGCTCCCCAACCTACAAATATCATAAGTGTTTAACCGAACATGATATAAGTCCTAAAAGAACGTGAGTTCGACGAGTGCTATTTTGACCTCTCCCCCAGCCCCTCTCCTACCAGGAGAGGGGAGCAAAAACCCTCCTTACTCGTTACTCCTCCCTCGCCTTTTAGGAGAGGGAGGCCGGGAGGGAGAGGTCTGTCGAACTCACGTTAAAAGATATGCCAACCGAGAATTAGCTCGGAAAAACTTAGGCGATCGCACCTTGCCGATCGCAGATTTGCAAATAACAACATTTATTTTTATAAATCACGGTGAAAGAGGAAGTCGAACGGTAAATGTACTACCTAGCCCAGGTTGACTTTGAACGTGAATATTACCTTTGTGTGCTTGGGCGATCGCGATCGCAATGGCTAATCCCAATCCCGAACCGCCAGAGGTGCGAGAGCGTAGGCGCAGCCCGCCGTAAGCATCGCGATCTACTCGGTAGAAGCGATCGAAAATTCGCTGTTGATGTTCTGGGGCAATACCAATTCCTGTATCTTGAACTTTAATTATGGCGTAAAGCTCGTTTTTTTCCCAAAAAACCGTGACTTTTCCACCGCTAGATGTCGCTTGAATTGCATTGACAATTAAGTTAGAAATTAAACGATAAAGCTGATCTTCATTTCCCATCACATACAATTTTTCTGAGACTTGCACCTGCTTAGAGAGATTGACCTGAGTCTCTACCGCCAAAAATGCTAATTCCTCAATTAAATCGCTAATGATATCATTCAAACAGCAAGGCTGATATTCTCCTGTTAGTTGTTTCTGGTCTATCTTCGTTAATAACAGCAAATCTCCAACTAATTGTGATAAGCGCCGATTTTGACGTTTGAGTACATCTAAAATTCCATCATTGGCTTTTGGTTCTTGCTGTAACTTGATAGCAGCTTCAATAGTAGAGTACATTGCTGCTAAAGGTGTGCGAAACTCATGGGCAGCATCAGCAGTAAATTGTTGCATTTGTTGGTAAGAAAGATATACAGGTTGCATTGCCCTTCCTGCCAACCACCAACTAGACAAACCAACGAAAATCATGGAAATTGGCAATCCCAATACCAAAGTTAATCTTAAATAAGTAAGATGTTGGTCTAAATCAGTGATGCTACGCGCTACTTGTAGATAACCCGAAACCTGATTTTGAGTATACAAAGGTAAAGTGATTTCGCGGTATCGAGTGCCAGATGAATCTGTTAATATCTGCCAATTATGTAATGTTGAGGCAATCGGTAACTTGTCAAATTCCATGCCGCCACTGGCAAAAAGTTTTCCTGAGCGATCCAATAAACGGATATAGTAATTAACTGGATTTGCTGCTTCTGCGATTGATTTGTTAATGGATGTTTTTTTAGGCAAACAATTAGTCTGAGCCACACATAATTCTAAATAAAATTCTTTATTCAGGCGTTGTAATTGTCCGGGTTGTCGCCAAGCTGGTTCAATACTTTTATGAAGTGCATTTGCGACTGATTGCAATCCCTGGTCTATGGTTTCATAGTAGGTATGGGCAACCACACTATAAACTCCCAAACTAGATAGCCCTAAAATACCGCCCATGACAAGAGTATACCAAGCCGCAAGCCGCAACCGAGTTTGGTGGAAAATGGGATTGCTTTCCATATTTTTAAACCCTTGCTGAAAGTATTGCTGTCAAGTTAGCAAAAATCAGCAGCATGAATAGATCCGCCGATATATTGGCTACGGTATACACACAAATCCTGGATTTACCCCCCTTAGTCCCCCCTTGTAAAGCTACGGTGTACACACAAGTCCTAAAAACCTACCTTGATAAGACTTTCCTCGTTCCCAGTCTCCGACTGGGAATGCATTCATTGAGTCTCTGACTCAATGTCAGATTGGAGGCAGAGCCTCAACGCGGGGCATTCCCATGCTCTGCATGGGAACGAGACAAAACGAACGAGACAAAACGAGACAAACGAGCTGCGTAGGTTGGGTTGAGGAACGAAACCCAACATTTCCGGGGCTTTGTTGGGTTGCGCTTTGCTTAACCCAACCTACAAATTTTCTTAACTTATAAAGGGGGGAAATAAGAAATCTTGTTCCTTTATAAGGGGAGCCACTGCGGTCTTGGGGTTTCCCCAAGTGGAGGAGGCAGTGCGGTCTTGGGGTCTCCCCAAGTGGAGCAACTGCCGTCAAGTGGCGTGAGGGTTAGGGTAGGGTAAAACCCTCAAGAGGTCTAATGTTTAGGCGATAGCCTACACCATAAATAGTTTCAATTAAAGATTCGCTGTCTTCTTCTCCTAATTTGCGTCTCAATAAGCGAATTTGTGCTGCTACTACATTGCTAACTGGTTCTGCACCAATTTCCCAAAGTTGATTGATAATTTGGTCGCGGCTGATAATTTGGTTAGGATGCCTGATAAAATATTCCAATAATTGAAATTCTTTGGTGGTTAGTGAAAATACTTGCTTTTCACCATGAGCATACTCACGAATAAGTTGATGAGTGCTGTAATTGAGCGTCAGACAACCTACTTGTAAGCGTCGGGGTTGGACTTGAGGTGTCAGCGTTGCTCCGACATAAGAGGCTCGCCGTTGTAATGCTCGCAATCTTGCCAACAGTTCTGCCATATCAAACGGTTTAACTAAATAATCATCCGCACCGCTATCTAGACCAATTATCTTTTCTTCCATCCGGTCTTTAGCTGTTAGCATTAATATCGGTAGAGTTAATTGGCGATCGCGCAACCATTTACACAACTCTATCCCCGATACTCCAGGCAGCATCCAATCAAAAATCGCCAGTGTATATTCAGTCCAGCCAGTTTCTAGATATTGCCATGCCTGATTACCATCTAGAAACCAGTCAACTATATATGCCTCATGGCTCAGAACTTGTTTGATTGCTGCACCTAAATCTGCTTCATCTTCAACTAATATAAGCCTCATTGTCAACCCATTGCTAAGAGGTTGTTTGAAAAATAGTTGGCTGTAATTTTAATTACATTATTACCCCCCTTAATCCCCCCTTGTAAAGGGGGGAAACAAGAAAAATCTGGTTCCCTTATCTCAAATATCCGCCGAGTTGACAGCTTATGCCCTTGCAAAGGGGGGAAACAAGAAAAATCTGGTTCCCTCCCCTTTACAAGGGGAGGGTTAGGGTGGGGTAAAGGATGTACTTCATTTAGATGCAAAATGCTGTATGCCATCATTATTAATTTGGAATAGGTTTTAATCGCCCCTGGAGTGAGAAAAGTCTATTTACCAGAGGGAAGCTTTAGTTCGATATTTAATTTGTTTCCTATTTCCATAACATTGTTTGCAAAGTCTGTCATACCTGCGATCGCGCCAGCAGCTACACTAGCAGCAGTTAGTAAAGCTACTAAACGCTTTTTGAGTTTGGGTACATTGCGTTCTTTTTCTGGCTTTTGAATTTCTGCTTCTACATCATCAATATCAATGATAATGTCTTCGCGGGTAATGTCTTTGCTGATTACTTCCGGGAATTGGGCGGCAGTTTGGCGCAGGTTGCCGATTAGTTGCAGAATTTCGCTGATGTTTGCGCCGCTTGTTTGGTTGAAGTTAGAGGCTTGCTGTCTGGCGTTGTCTTTGACTTGGTTGGCAACGTTGCCGATGTTTGCGCCTTGAAAGTTGTTTGTGAATTGAGGATTTTCTGACACAGCATTTGCCTCGGCTTTATTATTATTATTAATTTTAATTTTTCTGCTGACAGCTAGTTTAGCAATATCTCGCATATCTTCGTATGCAGTCCTATCATCTAAATCATTATCTCTTTTTTGTGATTTGCGACGCGATTCTAATGATTCATAGCCATCTAAAAGTTGACGCAAATCGAGTTTTAATCTTAGTTTGCCAATGGTGATTGTGCTTTCACCCATTGATTCTTGTCCCAAAAGTTCTTGGTAGTCGAGGGGTGGATGTTTGGGATGGTTGGGGACGGGAACCCATTCGGTGATTTCGAGATTGGGAAGACTTTTGTGGATTTTTTGAAAGATATCGCGGAGAATGCCGAGAAATAAGCGGCGGGTTTCTTTACGTCCGCTAATGGTGATGAAGATTTTTTTGTCTTCGGGATCGGCTTTGATGCGAGCGATGTTGTAGATTTCGTTGTTTTCTTGATATTGCAGCATTACGCCACTGCGCCAATAGATTTGGTTATGAATTTTTTCGTGGCTGATGACGATGAACCGGGAAATGATGCTTTCGGGGAGAACTTTGTAATGGTATTGAAATTCCAGGGTTTCGCCGTGGAGTTCTGTTTTGTCTGGTTGGTCTTTAGGCAGAAGTCCCGGAATCAGGAATTGTGGTGGTTTACAATCTAGTGCAAAGCAAAGCTCAAATTCTTTCATCAGCCCGATCAGATAGCCGTGACGCTCGGTGGGATATCGCTCTGGATTGAGGATGCGGATGAGATCGGCGGGGGTGAAAATGCCTTTGGTTTGAGTTTTGAGGTTTTCATCGCTCAGGAGCGTGTAAATACCTTCTGTCACCCAGTTGGGTTTAAGGACGTTGGTATCTTTGAGGATGGGATGATCGCGGAAGTTGAGAACTAAGCCGAGTCGGTGCAGCAAGTCGATTAGTTGCTCTTGGTTTTGTTCTTCGGGAATCTCTTTTTGGTGGCAGATGCCGATATAGCGGTTGTAGGTGATGAAGTCTTCAGTCATGGATTCGAGTTTTTGTTTAACCTCAAACCATGTCAGGGGTAAAAGGTCGTAGACTTCTTTGAGGTTGGCGACTTGCTGCAAAATGGCGGTGCGGAGTTCATCAATGCCGCTATTATCCTGGCAGGAAGTTTCGATAATCGCTTGGATGTTAGGATATTTTTCGCGTAATGCTTTACGGTTGATGTCGAGGGGTTGTTCGTCCTTTTTGTTGCCAACGATAATCACGGGGGACTGTCCGCCGAAGCTTTCGATTAGTTTCAGCCAATATTCGATGCGATTTTCTTCTTCGCTGGTGCGACAATTACAAACGAGGAGATAGAGGCTACGCTTAGTCAGAAAAAACTGATGGGTGGCATGATAAATTTCCTGTCCGCCAAAGTCCCAAACATTGAGGCGGATATCTTTGCTATTAACCTGCACGTTCCAAGTTTCTACATTGAGTCCGTCGGTTTGGGATTGATTTTTGTCATATTTATTGCGGATTAGTTGCTCGATAAGGGATGTTTTACCGACGCTGCCTTGTCCGATGAGCAAGAGTTTGGCTTCGTTGAGTGGACGCACTTCACCGCTTCGGAGTAATCGCAAGTAATTGAAAATGTCTTCAACTGAACCAATATTATGAGAAAATCCTAAAATCTCTGGTATAAAAATACGATGATCAGAAGATCCTAAAATCTCTGGTGAAATAGGAAGCGGATTTCTCCGTAAATCTAGTTTTTTCAATTTCGGCAAACTTTCGATCGCCTCTGGAATCTGGGTTATTTGGTTGCCACTGAGGTAAAGGTGCATCAGATTGGTTAAATTAGCGATCGCCTCTGGAATCTGGGTTATTTGGTTGTCACTGAGGTAAAGGTGCGTCAGATTGGTTAATTTAGCGATCGCCTCTGGAATCTGGGTTATTTGGTTGGAATAGAGGACAAGCTCTCTCAGATTGGTTAAATTAGCAATCTCCTCTGGAATCTGTGTTATTTGGTTGGAATGGAGGTAAAGCTGCGTCAGATTGGTTAAATTAGTGAGCGCCTCTGGAATCTCGGTAATTTGGTTGTCAATGAGGTAAAGCTCCCTCAGATTGGTTAAATTAGCAATCTCCTCTGGAATCTGGGTTATTTGGTTGCTACCGAGGACAAGCTCCCTCAGATTGGTTAAATTAGCGATCGCCTCTGGAATCTCGGTAATTTTGTTGTCACGGAGGTGAAGCTGCGTCAGATTGGTTAATTTAGCAAGCGCCTCTGGAATCTGGGTTATTTGGTTGTAACTGAGGTCAAGCTGCGTCAGATTGGTTAATTTAGCAAGCGCCTCTGGAATCTGGGTTATTTGGTTGTAACTGAGGTGAAGCTGCGTCAGATTGGTTAAATTAGCAAGCGCCTCTGGAATCTGGGTGATTTGGTTGCGATCAAGGTGAAGCTGCGTCAGATTGGTTAAATTAGCAAGCGCCTCTGGAATCTGGGTGATTTGGTTGCGATCAAGGTGAAGCTGCGTCAGATTGGTTAAATTAGCAAGCGCCTCTGGAATCTCGGTTATTTGGTTGTCACGGAGGTGAAGCTGCGTCAGATTGGTTAAATTAGCGATCGCCTCTGGAATCTCGGTTATTTGGTTGTCACTGAGGTAAAGGTGCGTCAGATTGGTTAATTTAGCGATCGCCTCTGGAATCTCGGTTATTTGGTTGTCACTGAGGTAAAGGTGCGTCAGATTGGTTAATTTAGCGATCGCCTCTGGAATCTCGGTTATTTGGTTGTCACTGAGGTAAAGGTGCGTCAGATTGGTTAATTTAGCGATCGCCTCTGGAATCTCGGTTATTTGGTTGTCACTGAGGTAAAGGTGCGTCAGATTGGTTAATTTAGCGATCGCATCAGGTATTTCAGTTAGCTCTACTCGAATTAAGATAAGTTCCTCTAAATGTATTATTTGCGTTACCACATCGGGAATGCTCTCTAAAGGATTGCCACTAATATCCAACTTATGCAAATTAGGCAAACTCAATAGTTCGAGTGGAAGCGTTTTTAAATTATTGCCTGAAACCCTTTTGAGATAGCGGTTTCCTACGTATTCATAACCTTCAACCTGCTTTCCCAAAATCAAAGACTCAAGCTGCTGCAACTTACCAATTTCTACAGGTAAATGAGTCAACTCCTGCCCCGACAAGTCTAACTCTTGCCAACCCTCAGCCACA
The DNA here is from genome assembly GCF_053470305.1 of Nostoc sp. DSM 114160. Classification (NCBI taxonomy): domain Bacteria; kingdom Bacillati; phylum Cyanobacteriota; class Cyanophyceae; order Nostocales; family Nostocaceae; genus Nostoc; species Nostoc sp. DSM 114160. The sequence continues at coordinate 128,707 of NZ_JBPFGO010000003.1, read as the reverse complement.
GCGCGATCTATCAGTACCAACAACTCATCCTGCGTCATAATTCCAAGGAAAAGGGTGAGGAAAGAAGATTGATAAAGATTATCTTAACTGATTAGGGAAAAATGCTACATTATCACTTGTTAGCGATCGCGCTGACTATCAGTTTGAATTGCTTTCTGTAAATCAGCCGCTTCATCATCACTCAAAATACCCACAAATTTTGCTAGAGGATGATGACTACGCGTTGTCTGAACCCGATGCAAAAAATCTAACATTACTTTGACTAACTCATCTGGAAGCTCTGCAATTTCTTGGATAAGCTGCTCGCGGCTAGTCATACATTTGCCCTCTTTAGCAAAGTTTATCGTCAATATTATAACGAATAGAGATGTGGCGATCGCACATCTCTAAATTTGGTTTCTAGCTATCTCTGTGATTATACCTGCAATCAATTATTTGGCATTGTTTACAAAATCGAGCGATCGCTAAGTCAGAAAAACTTCATCCACCAAAGATTTGCGGTGCGTTAGGCTGGCGTGACAAAGCTAAATTGTGGCAATCATGGCGATGCCTACGGTGGGTCACTGAGCGCAGCCGAAGTGTTGGCTACGCTTACGCATTTGTTGATTTGGAGTTCGCAATTGTTGATTTGGAGTTCGCAATTGCTGATTTGGCGATCGCAATTGTTGATTTGGAGTTCGCAATTGCTGATTTGGAGTTCGCAATTGTTGATTTGGCGATCGCAATTGTTGATTTGGAGTTCGCAATTGCTGATTTGGCGTACGCAATTGCTGATTTGGCGTACGCAATTGTTGATTTGGCGTACGCAATTGCTGATTTGGAGTTCGCAATTGTTATTTTTGAGTCAAGCAAACGCTCCCCTTACCAAGGGTACGGTGTATATACAAGTCTGAAATAGCCGATCGACGAGGGTTTTACCCCACCCTAACCCTCCCCTTTACAAGGGGAGGGAACTGGATTTTCCGGTTTTCCCCCTTTACAAGGGGGGACTAAGGGGGGTAAAAGGTTACGGTGTTATATACAAGTCTGAAATAGCCGATCGACGAGGGTTTTACCCCACCCTAACCCTCCCCTTGCAAAGGGGAGGGAACTAGATTTTCCGGTTTCCCCCCTTTGCAAGGGGGGATTAAGGGGGGTAATTCAATATTAAGTTTTAACCATGATAACCGTACAGTTACTCTTGCGAGAAATATTCTCGGCAATATTTCCTTGAATCGCTTGTTGCAGTAAACTTTCACGGCTAGCTCCCAGGACAATCACATCACTGTTGTCAAGTTTTGCACAATTAAGAACAGCATCAGAAACCGAATTGGCACGAACGGGAGTAGTCATCACTTTACCACTAACTCGGCGTTGCAGAAAGCGAGCAGATTTATCTAGTAATGTTGTGTCAGGAATCGAGTTAGTCGGCTGGAAAACTTGACATAGCTTGATTTGGGGTGATGTACTTAAAGAAGCAAGAGCAGGTAATAACTTAATTGCTTGACTGGAGTTAGGGCCCCCTGCCATTGGCAACAACCAACGGTCGAAGGATCTTTTATCATCTAATTTAGCCAAGATCACATCACAACCTGCCTGTCGAATTATGGTATCCACCACTCGGCTAAAAACTCTACCAGGAGTTGATGTACTGCCTTTCCATCCCATCAGCACCAAGTCAATGTGTCGTTCTTTGACAGTCTCCAAAATTGCCCCAGCAACATTATGGGCAACTCTGATCTGGGTGTGAACGGGAATCCGCAAATTCTCTCCTAAAGTTATTGCCCGTTGCAAAAGTTGAAGACTTTTGCTGATTTGCACTGGTGTTTCCGATGGGATGCGGCTAGACGAAACGATAATCACTTGTAGGCATTCTATTTCGTAATTGCGATCTTTGGCGATCGCAACTGCCATGTCTAGTAAAGTCTCGGCTGTTTGCGGATGTGAAAGTGGTACTAACAACCTTCCTTTGCCTGTAGCCGGAGCGTGAGTTTGGTAAACTACATAAGAAGGTGCTGATTTACGTTCTATTTTTTCGTTACCACTGAGTCGCTCTGCTTCTACACGGATAATATCACTACGAGTAATAATTCCTATGAGCTTGCGATTTTCGGTAACGGGTAAGCAGCTGAGGTGATAATGATTGAGTATATGCAGTACATGAGCCAGTGTTGCTGTGGGATTTACTGTCACTGGCTCTGGTGTCATAATCTCGCCGATAGTTGTATCTTTGCCTGACTGTTGGGAAGCAATATTAATTAAATCTTGCTGAGTCACAATACCCACAACTTTACCTTTTTCTAAAACTGGAAAGTTGCGATGGTGAGAGTTGGAAAATGCCTGTACTGCTTCATCAGTACTCATTTGGCTAGAGAGAGTTTCCACCCGCCGTTGCATCACATCTACAGCACTCAGTTGTGCCAGAAGCCCCTCTGTGCTAGGCTCTTTGGTAATGTGAATCCCTTTCCACTCTAGTAAAAGGTCGTAGAGCGATCGCCGATCGATTTTTTCTGCTACTAAATAGGCAACCACAGACGCAATCATCAGCGGTAGCACCAGATTGAAATCTGTTGTCATCTCAAACACAATGACAACTGCGGTAATTGGTACTTTGGAGACGGCGCTAAAAAAGGCAGCCATGCCCACATGAGCATAAACTGTGGCAGCACTCATTCCCAGTAAACTGTGTTCCACAGCACCCACTAAGTAACCAAGGGCAGCTCCCAAGGCTAAGGTAGGAACTAGTAAACCCCCTGGCGCTCCAGAGCCGTAGGTAAAAATAATTAAGGTAAACTGAACTAAAAAAGCGATCGCGGCAAATGACCAATTAGCACTACCCACAAGCAAAATTTCTCTCAGTCCAGCATGATCGCGAAAGACAGCAGGTAAAAAGGCGATCGCCACACTACTGACTAACCCAGCAATTCCAATTCGCCAGGATAAACTCAACCTTACCAGACGGCGGTTAATTGCTAGACTCTCAAGAATACCTTTATTAAACAGAATGCCTAAAAGTCCCGCCAGCACTCCCAAAATCAAGTAGAAAGGGATTTCTTGAGCGAAAAAAGTTGTATCGGGAAGACCTAAATTTGCATGATTCAGATCCAGGCTGTGACTACCATAGAGCCGAGAAATGACTGAAGCGATGAAAGAAGCCAAAATCGCAGTACCAAGAGTAATACCTGAGACATCTTGGAGTAATTCTTCCACGACAAATAGTACACCTGCGATCGGTGCATTAAAAGCCGCAGCTAACCCAGCCCCCGCTCCGGCGGCGATTAGTTGGCGACGATGCTCTGGTGAAGTCGGTGCCCAGTTACTAAGTTGATTTGCCAAGGCTGCCCCAATTTGGACAGTTGGCCCTTCTCGTCCTAAAGGCATTCCCGAACCCAAGACTAATGTAGCGCCAATCAACTTGACCAAAGCAATCCGTAGATTTAATGGCATTGGCACGCGAGCCAATACGGCTTTGACTTCAGACATCCCACTACCTGATGCTTCCGGTGCGAAGCGCTCTACTAGCCAACCAGCTAAAAGTCCCCCTATTAATCCAATACCTGGTAGCACCAAGTAAGCAGGTAAAAGGTAAGAAAAACGCACTCGCAATGCGCCTGCCCAATCCACTGCCTGTCCTAACAGAACTGCCGCTAACCCAGAAACTAGACCAATCAGGCAAGCTTCCACGAAAGCCAACCGTTTGGGTCGAAGCAACTGACGCCAAAGCCTCAACCAGAGAATTTTACCCTTGACTAACATATTTTTAGCGATCGCTTGTCATCAATGAAGGTAGCATAAACGTCTGAAATGTCTTACCGTTCACTCTATTCATAGCTTTTCGTAAAAAAATGAAATCAGAATGAAATTTTTCTCTGCCTAAAGATAGATATGCTTTTTGCACTCTTGGGGGAAAAGGGTAAAGGGACTTTTGCAGAACCTTTTCCCCTTCCCTTTTCCCGACAAATGCCAAGAAGTCTAGTTAAACCTCATCTATGTTGAAACCTAGAGTTTTTTAAAAAATATATTTTTGTAGGTTGGGTGGAGTGAAACGCAACCCAACATTACCACCAAATTTTATGTTGGGTTACGCTATCGCTGCACCCAACCTACAAAACTACGGTTTTCAAGGTAGACGAGGTTTATTATAATATTTTATATAAAATTGACCATGAGTTTATTAATATCACAGATATTTTGCCAATCCGTGAGATGATTCAAAACTGGGTAAAGTCTTTCGGGTTTGCGTTAGGATTTACGCATAAAGATTTTCTAAAAAAATTGAGTGTAAATTTACTATTAACGCTGCCAATCATACATTAATCGTCCATAGCGATCGCGCACAAGTTCCCATTCCCCATGACGATATCGTGGTCCGTGATAACGTATAGAGCGATAGTGTCGTCGATAATAATGTCGTCGATTCCACTGGCGTTGATAATAATATTTTCCAGTCCGATGCCGTCTATGATAACGTCGTCGAGTCCGTCGGTGAGCTAACAAAAACTCTTCATTTTGCTCTCCAATTAATTTTTTTTGTGCGTCAATACTCTGTTCATTTAGAACTGTGTTGAGAGTGTTCTCTTTGGCTTCAACCAAAGTAGGTGGATAAATGAAGGCTAATAACAGGAAGACAATTGAGGATAGCTTTTTGAAACGGTTCACGTCTTTGCTTTTCCTAAACTATTGGTAATAATTTTATTTAATACTTAAGTTTAGTAATTATATAGTTCAGAATTTACAAACTTGAGTTACGCAAACGTAATTAAAGGTACATTTATAGGACTAGTATTTGATTTCTGAAAACATACTGAGACTGAAAGCACATATCTCAATCCCAAAAATCAAACCGTAACTTTTACTTATAGAGGCTTACGGCATCTCGATGTGATTCATGATGAATTAGAACATGGTGCTGAACTGATGTTTGAAGAAAAAATTGGTATACATGAAAGCGAGTTACAACAAATGTTGACTCCAAAATCTCAGCTAGCTATCTTTCATCCGTTAAAACCAATAGATCCATCTAAGCCAGACTATAGCAGTAAAGAAATTATGGATGAAGTCACAAAAATGATGAGTGGCGATGGTGTTATTGAAAGACTTTAAATGCTTCAACCCAACAATGTATTCGCCATCCTAAACTTTTATAGAGCTAATGTCATAAATACGCTGTTCGGATCGTCAATAGACATCTTGCAAAAGTAAATTTTGGAAGATGTCGGAGAAAGGTTAAAGGTTAAAGGGTAAATGGAAATTAATTCTATCCCCTTTCCCCTTGACCCCTTCCCCTTTCCCCCACTTTTGCAAGAAGTCTAATGCTCTCCTTAGCCATAATTAATTAGTTTTTTGCAGATTGCTAATTGTCAAAAATATTTCATCATCAGCGATCTGGCTATTATAATCAATGTTAATTTGAGTTGGATAACCAAGTACTGGATCGTATTGTACAGTCAAGTTTGCGGCTTTACGAATCAGCGCATCCCTGATGATATTAAAGAGTTTAGTAATTGTATTATATTGTTGAAATAATTCTGCCTCAGCCGGCTTTTGAGTTGCTTTATAAGTAATAGAACTTGTGACTCGATTACGTACTTTAATAATCACTGGTTCTGTGGCTTTAGGTAAACAATTGCAACTTCTAGTGAATTCATAGCGGTAATTAGAGATTTTTTGCCGTTTCCATAATCGGTAATTAATCTTAAATTGTTCTAAGGTTAAACTACTAGGCGCGGGGGTTTTGGCTACCTGTATAGAAGGAGGTTGAGATATTACAGGTGCACTAAAACCCAAAGATGCCACTAAAACAGCACTAATTGCAATTGGGAAGCGCATATAAATCCATTTTTAACTCCAACTGCTCACTTTAACCTAGCTTCAACATGATTGCCAAAACATTGAAATTATTTGTGACACTCAAAGCTAGTATGGTATTACGCAAAGAAAATTGCATATTGTTTTTAGAAACACAAATGACTAATAACTAATGACTAATGACAGTCTATATGGAAAATAGGGCAATATATAGGCGCATTAGCTTATCAGCTGTATATGTTTTCTGAAGTTAAAAAATGTCTCATGTTAGCCGTACCTTTGGCAGTGGCACAACTGGCTCAATCTGCAACTGGTTTTGTCGATACGGTAATGATGGGCTGGTTGGGAAGTCAAACCATTGCATCTGGAGGTTTGGGAACTGCGATCTTTACTTTTTGTCTGTTGATTGTTGCTGGTATCGTTTCTGCTGTCAGTCCGTTAGCTGCCCAAGCATACGGAGCCGGAAATAGAGAAAAAGTTGGCACAATTGTCCGGCTTGGACTAGGGATATCTCTGGTGCTAGGAATACCAATTACATTGCTGCTTTACAATGGAGGTGCTTTACTACTTTTACTAGGACAGGATGCTAACACAGTAGCACTAGCAGAGATTTTTTTAAGAGCGATCGCACTGGGTTTTATTCCTGGTTTGGGCTTTGCAGTACTTAAAAGTTTTCTTTCTGCTCTGTTGCAACCGCAATTAGTGATAGTGACTGTGGTTTTGGGTACTCTGTTCAACATCACAGCTAACTATGTACTGATGTTTGGCAAACTGGGATTCCCGGCGCTGGGTTTAGCTGGTATCGGTTGGGCAAGCACGTTTTCACTTTGGAGTATGTTTGTTGGTTTGACAGTTTATATATGTAATCAGCCTCGCTTTGCAGTTTACGGTATTTTTCGACCTTCGTCTCACGAAGCCTTTCCTCTAGAGCATCGCCGGATCGTTGGCGAGATTTTTCAGGTTGGATTGCCCATCGGGGGGCTGATTGCGGTCGAAGCCGGACTGTTTACCGTTGTCACTTTATTGATTGGACAATTGGGAACAAATGCCCTGGCTGCCCATCAAATTGCTTTACAAACAATTTCGATGTCATTCCAGATGGCACTAGGCATTTCTCTAGCGACAACAATTCGTGTTGGACTGTTAGCCGGACAGAATGACCTAGTTGGCACTCGTCTAGCTGGATATGTAGGCATTGCCATTGCAGCTTTAGCTATGGGTGTAGTAGCCATTGCATTTTGGCTAGTACCAAAGTCGATTATTTCTCTTTATATTGACATCAACAATCAGAACAATGCAGATGTGGTTGCCCTCGCAGTGAAATTGCTAGCAGTCGCGGCAATTTTTCAAATAGTTGACGGCGTACAAGTTACTGCCGCAGGAGCATTACGCGGACTCAAAGACACTCGAATCCCAATGTTAATTGGCATTTTTGCTTATTGGTGTGTTGGTTTATGCACTGGTTATACTTTTGGGATCTCGTTGGGGTCTGGAGCTATTGGTCTTTGGTGGGGATTGGCTATTGGTTTAGCCAGCGCTGCAATCATCCTAACTTGGCGGTTTAGCACCAGGAAAACTAATAACTATTGAAGAAGTTAGGAGTTAGGAGTTAGGAGTTAGGAGTCAGGAGTCAGAATTCTGTTTTGATAAACACAGATTAAGTTAAAGGCAAAAGTCCTCAAGCAACTAAATTATAGTAAATTAGGTTGAATGAAACAACAAATCTCAGGTAACGGATTAACTAAATTTCAAGTACTGATTATGGCGATCGCATCTGGAGTGTGTGTTGCTAACGTTTATTATAATCAGCCAATTCTCAAAGATATTGCATCTTCCTTTCAAGTTAGCGAAAGTGAAGCGGGTAGCATATCTGTGCTTTCGCAAGTTGGTTACGGTTTTGGGCTTTTCTTTTTAATCCCCTTGGGCGATAAAATCAACAAAAAAACATTAATTCTTTCCTTGCTTATATGTTTGTTTTGTTTGTTGATAGCCATGACGTTTTCACAAAATATCGTCCAGGTTTGGATATTGAGCATAGCAATTGGAATTACAACAGTCTCCGCTCAGGTTATTCTGCCCTTAGCAGCAAGTATCGATAGAGTAACTACAGGACAAACTGTCGGCAGTATTTTTACTGGTATATTGATTGGAGTTTTAGGAGCAAGGGTTTTTAGTGGATATATTGCTGAAAGTTTGAGTTGGCGTTATGTATATGGATTTTCAGGAGTAATGATTTTAATTGTTACTGTCTTGCTAAAGATTTACTTGCCTTATGTAAATAATGAGTACACTGGAGATTATTTTGATTTATTAAAATCAACGCTGCAACAATTAAAACGTTTTTCTTTATTGAGAGAAGCATCTTTAATTGGGGGATTAATGTTTGGTGTTTTTTGCTCATTTTGGACAACGTTGACTTTCCATTTAAGCGGAGCGCCTTTTAATTTTCAATCTGACACAATTGGGATGTATGGCTTTGTGGCGATCGCTGGTGCATTAATGGCACCAATTTTTGGTAAATTAGCCGATAGAGGTAATTCCCAACGTTCCTTAACTATTTCTGCATCTCTGGTGATTGCAAGTTTAGTAATTGCTAAAATTGCTTCTAGTTCAGCGCTGGCGATCGCAGTTGCTGTATTGTTACTAGATGTAGGCGTACAGGCAATTCAAGTCACCAATGTGGCAAGAATATACACTCTTGATGCTCAATCGAATAGTCGCATCAACACAGTGTACATGACTACCTATTTTATCGGTGGTGCTGTAGGTACTAGCATTGGTCTATTATGCTGGCATTTTGGGGGCTGGAATTTGGTGACTTGGCAGATGTTAGTTTTTACTTTGCTTGGATTTATTGTTATAGTCAGACCCAAAATCACTACAGCAAGCATAAATAAAAAATAATCATGGCGATGCTGTAAAATCTGCGATTCAAGACTCAGATTTTACCCTAGCATTGCTTTTTGCCAAATTTTCTAGTGGGATGGGTGTCCCCACCCGTCCCAGATTTAGGGCGCTCATGTTGCCCACCCCACAAGATGGGTAATTTATTTCTTGTAATTCCCGATAACAACGTAGATTACGGAGTCACCTTGTTTTCTCTTCACCACTTTAGAGTGTCAAGAAAGGTTGTGATTTTAGTCTACATAATCTGTTGGTAATTGCGAATCAGGAGTGTTATTTGAAACTATTGGACGGCTACCATCTATCTCTAGGGAATCCTGAACTTTAAATTTACTCTTGGCGATCGGACGTTGACCATCTATGTCAAGAATTTCCTCAACTTCTATATCACTAGGGTCAATTGGACGCTCACCGTCTACAGGTAGCGTCTCATGTTCTTCAAAATTACTCTTAGCGATCGGGCGTTGACCGTCTATATTAATTGTTCGATCGCTATGATTTTTATCTTTCGCAATTGGGCGTTGACCATCTATATCAATTGTTTCCTCAATCTGAATGTTACTTGGATCGACTGGACGATGACCATCTACATTAATTGTTTTAGTTGACTTTTGAGATTCATTAGATAATGAAGTTATATTAGTTTTATCCACTTTTTTATCTCGATTTAAATTATTATTACTCTCAGTTTTGTTTTTGTTATCCATGTTTTTTATTGTTATTTTAGACTATTTATCTGCTATAGATATCATTTTAAAACCTGTTTATTTCTCTAGCTAAAGAGACTAATTTGAGTAAATAGCAGGAAAATTTGTTTCTATAAAAATATACTGAAGTAGAATCAAAAAATCCTCTACCACAGCACAGAATATATCTCTAACTTTAGAGGTATTTTTCATCTTTCAAAAAATACTTAATTAAATTGCTGGAGGAATGTGAGATTCTATAACTGGTAGGAGCCATCTTTTAGGGTCTTTTTTGTGCTTTCACGCAAACATCTAAATATTTTTATGCAAGTCGTCTAGTACAACAAAGCAAAAGTAAAAAGTCAAAAGTAAAAAGAAAGAATTCTTATGCTGCAAGCTTTTTACCTATTTCAAACGGTATCCCTATTTCCGCCGCTTTGTACTAGTTTCATTTTCATTCCAAATCAATATCGGTGCTATAACAACCCAGGAAACTTATTCTTATAGTGTAAATACAAAGCAGTTTTTTGTATTTTTTTATACTATTAAGTAGCAGTAAAAACCTTCGTATTGAATCATATAAAATTCTCAGTAGTTATAACAAATTATACATAAACTTTATAAAAATATTGACAAAATATTTTTATTTTGCCAAAACATTTATATCAACAATCAGCTATTAGCAATCATTACGTCATTTTCTAACTAAGGGAGAATGCATACCGCATTTTCACTTAATTTTATACTGCTTAGTTTTATTTACTAAGTATTATCTCTAAATTTATTCCTTTACCAATGAGACTATATGAGCATTCGTTTTTTCCATATTCCTTTAAAGAAAATAATCCACTTTTCTATGCTCGCTCTAGCTACGACTGTAGCACTTACAACCGTTGAACCTAGTCGCAGTAGTACTACATCTGGGTATCAATGGAATCAAGTCTCTATAGGAGGAGGAGGCTATGTTACCAATATTTATCTGCATCCTTTAGAGAAGAATTTAGCCTACATTAGAACCGATATAGGTGGCTTCTATCGTTGGAATTCGTTAGAGAAGAGATGGATTCCATTAATAGATCACTTTGGTTCTGATAAAAGTAACTACTATGGCGGAGAAGGATTAGCGCTTGACCCGAACAATCCAAATGTTGTCTATATTGCAGCAGGCAAATATACTGGGGCTGGCTTAGGAACAATCTTCAAATCGACCAATAAAGGTCAAACCTGGAACAAACTGAACATAGATTTGCCAATGGGTGGCAACGAAACTAAGCGATGGACGGGGGAAAGACTGGGAGTTAATCCATTTAATTCTAATATCATCTTCTTTGGTTCGCGTTTGGATGGGCTATGGAAGTCGGTGAATGCTGGTCAAACATGGAAAAAAGTAAGTTCTTTCTCTGGAAAACCTAATGCATCCATTGGTATTACAGGAATTTTGTTTAGCAAAAAGAATGCTGGCTTGGTTTATGCAAATGCCTATGGAGACGGAATATATAAGTCTAGCGATACAGGTGTTACCTGGAGCAGAATAGCCGGAAGCCCATCAAAAGTAAATCGAATGGTGCTTAATAGCAATGGAGTGCTGTATGTAACGCACACTTCAGGAGTTAGCAAATATGCAAATGGGGCTTGGAGCAATATTACACCGACTAACATCAAAACTATTTCATTTAATGGCCTTTCTGTAGATCCTAATAACTCCGATCGCGTTTTAGTTACTTATGACCAATACCATGAAAGTACTAATTACTCTAGAGTCTTTCAATCTACTGATGGTGGCGCTACATGGCAACAGAAAAGCCATTCATTGAATCCTCAAGTACCTTGGTGGCCAAACTGGTATTTTGCTTCTGCGGCCTCAGCGATTGAATTTGACCCAAATATTGCTGGCAAAATTTGGTTAACAGACTGGTATGGAACTTGGCAGACAGACAATATCAATGCTAACAAGCCTATGTGGTCTAACTATGAAAAAGGACATGAGGAAACAGTTGCTTTTGAACTTATCTCACCTCCAAAAGGCTCACTATTGTTAAGCGGTTTGGCTGATGTAGAAGGCTTTAACCACGGCCAGAAATTAGATACTTACCCATCTACTCAATTGGGTGGTAGTAACGGCCCTTGGTATCAAGAAACATACAGCATTGCCTACAGTGAAAAAGATCCCTTACGTATGGTACGTGTTGGCGGACATCGAGGGTTCAACACCTTTACAGGAGGAACTTCCACAGATGGCGGACATACCTGGAAGAACTTTTCCTCATTTCCGCAGAACATTATGCCACTACGGGTAGCTATGTCTGCAACTAATCCAAGTTTGTTTGTAGCGATCGCCAGCGAGAAACAACCTATACGTACAACTAACGGTGGAGTTTCTTGGAGTGGAGTATCAGGTTTACCCAACGGGCCCAAGGGACCGTGGTATTGGGGTCAACCATTGGCATCAGACAAAGTAAATGGCAATATTTTTTACTACTACAACGATGGCAAAGTCTACCGCAGTCAGGATGGAGCTGCATACTTCAGTCTTGTCAACTCAACACTTCCTAGCGAAGATTGGTCAATGCTCAAAACAGTTCCAGGGGTGAGTAACGAAGTTTGGATAAGTCTCAATTCAAATGGACTTTATCGTTCAACCAACGGTGGTACGAAGTTTGCCAAAATAGCTAGTGTGGAGAAAGCTTATTTATTTGCCTTTGGCAAACCACAAACAGGAAGTACAATTCCAGCACTATATTTATATGGCAAAATCATTGGTATGGGAGGAGGAATTTTCCGTTCTTTGGATAGAGGGCAAACATGGACAAACATTTCTAATCCTCTATATCCCATCGGCAATGTCCCGAACGTGATGGAAGCTAGCAAACAGCAATTTGGACTAGTCTTCATTGGCACCGACGGTAAAGGAATCTACTATGGAAAACCAAATTAATATAGATACATTGCATTCCCTACAGAATTGGATGTCACTACCTGGGTATCGCTGTTGTCGCAAGAAGTTATAAGTTTAAGATAACGTAGACGCTTTGGCTTGCCGCAGGCTACCGCAAAGGAAGAGAGATGAGAAGAGAAGAGTTTGATGTGGGTGAGTATGTCGATCTGATGGGGTTGTTGTTGGATTTAAAGATCGAAGATGAGTATCGTGATGGTGTGGTGGCAAATTTTGAGAGAATTAGAGCGATCGCTAATCTGGTAAATTCTTTCGCTTTACCAGAGGAAATTGAAGTTGCACCAGTTTTTGAACCATAATTGCTTCGAGAATAGCTATGTTGATGTTTTAGTGAAGCAAAAATTATTGCTGACTGCTATTACTCAAAAAGCTAAACGTGCTATCTCTTAATATTTCAGCATGAATTTTGATTCAGCCGATGCCATAACCATATCAACTGCTGTACGCGAAGGTAAAACTAGCGCTGTGGAGGTTACGAAAGCTGCGTTAGCACGAATAGCAACGCGAAATCATCTATTCAACTGTTTTACCACTATAACTGCTGAGACAGCTTTAACAGATGCAGCACTAATTGACAGGGAAATTGCCCAAGGGAATAATCCGGGAATGCTGGCTGGTGTGCCTTTTGCGGTGAAAAATCTCTTTGATATCGCTGGTTTAACAACTCTGGCGGGATCGAAAATTAATGCAAAAAATCCAGCCGCAAGCCTTGATGCAACAGCTATAGCGAAGTTGAAGCAAGCGGGTGCTATTTTGCTTGGTGCTTTGAATATGGATGAGTACGCTTATGGGTTTGTAACAGAAAACTCCCATTACGGTGCTACTCACAACCCCCATGATTTACAGCGAGTTGCTGGTGGTTCATCGGGTGGTTCGGCGGCGGCGGTTGCGGCTGGGTTAGTACCGCTGACGCTGGGTTCTGATACTAATGGTTCAATTCGCGTTCCGGCGGCGTTGTGTGGCGTTTTTGGTTTCAAGCCAACTTATGGAAGATTATCTCGTGCTGGAGTAGCTTTATTTTCTAGTAGTTTTGACCATGTTGGCCCTTTTGCGCGTTCGGTGCAGGATATCGCTACGGTGTTTGATGTGCTTCAGGGAGAAGACGATCGCGATCCCATTTGTACAAAGCGTCTACCTGAATTATGTTTACCACAACTCAAACAAGATATTTCTGGTATCAGAATTGCCATTGCAGCTGATTATTTCACCAAAGGTGCAGAACCGGCAGCTTTAGCAGCAGTACAAAAAGTAGCTGATGCAATAGAAGTTACTGAATACGTAATCATACCAGAAGCACATCGCGCCCGTGCCGCAGCCTTTGTAATTACAGCTAGCGAGGGCGCAAATCTGCATTTGGATAAGTTGCGATTGCATCCTGAAGATTTTGATCCAGCAACACGCGATCGTTTTTTGGCTGGGGCGTTAATTCCTAGTAGCTGGTATCTCCAAGCACAACGGTTTAGAAGATGGTATCGCGATCGCGTTCGGGAAGTTTTTCAAAATGTCGATGTCATTATTGCCCCAACTACACCAATTTCTGCACCATTAATTGGTCAACAAACCATGATTTTGGATGGCGAAGAAATTCTTGTCCGTCCTCATTTAGGGCTATTTACTCAACCATTATCTTTTATTGGTTTACCCGTTTTATCAGTACCAATTCAGTGCCAAAATGCATTACCTTTAGGTGTGCAATTGATTGCAGCACCATATAATGAAGCGTTAATTTTACGGGTTGCGGCTGCGTTAGAGGCAAAGGGTGTAGTTTCAGCACCAGTAATTTTAAACGCTCTTAACTCAGAGGTTGTTTGAAAAATCTAATTTATTACATACAAAAACGCGATAAATCCATCACAAAGACGCGATAAATCGCCGTCTCTACAATTATTAGTGCGCTGCTAATTCTTTGAAAATAATTGTTTTGTTTTCACGCCCTACTTAATCCTGGTTATATCCCCGAAAAGACTTAGTATCAAACATCCTCTAACTTAATTGATTGCGAAACTTACTAATACTAATAGTTAATAAGACAACAGCAATACTAAGCAATGCCAGAATGTGCATCCATAACACATCTAAACCAACTCCTTTAAGTAAAATTCCTCGAACAATGGCAATGTAATGACGTAAGGGATTTAGTAGAGATAGGACTTGAAAAAAGGGGGGCATGGCTTCAATAGGGGCAAGCACACCAGAAGTCTGCAATATCGGCATATTGACGAAAAATGACATCAATACCACCTGTTGTTGCGAACTGGAAAACATCGCCAACATAATACCTATACTGATCCCAACCAGCAAATAGATAATTGACAGCCCAAAAAATAGTAGAAAATTTCCACGCAACGGTAAACCAAAGACCAGTTGTCCTAAAGTCAAAGCTAGCAGAATATCTCCCATGAGCAAAAACGCTAAAGGCAAAATTTTGGAAAGCAAAATTTCCCAGTTTGCGGCTGGTGTCATAAGTAATTGCTCCAAAGTTCCGCTATCTTTCTCTCGTACAACAACGACTGATGAAACTAGTGTTCCAACAAGCGTTAACACTAAACCCATGACTCCTGGCACAAAATACCAGCTACTTATTAGTCCTGGATTATATAAAAATACCACTTGGAATGATATCGGAAAATTCAGTTGGGTTTGCCCAAAGTTACGATTATAATTTTGAATAATCTGAGTCATGTAGCCATTGGCAATGCCTGCTGCGTTTGCATCCACTCCATCAATGAATACTTGAATTTCAGCTTCTTTTGTTGCCAGCTTTCTAGGAAATTCTGGTGGAATAATCACCCCTAGATTGAGTTTACCTTCTTCTACTTGACGGCTCAAATCTTTCTCAGATGTTGGTACAGATTCGATGTTAAAAATACTATTAGAGGTCATTGCCTGAACAAGTTCCCGACTAGCACTTACATTCGCATAATCAATGACACCCAATTTTAAATTATGTACATCGGGATTTAGTGCAAATCCATAAAGTAATAATTGCATCGTTGGTGGTACAATCAACAGAATAATTAACTGCTTATCTCGTAAGATTTGATTGATTTCTTTGCGAAGTAATGCCCAAAACGAGCTATTAAATAGTCGAAAAAAAAACATATTGGTTAGTAGCTGCAACATTTGAGAATAATAAGTTTAATAAGGTAATTGCATCTTACCTAAAGCACGGCGTGTTATATTAAAAAACACCAATCCAAAAACAATTAGTACGATTAAATCAAACCAAACTCCTGCCCATCCAATACCCCTAACAAATGAATCACGAGTGATATCTATAAAATAGCGGGCGGGAATTATGTTAGGCATAAGTGACAGGGGAAAGGGAATGTTGCTAATAGGATAAATAAAACCAGAGAGTAATAGAGAGGTAACAAAACCGATCACAGAGACACTTTGTACAGCAGCATTTTGGTTACTGCTTCGTACTCCAAATAGCAAACCAAATAAAACACTGTCTGTAAGAAAAAGGAGAGTTCCTATTAACAAGGTAATAGAATTGCCTACTAAGCTAACCTGGAAAATTAGCGAACCTAGACCCATGACTGTGAATGCTTGAAGGATAGCTATCACTAGGTAAGCTAGTCCTTTACCAAGTAACAGTTCAGTTGCACTTATACTAGAAGCGTAAAGTTGTAAGATGGTGCCTTTCTCCTTTTCTCTCACCATTGAAATCGCTGTCAGTAAAGAGGGAAAGATCCATAAAACCACAGCGTAGACTCCCGGTACAATATACAGAGACTCTAACCGACCGGGGTTAAACCATAAACGAATTCGAGGTGTGACGCTGTTATTAGATGTTATCAGTCCTTGCTCCTGCATAAAAAAATTCGTCACTCTCTGAATGCTATTTTTTATGACACGAGCATTATTGACATCTGTACCATCAATCAGTACTTGCAGCGTAGTATTTTTACCAGCTTGCACATCTCGGCTGAATTGAGGAGGGATAATGACTGCTGCCTTGGCAATGCCACGGTCGATAGCATCCCGCACCGGATCGTTTCCCGACCATTGGGTGGGCATAAACTGATTGGTGGCGTATAGTCGCTCAATATAGCTATTGCTAATGTTTGTGCGGTTAAAATCTTGCACGATTAAGGGAATATTTTTACTTTCTAACCGGATTGCAAACCCAAAAATGAGTAACGTTATAAATGGCAGTATAAATGCTAACGCTAATGTCAGGCGATCGCGCTGAAACTGTACTAGTTCTTTGGTAAACTGAGCAAAAATCCGTTTCATAAAAGCTATGCTAATTTCATTCTGAATTCTGACTCCTGACTCCTGAATTCTTACATTATCCCTAACTAAGACAATACGATATGTGTTGTCACCAGAGCTAAGATAAATACAAAATCAACTGCCGAACCAACTAGAGAACCAAAAAACTTTGTCGGTAAAGCATTGCCAAACAACATTACCACTGTTCCCACAAACATCCAAGGCCATTGGATTTCACGCCAAATGTAGAATCCTGCCACACCAACTAACAAAGCGATTAAAATTGTCAAAAATCGTTCAATTAAAACTTTAGACCAGGGTTTGAAAGATTTAATCGAAGAAACTTCTAAATACAACAAAGATTAGTAGTGGGTTTACGAATAATGTACCCGCGAACTACTCTCGCTTCTTATATCCTGTGAAAAGTCAGGAGTAATAACGAATAGCGTACTCCTACGGTGAAACAAGCTACGCACAGCATCTCGTTGGCGCAGCCTTTCATAGAGAAGAGAAGAAAGAAATATTTAACTAAACTGTATTGTACTATACTTCATCAAAAGCACCTGGATAAACAACCTTGCCTTGATACTGCTTTTGATAGTTTTGCAGTGCTTTCACCATGAAAAATTCCTCTGGTACTGGAAAGGGAGACTCGATTTCATAAACAACAGAAGGCTGAAAACCAAAGCGAGTATAGAAGTGGGGATGACCTAGTACAATTACTATGGCTTCTTTGTTTGCCTCTGCTATTTCTAACCCTGCTTTTATGAGTGCGCTGCCAATTCCTTGTCTTTGAAACTGTGGACGAACTGCTAAAGGCGCTAAACCAAGTACCTGGAGTGTTTCTTCACCCACTAGATCGATGTAGCTGAATAAAATATGACCGACTACAATATTTTCAACCTCTGCAACTAGAGAAAGTTCTGAAATATAACGGTCAGAATTGCGAATTTTCTCTACAAGTTTAGCTTCGTTTTCCTGCCCAAAGGCTAATGTATTTACCTCAGCTATTGCTGTGTAATCTGACAGAGTTTCACAACGAATATCAATCATTTTAAGAGGTTGTTTTAAAAGTGGTATGTTGTGATTTTAATCGAATTATTATCCCCTTATAAATCTATCGTGTATACACAAGTTGAATTACCCCCCTTAATCCCCCCGATATATTGGGGGGAAAAAGAAATCTGGTTCCCTCGCCAATATATTGGGGAGTTACTGCGGTTTTGGGGTTTCCCCAAGTGGAGCAACTGCCGTCAAGTGGCGTGAGGGTTAGGGTGGGGGAAAAAATATTTAATACATCAATTATGACTTTTTAAACATCCTCTAAAACTAATTCCATAAAAATCCAGTCGGCTCGATGTTCTAGGGGAATCTCGGTTTTTTCCAAATACGGCTCAATATTCTGAAAGCCAAATACACGATGAAGTGCATGTGCTTATTTTGCCAACGGGGCACTGTCTAAACGTATCCTTGAGTAACCAATGTAGGCGGCTTAAAAGTTGGGTGTAAATGTCTCAATTTTATCAAAAGATTATAAGTTCATTTGAGGGATTTGCTAATGCGATCGCAGAATTGTTTGCTCAGGCTCCAAAATGAACAATTCTATTTTTACTTTATGTCAATAGGCTATCAGAAGGAATGCAAAAACGCCTTTAGAGAGAATCGGCAAACAATGAGAGTGTGGTAATCTCCAGTTCAATATTTCTTTGGCTGCATAGTATCACTTCACTGAAAAACTGGAGGTAGGGAACAGAATGGAAATTGATTTTACAACTATTTTAGGGCTAGTAGCAGGAGTACTGACTACACTCGCATATCTCCCTCAACTTATTAAAACTTGGCAGTCCAAATCAGCCAATGACCTTTCTTGGAGTATGTTAATTATTCTTTGTGTAGGTATTATTTTATGGTTGATTTATGGTTTTTCTGTTCATGATATTCCTTTGATTGCTGCTAACATTGTTACCTTACTTATTGCATCGGTGATTTTAGTGCTGAAGATTAGGTACAGCTCAGGTACAGATGAAGAAGGCAAGAAACAGGAAGCACAAGGCAGAACCGAAACTACATAGATTAAGAGTTGAAGGCAGGAAACAAAAGTCAAATGCCAAAGGTAGAGACGCGATTAATCGCGTCTCACAAGAGTCATCTTGGCATTTGTGGGGAAAAGGGTAAGGGGTAAAGGGGAAAGCGGCTCATAGAAACCCTTTTCCCTCTCTTGCAAAAGTTACTTTTGCAAGAGGTGTAGTCTCTATCTGGATAATTTTAAGCAAAGTTTATACCTCCGCTAAATAATTGCATAAAAATGCACAAGTTATGACAATTACTAAAGTTGATTTCGCGCTTTGAGTTGCAGATATCGCTCAACTAACCGATCGGCAATTTGATTTGCTGGTGCATCTAGAACCAATACACCTTTTTGTTTCAATTGGGCATAAGCTACTTGTCTTTGCATTAATAAATCTAGTGCTACTGCACGGGTATAAGCACCTGCAACATCATCTGTAAAGGTGTGTGCTAGACGATCGATTTGTGGATCTCGCAAAGTCACGCAAAATGGCAGGTAGCGGGGTGCTAACTTGGAGAGTGCAGCTAGGAGTTCTGTAGAGGCAGTAACATCAACTAAATCGGTAATCACTACTACCAGCGCCCTCCGAGTTTGTCGCTGCACAACATTTGTTACCGCCCCCAAATAATCAGATTCAAATAATACCGGTTGAATTGGAGTTAAACGATCGATTAACTGATTCAAATGATGTTGACCGCGTTCTGGGGGAATCCACGTATGCATTTGGCGGTCAAATACACCAATACCGACGCGATCGCCTCGATGTAAACCTGCTAAAGCTAAGGATAAAGTTGCATTCAATCCCCAATCAAATCGCTGCAAATTCTGCACTTTTGCCGTCATCAGCCGACCGCGATCGAGTAATATCAGTAATGTTTGTTCCTGTTCTGGTTCTAGAACCCTGACCAGTGGCATGGCATTACCATAAGCCCCAACCCGACGGGCAGTAGCTTTCCAATCAATAAACCGCAAATCGTCACCTGTGCGATAGTTTCGCAGTTCGGCAAACTCTGTACCAATACCAGTTTTGCGAGATTGGCGCATCGATCCCGATGATTGCAGTGTCAGACGAATGGTGAGCGATCGCAATCCCACTAAATCAGGATAAACTTTCACTGGCAGACTTTGGGGAATTTGCCAATCATCCCAAGCTAGTCCCCAAAACCCCAACTGTCGGACTTGAATATTTCCCCAAGGAAACTCTCCCCGTTGTGTTGGGTGGACAGTATACGTTAATTCCTCAGTGCTGTTACTGGGAACAATAGCGCCCAGTGCAGGTGCAGACACGCCAAATCCTGTTGGGTAATAGTCGCGGATTTCAATTTGGGCGTCGGTATTTTGTGATGTCACCTTTAGCACTACGGGATTATCTCGCCCAATGGATAATCGTGACGGTAATTCGCGGGTAATTTGCACGCGAGAACGCCGCACCCGCAAACCATCTGCAACCATCAGTCCGAGAATGATGGCATTAAATAGCACAGCGATCGCGATGGTTGCTTTAATGCTGATAAATAAGGATAGAATCGGGGCGATTGCTATACCCAAAACTAATAATAAATAAACTCGTTTGGAAGGAACCATTTTTTAGAGTGAGAAGTTAAGAGTTAGGAGTTAGGAGTTAAGTATCTGACTTTTCACGCGATGTGGAAAAACCAACGCGAAACCTAACCCCTCAACCCCCTTCCCTACTAGCGTTGGGGGAGAATTCAAAGCCTCTCTCCTACAAGGAGAGAGGAATGGAAGTGAGGTTTTCCAGATCCCGTGAAAAGTCAGGTTAAGTATAAGGTGAATTCAATGTAACCGAAATAAGAAGACTTGCTAAATTATTTTATTTTTTTCTTGTAGAAAAATAACTACCTAATGTACTATTTTTTTGGGGTAAAGTAGCAAATTATATTTTGGACGGGTGTATGAGAATCTTGCTAATCGAAGATGAAGAAATTTTAGCAAGTGTCTTGTTGAAGTCTCTAACTAAGCAACACTATGTTGTTGATGTCGTACAAGACGGACAAATGGGTTGGGAATACACGCAAAGTACGAACTATGACCTGTTATTAATAGATGTAGGATTACCAAAACTAGACGGAATTACATTGTGTCAGCGATTGCGTTCTGGTGGTTGCTTCACTCCGATTCTTTTGATGACGGCGAGAGATGGTAGTAAAGAGCGAATTCAGGGGCTTGATGCAGGTGCAGACGATTATCTGATCAAACCTTTAGATTTAGAAGAACTGCAAGCACGGATACGAGCGCTGATCCGTCGAGGCGATCGCCCCTGTACTCCTATACTGGAAGTAGGCGCGCTACGACTAGATCCCAGTAGTTGCGAAGTCACATATAACAACAAACTCCTGGAATTAACAGCCAAAGAATATAGTTTGCTGGAGCTATTTTTACGGAATCCGTCGCGTGTTTTTAGTCGGGGGGATATCATTGAGCATTTGTGGACTTTTGACGATCCACCCCAAGAGGAAACTGTAAAATCTCACATCAAATACTTACGACAAAAGTTAAAAGCAGCCGGAGCAGTAGATTGGATTGAAAATGTTTATGGTTTGGGATATCGGCTGAATCCTGGAAGAGTGGCAGGGGGGCAGGGAGGCAGAGGGGCAGAGGGGCAGGGGAGCAGAGGGGCAGGGGAGCGGGGGGAGGAAGAAAAATCTCGAATTTCTAATCGTGATGTTGAACAGCAGTTTCAGCAAGCGATGGGTGGCTTGTGGAAGCAATATCAGGGATTGATGGTGCAGCGGTTGACGGTATTGCAAGAATTGGCGACTGCATTATCTGGTAAAACGCTGACTGGGGAGTTACGTAAATCGGGAGAACGAGAGGCGCACAAATTAGCTGGTGTCTTGGGAATGTTTGAACAAGACAATGGCACTCTGCTAGCGCGGGAAATTGAACAGATTTTAGGGAAAGATGGTGATTTGTCAGTAAGTGAAAAGCGGCAATTGCTGGGGCTGATTGAAGGTTTGGGTAACATCATTAATCTGATGGGGCAAAATGTAGACGATCAAACTTCAGCTGCGATCGCACCTGAAATTAGTACCCGATTGATATTAATTGACCCGAATCTGCAATTAGGTTCTCAGTTGCAACAACTGGTTGAGTGCATGGGAATATGCTGGCAGCAAATTAGCAACTTAGAGGATGCAAAAAACTTTCTACAAACCACATCACCAGATTTAGTAGTGCTAAATATAGATGATATCGGCTGGCGTAAAGAAAGTTTAGCACTACTAAGGGACTTAGCAACGCGTACCCCACCCGTACCCGTTCTGGTGCTGGCTACAACTGATGAGTTAGTAGAACGCGTAACTTTTGCTCAGTACGGGGCACGGGGTTTTTTGGTCAAGCCTGTAACAGCTGCTCAAGTTTGGGATGTGTCGTCCCAAATATTACAACGTACTCGTTCTTTGCGGGTAAATATACTGGCAGTAGATGACGACCCGCTGATTTTAGCAGCACTGCGCCCAATGTTAGAGCCGTGGGGTATGCGGATGACAGGATTAGAAAATCCGCTACGTTTCTGGGAAGTATTGCAATCTACTAAACCGGATTTGTTGATTTTGGATGTGGAAATGCCTCATATAAATGGTATCGAACTTTGCCGAGCGGTTCGCACCGATCCTCAATGGCAGGAATTACCGATTGTGTTTCTGACTGCTCACCGAGAAATGGAAACTGTGCAGCAAGTGTTTGCTGTTGGGGGAGATGATTATGTGATTAAACCTGTTGTCGGTGCAGAACTGTTGGCACGCATTACCCATCGCTTAGAACGCAGTCGTTTACTACAATCGCTTTCTACTAAAGATCCCTTAACTGGACTAGCAAATCAGTTTCAGTCTAACCGCGACTTGCAGCACCTAATTGCTCAAGCCGAGAAAAATCAGCAATCTGTTTGTTTGGCGATTTTAAGCGTGACTGATTTGCGTCAAATTAATATTAAGTATGGTCATCAGGCTGGAAATCAGGTATTGCAAAGATGGAGTCGTTTATTCCAATCGGCATTTTGCAGTGGTGAAGTACTAGGTTATTGGGGTAATGGTGAATTTGTCGTGGGAGTTTCTGGGTTAACAAAAACAGAAGTAAACCATCGCCTCAGTGAGATTTTAACTACTCTGCGCCAGCAAATATTCACAGCCTTCGATGGCGATCGCTTTCAGGTAATATGTAATTTCACTGTAGCCGAATACCCGAATGATGGACTAACGATACAATCTTTATACCAAGTAGCCGCTAGGCGTAATATCGTGTTCGGTTAAAGATTTATCATTAAGACGCCAGGGAGCAGGGAGCAGGGAGCATCTCGTTCCCATGCTCTGCATGGGAATGCCCCTCCTTGAGGCTCTGCCTCCAGTATGGTATTGAGTCAGAGACTCAATGAATGCATTCCCAGTCTGAGACTGGGAACGAGGAAACTGAAAACCGCTATATTTTGAAATGCCTACACATTTGTTACTTTGGCGCTCGCATTTGTTACTTTTGCGAACGCAATTGCTGATTTGGCGATCGCATTTGTTACTTTTGCGAACGCAATTGCTGATTTGGCGATCGCAATTGCTGATTTGGCGATCGCATTTGTTACTTTTGCGAACGCAATTGCTGATTTGGCGTTCGCAATTGCTGATTTGGTGTTCGCAATTGTTGATTTGGCGTTCGCAATTGTTGATTTGGCGATCGCAATTGCTGATTTGGCGATCGCAATTGTTAATTTGGCGTTCGCAATTGCTGATTTGGCGTTCGCAATTTTGTAAAATGAAGAAAATATGTAGTTTTGCTGTAGTCGAATATTTCAGTCAGAGACTAACGATACAATCACTATACAGATTTATTAGTATCATCTTTAGCACATGATTATTAATTTGTACAGTAGTTAATTAATAAAAATTACGAATTACGAACTTGTACTGAGTTTCAACTACGCTCAACTACCGCATAGCCGAAGTATTACGTAGCTTGCTTCTCGCATGAAGGCGAGTATTACGAATTATTTAACAGGAGTCTTGATGAATACACTACAGCTAGAGCAGGTAGAGCAATTGCAAGCCACTGCGAAGAAGATGGAAGTAACGCTGGGTACGATCGCTGATGCTGTAGTCTGGGTAGGAGAAGACGGACTCATTCAATGGTGCAATTCTCGCTTTGAGTCTATAGTAAACCAATCTCACGCTACTGTCTGCGGTGCGAAGTTAACTGACTTATTACCCCTGACACAATTAGGACAACCAGTTGCTTTATCATGCTATCCTGATGCGCAAATACTCAATGGCGAGTATGAAACAACAAATTATCAGTTGCAGCAAGACGAGCAAATAACACTACAAATTTCTGGTAGCTCTACCGGAATGACTGGCGATCGCTGTGCCATACTGGTGATTCGGGATATCACGCTGACGCAACGAACTCAAGAATCCTTGCAAGAGATTGAGGAGCGATTGCAGACATTAATTAACGCAACACCCGATATTATCTGTTTAAAAGACGGTGAAGGAAAATGGCTGCTGTCAAACCAGGCTAACCTAGAATTTTTAGAGCTACAAGGCGTTGATTATCAAGGCAAAACAGACTCAGAACTGGCAGAATTTAGCAATTTTTATCACGATGCTTTGCTCAACTGCAATAAAACAGATGAACGAGCTTGGCAATTGGGATGTGTGCATCGAGTAGAAGAAGTTGTTCCTCGTCCTGATGGGACAGTGAGCAGTTTAGACATGATTAAAGCTCCCCTATTTCACCAAGATGGTAGACGCAAAGCTCTGGTGGTTTTAGGGCGGGATCTGAGCGAACGCAAACAAACCCAAGTAGCTTTAGAAAATTCTCTGTCTTTATTAAGCGCTATCTTTGAATCGATTCAAGATGGTATATTAGTAGTTGATAGCTCAAGTAAAATTGCTAGTTATAATCAAAAGTTCTTAGAAATGTGGTCAATTCCACCAGAACTTTTGACGGAACCAGATCGTACTCTGCGACTAGCGTATCTGGCAAACCAATTAAAAGATCCTGATGGATTTTTGCAACGAGTCCGAGAATTATATTCACAGCCGGAATTAGTTAGTTACGACTGGCTAGAACTAGAAGATGGCAGAGTATTTGAGCGCTACTCTTGTCCTCAGCGCATCGGCGAACAAATTATTGGTAGAGTGTGGAGTTTCCGCGACATCACCCAGCGCCAAAGGGCAGAAGCAGCACTGCGACAAAGTGAATTACAATACCGCAGTATTTTTGAAGCAATTAATGATGGACTATTTATTACTGAAATAGAGACTGAAAAAGTCGCCGAAGTTAATCCGGCGGCTTGTCAGATGCACGGTTACTCTTATGAGGAATTTCTCACTTTACATCCATCTGCTTATATTCATCCAGACTCGCATTCTGTTTTTCTAGAGTTTGTCGAGAAAACCCGATGTGGCGAGCAATTTTATGGACAAGCTGTTGATATCTGCAAAGATGGCAGTTTAATAGATGTAGAAGTCAAAGGAACGACTTGCATTTATAATGGCAAGCGACATATTTTAGCAATAGTCCGGGATATCACAGATCGCAAACGCACCGAAGAGGCGTTACGCCAAAGCGAAGCTCAGTACCGCGATTTGGTGCAAACAGCCAACTGTATCATTCTGCGTTGGGATGGCAATGGTGACATTATATTTTTAAATGACTACGGTCAAAGGCTTTTTGGTTTCGATATAGATGAAATTATCGGAAGCAATGTTATCGGTACAATCGTTCCCGAAACGGAAACTTCTGGGCGCGATTTGCAGACATTAATGGTTGATATTTGTCAGCACCCAGAAAATTATCTATTTAACGAAAACGAGAACTTATGTAAAAATGGCGATCGCGTCTGGATTGTCTGGGCGAATAAACCCATTTTAGATGCCCAAGGAAACTTAATCGAAATTCTTTCAGTCGGTACAGATGCCACAGAACGCAAACGCGCCGAAGCAGCTCTCCAGGAAAGCGAGTTAAAATTCCGTAGCATTGTGGAAAATGCCAACGATCTGATATTTGTGCTTTCGCCAGAGGGAATTTTTACTTATCACTCGCCAAATGTGACTGCAATCATGGGCTACAGCCTAGAGGAAATCGAAGGTCATTCTGTGGTGGAGTTTACCAAACCGGAAGACTTAGCAACTAGTGCCAGTGCCTTACAAAGGGCGATAACTGGTGAAAAGCTGACTAATATAGAAGTGCGATTGCGACACCAAGATGGTAGCTGGCGATGGTTCAACTTTAACACTTCCACAATTAACACTCCTAGCGGTGTTGCGATCGCCGGCGTGGGACGCGACATCACAGAACGCAAGCAAGCAGAAGAAGCCTTGCGTCGTAGTGAAATGAAATACCGCAACATCTTTGAAAATTCTCAAGTGGGGATTTTTCGCACCTGCCAAAAAGATGGATTGATTATCGATGCGAATCAACGTAGTGCTGAGATATTAGGTTTTACCTCTGCTGCTGACTTAATTGGCAAGTATTTCACAACGGATTTATATGTCAATCCAGAAGATCGGGTGCAAATGTTAGCAGAGTTAGAACACTCCGGCGAAGTTCGCAATTTTGAAGTAGCACTGCGACGCTTGGACGGATCTGTTGTTTGGGTACTGTTATCACTTCGTCTCAACGCCGAAGAATCCTGTTTGGATTCTGTTTTTACAGATATTAGCCAACGCAAACAGCAAGAACAAGCTTTACGCTTAATTGTTGAGGGTACAGCCGCGAAAACAGGCAATGAATTTTTCAATTCTTGCGTTCGTTACCTTGCCGAAGTCTTGCAGGTTCAATATGCCTTAGTAACTGAGTTTGATGACGAGCCAAAAACAAGAGTCCGCACTTTGGCATTTTGGTGTAATGGGGCTATTAACGATAACTTGGAATATGATTTACAGGGTACTCCTTGCGAACACACCTTGCGAGGGAAGATGTGTCACTACCCGCAAGCAGTGCAAACTAGTTTCCCAGAAGATGCCGATTTAGTAAGGATGAATGCCGAGAGTTTTTTTGGCGTTCCTCTCACCAGTTCATCCGGCGAAATCATCGGACATCTAGCAACGATCGATGTTAAACCCATGAAACCCGATCCGGGACGGGAACTGATTGTGAAAATATTTGCCGCCCGTGCCGGTGCTGAATTGGAACGCAAACAAGCAGAAGCAGCCTTACAGCAAAGCGAGTTAAAGTTTCGCACTATTGTTGAAAAAGTTAACGATGTGCTGTTTGTTCTTGATGCCAATGGGGTTTTCAACTATATTTCTCCCAATATCTTGAAGACTACCGGATTTGCCCCCAGCGAAATAGAGGGTAATTCTTTGGCATCTTTTACTCATCCCGACGATCTGCCAAAATGGCTGCAAGTTGCCCAGAGTATTCTGGCAACAGGCGAGGGAATTTCCGGGACTGAATACCGCGCTAAACATCGGAATGGAAGCTGGGTTTGGCTAACTAGTAATGCAGTCCGCACACAAGATGCCCAAGGTAATTTTCAGATTGTCGGCGTAGCTCGTGATATCAGCGATCGCAAACAAGCAGAAGCAGCTTTGCAACGTCGAACTCAAGCCGAAAGTTTAATCAGCAACGTTTCTCGGCAATTTATTGACCAAGATTTAGCAACAGCAATTAATTTTACACTGCGAGCGATCGCTGAATTTATTGATGCCGAACATAGTTGCATCTTTGAATGCTCCCAAGATAAAAGTGAATTCAACCTGATCCATGAATGGTGTGGTGAAGATGTTGCACCATTAATTGATATTGCCAGAGGTTCGCCTGTGGAAGTTTTCCCTTATTTCTACGAGCCGATTCTCCGTGGTAGGCATCGGCAAATCTCTTGTGTGGAAGATTTACCGCTACATTTACCTGAGCGACAACTTTTTGAAAGTATGTCGTTTCAATCTATATTAGCTGTGCCAATGGTTCATGCTGGCAAAGTGGTTGGGTTTGTTGGTACAGCGATGATTCACTACTCAAAAACCTGGAACCAAGAAGATATTAATTTATTAAAACTGGTAGGTGAAATAATTGCGATCGGTCGAGCTAGACACCAGGCAGAAGAAGCGCTGAGAATTGCCAAAGAAGCCGCCGAAACTGCCAACCGAGCCAAGAGTGCTTTCCTGGCTAATATGAGTCACGAACTCCGCACTCCTCTAAATGCAATTTTGGGTTTTTCCCAATTAATGGAGCGAGACATTAGCCTCAACTCAAACCAGCGCGAATCATTAGCTACTATTAATCGCAGTGGAGAACACTTGCTTAACCTGATTAACGATGTCTTGGAAATGTCCAAAATTGAAGCTGGACAAATCATTTTCAACCCCGAAGACTTCGACCTATATCTGCTGTTGCAAACATTACAAGAGATGTTCCAAGTGCGGACACAGGCAAAGCAATTGTTTCTCAAATTTGAAATGGCTCCCAATCTCCCGCGTTACATCCAAACAGATGAAGGTAAACTCCGCCAAGTTCTCATAAACCTTTTGGGTAACGCCGTCAAGTTTACTCAGACTGGGGGAGTAACGTTGCGGGTAAGAATGGGGAGTGAAGACTGGGGACAAGGGGGACAAGGGGGACAAGGGGGACAAGGGGGACAAGGGGGACAAGGGGGACAAGGGGGACAAGGGGGACAAGGGGGACAAGGGGGACAAGGGGGACAAGGGGGAATTATTGAACAACTCTCTCCCTTGTCTCCCCCCTCTCCCTTGTCTCTTCTCCATGCCCAATGCCCAATGCCCAATGCTCAATGCCTACACTTTGAAGTCGAAGACACTGGACGGGGAATAGCAGCAGCAGAAATGAATAACCTGTTTCAGCCTTTTGTCCAGACAACAAGCGGTATTCAAACTAAGGAGGGAACTGGACTCGGACTGACTATCAGCCGTCAATTTGTGCGGTTGCTGGGAGGCGATATTTACTTAACGAGTAGCGTTGGACAAGGGTCTATTTTTAGCTTTGATATTCAAGTGAATTTAGCCGCAGCTTTGAAAGCTGCACCAAAATTGAATAAGGGACGCGTACTCAAGCTAGCAGCAGACCAACCATCTTACCGTATTCTCGTAGTAGATGACCGTAAAGAAAACCGCGATCTGATTGTGCAACTTCTTGGTAGCATTGGTTTTGAAATTCAAGCTGCGACTAATGGACAAGAAGCGATCGCAATTTGGCAAACTTGGCAACCTCACCTAATTTGGATGGATATGCGGATGCCTGTAATCAACGGCTACGATGCCACTAAAGAGATTAGAGCCAAGGAAAAAAATACAACTAGAAATTTCCGCACCGTAATTATTGCCCTAACTGCCAGTGCTTTTGAAGAACAACAGGCAAGTATCTTAGCCGCAGGTTGTGACGATTTGGTTCGTAAGCCATTCCGAGAGCAAGTGATTTTTGAAAAGATCGCTGAATATTTGCAAGTACGTTATATATGTTCAGAAGAAAGCAATGAAGATGCAATAGGCAACAATTTAGAGAAAACTCAATCTACTATCTTGGATCTTCGCTCTGCAATTACCATTATGCCTACCCAATGGCTAACAGAACTGAATCAGGCAGCCGTTGAAGTCGATGCTGAAAGGATTTTGCAACTAATTGAGCAAATTCCCCAAACTCATTCTGCTTTGGCAGAAAAATTGGCAAATTTAGTCCGCAACTTCTGTTTCGATGAAATTATTGACTTAACTGAAAAAAATACCAATTATGAATAACAAAACTAAATTCTTGACTTTTGTCACCGTAATGCTAACAGTTTCTTCTTTGACTATTAGCACAGTTGTTGCCAAGGCGAAACTAACGAATCAGTCAAAACTGTTTATTAACGGTATTGGCACAGTAAAAGTTGGCATGACTGTCTCTCAAGCGGCAAAGGCTGCTGGTACTAAGCTAGTAGGCGATTCCCCAAATAATAATTGCTATTATGTTAAGCCAGAAAAGGAACCCAAAAATCTTTCGTTCATGGTGACAAAAGGTCGAATTTCGAGAGTAGATGTGAGGCAAAATAATCAGATTACTACCTTCAAAGGTGCAAAAATTGGCGACACCGAGGCGCAAATCAAGTCTCTTTATCCAGGACAAATTCAAGTCACACCTCATAAATACGTCCAAAACGGACATTACCTAACTTTCATCCCGAAAGACCCTAGCGATCGCAACTATCGCCTAGTCTTCGAGACTGATGGTAAGCTTGTCACTGAGTTCAGAGCGGGTAAATTGCCAGAAGTCGAATATGTTGAGGGCTGCTCTTAATTTGGCTGATTACAGCTATTTTCAGGTAAATAGACCACGCGGTAGGGGCACAGGATTGCTCATTAATGTCAACTTAACGCCAAACCCCTTGTCCGCCGGAAATTAAAATTCCCGTCTCATAGCTAAAGTCATCTGAAGATGACTAAATATCGCCAAAAATTTCCAGTCTTTCAGTAGACTTAAGCTAAAAGCCAAAAAATTTATTTCCGGGCGGGGATGTAAGCCAACAGATAACCTATTTCCAGCTGAAGTTAACACATATCAGTAATGCTGTGCCCTGAGGACAGATGTGGTTCAAATACATGAAAACTGCTGGAAGAAGGGTTTGCAAGTGTCAAAAAACGCACATTTAGGGGGATGATATAAAATGTCATCTTCGTTGTCATAATTTAGGAGCTTTATGACGATCAAATCTTCAAATTCGTTTTTAGCAGTAGCACTGGCGATCGCTTCTTTGAGTTTTCCTGTATCCGTCAAAGCCGATACCGTGAATGCTCGTTGCGATGTATTCCCAAAAGGAGAAGACCGCGCCACATCTTCTGGCCCTTGTACCTTTTCCCAACGTCAGGGTGCGGTTAGCATTCAACTAGAAAATGGTAATAGCTATGACCTGCTCCCTTCGGGTAATCGGCCCGGCAATTATCGCGATCGAAATGGTGATGCTGCCTATCGACAAACTGGACTTGGCGATCGAGGACAGATTTATCGTCTCGCCAATGAGTCGATTTTTGTCTATTGGGATACATCTGCCAATCGACAAAACTCAGGTAACAGAAATGGTAGGGCTGCTGCTAGGCGTCAGCCGGAAGCGGGTACTACCGTTTCTCGGTTGAGCGATTTAGTGGGGGCAAGGGCAGGACAGGCAGAAAACACAGTGAAAAAACGGGGCTATCGATGGGTCAAGAGTGATGGTTCGGGCTATAGCTACTGGCTAGAAGGCAAAACCAATTACTGTGTAACAATCCAAACAGATCAAGGACGCTACCAATCGATCGTTTACACGGGGAATTCAGAGGATTGTAAGAATTAGTTGCTATCTGGACAAACAATCCAATTTAGAGGTGTATTTTTATCCCGCTTTTGTCACTTTCAAAGAATCCAATCGCTCAAACGGTCACAGGGCTTTAATTTCTACTTTTTGTCTATAAATTTTAGTTTCTGTTAGAAAATAAAGCCTCAAACCTAGACTAAATTCAAGTCTCAGAATTTGGCTGAGATTATTGTTTTTCGAGAGTGACAAAAGAGGGTTATATCACAGTTGAAGGTGCGGAATGTGAGATAAAAACTGCGAAGACATGGGTTTGATCTTTTTCTTTATGAAACCCAACAATACAGCAGACTAGAAACGAGTTCTGCCACTGCTCCAGTCACCTGAATCGCAAGTACCACGGAAATGCTCAATTCCATTAATGGCAATCCGTCCACTGCGTCGATCGATCTCAACACGCGGATGATTTAGTCCATTTACTTGGTATTTTCCCGTGATTTGCTCAGGTGTGACACGGAGATCCTTAAGGTTCCACCATCCATCAGTACCACCTGAATTAATTGGCGGGATGAGCCTTCCGCCCAGATGAATTTTTCCCTGCATATTACGAATCTCGACTTGAACTTCAGAATCGAACTCGTTTGTCGAAGACTCTACACGATTTTGCTGTTCATAGCGATGACGACGTGAGTTCCATTCATAGCTATTGCGGTTTTCAACACTTGGTTTGCGACCTTCACCGTAGCAGATTAAGGTCAGTCTTTGCCGCATTGAATTGTCACTGTTGCGCTCAGATGCGCCTTGCTCCCGGAGATAGGTATCGATCGCAGTTTGAGCTTTACCAATTTCTCTTGAACTACAGGAACGACCATTTTGAACTAGCTCCCCTTGAGGACTAAAAAGGACAGTGCAACCGCTTCCTCGTGTCATCCCCGTTACACTTAAATTACCGTTGTCTACAGTGTCAATTATCGCTTGAGCATTCACAGAACTAGCGAATGTAAGCGTAAGTAAACCCAGCGCGATCGGCGTTAAAGCCCGCAATGTTTTCATTGTTATATTGATTGTTGTTTTGAATAGATATGAATTATGGGATTACTCTATCACCAAGAGGTTGAATGGTAAAGTCAGTAAACCTAAAAGTTTTGCCAAGCCAAAAAGAATAGCCTATAATACCGTTTTTGGATAATTAAGTTATTAGCTTTACTTATAAAACGAGTTCCTGACAAAAAAATAAAAGACCATATTTTGAGATCCAATTTTTGAATTTCAAATAAGCAAAGTCCCTCTCTCAAGCTTGGGAAAGGGATTTAGGGTGAGGGCTGATATTACTCCTCATTTATCGACTTTATTTCTTCTGGTAGTAAAGTAGTTTCATCTTTAGGACGTTCGCCATCTACGGATTTGGCTGTAGTTGTATAGGGTTTGATAATTAGACTGACACCAATCGTCCAACCTAATGCAACCATCCAACCTGCAAGAATGTCACTAGGAAAATGAACCCCTAGATAGAGACGACACCACGCAATCGCGATGATGTATAAGCTGCCGAATATGAGAACTAACCAGCGCCAAGAGGTAGCCCAAGTTAAGAATAATAAAATTGCTACCAGTGTTACACTCGTCATTGCATGAGCGCTGGGAAATGCAAAAGTAGACTCAGGGGCAATGGGACTGCCACAATTGTGGACGCACTCGATGCATTAATTGCTTTGCGGTGCGGTTGATGATGACGCTTCCTGCTGAGGCGGTGAGTAAATAAGCTAGCGATCGCCAGCGTTTTTGCAGTAGCAATATGAGTGCGATCGCACCCAAAATCACCATTGCCGTCCCAGGCAAGCCAATTGTAGCTAGGGTGACAGCTAAAACATCTAACTCTGGGTTTTCTGTAGAATGAACTGCTAACAAAATCGGTACATCCCACGGAAAGCCCGCTTGATTCTTCCATATATTCACTGTCAGGATTTCAAAAATCTGCAAAGGCAAATAGACTCCGAGCAAAAGGAGTAAGAGCGATCGCCAACGAGCAATCAACAGGTTTTTGAGAAAATCAAGCGGCGATTGACTCTCTTTATTGATTTGTTTCTCTTTTTCCATGTCTAAATTTAAAAGGCGATCGATGACTTCAGTGATTACAAACTACTGGAAACTTGAGAAGTTCCACAATGTTTACAGTACGACAAATGCTTATAAGTAAGATTATGACAGTTATGGCATTCAATGTACTGATAATAACCGCAGTGTGGACAGTAAGTATCAAGTCGAATTTTCTTGGCACAATTGACACATCTTGATTTTTGAACTCTGCTAGCTGCTTGGACTTTAGCGTTAAAGACAAATTTTTGAAAAAATTGGATAATTCCAAAACCAATAACTGGAATCAGCAAGATATAAACATAATTTATCAGGAAAAGTAAACCGCCAAAAATGGCACTGACTATCTCAAATAAAAATTTGAATATTGCACCTATTTGCAGAAATTCAAATATTTTAACGATTAATGGGATAAAAAAGATAACTAGCAAATGCCAGCTAATTAGCGAGACGAGTCCATATCCTCTTCTTTGCGCAAATTTATGAACTGATAAGCCAATGAGAATCAGTGGTAAAAGAAAGAGGGACTGAAAACCAAGTTGGATACTTGGATACCAAAATGACGCCTGATGATAGCCTTGCTCGACTTCTTGAAATCGATTGTCATTTTTAAGAAAGGCTATAAAACTAATGCTTTCTGGTTTGGCGAGTAGTTCATTTTTAAGAGTAGAAATTTCTTGTTGAAGAGTAGAAATTTGGCGATTATTTTCTTCTAATCTCTGTTTAGCTTTTTCAGCACTGACTTGATTAATTGATTGTTCGCGATTCTGTCCGGCAATTTTTTCTAAGAGCGTTGAGTCATACTGAGATTTAATCGTGCTATTTGCTTGTTCGAGTTTACTAATTTTTGCTTGTTTTTGCTCGATAGTTTGGATAATTTGCTGCTTTTCAGAGTTCTTAATCTTATCTTTGTAATCGCCATATTGCAAACACGTTTGAGAAACCTTACCTAGATGTCCTGCTTCGGCTTGTTGATAGTTTCCCCGAAAACTAAATTGATTGTTGGTGTAAGATGACAATGAAAGTCTAACAATTTCATAGTCTTTATCTTGATTAGTTTTTGCTCGGTAATTTTGCCACTCTGAATAACATGGATAAGCCTCAGTTGGACTGATATGCCATCTGCTAATATCATCGAGTCCGGTAAAAACATTAATTAAGATAAAAATATCAACTATAATAATGACAATCAAACTGACTTTATTCAGTGGTTCATTGTTGATTGTTCTTGAATTACTAAAAAATTGACTCAAAATTTGGCGAATTCTGGCAAACATATTCTCTTTTCAGTAAATCTAAATTTAATCCGAATCAATTTTATGCGATCGCTAGTAACTAGCTAGACAAAAATACATCTACCGATCTGAAGATTTGTTAACTGCTGATAAAAACAAAATTCCCGACAACTTTTACGAAGTCAGGAATCGGTGTTTTTCAATTCTCACAAATCAGGCTGCGGTCAAAAATATCATAACTTTCACCTGAAGTTGACACAGTTGATGACTGTGTACCCCAACTCAATACCGTTCGGTTAAGAGGATGTTTGAAAAGTATTTTTGGTAACATCTAAATCTCAGAAACCTAACCCCCCTAGCCCCCCTTCCCTACAAGGGAATGGGGGTTTCAAAGCCTCTCTCCGCTTCGGGGAGAGGTTTGGAGAGGGGTTTATAGTATACTTTGTGACTTTTCAAACAACCTCTAAGAATATTCGTCGCACCTGTGTACTCGATCGCAATGCGACAAAGTTTAAAGTACCTCAAAACGACTTCGGAGTACCTCAAAACGACTTCGGAGTACCTCAAAACGACTTCGGAGTACCTCAAAACGACTTCGGAGTACCTCAAAACGACTTTGAAGTACCTCAAAACGACTTTGAAGTACCTCAAAACGACTTTGAAGTACCTCAACACGACTTTGAAGTACCTCAAAACGACTTCGGAGTACCTCAAAACGACTTTGAAGTACCTCAAAACGACTTTTAGACTCGTTCCCAGCCTCCAGGCTGGGAATGTATTCAAAAGAGGTTCTACCTCTTGTCAAGCTATGGAGGCGGAACCTCCCAGAATGAGTTCCCAGCCTGGAGGCTCTTAACCAGTCAGGATAAAGGCTGTATCTTAACTTAGTGCCATTCGGTTTAGGGGGAGTTGCAAAAAAATTGTAGGTTGAGGAGCCACAGCGCTCTTGCGGGTTCCTCGCGTTGTAGCAAGTGGCGTTGGAGGCTTTGCCAAAGCCAACATCCTGATATATGTTGGGTTGCGCTCCGCTCCACCCAACCTACGTCTAATGCACTATTTCAAGCTTGCCACGCTACTACACATTTCTATTTTTTAGGCAAAACCTATGCAGTATTGCAACCCTACTCAACCCTATTTAGCAGCGAAGTAGGCTTCTAATGCTTCAGAACCACCAATTAATTTACCATCGATAAATACTTGGGGAACTGTTGTTGCACCTGCAACTGCTTTTAGCGATCGCGTGGTGATATCCTTACCCAAGGTAATTTCTTCGTAGTTGATGCCATGTTCCTTGAGCATTGCCTTAGCACGGGCACAAAAGGGACAACCCACTTTCGCAAACAGGGAAACTACTTCGGGCTTAACTGCTTGGGGATTGATGTATCTGAGCATTGTCTCAGCATCCGACACCTTAAAGGGATCTCCTGGCTCCTCTGGTTCAATAAACATCTGGTTAATTACACCATCTCTCACCAGCATAGAATAACGCCACGATCGCTTGCCAAACCCCAGGTCTGATTTATCTACTAATAGACCCATCCCTTCAGTAAATTCACCATTTCCATCAGGAATTAGTGTGATATTTTCTACTTCTTGATCCTTTGCCCATTCGTTCATCACAAAGGCATCATTAACAGAAATACAGATAATGTCATCGACACCATTCTGTTTGAAAATTGGAGCTAATTCGTTGTAACCAGGAAGATGAGTAGATGAACAAGTCGGAGTATAAGCACCTGGTAAAGAGAAGACAACTACTGTCTTATTAGCAAATAGCTCATCAGTTGTCACATCCACCCATTGGTTGTCCTTGCGAGTATGAAAAGTGACATTGGGTACTCTTTGTCCTCGGCGATTGGGTAACATAATTTTGCTTGCCTTTAGTAATCAATTCCAGTCATAACCTATCATGGGAGAACTGGTACAATGTAACTATCAATCGTCTAAGAAACTTCATTAATGAATGGAGCGATCGCTGCTACAAATTCAGTGGTTGATTCATAGGGTAAAACATTACGTCCGTTTATTTTTATACCTCTATTTTTAGGGAAACAACCAAGATAATGAGCCAAGCGTTCATCTGGCGTTTCTTTTTTATTGTCTTGGCTAATACTCGATGCAGTTTCACCCATAACTATTAATGTTGGTTGATGAATCGAGGCCATAAAACTAGTATAATCATCTCGCCAAAACCCTGCTAAAAAAGAAAACACTGCATGGCGGCTTGCAGGGTTTTCTGCACCTGCAAGCAATGTATTTAACCACTCTGCATCCACCGCAGTTTCAGAAGCAAAGAGTTGACGAATCGAAAAAGAACGTAAAAATTTGGGAGTGCGTGCATAGCGATAAAAAGCACTGCCAAAAGGCGAATCTAACACATTCCAAAGGAATTTCTCTTGCCATTTTGGTGGTTTATTTGTCATCAAAGCCCACGTTGGCGGCCCAGCAAGTACCAATCCGGCAATTAAATTTGATTGCTTTTGGACTAATTGAATAGCAACTGGCAATAAAGCGCCTTGTACTACTAAAATAACCGGTTTTTGGACTACTGTTTGTAAAAAAAACTGCAACTGTTCTGCCCAATCACTAGGAGTGTAAGCTATACGGGGCATATCACTTTCACCACATCCTAGTAAATCAGGGTTATAAATTGAATTACGCTGACCTGTACTATACCACTCGCGACAAAATCGTTGCCAAAATCGCCGCGACAATCCCACGCCAATCGGATGAATTAATAGTAAGGGAATGCCCTCAGATGTTGTATTAATTGGTTGATGTACTTCGTAGGCACAACGATAATTCTGCCAACTGTAAAACTGGCTAGGAGATGCTGTCAAATTAGTTGTGTTAGCTACAGCAGATGGTTGCATAATTCCTAGTTTTTAATACGTGCTAAAAAATCATCTGTGGATGAATCAATTTGTATCCAGCTTCTTTGAGCTTTTCATTCGATACCCAAGCATTATATGGGCGAGTACTCTTGATAGATGTATCCCATTCTACTTTGGGTAAATTATGTTTTTCAAATAAGCTATCTAGCAAGTCTCGGCTGGTAAGATGTGCATCATCTACCAGATTGTAAATTCCTTGCAAACGACGCTGACGGGCAAATTCTATCGCACCAACAATATCATCTAGATGAATCCAATTTGTGGTATCCTCACCATTGCCCGGACGGGTTGTACCAGAATATCTACCAAATATTTTCAACAATTCTCTACCATTTCCATAAATCCCTCCTAAGCGGAATATACAAACACGGAGATTTTCGCTAGATGCCGAGAGCAATACTTCTTCTGTTTTGCAGAGGATTTGGGCATTTAAATTAGCAGGTGCAAGTGGTGTTTCTTCATCTACCCATACACCATTTCTGTCACCATATACGGCATAACTACCTGTGTAGATTAATTGTTTTACACTCTTAATCTGCTGTAAGCACGAAACTAAAGTTTGGGCAGTTTGTAGATAAGTTTTTTCATAAACTTCTCCATTTTTTGCCCCAACACTCAAAAGTACAACTTCTTGATTGTGCAAAACTGATTTTAGACCATCTATGTCATTACCACTGGTAACTACAACTCTTTGAGATACTGATTGTAGGGCGGGGACACGCTCAGGAGAAGTTGTAGTTACACTAACAACAAAATTCATATCTTGCTGCCAATATTGAGCAACTTTATAACCAACATAACCACAACCAATGATTGCAACGTTCATGACAAATTAGACACAAATAAATTAAACTACTCATTGAGACGATTTTCTCAATTTAGACTGTCTGGAAGTAAATAATTTTAACAGTCCAGAGCTAACAGTCAATAGTACAAAAATTTTGATTTAGTGACAAATGACAAATGACAAATACAACTCTTGGAGAGGCTGCACTTCGACTACGCTCAGTGACCACGCCAACGACTTCGCTCAGTACAAGTGACAAATGACAAATGACTATTTCGCTAATTCTTTCTCAATTATGGCAATTATTTCTGGTGAATTTGGCTGGACACTACTATTAAATCGAGCTATCACTTCACCTTGCTTATTAACTAAAAATTTTTCAAAGTTCCAAGCAACAGCTCCCGTTGGCTCAACAGCTTTAGTAAGTCGCTCATAAAGTGGATGCTGCTGTGAACCTTTGGCATGAACTTTATCAAATAGTTCAAAGGTAACACCATATTTACTCGTGCAGAATTGCACAATTTCTTCATTGCTTCCTGGTTCTTGCCCACCAAAATCGTTACAAGGAAACCCTAAAATACGTAAACCTGCTTCTCCATACTTTTGGTTCAACTTTTCTAACCCCTCGTATTGAGAAGTATAACCGCAGAAGGAAG
Organism: Nostoc sp. DSM 114160; assembly: GCF_053470305.1. Lineage (NCBI taxonomy): Bacteria > Bacillati > Cyanobacteriota > Cyanophyceae > Nostocales > Nostocaceae > Nostoc > Nostoc sp. DSM 114160. The sequence continues at coordinate 90,190 of NZ_JBPFGO010000003.1, read as the reverse complement.
CCACATTTACAATTAAGAGTACCTTATCGGTGTAGTCGTTTAATTGCTTATCTTCACCGTTGATGGTCTTGACTGCAATATCCGAAATTGTGTTATTCATCTGAAATCTGATTGATAGGGAATATTGCCAAGTCTCCCATATTACAGGTACTTTAAACTCGGTTTCTTTAAGGAAATTACGTTTGTTAGTCTTGTTGTAACAATTCTATGTGAGTTGTGTAGTTGCAAAACCCTGTATCTTGCAGAAATAGCTCGAGAAAGCTATTCTTTCAGCATAAATACGTTACATTTACGTTGCTTTTAATACCGAATTTTGAATGCGGTGATGAATCGATCTAGGTTGAAAGCTACAAAGAATTGACTCTTTGTATCAAAAGTTAACAACATCCTGAATTCTCCAATTTATGATTTTGGAAAATAGGTAGCTAGAAAGAATATAGTTACTTTTTTGTTGCATCATGAATTATATTTCATTACAAAAACTAAAAAACTGTATTTTATGATACAGTTTTTTAGTTTTGATAGTGAATAGAGCTAAAAATCACATTGTTAGCTTAAAAGAGGCATTTTAGGGTAGTTCTTTCTACCTGATTTTTTATTGACATTATTCCAGACAATTTTGGGCGCTTTTTCAGCTAATTTTTTTTAAAACATTTAAAGATTAAGTTAAAAAGACTTGACTCTTCCAGAAAATACATCATAAATTTCTTACGAAGAACTATAAAAAATATTTACAGATGTGCCAATAGTTTCTTAAACTCCTACTAAGGTTATTTGAGTTTCTGGTTTTTCAACAATTTGTCTAAATAAAAAATATCAAAACCCACTGGATCTAATTTCGGAGAGTATTTTTTTCTGCTTAACCTGCTTTTTACCTCTTTTAAGGATGATTTGGAGGATAATACTCAAATTCATGTACAAACAAAAATCGAAAACCAAAAATAGGCATTCGTCTGCAAGAAATTACATTATCAATTCACAATCTAACTCTAAAGTCAAGCTATTTAATTTGATTCAGCGACTTTCTCCCAGTTGGCAAGCTTGTTTACCTATCGCTTGTCTGATTGTGTTGGGTTGGGGTTATGCCGCAGTTGCCCAAACTCCAGCCGCAGCGCCAACGACAGCAGAACTCAAAATTGCTATTGACACCCTGTGGGTAGCGATCGCTGCTTTTTTAGTGTTCTTCATGAACGCTGGTTTTTGTATGTTAGAAACTGGCTTCTGTCGCCAGAAAAATGCTGTCAATGTTCTTTCCAAAAACTTGATTGTATTTGCTCTGTCTACCGTTGCCTTTTGGTCAATTGGTTTTGCCTTCATGTTCGGTGATGGCAATGACTTCATTGGATTGAATGGGTTTTTCTTAAAAGGAGCAGATAACAGTCCCGCTACAGCAGACGCTTATAAAGGTGTGTTCAATGCCATTAATTGGGCTGGTGTACCTTTAGCAGCCAAGTTTTTATTCCAGCTAGTGTTTGCTGGAACAGCAGCAACAATCGTTTCTGGTGCAGTAGCCGAACGGATTAAGTTTGTTGACTTCCTAATTTTTAGCCTTTTACTTGTAGGTATTGCCTATCCGATTACCGGACATTGGATTTGGGGTGGTGGTTGGCTAGCAGATAGAGGCTTTTGGGATTTTGCCGGTTCTACGGTGGTTCACTCTGTAGGTGGCTGGGCAGCTTTGATGGGAGCAGCATTTCTTGGCCCCCGTCTTGGTAAATATCAAGACAAGCAAGTTGTAGCAATGCCCGGTCACAACATGAGTATTGCTACTTTGGGCTGTTTGATTTTGTGGTTGGGCTGGTTTGGTTTCAACCCCGGTTCTGTCATGGCTGCCGATCCTGGTGCGATCGCTCATATTGCTCTAACTACTAACATGGCTGCTGCTGGCGGTGGAATTGCTGCCACTATCACAGCTTGGTTGTACTTAGGTAAACCAGACTTGTCAATGATTATCAATGGTATTTTGGCTGGTTTGGTTGGGATTACAGCATCTTGTGCTTACGTAGGTGTCGCTAGTTCTTTAGTAATTGGCTTCATTGCTGGGGTACTGGTAGTTTTCTCTGTAACATTCTTTGACAAACTTGGCATTGACGATCCAGTGGGAGCTACCTCAGTTCACTTAGTTTGTGGGATTTGGGGAACCCTAGCAGTTGGTCTATGGTCTGTTGGCCCTGGTGCTTTTACCTGGTATACACTTGGCCCAGAAAAAGGTTTATTTTCAGGTGGTGGCTTTGGACAGTTTGGTGTTCAGTTGCTGGGCGTTCTCTCAGTAGGTGGGTTCACTGTTTTAGTCAGTAGTATTTTTTGGTTGGCACTAAAAGCTACTTTAGGTATTAGAGTATCTAAAGAAGAAGAATTAGAAGGTTTGGATATTGGCGAACACGGTATGGAAGCCTACAGTGGATTTCTTAAAGAAGGTGATGCAATGGTATTTTCTGATGAACAAACCTCAAGTGGGAGATATTAGGGAAAATATTTCTTTAGCTCACGCTCTGGCATATTCTGACAGCAGTTTGTCATGTATTTGAACCACACCTGTCGTAGGGGCGTAAGGCCTTGCGCTCCTACCGCGTGGTCTATTTATCTGAAAATAGCTGTAATTTGAGCGACCAATACACTATTAGTTGATTGAATTGATTTTGCTTCTCTACCGAAGCGGGGAAAAGTAGGGGGTATAAAACCTCCTGTCCGGTTGTTGAGTTTCGACTACGCTAAACTGCCGCGTAGTCGAAACACTGCCTCCTTCAATAATTTAGCGATCGCATTTTACCTTGTGAAAATTTTATGCTTAAAGGCTTAAGAGCTAGTATGCTGCTATTGGCAGTGATGGGAAATTTAGCATGGTCATTTAATGCCAAAGCAAATTTTAACGGCAAACTGACCGTGGAAATTGATGGTTTGAAAAATAAAAAAGGACAAGTTTGTGCCAGTATATTTGCTAGCAGTGAAGGATTTCCTAGCGATGGCGATCGTGTCTTACAAAAACAGTGTACCAAGATTACTGAAAATCCCTTACCACTTACCTTTAATAACTTGAAAGCAGGTAGTTACGCCGTTGCTGTCTTCCACGACCAAAATAATGACCGCACCCTCAATACCAATCTTTTTGGTATACCAAGGGAAGGGTTTGGATTTTCCAGCAATCCAGAAATTCGCACAAGAGCGCCTAAATTTAGCGAAGCAGCATTTTTAGTAGTAGGGCCAGATACTAATATCCACATCCAGTTAAAATATTTTTAAGCTGACAGCAGATTCAGCTTGATACACTGCCAATACTTTTCCCCAAAACCCGACAAGTATTGGTACACCATCAATCTCTATTGTTGTGAATCACGATCAGAATCTTCCTGTAGACTCTGTTGCTCTGGCAAGTCACGTATTCGTATTCGATTCATCTGATTTAAAGCATATCGTGCTGTTGCTTGCACATCGGCATCTGGGTCTTCTAGCGCATGGTGCAACATCTGAGTCATTTGACCCATCATGTCATAAACGCGCGTCAGGTCACGGATCGCATTTTGCCGCACTTGTGGACTTTCATCTTGAATTGAAATTGCTAAAGCACGGTTCATTGGTTTGAGTGTGCGGATGCCAATTTCTGACAAAGCTGCCAAAATTAAGCTGCGTTCTTGAGAATCAGCATCAATTATCAGGTCAACCAGATGTTGAATTGCCCGCGAATCTCCCTGCTGGCCCAAATCCCAAATAGCCTTGCGCCGCTTGGTTGGGTCAGAACTGCGTAAATCTTGAATTAATTCCTCAACGATATTGAGTTTAGCAAGACGGGAAGTTTTTTCTGGTAACAGTAATTGTGCGGAAAATGTTGGTGGTGGAGGAGGTGTTTGTAAATGAGTGACAGTCTCCAGTAAAGGTGGTGTAATCGGTTCTTTGTTAGCTTCACTCAAACTTTTAGGTTCTGATATTTCGGACTTTTGCACTTGCTTTCTCTTTTGAAACAACCTCAGCAGATAAAAAAGTGCGCCAGTACATCCTAGAACTCCAATGGCAAATAGTAACCACCAGACAAAACCTCTCTCAGGTGCTTTGGGATTTGTAGAAGTCGGAGCAATAGAAGTAACTTTTGGAGAGGTAACTTTTGAAGAGGTGAACAACTGCTTTTTCGCCTCTATTGCTGCTTGCAGTTTCTCCTGAGTCGCCGGGCCAGCAAGCCCATCTAATTTTAAACCTTTTACTTTCTGGAATTTAGCGACAGCGATTTCCGTATTGGCGTTATACTGTCCATCTACTACATCCCTGTAGTACCCCAACTGCTTTAATTGGGTTTGTAGTCTCTGCACATCTGATTTTCGACTACCATATCTCAAAACAGCTGGACTAGCAGTAACTGTTGGACTAGCTTGTGCAAGTTCTAAAATTTCAGGTGCTAGGTTAGGTGAAGCTGAACTTGAGCGATTTGGGTAAAAACCCACGCAAGCAAAACAGGTAAATATCAGAATTGAGGAAGGGCATAGCCTCATATTGCAAGTTTCAGCTTGAAGGTGCTTTTCAAATCTTCGATACCACAATAGCTTCTAGACGACCAAATGTTAACTGTCATTTTTAATTGAGAATTAGGTATGGGGCAGAAGAGGCAGAGGGGCAGAGGGGCAGAGGGGAAAGACTTACTGCCACTGCTCCCCTGCTCCTCGACTCCCTCATCCTCTACTTAATTACTAATTACGAATTATTTTAACAAGTTAGGGTAATATTTCTGGTTCCGATTCTTTAACTGCGAGGCTGATGGGGTTCAATTTTTTAGCAGATGCTTCTAAAACTGGTTGCTGTATATTAGCTATCTCGCCGACAGTAACTGTGTCGTTTTGTCCTGCTAAAGTATCGCGTTGGTTAATGAGATAGATGCTGATTAAAGTGAGAAATACTCCTACCCACTGCAACGGACTGAGGACTTCTGAGAGGAAAAGATTGCCGAATAGTAGCGCAAAGACGGGTGTTAGGAAGGTGAGAGAACTAAGACTCGTGAGACTGCCACTAGAAGCAAAGTAGAAGAATAACCCATAAGCGATCGCACTGCCGAATACGGTAGCATAACCCAAGGCCATGAAATCAGTTCCTCCCAGATTTTCCCACTGCTGGGATTCAACAACTGATGAAATTCCCCATAGCGGCAATCCGCCCAAAATCATGTGCCATCCCGTAGCACTTACAGGGTCAGCATGTCGGCACACAAATCGAATCAACACTGTTCCCACTGCCATTGATAGTGCTGCTAATAGCATTAACCACTCGCCACTAGCAAACAAATCTTGCCAGTTGCCGATTGTCATATTTGCGCCTGAGTCGAGAAAATGTAAAATCCACTCATCAGGTAAGCCAATTAAAGTAATGCCTGTGACTCCCAAGCCTAGCCCCAGCCATCCCCAAAAACCAATCTGTTCTTGGAATAGCCACAACGACAGCAAGGCAACAGCCAAGGGTTGCGAGTCAATCATCACAGACCCCAACCCTGCACTAGTTCTGACTAATCCCTCTGCCAAAAAGCCTTGAAACAGCGTCCCATCTACTAGGGCAAATAAGGCAATCCACAGCCATGCAGCCCAACCCTTCGGCTGGGGTTTACCCATGAATGCTGCTGCAATCAGAATTAACATCCCTGCTGGTATCAGACGCACACCTGCCATGAATAGCGGTGTGGTGTGGGGTATCACTCCTTTCATCGCTACCATTGCCGTCCCCCATAGGAAAAAGGGGGAGATTAACAACAGGGGGGCGAAGGGAAGTCGAGATGCACTGAGTTTCAGTTGCATGGGTTTGCTGATGCCTTTGTTAAACAAGCGCAAAAATTGCTTTACCCAATTTTACCGAATTATGTAGTTTTGCGATCGCAAAGAGCAATGAAGGAAAAATCCACACTACAAGTCCGTAAGGCTATTTATTTTACACATTGAGCAAGAATTCGTTTCATATATATATTAAGTATGGCTTTGGCTAAAATCATAGTGTTTTTATTAAACGCAGAGGAACGCTGAGGGTTTTGGAGGATGATTTGCTTTATAACTCTTTTTCTATTTTGGCGATCGCTGTACTATACCAATAAAGGCATCTTCTAAAGAAAAAGGAATCGGACGTAAAGAATTGATGGTAATTTGATTAGCTTTTAAAAGTTGAGTTAGTTGATTTATTTCCTGTTCGGGGCGATCGAGAACAATGTGTAAACTATCAGCGAAAATCGAGACGCGCCAAGACTCAAAGTGTTGTTTTAGTATTTTAGAAGCTACTTGGTTTTGATTGACAATAATTTCTATTAATTGTCCCGGCTGCGAGGCTTTGACAGAACTGGGTGAACCTTCAGCGACGGTTTCTCCTGCAACCATAAAACTCATGCGGTTGCACTGTTCAGCTTCTTCTAGATAGTGCGTTGTCACTAAAATAGCTGTACCGTTGCGGGCGAAATCATTAATCAGCTTCCAAAACTGGCGACGCGCCAACGGATCTACCCCTGATGTTGGTTCGTCTAAAAACAAAATATCTGGTTCGTGCATCACGCAAGCACCGAAAGCAACTCGCTGCTTCCAACCACCTGGTAGCTGCCCTGTAATCATATTTGCTTGTCCTTCTAAGCCGCAGGTAGCGATTACCCAATCAATTTTTTCCCGTCGAAGCTTGCGAGGTACGCCGTAAACTCCGCTATAAAATTCGAGATTTTGCAGAATAGTTAAATCGTCGTAAAGAGTGAATTTTTGACTCATATAACCAATGCGTCGCCGTAAGTCTGCACTACGTAGATTTCCTGTCTCACCACCCAAGGAAATTTCACCGCCACTTGCTCCTAGTAATCCACACAGCATCTTAATGGTGGTGGTTTTGCCAGCACCATTAGCACCTAACAACCCAAAAATTTCCCCATAGCGAACTTCGACGTTGACATCTTTAACGGCTTGGAACTTGCCAAAAACACGGCTGAGGTTGCGAGCATATATTGCTAGCGCTGAGTGCTGAGTGCTGTTAGCGGAAGCGGGGCGTTTAGCCCGTGCTGAATTGTCCCCCTGCTCCCCTGCTCCCTGCTCCCTGCTCCCTGCTCCCTGCTCCCTACTCCCCCACTCCCCTGCTCCCCTCTTCCGATAACGAGGAAATGGAAAAAATTGCGGTGCAGAACCTTGTTGTCGCAAGCGCATGACAAAAACGTTTTCTAATGTGGGTTCGCCATATTCGATACTGGGAGAAGGTAAGTGATGTTGTTGCAGTAGTTCGCGGACTTGGGTTTCGCCAGAATTTATATCTTCAACGAGGACATCCAAGCGATCGCCAAAAGTTTGCACATCTACTATATTTGTCTGAGTAGCCTGGGAGAGTATTTCTTCTGTAGCTTCTAGGTTGGCTGTTCGCACTTCTAAGCGATGCAAGCCTAAGTTAGCCCGTAAGTCTGCGGGTGTGCCAATTTCATGAATTTGCCCACTGTACATCAAAGCCACGCGGTGACAGCGTTCAGCTTCATCTAAATATGGTGTCGCAACTACAATTGTCATCCCCTCGGCTGATAATTCCCCCAGCACATCCCAAAACTCCCGCCGGGAAACTGGATCGACACCTGTGGTAGGTTCATCTAATAACAATACTTCTGGTTGCGAAACCAAAGCACAACACAGCGCCAGCTTTTGTTTCATTCCACCAGAAAGTTGTCCCGCCAAGCGATCGCCAAATCGCTCTAAATTCATTAATTTTAAATATTTATTGCGGCGTTTTCTTAATAAATCATCTGTTACTTGCCGCAACCCTGCTGCATAACGCAAGTTTTCATCAATACTCAAATCCAAATACAGCGAAAACTGTTGAGTAAGATAACCTGTTATTAATCGGGCATCTCGTGCAGGTTGATTAAATATTTGCACCTCTCCTGCGGTTGCTTCCATCACACCGCCCAAAATGTGAAATGTACTAGTTTTCCCCGCACCATCAGGGCCAATTAGTCCAAACATTTCACCTTTGTAGACACTCAAATCAATTCCTCGCACAGCAGCTAAGTTTCCATAGTGCTTGTGCAAACCGCGAATTTCAATTGTTGTAGTTGTGGTTAGCAAACTAGATGATGGAGGTAAGTTTCGAGAGAAAGTAGTAATTTGCTGTTTCATTCCCTTCAGCGTCCTAGCTTGAAAAGTGGTGTAATGGTTTCAGAGGATGGAGTGTACACGAAGATACCTTTTTCATAGTTGGCAATGAAATTTTTTAATCGGGACTATCTTAAAAATGCTAAATATTTCCCCCCTGCTCCCTGCTCCCTGCTCCCTGCTCCCTACTCCCCTGCCCCCTGCTCCCTGCTCCCCTGCTCCCTACCCCCTACCCCCTGCCTTCAAATTAATTTCGGCATCTGCTGGCATCCCCATTTTGGCGCAGGGTAAATCTGATTCCCTATAAGGTTTTTCGGGGTTAAAGCAGCTATCAGGGTTTTGAACTTTGATCCGAATTCCTACTACTTGCCTGACTCGATCTTTTTGAAAGTAAATATTTTCTGGTGTAAATGAAGCTTGCGGATCGATGGAGATTACTTTACCTTCTAATGGTTTTTTTGGTGCAGAATCAATGAAGATTTTTGTTGTTTGTCCTAGACGCACTTTGCCAATATCGCCTTCGGGAATAAAACCTCTAAAATACACTGTTTTGGGGTCAACAATTGTCAAAATATTAGTCTGACTGCTAACTATTGCACCTGGTTCGACATTACGGGCTGTCACTACTCCATCTAAAGGACTAACTACATTTAAATCTTTTTTGGAGTCTGCAATCTGGGTAAGGATTTGCTGATTTGATGCTTGGGCATCTTTCACTTTGGCACGGGCAGAGTTGACTTTTGCCTGTGCAGATTTAAGTTGAGCATAACTTTGCTGTTGCTTTCTAACTAAAGCTGTTAACTGGGCGTTGCGAATATCAGGATTGAAACCTGTAGTATTAACTTGAGTTAACGCTCCTGATGTAGCCTTTAATTGCTGGCGTTCGGCATTAACTGCTGCAACTCGTGCTTCTAGGGTTGCGATCGCGGTATCTAGAGTAGTTTGGGCTTGATCGAATTGTTGTTGATTGACTGCCCCTTCTTTTACCAATTGGGCATAGCGATCGCGGTTGATTTTTGCTAAATTAACTTCTGCTGCTGCCTGTTTAACTTGTGCCTGTGCTTGCACTAATGTGGCTTGGGCTGCTGCGACATTTGCTTTTGCCTGCTCAATTCTTCCTTGGGTATCTCCTTGAGACTGCTGTAAATTCAGTTTGGCTTCGTTAATTTGGCTGTTAATTTCTTGAATTTCTCTACTGACTCGCTCTACATCTGAAATTGCCTGTTGTTCATCATACCTAGCAGATGTCACTCTCGCTTGACTACCAAGTAGTTGTTGTTGCAGCAATCGATCGTCTGTGTCGTCTAACTTAATTAACTCTTGCCCCTTTTTAACTGCTGCCCCTTCCCGCACGGCAATTGTCTCAATTCTTCCAGAACGCTTGATCCCGATCTCGGTTTCATAACCCTCAATCCGTCCACTAACTTGCAGTACATTTGGTGATACTTGCGGTTGAGAGCGCCACACCGCGTAGCCAATACCACCAGCCACCAGCAGCACCCCAATCGGTAAAAGGATCGGTTTCTTGCGGTTTTGCTGCTTCGATACTGCATCTTTGAAATTTTCCGGGGATGTTGGGATAGTCTGAGTCATGGTATCACCCTGGATTGTGAAAAATATTTTGTAAATTGAAAACTTTGAATTCTGTGTCATATACTAGACTGTCTAGTATGATAAGACAAGATATAAGTCAAAAAGTTTACTTTTCATGCCTATAAACCCTACTTTCCACCTAGAAAATACTTTACCTGCGATCGCTCCCAAGCAGGAGCAAATCTTGCAAGGAGCTATACAGGTGTTTTTGAAGGAGGGTTACGCTAGAACAAGTATGGATCGTGTTAGCGCGGCGGCTAAAGTATCTAAGCAAACAATATACAGTCACTTTCAAGATAAAGAAGGGCTGTTTAAAGCATTGATAGAACGGTTGACCCTCGCTTGTTTTCAAAGTATTGTTTGCACAGAAAATTTACATAGCGAACCAGCGATTTTTTTGCGTCAAATTGCTAAAATTTATTTAACCGAAGTCGCTGATAATCCCGATTATTTGGCATTATTGCGTTTGATTATCACCGAGTCACAAAACTTTCCAGAACTAGCCAAACTTTATACTCAAACCGTTGTGCTACGCGGTCGGCAAATGCTGAGTCAGTATTTCGGATCTCATCCAGAATTAAGAATCACCGATCCAGAAGCAATGGCTCATATTTTTTTTGGTTCGCTGGTATCCTACGTGATTTTACAAGAGATGTTGTATGGAAAAGAACTTACATCTTTATCACGCGATCGCTTGCTAGATAGCTTAATAAATGCGGTTATGAGCCAGTCCTTAAATATGGTTACTCAGGGATAATGGGTGTATTTGTTTGAGATGATCGAGTGAAATCACAAGTAAAATATTATGCTTAGTCAATTACCGAATTGCATTACTAGCCCTTCATGGTGGCAACTGATCGGATGGATTGCCGATCCGATTGGATTTCAGCAAAAGTATAGTCAAGAGTATGGAGATATTTTTTCCATGCAACTAGCTGGACTCGGTTCTTATGTAATTCTTAGTCATCCCCAAGCCATTCAAGAAATTTTCAGTCAAGATTCTAAATTTGATATTGGTCGTGGTAATAAACTTGCAGAGCCTCTGATTGGGCGAAATTCTCTCATGTTAATAGATGGTCCCCGGCATCGACGAGAACGAAAATTATTAATGCCTCCCTTTCATGGAGAAAGGCTACAGACTTATGCTCAACAAATCTGCTTAATTACCGAGCAAATCGCCAGTCAATGGCAAATCAATCAACCTTTTGTGGCTCGTTCTGCCATGCAGAAAGTTAGTCTAGAAGTAATTTTACAAATTGTCTTTGGTTTAAGTGAAGGGGAACGCTATCAACTAATTTTACCTCTACTAACTAGTTGGTTGGATATGACTGATTCTCCTTTGCGCTCTAGTATGCTATTTTTCCGATTCCTACAACAAGATTGGGGAAAATGGACTCCTTGGGGGCAGATGAAAAGTAGACAAAACTATATTTATCAGCTACTTCAAGCAGAAATTGAAGAGAAAAGAACAAAGAACAATCACCAGGGTGATGTTCTGAGCTTAATGATGGCAGCACGGGATGAAAATGGGCAAGCAATGACCGACGATGAATTAAAAGATGAATTGCTGACAATTTTATTTGCTGGACATGAAACTACTGCAACAACGCTAGCCTGGGCTTTCTATCAAATTCACCAAAATCCAGATGTCCTCTCAAAATTGCAGCAGGAACTCGACAGCTTGGGAGAAAATCCAAACCCGATGGAAATTGCTCAACTTCCTTACTTAAGCGCAGTTTGCCAAGAAACCCTGCGGATGTATCCAGTCCTTCCAGGGCTTTTCCCACGCATTACCAAATCATCCATAAATATTGCCGGATATCAGTTTCCTCCTGACACAACTTTAATGCCAAGTATCTACCTTTTGCATTACCGAGAAGACTTGTATCCTAATCCTCAACAATTTAATCCCGAACGTTTTTTAGGACGCCAGTATTCCCCTTGGGAGTTCATTCCTTTTGGTGGTGGAAGTCGGCGCTGTTTAGGATATGCCCTAGCTCAGTTAGAAATTAAATTAGTCCTCGCAACAGTTTTATCTAATTATCAACTTACTTTAGTAGAAAATAAACCTATTAAACTGCAACGACGTGGATTTACCCTTGCTCCGAATGGTGGAGTTCGGATGATGGCTATTAAAAAACTTATTTAACGTGAGTTCGACGGCTCTAAAAACCCCACTTCCATTCCTCTCCCCCACTCTTCGAGAGGCTTTGAAACCCTAATTTTTTCGTTAGAAACTAAGAATATTTCTGCCCCTCTCCGCCTCCAAGAGGGATTGGGGAGAGGTTCATCGAACTCACGTTAGTTTAGCTGTATATTATTCAAATTTTTCTAGAGTGAAATCATAACCAGCTTCTTTGACTAGTCTGGTAGATTCATCCTTGCTTTCAAATTGTTGCATTTGAGTACGAAAAGCTTCATCATTAACTAGCTTTTCATAGAAAGCTCTGACATTTTTAAGAGACATAATTTTCTCCTTAAATAACTACTTCAGGTAGAGCAACTTCATGCATTAACTCGGATGGATTATAATTGTCGGTTATAACTTGTGGACAACGCAGACAAGCTGCTTTGCCTTCTTGCTGCCACCAACGGCAATCTCTTCGTATAAAACAGGGAGGAAGTTCTTCTACTACAGCAGGTAATTTTTCTGCAACTCTCGTTGCTAGACGACAATCTTTACCGTCAAAATGCTGACAATCTTTTGATGCACAAGGGGCAGCAGTGCGAAAAATTTCAGTGGGTGTAACTGGGCTAGCTTTTGCTAACAGTTCATCTGTAACAGGTAGTGGCTGCTTGAGATAAGTTACACGCGCTTGGCTCGCTTTTTTGCCAACTATACCAAAGACTATACTGTCTGCCAGTTCTGGTCTAGCACTAGGACACAGTGTAGTCTTATCAACAGGAATTTCCATGATTTGAAGCTTTAGCGAAGATGATTTTTTACTCAATCAGGACTTACGCAAAAATAATTGAAAAGCCTATTATTCCGTAGTGGTAATTCATGAATTACTGCTACTTACGACATATTTTGCGTAAGTCCTGTCAATATCTAAGCTTTAGTATCTGTTGCAATCAGTCCTACGATTATTGGAGGAGGACAAACAGATTTAAAACCTGCGATCGCAGGTTGAGTTTTACCTCCTACAATATTTGCCACTTCTTCATCAGATAAACTTGATAAACCTTCGCTTGCATCTGGAATTTGATTTCTACGTGCTAACGCATTGTTTACTGCTTCATTAATCAAATCATGAATTTCAGTTTGATTGTTGTACTCTCTGTTTTCTCTTTTCATCTTGATTATTCCCACTCACTAATTTTATTTTCAGTTTACTGCTCATTGGGGAGTATGACAAAATAAAATAATCACATAATATATTGAAGATAAAACTCTCAATAAATGCTTTATTTACTTCGCCACATTCTACTTAGAGGATGCTTAGAAAGTATTTTTAATAACATCAAAAAATTGGTAATTCCCCCCCTAGTTTACTGCGAGATCGTGAGAGTTGAAAAGTCTCTCCCCTTTAAGGGGAGAGATTTAGAGAGGGATTTTTAATATACTTTACGACTTTCTAAACAACCTTTAAGGTTTCATAAAATATTAACACTAAAATTCTATTATTTTGTTGTAACTTAAAATCTTCCTACCTTTCCCACTTTTCCCACTTTTTCCGGTTTTTAAGTATTCAATTTTCCCAGTTTTTCAGTGTTAACGTTAACAGATAACTTCTTTAATAAGGGCAAGCACACATGATTTCATCAACCCATTGTTGGATAAAAATGTTGTTGAGAAAATAGCCTATCTAATACATTTGAGTTTAAGTGTATAATTAGCAGCTTCTTCTCCAAAGCTAATAGAAAGCATATCTGTATGAATAATACCTGGATTGAGGGGTATAGCTGCCATACCATTCGGCAATTCTTGTGCCAAAGAACGAGTTAATCCTTCGATTGCCCACTTAGAAGCGCAGTATGGTGCAACGCCTAGCTGAAGTCGAACGTCCCCAGCCAGAACTAAAGTTAACAATAATACACCGTTTCTTTTTCACCTTTGGTGTACCTTGTTAATTCTGTGCAATTTAGCGTTGCATAATTGAAGTATGAATTTGAGCGATCGCATGATTCATACTTCGATTCAGCAACGCCGAAAATAAAATCAAAAATATTGGCAAAATTCAAATCACACTTCAATTGGTACAGGTTTCTCCATAGCTCACGCTTGGATTAAAAGCAGCCGACGATCAAATCCAAGGGCGTAACTTTCTGTACGGATGCTTACTTCACCCCGGATACAGAAGAAGGCCGCCCTAGAAATGCCTGTTTGATAGGAGCGCATGGTTAGGCCTTTGGGGTGGACGATGGAAGTGGACAGACTTCCATAGCTTGAATCAAGCCGTGTTCAAAGGTGAATCGATGGCCCACGTGTTCATCGGCAAGAACTGCGTAAGCCTTGTCACGCACGACCTGATGCACATCGACCAAAATGCGCCCGCCCTCCTCCAAGTAAAAGGAAACCGGCTCGACGTGCGGATCGATCTCGCTCCATTGCTCCGTCCAGTAAGCGCGAACTTCTTCAGGCCCACGGACAAAACCGCCTTTGAACGCTCTCGGCCAAACCACGTCCAAAGTCATGAGGGCAAGGGCAGCGTCAATGTCTCGCGCGTTGAAGGCTGCGTAAGCCGCACGGAGCAGTTCGATTAGGAGTGCTCTTTGATCTGACATAAGAGGTATGGTGAACCAGATGCAGTAAGGACTAACAATTTATTGTACAGAGTTTAGCTGAAGCTTTTTTATCGACACTATCATGCCTGATGTCAGGTTTATTTCCAGGATTTCCCATTTTTAATTCTTCTATTGTAAGGAAGGTTGTTTTATATATATAGGACTCATATTTGATTGGGTGAAAAAACTCAGTACACCTTAGAAAGCTTTCTTTCCTGTTCCCTATTCCCTATTCCCTGCCTATCGCGCTTGCGCTGCGCTTCTCTGCGAGACGCTTTGCGAACGCGCACCACAACAAGTAAATTCTCCAAATCAAACCGGATTCCTATAGTCTCCACCTTTGTATCTTTGAAGCAGTAGGTGTTCGATACCGATACGGCTAAGGCTCTCACTTTCACTATTGAGGGTTTGTAGTAAGCACTTTAGTGCTTAGAAAATAAGGACTAAAGTCCTTACTACAAACTTGCTTACCTCTCAATTTCAACTTGACATACTACCTGAAAATCATTCTTTTCGACTATTATTTGCGTAAGTCTTATTCACTTTTTGCTGTCTGGCTGAAGACTCGATAGTATAGTGACGTACTCGTTTCCTTTAAGGGAAACAGCAGATAGGTGAGAGGATTTATTGCCACAATAATATTTCGGAAGTCACGCCGCGCCAAAAATAAGATCGCACGAGCAACTTGCTGTGCAGACATCACTCCATAAGGATTCAGTTGACTCTTAAACGGGCCAAGAATTAACTTGCGAATGACACAATCCCCATCCAAACGCTTGAGCGTAACAATATCTCCTAGCGCTCTTTTGCTGAGTTCATAAAGCGGACTCAGTGCTGGAGAAACCTCAGCCTCAGAAGTGTTTACCCAAATTTCCTTGGTTGCTTTTGCTTGTGGCCCTGTTACAGTTGTCAAAAATATATCTATCAACCGCAATGCTGAAAAGGTATTCACTTCATAAGAGGAATTGATAGCCTCGGATGTGCGGCTGGCGTAGACATTGACTCCATGATTGATAATTAAAATATCTACTTTCTCTAAACTATCCTTCAGATTAGCTTCATTGCCCAACTGCCAGGAAACCACTTTTACCCCAAGCTCTACTAATTTTTCTGGATTAGTAGTTAATGCCACGACTTTAGCATTATTCTTGACAAGTTCAGCCGCCAACGCTTGCCCCAACGCTCCTGATGCTCCAGTTAAAGCGATGGTTTTACCTTTGAGAGACAGTCCTGTACCCAGAATTTTATCAACTAAGGGAAAGACGCCACTGTAGTAGGCGTTAACATCATCAAAATGATGTCGCCAATGGTAAGACCGATTCACCCACCAAATGGATGGAATTGCCTCTAAAGGGCCGGGTAGGTGGTTGTAATCTGTATCAATTTTTCCTTGAAAATATCGCACAGACGCGCCATACAAAAAGGTGCAAGCGTAAGCTACTCCTAGCCATAACCCCATTTGCTGGACAATTAAGGCAACGACTACCAATACCACCAGCAGTAGACTCGACTCTAAAATGTCGTGATAAAGCTGCGATTCTTGATAAACTTTCAGAGAAACTATCGATAAATCGCGGCGATAAGCCATGTGGTGCTTGTTGTGCCATTTAGCAAGCCAATTGACTTGGTGACACAAAGCATGGTAGCTGTCTCTCAATATCTCAGCAAGTAAAAGTGAGAAGAGTGCCCAACTAGCAAACTGTAAGCTGGCATTTAGCCAAACCCAATTAATTTGTAAGCTTGTCTCAATTCCTATCAAGTTTTCAGCTAGCATTTTTATCATGTTTGTCTATACTCGTTTTTGTTAATCATTCTTCACGATCTGATAAAGGTACGTTCAGGTCGAGTTTAGAGCAAATTCAAATCAAAGGGAATGGGGGACAAGGGGATAAGGAGAAATAAGCAATGCCTAATTACGAATTAGTTACAACGTATTCAGGTAAATTCTGCCCCTGCACTTGCAGCCACATCTGCCAAATCTTGTTGAGAAGTCTGGGCTATAACTTCTAATGCAATTCGAGTGTGCATGACCCTAACAAGTTGTATCTACGCAATTGCCCTACCAGTGGAGTGACAATCTCTGCAACAGGACAGCCAAAAAGTCTATGAATATTCATAATTCACCTGACGCTGAACATCAAGGGGACACTATGACTAAAATTTTAGTGATTGAAGATGAGCCAGAAAGCCGAGATATATTTTTAGACAGTTTAGAAGCAGAAGGGTTTGAAGCGATCGCATCTAGTGGTCAGATAGCTGGCAGGATGAACTTAAATCTACTTACGCCCTAGCAAGAGGTGTAATATAACAACAATTAGCAGCAAAATTACAACAGGATATAGGTTTTGCTTCTCGATTTTATCGGGTGATTGCTACCTTGCTTGCAAATCGATTACAGGAAATGTTCAGCCGGCTCGGTTATGGCAGATGCATTTATAGCAAAGGTCAATCACTGGATCAAAATGTTGAATATGAGGATGAACTGGATTCTAATATTTTAGATAACATGGCACTGGCTGGAACAAGATTTGATTGGATGTTAAGCTCACTCTTTAATGTATAGTCAAGGAAATCCCGTTATCTTTGGGTTTTAAATTGAGAATAAACGGAACAGCTTTCAATACCCAATCGGACACGGGTGTATAATTAGCAGCTTCTTCTCCAAAGCTAATAGAGAGCATATCTGTATGAATAATCCCCGGATTTAGGGGTATAGCTGCCATCCCAGTCGGCAATTCTTGCGCCAAAGAACGAGTTAATCCTTCTATTGCCCACTTGGAAGCACAGTATGGTGCAACTTGGGCTGAAGTAGAACGTCCCCAACCAGAACTAAAGTTAACAATAATACCCCGTTTATTTTTCACCATTGCTGGTACGAAATGGCGAATTATATTTGCTACTCCTTTGATATTGATATCTATCAGATCGGAAAATTCTTCAGATGGTATTTCCCACAAAGGTGCTAGGTAATTAGTAATTGCCGCATTATTAATTACTATATCTGGCGGTGCATATTTTTGAAGTATGTCTTGGGCCCATTTTTTTACAAGCTGTTCATTTGCCACGTCTACAGATGTGAAATCATTGGGCGCACTAAACTTTTGGCGTATTTTATCAATAGCATCTGATGAACGGGCGCAACCAATAACAGTATGTCCTTGTTGAATAAAACCCTCGGTCATGGCATAACCTAGACCTTTGCTTATGCCTGTAATCAATATGAGTTTAGTCATATTATTGAATCTGTTAAAAATAAATTGTAGTTTTTAGAAACTAAGTAGCTGCTAAACTTTGACCCATTTCAACACATCAGGATCTTTATCATAACGATAGGTAAAGCCGTCTCTGGCAGTAATCGATTCGCCTTTGCTTGCCTTACTTCTAATAGTTTTAATGGAATAAAAAGTTAATTCAGCCATTTCCTGATGAGAAAATCCTTCACTTATGACTTTTTGAGTTAATCTTTCTAATTGATTTTGGGATTCATTATTAGGTAAACTGTCTGTGCTAACGCGGCTCTTTTCTACAGAGGTATAGATAGCTGTTTTTTGAATCCGATAATCTTTCACAGTCAAAAGTTGCCAACTGGAATCTTGTGTAAGCTCTAGAACCCATTGATGATAATCAAATAGACTTTCCCTATGCCCAACGCTGATAAACGTTGTTTTCGTTTCTTGTAATTGTCTATATAAATTACCTTCGTTCTTTAAATCTAAAGCACTTGTTGCTTCATCTAATATCGTGAAATGAGGATGAGTCACTAATAGGCGTGCGAAAGCAAGGCGTTGTTGTTCTCCTAGCGATAATATGTTTTCCCAAGGAAGCTCTGTATCAAAACTATCAACTCGACTTAGCAAGTTTTGCAGGTTTACTTGTTGCAATACTTCTTTGAGTTCTGCATCGGTCATTTGACGATTTCTATTAGGATAAAGTAACTGTTCGCGCAAAGTTCCCAAAATTATATAAGGACGTTGAGGTAAAAATAAAACTTCTTCTAGGGGAGGTCGCACCAAACGACCAGTCCCTGCATTCCACAAACCTGCGATCGCTCTCAATAAAGAACTTTTACCTCGACCACTCGGCCCAACAATCAATAAACCTTCTCCCGGTTGAACAGACAATGATAAGTCTTCAACGATTAGCTGCTCGTAGTTGGGCGTTTGTAAGGTAACATCCTCAAAAGCCAGACGGTTTTCTTCGATTGTTTTGATGTTACTGACATTTTCTGGTTGTTTAGTTACTGTTTCTAAAGCATCTGAAAAATTAGCTAAACGCTCAACATAACTCGAAAATCGTCCAGAAGTTCCAAATTCATCTATTAATGTTGCCAGACCATTAGCAAACATACTGCAAGCTACAACTGCTTGGCTAACTTGTCCGAAATCAATTTCACCTCGAATATATACAGGTGCAAATATTAAATATGGAAAAATTTGGATTACAGAGCGGTATCCTCTATTAAAAATATCTTTATTTCTTTCCCAATTAATCTTGCTTTCAGAATTTTGAAAAAGATTATTAAATCTTCGCTGAATGATATTTAATTCTTGGTTTTCTCCCCGGAAGAAAGCTATAGATTCAGCATGATTACGAACATGAGTTAGGCTATATGTATAATCAGCTTTAGATTCAAGTTCTTCTTGAGTAATCTTATCTAATTCTTGACTCAAGTAAACAGCAATCAAATTGCCTATAATCGTATAAGTAAGTAGAAATGCAACAGCAAATTGGGAAATTGACCAAAGAATTATTAAAAAAGTCGCCATTTCCAGGATTTTTTCTAACAAAGTAGCTGAAAAATTGAGAGCAGTCCTGGCAATAGGTTCGATTTCTTGAGATAGACGTTGGTCTGGGTTATCAATATCGGAGCTAAAATTGATTTTATAATAAGCGCGATCGCTAAAATATTTTTTTAAAATCTGCTGATTGAGCCATTGATACCAATCAAGGGCAATTTTTTTTCTGACAAATTTAGTAAATCCTGTCAAGAACGTGATTAAGAGCAGCCCAAGGGCGTAAAGTGATAACGTACTAAAAAACTTAGAAGTATCTTTATCTTGAATAATGATATCGACTAAATAGCGATCGACAAAGCTATTAAAGGCAGTTACGCCCACAAGCCCAATTATTAATAAGATTAGGAGAATGAGCATCCCCCATGTTTGAATTACATCTGAAAATGCTCTTTGCCCTGGCTCTATTGGAAACCAGTAAGGACTAGCGATCGCTTTTACATCCTCCCAAAATTGAGTAAAATTAGAAAGGAAAGAAGTATTTTTTGAAGGTTGATTAGAAATAACTTGAGCTTGCATATTATACCTCTTATAAAAATAATTTTTAGGATGATAAATTTTTGTAAAATATTGTTTTTTATTTCATTAGCTATAGCTAGAAAATAAAAAAATGCAGTATTAATCCTGATTATTTAAACAAAATCATCATATCATAAAATAATTTTGCTATATTTCTAGTTATAGAAATATAGCAAAGCAATTCAATGATAAATTCCCAGCATTTCTTTTGTTCTGGGATGAAAAATTACGAACTCCAAACTTCAGGATTGACAATGTAAGGCGGCTTCTCGCCTTGAAGCACTTGAAGTATTTGATTAGCTGCGGAAAGTGCAGCAGCCATACCAGCTTCAGGTGTCACTCCAGCCAAATGAGGGGACAAAATTATATTGTCAAACTCATATAAAGGATTATCAAGAGATGGGGGTTCAGGCTCAAACACATCAATTGCAGCCCCTGCTATCAACTTTTCGCGTATGGCTGTAACCAAATCTCGTTCGCGAACTACCTTTCCACGAGATGTATTGATCAAGAAAGCAGTAGGCTTCATTTTTTTGAAAGCTTCTAAAGCAAACATTTCATAAGTTTCATCAGTTAACTCAGGATGCAAAGATACAAAGTCAGATTCAGTAAGTAGGTAGTCTAAATCTTGTACTAAGGTTGCACCGGCTGCTTCTGCTTTACTGATTGGGACATAAGGATCGTATGCTAAAACTCGCATTTGAAATGCTGTACTACAAATTTGAGCAACAGCACTACCAATCCTTCCTAAACCGACAATACCAAGGGTTTTTGCTTCGACTTGAATTGGTTGTACCTGATTACGAATCAAGTAGTTTCCTGTTTTGACACACTGATTGAGAAAAGTAAGCTTTTTAGCAAGTGCTAAAATCATGGAAATCGTGTGTTCTGTAACAGCAGTTGTTGATAACCCAGGATTATTAACTACGACAATTCCCTGTTGTGTTGCAGCCGCAATATCAATTGCATCAGTGCCAAATCCAGAGGTACTAATAACTTTTAAATTTTTTGCTAATCGAATCGCTTCGGCATCTAATTTAGCAGGATAACGGACAAATACGCCAGATACGTCTTGAATAGCTTCATGGATTTGATGCTGCGTTGGTTCTTTGATAATCTCGATATTAGTGTATTCTTCTAGAAGCTTTTCACCTGTTTCGTGATACATTCTCCCAATTAAAAGAATCTTGTGATTTTTAGTAGTCGCTGGGAAAGTTTGAGGAAAAATAGCTGTCATCTTAATTAACCTTAACTTATTTGATACAAAGATGTTTTAGACTCAACAGTTGATGAATGAAATTGCTGAGATAATTTCATTGTTTCTGTCAGCAAACTAGAATTAGATGTGGCTGACTCTAATAGCTGAGATAAGTTTTCGGCAATGGTAGTTAAAGGGTCGATCGCTTGAATAGAATCAATGCCATTAAGCTTGAGATATTTGGCGAGGATATGAAATTCTGTACAACCAGAAATAAAGGAACGAGTATTATATTTATCTAACAACTTTTGAACGTCTTCAAGAATTGTTAGTGGGTTTTGTCCTCGTTTTAGTACTTTAAAAATCATCTCATGAATCAAGCGATGATCTTTTTCATCTGGAGAAATAATCCGATTCGCAGCAGTACAACCTCGCTCAAATAATTTTTTTTTGTAAGTACCTGTACCTGCAAATAAAAGGGCAGGCTCATCATGTTCTTGTAGTTGTTGGTCTGCAATTTTAATTAAGGAAATTACTTTATTAGTCTGATCCTCTGGAAGATGAGCCAAAGCATAATGAGCAGTACAACAACCAATCACTATACGATCGACTAATTGATTAAGTTTTTCTAAATGTATTTGCACAAAATCAATGAATTCTCTTTCATTTCCGCTATGAACTGAAGTTGTTCGATCTGGTGCAGAGGGAAGTGAGAAAACAATAACGTTGGGTGCTTCTTGTTCGTTGTCGATATACTGGTTGTATTCATAAATGGTTTTAAGGAATTCAACCGTAATTACAGGCCCCATTCCGCCTAAAACCCCAAGCACTGGTAGTTTTTTATTCATAAACTTTCTCCAAAACAATGATGACTATGATTTAGCCGTGTAGATGACTAAAAATTAAAATTGGTAGCGAAAAGATTGTTATCTTCTCCTTCGGGGTTCTCTGTGCGATCGCACAGCTTCAATAATGGCGTGTCAGGAGATTTTACTACTTCTTCTAGAAGACCTTCTAACGACTTGATAATTAAGGAAATACGTTCGCTGGCAAATATATCTGTGTTATAGATTAACTTCAGATATAGTTCTACTTCGTCTACAAAAGTGAATTCTAGATCGAACTTAGCAGTGACAATTTTTTGGTCAATGAAGTTAACAGTAATTCCATCTAACGCTAGGTCTACATTTTGATTATTTTGCAGTACAACTGCAATATCAAATAGGGGATTCCGGCTAGGATCGCGTTTGAAATTTAAATCTGATACTAGTTTGTCAAAGGGATATTCTTGATTATCGTATGCTTCTATTGTTGTTTGTTTCACTTTTGCAAGTAAAGTAGTAAAACTATCGTCTGCTGCTATTTGATCGCGTAAAACTAAAGTATTAACATAAAAACCTATTTGTTCTTCTAAATCAGGATGATTTCGTCCAGCGATGGGAGAGCCGACTGTAATCTCATTCTGTTCGGTATAGCGAAAGAGAAAACTTTTGACTAAAGTCAGTAAGCCCATAAACAAACTGGCTTCTTGAGTCTTGATTAATAACTCAAAATCCTTGATTGATTCTGGTCTTGGCTTCCAAATAATCGCAGTTCCAGAGAAACTTTGCACTGCTGGTCGAATGCGATCTAAAGGTAAGTCAAGACGCGCCGGAGTAGGAGTTAATTTAGCTAACCAGTAATCGCGTTGTGCTTGTAGTTTCGACATTTGCAATTGCTGGTCTTGCCAGTAGCTATAGTCTTTATAATGAATCCTCAGAGGTGGCGGTAATTCTACATTTTGTTGTCCGTAGGCATGATAATGTGCGAGAAAATCTTTAATTAAAACGCCTGCTGACCAACCATCTGAAATGATGTGGTGCATATTAAATAGAACTATATAACTCTGTTGACTGAGTTTTAGTAAGTTAACGTTGAGTAAAAGTCCTGTTTCCAAATCAAAAGTAGTTTTGGCATTGTTTTGAATAGCTTCAGCAATAATTTCTGATTGTTTTTCATACTCCATTAAGTCTATTTGTGTGACTGCAAAATTCATTTGCTCGTGTACGACTTGACGCGGTTCATTATTTATTAAGGTAAAGGTAGTACGCAAAATTTCGTGGCGTTGGATCAAATGTTGAAAAGCATTTTCAAAAGCAGCAATATTTAAATCACCGTTGAATTGATAAGCACTGGGCATTCCGTAGGCATTATGGTTGCGATCGAGGAATTCTAAAGCCCAAAGACGGCGCTGCCCATGAGACATAGGATAAGATGTTTGCTGAGTTATTGCTGGTATGGGTTCTTGATAGTCATATTGAGTTTTAGATATTAAAGTTGCTAATCCGACAATTGTAGGAACTTTAAAGAATTCAGCCAATTTGACTGACACATTTAATTCTTTATGAACGTGAGTGATTACTCTCGAAAGCAGCAAAGAGTGTCCACCAATTTCAAAGAAGTTATCAAAAATACCGATGGGATGCTTAGTGAGAATTTTTTCCCAGATATTAACTAGCTTTGACTCTAAATTATTCCGAGGAGCAGTATAAGCTATTTGTGCGATCTTACCTGTTCTTTGAAGTTCGGCAAGCGATCGCAAGTCAATTTTGCCATGTCTAGTTAAAGGAAATTGCTTTAAAAAGATAAAGGAAGTAGGAATCATGTAAACTGGCAGAAAATCCGAGAGGAATTTTCTGATTTCTGAAATTTTTATCTCTTTATCAGTTTGACAATAGGCAGATAACTGAGTTTGATTATTTAACTCTGTCGGTAACACAATTGCTCTCTCAATCTGGGCATAACGGCTAAGTTGGTATTCAATTTCACCTGGATTTATCCGATAGCCATTTACCTTAACTTGATTATCTTTTCGCCCCATAAATTTAATCACACCTGGGGCAATTTGTTTACCTAAATCTCCCGTTCTAAAGAGAATTTTTTCTGGATTTAGAAAACTAGATTGAAATTTTTCCTTGGTGATTTGGGGAAGATTGCGATAACCAGCGGCTAATGCTGCACCTTCTACGCAAATTTCACCTACTATATGCAAAGGTACGGTGTTATTAAATTCATCCAGGACAAATAATCGATTGTTATGGAAAACCTGACCAAGAGGTACGTCTGTATTTAAATTTTCGTCGATTGGATATTGAGATACTCCTACACAAGTTTCTGTGGAACCGTAGACATTGCTAATAATTTTCGCTGGGAAGCGTTTTCGTAAAGCGATCGCAGTTTCTCGGTCTAATTTTTCTCCGCCGCAAGAGATATATTTTAAGCTGGGGATAGTTTCTTCAAGTTCGAGTACAGCTAAAATTTCTCGATAAATAGATGGCGTTGTGTGCAGTGCGTTGATTTGGTTTTCTTGTAAAAAGGAGACTAAATGCTCTATATGCTGTACTTCATACATATATAAAGCAGCACCTATGGTTAAAGGTAAGAATATATTACGAAAAGATGGATCGTGGGTGACAGGTGCAGTGAAAATATAGCGCCATTCAGGATGTTTCTCTAAGTCAAATGTGAGTCGTAAACTCCGAATTACATTCAAAATAGAAATGTGACGACCCATGACTCCTTTGGGGTTTCCTGTGGAGCCAGATGTGTATAAAATGTAGGCAATTTGGCTAGAGTCTGGTTTAAATTTAGGCTCAGTGTTATTAAAATCTGCCAAAATATTATCGATTCGATCCAAACAAATTGCTTCGATTTCTTGAGGTAATTGGGAGACAAAGTTACTCTCCGTGAGACAGAGATTACAGCCACTATCTTTTAAAATAAAATCGATGCGATTACTAGGATATTGGGGGTCTATCGGTACATATGTTGCTCCAGTTTTAAAAGTAGCCAAGATGGCGATAATTAAGTTTTGATTGCGCCCGATCGCGAGTGCGATCGCTTTTCCGCAACCAATGTGATACTTCTCATGTAAGTAATTAGTTAAACGATTTACCTTCTCATTCAATTCTCTATATGTTAAAGTCGTTTCTCCAACTATTAATGCAGGTGCATCGGGTGTAGATTTGACTTGAACAATAAAGTCATCAATAATTGTAGAATTTGGGGGTAATTCTATTGTTTTCCCTGTTAATTCTGCCAATAATTGTTCTTGTTGCACTTGTGTTAATAAAGGCAACTCAGAAAGCAAACCATTAGCATTTTTAATTACCCCTTGCATCAAAATTTCAAAACTTTCTAGAAACTGTTTGATAGTTTCTGGTTTAAACAGTTCTGTATTGTAGTTGCAATAGATAATAAGTGCGTCATTGACTTCGATGAAATTAAAGCCTAAATCGAAGGGAGTGTAACCAATTGGCTCTGCTGGTAGCGATACTTGTAGTCCCTTAAACTCAGGTAGAGTTAAACTAGGGTCCATATTAAAAGATACGGATATCAGGGGAGAACGAGAAAAATCTCGTTGTAATTGTAAGGCTGCTAATAATTCTTCTAAGGCGTGACTTTGGTGTTTAAAAGCGGCTATGAGTGTTTCTTTGGTATGACGGAGATGTGCAACAAAAGAAGTAGTAATATCTGTCTGAATCCGAACTGGTAAAAATTGCGAACAAAAGCCAACTAATGTTTCGCTGCCTTCAAATTGTCGTCCAGAAATCGGAATACCAATTACTAAATCATCATGACCGGAAATTCGACGCAGAAAAGCTGTGTAAGCAGCGAACATTGTCATAAATAATGTCGCTTGATTTTTGCGTCCTACAGTCTGCAAATTTTGCCACAGTTGAGGAGCAATAATTTTACTTTCTCTACCGCCTGTGTAAGTTTTGACAGCAGGACGGGGAAAGTCTGTAGTCAGCTCAAATACGGGGATTTCTCCCTCATAAGTTTTCAACCAAAAATCACGATGCTCTTGCATCTGTGAACTTTGTGCTTCTTGCTGTCGCAAAGCTAAATATTGACGAAATTGCATTGGTGGCGTTAAAGAGTCTGTAACAACACCAATTTTTGCTGAATAAAGTTTGCCAATTTCATTCAAAATTAGCCCTAATGACCAACCATCTGCAACGATATGATGAGTTTTTAAAGATAGCAGATAATGTTCGGGTGCTAAACGCATCAGTACAGCTGCAAATAAAGGAGCGATACTTAAGTCAAAAGGTTTTTGAGATAACTCAGTTCTTAATACTAAAGCAGTTGCTTCGGGATTATCTTCATCCATCAAATTGATTAACGGTAGGTCAATTTTGACACTACTGATAACTTCTTGGAGTTCGCCTTGTTCTAAGATTTGGGTTCGCAAAGCTTCATGGCGATTGACTACTTCATTAATCGCTTGCTGCAAAGATGAAATATCTAAAGAACCACGCAATTCTAAAGAAGTAGTAACGTTATATGATGCGGAAGCGGTTGTATCTAATTCTGCCAATAACCAAAGCTGACGTTGCGCTTCATTGGTAGAAAATTTCTGGTTTAAATTATTCCTACCATCTTCATCGTCAGAGCGATCGCTTGCTTCTCTTTTCTTTGCTTGTGGTGGTTTGGCATTTTCAAAAAAACTTGCTTGTTGAAGTTCTATAATCGCTTCTTTGACAGCAGCAACTACTTTGTCTATATCTTCATTAGTATGACTAGTTGAGAGAAAACAAACTCGTTTTTCCCATGTATACACACCTTTGAGATTTAGCAAGTAGTAAAAGAGTGGTAATTCGATTGGTTGTAAGAAAATACTATAAGCGCCAAAAGATTCAAAGCGAAACAAAGAGCCAAAATGAACAATGCGGATAGGAATTCCTGTTTCTTGAAAGAACTGATTAACTTCAGTAGCTAATCGATTAGTTAATTGATTTACTCTTTCTTGAAGCGTTGCGCCTTGTTCGCGTAAATGTAAAAGTACTGCACGACAAGCAGCCAAAGCCAAAGGATGACGACAGAAAGTACCGCCATAAGCAGTTAATTCTGTTTGCGGATGGGAATCATCTCCATAACTCCAGAAACCGCCATCAATTGTATCTAAGAAATCTGCTTTGCCACAGATCGTACTAATAGGCAAACCACCACCAATTGCCTTACCATAAACTACTATATCTGCGTCAACATCAAACCATTCCTGCGCTCCTCCTGGAGTAATGCGAAATCCAGTAATAATTTCATCAAAAATTAGGGCAATTTCTTTTTCATGAGTCAATTTTCGTAATTTTTGCAGAAATTCTTTAGGCTGTAAATCGGGTTTACGGCTTTGCACAGGTTCTACTAAAACTGCTGCTAAATTATCAGCTTGAGTAGCAATTATTTCTAGACTTTCTTCGGCTCCATATGTAAGAACTATGACATCTTCAACCATTCCTGATGGTGTCCCAAGACTCAATGGTTGAGCTGTTCCCGCTTCTTCTCCAACTCGCGCTAAAATGCCATCAAAAGTACCGTGATAAGAACCAGCAAAAATCACAATTTTTTGGCGTTTTGTCCGAGAACGAGCAATACGAACTGCTGCCATAATCGCTTCTGTACCAGTATTACTAAAAGCGACTCGCTCCACACCTGTCATTTCACAAATCAAAGCAGCCGTTTCTGCTGCAATATTAGACTGCATTCCTAATCCGATTCCGTGTTGCATTTGTTGCTGAATTGCTGACAACACAAAATCAGGACTATGCCCAAAAAAGTTAACACCAAACCCCATTGCTAAGTCGATGTAATCATTGCCATCGATATCACGAAAATACGCCCCTTGGGCTGATTCTGAAACAATGGGATACTGAAATTCTTTTAAAGCCATACGGAAGTCAATGGTAGGTTTAACATCAACCATTGTCTTGCGGCTATTTTGCGAATATGCCTTGGATTTCGCTGTTTTTTGGTTATAAATAATCTCTAACTTTTGGATAAAAGCTTGCTGTTGTTCTGTTAAAGATTTATTCTCTGCTAGCTTTAAGGCTAATGGGTTTAAATTTGGAGAATTAATTTTTTTGGTAGGAGTTGCAGTTTCTATTTTGCTTGTTTTAGGAGTAGGTACAATTTCTGTCTGACTAAACAAAACTTCTGATGTATTGCTCGGTGCGACAGATACAGATTGGAGTATTTCTAATTGCTTGATAATAGTTTTTTCATGTATATCTTTGAGTTCTTTCAAAGATTGCAATTGAGCCATCATCAAAGCTTCTTTGCCAGAGGTTGGTGTTGATACAGCTACTGTTTTTGCTTGGTTATCAATAGCGCTTTCAGCAGAGGTGGAAGCAATAATTAACTCTTGTCCATTGTAGATGCTGGTATTATTCTGTTTAGAAAAACTATCCGCAGTAGCAAAACCGCAGCGTTTTAAAACAGCACACCAACTTTCTCCACTTAACAATGGAGTATCTATACGTAACTCTTTGTCTTGAAAGCGCCACCATCCTGGTGTGAGTCCAAAGGTTAAATCAAGCCAGGAATTATTTTCTACTGTTTCTAGCAGTACCAAGTAACCACCAGGTATTAGTAGTTCTCGAATATTATTTAGTGTTTCTGTAATATTTCGGGTACTATGAAGCACATTAGCAGCAACAACTATATGATAAGAATGTGCTGTAAGCCCTTGAGAAACTGGTGATTTTTCAATATCTAATTGATGGAAGTTGAGATTATCTCTGTGTTTAAATTTTTGACGCGCTTTATTGAGGAGAACAGGAGAAAGTTCGGTGAAAGAATAATTAGTATCATTGAGATTTAAATTATTAATAATTGCTTCCGAAGTCGCACCTGTACCACCTCCCACTTCGATAATGTGGTAAGGGCGATCGCTACTAGAAAAACTCTTTAAAATTGAGTTAATTGCTTGGGCTACTCGTTGATTCATCAAACGAGATACCGGAGAATTACCATATATACTTTCTGCATGAACTACTGAACCTGCTGGGAAAATTAACTCTAAAGGATCTATATTTCCTTTCAATACTTCTGCTAGATTTTCTCCACAGCGTTGCAGCATTTCTAACTCAGGTTTTGCTGCTGGACAAGTAGTTTGCAGATTTTCTATAGCTTCTGGTAAAGAAAAAGGTGTAGGTAGGTTTCGTACTATCCAGATGTTACCTTGATTTTGAATAATTCCAGCTTGTTCTAAAGTTTTTAAATAACGAGTAATTAAAATATGATATTTTGGAGCAATAGGCAAAATTTGTAATAAGTTTTCTGTTGTCCAAGTTTCTGCTATTTTTAGTCTCTTACCTAATACTTCTAAAGCTTTCAAGATATAGGCAATACTAATCGGTTGTAATTGGGAAATTACCCACAGATAATTATTTAATTCTGAGTCAGAATTAGATACTTTATTAGAATTTTTGTTTAGTATAGTAGCTACTGAAGATGTTTCTAATGGTTTTGGTTCAATAAAATCAGATAGATAATTAGCTATTTCAGCAATTGTTTGCAAATCGGTAAATAATCGATCTATCTTAACTTTAACGCCAAACTTCTCTTCAACTTTACGAGCAAAGTCAGTCAAAATAATTGAATCTGCCCCTAGATTTAATAAAGTTTCATCATCTCTAATGTCATTTTCATCTTCTTTGAGCAACAGAGCTAAGATAGACTTTAACTGATTGCCGATTTCTTGCTGATGTTTTTGGATATTTGAAACTTTTGCTACAGTCATCTTGGTCTCCATTAACTCGTTTTCTACGGGCATTTCTTTGATTGAACTTGATTCGACTGAAATAGCAGATTTAAATTCAAACCTTTTTCGTTGAAAAGGATAGTTTGGTAATTGAATATTTCTGTAACCGTAATCTTCATTGAATTTTTCGGCGTTAAAATTTACTCCATGAATGTAGAGTTGGGCTAGTGTTGATAACATCGTCTGCCAGTTATCCAAACCTCTATTGAGAGAACTCAGCCAGATAACTTCATCGTGATAACGGCGACCTTGTTCTGCAAGTATTGGTCTTGGCCCCACTTCTAAAAACAGGTTGTATCCTTTGTTTAACGCCGTAATCAGACTTTGCAAAAATTGCACGGGTTGACGGCATAGTTGTCTCCAGTAGCTTGCATCGGGCGCATTTGCTAAAGGTTGTCCGTCAATGCCTGAAATTAGCAAAACTTGAGGATGATTGTAGGAAATATTACGAGCGGCAGTTTCAAATTCATCTAAAATTGACTCCATTAATGGAGAGTGAAAAGCACCGTCAACTGATAGTAATTGAACAGCTATTTTTTGGTGTTTGCAGTTAACAACAATCTCATCAACGCTATTACTTTCTCCAGAGATGACAATTTGTTGAGGATGGTTAATAGCTGCAATTGAAACTGTCTTACTATAATTTTGAATTAAAGAAATTACTGTAGCTTCATCTGTAAAAATTGAAGCCATTTTTCCTGTAGGCGCAGTTTGCATTAATTGCCCGCGTTTCACAATTAATTCTAGACCTGCTTCTAAACTAAATACTTTTGCAATACAAGCTGCGACATATTCACCAACACTATGACCAATTAGTAAACTTGGTGTAATTCCCCAAGATTGCCAAAGCATAGCAACTGAATATTCAAGAGCAAATATAGCTGGTTGAGCGTATGCAGTTTGATTGAGTAAATCTGTGCGATCGCCAAATAATATATCTTGTAGTGGATACTCTAAATAATTCGCTAAAATATCTGCACATTTGTCAATATATTTACGGAATGTAGGTTGGGTTTGGTAAAGTTGATGGCCCATACCTGCATAACAAGCTCCTTGGCCAGTGAAGAGAAAGGCAATTTTTGGCTGTTTTTCTCCTGCGAAACGTTGATAAAAAGTCAAATTATCAATGGTTTTTTCGTCAGCAAAAGCTACTAATTTTTGTTGCAATTCTGGTAATGTATCTGCAACGATCGCCAATCGTTCAGCTAAAGGCGATCTACCTATTGCCGCACTATGACAGATATCGCCAATTTCTGGATGAGATTCTAGGTGGATGTAAAAACGTTGTGCTAGTTCTTTTAAAGCCGTTTCTTGATGAGCGGAAATCATCAATAGATGACTAGGACGTTGTAGCTTAATTTCTGGTATGTTTGCAACAGGCGCTTGTTCGATAATTACATGAGCATTCGTTCCAGAAAAACCGAAGGAACTCACCCCTGCAATGCGGACTTGGCCATTGTTCGCCCAGGGTATGGTTTGACTAGGAATTTCGATCGGGTATCCTTGCCAATTAATCAGAGGATTAGGTTCTTGGAAGTGGAGATGAGGCGGAATCTCACCATGTTGGAGGGCAAGAATTGTCTTGATTGTGCCTGCTATCCCGGCGGCGGCTTCGAGATGTCCGATATTAGTCTTCACTGAACCGACGTAAAGTGGTTGCGATCGCTCTCCATAAACAGCGGCGATCGCATTCATCTCAATGGGATCGCCTAAAGAGGTTCCCGTGCCATGTGCTTCTATATACCCGACTTCCTGGGGTTTGACTCTGGCATCAGCTAAGGCTTGACGAAGTAAATCTTGTTGGGCGGGGCCGCTGGGAACTGTTAACCCGGCGGCTGCACCGTTATGATTGACCGCAGATCCTCGGAGGAGGGCGAGAATGCGATCGCCATTTTTTTTCCGCCACAGATAAGCGTTTGAGTACTAAAACTCCGCATCCTTCGCCCCGCACATATCCATTTGCAGCTGCATCAAAAGTTTTGCAACGACCATCGGGAGACATCATCCCCGACTGGGAAAGGTTAATCGTAATTGCCGGATTTAAGAGCAGATTTACCCCAGCTACTAAAGCTAATTCGCATTCATGATTTCTTAAACTGCGAATAGCTTGGTGAATGGCAACCAGTGAAGAAGCACAGGCTGCATCAATAGACATACAAGGGCCGCGCAGGTTTAAAAAATAAGATAGCCGTCCGGCTGCGGCACTCAGGGCGTTTCCCGTACCAAAAAAAGAATCGATTTCATCGTAGTTGCTTTTGTAGACTGTCATCGCGTGGTCAACACTAGTTATACCGACAAATACACCCACGCGATCGCTTGCTAAATTAGTTGGTGGTAAATTAGCGTTTTCTAAAGCTTCCCATGTCACCTCAAGTAGTAACCTTTGTTGGGGGTCCATTGAGGTTGCTTCGCGGGAAGATATAGAGAAGAAACGGGCATCAAATTCTGTAATATCCTCTTGTAAAAATCCTCCATAACGAGTGTTCATTTTGCCGGGAGTAGGTTCGGGAGCATAAAATTTTGAGATATCCCAACGGCTTTTAGGAACTTCTACAATTGCGTCAAGTCCGGCTTTACAGTAATTCCAATAAGCTTCAGGAGAATTTATGCCTCCAGGGAAACGACAACCCATCCCAACAACAGCAATTGGCTCGCTTTGCCTGGTTTCTAATTCGGTAATGCGAGCCTGCATTGCCTCCATTTTTGTTAAGGTTGATGCTATGAGTTTTTTATAATCTGTAGTTTGAGCCATGCTTCTATCCGCAATTTTTTTATTTTATATAAATATCTAATCGGGTTTTTCTCCTGAAAATAAAAGATAGTCATCAAAAGCCATAAACCACCCCCTATCTCTCGACCAAGCTTCAAGTCCTGGATTATCTTTCTGGAGATCGATCGCTAAATCGTGTTTACTAATTCCTTTACCTACTTCGGCAAAGTAACGCACAGCAGCCGGCCAAACATATTCGCTAATTGATACAGCTTGGATATTTACAAATCCATGCTTTTTGAGTTTTTCAACATAAATATTTCGGTCATATTGGTTGGCGAAAGGAATACACATTTTCTTGCTATTGACGCGCAGCCAAAAGTCAATATCTCGTCCAACTCTCGGCAAACAATCTGCTAATGCTAATTTTCCACCAGGGCGCAAAACTCGAAATGCTTCAGCAAAAAAATCTTCACGAGTATTGAAATGAAAAGCACATTCTAAAGCTGTAACTTTATCAAAAGAATTGTCTTCACAAGGAATTTTTGTTGCCGAACCAACCTGAAGATTTATGCGTTCGGCTAATCCCGCTCTAGCTACTCGTTCTTGAGCAATTTCTACTTGTAGCTCTGTAGTATTTATCCCAGTAATTGCATCTACATTGTTTTCACGTACCCAAAGGATATCTTGTTCGGCAAAACCGAAGCCGACATCTAAAACTTTGTCTCCAGGGCTAAGTTCGGCAATTTCTCCTAATTTACGGGCTAAAGCGGCACAAGCTCCGTCATAAGTAGTTTCTTCTTGCCAATAACCAAAGTTGAGCCATTGGGGAATATTGGGATTGTGAAGATCGCGATCTCGTTTTGCTATCCCGGTGTAAAGGTCAGACACCTCAAATTTATCTTGTAAAAACCAGATTTCCTTAAGTGGATTCTGGATGAATTCTTTGATAATTATCCAGCGATTGCGCCATTCATCATTGAAAGGGATTTTGCCAATATTTTCCAAAGCTATACCTCCTATTTGTAAAATAAAAATTTTCGCTGCACTGAAAGTTTTATAGCGTTTCCCACTCTAGTGAGATACGAAATCACCCCTCCCCAGCCCTCCCCTTGCCAAGGGGAGGGTGCGCGACAGCGCGGGTGGGGTGTATTTTATGTATTTGGGAATTGCTATAATATTTACTCACCATATTCCTCCAGCTCTGCTAACTTTTGATTAAGTAGTATAGCCAATTCATCTTCATTGAGACTTTCATAAGGATTCAAAGTATCGCTATTATGTATTGCGATCTCAAAATCAATATGCTTTGCTAAAACTTCTGCCTGTAGATAATTGCTGAGACTTGCAAGATTAGGATAATCAAAAATTATAGAAGTAGGTAAAGTGCAAGCTAAGTTACTTTCCAGCCGATTTTTAAATTCTAATACCATTAACGAGTTTAAACCTAACTCTAAAAATGAGGTATTTTGAGGAATAACACTACTGGCAGCTAATCCAGTAACTTCGCGTAAAATTTGCTCAATTACTTGAAATAAACTTTCTATTCGCTCATCTATGGGTGCAGATTTTAACTGTTCTAATAATTTTGCTTCTTTGCTATTTTCTTTGATTGCGATCGCTTCGGCAAAGAATGGTTGATTAATCTTAAAAGCTCGATTAAAAGTAGACCAATCAATATCAATAATAGCTCCTTGAGAAACGTTAGCCAGAATTAACTGGCTGAGATATTTGAGGGCAGTATCAGAAGACATACTTTGAATACCCCAATTAGCAAAACGTTGTTTGTCAATTTCATTTCCTGTATCCCATGCTCCCCAATTGATGCTGATACTTGGTAATCCTAAACTTTGCCGTTGCTGCATTAAAGCATCCATAAAAGCATTAGCAGCAGCGTAACTACTTTGTCCAGGCGAACCGAGAATCACAGCAGCAGAAGAAAAGGCAACAAAAAAGTCTAAAGATAGGTTGCGGGTATAGCGGTCTAATAATAAAGTACCTTCTACTTTGGGACGCATGACATTTTGATATCTTTGCCAATTTTGATTGCTCAAAAGACCATCATCTAAGACACCAGCAGCGTGAATTACTCCACGTAAAGGAGGTAAATCTGCACCAAAACGGGAGAATATTTGTTCCATATCTGCGGCTGAGGTAATATCAGCACCGATAACTGTAATCTGTGTACCATTTTTAGTTAACGAGGCGATCGCTTCTGGTTGAGACTTAACATTGCGGCTACACAAAACTAAATGTCTAGCTCCCATTTCTGATAACCACTCAGCCATTAGCAAGCCCAGTTTACCTAAACCACCAGTAATTAAATAAGCTCCTTCTTTGCTAACTAATTGCTGTTTTTGAGTTGTAGGAATTGTTGCAGATACTAACCTTGCTCCATAGCGATTTCCTTGACGTAAAGCTAGGCGTGACTCAGCGCTTGCAGCGTGGAATTCGTTGAATAAAAATTCAGCTTCATTAGGTTCTGTTGTGGGTGATAAATCTAAACATACACAACGAATTTGCGGGTATTCATTATTAATTACTGCGCCTAATCCCCAAAGGGAAGACTGTTGAGGTTGCAAATCAGTCTCAGCTAGCACTCGATTTGCACCGCGAGTTATTAACCATAAATCAGGTAGTTTTTTCCAACTAGCGGTAAGAGTTTGAATTAAGTGCAATGCAGCATGACAACTATTGTAAACAGTATCCGAACATTCTTCATCAGGTACATTTTCCCAAGCAAAAATCACACCCGTAGCAAATTCTCCCGATGGATATGCTTCTTGATATAAGCGCTGAAAATCAGATTTTTGAGATGGATTGATGATAAACTCATCTTGAGAATGGCATTTATATTCATCACCAAATTCTACAGTAATAACTCGTTCTCCAGCTTCTTTCAATAAATCAATAGAATAATTCAATGCTGTTCCAGGATGTACAAACACTAACCAAGAATTGTGTTTTTCTGTAAGAGTTGGAACTGTATCAAGCTTTTGCCATTCAATTTTGTAAAACCAATTATTTTCATTTTCTTGCCATAAACGTTGTAAAACCGCCGGATTAGTACGCCGTGCTGTTAAGTCTGTAAACCGAGCGCAAAGCTGTTCTTGCTCATCGTAAACATCTACGTTTACGCATATTTCGCCGTTACTATTAGATTTAACATCAATGTGCGTCCAAGCTTGAGTACCAGGATTGCCAAAGAATTCTAGTGAAGAGAAACCATAAGGTAAATGCAATTCTTGGCCGTGAATTTCTGGGAAAGCCGCACCAACACTTTGCAAACAAGCATCTAAAAGCACGGGATGCAGACAATATCGCCGATCTGCCAAACTGCGATCGATACTAATCTTAGCCTGAGAACCATTGCTTAAATAATTTAGTTCTTGAATAGCTTGAAACCCCTTACCATAGCTAATTCCCATCTGCTCATAAAGGTCATAAAATCTAGAAATCTCAACAGATTCTCCTTTTTTATCAGACCAATTCCTAACAGATGTGGGTATTTTTTGATTGTTGGGTTTAATTTCACCAGTTACATTAAGAATCCAGTTATCTTTTGCCGAATCACTACTAAATATCTCAAAACCATAGCCATTTGACTTGTTAGGCTTAAAAATCATTTGTAATTTACTTGGAGATTGAGATAAAAGTAATCCCTGATGAATAGACACATTTTGAATAATCGCCAAATTATCAGTAAATATTTTCTGGATAGCTGCTAAAATCGCTTCAATAAAACCCGTAGCCGGAAATAAGATTTTTCCAAATACTTTGTGTCCTTCCAGATATTCTGGACGAGCGGCACTTATCTCTCCCTCAAAAATAAATTCTTTCGTAGCTAGTTTTTTAACATCGCTAATAAAAGGATGCAACTTAGTTTTGATATCAGCTACAAAAAATTGTGAATTTGTTAGCCAATAACGTTCTCGCTGAAATGGATAAGTAGGTAAATTAATCCGCTTTCCGTGCTTAAATACCTCCGTCCATTCTACAGAATAACCATTAACAAAAAGTGTCGCTAAACTTCTGTAAATCTGGGCTTGTTCATCTTGTCCGGGTACGATACTGGGTAGCCATGATATTTCTTTGATTTGATAAGTTAGCCTTGCTATACCCAGTAACACAGGCTTTGACCCTATCTCTAAAAAATGGCGATAACCACTGTCAATTAAGAATTTAAATCCTTTATCAAAATGCACAGTGTTGCGAAGATGGCGCAGCCAATAATCAGGAGTAGTAATTTCTTGACCAATTGGTTTACCTGTGACATTGCTAATAATAGTCAAGTTTGGTTCGTGGAAAGAAATTTTCTCTAAAACCTTGGCAAACTCATCAAGAATTGGCTCTATTAACAGAGAATGAAAAGCATGAGATACTGCCAAGCGTTTAGTCTTATAACCCTGTTCTATAAAAGTTCTTTCTACTCGTTCGACAATTTCACGCAAGCCAGAAATGACATTAATTGCGCCATTGTCTGCGGCAATATTTACTTGATTTTTATATGGAGCAAGATAATTTGCTACTGTTTGATAATCAGCATAAATCGCTGCCATTGCTCCATTATGCGGTAGTTCTCCCATCAAGCGACCGCGTTGGACGACTAATTGCAAGGCATCTTCTAAAGAAAAGACTCCTGCTAAACAAGCGGCGACATATTCACCAATGCTATGTCCTAAAAGTGCAGAAGGTTGTATTCCCCAAGATTGCCATAATTTAGCAAGTGCGTATTCAAGTGCAAAAAGAGCTGGCTGTGTGATTTGAGTCTGTTCTAGCTGTTCGCTATTTTGCAATTGAAAGATTAAATCTAACAGCGACTTTTCTAAAATCGGTTCTAAGATTTGGTTACAAAGATCCAAAGTATTTTTAAAGACAGGTTCTTGGTTATAAAGAGTTTGTCCCATCCCTGAATATTGAGAACCTTGTCCTGAAAAGAGAAAAGCTACATTGGGCTGATTTTCTGATGTAATTGACGTAATTACATGATGAGAATCTTCATTTTTTTGGAAATCGGCAAGTGCTGTTTGTGCTGTAGTAATTGAGTCGGCTAAGACACACAATCGATGCTGGAAAACAGCCCGCCCTGTACTGGCGGTAAAACAAGCATCTGCTAAATTAACAGATTCATTCAAAGCGTACTGATAATTTTTGGCTAACTCTTTGAGAGATTTTTCAGAACGAGCCGAAAGCGGCAGTAGGTAAAATGTATTCTCGGATTTTTGCGGAGAATTAGATGCAATTTCTCCAACAATAATATGAGCATTAGTACCACTAAATCCAAAAGAACTTACTCCCGCGATGCGTTCTCGCTCGCTAGAATGCCAGTCTTTTCCATGTACTGGAACTTCAAAAATCTGAGAACTCCAATCAAAACGGGGGTTGGGTTTTTCAAAGTGAAGATGAGGAGGAATTTTGTGGTGTTGTAAGGCTAAAACAGTTTTAATTAATCCAGCAATTCCGGCTGCTCCTTCTAAATGTCCTAAATTAGTTTTGACAGAACCAATAATTAAAGGTCGATTTTGGGGGCGCTTCCCAAATACCGCAGCCATACTTTCTAATTCAATCGGATCGCCTAAAGCAGTTCCAGTACCATGAGCTTCGATAAAATCTATTTGCTCTGGTTTGAGTTTCGCTGTCTTCAATGCTTGCTGTAATAATTTTTCTTGAGCATCGCCATTAGGGACAGTCAAACCACTACTTGGGCCATCGTGATTCACAGCTGTAGCATGAACTCTAGCTAAAATGCGATCGCCATTTTTAATTGCTTGACTTAACCGCTTGAAAACAATCATCCCGCAACCTTCGCCGCGCACCATACCATTGGCACTTGCATCAAAAGTCTTGCAACGTCCCATCGGGTGCAAGCATATGAGCGCGACTTTCTATTAAGGAAATTACCGGGGTTAACATGATGTTGACACCACCCGCCAAGGCAATGTCACATTCACCATTACGCAAAGCATTGCAAGCTAAATGTACTGCTACTAAAGAAGAAGAACAAGCAGTATCAACTGTCATTGATGGCCCTTGCAAGCCCAGTACGTAAGAAAGACGACCGGCGGCTACACTTACAGAAGTTCCAGAACCGGTATACGCGTTGATAGCTTCTGGTGCATGACTCAACTGGGCATAGTCTTGAGTCATCGCCCCCACAAAAACACCAGTTTGACTGTTGCGTAACTGCT
Source organism: Nostoc sp. DSM 114160 (assembly GCF_053470305.1). Lineage (NCBI taxonomy): Bacteria > Bacillati > Cyanobacteriota > Cyanophyceae > Nostocales > Nostocaceae > Nostoc > Nostoc sp. DSM 114160. Next base: position 51,814 of record NZ_JBPFGO010000003.1, on the reverse strand, counting down.
GCGGATTTTGTCCGCCTGATTCTAAAGCTTGCCAAGTAGTTTCTAGTAGCAGGCGTTGTTGAGGATCTATAGCGACAGCTTCGCGGGGGATAATGCCAAAAAATTCGGCATCAAATCGATCTATTTGTTCTAAAAATGCTCCGTAAGGAGAATATATTTTTCCTGGTGTATCTGGATCGGGATGATACCATGCTTGCATATCCCAGCGATCGCTGGGAATTTCTCTGACTGCATCTTTTCCTTGTTCTAAAAGTTGCCAGAATGATTCCAAATCATTCGCACCGCCAGGAAACCGACAAGCCATCCCCACAATCACAATTGGATCTTCTTCTTGTTGTGGTTTTTCTAAGAGGATGTTTGAAAAATCATCAAGTTTACCGAATAACCCCTCTCCAAACCTCTCCCCCAGTGGGGGAGAGGCTTTGAAACTCCCATTCCCTTGTAGGGAAGGGGGGCTAGGGGGGTTAGGTTGATTAGGATTGAGTTGTTGTACAGAAGTTTGCTGTTGAGAAATATTTAAAACTTCTCGCAGCAAATAATCTGCTAAAGTTTCCACATTGGGAAACCGAAAAGTAATTGTTGTGGGTAAAGAGCAATTAAAATCTGTTTGCAAAAGATTGCGAAGTTCTGTAGAGGTGAGTGAGTCCATCCCCATATCAAAAAAGCCTTGTTGGGGAGATACTTCATCGGTTGATAGTCCTAATACAGTGGAAACTCGCAAACTAATCTGGCGGATAAGTAAATCGCGGCGCTGTTTTACAGGTATAGTTTGCCATTGTTCTAAAATATTTGATGCAGTTTGAGATTTAGCTTTTCCTTGAGGTAAGAAGTTTTGATAAAAGCTTTGATTAATGTATGGGAAACGCTTCCAATCAATAGCAATTACACCAGCACGCACAATCTTGTTAAACAAGATTTTTTCTAGAGTATTGAGTGCTAAATCAGGTGCGATCGCATCATAACCTTTGGCGGCTAATCTTTCTAAAACGTTGCGATCGACTGCTGCACCGATTTCGCTCCACGGCCCCCAGTTGATGACTGTAGCTGGCAAATTATGGGCATGACGATAATAGGTAAAGGCATCCTCAAAGGCATTAGCAGCCGCAGCATTAGCTTGTCCCGCCGAGCCAATGAGCGACACCGCAGAGGTATAACAAACAAAGAAATCTAAAGGATCGTTCAGGGTTAGTTGATGTAGTAGCCAAGTTCCTTTCACCTTGGGCGCAAGAACATGGTTAAAACGTTCTGGTGTCAGTCGCAGTAATGTTGTATCGTCTAAAGTGCCGGCGATGTGGAAAATTCCCCGCACTGGATATTGCGATCGGCATTCTTCTAGTAAGGCGTGCAGTTTCTCGCCATTTGTGATATCAACATCTTTAATTTGGATGTCTGCGTTACTGGATTGCAGACTTGTTATAATTTCAGGAGTGAGAGCTTTTGCACCACTGCGACTGCACAATACTAAATGACGAGCGCCACGTGCTATCATCCATCGAGCAGTAGCTAAACCTAATCCGCCTGTACCACCAGAAATTAGATAAAAGCCATCTTGACGGAAATTAATGTTTCCGTCTGCTAATTTGCGCTCTACCAAACGCGGACAGAAGCGTTGTTCGCCCCGCAAAGCAATGCGGTTTTCTTGGGTATTGTTGTAGATTTCTCTAAATAACTTTTCTGCTAAATCTTGTGTATGAGGATCTAAATCAATCGCTCTAAAATTGAGTTCTGGATGTTCTAGAACTAAGCTTAAAGCGATTCCCAATAAGGAAGATTGGGCTGGAGAAGTTAAGGTGGTGATTTCTTTGGCGGGAACAGCACCTTGAGTGACAAGAATGAGTGCAGGGGGATTTTCTTGTTGTAATAATGCCTGAAGTAAAAATAGGAAACGTCTACAATGAATCTCTACTGCTCGATAAATTTCGCCTTCTATTTCTTGTAAGGGCCAGAGGTAGATGATTTCACGAGTTTCTGGCGTTAAAAGGTTTTGTAATAGTGATAGATAATCGTCGGCGTTATCAGGATCGATTTCTTGAGGGGAGATGAGAGAACAAGCAACTCCCCTTTGTTGGAATGAGGTGATTAAACTGCGACCAATTCCTTTATTATCGGCAAAGATTAATTCATGAGAAACAGACTTAGGATGACCATTTTCTTTAGCAATGATGACGCTTTGTCGTAATAGATTGCGTGTCTCTGGTTTGGTTGGTTCGATGACGTTAATTTCTGTAAATTGATGCTTGGCGAGTAAATTTTGCCAATGTTTTGTATCTACCAAAGGATAACCATTGCGGTGCGGATCTTGACTGCATAACCACCATCCCTCTGTTAACCCAAAGGTTAAATCTACCCAACGACGCGCCCCAGTACTTTCTAATAGTATTAGTAGAGCATCAGGAGCTATTAGAGAACGGAGATTTGCAAGTGTTTTGTTAATATCTGTTGTGGCATGAAGGACGTTAGCAGCGATAATAATATCAAAATATCCGGGGAGAAATCCTTGAGTCAGGGGATTTTTTTCTATATCTAAAGTTTGATATTGAATGAAGGGATAATCACTAAAACTTTCTTTGGCTCTGGTTAAAAAACTAGAAGAAATATCGGTAAATATATATTCAATTTGCTCTTGAGGTAAATGTGGTAAAATTGCTGCTGTAGCAGAACCCGTTCCGCTGCCAATTTCGAGGATTCGTAGCTGACGATTTGTTGGTAAATTTCCTACTGCACATTTAATTGTAGCTGCAACTAATTCATTCATCAACTTAGCACCAGCCGCATCAGAATATACAGATGCGATCGCATTCAAATCACCTTGGGGAAATAGTAATTCTAATGGCTCAATTTGGCAGCGCATCACCGCAGCTAAAGCCGATCCACAACGTTCTATCAGATTAATTTCTGCAAGGTAATCGGGATATTCGCTACGTAGTTGTTGAATTTGTAATTGAGATGAAGATATAACAAGTTCTTTTGCTAATAACCATCCATCTTTTTGCTGAGTAACTATTCCTTCCTCAGCTAAAATTGCTAAACACCGCGACAATAAAGGACGATAAAATTCAACTACTCCACCTTGATTCGCAATTTTTTCTTCTTGATAAATTTTACCTAACTGCGGTTGCCAGTTTAGCTCTTTTAAACCTTCCCATATATAACTTACGCTTAAAGTTTCCATTTCTTCAAGTAAGCGTTCATATTGGCGCAATTTTTCTGCTAATTGCTGTTCTAATTGCTGGGGTTTAACTTGAGTTTTAATGGCATCAGGATTTAGTAAATAATCTCTTCCATCAGGTAATAATGGTGCTAAGGGAACCCATTCTTCTATGTAAGATTGTGGTTGTATTTCACGGCGGATAATTTCTTGACGTTGAACAGCTTTGAGTTCAAATCCTCTAATTGTTACTAGTAACTCACCTTGTTCTGAATAAATATCAATATCAGAGATGATAAAATTATCAGAATTTTTAGTTATTCGAGCTGCACTGATAACACTATCACCTGGAGACTTGAAGAATTGAAATTTAGCAATGCGGACTGGAACATAAGTTATCGAAGAATTTTGCTGAAATAAAATCGCCGCGATCGCCTGAAAACAAGCATCCAACATCGCCGGATGAAACCGATAGTTTTTCGCTTCTAAACTCTGACTATTTGTTAACTGTATTTCAGCGAATGCACTATTTTTACCATATTGAAGCTTATTGATTATTTTAAAGCTACTACCGTAATTGACTCCAGATTTTTGGTAGGTTTCATAAAAGGAATTAATCTCAAGCTGTTCTGGACAATTAGCTATTATTTGCTCAACATTTTGGCAATCTACATCTATTAATTTTAAGTTATCAACTTCTCCAGTAACAAGTACATCCCAATTATTAACGCTTTGCTGATATATGTGAAATTTATTTTTGTCAATAATTAATTGTAGTGTATCTTCTTGTTCTCGGAGCAATAATGCTTTTTTAAACTCAATATTTTCTAAACTTACAGCCTGACTGTCTATCGCCGCTAACGCCATTTCAATAAATGCTGCACCGGGAAATATCGGTTTATCAAAAACTTGATGTTCTGCTAGAAATGCGGGGCTATTTTGACTAATGCTAGCTCGATATTGAATAGAAGATAGAGGAGAGGAGAAGCGATCGCCTAGTAAAGGATGTCCAGAGCGATGATGAGATTTAGTAGCATTTACCCAGTAGCGTTTGCGGATAAAAGGAGAATTGGGTAAACTAATTTTTTGTCCAGAGCGAGAGCGATGAAATTCCTGCCAATTAATATTTACTCCTCTTACATATAGTTGGGCTATGACTGTTTGAATTTGTTTATAGTTACTGCCATCTTTGGCTAAACTACATAAGTAAATAATTTCATTTGCGGGTAAATTACTACGCTCGACATTAATTATGGGCTGATTTCCAATTTCTAGAAATATTTGATAGCCCATCTGATGCAAATTAACAATTCCTTTAGCAACATTTTCTGATTGACGTAGCTGTTGCACCCAATAAGCAGCAGTTTTAATAGAATTACTAGCAACTTCACCATTATGAGAAATTAAAGTGAGTTGCGGATTACTATAAATAACTTCTTCAGCTACTTTTTGAAAAGCTAAAAATTTGCTTTCTTCAGTTTGTTTATTAAATAAATGAGCGCGATTTGCAACTAACTTAACTGCATCTTCAATTGAAAAAACTCCAGCTTGTTGAGCAGCCAGATACTCACCAAAGCCAGAACCTAAAACCGCAGAAGGGTAAATTCCCCAAGATTTCCAGAGTTCACACAGCGCATATTGCAGTGCAAATAATGCTGGTTGAACATATAAAGGATCGTTTATATCTTGATTGCTATCAAGTAACTCTTCTAGAGAGAAATTTAAATGATTTTGGAATAGGCGAGCGCATTGCATCAAAGCATCACGAAATGCAGGCTCATTTACAAAAAGCTCTTTCCAAATTCTTGAAAATATAGCTGTTGCCTCATTGCAAACAAAAGCAATTTTAGTGTTTCCTCTTGCCTCACCGTGAATAATATTAGTTTCTCGGTCATTACCACTAGCAAAAGCTCGAAGTTGTTCTTGAAAACTGGCAATGTTGGAAACTAATAAAGATAAACGTTGTTTATGATGAAAACGACCTGTATTTAAAGAAAAGGCGATATCAGTTAAGTTAACTTCTGGTTTTTGGTCAATATAATTAACAAAGTTAGCAGCCAATAAACGCAAACGTTCTTCATCTTTAGCAGACAGAGTAACTAGTAGAGGAAATGTATTTGTAGTTGGAGATTGCACTTGCGGAGGTTCGCTCAATATCGCATGAGCATTAGTTCCCGATGCTCCGAAAGAACTGACTCCGGCGGCTTTTATTTTGCCATTACCTTGAGACCAAGGACGAGTTTTTGTCACTACCTGGAGAGGTAAGCTATCCCATTTAATATGAGAATTTGGTTTTTGCAAATTGAGATGAGCCGGAATTTCAGCATGATAGATAGATAATATCGTCTTGATCAATCCAGAAATCCCCGCCGCCGCCGCTAAATGACCGAGATTTGTTTTGACAGAACCGACTAACAAAGGTTGGGATGAAGAACGATTGACACACAAAGCATCAGCGATCGCTTTAATTTCAATCGGGTCTCCCAAAGATGTACCAGTACCGTGAGCTTCGATATAATCAATGACATCGGCGCTCAAACGAGCGTCAGCCAGAGCTTCACGAATTAAATCTGTCTGCATCGGCCCATTAGGAACTGTAAAGCCGCCACTCGCACCATCGTTATTAACAGCTGTTCCCCGAATTAACGCCCAAATGCGATCGCCATCTGCTAAGGCTTCACTCAATCTTTTTAAAACGACGACTCCGCAACCCTCACCAATCCCAAATCCATCAGCGCTTTCGTCAAAGGTTTTGCACCTACCATCAGCAGCTAACATCTGATTTTTGCACAAGGCGATCGCTACTTCCGGTGTGAGAATTAGGTTCACTCCTCCCACCAAAGCCTGACGACATTCTTGGGCGCGCAAAGAACGGCAAGCTAAATGCACTGCTACCAAAGAAGAAGAACAAGCTGTATCCACAGCCAAGCTAGGGCCATTGAGATTTAAAAGATAAGAAATGCGTCCGGCAGCAGCATTTATATGGTTGCCAGAGATATGATAAGCCCCAACTGTGCTATAATCTCCTCCTGGTGCAATCAGACGAGCATAATCATTGTTTGTGATGCCAATAAAAACACCAGTTTTGCCGATTCTGGCAGTAGGCGCAGCCATTCCCGCATCTTCTAACGCTTCATAGCCAACTTCTAACAGTAACCGTTGCTGGGGATCGATATGCAAAGCTTCTCTCGGTGCAATTCCGAAAAAGTGTGCGTCAAACATTGACACATCATCGAGAAAACCGCCTTGAGATACATAGATTTTGCCAGGTTTACCACGGTCTGAGTCATAAAAATCAGATATATTCCAGCGATCGCTTGGTACATCTGTTAGCGTATTACCACCAGCTTTGAGAAAAGACCAAAAAGCTTCAGGAGTAGAAATATTTTTACCAAAACGACAACCCAAACCCACAACTGCGATCGGTTCGCTTTGTTGAGCTTCAACAGCCTTTAATCTCTCCTTCGCTTCATTCAGTGCCTTAAACACCCTAGCTTGGACAGACTTATCGTTACTTGATATCTCCAACTCCATCTTTTCTCCTTCCTCTGCGCCTCTGTGTGAGCTAAAAAATCAAGAATTACCCAAAAAAGCCTCCAAATCTGCAAGCTCTTGTAAAACTAAATCTTCATTAACCTCCTCCTCAATAGGAGCAACATTGATAGATTGATGAGAAGTATGTGGAGGGACGCTCCCTTGCTTCTCATGAACCTGCCAACCAAATACCTGTTCCACCAAATAATCAACTAATCTTCTAATATTGGGAAAATCAAATATCAAAGAAGCAGGTAAAGCCACTTCCAATCCTTTTTCTAAGCGATTTTTCAATTCAATCGAAAGCAAAGAATCAATCCCCATTTCTAAAAATCCTTGTTCGGGGTCTGGCATCTGTTTATTTCCCAAAATTATCGCTACTTTTTTGCCAATATATTCAAACAAATGTTCCCGACGTTCTCCTGGTGGAATTTCTTCGAGAAGACGACGTGTAGAGGTTGACTGTGGAATTTTATTGACTAAAGTTTGGTATTTTCCTAATTTATCAAAAATTGGTTTATTGCCTTTAGATTGATAAATATTTTTGAATCGCTCCCAATCTACATCAGCTAGTAAAATTTGTGTTTTCCCAGATTCCATAATAGCAGTCATGGCTACAAAAGCTGTATCCAAAGGAATTTCTTTCATCCCAATTTGTTTGAGCCAATCCTCATATTCTTGAGAAACTATGCCATTTCCAGCTAATAATGCCCAATTCAAACTAGTAGCCGGTAATCCTTGAAGATGACGTAAATGAGCTAAAGCATCCATCAAATGATTAGCAGCATCGTATAAACCTTGCTCTTTGGCTCCCCAAATTGCACCTGCGCTAGAGAAAAATACAAAGTAGTCTAATTGCGTTGCTAAAGATAACTGATGCAAATTCCAAGAACCGCGAACTTTAGCCTGAAAAACTTCTGCGATATCATCCAATGTACATTCGCTTAATTTAGCTTTGCGTCCTGACACTCCGGCAAGATGGAAAATACCTCGGAGCGGATAAGATGTTTTTTGGATGTTGGCAAATATGCGCGACATCTGCTCAAAATCTCCAACATCTGCTTGACAAACTTCTACAACTGCTCCCTTTTGTTCTAAAGTCTTGAGATTTTGAATAATTTCCCCAAATTCTGTTTGTGACTCCCACTCAGACCGTGATGGAAATTGGCGGCGTGTAGTCAAAATGAGGTGTTTTGCACCCAAATCAACCAGATGGCGAGCAAGTTGTAACCCTAGATGACCAATACCTCCAGTAATCAAATAGGTGGCCTGAGCTTGGATAGTAACTGGTTTTGTAGGTAGAGATTCCTCTGGGACTAGACGCGCAACGTAAGCTTGACCTTTGCGGAAGAGAAGCTGATCTTCACTGACATTTGTCAATCCTGAGAGTAAAGCGCCAAGATTTTGAGCAAGATCGGCGTGGGGATCTAGGTCTATCATTCCCCCCCATAATTCTGGTTCTTCTAGCGCCATCACGCGCCCCAACGCCCAAAGCGGAGACTGAGTAAGAAAATATGGCTGCTCTAATCTAAAGGGTTGACCGCCTTGAGTTATGAGGAATAATTTAGGAGGATGAGGTATTTTTTTAATTGCTTGGAGAAGATTTAAAAGATGGTGACAGCGATTGAATAAAGTAGACTCATAGCGATCGCCCTCTCCAGCATTCACAAGATAAATAATTCCACGCAAAGATGTGTCTAGCTCAAAGCTATGTTTTGGATTAGCGATCGCACAATCACCAAAATCTTTTGTTAGTTGCTGTTGAATGGCTACAGCTAGATTATCGGTTTTATCAGTAACAATTAGCCAATTACCCGAAATATCGCTAGTTTTCTCAGTATTTTGAGCAACAATGATACTTTGCTGAAATAAAGGACTGCCAATTTTTTCGTCGGGAGAAATAAATTCAGCTTGAGCAAAGCCAGATTCTAAGAGGATAGATTGCCAAGTAGATGCTGTAATGATGGGATGATCTGTGCGTAAATTGCGTAGCTTGCCGCCGTAGGCATCGCTAAAACGCCACCAACCTTGAGTCACACCAAATATCAAATCAATCCACCGCGACTGATGAGTAAGTTCTAGGAGTAACAGATGTCCTCCAGGACGCAGCAAACCTCGAATGTGGGGTAAGGTTTCTCCTTGTAAATCCCGCGTCGAATGCAATACATTTGCGGCAATAATCAAATCATAAGAACTGGGTGAAAAACCTTGAAGTTCGGGGTCTTTTTCTATGTCCAAAACCTTGTATTCTATGAAGGGAAATTGAGCAAAAGTATCTCTAGCAGTTTCTAAAAAGAATGGCGAGATATCAGTAAATGTGTAGGTAATTTGACGAGAAGTACAAGCTTTGAGAATTTGATGAGTAGTTGCTCCAGTTCCCGCACCAATTTCTAGAATTCGGATTGGTTCAACTTGAGAATAGTTGGCTAATAAAAGTTCAACAGTTCTAGAGATACTAAGGTTAAGAACTTCTGCCCAAGATGTATCTTTATAAAACTCTGTAGCTCCAATTTCTCCATTTTGAGAAAATAAGATGGATAAAGGAGAAATTTTCCCTGTAAGTATAGCTGCAAGATTGGCAGCAACGCGCCTAAACAGTGTTAATTCTACACGAGCATTTGGATACTGAACAATCAAATCATCTACTGTTAAATCAGGGCGGGATTGTCGCGGTTCGCGGATGATTTTACAGTCAGAACCATGTTTTTCTAGAATGCCTGTTTCTGCCAATATCATTAAGCAACGATGCCATAGCAATCGATACTCTTCTTTAATACCAGCCTGACGGAAACTATTTTCTGACGAGAGGATAGTATTGATTTGCCATAATTCCAAATCTTTTAACGCTTGCACAATAAAGTCTGCACTGAGTTTTTCCATCTGGGAAAAAGCTAGAGAAACTCCTGTAAATTGTGCGGATTTTATTTGTTCTCCAAAATAAGAGTCTAAATTCGTTTTAATTGTTTCTAGATTCTGTAATTTCTTGCCTGATAAAGCATAAGGCAACCATTCCAACTGGTAAAGTAAGTTCTCAAAATTAGAATTACTAGTGTCTTGATGATGTAGCTGAATTAGTTGTTGAACAATTGTTGATAAAGTTTGTTTTTCACCTTCAGAATAATTTCCAGTTTCTAGTAAAGTCTGCATCAAGCTTTTTGTATCTTTTTGAGACAGCATCTTGACAACAGCAGATTTTTCTGAAATTGGTACTTGAGTTTTTAACGGAATCCAATGTCGGCGTTGCTGGAAAGGATAAGTTGGTAAAGTGCATCTTCGAGGTTGGTAATCTTGGTGAATACCAAACCAATCGATATCTGCACCGCGCACATAAAGTTTACCAAGGCTTTCTAGCAAAACTTCCCAATCAGCAAATCCTGAGCGTAAACTCGGTAATATTAAAGGGTCAGATAAAGATATTGATGACTGAATAATTCCCAATAAAACAGGTTGCGGCCCAATTTCAATAAAAGTATCACAACCTAAAGATTGTAAAGATAAAACTCCTTGATTAAATTGCACAGTATGCAACAAATGCTGAATCCAATACTCAGGAGTAACAATGCTGTCGTCTGCGATTTCTCCTGTCAGGTTAGAGACGATTGGAATTTGGGGTTTAGCAAAGTCAATTTCTCGTAGAGTCTTGTGAAATTCTTCGCATACAGGTGCGATGAGTGGTGAGTGAAAAGCATGAGAAACTTTGAGTTGGCGAACTTTAATTCCTTCGTTGGTAAAGTGTTCGCAAAGGTGTTGAATAATATTTTGTTCGCCGGAAATTACTGTATGTTGTTCGGCGTTGATTGCGGCGATCGCAATTTTTATTCCCTGACTCTGGCACACTTGCCGCACAGATTTTTCATCTAGGAAAACGGCAGCCATAGCTCCTTGTTCTGCGGGTAATTCACCAATTAAATTTGCTCGGTGTACGATTAGTTTTAAACCACTTTCAATATCAAAAACTCCTGCAAAACAAGCAGCAGCATATTCGCCTAAACTGTGTCCTAAAACTGCTGTAGGCTGAATGCCCCAAGAACGCCATAATTGAGCCAGTGCTACTTCAATAACAAATAAAGCTGGTTGGGTATAAAATGTACGATTTAAAGCTGCATCGGAATTAGCAAATATAACTTGCAGTAAAGATTTACCAGTGAGTTCTTGATATATCGTTTCACATTGGTCTAAAGTTCGCCGGAAAGTTGGTTGAGTTTGATAGAGTTGATCGGCCATTCCCGGATATTGAGAACCTTGTCCTGTAAACAAGAAGGCAATTTTGGGAGGACGCTTTTCATCAACTTGAGCGTGAATTACTGACTCTATATCTTGTTGTCCAAACTGCTGCAATTTAATGACAAAATCATCAATTTCAGAACCAGTTACCGCCAACCGATTTCGGAAGTGAACCCGGCTAGTATTGGCTGTGAATACGACATCACAGATATCGCTTTCGGGATGATTTTTAAGAAATTCTGCATAGCCTTTTGCTAAATCTACCAAAGCCTGTTCGGTTCTAGCAGAAAGTGTTAGTAAGTGGTGGGGACGTTTGATGTCATTGGGTTGGAGAGTAATGGCGGGAGCTTCTTCCAACACGATATGAGCATTTACGCCACCAATTCCTAAAGAGTTAACCCCAGCGCGTCGAGGCAATTCTTTGCCATCTTGTTGCTTTGCAGTCCAGGGGATGGCTGCGGTATTGACATAAAAAGGAGTCTTGGAAAAATCAATTTGGGGGTTGGGAGTATTGAAGTGTAGAGTTGGGGGAATAATTTGATGTTTGAGAGCCAAAGCAGCTTTAATTAGACCAACAATACCAGAAGCAATTTGCATGTGTCCAATATTTGTCTTTACCGATCCCAAAGCACATTCTCCCTGGTTTGCAGTGCTATATGCTCTCGCCAAAGCATCTATTTCGATGGGATCGCCGAGTTTCGTACCTGTACCATGAGCTTCTACAAAGCCAATAGTATCAGCCTCGACACCGGCAAAGGCTAGTGCTTCGGCTGCTACTGAAGTCTGACCTTCTCCTGATGGAGCTGCAAATCCTAGTTTTGTACCACCATCGTTATTGATGGCAGATCCTTTAATCACAGCGTAGATGCGATCGCTATCTGCTAGAGCATCTGTTAATCTCTTGAGTAAAACTACCCCAACGCCACTGCCAAAAATCGTACCATTTGCTTGGGCATCAAAGGCGCGACAATGCCCATCTGGAGATACAATCAAACCTTCTTGATACAAATAACCGATTTTTTGGGGAGAGTTAACAGAAGCAGCTCCAGCCAAAGCCATGTCACTTTCACCATTCAGCAAACTTTGACAAGCCAGATGCACAACTACTAGTCCGGTGGAACAGGCTGTTTGGACGTTGACACTAGGGCCGCGCAGATTTAATTTATAAGAAATCCGCGTCGTCAAATAGTCTTTGTCGTTAGCCACCATTGTTTGGAACCCTCCCATCGAATCTAATGTGAAGGGTTGTAACTTGTCGTTACTATCTAATTGACCGCGATTTGGATAGCAATTATTGATAAAATAAGTGTTCATGCTTGCTCCAGCAAACATCCCGATCGCTCCCTGATATGAGATCGGATTGTAACCGGCGTTTTCTAAACACTCCCAGCTAGATTGGAGCAGTAAACGTTGCTGTGGGTCGAGCAATTCTGCTTCTCTATCTGTGTATCCAAAGAAGTCGCTATCAAAACACTCTGCTTTGTCAAGAATTGGTCTGGCTTTGACATAGTTAGGCTGCTGGAAAAGTTCAGGAGAAACTCCCGACTCTAGTAATTCTTCTTCTGAAAAGAAAGATATTGTTTCGACTCCGTTTTTGAGATTTTCCCAGAAACTATCTATGTTATTCGCTCCAGGAAATCGTCCTGCCATACCAATAATGGCAATATCATGAGTTGCATTCTGGTGACGCGAACGGTTTGCGGCGCGTTTGCGACTTTTTTCTTCTATAGCCTTTGGGGAATTAGATTCTTCAGTTAAGAAACAAGCTAATGTAGCAACTGTAGAATTTTTAAACATTTCCGCTATGGGCAACTGGCGACCAAAAAGTTTTTCTAATTGATTTTGGACGCGAATTAAGTGTAGAGAATGTCCTCCCAATTCAAAGAAGTTATCGTGTAAACCGACTGACGAAAGTTGCAAAACTTCACACCAAACTGCTGCGATTTGGCGTTCATTTTCAGACTGTGGTAAGCTGGGGTTGTTTTGGCGATCGCTAGCTAAAGATTCATTGATTGCTTGGATGCGATCGCTAAATAATCCCTGTTCAAAATCTTTTTTTAATTTAGCTTTTTGAACTTTACCAATAGATGTTTTCGGAACTAACTCAGCCTCCAAGGGGATGACATAAGCAGGCGCAATTCCTACTTTCTGCGTTAAATGACTGCGAATTTGTCTGACTAATTTTACCGAATGCTCAAGATTATTTGATTCTGGACTAAAAGTAATAACTAATAAATCTGTTTCTCTATTTTGGTCGAAAACTGCAAAAGCAGCCGTATATGAAATAGCTACACCATCTAATTCTTCTATCGTTGTTTCAATTTCATGGGCAAAATAGTTAATGCCGTTAATAATAATTTCTTGTTTTTCTCTCCCAGTAATAACTAATTCACCATTGTGCAGATAACCTAAATCCCCCGTAGTAAACCAACCCCCATCTTGAAAAACTTCTTGGTTTAATTCGGGGTTATTATAATATCCTTCAGTCACAGAAGGGCCTTTAATCTGAAGTCGTCCAATTTCACCTTCTGGTAAAACGTTTTTTTCTTGGTCAATAATCCGAATAGTAGCTCCCGGAATCGGCTGTCCTAGAGATACAAAACTATTCTCTTCTATCAGTTCATCTTTACTTAAACCTGCTGACCAAGTGATTCCAGAACACGATTCAGTCATGCCGAATGCTGGTTTAATTACTCTATCCCGCAATTGATGTTTTTCTAGAAGTTCTAAAAACAAGCGAATAGTTTTGACTGAAACTTGCTCTCCTGCATTCACTAAAAATTTGATTGATGAGAGGTCATAGCAAGACTGATTAAGTTCTTGGGCGTGCTGATTAATTAAGGAGAATGCAAAGTTAGGGGCCCAAGAGATAGTCGCTTGATGCTTTTGAATCAAGTCTAACCATTTGAGTGGTTGACGCAGAATCAATTCAATTGGCACATGAATTTGATGACAAGCCAAATCCACAGCCATAATTCCTAAGAATACTATCGCCCCCACATGGTCTAAGGGCATCCAATTTAGCGTAACTTCTTGTTGTGTAAAATTATTCATCCGCACTGTACCGGCGGACATAGATAAAAGGTTGCGATGATGTAACATCACACCTTTGGGTAGACCTGTACTACCAGAAGTAAATAGTAACAACGCCGGATCTAGTGGTGCAAGATTGGGTAATTCATCAGCCGACTGTTGGTTTGATAGAGATTGATGACTTCGTAAATCATCTATCGATACTACTCGCAATTCCTTTAGATGAGATTGAGTAGTTAGTTTTTCTATTTCGCTAATTAATTCACAATCTGATAAGATAATCGGTTTATCTAAAATCTGCCAGACATTCTCAAGTTTTTTAACTGCGGCATTTTTTATATCATAATTGGGAGCAATGCTCAGAGGTGCAGGGATAATCCCACCTAAAAAACAAGCCCAAAGTGCTGGAATAAAATCTTGGCTTCGGCCAATTTGCAATATAACTTTATCCCCTAATTTCAGCCCGCGCTGATAAAGCCCATTTAAGATAGTGAGAGCGTCGTTATATAAATCTTTATAAGTTTGAAAATATTCTGTCTCGTCATTTCTAATGTATGTAATTCCTCGATCGTACTTGGCAGCATCAATTAATGCTTCCGAGAGAGTCCGCCAGTTATCTTCTAATTGCCCACCAAAACTAATGGAATTTCTCAAAATTTTTTCTTGCTCAGGTTTCTGATGCGATTGTTCATGCAAATTAGTGTCGATGAGCTTCTTAATTTGTGGGTGCATATACTTTAATGGCAAGTGTTGATTAGGTAATTACTTGACTCAAGATTTTTCTTTTAATGTTTTACATACTGGTGGATTTTTATTTTGTCAATTTAAACTTTCGTTATTTAAGCTAGATTTTGTCTATTAAAGTCTTTTTGTTTGAGGTAATCTTTGAGTAGGTAAAATTATAATATTTGTTTTAGTTATGTTGTCATTTGTTTACAGCGAAATAAAATTCTGCATAACTTAAAACAACCTTCCATTTGTTTAATGCTCATTACTAAGTCTATATTATTACTGATAAAATCAACCGTTTGCTATAAAAAAAAATTGTAACTTTTACTATTAAATTTTTTATAGATTTTTCTAAACAGTTTTACTTCTTGTTTTCACAACTTATGTAGTCCCATTCGTGAGAGATTAAGGTCAGATCCAATTTGTCAATAAGCAATCGTACTTAATATCTTGCCAAAATTGGGGTTGAGAACGGAATTTTTAGGCAGGCATCGCATAATCTCGATCCGTATCATTCATTGTCGCGCTCAAAATTAAGTACAATAGTTCACTTAATACTTCTGCTTTCCCCAAATTTTCAGCATAATTTCTGATTGACAAAAGTAATATTATTTTAACCTCTCACCGATGATGTAGGTCTGACATTCATTACAACTTATGTATAATTGGAGATTTTTTGATATTTAAATTCAAATATCATCTCACTACTAAGATAAATATGCAATACCAAATCAATATATTTTTCCTTAACTGTCTTAACTGTCTTAACTGTCTTAACTGTCTTAACTGTCTTAACTGGTTAACAATTGAGATTTTTTATTAAACGCAATTATCGCAGTGAAAATTGCTGTTATATTAAACTTAGCTTGAGTTAAAGAATGGTCAAACTAAAAAGTAAAAACAACATAACTATATATCCCACAGCGATCGCTAGCTATTTAATTAACCTGGATTTAGTAGCTATGTAAGCTTTAGTAGATAGAGGATACAAAAATTTGCGATCGCTCTCTACTCAAAAAAAGTTTACAAAGAAGTTAACTGTATACAATTCTTATTGATACAAGCATTTTGGCTCTGAGTTGAATCCTAGCGTGAAAAATAGATGAAATTTTTTCCGAATTACTTATTGTTTCCCAAACGCTTATGGTGTAAATTTAAGCTTTATGGTTCTAGTACTTACCACTAGTTACTCAATCACAAGAGTTGATTAAGAATTTAATTAAATAATCAGGCAAGCTACTCGATCAAAGAATAATGAGGACAATTTTTGCGATTGTTCTAAATATTTTTATGTTTTTTAGCAATCAAATGGTTATATACGCCAAATTAGAGTTAAATTTTGCATTAAACTTTTAAGATTTAATAAAGCAGTTGAAATCGCAAATTTGTTGGAAAACATTCATAAAAACCGAACGATTTTCATAAAAATTATAAAAATCAGAAATTAAATTATTTTTTCATTTTTTTAATTGGAGTAAAGCAATGATACCTTCTATATTCAAACTCAAAATTGATATTCTCAATGAGCCATATAATTCAGTTACAAACAATAACCAAGTAATACCCACCCTCTCGTATAAGGCAATTCAAAAATCTGTTAAACTTCTTCAGTCTTGGGGAAATTACTTACTTCCAATCTACAACGTTTCTGAAGCTGATATCGCTGGCATCATGCCTCTATTACTATTCGTTGAATCCATAATCTATCAGATTGATGAAGATAACGAAATTCATGAAGATATTAATAAAAACGTTTCAGTGTTGCGAAACGTATTAACCCAGCTAAACTTATTTGATGACGCATTAGAAACTCGGCTTCAACAAGGATTAACATACTACAGCTTGGAAACGCAGTTTTGTTCTGGAAAGATACCTACACAAGCAGACATTGACTCCGTATGTATAGGTAAAGCTTTTGATTATTATATTTTAACTCGGCTATTTTTTAAGTTAACTAGTCAATCTGATGAAGAAATGTTAGGAATCTACCGCATCGCAGAGCAAATTGCAGAAATTGGATGTGACTTAAAATCATACAAAGAAGATATAGAACGTAATGTGATGAATATCTATCGAATGTTTGTTCGCCTTTACGGTTCAGAAGCACCTCAACAGTTGCAGCAATATCTGGAAAAATTGAATTCACAATTGCAATATCAACTCAAATTACTCGAACAAACTCGACCAGATATGGCTAGAAAGTTTATTAGGCTCTGGAATAATATATTTCCTGAAGATTGCCCGATACCTGAAATTCCTGCTCCAATTTTGGAAGAGGCTAATTTAGTTGCAGGCTCAATTGCTGCTTACACAACTTAAAACTTTAAATTGTAGGGTGCGTTATCGCAACGCTTAACGCACCGAGAAAAATGGTGCGTTACGGCTAGTCTCAAACTCCCAAATCTTTGCATAGCCCTAACACAACGGCAATAAAGCGGGAGGAACATCCACGCCGCTTTTTGCCTCCCCTACTTAATATTTACTTGATAAATAGGCTCTAAATGTGCAACACAATTCACGGAGATTTGTATGGAAGTAGCAGAATCACATCTTGTTGCATTAGATTACCAAATTCGACAACTTCGAGAAATCCAGCCAGTCACACCTTTATTTAACAGTGTAAATCAGGATCGAATAGAGCATCAAGAAAAATTAATTAATATTATATCTGTAAATATACGTGATAGTATATATCGTTTGACTGCTAATTCTCCGGTTAATAAACTTGCTTTATATCTATCAGCTATTAAATTTTTAATATTTAAATATACTGCTCAAGAAGAGTTTGTTGTGGCAACGGGAGCTTTAAATCTACATAAGTCTGATAGCCTAATATTCTCCCGATTCTCTGGTCAAAAACTCACATCATTTAAGGATTTATTAAAAACAATCCGCAGTGAGCTACAAGAAGGATATCGCTACCAAAGCTATGATATTGATGCTTTTCTCGAAACATTTCTTGCAAGAGGCGGAAATCCAGCAGCAATTTTTGACATTGCTTTGATCCAAGAGGGATTGTGCAGTCGCAGTTCTTTATTAAACAACTTTCAATTAGTCTTTGAAATTGATGAACGAGATACTGCTGTTTCTGTAACTTTTGCCAAAGATGCTTTTCATCGAGATTTTATCCAGAGAATGCTGGGACATTTTCTGCAAATCTTGGAAACTGTTACAGCTAATCCTGATTGTGAATTGTCAGAAATTGACATATTAACAACACAAGAGCGTCATCAATTACTGAAAAAATGGAATAATACAGAAATTCAATATCCCCAAAAATGCATTCATCAACTATTTGAAGAGCAAGTAGAGCGGAATCCCGATGCAGTAGCGGTAGTATTTGAAAATCAGCAATTGACCTATCGACAGTTAAATGAGCAAGCTAATCAGTTAGCGCACTACTTGCAAACACTAGGCGTAAAACCAGAGGTACTGGTAGGTATTTGCATAGAGCGTTCCCTAGAAATGGTAGTGGGACTGTTGGGAATTTTAAAAGCGGGGGGAGCTTATGTGCCATTAGACCCCAGCTATCCAGCAGAACGTCTGGCTTACACGCTTCAAGATGCAGCAGTACCAGTGTTGCTCGTTCAGAAATCGCTGTTAGCATCAATACCAAGAAATCAAGCAACAGTGGTGTGTTTAGACACAGATTGGCAAGTAATTAATTCTTGCAGTCGAGAGAATCTAGTTAGTGGTGTCCAGCCAAATAACTTGGCTTATGTAATTTACACTTCTGGGTCTACAGGAAAACCCAAGGGTGTGTTAGTTAATCACCAAAATGTGACTCGTTTATTTGCAGCCACTCAGTCTTGGTATCACTTTTGTGCAAGTGATGTCTTCACACTATTCCACTCAATTGCTTTCGATTTTTCCGTTTGGGAACTCTGGGGTGCTTTGCTGTATGGTGGACGTTTGGCGATCGTACCCTACTGGGTAAGCCGCGATTCCTCAGCTTTTCACACCTTGCTGCGCCAAGAGCAAGTCACAGTTCTCAACCAAACGCCATCTGCTTTTCGCCAACTGATCCGGGTGGAAGAACTGGCGGAAAATCAAGAATCGAAACTGAGCTTACGTCTAGTCATCTTCGGCGGCGAAGCTCTAGAGCCGCAAAGTTTGAAACCCTGGTTTGAGCGATATGGCGATGCCTGCGGCGGGCTTTGCCAACGCTCTCCCCAATTAGTAAATATGTACGGGATCACAGAAACAACCGTCCATGTTACCTATCGACCGCTAACAATAGCAGATGTTAACAATAGCAAGAGCCTAATTGGTTCCCCGATTCCCGATTTGCAATTGTACATCCTGGATGAACAGCTAAAACCTGTACCTATCGGCATCGGGGGTGAGATGTATGTTGGTGGTGCTGGGTTGGCTCGCGGCTATCTAAATCGTCCAGAACTGACAGCAGAGCGGTTCATTACTAATCCGTTTAGCGACGAACCAGAAGCAAGGTTATACAAAACTGGCGACCTAGCCCGCTATTTAGAAAATGGAGACATTGAATATCTCGATCGCATCGATAATCAAGTTAAGATTCGCGGTTTCCGCATCGAATTGGGAGAAATTGAAGCCGCACTGCTAAAACATCCAGAGGTGCGGGAAGCGGTGGTAATCGCCCGAACTGACCAACCAGGAGACAAACGCCTAGTAGCTTATATAGTTGCCAAATCTTCAAATCAAGTAGGTGAGAACCAATCCCAAAACGAGCAGATATCACAATGGCAACAGGTATTTAACGATACTTATCGCCAAAATGCTCCCACTCAAGACTCAACCTTCAATATTATCGGCTGGAACGACAGCTACACAGGTCTACCCATTCCTCAAGCACAAATGGGTCAATGGTTGGACTCTACAGTTGAGCGGATTCTGGCTTTGCAGCCTCAGCGGGTGCTGGAAATTGGCAGCGGTACGGGGATGCTGCTGTTTAGAATTGCTCCCCAATGCTTGCGTTACTGTGGCACTGACATTTCCGACAATGCTATCCGTTATGTGGAGATGGAAATGCAAAAACGTGGCAGCGATTGGTCACAGGTGCAGCTAATCAACAAACCAGCCCACGACTTTGAGGGTTTTGAAGCCAACACATTTGATACAGTTATCCTCAACTCAGTTGTTCAGTATTTTCCCAGCATTGATTATCTGGTAAGTGTCTTAGAAGGTGCAGTGAAGATGGTAGCTCCAGGGGGCTTTATCTTTGTGGGGGATGTGCGTAGTCTACCCTTACTGTCAGCCTTCCATGCCGATGTCATGCTGTACCAGACATCCCAGGAGCTACCGACAGAAGATTGGTGGCAGCGCGTACAAAAAAATCTCCAAGAAGACCAAGAACTAGTAATTGACCCGGCCTTCTTTAATGCTCTTGTGCAGCATCTACCGCAAATCAGCCGAGTGCAAATTCAGCTCAAACGAGGTCGCGATCGCAATGAGCTGACACGGTTCCGCTATGATGTGATTCTCTGTGTAGGAGACAGGGTTTCTGCCTCAATTGAGCCTCAGTGTTGGGACTGGCAGCAAGATGAACTGACATTGCCCTCGCTTCGCCAACTTTTACTAGAGACACCAGAGATTGCGATCGTCAAAAACGTTCCTAATGCACGTGTTTGGAAACAAGTCAAGCTCTTAGAACTACTGGCAAGGGATGAAAAACCAGCCACAGTCGGCGGTCTAGTTCAAGATTTAGAAGCTCTCACCCAGCAAGAAGGCATAGAACCTGAAGACTTTTGGAGCTTGAGTGATGAGTTACCTTATACCATCGACATTAGCTGGTCGGATACAGGGACGAATGATTGTTATGATGTTGTGTTTAGCAGGCGATCGCTAGGGCTAATATCTCATGGAATACTACCTCTACTTAGGGAAACGCCCCAACTCAAACCCTGGAGTCACTATGCCAATAATCCTTTGCAGGGTAAATTAACTCGCCAGCTAGTCCCACGGCTACGCAGTTTCCTCAAACAGTCTCTTCCCGACTATATGATTCCCTCCGCCTTTGTAACGCTGGAGGCACTACCGCTAACATCCAACGGCAAAGTTGACCGCCGCGCTCTACCAGCACCCCAGACAACTAGAGCAGACTTGGAAAAAGCTTTTGTTGCCCCTCGAACTCTAGAAGAACAGGTACTAGCCGACATTTGGGCTGAGATTCTTGGTCTAGAACGAGTTGGTATCCACGACAACTTCTTTGCTTTAGGCGGCGATTCCATCCGCAGTATTCAAGTTTTAGCCCTAGCTAAAGAAAGAGGTTTGCACTTCTCAGTTCAACAGATGTTTTTACATCAGACGATTTACGAACTGACGCAAAACCTCGCCACAGCGGAGATTGGTAATAGAATCACAGAAAAAGTCCAGCCGTTAGCTCTCATCTGCGAACAAGACCGCCTCAAGTTACCTGACAATATAGAAGATGCTTATCCTCTTGCCAGACTTCAGATGGGGATGTTGTTTCACAGCGAGTACAGTCCTGGTTCTGCTGTCTATCACAACGTCAACAGTTTTCATCTGCGAGTTGTTTTCGACGAATCAAAATGGCGAATAGCTGTACAAGAACTTGTTGCTAATCATTCTGTACTGCGGACTTTTTTCGATGTCAGCAACTTCAGCGAGCCGTTGCAGTTAGTTAGGCGCATAGTTCGTGTTCCCTTGGTAGTAGAGGATCTGCGCCATTTATCTGTCGCTGACCAAGAAAGTATTTTGGATGCTTGGTTTGCAGCCGAAAGAAAACAAAATTTTCGTTTAGATAGTCCTCCTCTATTACGCTTTCATATCCATCGCCGCAGCGATGAGACATTTCAGCTAACTTTGATCGAACACCACGCTATTCTCGACGGATGGAGTGTAGGCTTACTATTCACTGAATTACTGCAAAGATATTTATCCTTCTTAAGTGAAGAAATTCTCCCTCTCAATCCATCACCTGCGTTGGCACAGCCCGCCGTAGGCATCGGATTCCGAGACTTTATTGCTTTAGAACAAAAAGCCCTCAATTCCCAAGAGTGCCGACAACATTGGTTGGAAAAACTTAACGGTATTACTATTACAAAGTTGCCTCGTTGGCCTCAATCCTATCACTCACATGAACCTGAATTAGGTACATTAGGTACTCAGGAAGTAACCCTATCTCTAACAGTTTCTCAAGGTTTAAAACAGATAGCAAATAAGGCAGGAGTTACCCTCAAAAGCGTACTTTTAGCGGCACACATGAAAGTGTTAAGTGTGCTTTTTAATCAGTCCGATGTCTTAACAGGTATGGTATCTAATGGTAGACCAGAGGAGGCTGATGGAGAGCGAGTACTGGGACTTTTTCTGAATACTTTGCCATTGCGTTTGCAACTTTTGGGAGGTACTTGGATAGACTTGATGCAAGAGACATTCAAGGCTGAACGAGAATCCCTACCTTTCCGACGATATCCCCTAGCTGATTTGCAGTGGAATTTAGGCGGTCAGCCTTTATTTGAAACATCGTTTAACTTTACCCATTTTCACGTTTACCAGAGTATCTTAGGGCTGCCAGGTCTACAGGTATTAGATAGCAAGTTTCTGGGAAAAACAAACTTTACTCTGGGAGTCCACTTTAGTTTGGATCTCTTCTCGTCCCAGATACATTTAACTCTAAAATACAATGCCAGCGAGTTGTGTCAAGAACAGGCGATCGCCATTGGCAATTATTACACTAGCACCCTGGCAGCAATAGCTAGTGACCCTTCACAACGCTATGAATCTTTCACTTTACATCTTCTAGAACCAGACAAAACTGCAATATCTCATGCTCAACAAAGCCAGTCAATACAACAAATTGAGTTGAATACTAATGCAGTGTGGTCAAGCAATATTTTGCCAAATGAAAAGCATAAAAAACATCTAGATTACTGGCGAAAGCAACTTAACGATGGGCAACTAACCCGCGTTCACTTACCTACAGATTTCCATCGTCCGCCTACAAAAACATTCAATGTTTCTCGTTTAAACTGGACATTTCAACCAGAAATTGTCTCTGGTTTACGAACGATTTGTAATCAAACAGAAACTACTTTATTTATGGGGCTTGTGGCGGCAGTAAAAGTATTACTTTATCGCTACAGCGGTCAGCACGATATTGCTATTGGCACAGAGATTACCACTCGCAATAATTATCAACTTGCATTTCCCAGCCAATTTTTGAATACAGTTGTTATCCGTGATGAAATAGAACCAGATCGAGGATATCAAAATCTGCTAATTAAAGTTCGTCAAACTGTTACCGAGGCATTGGAACATTCTGCTTATCCGTTTGATATTTTGGTAAAAGAACTGGCAAATTCCAGTGAAATTAACCGCACACCTTTGTTCGATGTGTTGGTACTTCTGCAAAACATTAGTCAACCTGTAGAAGAAGTACAGATAAAATCTCTAGGTTCGCTAGACGATCTAAACAAATTTGACCTCTCTTTTGTTTTTATTGAGCAGAACAACGAACTCAGTTTAGCTCTAATTTACAATACAGATATATTCCAAGCTGAGAGAATACAACAAGCTCTGAGACATTTGGATAAACTACTTATAGAAATGGTAGTAAATCCCAGCCAACCAGTTTGTAAAATTCCTCTTTTGTCAGCCGCAGAAACAGCTTTTATCGAAAGCTTTACCAAACCAATTCCGCGCTTAGAAACACGCACAGTCATCCATGATTTTATCGACCAAGTAAAAGCCCTACCAGATAAAACATCAATTCTTTATCCGGGTGGAGAATTTAGTTATCTAGAATTAGATATACTCACTAACTCTTGGGCTAACATCTTTAAAGATTTAGGTATTCAAAAGGATATTATTTGTGGCGTAATGCTTGAAGGAGATTACCGTCAAGTATTAGCAATGCTAGCAGTATTTAAAGCTGGGGGAATTTATTTACCTCTGCGTTTGGATGAACCAGAAGAACGTTCTTTACGCATGATGCTTAAAACATCCCCCGCTATTATAGTGGTCGATCGCAAAAATTTAGATAGTGTCAAACCTCAACTGGCAGTATTACCAAAACCACCTCATATATTGGTCGCAACTGCCCATGAAATTCAGCAATACTATCAGTGGAATGGCACAATTTATCAATGCTTGCCTGTAGTAGCAAGTAATGATGAAAAAGCTCTAATTCTGCCTGAAGCTGATGATTCTAACTATATTATGTTTACTTCCGGGTCAACAGGTGAACCCAAAGCCATACTTGGTAGTCATGGCAGTTTGCGTCACTTTATCAACTGGGAAAAACTAGAATTTGGGATTAATCAAAACTGGCGCTGTTTGCAAATTGCAAAAATTAACTTTGATGCTTACCTTAGAGAAACTCTCGTCACTTTATGTTCTGGAGGTACTCTCTATATTCCAGATAGCACAGACCGCGAAGATTCGGAGCGTTTGTTATTAAAGTTGGGAGAGTGGCAGATTAACTTACTGCACACCGTACCTTCGGTAATGCGCGTATTTTTAAATATCGGTCGCAATTTAGTTAATGCTGACCAGTTACTAAAAAACTTACAAGTTTTGGTGTTGGGAGGAGAACCTTTATTTACCAAAGAACTGTGTGAATGGCATCAGGTTTTTGGTTCTCAAACAGAATTTGTGAATATTTATGGTGCAAGTGAAACAACTTTTGTCAAGCATTTTTATCGGATTCCCGACCCAAATAAAATTACTTATGCACGAGTTCCTGGAGGTAAAACATTACCAGAGGCGGCGTTTGCAGTCATTGATGAAACTCGTCCCTGTGCTGTCGGAGAAGTGGGAGAAATTTTTGTCAAGTCGCCTTATTTAACAAAAGGCTATTACCAAGATGAAAGTTTAACCAATTCTGTTTTTGTACCCAATCCTTTGAATAACGGCGCTGATGTAGTTTATCGCACAGGAGACTTGGGACGACTGCTACCCGATTTGACGGTGGAGGTGATAGGACGCAGCGATAACCAAGTGAAGTTGAATGGAATACGGATTGAGTTAGGAGAAATTGAAGATGCACTGGCTGCTATTGATGGTGTAGAAAAAGCACTGGTAATTGCTGAGAAACAAGAAGAATCGGTGACAGTTATTGCATATTATCAAGCAAAGAATGCTGTAAATCATCAACATATTAGCAGCCAATTAAAACAAGTTTTGCCGATTTATATGCAGCCAACTTATTTGATGCAGTTGGCCGAGTTTCCATTATTGCCAAATGGCAAAATCAATCGTCTAGCACTACCAAAAGTAGAAGCAAATATTGTTCAAAAAAATCATCAAATTACTAACTTTAATCCACAAGAGGCTTTATTAGCTTCAATTTGGGGTGAATTATTAGAGGTAGAGGTGAGTGACGCGAATCAGTCATTTTTTGAATTAGGAGGAAATAGTTTAAAAGCAATGCGCTTAGTGTCGCATATCCGCAATCGCTTTGGAGTTGCACTGCGATTACGAGAAATATTTACTCAAAATACTTTAAAAGCTCAAGCTGATTTGATTCAATCACGACAAAACAAATGATAAAGTCACTACCGAATCAACAATATTACGAAGTATCCCACGCTCAAAGGCGGATGTGGATTCTGCACCATATAGATGAATATTCTAGCGCTTACAATATTAGGCTGGCAATGAGAATCAATGGCAGCTTAGATATTTCAGCATTTAGAGAAGCCTTTCAACAACTTGTGAGTCGCCACGAAATTTTGCGAACTACTTTTACAAGTGTCGCAGGTGATATTCAGCAAATTTTGCATGAAAAATTGCCTACAGAAAAATTAATAAATTTTCAAGATTTAAGAGGGCAAAAAGATGTTGAGGCCGTAGCTGATACCTTAATTCAAGAATCAGCTAACTCGCGCTTTGATTTAGAAAAGTTACCTCTAATGCGAGTTTTATTAGTGCAGATCGAGTCAGAGGAATTTTTGTTTGGCTTGACCATACATCATATTATTGGGGATGCGCGATCGCTCGATATCCTTTTCCAAGAGTTTGTTACTTTATACTCTGCTTACACGCAGAAAAAAACTGCCGTCTTACCTCCACTACCATTGCAATATAAGGATTATGCTGCATGGCAAAATCAGTGGTTAGAAAGTGAGGAGGTAAAAGAACAACATAGTTATTGGTGCGATCGCTTTGCCGAACAACCACCCATACTCAACTTATCTACCGACTTTCCCAGACCGCAATTTAAATCTTCTCAAGCTGGTGTATATACTTATAATTTCAGTCAGAATATCGGCGATAAATTACGCTCTTTTGCTGCTCAAAATCATACAACTCTATTTATAACTCTCTTAACTTTATTTAAAATATTACTCTATCGTTACACAGGGCAGCATGATTTAGTCATTGGCATACCTATTTCTGGACGCAATCATCCAGACCTAGAAAACCAAATCGGATTTTATGTTAACACCCTAGCTTTAAGAACTTCACTCCCAGAAGCGGGAACTTTTAAACAAGCATTGGCAGAAGTAACAAATACTTGCCTCGATGCTTATGAATATAGCGATTATCCTTTTAATAAATTAGTATCTGCCCTGGATTTAGAACGAGATTTATCACGAAATCCTTTATTCGATGTGATGTTTTCACTGCTTAGTAAAGATAATAAAGCAGTGATGAAAATTCCGGGAATTGAACATAAAACATACCCGCTGACACCACGAACGGCTCAATTCGATTTGAGTTGGAGTCTGTTTGAAGATGCCAACGATTTAAGATTGGTCATAGAATACGAAGCCGATCTGTTTCGAGAAGAGACGATCACTAGAATGAGCGGTCACTTTTTACAAATAATTCAGGCAGTAGTTGAGAATCCCGCTTGCCAATTATCACAAATCAATTTACTAACTCCTGAAGAACGCTATCAATTACTAACTCAATGGAATAATACAGAAGTTGCCTATCCTCAAGATAAATGTATCCATCAGATATTTGAAGAACAAGTAAAACTTCACCCTAATGCAGTTGCGGTAATATTTGAAGGTCAAAAATTGACCTACCAACAGTTGAATGAGCAAGCAAATCAATTAGCTCACTGTTTACGAGAAAAAGGCGTAGAACCAGAAGTATTGGTAGGAATTTTTGTTGAGCGTTCCCTGGAAATGGTAATAGGAATATTAGGTATTTTAAAAGCAGGAGGAGCTTATGTACCCCTAGATCCTAGCTATCCAGCAGAACGTTTAGCTTATATGCTCTCAGATTCGGCAGTTTCTATATTGCTTACCCAGCAGTCCTTAGTAGGTTCTTTACCAGAAAATCAAGCCGAGGTGCTGTGTTTAGATAGTGATTGGCAAGTAATTGCTAAATATAGCCAGCAGAATCCTATCAGCCAAGTGACATGGGAAAATTTGGTTTATGTGATTTATACCTCTGGCTCTACAGGTAAGCCAAAGGGAGTAATGAATATCCATAAAGGCATTTGCAATAATTTATTACGAACTATAGATGCTTATCCACTCACAGCAAGCGATCGCATTCTGCAAATAACTCCCTTTAGTTTTGATGTTTCAGTTTGGGAAATTTTCTGGTCTTTAATAGCTGGGGCTACTTTAGTAGTGGCTAAACCTGAAGGTCATAAAGATACTGCTTATTTAATTAATTTAATTGCCCAAGAACAAGTTACTCAAATCAACTTTGTTCCCTCAATGCTGCGAGTTTTTCTTCAGGAATCTAACTTAGAAGATTGCCGTTGTTTAAAGCGAGTATTTTGTGGTGGAGAAGCACTATCTTATGAACTGACACAACGCTTTTTTGAGCAGTGTGATTGTGAATTGTACAATTTTTACGGGCCAACAGAAACAGCAGTTGATGCCACTTTCTGGCAGTGTACGCCACAGTCTAATTATCAAATAGTTCCTATTGGTCGCCCTATTGCCAATACCCAAATTTATATCCTAGATTCTCATCTCCAACCAGTTCCTATTGGCATTCCTGGAGAATTGCATATTGGGGGCGCTTCTTTAGCTAGAGGCTACCTCAACAGACCAGAATTAACTGCCCAAAAATTTATTTTTAATCCTTTTGGTAATGGTAAATTGTATAAAACTGGAGATTTAGCTCGTTATTTACCAGATGGGAATATTGAATATCTTGGTCGCATCGATAGCCAGGTCAAGTTGCGCGGCTTACGTATTGAATTAGGAGAAATAGAATCGGTTTTAGAAACTAATCACCAAGTAGAACAAACAGTCGTCATTCTGCATGAAAATCAACGGTTAGTCGCTTATGTAGTTAGAAAAGACCAGTCATTAACCCCTAGCGATCTGCGTCGTTTCTTACAGCATAAATTGCCAGCTTACATGATACCTTCAGCTTTTGTAATGTTGTCAACTATGCCATTAAATCCGAATGGCAAGATAGACCGGAAAAAATTGCCTAAACCCGATGAAACATCGATAGTAGAATCATCTTATTTAGCTCCACGTAATTACTCCGAAAGCATCTTAGCAAATATTTGGCAACAAGTCCTGCAAGTATCAAAGGTAGGAGTGAATGATAACTTTTTTGATTTAGGTGGTCACTCATTACAAGCCATGAATCTCATGGCACTAATTTATCAAGAATTGGAAATTGACATTCCTTTGTCAATAATTTATGAAAAACCTACAATAGCAGAATTGAGTGAGTATATCATCTACGTCAAAGAGATGAATATTCAACCTAAAGAACGTCCTTATGTAGTTTTTAATAAAGCACGAGAAAAAGCTGTTTTTATATTTCCACCAGCCCTTGGTTTTGCCGCAGCTTACGCAAAATTAGCTGATTATTTAACAGATTATGCTATCTATACTTTCAGGTATATTGCCGATGAAGCAACTTTAGAAAAATATGCAGAATTAATAGATCGCCTAGCACAAAATCAAAACATAAAATTGATGGGACATTCAGCAGGTGGTTTTTTGGCAATGTTGATGGCTCAAAAGTTAGAAAGTCGCGATCGCAGAGTTTCTGATGTCATTTTATTAGATACCTATAGAGACGGTCGTGAAGCTAAAAAAGCCCAAATGTCAGAAATTATAGAAGGTGTTGATGGTTTCTTATTAAATCCCAAACGCCAAGAATTAAGACGTTACTTTATGGAGAATCAAAAGTTACGCGATCGCACCTACAATCAAGTTTGGGAATACTTCAATTTTCTTTGGCATTCAGACCTAAAAAATTTGCAGATTGACGCAAATATTCATCTCATTCGTGCTGAAGGCAACTACGATTACGAAGATGATTGGATACAAGCTACAAGGAGAGAACGAATCAATTATTATGCATCTGGTGTTCATCGGGAAATGATCGATCCTCCCTATCTCAATCAAAACGCCACTATTATTAATGCGATTCTCAGTCAAAATTGAGAATTCACAATTCAAAATACTCTAGCGATTCTGGGGTGGTATTTTAAACAGAAACCTTAACTACCGAATTCTGTTTTAATAACCCTTTGCACCTATTTCAATCATCTTACTGGGTATATGCAGTCGCTCGAAACAGTTTTTCTAACTCTCAAATTTAGGACTAGAACAACAGATGAGTAAAGTAAAAGTTGATAACGAATGGGACGCTCTTGAAGAAATTATTGTTGGCCGTGCCACCAATGCACGTATTGCCTGTCGAGATCGAGGTTTGTTTGCAGTCGAATATAGAGATTATGGTAGCATTGAAAACATTCCTTCTGGTCAGTATAGCGATCGCATCATCGAAGAAACTGAAGAAGACCTTGATGAACTCGTGCGTACACTTCAAAGCCACAATGTAGTTGTTCAGCGTCCTGACATAGTAGATCATTCTATTAAATTTCGCACCCCTGATTGGGAATCAGACGGTCAATACAATTACTGTCCCAGAGACTTATTCGTTACAGTTGGAAGATGGATTATCGAAGCGCCAATGACGCTACGAGCAAGATTTTTTGAAACTCTTTCATTTAAATCTATCTTGATGGATTATTTGCAGAGCGGAGCTAAATGGATATCAGCTCCAAAGCCTAGACTCGCTGATGAAATTTATAATATTCACGATCCCAACTCTTCAGCAATCAAAGACTATGAACCTCTATTTGATGCGGCAAACATATTGCGGTTAGGGAAAGATATTTTTTATTTGATTTCAGATACTGGAAACCGCTCTGGAGCATTGTGGCTGCAAACTATATTAGGCGAAGAATATAAAGTGCATACCTATGACAACGTTTATAGTGGAAGTCATGTAGACACCACCATCGCTGTAATTCGACCTGGTTTAGTTGTGGTGAACGCTGAACGAGTTGGCGAACAAAATTTGCCCGATCTATTCAAAACTTGGGATGCGATCTATCTGACGGATATCGTTGATATTGGTTATACAACAACATCCTATGCTTCTAAATGGATTGGTATCAACCTCTTAATGGTAAATCCAAATCTGGCGATCGTTGATAAATCTCAAACTCCACTCATCAAACAACTTGAGAAACGCGGTGTTGATGTTATACAACTCCAACTCAGACACTCAAGAACCTTGGGAGGAGGGTTTCATTGTGTAACGCTGGATGTGCGACGAAAAGGCTCATTGGAGAGCTATTGTACTGCTTAAAAATTGCATTATAAAGCCTATGCAATTCTTAGTAAAAGACAGATTTTAGACAAAGGATATATCTATAAAGTGGGTAAGTCTAAATAAAGGAATTTGGCTATGGCTTATTACACCGTTAAAAACTAAAGTTACGATCCAATACAGTGCAGTTAAGCCTAGAGGTTCAAACCAAAAGCTTGATTTGGTAAGGAGAGTATAAATTTGGAGAACCCTAGCCTCCCAATGTAAATCTGCTCAATTATGCAAAACTCAAGTGATTACCTCTTCGGGTAATCTGTTATGGCTTGCTAAAGGACAAGTGATTGAGTTCTACGGTTATGCACAGTACTGGAATAATCTTAGCAAGGATTCTGTTTTACCTGCTCTACAACAGGGACAAGCTCTAACAGAATTGGTGTATAGTTTGAGTTATGCCAGATTATCCTCTCAAGAGTTGCTCTATGATTGCTCTACCTGGTATTGCCATCCAACAGAAGATATACGAAAGTGATAATTCTCTAGTTTATCGCGGCATCAGAGACGATGGAGTAGGGATCGTGGTAAAAATACTCAAGCAAGATTATCCCTCACCTCAAGAACTGACCCGCTACAGACAGGAATATAAAATTACCCGTTCCCTCAACTTGGAAGGAGTAGTGAAGGCATACAGCCAGCAAGAGTATCAACGCACTCTGGTGATTATCTTAGAAGATTTTGGGGGAGAGTCCCTAGAGCAATGGATGCACAAGCGCCCAGATATGTTTTGCCCTATGCCCTTATCCCAATTTTTAAGTCTGGCGATCGCCCTCACCGATATTCTAGGCAGAATCCACGCAGCCAATGTCATTCATAAAGATATCAACCCTGGAAACATAGTTCTCAATCTGGATACTGGCGTTATCAAAATTATTGACTTTGGAATTGCCACCCAATTTAACCGCACAAATCCGACTTTCAAAAGTCCTCATGTTTTAGAAGGCACACTTGCATACTTGTCTCCAGAGCAAACCGGGCGGATGAACCGTTTACTCGACTACCGGACTGATTTCTACTCACTGGGTGTGACATTTTACCAACTGCTCGCCGGACAACTACCATTTTCCACCACAGATGTGCTGGGGCTAGTCCATTGTCATATTGCCAAAAATCCTATTCCGCCTAATGAAATAAATACAACGATTCCCAAGCCAGTTTCAGATATCATTCTCAAATTGATGGCGAAAAATGCTGAAAATCGCTATCAAAGTGCCTGGGGCATCAAAGCGGATTTAGAAATGTGTGCTGAACAATTAGCAGAAATCGGTCAAATCTCTAGCATTCAACTGGCGCTTCAAGACGTTTGCGATCGCTTTCAAATTCCCCAAAAACTGTATGGGCGGGATAAGGAAGTTGCAATGTTACTGGCGGCGTTTGATCGTGTAGCCTGTCCAGAGTCAAATCCTGTTGCTGCTTTACCAAACAATTCAGAAACAACTTCACAAACCCAACAAACGGGCAACCCAAAATTCCAAGTTGAAATGATGTTGGTATCTGGCTATGCTGGCATTGGCAAATCTGCGTTAGTGCAAGAAATCTATAAACCAATTACCCAAAAGCGTGGCTATTTTATCTCTGGTAAATTCGATCAATTTCAGCGCAATATTCCCTACAGTGCGATCGCGGTTGCCCTGCAAAAATTGGTACGGCAATTACTTAGTGAACCAGACGAGTATGTACAACAGTGGCGATCGCGCCTACTTGCAGGGTTGGGCAGCAATGGACAACTGATCGTTGATGTCATCCCTGAAGTGGAATTGATTGTGGGCAAGCAGCCGCCTGTCTTAGAAGTGGAAGCTGCGGAAGCTCAGAATCGTTTCAATCGCGTCTTTGAGCAGTTTATCCGAGTGTTTTGTTCCAAGGAGCATCCGCTAGCGATCTTCTTAGATGATTTGCAATGGATTGACTCCGCGACGCTGAAGTTAATCGAGTTGATGCTGCTGGATGAGCAAAATCAATTCCTGTTTTTGATTGGAGCCTATCGAGACAATGAAGTGACTCCAACGCATCCACTGCTCTTAACGCTAGAGAGGCTGCAAAAAAAAGGGGCAGTGCTTCAAGAGATGATCCTGGCACCTTTAACGCTCTTGCCATTGAGTCAGTTGATTGCCGAAACGCTACATCGAGATGTGGACACTGTTCGTTCCTTTGCTGAGTTGGTGCTGCGTAAAACCGAGGGCAATCCTTTCTTTGTCAGTGAATTTTTGAGGATGCTGTATAGCGAAAATCTGCTGACCTTTGACCCCCCTCAATCCCACGCCAGATGCTACCCTGCGGGAACGCTAAGAGCGAACAAGTCGGCAGAGCCGACGACAGTCGCCTCAAGTCGGGAAACCCGCCCACGGCGCTGTCTCCCCAACGCACTGGCTCCCCTTGCTAAGGGGGGAAGTAAAGGGGGGTGGCAGTGGGACATTGCTCAACTTCAAACCCAAAATATCACTAATAATGTTGTGGAGTTGCTGCTCTTAAAGTTAAAGAAACTACCAGAAGAAACCCAGCAAATTCTCCGCTTAGCCGCTTGTATCGGAGCTGAATTTGATTTAGAGACGTTAGCGATCGTGTGTGAGAAATCACCCAAAACGGTTTTTCAGGATTTACTACCAGCGATACAAGAAGGATTCATTCAAACCCTGTCTGAATTAGACGAAGACTTGTTAGTTCAAGAGTATAAGTTCTTGCATGACCGAGTACAGCAAGCCGCCTATGCTTTGATTTCTGAGGATCAAAAGCAAGTAACGCACTACTGCATTGGACAACTCCTGCTGAACAAGCTGTCTGAGGTCGAACAAAGTGAAAAACTTTTTGATATTGTCAACCACATCAACTATGGTCAATCCCTTTTGACACAGAAAGATGAAAAAGAGAAACTAGCACGACTCAACTTGGCTGCCGCTCAAAAAGCCATCGCCTCTACTGCCTATGAAGCTGCGATTCGGTATCTTGAGACTGGCATTGGCTTGCTCAAAGAGGAGGCTTGGATGAGTCAGTACGACTTGATGTTCCACCTGTATCGGACTCTCTGCACAGCACAGTTGAGCAATGCTAGCTATGAGCAATTAAGCGCCACAACCAAGGTTGCTTTAGAACACATTTCTTCTGCTGTCGATCGCGCAGATATTCGTGTATTTCAAATAACTCAATATACCCTACAAGGCGAATGTGAGAAAGCAGTTCAAACAGGTCTAATCGGATTGCAGGAGCTGGGGATTGAGATTAAGGGCAAAAATTTGCCAGAATTAGTCCGGGAAGAGTTTGCTGCTGTTGCCAAAAGCTTAGAAAATCGCTCAATTTCCTCACTTTTAATTTTACCGACAGTGAGCGATCGAGTCATCCGAGCAATGATTAAATTGCTAATTGCTGTAGATATACCAACCTACATTACGGCTAATATTGAACTTTACTGCTTTGTCAGTTTAAGAGTAGTTCGTCTTTCCATTGAACATGGAAATATTGCTGAGTCTATTAAGGCTTATGCAAACTATGGTCTTCTTCTAGGTTTGATGGAAGGGCAATACCAACGAGGCTATGAGTGTGCAGATTTAGCGGTACAACTTAGCTACAAACTAAACAGTAAATCTCAGCAGTGTAAGGCACAGATGTTGTTTGGAAGCTTTATTCAAGTTTGGTCAAAGCCTATAGCAGGGGCGGCC
Organism: Nostoc sp. DSM 114160; assembly: GCF_053470305.1. Classification (NCBI taxonomy): domain Bacteria; kingdom Bacillati; phylum Cyanobacteriota; class Cyanophyceae; order Nostocales; family Nostocaceae; genus Nostoc; species Nostoc sp. DSM 114160. The sequence continues at coordinate 17,941 of NZ_JBPFGO010000003.1, read as the reverse complement.
ACGATCAATTACAAAGGTTTTCTGGCAAGCATGGAGTCGGGAGACGTTCAATTTGCAGCCTATAACGTAGTCGGTAATATTTTTAATCGCTTATTTCAAGGAGAAAATTTAACAACCGTTGCAGAAGACAACGAAAAATATCAGTTGGTGGCAAAGCAGATTCAGGACGAGCTTGCGAAGGTGGCACTGGCTGGAGCTAAATTTTTTATCGCAAAACTTGCTTTAGGGCAAGCGGCACAGGAACACGAGCAATTGCTCAGGGAGACAGAAAAAATAGTTCATCGGGGTGAAACCTCACAAATACGGTTTTCAATTTGTCTTTATTACATCCTCAGAATGCATCTTTCCTGTTTAACAGCAGATTTTGAGCAAGGCTGCCATTATTTCGTTGAAGCGGGGAAGATTCTAAATTCTATCGTCGGGTTTACAACCTATAGTGGTTATTTCTACTATGGTTCTCTGATTCTACTCAACCTGTATTCCGGTCTATCTCAAGCAGAACAAAGTCATGCTTTGGAACAGATCCGATTAAATCAGGAGCGCTTGAAAGCATGGTCGGATAGCTGTCCAGAAAATTTTTTACACAAGTTTCATCTCGTTGAGGCAGAGAAAGCACGAGTCTTAGGGCAAGTTCTTGAAGCCGAGGAGTTCTATGAACAAGCCATTCAAGGAGCCAAGGACAACGAGTATCTTCAAGAAGAAGCATTAGCCTATGAATTAGCCGCCAAACATTACTTAGCTCGTGGTAGAGAAAAGTTTGCCCAAACATACATGAAAGAAGCTCACTATTGCTATAAACGCTGGGGAGCAATGGCAAAGGTTAAAGATTTAGAAACTCGTTATCCTCAACTATTTCCTCAGTTGTCTAACGTAGTTTCTACACCAATTCGCACCACGGCTGTAACTACCTCAAATACCTCACATATTGCTCTCGACTTAGCAACGGTGATGAAAGCAGCTCAAGCAATTTCGAGTGAGATTGAATTGGAGCGATTGCTTAGTTCTCTAATGCAAATTTTAATTGAAAACGCGGGAGCACAAACTGGATTTTTGATTTTGGAAAACTCAGGAAAATGGGCGATCGAAGCTTATTGCGAACTCAATGACGATGAGAATGTCTATGCTACGCAAGTGTTGCAATCGCTCCCAATTGCAAATCATTTACCTGAATCAATTATTAATTATGTTATCCGTACTCATGAATCTGTCATATTAAATGATGCAACTCGTGAAGGTCATTTTATCAATGAGCCATATATTCAGCAGAACCAAACGAAATCACTTCTTTGTTTGCCGCTATTGAATCAAAGTAAACTTGTTGGCGTGTTGTATCTGGAAAATCAATTAGCAACTGGAGTATTTACACCAGAGCGAGTCTCCGTTCGCGCAAGCGTGCCGGAGGCATTAGGAGACGCTACGCGATCGCAAGTTCTGAATCTACTTTCTACTCAAGCAGCGATCGCAATTGAAAATGCCAAACTCTACTCGAAACTACGCGACGGCAAAAATCAGATAAATCAATTTCTAGAAGCGGTTCCAGTGGGAATTGGGGTCTTGGATGCGACTGGTCGCCCTTACTATGTCAATCAGCAGGGAATTGATCTGATGGGTAAAGGCGTCGATCCTAACGCGACATCAGATCGTCTTGCAGAGGTTTATCAAGTTTACCTGGCTGGAACGGATCGAAACTGTTCCCCTGAGGATATGCCAATCGTCCGAGCGTTAAAAGGCGAACGTACAAGAACGGATGATTTAGAGATTCACCAAGGCGAGACTATTATTCCCATTGAGGCATGGGGAACGCCAGTCTTTGACGAACATGGGAACGTTGCTTACGCAATTGTAGCCTTTCAAGATATCACTAAGCGCAAACAAACCGAACATCTCTTAGCCAATTACAATCGTACCCTAGAGCAACAAGTAGCCCAACGAACGGCAGCTTTAGAGCAAAGTGAAGCGGAATTGCGCCATCGCGAACAGGAATTACGACTGATTGCCAACGCTCTACCAGTTCTGATTAGCTATGTAGATGCCAATCGATGTTATCAATTCATCAACCATACTTATGAGGTCTGGTTTAACCGTAGCCGCGATGAAATTTTGGGCAACCCTGTTCGCCAACTGCTCGGTGAGGCGGTTTATCAACGAGTTGAGCCGTACATTAATCGGGTGTTTGCAGGGCAAACGGTATCTCTAGAAACAGAGATCCCTTTTCCGGACGATCGGCGGTGCATCAGCGCGACCTTGATCCCTGATTTCGATGACAATGCTCAAGTCAGAGGCTTCTACAGTATCATGACAGATATTAGCGAACGCAAACAAGCAGAAGAAGTGTTGCGTCAGTCCGAAGCTCAATTTCGGGAACAGGCAATCCTCTCCGATTTTCGCGCCGAGGTGGATAGTGCCTTGGCTCAAAGTGCTAGTTTGCCCTTGATGCTGCATCGCTGTGTCCAAGCCGTTGTTAAGCACTTTAATGCGGCATTTGCTCGGATTTGGACGCTAAATAAAGACAAGAATGTTTTGGAGTTACAAGCCAGTGCGGGGATGTATACCCGTCTTGACGGTGAGTACAGTCGAATTCCTGTAGGTAGCGTCAAAGTTGGACAAATTGCTCAGGAACGCTGTCCTCTGTTGATTAACAATGTGTTTGATGAATCATCCGTTGATAAAGAATGGGCAAAACGAGAAGGCATGGTGGCATTTGCGGGCTATCCGATACTGCTGGATGAACAGCTTGTTGGAGTTATAGCGATGTTTACTCGACATCCCATTCCGTCGTCCAACTTTGAGGCGTTGGAGTTTTCAGCCCGCGAGATTGCATTAGGAATTAGACGCAAACAGGCAGAAGAAGCGTTGCAAGCCTCCGAAGCAGAACTTCGGGCGCTCTTTTGTGCAATGCCCGATCCGCTTTTGGTAGTAAATGCACAAGGGCGGATTTTGAGAGCAACCCTGCTTGAGTCAGAGAAATTATCTAACCCGATTGACGAACAGGTGGGTCGAACATTTTCCGAAATTTTTGAGCGATCGCAAGCCGATACATTTCTTAGCTGTATTCGGCAAGCATTAAGCACTCAGCAGCCCCTAACGATTGAGTATAGCTCGATTGTGGGAGGGTGGAAAACCTGGTTTGCAACTCGCATCTCGCCCATCTCAGAACATTCTGTCATTTGGCTGGCAAGAGATATCACCGATCGCAAACGAGCCGAAGAAGCCTCCATTCTAGAAGAGCGCAATCACATGGCACGGGAAATTCACGACACTTTAGCCCAAGCGTTTACAGGTATTATCATTCATGCTCGCTCCGCCTCCAATAAGGTAACGGCAGACCCAGAAAAAGCGCAAACTCTCCTCACTCAAATCCTCGACTTAGCCCGTTCTGGGCTTGCGGAGGCACGTCGTTCAGTAGAGGCATTACACCGCCCATACCTTTTAGAGAGCAGTAACTTACAGGATGCCTTAAGCCGTCTTGCTGCTCAATTAGATTCCTCCATCGCCACCCAAATTGTCTACGAAGTCATGGGTACACCCTATTCCCTATCCTCGGATCTGGAAAATAATCTGTTTCGGATTGGGCAGGAAGCTTTGACAAATGCAATAAAATATGCTAGTGCAAGTGAAATCCACATTGAACTGATCTATGAACCGACCCAATGCAGCTTGCGAATTAAAGACGATGGGCAGGGATTTAATGTAGAAAACCAGGCGATGCGGAATGGCTTTGGTCTACTGGGGATGGCAGAACGGGCTGAACGCATTAGAGCTGAATTAAAGATTCAAAGTGACTTAGAGCAAGGGACAGAGATCGTAGTATCTATTCATCGGGGGCTAAGTTAGTATGAATCAGCCCGGTAGCATTCGCGTTCTGGTTGTGGACGATCATCCTGTTGTCCGCCAGGGTTTGATCGGAATGTTAGAGGAGGCTCCAGATATTGTCATTGTTGGTCAGGGGCGAAATGGGTATGAGGCGATCGCAGTTTTTCAGCAACAGCAACCTGATGTGACTTTGATGGATTTACGGATGCCTGAGATGGGAGGTGTTCAGGCGATTACAGTTATTTGCAATCAGTTTCCCAATGCCCGAATTATTGTGCTGACCACGTATGACACCGATGAAGAGATTTATCAAGGATTGCGAGCCGGGGCAAAGGGGTATTTACTGAAGGATTCTGAGCCAGAGGAACTATTGACAGCAATTCGGACAGTGACCAGGGGACAACAGTATATTCCCCCCAACGTGGCTGCCAAGCTAGTCCAACGGATGACTGCTCCAGAACTGAGCGATCGTGAGTTAGAAGTTCTCCAGTTAGTCGGACAGGGCATGAGCAACCAGGAAATTAGCACTGCTCTCAATATTAGTGAAAGTACAGTGAAGACTCATATCAACCGAATTTTAAGCAAACTAGATGTCAAAGATCGCACCCAGGCAGCCATTATTGCGTTGAAACGTGGAATTGCTAGCTTATGAAAGCAAAGATGTACTTCTGCCTGGGTTATATCATGTCCAGTTAAAGACTTATTATTAAGACCGCAGGGGGCAGGGAGCAGGGGGAAAGAGGTTTTCCTGGTTTTTGCACAGATGCGGGAATCATAACTAATTAGGCGGACATGATATTAACCATCATATTTTAGTCTGTCAAAAGAGGCAGGGGAGCAGGAGGCAAGGGGGAAAACTGAGACGGAGCTTGTACTTTGCCCCGGTAAGAGTGCCAAGAAGGGTGGGCTTGATACCATTGGTGTCAAGTTAAGGCATCAGCCCAGATGTCAAGAGAGCGAGCAGCCGTTCGTCGGTGGCGTTGACGGACGGCTTTAACCAAGCCCATCGAACGATAATGTTCGACAAGCCAAGGAATAAGTTTTAACTCAGGGTTAAGCAAAAGTGCGCGGTGAAAAAAATATAAACTGCGAAACACCATTTCCACAGAAATGCGTTCCAAAGGTTGTTGTAAAGCGATTGCTACATCAGCACACAAGTCGTTGAGGAGGGCGTAGAAAATCCAAGTAGCGTATATTTGCATCTCTACACCATTAGTGCCACCGACCCAGAGATAGGATAAACCTAACAAACGCTTAGTCAATAAAAATGCGTCTTCAATTCGCCAACGTCGGCGGTATAGTTCACAAACTTCTTGTGCTGAAAGTTGTTGTGGGTCAAGAACGTTAGTCAAATAATGATACCAAGTCTGACCCCACAATACGGAAACTAGGCGCATGGGATGGTGGCAAGGGTGAGTATGATTTAATCCCATGTGAATAATTTCGTCTTTGTAGTGAGAACCTTGAGAAAGTACACGTGTAACCCGATATCTCACCTTTTCCTTTTGGCGTGTGAGTACGTACTTGCCAGCAACAGTCAGAGAATCAAACCACTCAAAACCATAAAATCCCATGTCTACTATCAGTAAGCCACCATCAGGTAAACGTTCTAACAGTGAAAGCCACCAACGAGTCTCATTGATTTTGGCATCAGCATCATACCAAATTGCTACAGGAGTGTGAGTGAAAGCTTCTACAACCATCAATCAGCATCTTTCCGGCTAATACCGTGCCTGTTTTTTCTTGCAGTTGTCCAAAATGTTTTTTCATCGCTTCGAGTGTTGAGGCATCCCCAATCCAGATGGCAGGAAATCTCTGTACTACTAATGACCAGGCTGGGGCTAATTCTCTTGCGCTTCTTTTCGCTGATAAACGCTCTATCACTTGCTCAAAAACTAGTGCAAATAAATGAGCAGGTAAACTATTGAGTCTTTGAGACAACGCTTGTTTACTGACTTTCGTTGCTTCTACCCACATTAATCCTTCTATTTCTAGCGATCGCAATACATCCGTGAGATGTTGCACTTGTCGATACACTAGACTCAACACGATTGCTGCCATTACTGGCTTTCTTCAGTATTCGTGAACGCAGGCTCCGTTCTTTGTCTTTGACCCCTTTGAGGTTTGTAAATGTACCTGGACTAATTAGTTCAAACAGACGTGATTCTATCTCAACACTTGCTGGGGCTGGTACGCTGACTCGATGGCGAAAATCTGGATTCCCTTGTTTTTTGCGTGGTTTACTCATGGCTTTTTCAACACCCCTATGTTGACTTTTACCATTGATTTGCCCACTCTTGACAACCATCCATTTTTCTTAACTTGACACCAATGGCTTGATACCCATGTTCCGCTTCGCTCCACGGCTTTGAGACTTTCTCTTGCTCCCCCTGCCCCTCTGCTTCTTCTGTAAGGCAATCAATCCTGAGTTTGATTCGTTCTACTCCCTCAAATTGACTCATCCTCAATCATTTTGTTGATTAAAATACAGACCCTGAATTGACGACAAGCCTAAGCAAGTCTCATACATTAAATTCATACAAACGATTATAGGCTTGAAGGAAAGAAATTTCAGAGCGCACGCGATGAATCTCTTTTCCTCAAAGATTTAAAATGAGGGTTTAGAATGGGCGATGTTATTCCTGACGACACACCCGGCGCCTCTTGCGGTAACTGCGAAGCAGAGCGCAATCAATTAGTTGTACTTCCTTCTGAGCAAGACCATCGACAAGGATCGTTGAATGCTCGCGTTGTGCTTGTTGAGTATGGGGATTATCAGTGTTCCCAATGTAGCGAACTTTATACCTCAATTCAGGCAATTCAACGCCAGCTTGAGGCGACCTTATTCGGGAGAGATTCTCTATGCTTTGTATTCCGACATTTTCCTCAACCTCAAATCCATCCTCAAGCTCAAAAGGCAGCAGCAGCGACAGAAGCAGCAGCAACACAAGGGCAGTTTTGGCAGATGCACGAGATGTTATTGAAGCATCAGCAAAAGCTAGAAGATGGGTATTTAGCAGAATACGCTGACAATTTAGGGCTTGATGTAACTCAGTTTATTCGAGACATTGCCCAAAAAGTGCATGTCGATCGCATCAATAGAGACATTGCCAGCGGAATGCATAGTGGGGTAATTAGCACTCCAGCTTTATTTATCAATGGTGTGCGTTATAGAAACGCTTTAGAGCTTGAACCGCTACTTATTGCGATCGTTGGAGCTGCTCATGGCTAGTAGTTCGCCAAGTTCACTTGGCGGGGGAAAGGGGAAAGGAAAAAGGGGAAAGGTTTTAAATCCCTTACCCTTTACCCCTTGCCCTTTACCCCGCCCTCACCCAGCATTTTTGGGTTGGCAAACCATTAGTATTTTCGTCAATGGACTAACGCGCGCGAACTGCCGTAAATGAGGAGTCTGATTGATGAGCAGTCTTCTCAAGCAAGTTGTAGCTCAAGTTTCCAGAACGGTGCCATTGCAGACGGTTTTGATTGTGCCGTTTGTGCTGCAAACTTTGGTGACAGTCGGCTTAGTGGGGTATTTTTCCTTCAAAAATAGACAGGAAGCCATCAACGATCTCGCCAGTCAACTGCGGCGCGAACTGACGAACCGGATCGAAGGCAAACTACAAACCTATACCGAGATACCCCATAACATCAATCGGCTCAATGCCAGCACCTTCGCTCAGGGAAAAATTGACCCTAGCGCAGTCAAAGGTGAGTTTCCACTCTGGCAGCAAATTCAGATTTATCCAATGGTGAGTGATATCTACTGTGGCGATCGCAAAGGTTCTCTTCTAGGAGTGCGACGTAGCCCTGCCGATCGCTCAATTGAACTGCGGTCGAGTAATGTTGCTACAAATCGTAAACTCTACGGCTACAGCCTCGATCGCAATGGTCAGCGAGGCCAGTTAATCAGTCAAGGCAACAAAGCCTTCGATGCGCGGGTTCGTCCTTGGTATAAAGCAGCAGTGACGGCAGGCGAACCAATCTGGAGTGGAATCTATGCCGACTTTGCTAGCCAGTTGCCAACGATCACCGCCAGTACGCCTGTCTATAGCACTGCCGATCGATCGCTGTTGGGAGTCTGTGCCACCGATGTATTTCTGCCTAATGAGATGAGCCGTTTTTTGGCAAGCCTGCAAATCGGCAAGACAGGCATCGCCTTTATTGTAGAGCGATCGGGACGACTGGTTGCGACCTCAACCGCAGAGGCGATTATGAGTAGCGAGGCTAATTCTACTCAGTTGCTTGCAATTAAGAGCCACAATCCCACTGTGCGAGCCACTGCTGCCTATTTGCGCGACCATTTTGGCGATTTGCAGCAGATCCAGTCTGCGGAACAGCTTGACTTTAACCTGGACGGCAAGCGGCAGTTGGTTCAGGTCATGCCATTCCAGGATATTCGCGGGCTAAACTGGCTAATTATCACAGTATTGCCCGAATCAGATTTCATGGCGCAAATTAATCAAGACATTCACGCAACTATTCTACTTTGCGTTGTAACTTTGTTGCTTGGCATGATTATCTGCATTTTGACTGCCCGCTGGATTACTGAACCGATCGTCAACGTTAGTCAATCGGCAAAGGCACTGACTCGCGGCGAATGGAAGCAGACGTTAGAAATTGAGCGATCGGGCGATTTGGGCGAACTGGCTCGATCATTCAACCAGATGGCACAGCAGCTTCAAATCGCATTTGCCAAAATGCAGTCTTTAAACCAGACCCTCGCCCAAAGTGAAACCCGCCTCCAGAAAATTTTAGAGTCTGTTCCGGTAGGAATTGTGGTTATGGACGCAACAGGTCGCCCTTATTACGCGAATCAGAAGGCAATCCAACTCTTGGGCAAGAGCGTGCTGCCGTCTGTCACCCCAGAGCAAATTGCAGAGGTCTATCAACTCTATGTGGCAGGAACCGATCGCCTCTACCCAACCGAACAACTGATGATTAGGCGAGCACTAAACGGCGAACAGGGCAGTGTGGATGATATCGAAATTCACCAGGGGAATCGCATCATTCCAATCGAAAGTTGGGGAACTCCAATTTTTGATGAGTCTGGCAACATTCTGTATGCGATCGCAGCCTTTCAAGACATCACCGAACGCAAACAAGCAGAGAAGCTTTTAGCAGAATACAATCGCACCCTAGAGCAACAAGTTGCCCAACGAACGACAGCATTGCAGGCAAACGAAGCAGAGCTACGCGGTGTCTACGAGGAACTTCGCTTACAGGAGCAGGAATTACGACTGATTGCCGACGCTCTACCCGTTCTGATTAGCTACGTCGATGCCAATCGCTGTTATCAATTCATCAACCATACCTATGAGGTCTGGTTTAAACGTAGCCGCGATCAAATTTTGGGCAACCCTGTTCGTCAACTGCTTGGTGAGGCGGTTTATCAACGGGTTGAGCCGTATATTGATCGGGTGTTTGCAGGGCAAACTGTCCCTCTAGAAGCAGAAATCCCTTTTCCGGATGATAAGCGGTGCATCAGCGCCACCTTTATTCCTGATTTCGATGACAATGCTCAGGTAAGAGGTTTCTACAGTCTCATGACAGACATTAGCGATCGTAAGCGAGCCGAACACACTTCTATCTTAGAAGAACGTAACCGAATGGCGCGAGAAATTCATGATACATTAGCTCAATCTTTCACAGGTATTCTGCTTCAGGTTGGAGCAGCAACACAAGTGCTGGCAGATGACCCCCAAGCAACCCAAGTACATCTAGAAATGATTGAGGAACTAGCACGCGCTGGGCTGGCAGGGGCAAGGCGATCCGTAGCAGCACTGCGTCCGCGGCTACTAGAAGAAGGTAATTTAGAGAGTGCCTTGCATCGGATTGTGGCTCAAATGCGAGCAACGACCGACACGGCTCTGATTTGCGAAACTCAAGGTATAGCCTATTCCTTACCAACCGAAGTGGAGAATAACTTACTCAGAATTGGGCAGGAAGCATTAACCAATGCGATTAAATACGCTTGTGCTGGCGAAATTCGGGTTGAGTTGGCGTATAACGAAACACAGTGTATCTTACGGGTTAAAGACGATGGCAGGGGCTTTGGAGTAGGTAGCACTCCTTTGAACGGTGGGTTTGGCTTATTAGGAATGAGCGAACGGGCAGAGCGCATTGGTGCACAACTAACAATTCAAAGCCAACCAGGTCAAGGAACAGAAATTATGGTGATAATTGGGGTGTAGGGTGTAGGGTGTGGGGGAGCCACTCCGGTCTTGGGGTCTCCCCAAGTAGAGGATGTGGCGTTGTGGGGTGTGAGTAAGTTGGAGAGTTACCGCGATCTGGAGGTTTGGAAAGTATCGATGCGATTAGCAAAGCAGGTTTATCAGGTAACAGAGGTAATGCCAAAGCATGAAATCTATGGATTAACTTCGCAGATTCGTAGAGCCTGTGTTTCTGTGCCTGCCAATATTGCTGAAGGATATGGACGGAATCATCGTAAGGAGTATCTTCAGTTCCTCGGTATCGCCAATGGAAGCCTCAAAGAGTTGGAAACCTTGCTTATTCTTGCAAATAATTTGAATTACATTGATGACATTACTGAATTAATGAGTTTATGTGACAGTACAGGACGCTTACTGAATCGTCTGCGTCAAAGCCTTCAAAGGGGGATAGACAATTGACTTCTCCACACCCCACACCCCACACCCCACCACCCACCACCCACACCACTAAGATTAAGGTGCTGATTGTTGACGACCATGCCATAGTCAGAAAAGGTCTAGCAACCATCATTAACCGCGATCCAGAAATGACAGTTATCGCTCAAGCTGAAGATGGGCAACAGGCGATCGCTGCGTTTCGAGAATACCAACCTGATGTCACGCTAATGGATTTACGAATGCCCAAAATGGGAGGGGTGGAAGCCATTATGGCGATTTGTGCTGAATTTAAGCAGGCTCGAATCGCGGTACTTACAACCTACGATGGCGATGAAGACATCTATCGCGGCTTGCAGGCAGGCGCTCAAGGCTATCTGCTGAAAGATGCTAAACCTAGCGAGCTTTTAAATGCGATTCGCGCCATTCATAATGGCCAGAAATACATTCCGCCAGAAGTGGGCGCAAAATTATTGCAGCGAATGAGCAATCCAGAACTCAGCGAACGAGAGTTGGAAGTGCTGCGTTTGATGGCACAAGGAAAGGGTAATCAAGAAATTGGCACTGTTTTGAATATTGGTGAAAGTACCGTCAAATCCCATGTAAATCGGATTTTGAGCAAACTGGGCGTGAGCGATCGCACACAAGCCGTGATTACTGCTGTTAAGCGTGGAATTGTCAGTTTGTAAGCTGTACTCAAGTTGGTATCCAAATTCCAACTAAAGTTGGAGACAACCTTCCACTGGAAGCTGGACGGGTTAATCCATCACTCGATTGTATAAAAATGCCAACCTAGAGTGGACGACAACAGAGGGTCAATTGTCTATATTAAATCCATAGCAACGTTAGCGCAGTTGGGTTGTAAGGCTTAAGTTTGCTTAATACAAACCGAAACATGACTTACGACCGCAATCATTATATTTCTTTATTCGTTCTGCCTTCAACCCAGGATCATATTCAAGGTGTACTGAATGCTGCTGTAGTCTTCGTCATGTATGGAGATTATGAATGTTTTCAAAGTGCCAACGTCTATCGATTGATTAAAGTTGCTCAACAGCAATTGAAGGTTTCGTTTGGAGAAAACAATTTAGGTTTTATCTTTCGTCATTTTCCTCAGGTACAGATTCATCCCCATGCTCGACGAGCAGCGCAAGCTGCGGAAGCAGCAGCAGCTCAAGGGCAGTTTTGGCAAATGCATGAGATGCTGTTTATCCATCAACAGGAGTTGGGAAATGGCTATCTAGTTGAGTACGCCAATCGTTTAGGACTTGATATTTCTCAATTTTTGCAGGATTTATCCAGAGGAACGTATGTCGATCGGATCGATGCGGATATCGAAGGTGGACTGCGAAGTGGAGTGGAGGCCGCGCCCGCTTTATTTATTAATGGAATTCGCTATCTTAATCGCTGGACTGTTGAGCAGATAATGGCAGCCATTGTTGCTGCAAATGATTAACGACAAGAATCAGAGATTTCAGCAATTTAGTAAGAATACAGAGGCGATCGCCATGATGCTTTTTACATGGAAAAAAGTTCAAAAATTGTTGCTGTGGTTATTTGCATTAAGTGTTGTTGTTGGAATATCAATGCATTCAACACCAGCCACCTCCAAGGAATTACCTCAAGCGTCCAACTCTAAACCTGCGATCGTTCTCGTTCATGGGGCTTATGCTGACGGTACATCATGGCAACACGTTATTCCATTGTTAGAGCAGGATGGCTACAGAGTGACTGCTGTGCAGATTCCCCTCACCTCGCTTGCTGATGATGTGGCAACGACGAAGCGGGCGATTAATAATCAAAAAGGTTCTGTTGTAGTAGTTGGACATTCCTATGCTGGAAATGTGATTACGGGTGCAGCAGCTGGCAATCCACTGGTGAAAGCTCTGGTTTATGTTAATGCTTTTGCACCAGATATCGGTGAAAAGACGAGCGATCTCAATAAAAGGTACGCAGCACCTCCGATTAGTACGGCGATCGTGTCTGATGCGGCAAACTTTCTCTATGTCGATCGCGAGAAGTTTCACGAATTTTTTGCCCAGGACGTATCAAAGGCTGAGGCGCGAGTGATGGCAGCAACCCAAAAGCCGATCGCCAGCGCAGCCTTTGAGCAATCATTGAATGAAATCGCCTGGAAAACGATTCCTTCCTGGTTTATCGTGACTCAAAGCGATCGCGCCATCAACCCTGAACTTCAACGATTTATGGCTAAACGGATTGGTGCTAAGACAACCGAAGTTAACTCCAGTCATGTTCCTTTTATCTCTCATCCAAAAGAGGTTGCCAAAGTGATTGAAGCAGCAAGTACGGCTCTGTAAAGTAATCCCAATCTTTAAGAGAAGCAGTTTCTCGATACATACAAATAGAACATACCTAATTATTGACTCTAGGAGATTCGATCGTGGCAACTCAAAATACAGCTATCACTGAAGTCGATCGCAGTCAACCCTTACTGCATCAACATGGATATGAAATTCAGCAGTATGGTACTCTTCGTGATTTGCCAATTGTTCTCAACACTAGTACCCGCAGCGAAAGCTGTGTTTTAGTCAATCAAATTTTGGCAGATACGATTATTCTCTATCACCTTTACAAGAAACATCACTGGTTGATGCGCGGACATACGTTTTATCAACTGCATCTGTTGCTCGACAAACACGCCAGCGAACAAATTGAGTTAATTGATGCACTAGGTGAACGAGTACAAACCCTGGGAGGCGTGGCGATCGCTGACCCGCGTCATGTAGCAGAAGTCACTAAAATTAAGCGTCCGCCCAACGGCGTTGAGGAAGTACCCGTGATGTTGTCGCGCTTACTGGAAGCCCACGAGCTGATTATTGAGGAATTGAGAGTAGCGATCGATAAAACAGCAGCAAATCAAGATAGCGGCACTAACGATTTGTTGGTGAGTCAAGTGTTACGAACCAATGAGACGCAAGTTTGGTTTCTGGCAGAGCATTTGGTGGATACACCATTGGTACGGAGTTAAATTCAGCAGATCGGGTGTTGTAAATGAATAACTAACAGCATTTTAGCGATCGCTCTTTAGATCAGTTCATTCTTGACTCCATTTATCCATTGTAGATAACAGAGGAAGAGAATATGACTAATTATGACTACATTGTAATCGGTGCAGGTTCAGCTGGTTGTGTGGTTGCCAATCGTCTAACCGAAGACTGTGACACAACCGTATTACTCCTCGAAGCGGGCAACCCAGCTACAAAACCAGAAATTCAAATTCCGGCGCAATGCTTTAGTCTAATAGGCTCTGAAGTTGACTGGGGTTACTTTTCTGAGCCGGAACCCTACCTGAAGGGCCGCAAAATGTTTTGTTCCCGTGGCAAAGTCTTAGGGGGCAGCAGTTCGATTAATTTCATGATGTATGTCCGGGGCAATCCTCACGATTACGATCGCTGGCAGGAATCAGGAAATCCCGGTTGGTCGTACCTTGATGTCTTGCCCTATTTCAAAAAATCGGAACACCAGCAGCGAGGCGCATCAGAATTTCACGGGGTTGATGGGGAGTTGAGCGTTACCGATTTGATATCCCCTGCTGTAATTTCTCAACGCTTTGTAGATGCCTGTGTGGCAATGGGATACAGCTACAATCCTGATTTTAATGGTGTACAGCAAGAAGGGGTAGGATTTTATCAATTGACAGTCAAGGATGGTAAACGGCACAGTGCTGCCTCTGCTTTTCTCCTACCCATTCTCCATCGTCCCAATTTGACTGTAATTACAGGGGCATTGGCGACGCGATTGGTGTTTGAAGGCACTCGCTGTGTGGGAGTGGAATATCTGCATGAAGGTACGCTCCACCAGGTTAGAGTCAACCAAGAAGTGATTTTAAGTGCGGGTGCGTTTGATTCGCCCAAACTGCTAATGCTTTCTGGTATTGGGGATGCAGAATATCTGCAAGCGATGGGAATTTCTGTCATTGCAGATTTGCCGGGTGTCGGTCAAAACCTTCAGGATCACATTCTCACTTGTGTCGTTCAAGAAGTTACTCAAGATATACACCCCGCCATCACTAGTAATGGAGTCGAAGCCGGATTATTTTTGCATAGCAAGGAGAATGCGGAGGTTGCACCCGATTTGCAGTTCTTCTTCGGCCCGATTCAATTCTTGTCACCTGGTTATACTCCTGCTGATTTTGGATTTACAGGTGCAGTCTCTCTTACCCGTTTCCAAAATATTGGCAGTGTTAGTTTGCGTCCTGCCGGAGGCAGCAGCGCCTCGCTATCGCTTGACCCCAAAGAACCACCAACCATTCGGATGAATTATCTACAAAGTCAAGCTGATGTGCAAAAGTTGGTTGAGGGAGTTAAATTAATGCGGCAATTGTTTCAGACCAGTGCCTTTGATAATTTTCATGGTGAAGAGATTGCTCCGGGTTCCCACGTTCAGAGTGATGCAGCACTGGAAGCTTACATTCGAGACACTTGCAGCACTGTGTGGCATCCGGTTGGCACTTGCAAAATGGGCATTGACCGAATGGCAGTGGTCGATCCTAAGTTGCGGGTACATGGGGTTGAAGGATTGCGAGTTGTTGATGCTTCCATCATGCCAACAATCACCACGGGAAATACGAACGCACCGACCATCATGATTGGCGAAAAAGCGGCAGATTTAATTAAAGCGGAGCGTACCTCAAAAAGCATTGCTAATAAAGCCCTCTATGCTGCTTGAGAACTGGTTTATCACAAAGAAAAGGGTGTGGGGTGTGGGGTGTAGAAATAAAAAACTTGAGTTCTGGGTCACAAGCCCAGTTTAAAAAAAAGATGTATTTCTCGCGCTGCGCGAGAAATACAGCGTCATTGCTTCAATCCCATGCTTTTAAACGTGGGTTCCCTACACCCCACACCCGTTGCGCCACACCCTCTGAATTAAAAGGAAAACTCAAAACTATGAATTCACAAACAGTTCAAACCACCACTATTGCTGACGAGTCGGCAATCCGTGCTTTCCCTCGCCAGATGATTGATGCTTGGAATCGAGGTAGCGGCGAAGGCTTCGCTGCCCCGTTCAGCAAAACTGCCGATTTCATCACGTTCGAGGGCACGCATCTTAAGGGTCGAAAAGAAATCGCTGCATTTCATCAGCAAGCGTTCGACACAGTTGTTAAAGGAACACGCCTGGAAGGTGAGGTAAATTTTGTCCGCTTCGTGAACTCGCAACTCGCGCTCATGCTCGTAGCGATCGGGGTAATACTGCCCGGACAAACCGAAACTTCATCGTCACGAGATTCGCTGCCGCTATACGTGGTAACGAAAGGCGACGAAGGTTGGCAGATCGAAGGGTTACTTAATACCCGAAAGTTAACGCTAGAACGTCAGTTCTTCTTAGACGACTTTGACTCACTGAGCGCAGAAGCTCAACGTCAAGTGACTGACCTAGTTGTAAGTCTCAAGCAGCATCATCAAGCAGAGCAATCAAAGGAGATGTAAGGAATGGCACTAAGTTAAAATACAAAAGACGATCGCCCTTACTCCCCAATACGGGCTGACTATTCTTCCTCCTGACTCCGCTCTCCATAAGCAACTGACTGCTTTAAACCCAACAATCAGAGGATTCGCGCATAATGAAAAAATTAGAAGGAAAAATCGCCCTTGTCACGGGTGGCAACAGTGGTATCGGTCTTGCCACTGCCAAACAGTTTGTTGCTGAAGGAGCCTATGTTTACATTACGGGTCGTCGCCAAGCCGAACTGGATGCTGCTGTAGAAGCCATTGGTAAAAATGTTACGGCTGTGCAGAGCGATGTTTCTAATCTGGCAGACCTCGATCGCCTGTTTGCCACCATTAAGCTTGAGCTTGGACACCTCGATATCATCTTTGCTAATGCTGGCGGTGGAGAAATTGCCCCACTTGGAGCGATCGCTGAGGAACATTTTGACAAAACATTCAACGTAAACGTCAAAGGTTTGCTGTTCACCGTACAAAAGGCACTGCCACTGTTGCCAGAGGGCGCTTCTATTATCCTGAATGCTTCGATTACTTCTATAAAAGGTACGCCAGCATTCAGTGTTTACAGCGCCTCCAAAGCCGCCGTGAGATCGTTTGCTCGGAATTGGATACTCGACCTCAGAGAACGCAAGATCCGAGTGAATGCCATTAGCCCTGGTGTGGTTCCGACTCCTGGTTACGATCGTTTGGGACTCAATGACCAGCAGTTGCAAGAATTTGTGGACAGCCAAGCTGTCACTATTCCATTAGGACGAGTCGGCACACCCGATGAGATTGCCAAAGCGGTTGTTTTTCTGGCTTCAGATGACAGCAGCTTTGTCAACGGCATCGAGTTGTTTGTCGATGGTGGTATGGCACAGATTTGAAGTCCAAAAGGATTTAAAGATGAAGGGAAAAGGGTAAAGGTTAAAGGGTAAAGGGTAAAGGGAACCCCATAACTAAAGTTACGGGCTTAATACTATGAGGCTGTATTCCTCTTACTACGTATCTGGAAATACATCTTTTTTCCTTCTCTATGTTTAAAAACTCTTTCCCCCTTCCCCTTTCCCCCTTTCCCTTTCCCTTTCCCCTTTCCCCTCTTTGGTCGTCAGGATGTGAGATAGATTCGACCCGAATAAACAATCGCATTTCACTATCTGAGGAGATCGAGATGACAACAACGACCGATTCCGATTTTGCTGCCCGCGAGGCACTACGCCTGCTCGGCCCCGATCCCGAAAACTGGGTACCCGATCGCCCTGGCATCGATCGCAATGTCACTATAATCGGTGGCAGCGGCAGCGGTAGCGCCTTTGTATTTGCGCTACGGCGTGCTGGCATCGGTCGCGTGACGGCGATCGATGCAGCCGATGACGAGGCTCATGCAGGCGTGTGGCTGACACGAGCGCGGATGGAAAAGCTCCGCACGCCGAAAAATGTGCCTGGCCCGGAACTAGGCATCCCAGAATTATCCTTTCAAGCCTGGTACGAAGCGCGGCACGGTGCGGAAGCCTATGCGGCGATCGATCGCATTGGGCGAGTGACATGGGCTGAGTACCTCAGTTGGTATCGGCACTTCCTCGGTATCCAGGTTCGTTACCGGACGAAGTTGGTGCGGGTTGAGCCAGCCGATGGTTTCTTCCGCCTACACCTTGAGGTAAACGGTGTCCCACAGGTAGAAACTACGCGCAAAATTATCTTCGCAAATGGCGTGGCTGGCACTGGTGGTGCATACATACCTCCAGTACTGGCTGACTTACCACGCACGCTGTACGCACATACCGCCGATGCCATCGATTTTGAAGCACTGCGCGGTAAGACTGTGGCGGTACTGGGTGGGGCGGCTTCAGCTTTCGATGCAGCAGGAGTGGCGCTGGAATCGGGAGCTAAGGCAGTACACCTATTTGTCCGGCGGTCGGCACTTCCATCTCTACCAATCCTTCGGATACGGGAATACCCTGGTGCTTACTGCAACTATCCCCAATTACCCGATGCAGCCCGCTGGTTTCAAGCTTGGCGCTTTCGTCGAGCAGGCTCCACACCATCACGGAACGCGATTGAGCGAGCGATCGCCTTCCC